>CAVTTF010000011.1:0-227054 GCA_963737565.1 uncultured Actinomycetes bacterium
GCCGCCCAGGGGCGGTGCGACTCGTCCTGAACGGCAACTGCGACGAGCGCGAGGGCGAGCAGAGCGAGCGCGATCGAGGGCACGTCTGCAGAGACAGTCGGGGCCACTGTCGGGAAAGGCGGCCCGATCACCAAGAAGGCGGCGGCCGCCAAGCCTGCGGCGGCGCCGTACAGTCGCGAGCGCGCAGGGCGTACAGCAGCGAGAACGCCAACCAGCGCGAGCAGGATGAACGCGAGGCGGATCCCTTCGAGGGCGAATCGCCGAAGGGGGCCGCCGGCCGCGCGGAGCAGCCAGTAGAAACCGGGCGGTTGAACTCGCGTACAGGTCCTCGCCGAGGGCGCTGGCCGTGGCGCATCGCGTCGAGGCTGGCCGAGGTACACGCCCTCGTCGTAGTTGGTGCGTAAGTCGAGCGCGCGCAGGTAGACAAACCCGGCGAGGAGTGTCAAGCCTGCTCGCTGCCGCCACCGGCCAGCGCGCGATCGCGATCCGTCTTCACACGCTCGGCGCGGGACGGGAGGTCGCTGAGCAGAAAGACGTCGCCCTGCTTCACGTCGTCTTCCCAGTTCGCGGCGGCGCCGATCCGGTACGAGACGCCCGGGTTCGGGCGGCCATTCGAGAGGTACGTGCGCTGCTCGGGTCGTGGCGAGAGGACATCCATCTCGAGGTCACACTTGACCGCGCCCCTGTTCTCCGCAGTGGACGTCGCTCTGCACCCGCCCCCCGCGTGCGATAGACGCGGTAGAAGAGGCGCGGCGAGGTCGGTGGGATTCCTCCCAGCTCAGGCGCTGCCCGTTGCCCTGGCGCTCGACCCGGAGCCGTAGCCGGTCGCCGCCGACCGGCACCAGGATCTCGTCGACGATGATCGCGCGGTCGGCCCCCTCGAGCGGGCGCGCCAGCGCCGTGGCGGCGGTGGGCGGCAGCTGCGAGCGGACGGCAAGCACGACGACGAAACGGCGGCGCAACAGAGGTGTCTCGACCGGCGCGATTCGCTCTCCAGGCGCCGAAGAGCGTCGGGACGAGCAGCGGAACGGCGGCGACAAGGAGCAGGAAGGCCGGGAAGCGCCGGCATCAGCAGGCGAAAGAAGCTGCCGGAGACGACCGTCGCGACAGGCGCCGAGCCCTCAGGAGAAGGCGAACAGTCAGCCTGGCGAGCAGGCCGGCCGCCGGGAGCGAACGGCGGGCGACCACGACGGTGCCCGCGAGCGGCGCCCATTGGAGGAGGCGCGCGCTCCAGAAGTACTCGCGTAAGCCGGACATGTTCTGCCGCCACGCGTCCAAAGTCGAAGGCGTCGATCCGGTAGAACACCGACGCCACCGGCGGCAGGGCGGCGCCCGCCGCCCTGCACGTGCACCTGCTCAGGGCCCAGCCCCTTCGCCTCCCAGACGAGCACACCGCGACCGCCGCGGGCACGAGCAGCCAGCCGAAGGCGAGTCCCTCACGCCAGCGGCGCGCGAGCACAAAGGCTGCCCCGCACGCCGGCGAGGAAGAGGTAATTGGCCGGTTTGATGCCGGCGGCGTAGCCGGCGAGGAGGCCGGCGGCGATCGCCTCGTGCTGCCGCCCAGGCTCGAGCGCTCTCACGAGCAGCGCGCCGCCGAGAGCAGTAAGCACCATCGAGGGGTAGTCGGCCAGCTGGGTGAAGCCCAGCGCTTGCGGGAGGAGCTGCTCGACGTAGCGCTCGTGGTAGCGGTCGACGAAGAGCGGGATCGCGGCGTACGGGGCGATCACCCAAAGCGCCGCACACCAGAGTCCTGCGCCGACGCCGGCGATGCGGGCGGCGAGCGCGTAGACCGCCCAGGTGGCGAGCGGGCCGAGCACGAGCACGTTCAGCGCCATCGTCGCGCGGGAGCGCGGAGATCATGTCCGGGCCGGTCAACGCCGTGATCGGGGCCAGGACGAGCGGCCAGCCGGGGCTGATGATCGCCCACGGCATTTCGAGGAACGTCAGCAGCCAACCCGTCGTGACGAGCCAGATCTGGTCGCCGCCCTGGTAGTAGAGCCAGCCGTTGTGCTCGACCGAGAGCGCCAGAGCCAACGCGAACAGCAACTGCGCTCCGACGAGGCTGCAGAGGACGAGGCGGCGGTGCTCGATCAGCGCGTCGGCCGCAGCGCGGAGGGCCCTGGTACCAGCTGCGCCGTCGCGAATCCGCTTCCTCGCGGATCCGCGACGCGCAAACCCCTGAAGGCGTCCGCTTCGCGGCCGCTGGGGCACGTTCACATCAAGCCTCTAATGAGCTCCATGCAGGACGGTCGAGCGGTACCAGGCGACCGTGCGCTCCAGCCCCTCCCGCAGCGGCGTGGCCGCGCGGAAGCCGAACAGCCGCTCGGCGCGCGAGCGTCGAGGCTGCGCCGCGGCTGGCCGTTGGGCATCGAGGTGTCCCACACGATCTCGCCCTCGAAGCCGACGATCTCGGCCACGAGCTCGGCCAGCTCGCGGATCGAGATCTCGACGCCGGTGCCGAGGTTCACCGGCTCGGGCCCGTCGTAGCGCTCGGCCGCGAGCAGAAGCCCCTCGACGCAGTCTTCGACGTAGAGGAACTCGCGAGTCGGCGTGCCGTCGCCCCAGAGCGACGACCTCGCTCGGGTTCTCGAGCATCTTCCGGATCAGCGCCGGGATCACGTGTGAGGTCGGCGAGGTCGAAGTTGTCGCGCGGGCCGTAGAGGTTCGTCGGGAGCAGGAAGATCGTGTTCGAGCCGTACTGCTCCCGGTACGCCTGCGCGCCCGACGAGCAGCGTCTTCTTCGCCACGCCGTAGGGCGCGTTCGTCTCCTCCGGGTAGCCGTTCCAGAGCTCGTCCTCGCGGAAGGGCACGGGCGTGAGCTTCGGGATACGAGCAGACGGTGCCGGCCATGCACGAGCTTCGTGGTGCCGCGCAGCCGCGCCTGCTCGAGCACGTGCGCGCCCATCATCAGGTTGGCGTACCAGTAGCGCCCGGGGTTGGCGCGGTTCGCGCCGATGCCGCCGACCTCCGCGGCGAGGTGGAAGACGAGCTCCGGCCGCGCGTCGTCGAACAGCCGCGCCGTGTCGGCCATCTCGGTCAGGTCGTAGTCGCGGCGCCGCGCGACGAAGACCTCGTGGTCGTCCTGCTCGAGCCGCTCGACGAGGTGCGAGCCGAGGAAACCGCGACCACCGGTGACCAGGATGCGTGTCACTGTCGCTGCGCGACTGAGCGGTCAGCTGCGCGCCCGTCGGGAGCCAGTCGACGCGGCCGATCCAACGCTCGCGGTTGTCCGCGTACCAGCGGATCGTGCGCAGCAGGCCCTCCTCCCACGAGACCTTCGGCATCCAGCCGGTCTCGCGGGTGAGCTTCTCGTGGCCGACGCGCAGCGCCATCACGTCGCTCGCACCCGGCGGTAGCGGTTCGGCGTCTGGACGATCTCGCGGTCGGCGGGCCAGAAGCCGTGCTCCTCGCCGAGCCGGAGGATCATCTCGGCCCAGTCGCCCATCGAGATGTTCTCGCCCTGCCCGTAGACGTAGACGTCGCCCGGGATGCCGTGCGCCGCGACCGTGAGGTGGCCGCGGACGCCGTCGGTGCAGAAGCAGAAGTCGCGCAGCGGCTCGAGGTTGCCGAGCTCGATCGTCTCGCGCGCGAGCGCCTGCGTGATGATCGTGCCGGTCACGTAGCGCGGGTTCTGGCGCGGGCCGTAGTTGTTGAACATGCGGGTGACGACGCCGGGCACGCCGAACGCGTCGTAGTAGTTCATCGTCAGGAAGTCGGCCGCGACCTTCGCCGTCGCGTAGATCGACTTCGGGTTGATCGGCGAGCGCTCGTGCAGGATCAGGCTGCCCGCATCGTCGAAGTCGTGGTGGTGAGAGACGTCGTCGCGCACGTTGCCGTACTCCTCCGACGTGCCGGCGGTGTCGAACTTCTCGAGCTCGAGCCCCCAGTCGACGATCGACTGCAGCAGGTTGAGCGTCCCGACCGTGTTCGCCATCACCGTCTCGTAGGGCCGGTGCCACGACTCGCCGACGTGGGCCTGCGCGCCGAGGTGGAAGACGTACGGCCGGTCGTCGGCGCCTCCTTCAGCTCGCGCACGAGGTAGTCGATCGAGGTCCGGTCGGTGAGGTCGGCGAAGTGCACCTTCAGCCGGTTGCGGAGGTGTCCGATGTTGTTCAGCGCCCCGCTCGAGGTGGCGCGCACGAACGCGTGCACGTTGGCGCCGAGCTCGACGAGCGCATCCGTCAGGTGCGAGCCCATGAAGCCGTCCGCGCCGGTGACGAGCACCGTGCGGCCGCCGTAGACGTCGCCGAACTCCGCGCGCAGCTCGTCGAGGTCGGTGTCAGTCCAGACAGTGTCGGTCGGCATGCTGCGTACGCTTCCGGGTCGGTGAGCAAGGGTACAGACCGGCCCGGACTCGGATCGCTGGGAAGCGGCGCCGTCACGGCCGCCGCGCTGGCCGTCCAGACCGGGCTCGCGGCCGTGGTCGGGATCATCCTGGCGCGCGAGTTCGGCCGCGGGCCGGAGACGGACGGGTTCTTCGCGGCCTACGGGGTCTTCGTCGTGCTCGTGCTGGCGGCGACTGCGATCCGGGTCACCGTGCTGCCCGCCGCTCGCGCGCGCCCGCTCGGCGCGGCGGCTCGGCGGCGAGACGACGGCGTACGCGCTGGCACTGGCCGTGGTCGCCGTGCCGGCGATTGCTCGCTGTGCTCGCTCGCCGCCGGACCGATCGCGCGGGCTGCTCACCGGGGACGGGTCCGGCCGTCGCCCGCGACACGGCCGCGGACGCGCTGCCGTGGATGGTGGTCGCCGCCGTCTGCCAGCTCTACGCAGGGCTGGCCGCGAGCGCCCTGGCGGCTTTGGACGACTACCGCTCGGCCGCGTTCGGCTACGCGCTCGGCAGCGTCGCTGGGCCTGGCCTTCATCCTCCTGCGGGTCGAGCCGGACGGCATCGACGCGCTCCCCTGGGGGATGGCGCTGAACGGCGCGGTCGCGTTGGCTCGTTCCGGTTGCGGTGCTTGCTCGGCGCGCGGCCCGGGAGGCGATGCCGCGCACGGGCGCACGTCCGACCGGCGCCTCGCCGGGCAGGCGCCTCGCCGAGCTCGGCCGCGGTGTCGCGCTGCCGCTGGCGCTGCAGGCGATCTACGTCGTCTCGATCCCGTTCGCCGCGCGGGAGGGCGTCGGCGCAGTGACGAGCTTCGGGTTCGCGTACCTGATCGCGTCGGCCGTCGTCGCCGTCACGGCGTCGTCGATCGGGCTCGTCACGGCGGTGCCGCTGACCCGCGCCGGCCTGGACGCCGCAGGCGTCGCGCGACACGTCGTCTCCGCCTCCTGGATCGCCCTCGCAGCTCGTCGGCGCCGTCGACCGGGCGTCTTCGCGCTCGCGGGCGCGCCGATCGTCGACCAGCGTGCTCGGCCCGGGCTACGGCGCCGACGTCGGGAGACGAGCTTGGCCGCCTGATCGTCGTCTACTCGCTCTGGGGCGCCGTCGCGGTCGGCGCGACGGTGACGTTTCCGCTCCTCTTCGTCGCGGGGCGGCGGCGCGGGCTTGCCGCTGCTGGCGGTCGGGCTCGTGCTCGTCCATGTGCCCGTCGCCGCGCTCGGGCAGGCGCTCGGCGGGCTGGAGGGGCTCGCGCTCTCGCTCGCGGCGACGACGGCGCTGCTGTTCGGGGCGATGCTCGTACGGCTGGGCGCGCTGCGGCTGGCGGCCCGGGGGTTGGCGGTCGCAGCCCTCGTCGTCATCGTGCGCGCCGTCGTTGCCTTCGTCCCGCCGGCCGTCCTGTTGCCGCCCGCCGCCGCAGCAGTCGTCTGGTCTACGTCGCTGTGATCGCAGTGGTGAGCTGCAGCTGTCTCTACGTCTGCGTCTCTGGTCTGCAGGCGTCGGTCAGGAGCCCGCCAGTCCCGGGCGGCTGCAAAGCGGCGCCATGCGTCGCCTCGGTCGCCCATCACCGTGGCGCTCCCTGCGTCCTAGCCTGGCTTGCTTGCGCGCCGGACGCCAGAGCCCGGCCGGCGCGCGTCGAGAAGATTCGCTGCCGGGCGGAGGCGACGATGCGGCGCCGCGGCGGGAGGTACGCGAAGCTCATCTTCCCGTGCGCTGCCTGCGCGTCGGCGTCGAACGGCGGAGGCGTCGTCGCGCACCTTGCGCGCGCACGCAGTGCGGAAGCTGACCGCGTCCTCGAGCTCCCAGTCGGGGCTCGCACGCACGTACTCGACGATCGACGCGACGGCAGGGAGATACGCGTCGTCGAGCAGGACGGTGCCGCCGACGCGTACGTGCGGGGCCAGGTGCCACCAGTCGAGGATCGGGTAGGGGAAGCCGTGCGCGCCGTCGATCAGGACGAGGTCGAGCGGCCGGGGCGTCCAGGCGGGCAGCACCTCGTGTGAGGGGCCGACGCGGAAGCGGACGCGGGACGAGTCGATGCCGCGCTCCGTGCACTGGGCGCGGATCCGATCTTCCTCGCCGTGGTCGGGCGTGATCGCCTCGTGGTCTGCGCCCGCTGCGGCGAAGACGATGGTGCTGGCACCGGCGCCGGTCTCGAGCGTGGCCCAGCCGGGCTGCACCGTCTCCTCCAGCCAGGCGAGCGCCGACCAGGCGAGGCCCCAGTACTCGCCCTCGCCGTGCAGGCCGGGCGGCGCCTCGCGGAGGGCGTCGGTGAGCGGCGTGGCCACGCGCGTATGATCGCCGCCTGGTGACCCGGCGCGCGCTCATAACCGGCATCGGCGGCCAGGACGGCTCGTACCTCGCCGAGCTCTTGCTCGAGCAGGGCTACTCCGTTTTCGGCGTCGTTCGCCGACCGCCGGCCGCCTACGCGGCGGCGCTGGCAGGCGTGCTCGACCGGGTCGACCTCGTCGAGGCCGACCTGCTCGACCGCGACTCGCTCGCCCGCGCGCTCGACGAGACGCAACCGACGGAGGTGTACAACCTCGCCGCTCCGTCGTTCGTCCCGCGCTCCTGGGACGAGCCGGTGTTGACGGCCGAGTTCGCGGCGGTCGGCGTCACCTCGCTGCTCGAGGCGGTGCGCGAGGTCGACTCCTCGATCCGCGTCTATCAGGCCTCGTCGAGCGAGATCTTCGGCGAGCCGCGCGAGTCGCCGCAGGACGAGGAGACGCCGCTCAACCCGCTCACGCCGTACGGCGTGGCGAAGGCGTACGGCCACTTCATCGCCGCGAGCTACCGCCGCCGCTACGGCATGTTCACGAGCTGCGGGATCCTCTACAACCACGAGTCGCCGCGCCGGCCGGTGGACTTCCTGCCGCGCAAGGTCGCGCGTGCCGCGGCGGCGATCTCGCTCGAGCTGGAGCAGGAGCTGGTGCTGGGCGACCTGGATGCGCGGCGCGACTGGGGCTACGCAAAGGACTACGTCCGCGCAATGTGGTCGATGCTGCAGCACGACCAGCCCGCCGACTACGTCGTCGCCACCGGCGTCAGCCACTCCGTGCAGGAGCTGGTCGAGCTGGCGTTCGCCCGCGTCGGGCTCGACTGGCGCGAGCACGTCCGCTCGGATCCCGCATTCCGACGCGGCGCCGCCGAGCTGCACGACCTCGTCGGCGACGCGGCGCGGGCGCGGCGGGTGCTCGGCTGGGAGCCGAGCGTGACCTTCGAGGAGCTCGTCGGTCTGCTCGTCGACGCCGAGGTCGAGGCGCTCTCGCCGGGATCAGGCGGCGAGCTCCGCGTAGACGTCGTCGTGGGCGTGGGCGGTCGCTTCCCAGGTGAAGGCGGCTGCGCGCTCGAGGCCGCGCCGGCGCCACTCGTCGGGGTGCGCGAGCACGTCCTCGACGGCCACGGCGATCGCCTCGGCCGACTTGGGGTTGAACAGCCGGGCGGCGTCGCCGCAGACCTCGGGCAGCGAGGTGACGTTCGAGGCGGCGACGGGGCAGCCGCACGCCATCGCCTCGAGCGGCGGCTGGCCGAAACCTTCGTAGAGGCTGGGGAAGACGAGCGCCGAGGCGGTGCGGTAGAGGCGCGCGAGCTCGTCTCCGGGCACGCGGCCGAGGACGCGGACGCCGTCGGGCGCAGGCCCGTCGTAGCCCGTGAGGACGAGCTCGAGCTCGGGCCGGGTGCGGCGGAGCAGCGCGAACGCCTCGAACAGGCGCGGATGGTTCTTGTGCGGCCAGCCGAGCGCCGGGTAGAGCAGGAACGGCTCACGCTCCTCCGGCCCGGGCCGGAAGCGGTCGTGGTCGATGCCGAGGTGGATCGGGCGCACCTTCTCCTCGGGCACGCCGAGCCGCTCGACGAGCGTCCGCGCCGCGTGGTGCGAGATCGTGATCACGAGCCTGCTGCGGCGCACGGTCCAGCCGTAGACGCGCTTGCGGTAGGCGCGCTCGGCCCGCGAGAAGAACTGCGGCAGCTACCTCGTGCTGGAGGTCGAGCACGCTCGACACGGCCGGTGGCTGCTCGACGCGCGGGATCATCACGCTGAGCGGGAAATGGACGGCGTCGAGGCCTGCGAGGCGCTGTCGGATCGGACCGGGGCGGACGGTCGCGAGCGACATCGCGGCGATGCGCCCGGACGTCGAGCGCGAGGCGCGGTATTCGGGGACGACCTCGGTCGGCAGGCCTTCGACGTCGGGTGCGATCGAGGGCAGCAGGACGCGGTACTCGTGCCGACCGACCCGCCCAAGTGCCCGGACGAGCTCGCGCGCGTAGGTCTCCGAGCCGCCGCTGATCCCGGGCACGAGCGTGAGCAGAGAGATCCCGACGCGCACGGAGCGATCCTAGAGTCGGGAGCGCCGGGCGGGTCTCTCCGGCCATTCTGTGCCTGGCGCGACGCAGCGGCTGATGGTGGCGTAGTGAAGCCGGAGGTAGCCACAATCGGCAGGTGCGCCTCGTTCCCTGGATCCCGCCGCTCTTCCGGGATCGTGCTGCCGCCGGTCGCGTCCTCGCAGAGGCGCTCGTCGCGCTTCGGCTTGACGAGCCGGTCGTCGTTGGTGTCGCCCGCGGCGGCGTTGGGGTCGCCGTCGAGGTCGCGCGGGAGCTCGACGCGCCTGTGACGGCTGTCGACGTCGAGCGGGTCAACGCCCACGGGCTGCGTCTCGGTGCTGTCACCGCACAGGGCCCGCCGTACCTACGCGAGGCGCACGGCGTGGCGGATGAGGTTGTCGAAATGGCGGTGGAGCGAGCGCGCCGCGCCGCCGCCGCGCTCGACGCTCGGATCGAGCTCGAGCCGCTGCCGATCGCCGGCCGGACGGCGATCGTCGTCGACGACGGGCTGATCACCGGGCTGACGCTCGCCGCCGCCTGCCGGTGGGCAAGGGCCGAGGACGTCATGCAGTTGATTGCCGCGACGCCGGTCGGCCACGTCGACGGGCTCGCTCTCGTGCGCGATCAGGCCGACACCGTCGTCTGCCCGCACGCGCTGGAGGTGATCGCTGTCGTCGGCCAGGCGTACGACAGCTTCGACCCACTGGACGAGTGGTACGTCTCGGGGCTGCTCGCTGATGCCCGGGGCCGTGGCGAGCGCTAGCTGTGCCGAGTGGCGTCACGGGCTGGGGCTAGAATGCCCCGGTGCCGGAGGGTGAGCCAGAAAAGGCGGAATCTGCAGGGATTTCCGCGACCGAGCCGGTCGATGTCGAGTCGCTTTTCGCCTCGCTGAGGGAGGAGATCCGCCGTTCCGGGGCCGACCCCGGCGCAGGTGCTGCCGGCCCGGGCGACCGGCTGGCCGCGCGGGAGGAGGCGGAGCGGCTCTGGCCCGTCTCGGCCGACCGCCCGCTGCGGCTGCGGCCCGGCGTGCGCGGTGGTCTCGGCACGCCGGTCAAGGCCGTCCTGCGCAGGCTGATGCGGTGGTACGTCGAGCCGCTCGCCTACGACCAGCGCTCGTTCAACGCCGCCGCGCTGCGGCTGATCGACGACCTCGAGGAGCGCGTCGCCCGGCTCGAGCGCGATGCGACGCCGCCCGAGCATCGATGACCGCCCTGCGCGACCGCGAGCGCGCGGAGCGACTGTGGGCGGTCTCGGCCGACCGTGCGCCGGTGCGCCGGCCCGGCCTCCGCGGGGCGCTCACGGCGCCCGCGAAGGCGCTTCTGCGGCCGCTGCTGCGTTGGTACGTCGCCCCGCTTGCCGACGCGCAGCGCGACTTCAACGACGTCACCCTGAAGCTCGTCGACGACCTCCAGGAGGAGATCGACGCCGGCCTCGACCAGCGCCGCGTCCAGGAGCTCGAGGAGCGCGTGCTCCGGCTGGAGCGGACGCCGCGCGCCGGAACGCGAGGGACAGTCCCCTCCGGGGGGAGTCCCCAGCCGGAGCTGGACTACTTCGCCTTCGAGGCGCGGATGCGCGGCTCCACCGCGGACGTCCGCGGGCGGCAGGAGGTCTACGTCGACGACTTCCGGGATGCCGCGCCGGTGCTCGACGTCGGCTGTGGTCGCGGCGAGTTTCTCGGCCTCTTGCGCGACGCCGGCATCGAGGCGCGCGGTGTCGACCGCGATCCCGACATGGTCTCCTTCTGTCGTGCCGAGGGCCTCGACGTCGAGCAGGCGGACGCGCTCAGTTATCTCGCAGAGCTCGAGGACGGCTCGCTCGGCGGGATCTTCGCGGCGCAGGTCGTCGAGCATCTGCGCCCACCTGCGCTGCTCCGGCTGCTCGAGTTGGCGGCCGCGAAACTTCGGCCGGGCGGCATCCTCGTCGCCGAGACGATGAACCCGCTCGCGCTCGGCGCGCTCAAGAACTACTTCGCCGACCTGACGCACGCGCAGCCGCTCGTTCCCGAGACGCTCGTCATGCTCGCCCGCCAGGCGGGCTTCGAGCGGGCGGACGTGCGCTTCCTCAACGAGCCGCCGCGCGGAGGAGCGGCTGCGGCCGGTCGAACTGCCGCCGGACGCGGCGTTCGATGAGGCCCGGGTGGCGCTCGCCGCCAACGTGGCGCGGCTGAACGAGGTCGTCTTCGGCCCGCAGGACTACGCGCTGGTGGCGCGCAGATGAGGATCGCCGTCTGTTACCCGCAGGTGCCCTTCGCCCGCGGCGGTACGGAGGTGCTCGCGGACGGGCTCGTCGGGGCCCTGCGCGAGCGCGGCCACGAGACCGAGCTCGTCAGCATTCCGTTCAAGTGGTATCCGGGCACGCGCGTGCTGACGCAGGCGTTTCCCTGGCGCCTGGTCGACCTGGACGAGGTGGACGGCCGTCCGATCGACCTTCTGATCGCGACGAAGTTCCCGTCGTACCTCGTCCGCCATCGGGAGAAACGGGTCTGGCTCGTGCATCAGTTCCGCCAGGCGTACGAGCTGGACGGCACCGAGCTGGGGCAGTTCGGCGAGTCGCTGGAGGACCGGGCGCTGCGCCGGAAGGTGCAGGCGCTCGACCGCGTTGCGCTGGGTGAGGCGACCCGGCTCTACGCCATCTCCGGCAACGTCGCCGGACGCCTCGAGCGCACGACCGGGCTCACGGCCGAGGTTGTCCTGCCGCCGCCGCAGCCGCTCGGCTTCCGCTGCGAGGGCTACGGCGACTTCGTCCTCTCCGTCAACCGGCTCGACCGCGCGAAGCGGATCGACCTGCTGATCGAAGCGGCTGCGCTCGAGCCCCGCCTCCGCGTCGTCATCGTCAGCGACGGGCCCGACCGCGAGCGGCTCGAGCGGCTCGCGCGGGAGCGCGGGCTCGACGGTCGGGTGCGTTTCACCGGCCGTGTCTCGGCCGAGCAGCTGGCCGACCTCTACGCGCGTTGCCTGGCGACGTTCTACGCGCCGGTCGACGAGGACTACGGGATGGGGCCCGTACGAATCGCTGCTCTCCGAGAAACCGGTGATCACGACGACCGACGCGGGCGGGCCGCTCGACATCGTCTCCGACCGGAACACCGGCCTCGTCGTCGCCCCCGATCCCGGTGAGATCGCCCGCGCAGCCGCCTGGCTGCGGGAGCACGTCGACCAGGCGGCCGCCTTCGGGCGGGCGGGCAAGGCGATCGCCGAAGAAGTGACGTGGGATCGCGCCGTCGACAGGCTGCTGTCGTGAAGGTCGCCTACTTCAGCCCGATGCCGCCGGAGACGTCGGGGATCGCCGACTACTCGGCGCTGCTGGTGCCCGCGCTGCAGCAGCGGATCGAGCTCGAGGTCGTACCGCACGGGAAGAAGCGGCCGCCGCGCGGAGCACCGATCTGTGCCTCTACCACGTCGGCAACAACCCCGACGCGCACGCCTGGATCGTCGATGCGCTGCGCCGCCGCCCGGGCCTCGTCGTCCTCCACGATTTCGTCCTTCACCACCTCGTCGCCGGTCTGACCGTCGGGCGGCGCGACGGCCACGGCTACCTCGACGCGATGGAGCGCGAGCACGGCGTGGTCGGGCGGCTGCTCGCACACGGCGTCCTCGACAAGCGCATCCCGCCGCTGTGGGAGAACCGGCCCGAGGACTTCCCGCTCGCGGGCGAGGTGCTCGGGCTCGCGACCGGCCTCGTCGTCCATTCCCGCTACGTCCGCGACCGTGCCCGCGCCGCGGGCTACGCGGGGCGGATCTGGGTCGTCCCGCATCCGGCGTGGCCTGTCCCCGACGTCCAGCCGGAGACCGTTGCAGGCGACCCCGTCTTCGGTGCTTTCGGCAACGTCAACGCGAGCAAGCGCGTGCCGCAGCTGCTCGAAGCCTTCGCGCGCGTCCGCGCCGACCACACGGACGCGACGCTGCTCCTCGTGGGCGCGACCGCGCCCGGGTTTGACCTCGACCGCCGACTGCAGCGGCTCGGACTCGACGGCGCCGGGGTCGATACGGCACGCCCGCGTCGACGAGTCGCGGCTGTGGGCGCTGATGTCCGCCTGCGACGCAGTCGTCAGCCTCCGCTCGCCGACAATGGGCGAGACGTCGGGTACGGCGATTCGCGCGCTCTCGCTGGGCAAGCCGCTCGTCGTCTCTGCCAACGGCTGGTTCGCCGAGATGCCGCGCGACGTCGCGCTGCAGGTGCCGGTGGACGACGACGAGGCGGAGACGCTCGCCGCCGCGCTCGAGCTCCTGGCGGCCCGCTCCGACGTGCGAGCAGTGATGGGCGCAAACGCTTCCGCCCTCGCCCGGCGGGACCACGACCTCGACCGCGTCGCCGACCTCTACGCGGCGGCCTGCGAGCAGGCCGCGGGCGGGGCCTCCGTCGACGACGCGGTGCTGCGCGAGGTGAGCGAGGCGGCAGCCGTCGCGGGGATCGAGCCCGGCAGCCCGGAGGCGGCCGAGCTCGCGCGGCGGCTGGCCGAGGTCGAGCTTGGCTAAACGGCTGCGGCTCTATCCCCGCCTGGGGCTGGCTCGCCCTTCTGATTTTCGTCTCGTTCGTCGTCCGGGCGAACCTGGCGCGCGGGATGGTCGCCCCGTTCATCATGGTCGACGAGCTCGTCTACTCCGAGCTCGCCAAGAGCCTCTCCGACGACGGCCGGTTCCTCGTCCGCGGCGTCGAGTCGGCCGGGCTACAGCCTCGTGTATCCGCTGCTGATCAGCCCGGCCTACGCGCTGTTCGACAACCTGACCCATGCCTACGCGGCCGTGAAGACGATCAACGCGCTCGTCATGTCGCTCGCAGCCGTACCGGCCTACCTGCTCGGCCGGCGGGTGCTGTCGGAGCCGTACGCGCTCTTCGCCGCCGGGCTCGCGCTCGCCGTGCCGTCGATGGCCTACACCGGAGCGGTGATGAGCGAGAACGCCTTCTACCCCGTCTTCCTCGCCGCTGCCCTCCTGCTCGTCCTCGTGCTCGAGCGGCCGACCTGGCGGCGGCAGCTCGCGCTACTCGCGGCGCTCGGAATCGCCTACGCGACGCGCCAGCAGGCGCTCGCGCTCGTGCCCGCGCTCCTCACCGCGCCGCTGCTGCTTGCGGCGCTGCGCAAGGGCGGCGTGCGGACGACGCTGCGTCCCTTCGCCACGCTGTACGCCGGGGTGGCGGCGCTGGCGCTGCTCGTCCTCGCCGCGCAGCTCGTCCGTGGCAACTCGCCGACCGACCTACTCGGCGCCTACAGCGTCGTCGGCGAGACGCACTACGACGTGACCGAGGTCCTGCGCTACCTCGCCTACCACTGGGCGGAGCTCGATCTCTACCTCGGCGTCGTGCCGCTGGCCGCGGCGGTCGTCCTGCTCGGCACCGGCCGAAGGCTGGAGCCGCGGCTGCAGGCGTTCCTGGCCGGCACCGTCGCGCTCGCGTTCTGGCTCGTGCTCGTGGTCGCCGCCTTCGCGTCGGAGTTCGCCGTCCGGATCCAGGAACGGAACGACTTCGTCGTCGCGCCGCTCTTCTTGATCATCCTGCTGGCGTGGGTGGAGCGAGGCGCGCCGCGGCCGAGGTGGCTCGCGCTCGGCGCGGCGGCCGGGTGCGCGCTGCTCGTCCTCGCGCTCCCGTTCGAGCGCTTCGTCGGCACCTCGGCGACCTCGGACACGCTCATGCTCCTCCCCTGGTGGTCGGTGCAGGACACGACCGGGCTCGAGTGGATCGCCGAGCTCGCCTTCGCGCTTGCCGCGGGCTTTGCCGCCGCGTTCGTGCTCGTCCCGCGGCGGTACGCCGTTGCGCTGCCGGTGCTCGTGCTCGCCTACTTCGTGGTCGTCTTCAAGCCGATCTGGTCAGGCTCGCACGGGCTGAAGCAGGCGTCCGCCGGGGCGCTCTTCCAGGGGATTCGCGGCGTGCCGCGGAGCTGGATCGACGCCGCTGTGCCGACCGGGGCGAAGGTCGACGTGCTCTGGACGGGACGCGCCGACCGCTTCACCGTGAACGAGAACGAGTTCTTCAACCGCACCGTCGGAGACATCCTCTACACCGACAGCCCGACGCCCGGCGGCATCGGCGAGCGTCCGGTACGGATCGACCCCGGCGACGGCGTCGTCCGTGACGGGCGTGGCCGCCCGGTGCGCGTCGAGTACGTGCTGACCGACGGCTCGATCACACCGGATGGGACACTCGTCGCACGGGACCAGCTCCTTGGCACCGCGCTCTGGAAGGTCGGCGGGCAGCTCGTGTCGACGACGTCGGTCGTCGGCCTCTATCCGAACGACACCTGGTCGAGCCCTGCCGTCACGTGGACGCGGCGTCGGTGTCGCGGCGGCGATCTCGTCGTCACGCTCTCGAGCGACCCCACGCTCTTCCCCAACATGCGGCAGCGCGTCGTCGCCGTCAGCACCGGCGGTCGCGACGTCCGCACGGCGGCCGTCTCGTTCGGGTCGGACGAGCTGACGACGCTGCGGGTGCCGATGTCGCGCGGCGCCAGGACGTGCGTCGTGCGCTTCCGGGTGACGCCGACCGCAAGCCCGGGAAACGCGGATCCGCGCCGGCTCGGCGCGCACTTCAACGCCTTCGACTATCAGCCGGCGCGATGAGGGTCGTTTACGACGTCTCGCCGCTGTCTCATCCGCTGGCGGGGATCGGCAACTACATCCGCGGCTCGCTCGCCGGACTGACGGCGGCGGCCGAGGGTCGGCACGAGCTCGTCGCCTTCGCGCCGACAAGCCTTCGCGGCCCGGCGCGGATCAGGCAGGCGCTCGAGGGCATCGACGTCGAGCTCCGCCTCTGGCCGCTGCCGGCCTCGCACGCGCTGCGCACCGGGTGGAGCAGGGCAGGGCGTCCCGCGGCCGAGCGACTGCTCGGGTCGTTCGACGTCCTGCACTTCAGCGACTGGATGTACCCGCCGCAGCGATCGGGCGTCCGGGCGACGACCATCCACGACCTTGTCCCGCTGCGCTTCCCGGAATGGGTAACGCCGCGCACACGCGCGATGCACGGCCGCAAGTACGCGAATGCCGCTCGAACCTGCGACCTCGTCTTCGTCAACTCCGGCTTCACGGGCGACGACGTGGCGACGACGCTCGGGGTCCCGCGCGAACGGATCCGGGTCGCGCACCCCGGCGTGCGCGACGTCTTCCGACCGGACGGCGCCCACGGCCGACCTGGGCGCGCCGTACCTGCTCACCGTGGCCACGCTCGAGCCGCGCAAGAACCTGCAGACGCTCGTCGAGGCGCACCGCCTTTTCGGCGGCGACCTTCTGCTCGCCGTCGCCGGCGGCGAAGGGTGGGGCGAGCAGCCGCTGCTCGCCGACCCGCGCATCCGGCGGCTCGGCTTCGTCGACGACGCCGAACTGGCGCGCCTGTACCGGGGCGCGGCCGTTGCCGTCTATCCCTCGCGCTACGAGGGCTTCGGCATGCCGATCGTCGAGGCGCTCGCCTGCGGCTGCCCGGTCGTCGCCTCCGCGCACCCGTCGATGGACGAGGCGAGCGGGTTGGCGGCGTTGCGCGCCGACCCGGACAGCGCGGCGGCGATCGCCGCCGCGATCGAGCGCGCGCTTGCGGAGCGGGACGTGCTCATTCCGCTCGGACTGGAGCACGCCTCGCGGTTCACCTGGCGGGCGGTCGGCGAGACTCTTCTGCGCGGCTATGAGGAGGCACTCGCGTGAGGGACCACGAGGTCGCGATCGTCGTCCGCCGCGGCAGCGAGTTCCTCGTCCTGCTCCGAGCGCCCGACCGGGGTGGCTACTGGCATCTGCCCGCGGGCGGCGTCGAGGAAGGCGAGAGCGAGGCCGTGGCCGCCGCGCGCGAGCTGGAGGAGGAAACCGGGCTACGCGCGCCGGTACGCGACCTGGAGCTCGGGCAAGGGTACGACACGCCGGAAGGGCGCGTGCTGGTCGGCATCTTCGCCGCCGAGGCGCCCGCCGGGCTGGGAGCCAGTGCTGGACGAGGAGCACGTCGAGTACCGCTGGTGCAGCGAGCCTGACGCGCTCGCGCTGCTCCACTACCCCGAGCCGCGCGTCGCACTCGAACGGGCGGCACGGCTCCTGGAGGCCTCGTGAGGGTCGGTTTCGACACGTCGCCGCTCGTCCAGACGCGCGCGGGCACGGCTCGTCATGTCCGCGGCCTGCTCGGGGCGCTCGCCGGGCGTGAGGGGCTCGAGCTGACGCGCCTCTCGTTCGGCGGGCCGGGCCGGGTCTCGTCAGTGATCCGCGACGCGGTCTGGTACCCGTTCGGAACCGCTGTTGCCGCGCGCAGGCTGGACGTCCTGCACTGCCCCACCTTCCGCGGGCCGCTGCGCTGCCCGTGCGCCGGTCGTGCTGACCGTTCACGATCTGGCCATCCTTCAGCATCCCGAGACCTTCCCCGCCTGGCACCGCGCCTACGGACGCGCCGGCCTGCGTGCGACCGCCCGCGCCGCCGACGCCGTGGTCGCGCTCTCGGAGTTCACCAAGCGGGAGACGATCGAGCTGCTCGGCCTCCGCTCGGAGCGGATCCGTGTCGTCCCGAACGGCGTCGAGCCCGTCTTCGCACCGGACGGCCTCAAGGCCGAGGGCGAGTACGTTCTCGCGGTGGCGACGCTGGAGCCGCGCAAGAACCTCACCAGGGCGCTCGAGGCGGCGCGGCTCGCAGGCGTTGAACTGCGCGTCGTCGGCGCCCGCGGCTGGGGCGGTGTGGACGTGTCCGGCTGGGCAGGTTTCGTCTCGGACGAGGAGCTCGCCCGCTTCTACCGGGGCGCCCGCTGTCTCGTCTACCCCTCGCTGTACGAGGGCTTCGGCCTGCCGATTCTCGAGGCGATGGCCTGTGGAACGCCCGTCGTCACCAGCCGGGGCGGCGCCACCGAAGAGACTGCCGGCGGCGCGGCGGTGCTCGTCGACCCGCTCTCGGTGGAGTCGATCGCGGCCGGGATCGAGGAGGCCGCGCGGCGGCGCGACGAGCTCGTCGCAGCAGGGCTCGCGCGCGCGCGCCCGTTCACGTGGGCGCGCGCTGCGGATGCGGTCGAGGCGCTGTGGCGGGAGCTGGCATGAGTCTCGTCGTGGTCGACGCCGACGTTCTCGGCCGTCATCGCACCGGCGACGAGACGTACGTCGCCAACCTGCTGCGGGAGCTGGCCGAGCTTGCCCCTGCTGCAGGCATCCGGATCGGAGCCGTGACGCGCCGGCCCGAGCTCGTCCCCGAAGGGATCGAGCCGCTCCTGCTGCCGACCTCGATCCAGGAGCTGCGGATGGGCTGGACACTGCCGCGCCTGCTGCGCCGCGTCGGGGCGGATCTCGTGCATACGCAGTACGCCGTTCCACTTCGCTGCCCATGCCCCGCGGTGGTGACGATCCACGACCTGTCCTTCGAGCGCGACCCGGCCTCGATGAAGCGGAAGGACCTGCGGGTGTTCCGTTCCGTCGTGCCTCGCGCGGCGCGGCAGGCGGCGCGCGTGCTGACCGTCTCCGAGCGCTCGCGGCACGACCTCGAGGAGCTCTACGGACTGCCCGCGGACCGGATCGTCGTCACCCCGGGTGGCGTCGACCCCGTCTTCCACCCGGGCGAGAGTGGGGCGCGCGACTACGTGCTCGCGGTCGGGTCGGTCGAGCCGCGCAAGAACCAACTCCTCGCGCTCGAAGCGGCCCGCGCGGTGGGGCTGCCGCTCGTCGTCGCCGGACCGGAGAAGGATCACGCGGTCGCCGCCGAGCTGCGGGAGGGGGGCGCGCGGCTCGAAGGCTACGTCGAGCTCGAGCGGCTCGCGGAGCTCTACCGCGGCGCCGCGTGCCTCGTCCAGTCGTCGCGCTACGAGGGCTTCGGCCTGCCGGTCCTGGAGGCGATGGCGAGCGGGACGCCCGTCGTCGTCGTCCGCGAGCCCGCCCTGGAGGAGGTCGCCGGCGGCGCGGCCGTCGTCGCCGACGAGCAGGATCTCGCGCCGGCAATCCGGCGGGCGCTTGCCGAGCGCGACCGGCTGGTCTGGGCCGGGCTCGAGCGCGCCCGCGCCTTCTCCTGGCGCGCGACTGCCGAGCGGACACTCGAGGTCTACCGCGAGGTGCTGGACGCGTGAAGGTCTCGGGGGTCGTGGTCTCGCACGGCCATGCCCGTGAGCTGGAAGGGTCGCTGCCCGCCCTCGCGCCGCAGGTGGACGAGCTCGTCGTCGTCGCCAACCTGCCCGGCTCGACGAGCAAGGTCCCCGCCGGCGTTCGCGTGCTCGAGAACCCGCGACCGCTCTCGTTCGCGGCGAACGTCAACGTCGGGATCGCGGCGACGACCGGGGAGTACGTCCTCGTCTGCAACCCCGACGCCGTAGCCGAGCCGGACGCAGTGGCACGCCTCGTCGCCTTCGCCGACGCGCGTCCGCGCTGCGGTATCGCCGGCCCGCAGCTGCTCTGGCCGGATGGGACGTGGCAGCCTTCGCGACGTCGTTTCCCCACCGTCCGCGGGACGATCGTCCGCCGAACGCCGCTGCGGCGCTTCTTCCCGCCGCTCGAACGGCAGCGCGCGCATTACCAGCTCGACGAACGCCCGCAGGAGCCCGTCGAGGCGGACTGGCTGCTCGGCGCGTTCCTGCTCCAGCGCCGCGCCATGCTCGACCAGATCGGCGGCTGGGACGCGGGCTACCGCCACTACTGCGAGGACATCGACCTCTGCTACCGCGCCGCGCGTGCGGGCTGGGAGCGTTGGTACGTTCCGCAGGCGGTCGCGCGACATGCGTACGCGGCAGTGATCGACCGGACGTTCCTGTCCCGACACACGCTGTGGCACCTGCGCGGGATGGCCCGCTTCGTACGCAAGCACCCCGAGCGCCTGACGGCCCTGTGAGCGGCAAGGAGGGCCAGTACGTCCGCCAGGCGGCGGGGTGGTCGGACGAGCAGTACGCCGATGCGCGGACGTACCTCGAGCACCGGGCGCGCGTCGTCGCCGAGCTGGGCCCGCGCCTCGAGCCGGGGGACGAGGTGCTCGACCTCGCCTGTGGCGACGGCGGCTTCGGCGAGCATCTGCTTCGGCTCGGGCTGCGCTACCGCGGCGTCGACTCCACGCCTGAGATGGCCGCCGCCGCGGAGCAGCGCCTCGCCGGCCGGGCGCCGGTCGAGGTCGGCGATCTCAACGACTACGCCCCGCCGGCGCCCGTCGCCGCCACGACGGTCTTTCGCGCGATCTACTACGCGAGCGATCGCCGCGAGTTCTTCCGACATGTCGCCTCGTACACCACGCGCAAGCTCGTCTTCGACCTCAACCCGCGCCAGTACCCGCTCGAGGAGGTCGTCGCCGACCTGCGGACGGCGGGGCTTACCAACGTCCATCTGCGCCCGTTCTTCGTCCCCCAGACCCGGGCATTGCCGGCGCCGGTGGGAGCGCTCCTCCGGCTGGCCGAGCGCAGCGGGCCGCCGGCGCGCTTCGCCCTTCGCTACCGCTTCACCTACGTGGTGGCCGCTAGCCCAGCCGCCTGACGCCGAAGCCGACCTTCGCGCTGAGGTTGCGGGCGTCGCTCGTCCGCACCGGGTCGAGCTGTTGCGGGACGAAGGTCGGACCCACCTCGACCTCGACCCGCCACGGTCCGGGAGGCGGTCGGAGGTAGAAGCTCTGGTCGGTGCAGTCCTTCAGCGAGTACGTGCGCTCGTCCGTCACTCGGGCGAGCGCCGGCTGGCGGTCGTCTCCGATCTTCAACGGCCCGACCCGAACCACGACGTTGCTGCGCTTGGGGCCGAGCCCGCACGACGCCCGGCGTGAGAGCGTCACTGCTGCGAGCGTGAGTGAGGACGGCGCGATGTCGAAACGGTTGTACGCCGCCTTGTCGCTCATCCAGCCGTCCGAGAAGACGCCGTTCTGCGCGTACGAGAGCTTGAGCGGGCCGCCGTCGAGTCGGTAGAGCGTCTGACCCACCTTCGCCTGTCGAGCGACGACAGGGGCCTGGAGCGCCACTCCGTTGACCGCGAGCGCGTAGTCCGTCCCGGGCGACGGGAAGAGCGTCCCGTCGGCGTCGACGAGGTCAGGCGTCTGCGTCGCCCCGGGCCCCGGCGCGGGGCTCGTCGGGTCGACGCTCCACACGTTGTCGATCGACCGGTTCCAGAACTCGAGCAGGTGGATGCCGTTGTGGTCGGTCCCGAACTGCTGCCCGACGAGCGTGACCGAGCCGTCGCCCACGGCCCGGTCGACCCAGTCGTGCGGCTGCGTGAAGTTGCGGCTCATCCGCTCGGAGAGGTCGTACTCGCCGTACGCCGCGTAGATCTCGTTCGTCAGGTTCCAGCTGAGGACGAACACGGCGACGAGCGCGACGGCGGCGAGCGTGGCTCGGCGGCGGCCGCGGAGGAGCGTGAGGCCTGCGACGACCGCTGTCGATGCGAGCACGACCAGGATCAGCGCCGTCTCGACCCGGCCCTCGGGCCAATGCAACTCGCGGTTCCAGAGCGCGAGCATCGAGAGCCCGTGCGCTTCGTAGTAGGGGAAGAGGTCGAGCTTCGTCGGTGTTGCCGCGACTGCGACGAGTACGAGCGCGCCTGCGGCCAGCGCCGCCCACCAGCGGACGACCAGCCGCTCGAGCAGGAGGGCCGTGCCGGCAAACGCAAGCGGCGCCAGGTAGATGAGGTTCCGCTCGACGACGAGGCTCGAGAATGTGGTCGAGAGGTAGGCGCCCTTGACGGCCGCGTACCAGACGAAGACGCCGAAGGCCGATGCGGTGACGATCGTGTACGCGCGCAGGCGCGGATCGGCCCACTCGCTCCGCCGCCGCACGATCCCGGCGAGGGCCGCGATCACAGGGAGGATCCCGATCCCGATCGCGAACGCACCGGCCGACCAGAGCCCGTACTCGACGACGCGGCCCTTGTAGAAGTTCGTCGTCCGCGCCCACTCCTCGGAGCCGGTGCTCATCACGGCCGAGAACAGGAAGACAGCGCCGAGAGCAAGCAGCACCGCGCCGGCCCAGTCCCAGCGTGACCACGTCGCCCGCCACGTCCGCGCCCGGTCGGAGCGCCACGCGAGGGCCGCGAAGGAGATTCCAAGCACGAGGAACAGCACAGCGAGCTGCGAGCGGACGAGCGAGGCGAACACACAGCCGGCGAACGCAACTCCGACCGCGCGACGAGTCGGCGCCGCGACAGCGCGCATCGTCAGGAAGAGCGCGAGCGCCCCGGCCGGATAGGCAAACGGCTCCTCGACGAGAATGGGCGCGTACGCAAGCGCAGGCGCTGCCACCGTTGCGACCGCGGCGAAGTACGCCCATGGCCGCGAGACGACGAGCCGGGCAAGCGCATACGCAGGGAAGATCGCGGCCGTCATCGCGAGAACCTGCAGGTACTTGACCGCCTCGAAGGCGCTGACGACGCTGTCGATCCACCAGGCGGGCGCAGTCAGCCAGGGGACGAGCGACGTGAATCCGTAGCCGACGCCGCGCCGTGCCGGCTCACCGGTCTCGGCGATTGCCCGGGAGATCTGCGTCAACTCGAGCTCGTCGGTGAAGATCGTCGGCGTCTCGCGCCGCCAGGCCTGCCAGGCATACAGCGCGGCAAGCGCGCAGTAGGCGAAGAGCAGCGGGATGAGGGTGTCGAGGCGCGAGCGGCCGCGCGCCCGCTTGGGGGCGCTCACTCTGCGGCTACTTCGAGGAGCGGCGACTGGGTCTCGGTGCGGCGGCGCACGAAGCGGCAGGGTACCTCCGCCTCGCCGCAGGCCCTGACGACGGAGTCCAGCCGTTCGCCGGGCGCGTTGGGGATCGAGACGAGCACCTCGTCCGGGCGTGAGCTGACCAGCACCGTTGCGATCTCGTCCGTCGCGCCGAGCACGGTCACGCCCTGGATCCGGCGGCGGCGCAGCGCCGGATTGTCGTCGAGGAAGCCGACCACCCGCGCCTCCGGGTCCTCGCGGAACTCGCGCACGAGGCTGCGCCCGGCTCGACCCGCGCCGACGACGAGCACGCGCCGCCGGTCGCCCCGGCCGCGCAGCCCGCGCAGGTCCGGCGCGATGCGCAGCAGCAGCCGCGAGAACGTGACCGCGGCGGTGCACACGACTGCGTCGACGGCGAAAATCCGTGCCGGAAACTCACCGAGCGAGCGGGTCGCCGCGATCACCGCAACGGCGGCAATTTCCGAGACGACGCACGCGGCGCCGATCGCGAGCGCGTCCCGCGCCGTCGCGTAGCGCCAGACGCGCCGGTAGATGCGGAAGCCGACGAAAGCGACGTAGCGCATCCCCAGCACGACCGGCAGCGCCGCGAGGAAGAGGCCGCGCTGGAGCTCGCTGCCCTTGCCGCCGACGACGAGCAGGTAGGCGGCGAGGAACGAGCCGCTGATCAACACGAAGTCGACGAGCACCTCGACGAGCCGCCTCGGCTCGAACGTCAGCGCGTGGCGCAGCGAGGTGTCGCCCGGCTGGCCGCGCCGCGCCCGCTCTGACAGCTCCGTCAGGAAGCCGCCGAACTGGACGAGCAGGACGAACGTGAGCACGACTCCGATCGCCGTCACCCGTGGCTCGTCGAGCACGTTGTACGCCACGCCCGTCGCACCCAGCGCGATCGCGATGATCGCGAGCAGCGCCACCGCTCGAGATTCGGACAGCCCGTAGTAGACGAGCCGGTGCGAGCTGTGGTCGCGTCCTCCCTGCGTCACGGGCCGCCGTTCGACGAGGCGCACCAGCGTGACGAGCGTGGTGTCGAGAATCGGGATCGCGAGGACGAGGAGCGGGAGCAGCATCGTCGCCACGGTGGTACCGGCCGTCGTCCAGCTCGCCGCCAGGCCGAGCGCTGCCAGCATGAAGCCGAGCACCTGGCTGCCCGAGTCGCCCATGAACACCGCCGCACGGCTCCGCGGGCGCAGGTTGTACGGGAGGAAGCCGAGGCACGCGAAGCCGAGCGAGAGCGCGAGCGCGAGAACCAGCGGGTCCTCGTGCAGCGTGGCCGCATCGATCGCGAAGTAGCCGCACGCGACCGCGGCCAGCGTCGCGGCCAGCCCGTCCATGTTGTCGAGCAGGTTGAAGGCGTTCGTGATCCCGACGAGCCAGACGACCCCGACCACGGTGGCGAGCACGTCATTGCCGATGAGCTCGACGCGGAGGCCGGCCGCCACCGCGATCCCCGCCGCTCCGAACTGGGCCGCGAGCTTCGCGAGCGGGCTCAGGTGCCGCACGTCGTCGACCAGGCCGGCGGCGAAGAGCAGGCTCGCGCCCGCGAGGATCCCCGCCAGCTCGGCGCTCGGCTCGAGCGCGCCCGTGAGCACTGCCGCGGCGACTCCGACGAGCAGGCCGGCGAAGAGCCCGACGCCGCCGAAGGTCGGCGTCGCGCTGTCGTGCCAGCGCTCGCCGGTGGGGTGTGCCACCAGGTGCTCCGCCAGCGACGGAGTCCGAAGGAGCCCACGGAGGACGAGGAAGGCGGCGGGCAGGGCGGCGATCGTGGCGGCCGCGGTCACGATCCCTGAAGGGTAGAGGCTGTACTGGCTGCGCAAGTTGCGAATCCTTGAGTTTCCGCGAAAAATCCCTGCTTGCCCGCAGCCTGGGATTCGCTGAAACGCGAATCCCAGGCGCGAGAATCCCTGAAAGCCGGCCGCTGTCGCGGCCGGGCCGCAGCGTCGATACACCGAGCGCGTTTCTGGTCACGAGTCGCCTGTTCGGCCACGTCTGCTGCCTACACTGGCGCCACGATGAGCGTCTACAGCGACGTCGTTCGCTACCGCGACCTGTTCGCCAGCCTCTTCCGGCGCGATCTGCGGGCGAAGTACAAGGGATCGGTACTCGGCCTGGCGTGGACGCTTGCGAACCCGCTGATCCTGATGCTGGTCTACCTGATCGTCTTCTCGGTGCTCTGGCAGGCGACCGCGACCGACTTCGACCACTACTGGCTGTTCCTGCTCTGCGGACTGCCGGTCTGGGTCTTCTTCGCGACGTCGCTGCAGGCGTCGGCGCCGAGCCTGCTCGAGAACGCGAACCTGATCCGCAAAGTGCGCTTTCCACGCCAGCTCGTGCCGTTGTCGATCGTGGCCACGCAACTGGTGGCCCTCGGGGCGATGCTTGCGATCGTGCTCGTGCTGTCACTCGTCTACGTGCCGGACGCGCGTGGCACGGCCTGGCTCGCGATCCCTGCCGCTGCCGTCTTCGTGCTCTTCGTCGGCGGCTTCTCACTCGCGGTGACGGCCGCGAACGCGGTCTTCCGCGACGTCCAGCACGTGGTCGCGGCACTGCTTCTCCCCTGGTTCTTCCTGACCCCGATCCTCTATCAGCTCGAGGACGTGCCGGGGGCCGACGCACACCCGTGGCTGGTCGACCTGATCCACTGGGGCAATCCGCTCTCCCCGGCGGTCGAGACGATCCGGACGCCGCTCTTCTACGGCGAGGCTCCGCCGCTCGCGGACGCCGTCTACCTCGGCGTGGCGGCGATCGTCTCGATGGCCCTCGGCGCGCTCGTCTTCAGGCGTCTCGACGACCGGATTGCGGTCGAAGTCTGACCACGATCCGCCCGTCGAAAAGCCCGTCAGGGCCGTCGTAGGCAGGCAGTCCCTCATGCTCACCGGGCTCGAGGCCCGTGAGCAGCGACGGGAGCAGGAGCGGCAGCGCGAAGCGGGGATTGCGCCCGCCGCCCGGCTTCCACGCGTCCAGATCGCGGGCGCGGCGCTTCGCGACCTCGAGGCCGGGCCCGACCGCTGCCCAGCCTTCCTCGTGCGCGTCGAGCAGCCGTTGCGACCAGTCGGGTGCTGGGGTCGCGCCGGAGACGAGGTGGGCGACCGCCGCCGGCTCGTCGTTCACGACCGGCTCCTCCTGGGCCGCTACTGCGGCAGCAGTCTCCTCGTCCGCGCCGCCGTGGACGCGCACGCCGAGGCGGCGTTCGGCAATCCTCGGTAGCACCTCCGTCTCCACCTCGAGCGGTCGCAAGCCGAGCTCCTCGAACCAGAAGCGGTTCTCCTCGACGAAGTCGAACGCCAGCCGGTAGCTCCCCGGCGGGCGCGGCGCCAGCAGCGGGAAGGCGAGCTCGATCTCCTCGCCGGGGCCGACCGGCTGCGGCAGACGGGCGCGAAGACCATCCCAGTGGACCGGGTTCCCGAGCGGGTCGAGCCAGTGGTACGAGAGGTGCACGCCCTCGCCCTGGCCGGAGCGCCAGGTGGCAGTGCCCGCGTTCTCGACGCGGACGCGAGCGCGGCCGAGCGCGCCCGCACGAGGCGTCTCCAGCTCATACGCGAGCCACCGCACCGCGAGCGGTCCGGAAGGGACGGGATGCTCGCCGACGCGCTGCATCTCAGCGCAGTCGCGGATCCGCTCCGTCGCGGATCCGCGACGCGCAAACCCCTGAGATCTCGCCGCAGTCTCGGATTCGCTCGCGCGAACCCGAGACGCGGAAATCCCTGAAGCGGGCCGCGGGCGCGGCCCTGGGCGGCCACTTCGCGGCCGCTGGCGCAGTTTCGGGCATCGGTTTCTCTAGTCTAGGCGCGTGCCCGAGCCGCTCCTTGTGCGTGCCCTGCGGCGCGAGCAGGTTGAACGCACCCCTGTGTGGTTCATGCGTCAGGCGGGCCGCTCGCTGCCGGAGTACCGCGCGCTGCGCGAGCGTCACTCGTTCTTCGAGCTCGCCGGCTCGCCGGAGCTCTGCGCCGAGGTAACCCTCCAGCCGGTCCGCCGGCACGACGTCGACGCCGCCGTTCTGTTCGCCGACATCATGACCCCGGTCATCGCGATGGGCATCGACGTCCGCCTCGTCGAAGGCGTCGGACCCGTCGTCGACGCGCCGCTCCGGACCCGCGCCGACGTCGAGCGCCTGCGCCCGTTGGACGAGGATGCACTCGCGCACGTGTTCGAGGCCGTGCGCCTCGTCCGGGCGGAGCTTCCCGGAGAGAAGGCGCTCGTCGGCTTCTGCGGCGGGCCGTTCACGGTCGCGGGCTACCTCGTCGAGGGAAAGCCCAGCCGAGACCTGAACCGGACGAAGGCGCTCATGCTCTCCGACCCGGAGACGTGGCAGGCGCTGATGGAACGGCTCTGCGCTGCCTTCGCGACGTATGTCTCCGCCAAGGTCGGCGCCGGCGCCGACGCAATCCAGCTCTTCGACTCCTGGGTCGGAGTCCTCTCCCCGGCGCACTACGCGGAGCACGTCGCTCCGTGGTCCGGTCGGGTACTCGCGGCCACGATGGCGCCGACGATCCACTTCGGCACCGGCACCGCCGGCCTGCTCGAGGAGCTCGCCGCGGCCGGCGGCGACGCCATCGGGCTCGACTGGCGGGTGCCCCTGGACGTGGCCTGGGCGCGCGTGCCCGGCCGCGCGGTGCAGGGGAACCTCGACCCCGCGGCGCTGCTCGCGCCCTGGGAGATTGCCGAACGCGAGGCGCTCGACGTGCTCTCCCGCGCCGGTGGCAGGGCCGGCCACGTCTTCAACCTCGGTCACGGCGTTCTGCCGGAGACCGACCCGGACGCGCTGACGAGGCTTGCCGCGCTGGTGCGTGAGCGGACGGCCGCGCCGGTGCCGGCATGAACCGGACCGCCGTCGTGCTGATGGCGTACGGGTCGCCCGACCGGCTCTCGGACGTCCCCGCCTACTACGCCGACATCCGCGGCGGTCGCCCGATCGCGCCCGAGCGCCTCTTCGAACTCGTCGAGCGCTACCGGCGCCTCGGGATCGGACGACGGGAACACCGCCTCACCCCTCAACGCCGTCACGGAGGAGACGCGTGCTGCCCTCGAGCAAACGCTCGCGCTGCCCGTCTACACAGGCATGCGCCACTGGCAACCGCGCATCGCCGACGCCGTCGAGCGCGCGCTCGACGGCGGCGCCGAGGTCGTCGTCGGGCTCGTCCTCGCGCCGCACTGGTCGACCCTGTCGATCGCGCGCTACGGGGAGCTCTTCGAGGCTGGGGTGGCCGGGCGCGCCGAGACCCGCTTTGTCGAGCGCTGGGGCGCCGACCCCGGATTCGTCGCGTTCCTCGCCGACCGCGTTCGAGTCGCCGACGCTCACGTCGTCTTCACGGCCCATTCGCTGCCCGAACGCATCCGCACGGCGGGCGACCCGTACGAGGACGAGCTGCTGGAGACGTCGCGGCTCGTCGCCGAAGCGGCCGGGGTCGGCGACTGGTCGTTCGCCTTTCAGAGCGCCTCGCCAACCGGAGAGCCGTGGCTCGGCCCCGACATCATCGACCACCTCGACGAGCTCCACGCGCGTGGCGTGACCCGAGTGCGCCTCTGTCCAGTCGGCTTCGTCTCGGACCACCTCGAGATCCGGTGGGACCTCGACGTGGAGGCGGCGGCGAAGGCGCGCGAGCTCGGGCTCGAGCTCGACCGGATCGAGATGCCGAACGCCGACCCGGCCTTCGTCGAGGTGCTCGCCGCCGTCGTCCGGCGTCACACCGCGCTACCGTCGCCGGTATGAGCGCGCCCGCCGGGCCTGGGGAGATCCGCGTCGAGAGCGTCTCGCGCGTCTTCCGCGTCCGCGCACGCGACACGCAGACCCTGAAGGACCTCCTCGTTGCCCGCGGCCGCACCGGCGGCCACGACGTCCAGGCGCTGCGCGGGATCTCGCTGGCCGTAGCACCAGGCGAGGCCGTCGGGCTGATCGGCCGCAACGGCTCCGGCAAGACGACGCTGCTGCGCATCGTCGCCGGGATCATCAGGCCGACCAGCGGGCACGTCTCCGCCGGAGGCCGGATCGGCTCGCTGCTCGAGCTCGGGGCCGGCTTCCACCCAGACTTCTCCGGACGCGAGAACGTGTACCTCAACGGCTCTCTCCAGGGCCTGCGCCGCCGGCAGATCCAGGAGCGCTTCGACGAGATCGTCGCCTTCGCGGAGCTCGAGGAGTCGATCGACCGGCCGGTGCGCACGTATTCGTCGGGGATGTACATGCGGCTCGGGTTTGCCATCGCCGCCTTCCTCGACGCCGACATCCTCCTGCTCGACGAGGTGTTCGCCGTCGGCGACGAGGCGTTCCAGCGCAAGTGCTTCGCGCGGATCGCCGAGTTCAAGCAGCGCGGCGGCACGATCGTCTTCGTCTCTCACGATGCAGCCGCGGTCGAGCGGCTGTGCGAGCGCGCAGTGCTCCTGCGCCGCGGCGAGCTCGCCTTCGACGGGGCGGCGCGAGAGGCGATCGTGCGCTACCGCCGAGCGCTCGCCGAGGAAGTAGACCCGGCCGAGCGCGGTGCCGGGCTGCGCGAGTGGGGGACGGGCGAGGCGACGATCGCCGCGGCTCGCCTGCTGGGCCGGGACGGGGTCGAGCGAGGCCAGTTCCTCGCCGGCGAGCCGCTCGCGCTCGAAGTGGCGGTCGATGTCCATCAGCTGGTGGCGCCGCCGTTGCTCCAGCTCGAGCTCCGCGACGAGGCCGGCCTGCTCGTAGCCGCCGACTCCGTGGACACGCGGCCGCTCGGCTGGGATGGGCCCGGGCGCTTCGGCGCTCGGCTCGACGTCCCCTCGCTGCCGCTCGCGGACGGACGCTTCCACCTGCGCCTCGGGCTCGCGGCGGCCGACGGCGAGCACGTCTTGCACTGGCTGGACGATGCGTTGACGTTCCTCGTCTACCCGGACGGCGAAGGCCGCGGGCTCGTGCGACTCGAAGGAACGTGGACCGCCGACGCGAACGACTGACGGCGATGAGCTACAAGACGTGCCCCGACTGGCCCAGGCTGATGGAGCTGGCGCCGGAGCTGCAGTTCAAGCACTTGACGGTCGCCGAGGCGCACCTTCCGGTCGACGTCCTGACGAGCGTGACCCATGTCTCGCTCGGCGAGGTCGAGATCTGCTGCGACGTCGAGCATCACGTCTTCAACCAGGCGCACACGGACCCGGAGATCACGGCAGCCCTCCGCGGCACCCACTGGTACGAAGTCGGGGAATGGGCCTCGACCGGTCCAGGCACCTCCAACGCCGCCTGACGCGTACGCGCGCATACGCTCTACCGCGTGCCCACGATCGTCATTCCTTACCGCGGCGACGCGAAGCGGCGGCTGCCGCCGGCCGTGCGCGCCGGCGTAGCCGTCGCGATGCTCGGCGACGTCGTCGAGGCCTGCCTGGCGGTCGGGCGCACGATCGTCGTCACTGACGACCCTGTGGTGGTTCCCACCGGAGCAGAAGCGCTGCTCGACCCGGGTGGTGGCCAGGGCGCCGCGGTCTCGGCCGGGCTGGCCCTCGCAGACGGCCACGCACTGGTCGTCAACGCCGACCTTCCCTGCGTGACGGCCGAGGCGCTGCGCCGGTTGGCTGCCGCGGGCCTGGCCCTCGTCCCCGCGCCGGACGGGACGACGAACGCGCTCTCGCTCCCGGATCCTGGCGTCTTCGCCGCGCTGTACGGGCCAGGAAGCGCCGGGCGCTTCCTCGCTCACGCGCTCCTTCCGCGTCGTCGAGATTCCCGAGCTGACCGAGGACGTGGACACGACGGCGGACCTCGAGCGCCTCGCGGCGCGCGCGGGCCGCCGCACGCGGGCACTGCTCGCCGCTGTCGGGTGAGGGTCGCGCTGCTTTCGGGCGGCGTCGGCGGCGCGCGATTCGCACGCGGGCTCGAGGCCGTGCTCGCGCCCGGCGAGCTGACCGTGATCGGCAACGTCGGCGACGACGTCGAGGTGCTCGGCCTCCACGTCTCTCCGGACCTCGACTCGCTCCTCTACGCGCTGGCCGGACTGCACGACGAGGAGCGTGGCTGGGGCAGGGCGGGAGAGACCTGGAACGCGCTGAGCGCGGCTGCGGCCTGGGGCGGCGAGGACTGGTTCAGGCTCGGCGACCTCGACCTCGGGCTCCACCTCGTGCGCACCCAGGCGCTTCGGGCAGGGGAGCCCCTCTCCACCGTCACCGGGCGCCTCGCCCGCGCGGCCGGCCTCGAGACGCGCTTGCTTCCGGCGACCGACGATCGGTTGCGCACGACCGTCCACACCGGCGCCGGCGCATTCCCGTTCCAGGAGTGGTTCGTCGCACGCGGCCACCGAGACGAGGTGGATGAGGTCAGCTTCGACGGGGCGCTGTCTGCTCAGCCCGCGCCGGGCGTGCTGGATGCGTTGGCCGGCGCCGACGCCCTGGTTATCGCACCGAGCAACCCGTACGTCTCGATCCAGCCGATCCTCGCTGTCGCTGCCGTTCGAGATGCGCTCGTCGGCCGCCGAGCTCGCTGCATCGCCGTGAGCCCGCTCGTGGGCGGCCGCGCGGTCAAAGGGCCGGCCGACCGTATGCTCCGCCGCATGGCCGGCGGCACCGAACCACGCCATGTAGCACAGTGTTACGAGGGGCTGATCGACGCCCTGGTCGTCGACGAGAGCGACCTTCCCGCGCAGGCCGCCGTTCCGCTCGTCGGCGCGCACGGCCTGATGACCGACCTCGAAGCGTCGCGCCGCCTCGCCGCCGCAGTCCTGGAGGTCGCGGCGTGAGGGTGGCGCTCGTCGGCGGCACCGGAGCGTTCGGCATAGCCCTCGCAGCGAGGCTGCGGGAAGCCGGCTACGACGTCGTGATCGGCTCGCGGGATGCAGAGCGGGCCTCTGCGGCCGCCGCCGAGCTCGGCGTCGAAGGGATGGCGAACGACGACGCCGCCCGCTCCGCCGAGCTCGTCGTGCTGGCGACGAACGCCGAGGCGGCGCTCGCGACTGCCGAGCAGTTGCGCGACGCCATCGGCGAGAAGCCCCTGCTCTGCGTCGCTTCCGAGCTCCGTTTCACTCAGGCAGGGGTCCTTCCCGCCGCGATGCCCTCTCCCTGGCCGAGCGCGTGCAGCGCGTCGTCGCAGGCCCGGTTGTCGCCGGCCTACACTCGCTCGCCGCGCGCTCGCTCGGCGCCGCGGAAGCACCCGAGGAGGATGCACTGGTGTGCGGCGACGATGAGGACTCGAAGGCGGTCGCGCTCGAGCTCGCCGACCGGATCACCCAGGGCCGAGCAGTAGACGCGGGCCCGCTGGCGAGCGCCCGAGCGCTCGAGGGGCTGACCGCGGTGCTCGTGAACGTCAACAAGCGCTACAAGGCACACGCGGGCGTCAAGCTCACCGGCCTGCCGTGAGCCGCGAGGTTCGCGTCCTCGGGCTGGAGGGGATCCCCGAGCTGCGCGAGGGCGACGATCTCGCGGCCCTGGTAGCCGAGTCGGCAACTGCCGCAGGAGGTCTGCTCGCCGGGGACATCGTCGTGGTCGCTCAGAAGGCGGTCTCCAAGGTCGAGGGCCGGGTCATCCGCCTCGAGGAGATCGAGCCCTCCGGGCGGGCGCACGAGCTGGCCGGTCCGGACGGCGACCCGGCCCAGATCGAGGCGGTCCTTCGTGAAAGCGTCCGTATCGTCCGCTCGCGGCCGCCGCTTCTGATCACCGAGACGCGGCACGGCTTCGTCTGTGCGAGCGCAGGCGTCGATGCCTCCAACGCCCCCAGCCCGGGCACACTCGTGCTGCTCCCGCTCGATCCGGACGCCTCGGCCGGCCGGCTCCGCGAACGCCTGCGCCACCTGGCCGGAGTTGACGTCGGGGTCGTCGTCAGCGATTCGTTCGGGCGTCCGTGGCGCCAGGGAACGACCGATGTAGCGCTCGGCGTCGCCGGGATCGCCGCGCTCCGCGACCTGCGCGGGCGCCGCGACTCGTCGGGCTACGAGCTGCAAGACGACGCAGATCGCGGTCGCGGACGAGATCGCTGCCGCCGCGGAGCTTGTGCTCGGCAAGACCGACGGTGTGCCGGCCGCGATCGTTCGGGGCGTCGAGGCGCCTGGCGACGGGCGCGGCGCCGATCTCGTCATGCCCGCCGACCGGGATCTCTTCCGCTAGCGTGGCGGCGTCATTTCGAAGGAGAGGGGTTGAATCGATGCGCAAGGTGATCGTTGGGATTGCGAGCGTGCTCGTGGTGGCCGTTGGGGTTTCGGCCGCCTGGGGCGCCGGCGACCAAGACCGTCGTCAAGGTGACGCTGAAGGAGTTCAAGGTCGTCCCCGTGCCCGTGAGCACGCCGCGCGGCACGGTCGCGTTCTCCGTCCGCAACACGGGCAAGCTCACCCACGAGCTGGTCGTACTCAAGACGAACCTGGCGCCGGCGAAGCTCCCTGTGAAGGGGTCGAAGGCGGTCGAGGTGGGCCGTGTCGGCAAGATCTCGGTCAGGGCCGGGAAGTCGGCTGGGCTGACCCTCACGCTCAAGGCCGGCAAGTACGTCCTGATCTGCAACGTCGCGGGGCATTACCAGGCCGGCCAGCGGATCGGCTTCGTGGTCAAGTAGCTGCGCCAGGTCGTACGATAGGTCCGGAGATGCGCCGCTACGCCGTGGCAGGGTCGCCCACGTCCGCCGAGCTCGGCGAGCTCGTGCGGACGGTCGGCGAAGGAGTTCGAGCGCGACGGCTTCGTCCCCGTCGAGAGCGTCGACGACGCCGACTTCGTCCTCAACATGTTCGACGCCGAGAACCCGAAGGCGTTTCGGCGGAAGGCCCGCGGGACGTACTCGGCCGCCTTCTACGAGCTTGACGACGCGCCTGAGGACGTCCTCAAGGCGAGCTACCCGATGCTCGTGCGGACGCTCTCGAACGTCGTTCTCCTCCACGTCCCGCGGCAGGGCACGTGGTTCACGACGATGGAGCAGGGGACGTACAAGGTGTCGGAGGACCCGAAGGACATCTACGCCCGGCTTGCCCCGCTGGCGAAGTCGAAGCTCGTGATCGACAACGAGTTCCGTCCGGATCTCGAGCCCGAGCTCTGGGACGGGGACGAGATCACCCGCGAGGTCGGCGAGGCGGGCAAGCGCCTCGACCAGCTTGATCTGCTGCCCGCGCCGTTCCCCGTGCACGAGTTCCTGTCCGAGCGCGACCTGCGGCACGTGATGCGGCTCTACCAGGTGGGCGGCCTCTCCTACGGCAACCTCTCCGCGCGCAAGGACGAGACGCGCTTCTGGATGAGTGCGAGTGGTGTGGACAAGACCCAGCTCGAGACCGTCGGGCGCGACTATCTGCTCGTCATCGGGTACGACGAGCCGAATGCCCGCATCGTCCTCAGCGTGCCGCCCGGAATCGAGCCACGCCGTGTGTCGGTAGACGCGATCGAGCACTGGATGATCTACCAGCGTCACCCCGACGTCGGCGCGATCCTCCACGTGCACGCCTGGATGGAGGGCATTCCTGCGACCGACGTGAACTATCCGTGCGGGACACAAGAGCTCGCGGAGTCCGTCGCCGAGCTGATCGACCGCGAGCCCGACCCCGCCCACGCGGTGATCGGCCTGCGCAACCACGGCATCACTGCCACCGGCGAGAACCTGACGGAGATCCTCGACCGCATCACGCCGAAGATCCTCCGCCAGGTGCCGATGACCTAGGAGCAGGTCCAACAGCTTGGGCGGCCGTCGCAACGCGCCGGCGGAAGTGGTCAGGCGCCGACGGGCGAGCGCGCCGCGCGAGTGGCGGCGGTGGCGAGGGCGGTATAGGCCTTGGCGCGCGCCTTGGAATCGCCGCTCGCTTCGGCGGTCTCGGCCTCGCGCACGCGCTGGGCGACCGAGGCGTCGAGCGCTTCGTGCCCGTGGGCCAGCATCGCCTCGCTGACGCCGATGCGGCGCGCGAGCTCTCGCATCACCTGGAGCGAGGGAATCCGCTCGCCTCGCTCGATGCGGGAGATATAGGCGGCACTGCAGCCGGGGAAAGCGAGCTCGCGCTGGCTCAGGCCTGCAGCCTCCCGCGCCTCGTGAAGCCTCAGCCCGACCGCGACGGGATCGTCGTAGTGCGGGATCCGCGGCCGCTTGTACGTCATCGCCACACGGTGGACACTAACGCGTGTTCGTTACAAATGGAAGACGCGCACTCTACGAGGCGGAATGTGGGCCGTTGAAGACGACGAGCAGCGCGAGCTGCTCGTACGCCGTGAAACGGTGGTCGGCACCCGCGGCGACGAAGATGGCTTGCCCCTCCTCGAGCGGGACGGGGCGACCTTCGATCTCGAGCACGCCGTTGCCTTCCAGGACGACGTAGACCTCGTCGAGCGTCGTGCGGCTGCTGCCGGTCGGGCTCGGGCGCTACGAGCACGTAGACGCCGAGCTCCAGGCCCGGCGAGGCGTGCACGACCTGGTAGCCGCCGCCGTCTTCGCGCAACCGGCGTGCGACACCCTCGATCTCGACGGCGTGCATCGCGGCGAGCCTAGCGTGCGGTGCCACGGCCGCGACCGCCTTCCCCGCCGCCCTTGCGACCCGGCGATGAATACACCGCGGCTTACACCCGACGAGGAATGGATCCCTCGAACGGGGGACACTAGCCTCGCTGCATGGTCGAAACGATGACGAAAGGAAGCTCGCAGATCACCGCTCGGCAACGCGAGGTGGTGGCGTTGATCGCGGCGGGCATGTCGAACGACGAGGTGGGTGCGTGTCTGGGTATCTCGCCGCGCACCGCGAAGGCGCATTCCGACGTTCTCCGTCAGAAGCTCGGGGTGGCACGCCGGCGACAGATTCCGTTTGCCTACCTCGCGCAGACGGGCGACGACCCTCTCTCCACCAGCCTCGGCTCGCGTTTGCGGCCGGGGGTCTGACGGCGCGGCGCCCGCGGCCGCCCCCGCCGCCGCGGGCGCCGGACTTTTCTCGCAGGGGAGCAGTGCACTACGGTTCGAACGGGCATGGCAGCGCAGCCAAGGCCAGCGACCGCCCCGGAGTCACCGAGTCGTGCCCGGACGATCAAACGCGTGCGCCTGCTCGACGCGCTGGACAGTTCCCGCGCTCCGATGCGCATGCTCGTGGCCCCCGCCGGCTACGGGAAGACCGTGCTCGCCCACGAGTGGTCGTCGATCGAGGGCCGCGTTTCGGTCTGGTGCCCTGTTCGCTCCCAGCACGTCGATGTCGCGGCTCTCGCCGTCGAGGTTGCCCGCCGGGCGGATGCGGTCGCGCCGGGCTGCGGGCAGCGGCTCCGCGAGCGGTTGGCGACGGCCCACGAGCCGGCCGTCGACGCCCGCCTGACGGCTGAGATGCTGGCGGAGGACCTCGCCGTTTGGCCGAGCGAGGCGTGGCTCGTCCTCGACGACTACCACCACATCGTGGGTGCCGCGGATGCCGAGCTGTTCGTCCAGGAGCTCGTCGGCAGCGCCCCCATCAACTTGCTCGTCACGACGCGTGAGCGGCCCTCGTGGGTGACGACTCGCGACCTGATCTACGGCGGCGCGTTCGAGCTCGGCCAGGCGGAGCTCGCGATGACCCGAGACGAGGCTGGCCAGATTCTCGCCGACCGGCCTCCCGATGAGCGAGCCGGGTTGATCGCCCTGGCCGACGGCTGGCCCGCCGTGCTCGGCCTCGCCCGCAGGCTGCCCCGCCCAGTCGATCTCTCCGCCGGCTTCCCCGACGAGGTCTACGACTTCTTCGCCGAGGAGGTCTATCAGTCTCTCGCGCCGGAGATGCGCCGCGCGCTCTGCCTCTTCGCACTCGCTCCGACGCTCGATCGCGACCTCGCCGCCGCGCTCGCTGGACCTGACGCGGTGGAGGCGGTATTTCGCGAGGCGGAAGCGATCAGGCTAGTTGTTGAGCGCGCCGGGCACTTGTCGCCTTCATCCACTTGCGGCGGCTTTTCTACTGCGTCGAGCAACGGGTGAGCTTGGCGAGGAGCGAGCTGTCGCAGTGGAGACGTGCCTCGCTTGGTACCACGCCCACCGCGATTGGGATCCGCTCTTCGACTTGATCCTTCGCGATCATCTGACCGATCGGTTCGAAGCGGCGCTCGAGGACGCGCTATATGACCTGCTCAACACTGGACGCTTAACGACCTTGCGACGGCTCATCGACACTGCTGACCGCGCTGAATGGGAAGCACCTGTCCTGGAGCTTGCGCGCGCGGAGATCGCGCTTCGTGACGGCGACAGCCTTCTAGCGGGAGCTTCGGCGGTTGCCGCCCACCGTGGCTTTTCTCCGGAAGCGCCGCTGTCGTTCAAGTCGCTCATGGCTGCGGCTCGGGCCGCTCATTTCGGCAATGACGAGGAAGAGGCCGCCGAGCTGTACCGCCAGGCCGAGCAGAAGGCCCAGACCGATGACGAGCGGCGCGAGGCGCGCTGGGGGCTGATCAGCGCGTTGTCCGAGCTTGAAAGCCCTGACGCCTGGGATGTGCTGGCGGAGCTTAAGGCCGACCCGGCCAACAGACTTCCGTCTGAAGTCATCAGGGCCGCGAATCGAACACTTCTTCTCGAAATGCGGTCGGGATCGATAAGGAGCCTTCAGGTTGCTGCACGAGCCAACACACTTGTCGATCGGGTGAAGGATCCGTTTGCCCGGTGCTCATTCCGCAGTGTTTACGCGGGAGCGCTCGCCCACACGGGCGATTACGGTGGAGCGCTCGAGGTGGCAGCAAGATTGCGCGATGACGCGCATCAGCACCGTCTAAGTTTCGTCGTACCGTATGCAGACTGCGCCGCGGCGCAGGCGCTTTGTGGCCTCCGTCAATACCACGACGCTAAGCCCTTGCTCATAAGGGCGGTTCAGGAGGGCCAGCGGCTCGGAGATGCGTTCCTCGAACCGCTGGCAGCTGCTCTGCTGATACGACTTCATTCACAATCAGGGCACGTCGCCGCTGCATTGCACGTTAGCGCCGATCTCAACACGACCATCGCCAGTATTAGGGGCGAGTACCTCGCGTCTCGATCGGTGGCGCTGGGATGCGCCGGTCGAATCGACGAATGCCTCTCTCTGGCGGACGAAGCCTCGTCTGCCACCCGTGGCATCGAAGCCCGCGTCCTAAGCGAAGCAGCGCGCGTGATTGCAGCCATCCGTGGACGGCAAGGCGACGTGCGGTCAGCCTGTGAACGCCTTCTGGACGTCTTGGAGGACAGCAATGGCACCGACTTGCTCGTGTCCGCCTACCGATCGAGTCCTGACCTACTCGCGGTTCTGCTCAAGTCGCGAGATCTTCGGGATCGATTAGCGGCGGTTCTTCGGAGAGTGGGAGATGAGCATCTCCTCGGTGCCGCGACCATTGCGACCTCAAGCGACAAGGAACCCGCGACGCTTCTGTCACCGCGCGAGTTTGAGGTGTACGAACTGATCTGCCGGGGTCTGACGAACCGTCAAATCGCGACTTACCTGTTCATTTCTGAGGCAACGGTCAAGGTGCACGCGCACCACATCTTCGACAAGTTGGGAATCAGATCCCGCCACGCGCTCGCGCTCGACGCCGCCCGTCGGCGCGCCGGTCAGGCGACAGACGCAACCTGAGGAACCGGCGTTGACTCGGGGCCTTGCTTGTGAGCTCTCCATGGCGGCGCGCGCAAAGGCCGCGAAGTCGGCGCGGCGGGCGAGCCGATAGTCCTCGTTTGCCGTTGCCAGCACCGCCTCGAAAGCGACGACGATCGACGTGTCGAACTGCGTGCCTGCCGCCTGAGCCAGGCGAAGGCGCGCGACCCGGCTCGGCATTGCGTCGCGATACGGACGGTCGGACGTCATCGCGTTGTAAGCGTCGGCGACGGCGATGATCCTCGAGATGAGTGGGATCTCGAGGGCCGCGATGCCGTCCGGATAGCCTTCCCCGTCGATGCGCTCGTGGTGGTGGCGGACGATCCGCGCGATGTCGGCGTAGTCGTCCACATTCTTCAGGATCCGTTCGCCGATCGCCGAGTGCTCCTGCATCAGCCGGCGCTCGTCGAGAGTGAGCGCGCCCGGCTTCTCGAGCAGACCGGCCGGGAGCCCGATCTTCCCGATGTCGTGCACGAGGCCACACAGGTAGGCACGTTCGCGTGTCTCGTCGTCGAGGCCCATCAGCGCGGCGATGTCCCTCGAGTAGATTGCGACGGCGGCCGAGTGACCGGCCGTGTACCGGTCTCGCGCGTCGAGGGTGGCGATTAGGGCTGCCGCAAAGGAGAGATTCGCGCGCTCGAGAGTTTCGTTGACCGTTCGAAGGTCGTCACTCAGCCGGCGTTCGCGCTGATAGAGCGTATAGAGCCGCTGCAAGGCCAACGCTGGAACGAGGAACAGCGGGAGAGTCCAGGGTGACACCGTTTCATACGCGATGGCGAGCCCTGTGACAACCGGCGCGTAGACGAGAAAGGACGTAACGGCGACCGGAGCCGCCGCCCCGGCAACCTGACGCATGCGCTTCCCACGAATCTGAGCTGTCGTGATCGCGAATCCCAGGTCGACTGCCTCCGCAACAGCCATCGCTGCAAAGGACGCGGCGACGAGCGCGCCGGTTGACCCCGGAACGATGCTCGACATCGCGACGGCCGTGAGCCCGGCGACGGCACCGGTGATGAAGCTGATGCACGTGTACGTCAGCCATCTGAGGCGTGGAGAGCGCTCTGGCTGGGTCGGGTGCCAGAACTCCGAGTCGCCGAGCATTGAGGCGGCTGCGACCACGCCCGCGGCGAGTGGACCGAGTACGACAGCTGCAAGGACCGTTGGGAGCAGGTAAACGCTGAGGACGGTGGTGCTTGAGAATGTCACCGCCCAGCGCTCGCCGATCGCGGCCGCACTCGCCAGGGCAATTACGGCAATCGGCTCCTCGAGGCCGTAGCCGGCGAGCATCAGAGCCACAGCAAGCGAGACCGCCGCGACGGCTAGCGTCGCGACGTAGACGAGTACCCGGAGCGGTTGTCCTCTGAACTCTTGCATATCACCCGTTCGGGGGATACGATCCTCCTGCCGTCAGTTCCCAACCTAGGAGAAAAGTGATGCGGAAGGCTCTCCTTCGCGTCGCGACTCGGGTCACCTTCGCCGGTGGCACGAGAGACTGGTAATCGAGAAGCTAATCGTCCGGTTCGTGTGCGATTCGGGCATCCCTCCAATGGGGGAGCCGAACGCACCCGCCCGGACTCGCGACGTCGCACCTAGCTAGGCGATGAGCCCACGCCGGAAGCCCACAGCTACGGCGTGGGCTCTGCTGCGCGCCTGAAGCTTTGCGAGCAAGTGCCGGACGTGCGACTTCACCGTCTCTTCGGAGAGGTAGAGGCGCTGGCCGATCTCCCGGTTGACGAGGCCATCGGCCACGAGCTGGAGGACCTCGAGCTCGCGGGCTGTGGGTTCCTGCTCGAGCTCCCGCAGCACGGGTGGCGTGAACGGGATGACAGCGCCGGACCGCGCACTACTCCTGCGTGCAGCCGCCGCTTCGAAGCGGCGGCTGTGGTCACGATAACGGCTGAGGATCTCCTTACGCTCCGCGGCGTCCACGAAAGCCGTATCGGCCTCACGTGGAGGCCGCTTTAGCGCGGAGGTTGTACCTCGAAAGGGTGAGCACCGCCGAAACCGGCCCTCAGTAGGCGCTGTCGCCTCCGCGCCGCACCCTCGCACACAACCGCTATGTCGGTGGCGGCTCCCACTCGGGCGGCTGTTGGCCCGGATCAAGGACCGGCGTGCGCATCTTCGGCTGGATCCGTCCGGCCTTTACGTCTTCGGCCCAATGGCACGCCACCTGATGGCCCTCCAGCATCCGGAGGAGCGGCTCCTCCTCCCGGCAGCGGGTCTCCTGCACGAACGGGCAGCGGGTATGGAACCGGCACGCAGCGGGGGGGTTGGCGGGACTGGGCACGTCGCCGTAGATCCTGATCGTCACCCGCGTCCGCTCGATCTCCGGGTCGGGAATCGGAATTGCCGACAGCAGCGCGATCGTGTACGGGTGGAGCGGGTTCTCGTACAGATCGTCGGCGGGCGCGACCTCCACGACCTTGCCGAGATACATCACCGCGATTCGGTCGGAGATGTGGCGGACGACCGCCAGATCGTGCGCAATGAACAGGTAGGTCAGACCGAACTCGCCCTGGAGCTCCTCGAGCAAGTTGATGATCTGTGCCTGGATCGAGACGTCGAGCGCCGACACCGGCTCGTCGCACACGACGAGCTCCGGGTTGAGCGCAAGCGCCCGCGCGAGCCCGATGCGCTGTCGCTGCCCGCCGGAGAATTCATGGGGGAAGCGGTTGGCTGCATCCGGCGGCAGTCCCACAACGTCGAGCAGTTCGCGCACCCGGCCGGACGCGTCCGACCGGCGTGTGATGCCGTGCGCCTTCAGGGGCTCGGCGATCATGCGGCCGACCGAGTGCCGTGGGTTCAGCGACGCGAAAGGATCCTGGAAGACCATCTGCATGCGCCGGCGCAGGGGCCTGAGCTCGTTGTCGGAGAGCGTCGTGATGTCCTGGCCGTCGAAGACGATGCGTCCGGATGTCGGCTCATAGAGCCGGAGCATGGTGCGGCCGACGGTCGACTTCCCGCAGCCCGACTCGCCGACCAGTCCGAGCGTCTCGCCTCGCTTGATCTGGAACGTCACGCCGTCCACGGCCTTGATGTCACCGACGTGGCGGTCGAGCACCATCCCGCTCTTGATCGGGAACCAGACGCGAAGGTCGTCGAGCTCGATCAGCGGATTTCCGGTCGCTCGCGAAGCCGCCGTCCGTCATGCGGCTGCGCCGCCCAGCCTCGTCCGCTGCCATTCGTCGGCAGGGACGGGGTTGAAGCAAGCGGCGCGCTGCCCGCCGCCGCGTTGCTCGAGCAGCGGCAGCTGCTGCGTGCAGACATCCACTCGGAAGCGGCAGCGTGGCGCAAACGGGCAGGAGGCGGGTGGGCTCAGCATGTTTCGGGGCGCTCCCTCGATCGGGTGCAGCTTCTGCCGCTTGCCCATATCGAGGCGCGGCACGCTCTGGAGCAGCCCGAGCGTGTACGGGTGCCGCGGATGGGCGAATACCTGCTCGGCGCTGCCGGTCTCGACGAGCGTGCCCGCATACATGACATGCACCCGCTCGCACATGCCGGCGACGACACCCAGGTCGTGCGTGATCATGATCAGCGCGGTGTCGCGGTCGGCGACGAGGTCGCGCAGCAGGTCGAGGATCTGCGCCTGGATCGTGACGTCGAGCGCGGTCGTCGGCTCGTCGGCGATCAACAGCTTCGGCTCGCAGGCAAGGGCCATCGCGATCATCGCGCGCTGCCGCATCCCACCCGAGAACTGATGCGGGTAGTCGCGCAGCCGGGCCTTCGCGCTCGGGATGCCGACCTGCTCGAGCAGGTCGATCGCGCGTCGCTCGCGGCCCTTGCCGTCGAGCTCCGTGTGTGCGGAGATCGCCTCGCCGAGCTGCTTCCCGATCGTGAGCACCGGGTTCAGGCTGGTCATCGGGTCCTGAAAGATGATCCCGATCTCGTCGCCGCGGATCCGCTGCAGCTCACGTTCGGAGAGCGCGAGCAACTCCCGTCCGGCGACTCGGGCGCTGCCGCGTACGACGCGCCCGTTGCGGGGCAGGATGCCCATCAGCGCGAGCGCGGTGACGCTCTTGCCGCACCCGGACTCGCCGACCAGGCCGAGGGTCTCGCCCGTGCCGACGCTGAAAGAGATGCCGTTCACGGCGTGGACGACGCCACGCTCGGTCGCGAAGTGGACGTGGAGGTCCTCGACCTCGAGGAGCGGCGGCGCGGACGCCACTAGATCCGTCCCCGCAGCTTCGGGTCGAGCGCCTCTCGCAGCGCGTCGCCGATCAGGTTGAAGCCGAGCACCGCGATCACGATCGCGACGCCCGGGAAGATGGCGAGGAACGGAGCCGTCTGGAGGTACCGGACCGTTCCGGTCAGCATCGTGCCCCATTCAGGCGTGGCCGGGTCCTGCGGCCCGAGGCCGAGGAAGCCGAGGCCGGCAGCGTCGATGATCGCCGTCGCAAGTGCCAGCGTTCCCGCGACGATCACCGGCGAGACCGCGTTCGGCATGATGTGCCCGAAGAGGATCGAGCGGTTGCGCACGCCGACCGAGCGGGCAGCGAGGACGTAGTCGGTCTCCTTCTGCGGCAGGATCGACCCGCGCAATAGGCGCGTGAAGATCGGCACATTGATGATCCCGATCGCGATCATCACGGGGAGCAGCCCGCCCCCGCCGAAAAGCGCGACGATCCCGATCGCCATCAGGAAGCCGGGGATCGCCAGCCAGATGTCCGTGATGCGCATGATCGGCGTGTCGAGGCGGCGGAAGTAGCCGGCGAGGGAGCCGAGAATGAGGCCGAGCGTGAGCCCGACGGTCACCGAGACGATCCCGATCAGCAACGAGTAACGCGCCCCGTAGATGATCCGGGACAGCTCGTCGCGGCCGAGGTCGTCGACCCCGAGCGGGTGCTCCCACGAGGGTCCTGGACAGCAGCCCTCGGCGATCAGGGAGAGGTCCTGCTCGACCGGGTCGTACGGGGCAAGCAGCGGGGCGAACAGCGCGGTGAAGACGAACAGCACGACGACGACGGCGCCGACGATCGCGCCCGGATTTCGGAGCACGCGGCGGAGCGCATCGCTCCAGAGCCCGCCGGTGGGCGTGTGCAATTCGAGTTCACGGGCTTCGATCTCGGCAGCCGACACGGTCGCCTACCGTCCCGCCAGCCGGATGCGCGGGTTGAGCAGCCCGTACGAGAGGTCGACGAGCAGGTTGACGATCACGACCACCGTCGCGATGAAGAGCATCCCGCCCTGGAGCACGGCGTAGTCGCGGTTCGAGATCGCCTCCTGGATCCATGTCCCGATGCCGGGAAATGCGAAGACCGTCTCGGTCAGGATCGCGCCCGACAGCAGCAGTCCCACCTGCAGGCCGATCACCGTGGCGACGGGCAGCATCGCGTTGCGGAGCACATGCCGGCGCTCCACGGTCAGCCGGGAGATCCCCTTCGCGCGCGCGGTACGCACGTAGTCCTCGTTTTGCACGTCGAGCACGGAGGCACGGGTGATCCGGGTGATCAGCGCGAGGGGAATCGTCCCGAGTGCGATCGCCGGCAGGATCAGGTGCTGGGTGGCGTCCCAGGCTGCGTGCCAGTTCTGGGTGATGATCCCGTCGAGGACGTAGAAGTTCGTCGGGTGTTCCGCCTCGATCAAGACGTCCTGTCGGCCGACGCTCGGAAGCCAGCCGAGCCGCACGGCAAAGATGTACTTGAGAATCAGCGCGAGGAAGAAGATCGGGATCGAGACTCCGATCAGACTTGCCACCAGGCTTCCGTGGTCGAGTGAGGTTCCGTACTTCTTCGCCGACAGGAAGCCGAGCGGGATCCCGACGATAACTGCGAAGAAGCCGGCCGCCAGCGCCAGTTCGACGGTGGCGGGAAAGCGCTCTTTGATCTCGTCGGCGACCGGGCGGCGGGTGGCGATGCTGGTGCCGAACTCACCGTGGCCGACGGTCTGGAGGTAGCGCCAGTACTGGACGTAGATCGGCTCGTCGAGCCCGTACTGCTCGCGGATCCGGTCGACGTCCTCCTGCGTCGCGCGCTCGCCGAGGAGCGAGTTGGCCGGGCTTCCTGGCAGCGCCCGGATCCAGACGAAGATCAGGAGGGAGATCCCGATCAGGATCGGGACGAGGAGAAGCAGCCGGCGGACGGTGAAACGAAGCACAGAGCCCCGATCCTATGTCCGCCGACTGCTTCCCAGGGCGATCCTCCTTCCCTACGAGGTCTTCCGCACGGAGGCGAAGGACTCGCTCGTCGTCGGGCTGGGCACGTAGCCGAGCACCGTCTTCCTGAAGCCGAGCGCCGGCTTCGTGTGGGCGTACGGGACGCCGAGCACCTGGGTCATGATGTAGTTGTTCGCCTGCCGGTAGATCGCCGCTCGCTTGGCGAGGTCGACCGTCACGAGCGCCTTCTCGAGCAGGTTGAAGATCTTGGGATCGTTGAAGCCCCAAGACGGCTGCGGCGTGCGGAAGAACGTCCCGAGGAAGTTCTCCGCATCCGCGTAGTCACCGGTCCAGCCGATCAGGTTCAGCGCCCCGGCTTGCCGGCCGCCTGCTTGTCGAGGTAGTCGGGCCGCCACGGCGCGCTCTTCGGGACGACCTTGAAGCCGGAGTTGTTCAGGCTGGCGGCGAACGCCTGGAAGTTCCGCTGCGGGTCGGGCATGTACGGCCGCGAGACATCGGTCGGGTACCAGAACTCGACCTCGACCGGAAGGGTCAGGCCGGCCTGGCGGAGCAGCGCCTTCGCCCGCTCCGGGTTGTAGGGGTACTTCGGCACGGACGTCGAGTAGCCCGCGATCGACGGCGGCATGAACTCGTTCGCCACGACGCCGCGTCCCGCGTAGAACGACTTGACGACGGAGCACGGTCGAGCCCATACGCCACCGCTCGGCGGACGAGCACGTTGTCGAACGGCTTGTACGCCTGGTTGATCGTCACGTACGCGACGTTGAACGCCGGGCGATCGAGGACCTTGAGGTTGTTGTTCCTCTTGATCGTTGCGATGTCCTGCGGCTCGACGAGGTCGTACCGTCGACCTCACCGGTCTGCAACGCCTGGAGGCGGGCGGCGTTGTCGGCGATCGGCCGGAAGATGACCCGCCTGAGGTTGGCCTTCTTGCCCCAGTACGAGTCGTTGCGGACGATCTCGAGCTTGTCGCCGACCTTCCACGACGAGAACTTGAACTGGCCCGTCCCGGCCGGGTGCAGCGTGCCGTAGGTGCCGTCGGCGACGAAGCCGCCGTCGGCGGTCAGGTGCCCCTTGTCAGCGCCGTACTTCGTCATCGCGGTCGGGCTCTGGATGGCGAACGGGGTCAGCGTCATCGCCCCAGGAACGGGCCGTACGGCTTCTTCAGCTTGACCGCGGCGGTGTACTGGTTCACCGCGCGGCAGCTCTGGTAGAGCGCGTTCTTGCGGGCCAGCGAGCCCGTCCCGAAGCTGAAGCCGGCGAAGACGACGCCGTAGTAGTACGACGCGGCCGGGTTCTGCAGGGCGCCCTTGAAGTTGTACCAACGGTTGAAGTTGGAGCACACGGCCTCAGCGTTGAACGGCGTGCCGTCGTGGAACGTCACACCCCGGCGGAGGTTGAACGTCCACGTGCGGCCGTCAGCGCTCTTCTTCCAGCCCGTCGCGAGCTCCGGCACGATCTTGGTCGTGCCCGGCCTGAGGTCGACGAGCGTCTCGACCATCTGGTAGAGCACCCGGAACGACTCGCCGTCCGAGATCAGCGCCGCGTCGAGCACGACGGGATCCGCCGACGCCCCGAAGACGAGCGTGTCGGTCACGGTGCTCTTCTGGGGTGTCGCGAGTGCTGCCGTCACCGCCACGAGTGCGAGCGCCGCGAGCAAGATGCCTGCTTTCAGGAACCTGCGCATACGACTCCTTTCGATACCTCCCGTCTCGGGCGAGACGGCGGCGCAGATTATGACCGACGCCGGGCGCGGAAGTTTGCGACTCCAGCCAGGGCGGACCGCGGGCGAGCAAAGCCCGGCCCCTGCAGAACCGTGTCGCGCCGGTGTGGCCGCGGCGGTAGAGTATGGCGACCGGCGCCGGGCTTCGCAGAAGGCCTACGGCTCAGGCACCGCGGCTGCGTGGACCATGGTCGCGGTACTAGGCGGCGAGCGATGCGAGATCGCGGAGCGCGGCAAGCCGGGAGAGCGCCTGCCCCTCGAGCTGGCGGACGCGCTCGCGCGTCAGGTCGAGCTCGTGCCCGATCGCCTCGAGCGTCCACGGCTCGCCCTCGAAGCCGAAGCGCAGCTCGAGGATCCGCCGTTCCCGCTCCGGTAGCGCGTCGAGCGCCCGCCGAACGCCCTGGCGCCGGAGCGACTCCTCGGCCTCGTCGAACGGATCGGTCGCGTCGCGGTCGGCGAAAAGGTCGCCCAGCTCGCCCTCGTCGTCCGCGCCCACGTTCTGGTTCAGCGAGACCGAAGCGTGAGCGGCGCCGAGCGCCTCGTCGACGTGCTGGATCGGCAGGCCGGTGGCCTCCGCGAGCTCCTGCTTGGTGGCCTCCCGGCCCAGCTCGACTTCGAGCCGCCGCGCCGCTCGCGAGAGCTTCTGCTGCCGTTCGACGACGTGCACGGGCACGCGGATCGTCCGCGCGTGGTTGGCCACGGCACGCTGGACCGACTGGCGGATCCACCAGGTCGCGTACGTCGAGAACTTGAAGCCGCGCCGCCAGTCGAACTTCTCGACTGCGCGGTTGAGCCCGAGCGTGCCCTCCTGGATGAGGTCGAGGAACGGCACGCCGAGTCCGCGGTAGCCCTTGGCGATCGAGACGACGAGGCGCAGGTTGGACTCGATCATGCGCCGCTTGGCAACCGGGTCACCGCGTTCGATCCGCTTGGCGAGCGCGACCTCGTCGGCGGCGGTGAGCAGTTTGTGCCGCCCAACGTCGGCGAGGAAGAGCTGCAGCGAGTCGGCTGCGCCCGTCGGCGCGTCGGCCGCCCACACCTCGCTTTCGGCCGCCTCCTTCTCCGCCGCTTCCTTCTCCGCGGCGGATGCCTGAGGCGGTCCGACCTCGAGGCCGGCCGTTTCGAGCTCCCGCGTGAAAGCCTCCGCCTCCTCGTCCGACAGCTCGTGCTCGAGCGCGAATGCCTCGAGCTCGGTCGGCTCGATGTAGCCGCGCTCCTCGGAGCGCTCGATGAGCGCCTTGACCTGCTCGGACTCGAGCAGCTCGGTCAGTTGGTTCTGGGTCACGCGCGGATCAGTCCCTTCGAAGTGCGGCGGCGGCTACAAACCTCTTCTAACTGTACGTCGATTCCCTCTGCTTTCCAGGGTCTTCCAGCAGTCGGTCGGTGTCACAAGCCCAGAACGTGCGCGTCCTCTCGGATATTCCGCGGCCGAGGCGAAGCGGTTCACTCGGCGCGCCCGCACCCAGGCCCTGTCGCATCGTACGACGCCGACAGGACGGCAGAAGTTAGACCTGTTTCTCGCACCGTATAGTGCGCAGGAACCGCGGTGGCCCGTACCAGTTGGGGAATTAGCGCTTTTTGCGCTTTCCGCTCGACGGCCCCTTCGCCCGGCGCTCGGCGAGCAGCTCGGTCGCGCGCTCGAGCGTGACCGAGGCGACGTCGTCCGTCCGTCTCAGGCTCGCGTTCGTCTCGCCGTCGGTGACGTACGGGCCGAAGCGGCCTTCCTTGACGACGATCGGCCTGCTCGAGTCGGGATCGGCGCCGAGCTCACGCAGCGGTGGCTTCGCCACGCCGCGGCCACGCCGCTGTTTCGGCTGCGCGAGCAGAGCCAGTGCGTCCTCGACCGTGAGCGTGAAGAGTTGCTCCTCCGAATCGAGCGAGCGGGTCTCGGCGGCCTTCTTGACGAAAGGCCCGTAGCGCCCGTTGGCGACGACGATCTCCTCGCCGTCGGGTGCGACCAGCGTCCGTGGCAGGGTCAAGAGCCGGAGCGAGTCGTCGAGCGTCACCGACTCCGGCGACATCGACGCGAGGAGCGACGCCGTCCGCGGCTTCCCGTCGACCCCCTCCGGCAAGATCTCCGTTACGTAGGGGCCGTAGCGCCCATCCTTGACCACGATCTCGTGTTGTGTCTCGGGATCAATGCCGACGGAGCGATCGCCCGACGGCTTTGAGAGCAGCTCCTCGACCTTCCCGGCGGTCAGCTCGTCAGGCGCGACGTCGGGCGGGAGGCTCGCGCGTTCGTCGCCACGCTCCAGATACGGACCGTAGCGGCCGACACGCACGACGACGTCGCTTCCCGGTATCGCGATCGAGTTGATCGCGCGCGCGTCGATCTCGTCCAGGTGCTCGGTGACGAGCGCATGCAGGCCGGGCGTAGCCGTCTCCGAAGTAGAAGCGCTGCAGCCACTCGACGCGGGCCTCCTGCCCGGAGGCGATTCGGTCGAGATCGTCCTCCATGCGTGCGGTGAAGTCGTAGTCGACGAGGCGCCCGAAGTGGCCTTCGAGCAGCTGAGTCACGGCGAAGGCGACGAACGTGGGCACGAGCGCGGTCCCCTTCTTGAACACGTAGCCGCGGTCCTGGATCGTGCTGAGGATCGATGCGTACGTGGACGGGCGGCCGATGCCGTTGTCCTCCAGCGCCTTGACGAGGCTCGCCTCCGTGTAGCGGGCGGGAGGGGTCGTCTCGTGCCCCTCCGGCTCGAGCGTCGTCGCTTCGATGGTCTGGCCGACCTCGAGTTGCGGCAGCCGCCGCTCCTCCTCGTCGTCACCGGGCTCGTCCTTCCCCGATTCGTAGGCGAGCAGGAAGCCGGGGAACGTGATCACCGTGCCGGCGGCGCGGAACTCGGCGTCCTCGCCCGCCTCCGTCGTCGCGCCGAGCCTGATCTTGACCGTGTGGCCGGCCGCGTCCTTCATCTGCGAGGCGATCGTCCGCTTCCAGATCAGCTCGTAGAGCGCCCGCTCGTCGCGCCCCAGCTCCTGCACCTCCTGCGGTGTGCGAAACGTGTCTCCCGCCGGGCGGATTGCTTCGTGAGCTTCCTGGGCGTTCGCCACCGCGCGCGCATACGATCGCGGCTGCTCCGGGACGGTCTCCGCGCCATAGACCTCCGCTGCCTGTGCGCGGGCGGCGACCACGGCGGTCTCGGACAGCGCCACCGAGTCGGTGCGCATGTAGGTGATGTAGCCGTTCTCGTAGAGGCGCTGGGCAACGCGCATCGTCGTCTGCGAGGTGAAGCGGAGCTTGCGGCCGGCCTCCTGCTGGAGCGTCGAAGTGCGGAACGGCGCCACGGGCCGCCGCGTGTAGGGCGTTTCGTCCACCGCCCGCACTGCGAATGGGCGCGCCTCGAGATCGCGGGCGAGCTGCCCGCGCGCTCCTCGTCCAGGACGACGACCGCTTCGCGGGGCTGCCCGTCGGGGCCGAAGTCGCGGCCCTGCGCCACCCGGCGGCCGTCGACGGCAGCGAGGCGCGCCTCGAAGGAGCCGGGGTCGAAGCTGCCGAGGACATCCCAATAGCGGGCGGCCACGAAGCGCATGCGCTCCCGCTCGCGCTCGACCACGAGTCGCGTGGCGACCGACTGCACTCGGCCTGCCGACAGGCCGCGCGTCACCTTCTTCCAGAGCACCGGCGAGACCTCGTAGCCGTAGAGGCGGTCGAGGATGCGCCGGGTCTCCTGCGCGTCGACGAGGTTGCGGTCGATCTCGCGCGTCTCCTCGAGCGCGCGCAGGATTGCCTCCTTCGTGATCTCGTGGAAGACCATGCGCCGTACCGGCACCTTCGGCTTCAGCGCCTCGACGAGATGGTGCGCGATCGCCTCGCCCTCGCGGTCCTCGTCGGTTGCGAGCAGCAGCTCGTCGGAGTCCTTCAGCTTCCGCCGCAGCTCGGCGACGATCTTCTTCTTGTCGGGATCGACCACGTAGTACGGCTCGAACCCCTCGTCGATGGCCACGCCTAGCGCGCCGTACTTGCCGCGCTCCTCCTTCGGGATGTCCGATGCCCGCTCGGGGAGGTCGCGGATGTGGCCCACGCTCGACTCCACCGAGAAGCCGTCGCCGAGGTAGCCGGCGATCGTGCGAGCCTTGGCGGGCGACTCGACGATCACGAGCCTCCGCTTCGCGCTGTCAGCCCCGCTGCTCATGAGATAGCGCGACACCTTAGCTACGGCGCCAGGCGGCGCAGCAGCGCCGTGACGGGCGATACTGGGCGCGCCCATGGCTCCGGTGCACCGCCCGAGCGTCCTCTACGTGTTTGTTGCCGTCCTCTCCTGGCCGGCGCTGCGCGTTCTCTTCCGGCTGCGGGCGCGCGGGCCGAGAGCACCTCCCCGAGGGCGCGTTCGTACTTGCCGCGAATCACAACTCGAACTTCGACCCGTGGCCGCTAGGGCTCCCGCTCTTCCCCCGCCGCTATCTGCGCTTCATGGCGAAATCGGAGCTCTTCTGGTTCCCGCTCAGCTTGGTGATCGCGGCCGGCGGCGGCTTCCGTGTCCGTCGCGGCGAACGCGACGTCGAGGCAATCGACACGGCCGTGCAACTCTGCCGCGAGGGACACGTCGTCGTGATGTTCCCTGAAGGCACCCGGCGGAAGAAGGGCCTGCGCAAGAAGTACGAGGCGCAGTGGCACTCGGGCGCCGCTCGCATAGCGCTGGAGGCGGGCGTCCCGCTCGTGCCGGCGGCGATCAGCGGCACCGACCGCCTCAGCCGGCTGGGGCCTTTGCGCGTCGCCTATGGCAAGCCGCTGCCGCTGGAGGACCTCGGCTCGCGCGACCTGCGGGAGGCCGCCGACGCTGCCACCGAGCGGCTGCAGGAGGCGATCACGTCGCTCGAGGCGTCGCTCTCGTGAGCCGACCGCTGCTTGCCGTCGACGGGGACTCGTTCGCGCATCGCGCCTACCACGGCCTGCCCAAGAGCATCAGCCGCTCCGGCGGGAGGCCGGGAAACGCGCTCGTCGGCTTCACCAACATGCTTCTGCGGCTGTGGCAGGCGGAGCGCCCGCGCGCCGTCGTCATCGGCTGGGACACCCTCACCGTGCCGACCTACCGACACGAAGCGATGGCCGGCTACCAGGCCGGCCGCGAGTTCGACGCTGCCCTGCTCGAGCAACTCGACCTGCTGCCGATGCTTGCGTCGGCCACCGGGATCGCCTGCGGGAAAGCGCCCGGCTACGAGGCCGACGACTTCCTCGCCGCCGCTGTCGCCGCCGAGCGGGAGCGCGGCGGCTCCGTCCTCGTCGCCACGTCCGATCGGGACGCCTTCCAGCTCGTCGGCCCCGACGTCACCATCCTCCAACCGATCCGCGGCGTCAGTTCCCTCGCCCGCATCCGGCCCGACGAGGTAGTGGAGCGCTACGGAGTCGACCCGGAACAGGTGACCGACTTCATCGCGCTGCGCGGTGACCCGTCCGACCGGATCCCAGGGGCGCGCGGCGTCGGCGCGAAGACGGCAGCGTCCCTGCTCCAGACGTACGGGTCGCTCGATGCGCTGCTCGAAGCGGGCCGCTTCGCGGCGGAGGCCGACATGCTTCGCCTCTACCGCCGTGTGGCGACGCTCGACCCGAGCGCGCCGCTGCCGCCGCTGGACGACTGGGAGCCCGACTGGGCGGCCGGTGCCGCGGCAGCGCGGGAGCTGGGTCTCGAGGGGCTCGCCGGGCGTCTCGAGGAGGCGGTCCGGTCGAGCTGATCTCACATCCAGCGCTCGCCCACCTCCATCCGACCGGCGGGCATCCGGAACGGGGCGAGCGGATCGCCGCGCTGCTGCAGCGATTTCCCGTGCGAGAGGCGAGCCCTGCGGCTCGCGAGGCGATCGAGCGAGTTCACGACCCCGCATACGTCGCAAGCGATCGAAGCACTGAAGACGGAAACCTGGTTCGACGCCGACACAGTGGCCGGGCCGACGACGTGGGAGGCGGCACTCCTTGCCGCCGGCGGAGCGCTCGAGGCCGTCGACCGAGGCGGCTTCGCGCTCGTTCGCCCGCCTGGGCACCACGCCCGCCGGAGCTCGGCGATGGGGTTCTGCATCTTCGGCAATGCGGTGCTGATGGCCCGGCACGCGCTCGCGGCGGGCCTGGCGAGTCGCGTCGCGATCGTCGACTGGGACGTCCACCACGGGAACGGAACCGAGGAGCTCGTGCGCGGCGATCCTGCATTTGCCTACGCATCGCTTCACCAGTGGCCGCTCTACCCCGGTAGCGGTGGGCCGGGGTCGAGCGCCGGCAACGTCCTGAACGTCCCGCTCGCCGCGGGCTCGGGCGACGCCGAGTACCGCACAGCGTTCCGACGGGAGGTGCAACCGTTCGTGAGCAGGTTCGAACCTGATCTGGTCGTCGTCTCGGCGGGCTTCGACGCCTACCGCGCCGACGCGCTCGCCGGGATGGACGCTGACAGCCGCCGGGTTCCGCGCCCTCGCCGCCGGCTGCGCAGCGCTCGCGCCCCGCGTCGCGGCCGTGCTCGAGGGGGGCTATGTCTCGGCGGCGCTGCCGGAGCTCGTCGAGGCAGCGCTGGAGGGCTTCACGAGCGGCTAGCCCGGTGACCGAACGGAAACGGCCGGCGATGCGGCGCCGGCCGTCTCGGTGTGTGGTTCCACCCGCGAAAGCCCTTCGGCCCGCGCCGTCTCAGTATCACCCGGTACGCGGCGGCAGCACATCCCCTGCGCGAGGGGAACGAGATCCCCCGCGCGAGGGGCTCGATCAGAACTCCGCGGCCGCGCCGATGCCGATCAGCCGCGCGCGAGCTCGAGCCGCTCGAGCGCATCACGGCGCGACGAGACACCCAGCTTGCGCAGCAGGTTCTTCACGTGCGAGCGCACGGTGTGCTCCGAGATGAACAGGCGCGCCGCGATCTCGTCCGTGCCCAGGTGCTCGTCGAGCAGGAGCAGCACCTCGAGCTCGCGCGCCGAGAGTCGGTCGGCGATCTCGTCGGGGATGCCGCGGCCGATGCCGCGTCCCTCGCGCACCCGCTCCAGCAGGCTCCTCGCGACGGCGCCCGACAGGGCCGCCTCGCCGTCCGCGACGCCGCGGAGGAACGATGCGATCCGTTCGGGAGGTTCGCTCTTCAGCAGGTATCCCGCCGCGCCGGCGCGGATCGCCGCCAGGAGGTTCTCCTCCGTGCCGGAGGCGGTGAGGACGACGACCTCGCACGCCGGTGCGGCTTCGCGGATGCGCGCGAGCGCGGTCAGCCCGTCCATGCCCGGCATCGTCAGGTCGAGCAGGACGAGGTTGGGCGCGAGTTCGGCCGCAAGCTCGATCGCCTCCGCACCGTCGTTCGCCTGCCCTGCGATCTCGAAGCCGTGTTGGGTCAGCAGAGAGGCGAGCGCCTCCCGCGTCAGCGGGTGGTCGTCGACGATGAGGACGCGCGTCGCCATCAACGGCCTTATCGGCAGACGTGCCGCTGCCGACAAGGGGTATGTGAACGGCACGCGCGGGGATTCGTACCGGTCGTGGCTGATCGGTGAGCTCGTCCTGGCCGCTGTGCTCGCGGCCGGCACTGCTGTCCTGGTCGTCGTCAGCGGCCTCCACAACGATCCGCAGCCGCCTGCTCGTCTCGCCGCCGACACCGCGGTCGCGGTCGTCGCAGCGATCGTCGCCGTCCTCGGGCTGGTGCGGTTCCAGGTCGAAGGGCGTGCGCTCGACCTGCTCCTGCCGCCGGGTTCGGGCTCGTCGCTGCCGGGACGATCGCCTTCGAGCTGACCCCGCTGCTCGGAGCCGACCTCCCGTCTGCGGCCGAAGCCTGGTCGTCGCTCGCCGTCGATCTTGCTGCAGCGACGCTGATCGCCGTGGCGGCATTCGTTTCGCCACGGCTGGCGCACAGGCATCGCGCCCTTGCGGCGACCGGCGCCGGCATCGTCGTCGCCGTCGCGTTCGCCTGGGCGGCCGGTCGCGTTGCGGCGGCTCGCGTTGCCGCTCGTCGACGCGGAGGGCGGTCGGGCGCCCGGCCCGGCGCTCGCGTACGCCGCCCTCGCGCTGCTCAGCCTTGCGGCTGCGGTCGGTTTCGGTCTCCGCTTTCGCCGGCACGGGCGCGATCTCGACCGCTGGCTCGCGCTGGCGCTCACCCTCGTCGTCTTTGCCGACCTTCACTACGTGCTCGCGGCCAGTCCGTACCTGCTCTACAACGACTTCCTCCGGCTGCTTGCCTACGCGGTCCTGCTCGTCGGTGTCTGGCGGGCGTACGGGTACGCCGAGTTCGGCCGTGCCGTGGCCGAGGAGCGGGCGCGGGTCGCGCGCGAGATCCACGACGGCCTGGCCCAGTACCTGTTCGCGATCTCCGCGCACGTGAGCATGCTCGAGGCTGGGCCGACCTCGACGAGGCGTTGCCGCGGCTGAGGCGGGCCGCCGAGGCGGCGCAGCAGGAGGCGCGCTTCGCCGTGCTCGCGCTCTCGTCGGCCAGCGGCACCGCGCCGTTCGACGCTGCGTTGCGCCGGTACGTGGAGTTCCTGACCGGCGACGGGCGGCTCGACGTCGAGCTCGACATCGACCCGGAGGTCGCGGCTTGCGCCCGACGAGCAGATCGAGATCTTCCGGATCGTCCAGGAGGGGCTGGCGAACGCGCGCCACCACGCGGGAGCCGGTCGCGCGGAGGTGACGATCGCCCACCGCGGCGGGCGGCGAGTGGTCGTCGTCTCGGACGACGGCGTCGGCTTCGAGAACGGGGGCGACGGTGCCGGGCAGGGACTGCGCAACATGCGCCTCCGCGCAGATTCGATCCACGGCGGCTTCTCGCTCCGCACCGCCCCGGGCGCCGGGACGGCGATCGAAGTCGTGCTCCGACCCGGTCGTAACGCCGACGGGGCGGCTCTCGCCGCCCCGTCGGGGAGTCACATGGTGCGTGGCGCGTCACTGGCCTAGGTCGTCGAACTTCTTCTCCTGGCCGAGGTCGTCGAACTGCTTCTCCTGGCCGAGGTCGTCGAACTGCTTCTCCTGTCCGAGGTCCTCCCAGTGGCCTTCGACATCCGGCTCGCCGTCGCCGACGTCTTCCTTGGACTTGTCGCCAAGGTCGTCGTACTTCTTCTCGCCTAGATCGTCGTACTTGCGCTCGTCGCTCACGTTTCCTCCTTGGGGTCGCCCGGTTTTGTGGCTCGTCCACTAGACGCACCGGGCACCGGAAATCTTCCCGTGGTCGCTTCCACTTTACAAGCCGACCTGCGATTCTCGCCATCATGAGCGGAACGGGCCGGACGAGCGAGGCGCTACGCGCGATCGGAGCCGTGGCTGCGAACCGCGACCTTCGGCGGCTGCAGCTAGCGAACGTCGGCTCGGTTCTCGGCAACTGGGCCTATCTCGTCGCGCTACTCGTCTACGCGTTCGACGCGGGCGGCGCCGGGGCTGTCGCGCTCGTGACGGTGCTACGGATGATCCCGGCTGCCCTTGTCGGGCCGTTCACGTCGGTGCTGGGCGACCGGCTGGGGCGACGCACGGTGATGGTCGGCTCCGACATCTTGCGTGCGGGGCTGATGCTCGCCGCGGGAGCCGCGATCGCCGCCGGCGGCCCGGTCTGGGTCGTGTTCACCATCGTGACCCTGTCCCAGATCGTCTCGACTGCGTTCACCCCTGCCTACCAGGCCATTCTCCCCGGGCTGGCGCGGACGCCGGAAGAGCTGGCGGCTGCCAACGTCGCGACGAGCGTCATCATCAGCGTCGGGGCCGTTGTCGGCCCGGCGATCGGCGCAGGTGTCCTCGCCGTTTCGAGCATCTCTGCCGTCTTCGCGTTCAATGCGGCGTCGTTCGTCTGGTCAGCGCTGCTCGTGCTCGCGGTGCGAGAGCCGGAACACGCGGGCGTGGTGCGGCGCGCGCGGAATCCGCTTGGCCGGGACGCGGCAGCCGGCCTGACGACGATCGCTGCCAACCGCGATCTGCGTTTCCTGACGAGTCTCTACGTCGTCCAGGCGCTGGTCGGGGGCGCAATGAACGTGTTCGTCGTGATCACCGCGATCGAGGTCACCGGCGCCGGTGATTCCGCCGTCGGCACGCTCAACGCAACGAAGGGGATCGGCGGCATCGTCGGCGGAGTCATCGTGCTCGCACTCGTCGGCCGCGGGCGCCTGGCCGGAAACTTCGGGCTCGGACTTGCTCTCTACGGCGGGCCGTTGGCCCTGATCGCCGGGGTTCCGGAGCTCGCCTTCGTGGCGTTCTGCTTCGCGTTGATCGGGCTCGGTAACACGTTCGTCGACGTCTCGGCGACCACGCTGCTGCAGCGCGCCGTCCCAGACGACGTCCTCTCTCGCGCCTTCGGCGCCCTCCAGTCGCTCCTGCTGGCCGCGCTCGGCATCGGGGCGTTGCTGGCGCCGCTGCTCGTCGAGGCGTTGGGCAACAAGGGGGCGCTCGTCGCCGCCGGCGCGCTGCTGCCCGTGCTCGCGGTCGTCTCGTGGCCGCGGCTGCGCGGGATCGACCGGCGGGTCGCCGCCCCGGAGGGGACGGATCTCCTGCGTGGCGTGCCCATGCTCGCGCTCCTCCCCGAGGCGGTGCTGGAACGTCTCGCTGCCGGGTCCGAGGTGGTTCGTGTTCCCGCGGGCGAGGTCGTCTTTCACGAGGGCGACCCGGGCGATCGGTTCTACGTCGTCGAGGCGGGCGAGGTCGAGATCGCCGGCAAGACGTTCGGGCCAGGCGAGTCGTTCGGCGAGATCGCGCTCCTGCGGGACGTCCCACGAACGGCGACGGTGACCGCGCGGACGGATCTGGTGCTGCGCGCCGTGCGTCGCGAGGAGTTCGTCGAGGCCGTCACCGCGCACGAGTCGGCGGCTGAAGCAGCAGACACCCTGATCTCGACGCGCATGGCGTCTGCTCCCGGCTAGCGGCCGCCTTCAGGGGTTGTCGCGTCTCGGAGTCGCGAGAGCGAATCCGGGACTGCGAGACTGCTCTGGGCCTGGTTCGAAGCGCAGCCGCAGCGGCCGCGACAGCGGCCGCCTTCAGGGATTGTCGCGTCTCGGATTCGCGGGAGCGAATCCGAGACTGCGAGACTGTGTAGGATCGCGCGACGTGGCACGTCCCAGTCCCGATCTCGTCCGCGGCATCCCGCTCTTCGCCGACCTCGACGACAAGAGCGTCGCGCGTCTGGCTGACGAATTCGTCGAGCGTTCGTTCGAGCCGGGGCAGGAGATCGCGAGCGAGGGCCAGGGTGGGCTCAACTTCTTCGTCGTCGAGAGCGGCGAGGGGACCTTCACCGTGCACGGCAGCGAGGTGGGAACGCTCGGGCCGGGCGACTCGTTCGGCGAGGTAGCCCTCGTCGACAAGGCCGCGCGGTCGGCCACGGTCAGCGCGAAGACAGCGATGCGCTGCTACGCGCTGCCGATCTGGAGCTTCCGCCCGTTCGTCATGGAGCACCCGGACGTCGCGTGGAAGTTGCTCGAGCTGCTTGCCGAGCGGCTCCGCTCTGCTGAGAGTCGCTAAGAGACTCGTCTCGAGACGAGTTCGTCAGCTCGCGACGCGCTCTCTCTCCCGTTTGTCGCGTGCACGCACGTCGTCGGCCTGCTCGAGCAGGACGTTCTCGCGACTCTCCTCCGCCTGCTCCATCGTCTGGAGGGACGCGAAGGAGAGGCCCTCGCGCGCGAGGAAGACGAGGCCGACGCCGACGCCGACCGACATCTCGACGACCTGGAGCACGAGGCCGTAGGCGAATCCGGTCGAATATGCGACGCCGTACTGGCCGAGCGGTAGGGCGACCGCCGCCTGCAGGAGCCCGATGTTCCCGGGCCAGAGCGGGAACACGGTCGCGATGTTCATGAGCAGCAGGACGAGCCCTGCCGCCGGGAGCGGCGCGTCGATGTCGAAGGCGCGCATCGCCACCCAGACAGCGAGGAGCTGCATCAGCCAGCCGAGCGTCTGGAAGAGGATCGCGCCTGCCGCCGGTAACGGCGCCTTCATCACCGCCAAGCCCTGCCGCGCCATCCCGAGCAGCCGGCGCACGGCGCCTGTGCCGTCAAGCGGTCGGGACTGCCGCCGCGCTGAGACCACGGCGACGGCGAGCAGCACGAAGCCGACGAGCCCGACCGCGATCAGGCCCGTCAGTGCCCAATGCGGGATCTTCGCGGTCGACAGCACCCAGACGACGAGCAGCAGAGCCGGGAAGAGGTCGAAGAGCCGGTGGGCGAAAACCGTGCCGAGCAGCGTCGCGCTCGTGCCGGGGCCGTGCGGGAGATGCCCTCGCAGGACGGCGACGCGCGCGAGCTCGCCCGCGCGAGCCGGCAAGACGGCGTTGCCGAGCAGGCCCACGCCGAACGCCGAGAAGACGTTCGTGAATGACGGCTGCGGGTCCGGGAGTGCCTGGCTGATCGTCAGTCGCCAGGAGACGGCGCGGCAGAGCACGGAGACGAGGTTCAGGGCGATCGCGGCCACGATCCAGCGCCACGCGACGAAGTCGAACGCGTGGTAGACCTCGCCCCAGTTCGGCCCGCGCCACCAGATCGCGACCAGCGCGAGCGCGAGCACCGCGAGGACGACGACGCCGCGCGCCCACGGGTTGCGCAGGACGGCCGACGACCCTCATGCGGCGGCAGGTGCCCGGACGCGCCCGGCGGCGACCTCGTAGACCTCCTCGAGCCGGCGCGCGATATCGCCCCACGAGTACCGCTCGATCGCCAGCTGGCGCGCCGCCGCGCCCATCGCCAGGCGGCGCGGCTCGTCGGCGAGGATCGCGGTGACCGCGTCCGCGAGTTCCGCCGGATCGCCAGGCGGCACCGTCGAGGGCAGTCTCCGGCGTGACGACGTCGCGGTAGCCGGCGATGTCGGAGGCCACGACGGGGAGAGCGCACGCGAAGGCGCGCGTCAGCACCATGCCGAAGCTCTCGCCTCCCAGCGAGGGGGCGACGAGCGCCTTCGCAGAGCTCAGCTCGCGGGTCAGCTCCTCCTGGGAGAGGAAACCGACGACGTCGATGCCGGCCTCGGAGACGCGCAGGCGCGTGAGCAGCAGCCGCACCGCCAGCGGATCGGCTCCTGCGACGCGCAGGGTCGCGCCCGTGCGCCGGTGGATCTCCGGCCAGGCGCGGAGGAGGACGTGCAGCCCCTTCCGCGGCTCCTGCCGGCCTGCGAAGACGACGGTGTGGTCTCGGCCGCCTGGCTCAACTCGCTCCGGTATGAGGACGCCGTTCGGGATCACCTCGCAATCGGCGGGAACCCAGCGCGCGATCGAGTCCCGTGCCTGCTCGGAGACGGCGATTCGGCGGTCGACGCGCCGGAGGAGAAAGCCCCAGACCGGCGTGGCGAGCCGCATCCAGCCGAGGTCGCCGGAGGCGTGGTGCGTCGCCACGATCGGGCATGTGGCGACCGCGAGGCAGACGACACAGATCGTCGGCGTCATCGGCTCGTGCAGGTGGAGGATGTCGAAGCGTTCTCGCTCGAGCGCCGCCCGTACGCGGAAGATGGAGCGCGGGCTGAGGCAGATGTTCGGCAGCGAGCCGTTCGCGGGGACGATCACCGAGCGCCCGACCGAGATCACGGTCGACGGCGGGTTGCCATGCCGGCCGACGCGCGGGTGCAGTGCTCGGGTGAACTGACCCGGCGGGTCGTTGGCCATCAGCAGCCGTACGTCGTGGCCTCGCTCCTCGAGCGCCGCCGCCTGCAACTCCGCGTGCTCGACGACGGCTCCCCAGAACGACCACGAGAACGGGACCACGATCCCGATCTTCACGGGCTGGAGACTACTTCCAGCCCGCAGCCTGGGATTCGCTGACGCGAATCCCAGGCGCGAGAATCCCTAAAGCCGGCCGCCTGTCGGCGGCCGCTGGGCGCAGTCGCCTCGCGAACGCCACGACGTCGCAGAACCGGGCATGCTGCGGGTTCAGCCGGCGAAAGGAGACGCAATGAGACTGGACGGAATCCACCACGTCACCTGCATCACGGGCGACGCGCCCACGAATCTCGACTTCTACACGCGGGTGCTCGGCCTGCGGCTCGTCAAGAAGACGGTCAACCAGGACGACCCGACCGTCTACCACCTCTTCTACGGCGACGAGCAGGGAAGCCCGGGGAGCGACATCACCTTCTTCGAGTATCCGGGCGCGCGCCGCGGCCTCGCGGGTGCGGGGATGGTGCACACCGTCGGCTTCCGGGTCGGCTCGGACGAGGCGCTGGACTTCTGGGAACGTCGACTCGCCGACGCGGGGGTGAACGCGTCTCGCGGTGACGGCCGCCTTGGTCTCGAAGACCCGGAGGGCCTACGGCTCGAGCTGGTCGCCGTCGCGACGGAGGACGAGCCGCTCGTGGCGGAGCATCCCGAGATTCCCGCCGACCTGGCACTCCAGGGCTTCGCGGAGGTTCGCGCGTTCGCGGCCGAGCCAGAGGCGAGCCGCTCTTTCCTCGAGGAGACGCTTCACTTCGAGCCGATGGACGGCGCGTCGCGCTGGGAGGTGCGAGGCGAGAGCCGGGGCGGCGTCTACGCCTACGACTCCGGGCCCGCCGAGCGCGGCATCGGCGGTGCCGGAACAGTCCATCACGTGGCCTGGTCGTCGACGATGGACGACCATGAAGCCTGGCGTCAAGCCGTCGCCGTCGCCGGGCTGCGGCCGACGCCGGTGATCGACCGGTTCTGGTTCCGGTCGATCTATTTCCGCGAGCCGAGCGGAGTGCTCTTCGAGATCGCGACGCTCGGACCGGGATTCGCCGTCGACGAGGACATCGAGCACCTCGGCGAATCGCTCGTCCTGCCCCCGGCATTCGAGCATCTGCGCGACCAGGTGGAGAAGGTGCTGACGCCGCTGCCAGACCCGCGCCCGTGGGCGCGGACCTGAGCCAACTGGCCTTTCTCGAACGGCCCCCGGCGGCTGAGCCGGCCGGCGCGCTCGTGCTGCTGCACGGGCGCGGGGCCGACGAGTACGACCTGTACCCGCTGCTGGACGCGCTCGACCCGGAGCGCCGGCTGCTCGGAGTGACGCCGCGCGGACCCCTCTCGCTCCCGCCGGGCGGAGCGCACTGGTACCAGCTCGGCGGAATCCCGACGCCGGATCCGGAGACGTTCCACCCGTCCTTCGCGGCGCTCGCCGCGTTCCTCGACGATCTGCCGGTCCCGTCGGGCGGATCGTCCTCGGCGGCTTCTCGCAGGGAGCCGTGATGAGCTGGGCGCTCGGGCTCGGCAAGGGCCGGCCGCGACCTGCGGCGATCATCGCGCTCTCGGGGTTCCTGCCGCGCGTGGACGGCTTCGAGCTCGACTTCGACGATCTCGCCGGCTATCCGGTCGCGCTCGCGCACGGCTCGCTCGATCCGATCATCCCGGTCGAGTTCGGGCGCGAGGCGGCTGAGACGCTCCGCGCGGCGGGGGCGGACGTGCTCTGGCGCGAGACGCCCGTGCCTCACACCGTCGATCCGCGGCTCCTGCCGGAGCTGCGGAATTTCGTCCAGGCCGCGATCGCGCCAGAATAGACACGTGCCCAGTCACCCCATCGGTCTTCTGCTCGGCACCGAGGAGGACTGGCCCCGCGCGTTCGAGCTCCTCGCCGAACGCGTCGGGCCTGTCCGCGTCGGGGGCGAGACTCATGAGCTGCCGCTCGAGCGGATCGTCAACGAGCCTTTCCCGCTGCGCGACCGGCCTCGCTACGCGCTCGTGATCGACCGGCTCGCCTGGTGGTACCACCTGCCCCGCGAGTGGCTGAAGAAGATCGCCCTGATGGACGACGTCTACCTGCTCAACAACCCGTTCACGTTCCAGTCGATGGAGAAGCACGCCGCCTACTGCGCGATGCTCCGTCTGGGTCTGAAGGTGCCGGAGACGTGGATGGTCCCGCACAAGCTGCCGCCGGCCAACGAGCGCTTCCCCGAGATGGCGGCTCGCTACAACGCCCCGTTCGAGTTGGGCGAGATCGGGGCCAGCATCGGCTACCCGCTCTACATGAAGCCGTTCGACGGCGGCCAGTGGGTCGGCGTGACGCGGATCGCGGACGAGGCGGAGCTGCAGGCACGCTACGACGAGTCCGGCGAGCGGCTGATGCACCTGCAGGCGGCCGTCGAGGACTACGACGTCTTCGTCCGCAGCCTCTCGATCGGCCCGGCGACGATGTCGATGTGGTACGACCCCGGCCGGCCGCTGCACGACCGCTACCAGGTGCGGCACGGCTTCCTCGACGACGCCCTCGGGCGGGAGATCGTGACGATCGCGCAGCTCGTCGACGCGTACTTCCGCTGGGAGCTGAACTCGTGCGAGGTGATCGTCCGCGGCGGCGACGCGTATCCGATCGACTACGCGAACGCCTCCCCCGACCTGGCGCTGACGAGCCTCCACTACTACTTCCCCTGGGCGATCCGCGAGCTCTACGCCTGGTCCGCGTTCTGCGCCGTCACACGCCGGCGGATGCGTGTGTTCCAGGATCACCGGCGCTACGTCGAGATCGGGGACGATCCGGAGCTCTCCTACGAGGAGAAGCTGCAGCGCTATCGCGTGCTTACGGACGACTACTTCCAGGCGGATGCCTACCGGGCTTTCCGCGAGGAGGCCCTGCCGCAGCTCGAAGAGGCGACGGTCGAGCTGGTCGACAGCCCGGCGTTCGACGAGCTGCTCGTGACGACGGTGCGCTCGACCTTCCCGGCGCACGAGCACGACGAGTTTGTCGCCCACTACCGGGGCCTGCTCGGCGCCTGGGTGCGGGACCAGCACGCCCTGGCCGGAGCGCCGCGCGGATGATCCTCGAGGGCGAGGGGCTCGCCGAGCTTCACACGCATCTCGGCGGCTCGGTCGCCTCCGAGATCCTCTGGAGCCTCGCGCACGAGCAGGGCATCGCGCTGCCGGTCAAGGACTACTGGGGCTTCGATCGCCTCGTCACGGTCTCCGACCCGCGAGGCGTCGAGAACCTCGATGCGCTCGACGCGATCTACCACTGGACCGAGCTGATCCAGTCCTCCCCGCTTGCGGTCGAGCGATCGGTGCACGCGGCGATCGGCGGGGCCTACCGCTCGCAGCGGATCACGACGCTCGAGGTTCGCTTCAACCCGATGAAGCGCAACCGGGGCGGCGAGCGAGATCTCGACCACATCATTCTCGCCGCGGTCCGCGGGCTCGACCTGGCCAGCCTCGAGTACCCACAGGTACGCGCTGGGTTGATCCTGATGATGGACCGGACTTTCGACGCGCGTCGCAACGAGATCATCGTCGAGAAGGCGATCGGCTGGGCGGAGCGAGGTGTGGTCGGCGTCGACATCGCCGGCCCACGGCCCGGAGGCACTCGCTACGACTACACGCAGGTGCGCCCGATGGTCGATTCCGCTCGCGAGGCGGGCCTCGGCGTCACGATCCACGTCGGGGAGGAGGGCGGCGACACCGGGCGGGAGGAGATCCGCGAGGTGGTCGAGCACTTGCGGCCCGACCGGATCGGTCACGGCATCCTCGCCGCCTCCGACCCCGACCTGATGGAGTCGCTCCGCGAAGCCGGAATCGTGCTCGAGATCTGCCCCACGTCGAACCTGCTGACCAGGGCGCTCGCCGACGAGGAGGCCGTGCGCGAGACATTCCGCGCCTTCGTCGAGCACGGCGTTCCCGTTCACGATCGCGACCGACGGCCCGGAGATGATGCACACGCACCTGCGGGACGAGTTCGCGCTGCTTCTGCGCACCGGTGCGCTCGACGAGGAAGAGCTCCGCCAGGCAAACGCGCGCGGCCACGCAGCGAGCTTCATCCGCGCGGCCCGGCCGTCTGCAGGCCGAAGTCGTAGGCGGCGACGCCTCCGGGTCGCTCCGGAGCCCGGCGCGCTACGAGGCTTGGTCCTGGTCCTCGTCGTTGTCGAGGTGAAGGCGCTCCAGCAGCTCGCCGGACTCCTCGTCCACCTTCTCCACCGTGTCGTAGAACCTGCCATGCGTGCGCTCGTCGAGCTCGTCCTCGACGCCGTGCACCGCGTCGAGCGCGCGGTACTCGAGCTCGTTGGAGGCTTCCTCGGCCCGCCAGATCCAGCGCCGGAAGCGGTCGAGCAGGCTCATGCGGCGACTGTAGCCCACCGAACGACCGACCAGGTCAATCGGAGCGTGGGCCGCCGAAGCGGGGAAGCCCGTCGTCGGGGATGGATTCCCACGAGGCGGCGAAGTCGACGAACGATCGAGCGCTCGGCCGGATGCCCGGATCGGCGTCGAAGGCACCCAGGCGGACGGACCGTTTCTCCGGGTCATCGCGGTCCTCGCTCCAGAGGGCCGATCCGCACTCGCCGCAGAAGACCTTCACGCGGCCGTCGGGCGGGCGGAAGCCGCGAACGGCCTCGGTGCCGCTCAGGAGCCGGAAGGAGCTCGGGGCGACGCTCGCCGACGCCGAGGCGGCCGTCCCCGTGCGACGCTGGCAGCGCGTGCAATGGCAGTACCCGGCCGAAACGAGCGGCTCCGTCACCTCGAAACGCACCGCCCCGCAGAGGCATCCGCCTGTAAGTGGCAGCTGAGCGTCAGGCGTCAGCGCGGCACCTCGGTCCGCTGATTGGCGAGGAACTCGAGCAGGTCGGAGCGCGTGAGGATGGCGGCAGGTCGCCCGCCGTCGCCGACGAGGACGGCCGCACTCGCGCCCGACAGGTCGGCGAAGACGTCGTCGAGCGAGTCGTGCGCGTCGACGGTCGCGAGCGGCGGCTGCATCGCCACGGCGACGTCCTCGTTGAACGCATCGGGATTCTTGAAGACGCGGTCGAGCAGCGCGCGCTCCTGGATCGAGCCGACGATGTCGGTGAGCACGTCCGCGGGCTCGTGCCGGACGACCGGGAGCTGTGAGATGCCGTAGCGGTGCATCAGCTCGATCGCGGCGCCGACCTTCTTGTGCGATTCGATCGTGACCAGGTCGGGCACCTCCTGGTCCTCGGAGCGGCGGAAGCGCAACACCTCCTCGACGGTGGGCGTCGGCGCGCGCCGCTCGAGGAAGCCGTACTGGATCATCCAGTTGTCGTCGAAGAACTTGGAGAGGTAGGAGCGGCCGGAGTCGGGCAGCATCAGGAGCACGTTCGCCTCCGGTCCGAGCCGGCGCGCCAGCTCGCAGCGCGGCCCAGGCCGTCGTCCCACCAGAGCCGCCGACGAGGAGCCCCTCCTCACGCGCCAGACGTCGAGCGGTGACGAATGAGTCGCGATCGGACACCCGCACCCACTCGTCCACGACGGCCGGGTTCATCGTCTCCGGCCACGTGTCCTTGCCGATCCCCTCGACGAGGTAGGGATGGAGCGGGTGATGGTCGTCCGCCGTGTAGACGGAGCCCTCCGGATCGGCGCCGACGATCAGGATCTCGGGCTTGCGCTCCTTGAAGTAGCGCCCCACCCCGCTGATCGTCCCCCCGGTGCCGACGGAGATGACGAGGGCGTCGATCTCGCCTTCGGTCTGCTCCCAGATCTCGGGGCCCGTCGTCTCGTAGTGGGCGTCGGGGTTCGCCATGTTCGAGTACTGGTCGGGCTTGAAGCCCCCCGGAATCTCTTCCGCAAGCCGCGAGGAGACCGAGTAGTAGCTCTCGGGCGAGTCCGGTTCGACGGCGGTCGGTGTGATCACGACCTCGGCACCGTAGGCCCGCAGCATCGAGATCTTCTCCTGGCTCATCTTGTCCGGCATGACGAAGATGCAGCGGTAGCCCTTCAGCGCGGCCGCGATCGCAAGCCCGACGCCGGTGTTGCCCGAGGTCGGCTCGACGATCGTGCCCCCCGGGCGAAGCTTCCCTTCGCGCTCTGCCGCCTCGATCATCGCCAGTCCGATCCGGTCCTTGACCGAACCGCCGGGGTTCAGGTACTCGAGCTTCGCCAGCAGGGTGGGCGCGACCTCAGCGCCGAAGCGGTCGAGTCGGACGATCGGCGTCCCACCGACGAGCTCGAGGACGTTCGGGTACCGGCGCGCCATGCCGCGCGCAAGCGTAACGGTCGCGGCGAGTACCTCTTGGGGGACAGATCCCCGCGAGTGACTCTCAGTGGCGGAAGTGGCGTCTGCCTGTGAAGACCATGGCGGCGCCTGCCGCCTCCACCGCGGCGACGACCTCGTCGTCGCGCTTCGAGCCGCCGGGCTGGACGATCGTCGCCACGCCCTCCCGGAGCGCCAGCTCGGGGCCGTCCGCGAACGGGAAGAAGGCGTCCGAGGCGAGCACCGCCCCTTCGAGTGAGTGCCCGTGCTGACGGGCCTTGTCGACCGCGATCCGAACCGCGTCGACACGGCTCACCTGCCCTGCGCCGATGCCGAGCGTCTGGCCGTCCCGCGCGAGCACGATCGCGTTCGAGCCGACGTGCTTGACCACCGTCCAGGCGAAGAGCACGTCCGGCCAGAGTGCGTCGCGCACCTTCCCGACGACGACCTCCATCGACTCGCGCGGGTCGGGCTGGGTGTCGCGTTCCTGTACCAGCAGGCCGCCGAGTACGCGCTTGAGGTCGCGCTCGCCCGGGACGTAGGCCCGCCGCTCGAGGTCGTTGAGGATCCGCGTCCCCGGCTTGCGGACGAGTGTCTCGAGCGCCTGCTCGTCGTAGCCCGGAGCGAAGAGGACCTCGACGAACTGCTCCGCGAGCCGCTCACCGAGTGCCGCCGGCACCGCTTCGCTGAGCACGACGACGCCGCCGTAGGCCGCGACGGGATCGCCGGCGAGGGCCTTGTCGTAGGCGAGGCCGATGGTCGGGCCGATCCCGGCGCCGCACGGGTTTGCGTGCTTGACGATCACGCATGCGGGCCCGTCGAGCTCGTCGGCGAGCAGCCGTGCGGCGGAGAGGTCGTTCAGGTTGTTGTACGAGAGCGGCTTGCCGTGCAGCTGCTCGATGCGGGAGAGGACGTGCGTCCGTCTGCCGCGCTCGGCGTAGTAGGCGCCGCGCTGGTGCGGGTTCTCGCCGTAGGCGAGCTCCAGCTCGCGGTCGAAGGCGAGCGTCAGCGTCTCGGGGAACGGCTCGCCGGCGCCGAGGAAAGCCGCGATCGCCGCGTCGTAGGCGGAGGTCGCGGCGAAGGCACGATGGGCGAGGACGAGGCGGGTGGCGGGCGAGACGAGACCCGTCGTGCGCAGCTCCTCGAGCAGCGGCTCGTAGTCGTCGACTCGGCAGAGCGGGACGACGTGCTGGTGGTTCTTCGCAGCCGCGCGCAGCAGGGCCGGCCCGCCGATGTCGATCATCTCGACCGCGTCCGAATCGGTGACGCCGACGCGCGCGGCGACGGACTCGAAGGGATAGAGGCTGACGCAGACGAGATCGATCGGAGCGATGCCTTGCTCCTCGAGCGAGGCGACGTCGTCCTCGACTTCGCGCCGCGCGAGGATGCCTGCGTGAATCCGGGGGTGGAGGGTCTTGACGCGGCCTGCGAGGAGCTCGGGGAAGCCGGTCACCGTTTCGACGTACGTGACGGGGATGTGGGCGTCCTCGAGGAATGCGGCGGTTCCGCCGCTCGCGATCAGCTCCACACCGAGCTCGTGGAGCCCACGCGCGAGCTCCTCCAGCCCGCTCTTGTCCCAGCAGGAAAGGAGCGCTCGACGAATCACTGCGTGGATCAACTCCTTGACGACCCGCGGCAGCAGCCGGTGCTCGACGGCCTGGACGCGAGCGCGCAGCACCGCGGCGTCGTCGCCCGGCAGGACGGGGACGGGCTCGCTGGCGATCACCGGCCCGGTGTCGATGCCCTCGTCGACGTAGTGCACCGTCGCGGCTGTCTCGCGGATCCCCGCCGCGAGCACGTCCTCGATCGGATGCGCCCCGGGGAAGGCGGGCAGCGGCGCCGAGTGCGTGTTGACGACGCGGCCGGGAAACCGCCCGAGGAAGCTGGGCGTGAGCAGGTGCATGTAGCCTGCGCAGACTACGAGCTCGGACCCGATGACGCTCGAGCCAGTCGGCCATCGCCGCGTCGCGTTCGTCTCGTCCTGCGAAGTCGCCGAGGGGGAAGACGGCGGCTGGAACAGCGGCAGCCTCGGCGCGCTCGAGTGCGCGAACGCCGCGCGCGTTCGAGGCGACGGCGACGACCGGCAGCCCGGCATCGAGCAGTGCCTGAAGATTCGTGCCCTCGCCGCTGACGAGCACGCCGATCACCGCCGCGCGATCGTGCCGATGACACGCTCCTCGCCGGGCTCCGGCAGCACCGCGCAGTAGCCGATGCCGAGGTTGAAGACGCGGCGCAGCTCGTCTTCGTCGACGTGGCGCGCGAGCCAGTCGAAGACAGGTGGGCGCTCCCAGGCGTCCCAGTCGATTCGTGCAGTCGAGCTCCTCCGGCAGGACGCGGCGCAGATTCCCTTCGATCCCGCCGCCCGTCACGTGCGCGAACGCGTGCGCCCGGTCGCGCAGGCGCCGCACGTCGTCGAGGTAGAGCCGTGTCGGCGCCAGCAGGTCGGGCCCGTCGTAGTCCTCCAGCTCGAGCACGCGCCGCGCGAGGGTGAAGCCGTTCGCGTGAATGCCGGCCGAGGGAAGCCCGACGACGACATCGCCCTCGTGCACGGCCGAACCGTCGATCAGGCGGTTGCGCTCGACGATGCCGACGCATGTCGCTGCGAAGTCGAGCTCATCGTCGCGGTAGACGTCCGGGAGCTCCGCCGTCTCGCCGCCGACGAGCGCCACGCCTGCCGCGCGGCAGACCTCGGCGGCGCCTTCGACGAGCTCCGCGACCTGCTCGAGGTCGATCCGGTTCGCCGCGACGTAGTCGAGCAGGAACAGCGGCTCCGCGCCCGTCGTGATCACGTCGTTGATGCAGTGCGCGGCCATGTCGGCCCCGCACGCCCGCAGCGCGCCGCGGTGCCGGGCGACGATCGTCTTCGTCCCGATCGAGTCCATCGAGGCGGCGAGCAGGCGCCGCTCGTCGAGCGGATAGAGCCCGGCGAAGGCGCCGAAGCCCGTGGCTCCGGTCGACTCGACGGCCGCGCGGAGACGGCCGACGACGGCCTCGGCGGTCGCGAGCGAGACGCCCGCAGCGGCGTACGTGCGGTCCTCCGACGGCACGGGCGCGAGTCTACGCCGCCGCTGCGATGCGTTCCCCGGCGAAGCGCGGTCGCCCGGCTGGTCCGCCGGCGACGAAACGCACGGTTCCGCTGCCGAGCCCGATCTCGCCGTGCTGCGGCTCGACGTCGAGCAGCGCTCCCAGCGCCGCCGCCTTGGTGCCCACGTCGTCGGTCGCGACGGTGACCTCGAACGGCGCGACGGCGCAGGCCAGGTCGGTGCGCAGCTCGAGCCGGTAGCCGGCGCCGGTGGCGACGAAGGTTCGGCGGCCGCTCCGCTCCTGCACGGTCAGACCGGCAGCTCGTGCCCGCGCGAGCACGAGCTCGAGATCGGCCGCGCTCGCGAGCACGCCGACGTGGTCGACGAGCGGTGGCTCCCACCGCCCGGGCTGGACGACGACGTTGACGCCCTCCAACTCGAGCTCGGTCAGCCGGTGTCGGAAACCGAGCTCGTCGAGCTCGTCCCAGCCGCGCTCGGGGCCGGCGGCGATCGGACTGCCCGCCAGCGCCCCGTAGCGGGCCACGAGACGGAAGCCGAGCTCCGTCATGTACCGCTGCTCGTGCTCGCGCGGCCGGCTCGTCGCGAGGTGGTAATGAAAGAGCTGCACGCATCCGAATCTACAGTTCCGCTGTGCTCGGCCTCTCGCTCCTGACCAGCTGGACGCTCGACCCGGTGCAGCTCGCGCCGGCAGTCGTGCTCGGCGTGGCCTACGGCGTGCGCGCGCGCACCCTCGCCCGGAGTGGCCGGTCCGTCCCCGCCTGGCGGATCGCGCTGTTTCGCGCTCGGGCTTGTCCTGCTCGTGCTCGCCGTCGCCTCGCCGCTCGCGGCAGCGGGAGAAGAGGAGCTGTTCAGCGCGCACATGGCCCAGCACCTCCTGCTCGGCGACCTGGCTCCGCTCTGCCTGCTCGCCGGCCTCACCGGCCCGCTGCTGCAGCCGCTCCTGGCGGTGTTGCCGACGCGGAAGCTGCGGCACCTCTCCAATCCGCTCGTCGCGCTTCCGCTCTGGACGATCAACCTCGCGCTCTGGCACCTCCCGCTGCTCTACGAAGGCGCCGTTCGTCACGATGCGCTCCACGCGGTCGAGCACATCTCGTTCTTCACGGCCGGGATCGTCGTCTGGCTGCCGGTGCTCGAGACGCTCCCGGCGCCGGAGTGGTTCGGCACCGGGGCGAAGCTCGCCTACATCGTGTGCGTGCGGCTCGTCGACACCGTGCTCGGCAACGTGTTCGTCTGGGGCGGCGCGGCCTTCTACGCCGTCTACGAGGGCGGCGACGAGTTGCTCGGTCTCTCCCCTGAGGCCGACCAGAGCCTCGCAGGCGCGCTGATGATGCTGGAGGGCTCGTTGATCACCGTCGTCGCGATCGCGTGGCTCTTCCTGCGCCTGGCGGAGGAAGGGGACGCGCGTCAGCGGCTGCTCGAGCGCGGTCTCGACGACCGGGCGGTCCGACGCGCTGTCCGCTACGGCCGCTGGCGGGAGCTCGAGGGCTCGCAGTGATGGAGGCGGTGCTCGGCGAGCTGGTGCTGCGCTACCCGGACCCGGAGGGAGAACTCGCCGGCGTGGCGCTCGTCGGCGAGCTCTGGAAGCGGCGGCCGCCCGTGCCGTTTGCACGCCGGGGCGGGGGCTGGGAGCTGCGCCTGGTTCCGCCGCCCGTCGACCGGATCGAATACGAGGTGCAGCTCACCTTCCCCGACGGCAGGACGGCGCTCGCCCTCGATCCCGAAGCCCCCACCGCACCGGGACCGCTCGGGGACAAGTCGGTGCTCGAGCTGCCTGGGTACAAGCCTCCGGCGTGGCTCGAGGAGGACGTGCCGGAAGGGGGCATCCGCTCCCTCCGCCTGCGGAGCGGCAGGCTGCGGACGTCGGTCCAGGGACTGCTGTGGAGCCCGCCCGGGACGCCGTCGCACGAGCCGCTCCCGTTGCTCGTCGTGCACGACGGGCCGGAGTACGCCGTGTACTCGGAGCTCGTCAGCTTCCTCGACGTCGCCGTCCACGAGGGCCGGGTACGCCCGCTGCGCGCCGCGCTGCTGGCACCTGTGCGCCGGAGCGAGCACTACTCGGCCTCCGCGCGCTACTCGGACGCACTCGTCGGCGAGGTGCTGCCGGCGCTCGCAGTCGAGGCGCCGTCGCCCACCGGCATCCTTCCCGTCGGCATGGGCGCGAGCCTCGGTGCGCTCGCGTTTCTCCACGCCCAGCGGCGACATCCGAGGAGCTTCGCGGGCCTGTTCCTCCAGTCGGGCAGCTTTTTCCGCCAGCGCTTCGACAGCCACGAGGCCGACTTCCCCCGCTTCCGCCGGATCACGCGCTTCATGGGAACCGTGTTCGGTGCTTCCGGATGGCCGGATCCGATCCCGGTCGGGCTCACCTGCGGCACCGGCGAGGAGAACCGCTTCAACAACGCCGCCGCGGCGACTGCGCTGGCGCGGCAGGGTTATCCCGTGGCTCTGCACGAGATCCGCGACGCGCACACGTGGACCGGCTGGCGCGACGCGCTCGACCCGCACCTGCCCGAGCTGCTGGGGCGAGCATGGACCTGAGCGGTCGGCACGTCGTGGTGGGCGGGGGCGGTGTCGTGGCCCACGGCCACTATGGCCGTCCGCTGCTCGCGTTCCCGTCCGAGCAGGGCGACTGCTGGCAGTACCAGGAGCGCGGCATGGTGGACGCGATCGGCGACGTGCTCGCCGCCGGGCGCGTGAAGCTCTACTGCGTCGACAGCTACGACTCGGAGAGCTGGAGCCACGGCGGCCTACCGCTCGAGGAGCGGGCGCGCCGCCACGAGACCTACGAGCGCTGGATCCTCGACGACGTCGTGCCGTTCATCTCGGCCGACTCGGGTGGAGCGGAGGAGATCATCGTCACCGGGCCGAGCTTCGGCGCCTACCACGCGGCCAACTTCGCCTTGAAGCACGCCCATGCCTTCCCGCTCGCGATCTGCCAGTCGGGGGTGTACGACGTCGCGACCGTCGGCTGGGGCGAGCGCAGCGACGCCGTCTACTTCAACAATCCGGCCGACTACGTCACGCATCTCGACGGAGGTCACCTCGACTGGCTGCGCAGCCGCGTCAACCTGCTCCTGCTCGTCGGCCGCGGCCAGTGGGAGGACTCGACGGGCGCGCTCGAGAGCACGCAGCGGTTCGCCGGCCAGCTGGGCGAGAAGGGGATCCGCCATGAGCTCGACGTCTGGGGCCACGAGTGGCCGCACGACTGGCCGTCGTGGCGCGCACAGCTCGCGCACCACCTGCCACGCTTCTGCCCGTAGGGGCGACCCTCCGGGTCGCCCGGGCCGGGCGGAGCCCGGCCCCTACGAGCTCGCGCAGGCTCGACCCCGCGCAGCGGCGGAGCTTGGCCAACCGGCGAGCGAGGTCGGCGCGGATCGTGTCGAACGCCGGGTCGGCATGGCGGCTCTCGAGCTGGTGCGGGTCGCGAACGAGGTCGTAGAGCTCACGCTCGCCCGTCGTGTGCTCGACGTAGACGTAGCGCGTCGTCCGCACGGCTGCGTAGTCGGGCGTCTCGAGCAGGATGTCGCGCTTGCGTCCCTCCTGCGGCCTGCGCGAGGAGGACGAGCAGCGAGCGGCCGTCGAGCTTGCGGCCGGCTTTCGCGTCGGCGGCGTCGAGGACCGTCGGCGCGAGGTCGACGTTGGCGACCAGACGCGAGTCGACGCGGCCGCGCGGCACGCCGGGCCCGCGGACGACGAGCGGGACGCGCACGGACGGCTCGTAGACGAGCACCTTCCCGGCGGGGACACGGTGCTCGCCGTGGAAGAAGCCGTTGTCGGAGGTAAAGACGATCAGCGTCCGCTCGAGCTCGCCGCTCGCGCGCAGCGCGGCGACGATCGCTGCCACGCCCTCGTCGATCGCCAGCAGCGACTCGAGCCGCTGGCGGTAGTTCTCGGTCACCGCCGGCGATCCGCTGTGGCGCGAGCGGCTGGCGGTTCCTGATCCGCGCCGGCTTGTCCGAGACGTCGGCCTCGTTGAACGAGGGCGGCATGGGCAAGGGCTCGGCCGCGAAGCGATCCTTGTGCCGCGGGGCGGGCACGGGCGTTGCCTGGCCGCGCGGGTCGTCGGGCTCGCGGGGGCCGCCGCTGTGCGGGGCGAGGTAGGCGACAGAGAGGAAGAACGGCTGCGCCTTCGGGGCGAGCCGCCGAATCAGCGCGACGGCCTTGCCCGTGTAGACGTCAGCCTGGTAGGAGGCCGGGTCGGTGCCGTACGTGACCGGCGTCCCGTTCTCGTTCAGCGTGTAGTCGTAGAACCGGTAGGTCGTCGGGTCGTACGAGCCGTACCACTCCGTCCAGCCCGGCGGGAGGTCGGGGGTGACCCCCTGGCGGTAGCCGTTCAGGTACTTCCCGATGTGAGCGGTGTGGTAGCCGGCGCGCTGCAGCCACACAGGGAGGGTGTTCGTGTGATCGAGCTTGGTGAAGCCGCCCAGCGGCGGCATGTTGGAAAGCACGCCGTGGTTGTGCGCGTACTGGCCGGTGAGGTAGGTCGACCGCGAGGGACAGCAGAGCGGATAGGAGGCGAAGCTCGTCGAGAACGTCGTCCCCTGCGCCTGCAGCAGCGTGCGCACGTTGGTCATCACCCGCAGCGACTCCATCGTCTGGTCGTCGCTCATCACGACGACGACGTTGGGACGCGCCGCCGTCTGGCCGGGTGACGGGCTCCCCGTGGCGAGGACCAGGATTGCCAGGAGCGCCGGAACGAGGACCAGTGCCCGCATCGCTCCGACCCTACGACGGTCACGTAAGGGCGACGTTAGGGCCGGCGAAGGATTCGGTTAGTGTCGCCGCGTGACCCACGAGGACGTGCAGCGGTGGCTCGACGCGTACGTCGACGCCTGGCGGACGTACGACCCCGCGGCGATCGGCGCCCTGTTCACCGACGATGCCGTGCACGCCTACGACCCGGTCGGCGAGCCTGTGCGCGGACGCGACGCGATCGTCGCCGACTGGCTGAAGAATCCGGATCAGCCGGGCACCTGGCAGGCGTCCTACCGGCCTCTCGTCGTCGAGGACGACCGCGCCGTCGCCGTGGGCCGGACGACCTACACCAGCGGCAAGGTGTTCGAGAACCTCTACGTGCTCCGCTTCGCCGCCGACGGCCGTTGCGCCGAGTTCACCGAGTGGTACTGGCGCCATCCGCCCGCCGAGAGCGCAGCATGTGGGAAGCCGCAGCGGCCGCGAAGCGGGCGCTTAGGGGTTTGCGCGGCGCGGATCCGCGCGAAGCGGATCGCGACGCTCTAGAGGGCGGCGGCTCGAAGCGCAGCTTGGCCAGGTTCCGGTGCTCCGGTACCCGCGTTGGGTACTCGCGCGTGAAGCAGGCGCGGCAGACCGCGTCCTCGGGCAGGAGCGTCGCTTCCTGCATCCCCTGCAGCGAGAGGTAGTGGAGCGAGGTGGCCCCGACGGTCTCGCGCATCTGCTCGACCGAGCGGTGCGCCGCCGCGAGCTGGTCCTCGTCGGCCATGTCGATCCCGTAGAAGCAGGGTGACACCACCGGGGGCGAGGACACGCGCACGTGCACCTCGGCGGCCCCGCCCTCGAAGAGCATCGCGACGAGCTGGCGCATCGTGTTGCCGCGGACGATCGAGTCGTCCACGACTACAACCCTTCTTCCTGCGATGTCGGCGAGCGGGTTGAACTTGAGCCGGATGCCTTGCTCGCGCAGCCCCTGGTCGGGCTGGATGAACGTCCGGTGGACGTAGCGGTTCTTGATCAGCCCCTCCTCGAAGGGGATGCCCGAGGCCTTCGAGAAGCCGATCGCAGCAGGCGTGCCCGAGTCCGGAATCGGCATCACGAAGTCGGCTTCTGCCGGCGCCTCGGCGGCGAGCCGCTCGCCCATCCGCACGCGTGCGCCGTACACCTCGGTGCCCGCGAGCCTGGAGTCGGGGCGGGCGAAGTAGACGTGCTCGAAGATGCAGAGAGCGCCGCGCGTCGACGGCACCGCCTGGGCCGCGTGCAGCCCGTCCTCGTCCACCCAGACGACCTCTCCGGGGAGCACGTCGCGCACCCAGTCGGCGCCGACGAGGTCGAGCGCGCAGGTCTCGGAGGCGACGACCCAGTCCTCGCCGATGCGGCCGAGCGAGAGCGGGCGGACGCCGAGCGGGTCGCGGAACGCGACCAGCGTCTCCTCGGCGAGGGCAACGACGGAATACGCGCCCTCGAGGCGGCGCATCGTGGCGGCGACGGCTTCCGGCAGCGGTGAGGGGTCGTTGGCGACCAAAGCTGCGATCACCTCGGTGTCGGATGTCGATTCCAGCCGGATGCCGTTCCCCCGCAGCTCCTCGCGCAGCTCGGCGGCGTTGACGAGGTTGCCGTTGTGTCCGAGCGCGAGCTGTCGCGCCGCTCCGGTGCGGACGACCGGTTGCGCGTTCTCCCAGGCGCTCGAGCCGGTGGTCGAGTAGCGCGTGTGGCCGATCGCGACCTCGCCGGGCAGTGCCTGCAGGGACTCCTCGCGGAAGACCTGGGTGACGAGCCCCATCTCGCGCAGCGCCGTGATCCGGCCCCGGTCGGAGACGGCGATTCCCGCAGACTCCTGGCCCCGGTGCTGGAGGGCGAAGAGGCCGAAGTAGGAGAGCCGCGCGACGTCGCGCGCCTCCGAACGGACACCGAACACACCACACATGGCTAGCTTTCGACCCCTTCCCAGGAGCGCCGTAACTCGTCGACGCTGCACGCCGAGCAGGGTAGCGCCCCCGACGGTGCCGATCGCGCGCAGCTCTACTCCGGCGGGCGCGGTGAGGGGCGGAGCCTCGGGCGACACCGCGAGGATCGCCTGGCCGCCGCCCTCGCCGAAGAGGGCGACTGGATCGTCGGGGAGGTCGAGCTCCGCCCCGGCGCCCGACCAGAGCGCCGCCTCGGCGAGCGCGACGGCGAGGCCGCCGTCGGAGACGTCGTGGACGAGCGTGCAGCGCGGCGCAACACTCGCGAGGAAGCCCACGAGCGCCGCCTCAGCCTGGAGGTCGAGCTGCGGGCGGCCGCCCGCTCGTCGTGCCGTAGCGGGCCTGGTACTCCGAGCCGGCCAGAGATCGCGGGCCGGCCGAGGCGAGGAAGAGCTTGTCTCCTGCCTGCCAGCCGCGCGGAGTGAGCCGCACGTCGGGGACGAGGCCCACGCAGCCGACGACCGGCGTCGGTGGGATCGAGCGGCCGTTCGTGTCGTTGTAGAGGGAGACGTTCCCCGAGACGACCGGCACGCCCAGTGCCTCGCACGCCTGCGCGATCCCCTCGATCGCCTCGGCAAGCTCCCAGCCGACCTCCGGCTTCTCCGGGTTGCCGAAGTTGAGGCAGTCGGTGATCCCGAGCGGCTCGCCGCCGACGCAGGCCACGTTGCGGGCGGCCTCGAGCACGGCGAGCGCCCCGGCCATGAACGGGTCGAGGTTGGCGATTCGTCCTGGGCCGTCGAGCGAGACGGCGAGGCCACGGTACGACGGTCGTAGCCGCAGGACGGCGGCGTCGAGCCCCGGCCTGCGCACCGTTCGCGACTGGACGAGCTGGTCGTAGCGGCGGTAGACGAACTCGCGCGATCGAAGCGCGTCCGAGCCGAGCAGCTCGAGCAGCGCCTCGGCGGTCGGGGGTGCGCCGATGATCTCGACCTCGGTCGCGGGCTCGCGCTCCGTGCGCGCCACCGGATACCTCGGGCACTCGTCGGTCAGGTGGCGGGCAGGGATCGCGCCGACGATCTCGCCGTCCCAGAAGGCGCGTAGCTCTCCGGTCTCGGTCACTTCGCCGACGACGGCGTAATGCAGCTCCCAGCGATCGCAGACCTCCTGCACGTCGGCGAGCCGCTCCGGCGCGACGACCGCGACCATCCGCTCCTGCGACTCCGAGATCATCACCTCCCAGGGCTCCATCCCCTCCTCGCGCAACGGCACGCGGTCGAGGTGCACGTCGATGCCGTACTCGGCCGCCATCTCCGAGAGCGACGACGCGAGCCCGGCGGCGCCGCAGTCCTGCAGGGAGTCGACGAGGCCGCGCTCGACGAGCTCGACCGAGACCTCGATCAGCTTCTTGCCGGTGAACGGATCACCGATCTGCACCGACGGGCGTTTCTCGGCCGACTCGTCGCCCAGCTCCTGGCTGGCGAGCACGGAGGCGCCGCCGATGCCGTCCCGTCCCGTCGTCGCCCCGTAGACGACGACGTGCGACCCGGCGCCGGTCGCCTTCGCGCGCATGACCTGCTCGACGGGGAGGAGGCCGACACACATCGCGTTGACGAGGCAGTTGTCCGCGTACGCCTCGTCGAACACGACCTCGCCGCCCACGGTCGGCGAACGCCGGCGGCAGTTCCCGTAGTGGCCGATCCCGCCGACCGCGCGCGAGAAGTGCCAGTCGTCGGCGCCGAAGCGCAGGCCGTCGAGGAGCGCGACGGGTCGGGCGCCCATCGCGATGATGTCCCGGAGAATCCCTCCGACTCCGGTGGCGGCGCCCTGGAAGGGCTCGACCGCCGAAGGGTGATTGTGGCTCTCGACCTTGAACGCGACGGCGAGGCCGTCGCCGAGGTCGAGCACGCCGGCGTTCTCACCCGGGCCCTGGAGCACGCGTGCGCCCTCGCTCGGCAGCCGCCGCAGGAGCAGCGCCGAGTGCTTGTAGCCGCAATGCTCCGACCAGAGCAGGGAGAAGACCGCGAGCTCGAAGTGGTTCGGCTCCCGTCCGAGCAGGGCGACGATACGGTCGAGCTCCTCGTTCGTGAGGCCGAGCGCGCGGTGGACCGGCTGTGCCACGGTGGAGCTCAGGCGACCATCGTAGCCGCCGGCCCGGGCGGGATTACCTCGATCCGCGCCGCGTTGTACTACACATGGCCTCACGCGACGACGACCTGCCGCGTTTCACCTAACGTGGGTGGAATGCGAGGCTTCTGGCCCCTGCTGCTGATCCTCGCGGCGACCTGGGGGGCGTCGTACCTGTTCATCAAGGTGGCCGTGGAGGACATCGACCCGGCGCCGCTGATGGCGGCGCGGCTGTTGATCGCGGCGGCTGTTCTGCTCGGCTACCTCGTTGTCTCGACGGGGCTCGGCGTCGCGTTGGCCGAGCTGCGTGACGCCTGGCGGGCGGTGCTCGTTCTTGGTCTGCTCAACGCGGCCGTGCCGTACTGGTTGATTGCCTGGGGCGAACAGCACGTCGACTCGAGTGTCGCGGCGATCGCACAATCGACCGTGCCGATCTTCAACCTCGTCATCGCGCTGCGCTTCCTGCCCGAGCGAGCGCGTCACCGCGACGCGCGTTACGGGGCTCGCGCTCGGCATCCTTGGTGTCGTCGTCCTCGCGGGCCTCAACCCGGTTGGCGGCTGGTGGGCGGCGGCTGGAACGTTCGCGGTCGTCCTCGCCTCGATCGCCTACGGCGGCGCAGGCGTGTACGGGCAGCTGCGCGTCCGGACCGTGCGCGGGCCGGTGCTCGCGGCGGGCTCGATGCTCGTCGGTGGGCTTGTGCTGTTGCCCTTCGGGCTTGTGCAAATGCCCTCGCAACGGCCGGACGCCGAGGCGATCGCATCGCTGCTCGCCCTCGCGCTCGCCGGGACGGCGATGGCGCAGCTGGTCCTCTACCGCATGCTGCGACTGCACGGCTCGGCGCGGGTCAGCCTCACGACCTACCTGATCCCGGCGTTTGCGCTCGTCTACGGCGCCCTGTTGCTGGACGAGCCGGTCTCGTTGTCGGTGCTTGGCAGGTCTCGCCCTGATCCTGCTCGGCGTCGCACTCGCCTCGGGGGTACGCCTGCTCCGCCGCCGGGCGGCCGTTACCGTCCCGGGGTGAGCGTCTCGATCCGTCGCGCGCGCGAAGACGACGTCGATTTCCTGGTCGAGCTGCTCTCCCACGAGGAGGTGGAGCCGTACCTCGCGGCTGTGCGCCCACGCGACGCCGAAGGCATCGCAGGCCTCGTCGCAGCGGTCGGAGCGCGAGCCCGACGTCTACGGCCTGTTCGTGATCGACGTGGCCGGCGAGCCGGCCGGGACGATGGACTTCGAGCTCGTCAACCGGCGCTCCTCGATCGCTTCCGTCGGCGGCCTGGCGGTTCATCCTCGCTTCCGCGGGCGCAGGCTGGGGGACGAGGCGGCGCGCCTGTTCCAGCGCCACCTCCTGATCGACCTCGGCTTGCATCGCCTGCAGATGGAGGTCTACGGGTTCAACGAGCGGGCGATGGCTCACGCCGAGCGGGTCGGCTTCGTCCGCGAAGGCGTGAAGCGGAAGGCCTATCGCCGCGACGACGGTTGGGTCGACGGCGTCATGTACGGACTGCTGCGCGAGGATCTCGACTGAAGCGCTCGAGCAGCGCGCGCACCGGTCCCGAGCCGTTGACCAGGAAGACGCCGTGCAGCGCCCCGGGGACGAGCTCGAGACGCTTGTCGGGCGAGCCCGTCGCCTCGTAGAGCCGCCTGGCGTCGGCCGCGAAGTCGTAGGGGTCGTTCTGATCCTGTTCGGCCGCGATGTAGAGCGCCGGAACGCGAAGCCGCGGGGCCGAGGGGAGGGCGTTGAGGCGGCCCGCTATCGTCGCGGGCGCCGAGACGGCCGCCACCCCGTCGAGCGGCGGTCTTATGTTCGCGGCCCCGACGACGGCTGCGATCCCGCCCAGCGAGGCGCCCATGACAACGACCTTGCGGGCGCCCAGCCCGCGCACCGCCTTGACCGCCGCCGCGACGTCCACCGCGAGCCGGCCGTACGCCGGGCGTCCCTCCGAAAAACCGTGGCCGCGAAAGTCGAAGGCGAAGACGAACAGCCCCTTCCCGGCGAGATTCCGGGCGAACGGCAGCCATTCGCAGAGGTCGCCGTTGGACATGTGCGCGAGGACGACCGCCGGCTTGGCGCCGGGCCGCGTCCCGCCGAAGCGATGGCCGACGAGGCGGACGCCGTCTGCCGACCGGAACCAGAGCTCGTTGCCCTTGATGCACGCGTGGCCGCTTCGCGCCGTCGCCGAGGCCGAGAGCGCCAGGCCGAGCAGGAGTACGAGAGCGACGAGTGGCGCTGTTCTCCGCATCGTCTGCCATCATTGAACTGTCAGATATGACATGTCAAGCCAGATATATTAAGCAGGCGTAAATGTCGCTCCGCCATGCTCTGCTCGGCGCCCTCGCCGACCAGCCCCGGACCGGCTATGCGCTGCTCAAGCACTTCGAGCAGTCACTCGGCCAGGCGTGGCCTGCAAGCCACAGCCAGATCTATCCCGAGTTGGCGCGCCTCCGCGGCGAGGGGCTGATCCGCGAGACCGCGGCGGGCCCGCGCGGATCGCGGACGTACGGCCTGACCGAAGCCGGCCTGGACGAGGTCCGCCGCTGGCTGCGCGGGACGGAGCCCGACCGCCGTGTTCGCAGCGACGCCGCGCTGCGGGTGTTCTTCCTCTGGCTGCTCGAGCCCGCCGAAGCGGAAGCGTTCCTCGAGCGCGAGCGCGCCCACCTTCAGCGCCGGCTGGAGCGGTACGAGCGGATTCGGGCCGAGGACCCCGTTCTGCGGACGCGCAAGCAGCGCGCCTTTCGGCTCGCGCTCGAAGGAGGCATCCGCTCGCTCGAAGCGCGGCTCGCGTGGATCGACTGGGCCGCGGGCGAGGTGGGCTCGCGCAGCTGGGCCGAACTTGACGCCCCCGCGACCGTGCCGTGATCTGCCTTTCTTCCCCACCGCACTCGTCCCGGTCCCTACGATTGCGGCCATGGCGCATTTCCTGCACACCATGGTCCGGGTCACCGATCCGGAGCGCTCACGAGCGTTCTACGAGGCGCTCGGCTTCAATTTCAGCCACGACATGGACATCGTCCGGAACGGCGAGCTCGAGGCCACGAACTACTTCTTCTCGCTCGGGGACGCCGAGAACGTGCTCGAGCTGACCTACAACCACGACGGCCGCACGTACGACCTCGGCACCGGCTACGGGCACATTGCGATCAGCGCCGGCGACCTGGACGCGACGCTTGCGCGGCTCGCAGCGCAGGGGATCGAGCCGGAGCGACCGCCGTACACGGTGCGCGAGGGCGGTTCGCGGATCTGCTTCGTCCGCGATCCCGACGGCTACCGGATCGAGCTGATCGAGCGCAGCCGCTCGTAAAGCGCTTCAGCCCCGCACGGGTAGCTCAAGTCTCGCCGAAGGTGCGAGAATCGCCCGGATGGGAAGACACCGACCCGCTCGCCGGTACTTCACTCCTGGGCTTGCTTTCACCGCGTCTGCGGGACGAGCTCGTATCTCTCGCCGAAGTGGTGCGGATCCGGGCGCAGGAGTGGCTCTTCCTCGAGGGCGACGTCGCGGACCGGCTCTACCTGCTCGTGTCCGGGCGGTTGCGGGTCCTCGTGGAAGGAGATGACGGGCCACGAGTCCTGCGTCTACTCGGGCCCGGTGCCGCAATCGGCGAGCTCGCGGTGCTGACGGGCACGAAGCGCTCGGCCTCGGTGCAGGCCGTTCGCGACAGCGAGCTGCTGCAGATAGACAGCGAGCGGTTCCGCGAGCTTGTCCACGGCGACTCGGAGCTTGCGGCCGGCCTTGCGACGGCGCTGGCGCGGCAGCTGCAGGAGAGCGGCGGTCTGCAGGAGGTCGACGCGCCGCCCGCCGTGTTCGCCGTCTCGGCCGTGCCCGACGTGAACGCGCACCCTTTCTGGGCCGAGCTGCAGTCGGCGTTCCGGGAGCTCGGCTCCACGGCCGTCGTGTCCGGACCGGCCCCGGACGGGATGTGGGGCAACGACTGGGGGGTGTCGCTCGCAGAGCTGGAGCGCACCCATTCATACGTGTTGCTGCTGGCCGAGCCGGACGGGGATTGGGCGCAGTTCTGCTTCCGGCAAGCCGATCGCGTTGTCATCCTGGCGGACGGCGCCTCACGCGAGCGGCACCCGGCGCCCGAGGGTTGCGACGTCGTCTTCCTCGGCACGCCTGCGCCTACGACGGTCGCGACCTGGCAGTCGCTGGCACGGCCGCGCGCTCACCACGTGGTGCCCGCCGAGGTCGAGCTCGCTGCGGCCGCCCGGCGCGTCGCGCGGCGCCTCACCGGCCGCTCGCTCGGCCTCGTTCTCTCGGGCGGTGGTGCCCGCGCCTTCGCGCACGTCGGGGTCTGCGAGGTGCTGGCGGAGGAAGGTATCGCCGTCGACAGGGTCGGCGGCACGAGCATGGGAGCCTTCGTCGCCGCGATGGTGGCGCTCGGCTGGTCGCCCGAGCGCATGGTCGAAGTCTGCGAGGCGGAGATCGCGCGCGGTGCCCCGTTCAGCGACTACACGCTGCCGCGGCATGCGCTGATCCGCGCCCGCCGCGGCGAATCGATGCTGCGCCGCCTCTTCGGCGAGGTGACGCTGGAGGAGCTGCCGCTGCCGCTGTTCACCTTGAGCGCCGACCTCCTGAGCGGTCAGATGGTCGTCCACCGAACGGGATCGCTCGTCGAGGCCGTCGGCATGAGCATGGCGATCCCGGGGCTTGTGCCGCCGGTCTCACACGGCACGCACCTGCTGATCGACGGAGGTGTCGTCAACAACCTGCCGATCGACGTGATGGCGGCCGACGAGCCCGGGCCCGTCCTCGCGGTCGACGTCATGCGCCGAATCGGGCCGCACGATCTGGCACGCAGCGCACGAGTGTCCTTGCCGACGATCCTGGAGACGCTCTCGCGGGCGACCGTGCTCGGGAGCGTCGAACGGGCGGAGGCCAACCGCGCTCTCGCTTCCCTCGTCATCACCCCCGACGTGCAGGGTCTCTCGCTCCGAGACTTCCGGCACCTCCGCTCGGCGATCGACGGCGGGCGGCGGGCGGCCGAGGCCGCGTTCGCAGCCGGAGCGCGGGAGACGCTGCTGCTACCCGGCCCGACAGCCGCGCGTCCGCTCGTCGCCGTGTCGCCGTTCTAGGCCGGCCCCTGTCGTAGCAACTCGGCGAGTTTCTCGCCGCCGAAGCGGCGCCGGAACTCGACCACCGTCAGGCCGACCACGCGCGCCTGGGTGGAAGCCCGCGCGGTCGCCGAGCGCCGGATGCCGAACAGTGGTGCGAGTTCGCCGAAGTAGCGGCCCGGCCCGATGCGGGCGAGCAGTTCCTCGCTTCGGTCGGCCAGGACGCGGACGATCTCGACCTCGCCCTCCTCGATGACGTAGACGAGGTCGCCGGGCTCGCCCTGCTCGAACAGCACCTCGCCCGGCGCGAGGACCAGCTCTCGTGCAGCGGCTGTGCCGTCCTCCGCCTTCGGGCTCATCGCGACGACGCGGTCAGCGAGCGGGAGCAGCCGCTCGTCGTGCGTGGCGACGACGACGATCCGGCCGCTGTCCGCGATCTCGCGCAGCAGTCGGAGGACGCTCTCGACCTGGATGTAGTCGAGGTGAGCCGTCGGCTCGTCTGCGAGCAGGAGGGGTGGATCCAGGGCGAGCGCCCGGGCGATCGCCACCCGCTGCTGCTGCCCGCCCGAGAGCTCGCCGGGACGGTGGTGCCGGCGGTCGGCGAGCCCGACCTGGTCGAGCAACGCGTCCGCGCGATCCCGCCCCGCTCGCCTGCGCAATCCCGACGCCAGGAGCGGAATCTGGACGTTCTCCGACGCATTCAGGCTGGGAACGAGGTTGAACGCCTGGAAGACGATGCCGACCTTGCGGAGCCGGTACGCGGTAGAGCTCGCTGCCCTGGAGAGCGGTGATCTCGAGGGCGCCGAGCAGCGCGCTGCCGGACGCCGGCTGGAGAATCGCCGCCAGCACGGAGAGGAGTGTGGTCTTGCCGCAACCGCTCGCCCCCAGCAGGAGCGCGAGCTCGCCTCCCGCACCTCGATGTCGAGGCCGTCGATCGGGCGGACGAGGTAGCCGCCGCTCTCGTACTCGACGACGAGATCCCGGCAGACGAGCGCCATCAGCCGCCGAACGCGAGCGCGGGATCGACCCCCACCGCCCGCCGCAAGGCGAGGAGGCTGGCGAGCACGCCGACGGCAACGGCGACGAGCGGGAGCATGAGGAAGCCGGTGGCCGAGACCTCTACGGACATGGCCGCGGCTGGGGCCAGCGCCAGCTCGAGCGCGACCGCCAGGAGCGCGGCTGACAGCGCGAGCAGCACGGCCTGGAGCACGAGCCCGGCGAGCAGGCTCGGTCGGAGACTCCGATCGCCTTCAGGACGGCGAAGTCGCGGAGCCGCTCCAGCGCCGACAGGTAGACCATCGCCCCGATGATTCCGGCCGCGACGGCCCAGAGCAGCCACCGGATCAAGCCGATCGTCTGCTTCGCCTGGTGCACGGGCCGCCCGAGATCCACCTGCACGTCGTGATTCGAGAGCAGCGCGAGCTGCGGTGGGACGCTGCCCGGCTCGCCCTGGATGACGATTGCGGTCGCCAGCGGCTCGCCGCCGAAGCCGAGTTTCTGCGCCTCGGAGAGAGCTCGACGATCACGTTCGGTATTCCTGCGAAGTACGTGAGCCCGTGCGTCACCCCGGCGACGTGGAAGCTCGTGCCGTTCAGGTCGAGGCGATCGCCGCGGGCGAGTCCAAGGCTCGCGTCGACGACCGCGGCCCGCGACCGCGAGCCGCTGACCCGGTGCCCCCACGCCGCGCCCGCCGTGACGCCGATCACGTTCACGTTACGCACGCTCGGCGTTGTCGTGGTCGCACGCACGATCGCCACCGGGTCGGCGCGGACGACGCCCGCCGAGCGGCGGACGTCGTCCGCCAGGGCCGCTGCGAACGGGGTCGGGGCCGGTGAAGGGGCCGAAGCCGCCGCGGGCGACCAGCCAGGAGTCGCCGTGGAACGAGGCGACGGTGCGCCGGATCTCGTTGTCGAAGCTCGTGCTCACGCCAGAGAGGAGCAGCGCCAGCGCGAAGACGAGCCCGGTCGCCACGACGGCGATGGCGAAGCGGCGGCGGCGCCACTGGAGGTCACGTAGGGGGATCAGCCACACCGCTCGTCCACATCCTCCGGGTCGAGCGACGCTAGCGCACTGCCGAGGCGGATTCAATGTGCGGTCACACGTACGACCTCGTCCCGCGGCTCGACGCTCACGACCGAGCGCACCAGCCGCTAGCAGTTGCTAGCTGGTCGAGCCGGAGCGGATCAGTTCGGCGGCACGCTCGGCGACCATCACCGTCGGCCAGTTCGTGTGCCCGCGGGGGAGCTTCGGGATCACCGACGCGTCAACGACGCGCAGGTTCTCGACGCCGCGCACCCTGAGCAGCGGGTCGACGACCGCGTGCTCGTCGCTGCCGAGCCGGCACGTACCGACAGGGTGGTACAGCGTCTGCGAGCGCGCCCGCACGTGGGCAAGGATTTCTTCGTCCCGCTCAGGCGTGCGCGCCCGGCTCGAGCTCCTCGGCGATGTAGCGGGCCAGCGGCTCCTGGGCTGCAATACGGCGGGCGCGGCGCACGCCCTCGACGAGGATGCCCGCGTCGGCGGGGTCGGAGAGATAGCGCGGATCGATCAGCGGCGGGTCGTCAGGGTCGGCGGAGCGAAGCCGCACCTCGCCGACGCTGCCCGGCTGGAGCGCGACTGCGGCGATCGTGAAGCCATCCTCCGGCGGCGGGCTGAGCCCCTCGTCGACGAACAGGACGGGAGCGAAGATCAACTCCAGGTCGGGCCCGGGGAGGTCGGGCCGCGTGCGGACGAAGGCGGCCGCCTCGGCGACGTTCGAGCAGAGCGGGCCGCGGCGGCGCACGAGCCAGCGGGCCAGGTGTCGAGTCGACTCGGCGCTGAAGAGCGTCACTGCATCGCGGGTTCGGCAGAAGAGTCCATTGGCGATGTGGTCACGAAGGTTGCGGCCGACCCCGGGCAGGTCGTGGACGAGGTCGATGCCCATCTGTTCGAGCGGCTTGCGCGGGCCGATCCCCGAGAGGAGCAGGAGCTGTGGCGAGTTGATCGCGCCGCCACTCAGGATCACCTCGCGCGCGGCGGCGCGCCTCGTGCCCGCGGCCGTCGAGGCGGTAGGAGACGCCGACCGCGCGGCTTGCGTCGAAAACGACGCGTGTTGCCTGCGCGTCCGTCGCGACCGTCAGGTTGGGCCGTCGCAACGCCGGTCGCAAGTAGCCGTCGGCGACGCTCCAGCGCCGTCCGCGCCGCTGCGAGACGGGGACGAGCCCGACGCCCTCATTGTCAGGCCCGTTCAGATCGGGCGAACGCCGATGGCCCGCGGCCTCGGCTGCGGCCACGAACGCCTCCGTCAGCAGGCTGGGGTTGCGGAGCGGCACGCGCGGGAAGCTCGCCTCGCTGCGCCGGTAGGCGTCCTCGACGTCCACGGAGGTCCAGCCGAGCTCGCGCCACTCGTCCTGGTCGAGCCGGTGGCCGCGGAGCACCATCTGCGCGTTGATCGAGGACGAGCCGCCGAGCGTCTTCCCTCGGGGGACGTAGATCTCGCGCCCGTCGAGCTGCTCCTGCGGGGTGGTGCGGTACGACCAGTCGACCGCTGACCCGTAGAGCTTGGAGAACGCCGCCGGGATCCGAATCTCGAGCTTGCGGTCGCGTGGCCCCGCCTCGAGCAGCAGCACATCGATGTCCGGGTCCTCGCTCAGGCGCGCGGCCAGGACGCAGCCGGCCGAGCCCGCCCCGACCACGACATAGTCGAACACGCGGCGAGCATAGGTCGGAGGCTGGTCAGGCGCGGGCGAGGCGGCGGGCGGTGCCCCTCGCGTCGTGCGCCTCCGCGTTGCGGATCTCACGGGCCCGCTGGGTTGCGAGGGAGATCAGTGCGGCGGTGTGCCGGAACGGGTCCGCCAGCGGCGGCAGGTCGGTGTCGAGCGGAACAGCAGCGACGAGATCGCCGTCCGCGATCGCGACGACGAACGACCCGCGCGGAAGGGAACGGCTCTCGAGCTCTGCCAGCCGCTCGAGCCCGGTGTGGTCGTCGCCCCGGCTGAGGCGCAGGACGACTTCGCGTGCCGGCGGAACGTTGGGACCCTGCCGCTCGGTGCGGCGGAGCCACCGGAAGCTGGGATTCGACGTGAGACTCGTGCTGCTGGGCATGACCTCTCCTCTTCCGTTGACGTCCAACTGAAACCACTGTTATTATATTGGCAGTTACAGTAACCTGTCAAGAGGAATTGGAGGTTAAGTGACAGCAGCTATCCCGCCCCACGTCGAGCTCCTACGGGACTTCGTCAACACGGCCGATCTCGAGACCGGCGAGGACACGCTTGCCTCCCCGCCAGGGCTGGACGCGTGGCTTTCCGATCACGGCCTCGGCCCGGCCCGGACGAACCGAGCGGGCGTCGAACGTGTGCTCGCGCTGCGGGAGGCACTGCGGCGCCTGCTGCTTGCGAACGCGGGCTTCGAGGACGCTGCAGAGCAGGACTGGGCGATCGTCGAGGACGCCGCGCGTCGCGGGCAGGTCGCGCTGCGTCATCACCGTGATGGAGCTCTCGCGCCCGAGGCGACGGCGGTGGGGCTTCCCGGCGCGCTCGGCCGGCTTGCCGTCGCGGTCTCGCTTGCCACGCAGGATGGCAGCTGGTTGCGGCTCAAGGCATGCCGTGCGCACGATTGCCACTGGGCCTTCTACGACGAGGCGCGGAATCACTCGCGCCAGTGGTGCTCGATGAGCGTCTGCGGCAACCGCGAAAAGGTTCGCGTTTTCCGCGCCCGCCACGCTCCTGCCTGAGCGTCGGCTCCGTGCGCCGGCGCGAATCCGGCATGAAGTCGGCACACACCTGTCACACCTGCTCGGCTACGTTGGCCCCCGTGACGACCGTGACGACACCTTGGGGCAGGGCCGACGTCGTCGATGAGCTCCGGGTGGCGCAGCGGGCCGGGGAGCGCCGCTTCGCCTCGCTCGTCCAGCTGCTCGAGACCAAAGAGGGCGAGCGACTGGTCCGCTTCGCGTACACGACCGGCGGTCAGGCGCGCAGGGGGCCGGTCACGCTCCGCGTACGGGATCTCGAGCGACTGCGCACCGCGCTCGAGCGTGCGCCCGCGCTGAAGGAGGTGCTTCTGCTCTAGGCGGACGTCGGGTCTATAGCCGCTGCGGAGACGCGGTTGCGCGCCGCTTCGATCAGGCCCGCGAGCAGCGGGATGCCGCCTGTCGGGCCGAGGAGCGGGTCGACCGCGTGCTCGGGGTGGGGCATCAGGCCGAGGACGTTGCCCGCGTCGTTCACGACGCCCGCGACGCGTCCGACGGCGCCGTTGACGTCCTCCACGTAGCGCAGCACGATCTGGTCGCCGGCCTCGAGCCCGGCAAGAGCGTCATCGTCGACATACCAGTTGCCCTCGCCGTGCTTGACGGGGATCGTCAGCTCGTCGCCAGGTTCACAAGCGCGAGTGAACGGGGTGCGTGTGCTCTCGACGCGAACGACGGCGTCGCGGCAGATGAACTCGAGCTGCCGGTTCGGGCGCAGGACGCCCGGTAGCAGGCCGGCCTCGCAGAGAACCTGGAAGCCGTTGCAGATGCCGAGCACCGGGCCGCCGGCGGCGGCGAGGTCACGCACCGCATCCATCACCGGCGCCAGACGGGCGATGGCGCCGCAGCGCAGGTAGTCGCCGTAGGAGAACCCGCCGGGGAGCACGACGCCTTCCGTCCCGGTCGGCAGCGCCGGTGCCGCGTGCCAGACGAGTCGTGCGTCTGCCCCGAGCGACTCGAGCGCAAGCTTCGCGTCCCGGTCGTCGTTCGATCCGGGGAAGACGACGACCGCGACCAGCGGCCGGACGTCGCGGTCGCTCACCCGCTCTCCAGCTCGATCTGAACGCTCTCGATCAGCGGGTTGGCGAGGAGCTCGGAGCACATGCGCTCGACCTGCGCGCGTGCCTCGGACGGGTCGGACGTCTCGAGCTCGAGGTCGACGACGCGGCCCACCCGCGCGGTGTTGACTGGAAACCCGAGTTTGCGGAGCGAACCCTCGACCGCCGCTCCTTGAGGGTCGAGGATCCCTGCCTTCGGCCGCACGAGCACGGTCACTCTCATGCAGCCAGTACCACTTGGGGATCGTCGAGGTAGCTCGCGAACGGAATGCCGGTCAGGAGCTCGAACGCTTCGGCATAGCGGGCCCTGGTGCCCTCCACGACGTCGGGCGGCAGCTCCGGGCCGGGCGGCGCCTTGTCCCAGCCGGTGCGCTCGCACCAGTCGCGCACGAACTGCTTGTCGTAGGACGGTTGCGGGCCGCCCGGAGCAAAGCCGTCGGCGGGCCAGAAGCGCGACGAGTCGGGGGTGAGGGCCTCGTCGGCGAGCACGAGGCGTCCTTCCTCGTCGCTGCCCAGCTCGAACTTCGTGTCCGCGAGCACGATGCCGCGCGCGCTCGCATGTGCGGCACCGAAGCCGTACAGGGCGAGCGCGATCTCGCGTGCCTCGTTGTACCGCTTCGTGCCGACCAGCTCTGCCGCATCGGCCTCGGAGATGTTCTCGTCGTGCCCGGCGGCGGCCTTTGTGGCTGGGGTGACGAGCGGGTAGGGCAGTCGATCGGACTCGAGCAGCCCCGGCGGAAGCGCGTGACCGCAGACCGCACCCGCCGCCTGGTAGTCGCGCCAGCCGGATCCGGCGAGGTAGCCGCGCACGACGAACTCGAGCGGGAGCATCTCGAGCCGGCGGCACTCGAGCGACCGCCCGTCGGGCCGGACCGCGAGCAGGTGGTTCGGGACGATGTGCTGCGTGCGAGCGAACCAGAAGGCGGAGAGCCCGGTGAGCACGCGCCCCTTGTCGGGGATCGGGGTCGGCAGGACGACGTCGAAGACGGAAATCCGGTCGGAGGCGACGAGCAGCAGCCGCTCCTCGTCGAGTGCGTACAGCTCGCGCACCTTCCCGCTGCCGATGTGCAGGGCCGGCTCAGGCACGCAACGCTTCCTCGCGCGCGGCGACGAGCGCACGGAGACGCTCGAAGACCGTGTCGACGTGTCGGGTGAACGCCGTGGGATCGAAGACGTCGTCGAGGTCGACCCGAGCGGCGAGCTCGCGGTCGGCCTGGACGAGCTCGCGGAAGTCGAGTTGCTCGTCCCAGGCACGCAGGGCGTGGCGCTGGACCCGCCGGTAGGCGTCGTCGCGGTCGAGCCCGCTCGCGACGAGCGCGAGCAGGAGCCGCTGGCTGTAGACCAGGCCACGGCTCAGGTCGAGGTTCTCGCGCATCCGCCCAGCGTGGACGACGAGTCCCTCGACGAGCCAGCGGAAGCGGTCGAGCATGTAGTCGGCGGCGAGGAACGAGTCGGGGAAGACGATCCGCTCGGCGGACGAGTGGGAGATGTCCCGCTCATGCCAGAGCGCGACGTTCTCGAGCCCGACCAGCGCGTTCGCGCGGACGACGCGGGCCAGGCCGCAGATCCGCTCGGCGGTGATCGGGTTCCGCTTGTGCGGCATCGCCGAGGAGCCTTTCTGGCCGCGTCCGAACGGCTCCTCGACCTCGCGTATCTCGGTCCGCGCGAGGTGACGGATCTCGGTCGCGAAGCGGTCGAGTGATGAGGCAAGGACTGCGAGCGCGGTGAGCACTTCGGCGTGCCGGTCTCGCTGCAGGATCTGCGTCGACACGGGCGCAGGCTCGAGCCCGAGCCGCTCGCAGGCAAGCCGTTCGAGTTCGGGGTCGGTTGCCGCATAGGTGCCCACGGCGCCCGAGAGCTTGCCGACGCGAAGACCCTCCAGCGCCCGCACGAGCCGCTCCCGGTCGCGGTCGAGCTGGAACGCCCAGCCCGCGAGCTTCAGCCCGAAGGTGGTCGGCTCGGCGTGGATGCCGTGCGTGCGGCCGACCGTAACGGTGTCGCGATACTCCTCCGCTCGCGCGGCGACCGCCCGAAAGGCACGCTCGAGCTCCTCCAACACGAGCGCACCTGCGTCCTGGACCGTCAGCGCGAGGGCCGTGTCGACCACGTCGGACGAGGTCAGGCCGAAATGGAACCAGCGCCCGTCCTCACCGAGCGTCTCGGCTACAGCATCGACGAAGGCGGCCACGTCGTGACCGGTCTCGCGCTCGATCTCGGCCACCCGGTCAGGCCCGGGGGCAACCGCGCTGGCGCGGATCCGAGCAGATGGTATCCGCCGGCACGACGCCGAGCTGCGCCCAGGCGTCGAGTGCGGCAAGCTCCACCTCGAGCCAACGAGACAGCCGCGCCTCATCCGACCAGACCCGGGCCATCGCCGGGCGGGAGTAGCGCGCAATCACCAGTCTCGATTGTAGAGGCGCGACCTGCTGAGAGACCGGCACACATCCGGCGCCGCCGTGGCACTGACGCGTATGTGTTCCGACGGTAGGCTCGAAAGCGGGTGGTGGGCTGGGGTGCCCCGGGGAAATTCCGCTCGTTGCGGGGTTCTCTGGGGTCAGCTGCGGCCGGCGGCCGTCGGCAGCGCGATGTCCTCCCGCCGCCGTGCGCCGGTAAACGAGACCAGCCCGGCCGCTGCATACGCCGCGGTTCTCGCGGCCGCAACGTCCGGGCCGAGGCCCGTCACGCCGAGGATGCGGCCACCGTTCGTCAGCAGTTGACCGTCCTGGAGCGCCGTGCCCGAGTGGAACACGAGCGCGCCCGCGGCCTCGGCCGACTCGACACCCGTGATCGGCGTCCCGCGGGCGCCGGTCTCGGGGTATCCCGCCGCCGCAAGCACGATCGTGACTGCCGCTCCTGAGGACTGGCGGATCGGCGTACCGCCAAGCTCTCCTGCGGCCGCGGCCGCGAGCGTCGCGAGCAGGTCTCCTTCGACGAGCGGGAGTACGGACTGCGTCTCGGGATCGCCGAAGCGGCAGTTGAACTCGAGCACCCGCGGTCCGTCCCCGGTCAGCATCAACCCGGCGTAGAGCAGCCCGACAAACGGTGCCTCTCGCCGGGCCAGCTCCGCCAGCACAGGCCGGTGGACGAGCTGGACGAGCTCCTCGACCTCCGCCTCGCCGAGCCCGGTCACGGGAGCGTATGAGCCCATGCCACCGGTGTTCGGTCCCTCGTCCCCGTCGAAGGCGCGCTTGAAGTCCCTCGCGGGCGGAAGCGGCACGGCGTCGCGACCGTCGCACAACGCGAAGAGCGACACTTCCACGCCTTCCAGGAGCTCCTCGACGAGCAGCTCGCCGTGCCCGGCGAGGCTGCGCAGGCCCGCGTCGAGCTCCGCGTCGGTTCGGCACACGATGACTCCCTTGCCGGCGGCGAGCCCGTCCGCCTTGAGCACGCACGGAGCTCGGGCGACGTCGAGCTGCCGCGCCGTCGGCACCTCCGCTACCGCCATCACCTCCTTGGCGAACAGCTTGGAGCCCTCGATTCGCGCCGCAGCTGCGCCGGGCCCGAACACCGAGATGCCCGCCCGGCGCAACTCGTCGCCGACGCCCGCGACGAGCGGTGCCTCCGGGCCGACCACGACCAGTCCCACGTCGAGCGAACGGGCCAGGCCGAGCAGCCCCTCGGCATCCTCGGCGCGCACCGGGTGGCAGTGCCCCAGCCGGGCAATCCCCGGGTTGCCCGGGGCGGCGTGCAACTCGTCGAGCGAAGGCGCCTGCGCCAGCTTCCAGGCAAGCGCGTGCTCGCGCCCGCCCGAGCCGACCAACAGGACGTTCACCCGGCGAGTGTATGCCGCCGGTCCTGTCGGGAATGCGTCCCTGGCACTCGAGGTGCGCGCGAGGGACGAGCGGAGGCACTCCCGGGCTTCGGCCGGTCCTCGTGGCTCCGCTGCTCTCCGTCCGATAGGGTCGGAATGCTGCGGCCGTGAACAACCCCTGGACGGTCACCTACGCGAACGCACCCCCGGACGTCAGCCCGTGGCTCGTCGACGTTGCGCGCGAGCGCGTCCACGGTCGTGACCGGCCGGTCGAGCTGATGCCCGTGCGCGAGCTCGAGTGGATTCTCGACGTGCCGCTCTGGTGGAGCGACGGGCACCCCTTCGGGCTTCGGCCGCGAGACGTCCTCGCGGAGCCCGAGCGGTACCGGGCGCAGCATGTCCGAACCGAAGAGGCGAATCTTGCCGTGCCCGTCGATGTCGCCTGGCACCACGGGCGCTGGCTCGTCGTCGACGGGGTGCACCGGCTGCTGAAAGCCGTGACGCTCGGCTACACGGCCGTCGCCGCACGGGAGGTTCCGGGCGCGGCGCTCGTCCGGTCCGCGGCCAAGCCGCCCTACCCCAGTGTGAGCACGTGCTCGCGCGCGGCGCCCGTACCGACGAGCGTGACCGGCACGCCCAGCGCAGCCTCGACGAACGCGATGTAACGGGCTGCACCCGCGGGAAGTGCGTCGCCCGTGAGCTCCTGCTCCCAGCCCGGGAGCGTCTCCCAGATCGGTCGGCAGTGGTGGAAGTCGCTCTGGTGCGCAGGGAAGTCCGCCGTCTCCGCGTCCGTCCGGCAGTCCATAGCGGACGCAGACGGGAATCTCGGCGAAGGTGGAGAGGACGTCGAGCTTCGTCAGCGCGAGTGACGTGATCCCGTTCAGCGCGAACGGCGAAGCGGAGCGCGACCAGGTCGAGCCAGCCGCACCGTCGCTCCCGGCCGGTCACGGTGCCGAACTCGCGTCCCAGCTCGCGCACGCGCTGCTGGGCTTCGCCTTCGATCTCACTCGGGAACGGGCCCTCGCCCACGCGTGTCACGTACGCCTTGGCGACGCCGACGACCTCGTCGATCCGATTCGGACCGATCCCGAAGCTGACCGCCGCGCCGGCGGCGATCGGGCTGGACGAGGTGACGAACGGGTAGGTCCCGTGGTCGAGGTCGAGCAGCGTCCCCTGGGCGCCCTCGAACAGGACGCTTCGACCGGCGTGCAGCGCCTGGTCGACGAGGAGCGACGTGTCCGCCACGTAGGGAGCCAGTCGGTCGGCGTGTCCCAGAGCGGCCTCGAGCACGACAGCCGCGTCGAACGGCTCGAGCTCGTACACGCGCTCGAGCCAGATGTTCTTCTCGGCCACGGCCAGCTCGATCTTCTGGCGCAGGATCTTCGGGTCGAGCAGGTCCTGCACGCGAATCCCGATTCGTGTCGCCTTGTCGGCGTAGGCCGGGCCGATCCCGCGCCGCGTCGTCCCGATCTGCAGGGTGCCGAGTCGACGCTCGCGCGCCCCGTCGAGTGCGACGTGCCAGGGCATGATCAGGTGCGCGTTGCCGGAGACGAAGACACGCCCCGCCGTCGAGCAGCCGCGAGCTTCCAGCTCGTCGAGCTCGGCCACGAGCACCTCGGGGTCGACGACGCAACCCGCCCCGATCGCGCTGGCCTTACCCTGCACGATCCCGGACGGGATCTGCCGGATCTTGTAGGTCTCCTCGCCGACGACGATGGTGTGGCCGGCGTTCGGCCCACCCTGGTAGCGGCAGACGAGGTCGGAGTGCTCGGCGAGGAGGTCGACGATCTTCCCCTTGCCCTCGTCGCCCCACTGCGCGCCGACGATCACGGTCGCGGGCACGTGCTGCAGTCTCGCACAGGAGCCAGTCGGTCGCGCCCGGCCGCCTGACGGTCTAGCCTGGGTCGCAACGCAAACGAGGAGGGCGCATGGCAACTCCGGAGACGCAGGGCAGGTTGGGCCAGCAGGCGAGGGATCGCGTTCGTGCTGCTGATCGGGCTGATCACCTTCGGCATCTACTGGATCTACTGGGCGTACAAGACGCAGCAGGAGATGAAGGACTACTCGGGGCAGGGCCTCGGAGGCGTCCTCGGGCTGGTCATCTGGATCCTGCTCACGCCCGTGAGTGCATTCGTGATCCCGTCCGAGGTGGGCGCCCTCTACGGACGCGACGGTCGCGAGCGGCCCGTGACGGGCTGGACCGGGCTCTGGCTGTTCCCGTTCGGGATCCTGATCATCCCGGCGATCGTCTGGTTCGTGAAGGTGCAGGGCGCACTCAACCGCTTCTGGGAGTCGAAGGCGGCTGGCGCCACGGCTCCGGCGATGCCGGCCGAGCCCGTGATGCCGGCCGAGTCGTCCTAGCGGAAGGATCGGAGCGCGCACGCGGCCGCGAAAGCGGCCGACTTCAGGTGTGTAGCGCGCTGCGGATCCGCGCAAGCGGATTCGCGACGTGCGCAGCTAGCTCATAGCCGCGCCGGCCCGCCCGGGCTGGGGGAGAGGTGCCCGGGCGGGACGGGCGGCGCGGCGCGGGGGGAGGGGGCCCGGCGCCGTCACCGTCGCATCAGGCGACGGCAAGGTCGGCGAACTTGGCATAACGTCGGAGGAAGGAGAGCTTCACCGCACCGGTTGGTCCGTTGCGGTGCTTGGCGAGATGGAGCTCGGCGAGTCCCTGCTGGTCGGACTCCTCGCCGTTGTAGTACTCGTCGCGGTAGACGAACAGGACGAGATCGGCGTCCTGCTCCAGACTGCCGGATTCGCGCAGGTCGGAGAGGATCGGCCGCTTGTCGTGGCGCTGCTCGACCGCGCGCGAGAGCTGAGAGAGCGCGAGAATCGGCACTTCGAGGTCGCGTGCGAGCACCTTCAGCTGGCGCGAGATCTGCGACACCTCCTGGACGCGGTTCTCGACCGACGCGCCCGTCGTCATCAGCTGGAGGTAGTCCACGACGATGAGGCCGAGGTTCGGCTCGCGCGACTTCAGCCTCCGGGCCTTCGAGCGCAGCTCCATCATCGTGATCGAGCCGGTGTCGTCGACCCAGATCGGGGCCTTCATCAGCTTGTCGCAGGCGGCGGTGAGGCGCGGCCAGTCGTCCTGCGCAAGCCGGCCCGAGCGCAGCCGCTGCGACTCGACCTTGGCCTCGGAGCACATCAGGCGCTGCGTCACCTCGGCCTTCGACATCTCGAGCGTGAACAACGCCACGGGCATGTTCACGCGCACGCCGAGGTTGGCCGCCGCGCAGAGCGCGAGGGCGGACTTCCCCATCGAGGGTCGTGCGGCGAGAATGACGAGGTTGCCGGGCTGGAAGCCCGACGTGAGCTTGTCCAGCTCCCGGAATCCGGTCGGGACGCCGGTGATCTCCGCTCCCGCCTCGTAGAGGTGCGTGATTCGCTCGAAGCTCTCCTTGAGCAGCGTCTCGATGTGCGCGAAGTCGCTCGTCACGCGCTGCTGCGCCAGGTCGAAGACGATCTGCTCGGCGCGGTCGACGAGGTCGGCCGTCTCGCCGGGCCGATCCTGGCCGAGTCGCGCGATCGACAGGCCCGCCTGGACGAGGCCGCGGAGCGTCGCCATCTCCTTGACGATGCGCGCGTAGTGCTCGACGTTCGAGGCGGCGGGAACGAGCCCGGCCAGCTCGGCGATCTTCGCCCGGCCGCCGACGCCCTCGAGCTCGCTGCGCTCGTCGAGCTCGTCCGAGAGGGTGATCGCGTCGACCGGCTCGCCCTTGGCCCAGAGGCCCAGCATCGCCCGGAAGATCGTCGCGTGCCGGTCGCGGTAGAAGTCGGCGGCGCTCAGTAGCTCGGAGACGGTGCCGACGGCCGTCGCCGAGAGGAGCATCGCGCCGAGCACCGACTCCTCAGCCTCGAGGTTCTGGGGCGGGGCGGCAGCCTCGACGGTGGCGGGCGCTGCGCTCATCGCGCGGGATCAAACCCGCCCGTCGGGGACGAGGCCAAATCGAACCATCCCGCGCGTCTGAGCAGGAGGAACGGAACACATGTTCGTAGTCTATCCCCAGTTGGGGACGGACCCGTCCCCAGCCGGTCGCCGGTTGTCCAGCCCAAATTGTCCGCAGCGAGCGGGAAGTTCGAGTGCTCGTCCACAGCCCTGTGGAGACTGATGTGGAGAAGCAGCTGAAAAGCGGACCGGCGGCCCGGCCCAGCTCCCTACGACGCTTCGGGCTCGGCTTCGGCTTCTGGTTCGGGCTCGGCTTCTGGTTCGGGCTCCGCCTCGGCCTGGGCCTCGGCCCCGACCTCGTCCTCCAGCTCGGCCGTCGACCTCGTCCTCCGACCTCGTCCTCCAGCTCGGCCTCGAGCGCCTCCTCGATCTCCTCGTAGACGATCTCGGCTGCCTCTTCCCGGGCCGCTGCCTCCGCCGCGGCCGCCTCGGCCTCGGCGGCTTCCATCGCGGCCAGCTCCTCCTCGGGCGGAAGCTCACCGCCTTCGGGGACGACGATGGTCTTCACGTCGGCGGTGACCCCCTCGAACACCTGGACGGAGATCGTGTAGCGGCCGATCCGCTTGATCGAGTCCATGTCGAGCTTGCGCCGGTCGACGCGCACCTTGCGCGTCCGCCAGAGCTCCTCCGCGACGTCGGTCGCGGTGACAGAGCCGAAGAGCGACCCGGTCGGGCCCGCCTTGACGTCGAAGCGAAGCTCCGTCTGGGCGAGGATCCCGGCGATGTCCTCGGCCTGCTCGGCCGACCGGGCCTCCTGGCGGGCACGGTGCGACTCGACGTTGCGTGCCTGGGCGAGCGCGCCCGGCGTGGCGACTTCCGCCAGTCGCCGCGGCAGCAGATAGTTGCGGGCATAGCCGCGCTTGACGTCGACGACGTCGCCCTTGAGGCCGACGTGCTCGACGTCCTGGAGCAGGATCACGTCCATGGCTAGCCCGCCACGTAGGGCAGCAGCGCCATCTCGCGGGCGCGCTTCACCGCCACCGCGACCTGGCGCTGGTGGCGACGGCAGGCGCCGGTGATGCGACGGCTGCGGATCTTGCCCTTCTCGGAGATGTAGCGCCGAAGCTGATTGATGTTCTTGTAGTCCACCTCTGCGACCTTGTCCTTGCAGAAGTGGCAGCTCTTGCGCCGCCCGGGCGCCGAGCTGGTCGCGCGCTTGCGCGGAGCTGTCTTCTGGGCCATCTGGTCCTGTCTCGCTAGAACGGAATGTCGTCGTCGGCTGCGCTGGGCGCGAAATCGGCGTCCGGGCTCTGCGCGGCGGCGCCGGCAGGCACGTACTGGGCTCCACCCTCGCCGTCGCCGCGGCTGCCCAGGAACTGGACGCTGTCGGCCACGACCTCGACGGCCTCGCGCTTGGCGCCCTCAGGCGTCTCCCACTCGCGCCAGTCGAGTCGCCCGTCGATCGCGACAGGCCTGCCCTTGGCGAGGTACTGGGCGCAGTTCTCGCCCTGCTGGCCCCAGACGGTGACGGAGAAGTAGTTCGGCTTGTCCACCCACTGGCCGCTCTCGTCCTTGCGTCGCGCGTTGACTGCGACACGCAGCGAGCAGACGGGCATCCCGGACGGCGTGTGCCGGAGCTCCGGGTCGCGGGTGAGATTGCCGACGAGAACAACGCGGTTGATGCTGGCGGCCATCGCTACTCCTCCTCGCTCTCGGGTGCGGAGTCCGCATCCTCGCTCGTCGGGGCGCCGACCGCTACGGGCTCGGCAGGACCCCCCTTAAGGCGACGTGTCGCCAGGTGGCGAATCACCGTGTCGTCGATCTTCAGGACGCGCGAGACCTCGTCGAGCGTTTCGGGCACGCACGTGAACAGCAGCAGGTGGTAGCTGCCGTCGGCCTTGTGCGCGATCTCGTAGGCGAGCTTGCGCCGGCCCCAGACGTCGTGGCGCTCCCACGTGCCGCCACCCTTCTCGACGAGCTCACGCACGCGCGTGACGATCTCGCCTTGCTTCTCCTCGCTCGACTCGGCGTCGAGCAGGAGCAGAATCTCGTACTCGTTCACGTCTCCCTCGTTCTCCTTCCTTCGGTCTGGGCGGCCTCGCCGGCGGGTGCGACGCCCGGGAGAGGCGGCGCGTGGCGAGGCAGGAAGCCGGCGAAGGGTAGCAGCGGGCGTCTGCTTGCCCGCAGCCTGGGATTCGCTGAGGCGCGAATCCCAGGCGCGAGATCCCTGAAGCCGGCCGCTGTCGCGGCCGGGCGGCAGCTTGGACAGCCGGGAGGCGGTTGCTGTTCCGCTCGAGCCGCCCGGTAGCATCGACGCTGATGCGGAGAGGGCTCGCCTGGATGACCGGCATCGTCGGCATCGCCGCGCTCGCGCGGCTGCTCCACCGGCGCCGGCACGCGGCCGAGCCTGCCGTCGGAGCCTCCCGCCGCCGACCCGGCCGAGGAGCTGCGCCGAGCGCTCGCCGAGCAGCGCGACGTCGAGCCCGAGCCCGTGGCCGCTCCGGCGGCCGAGGAGCCCGAGCCCTCGCCCGACGAGCGCCGCGCCGACGTCCACGCCCGTGGGGAGTCAGCGATCGCGCGCATGCGCGAGGGCGGTGACTCCGGCTAGTGACCGAGACGGCCGACGGGCAGACCGACGAGCTCGCTTCCGAGGTGCGCGCGCTGCGAGACGAAGTCGCCGGGCTACAGGCCGACGTCCGCAGGCTCGCGGCCGGCGGGCTCCCGAGCGCCGACCACGGGTGGGGCTTGGACGACGAGCCGGTCGAGCCCTCCCTGACCTGGGTCTCCGCGCTGGAGGCGCCGGCGCCGCGCCGGCTCGCGGTGCCGAGACTCGCGCTCGAAGCGGCGTTTCTGATCCTCGTTGCCGTGCTCGCCGTGCTCGCCGAACTGGAGCCGGCGGGCATCGTCGCGGTGATGGGGGGAGCGTGGCTCCTCGTCGCGTTCGCCGAGTGGGCAGCCTCACGCGCAGAGCGGCGCCGCGAGGCACTGCTGCTGGCGCCGCCCTTCTCGCCGTCGACGGCCCCAGTCGCCGACCCGGCGTGGTTCGCGCCGCCCGTCGAGCAGACGATCATGCAGGTGCCGGAGCCGGACGGCGCGGCGGACACCGGCGCCGTCACGCTCCCGCCTTTCCACGCGGGCGAGCAGACCGGCGAGCAGACGGCCGAGCGCCGGCCGGCGTAGCTACGCGGGCGCGCGCAAGGCCGCCAGGCGCCCTTGGGTGCGCTCGATCGCGGGGATCACGCCCTTCTGCTCGTACTCGGCGAGCGCACGCTCGAGGGCGGCGCTGGCGCCGTTGGCGTCGCCGCTGAGCTCGAGCACGTCGGCGAGCGCGCCGAACGCCTCGCCGCGCGACCAGGACATGTCGGTCTGCTCGACGCGGGCGACGGCTTCGCGAGCAAGCTCCTGGGCGGCGACGTGGTCGCCGCGGCGGGCCAGGACACGCGCCCGCTCCTGCCGCCACTGGACCTGCGTGATCACGTCGTCGTCGTCGCCGAGCTTCTCTGAGCGCCGAGTTTGCGCCGCCGCCTCGTCGTCGCGACCAAGCAGCGAGCAGCGTCCGCGCCCAGACGGCGGCGTACGTCGAGAGCACGCCGAAGAGTTCCAGCTGCTCGTGAGCTCGCAACCGAGGCGGATCTGCCGCTCCGCTTCGGCCACGTCGCCCGCGAGCAGCTCGATGTCGCCACGCGCGATCGCGGCGTTCGCCATGCCCTGCCGGTTGCCGAGCTCGCGCACCCGCTCATCGTTCGCGCCGGCGATGGTTCGCGCATCGTCGAAGCGGCCGAGCATGGCGAGCAGCTCCGCGTGGAAGGTGGCCGCCTGAGCCCGGTCGCGTCTGCGCGAGCCACGAGTGCTCTTCGAACCACGACAGCGCCTCGCCGGCAGGCATCGGGCCGAAGAACAGCGCAAGGACCGATCTCGGCGAGGACTGACGTTCGCGATGGCGCCTGCCGGTCCGCCGGGCATGCTGGAGCGCGCGCTCCCTGGCGGCAAGGCACTCGCCGTAGCGGCAGCGTAGCCACGCCACGAGGCCGACGGCAAGCCACGCATCGACGAGACTGTCGTCGTCACCTGCCGCTTCGAAGAGCGGGATCGCCTCGCGCGCGCAATCGCCTCGAGCTGCCGCGGCGGCCCCCTCTGCGCCGCGCCAGAAGCGCGTCAGATCGCGAGCTCCCGTCGCGCAAGCAACTCGACCGCGCGATCGCCGGCCGAGACCGCCTGTGCCAGGAGGTCGGCGACCACGTCTGTCGCCTCGCGGGTCTCGTTCACGAAAGAGGAGCGCTCATGCGAGCTCGCAGCCGGAGCGGGGCGGACGCTAGGCCGTCCGGGGTGAGTGCGACCGCCCGCCTGAGCAGGCGCGCATGCGGCGCTGTAGGTCGCCGCGTGCGTCCGGCGCGCTCCGCCGCGTCAGCGAGCCTGACGCCCGCCCGCGTCGGCAAGCTGTTCGGCGCGCTCGTCCGCCGGGCCGAGCTCGAGCCGGTAGCGGTGCGCCTGCTCGAGGTGGTAGCCGAGGATCTCGTCGAGCTCGACGAGGTCGGCGCCGTGCGCCTCGAGCCAGTCGGCGAAGCGCTCGTGCAGGTCGGCCCGGGTCGACTTCGGCAGCGCCTCGTAGGCCGCGTCGCGGATCAGCAGGTGGCGGAAGCGGTAGGCGTCGTCGCCGGCCAGCTGGGTCCGGTCGGGGCGGAGGAGCTCCTTGCGCACGAGCGCGACGAGCCGCGTCGGCGACCTCGGTCTCGTCCGGGGCGAGCGCCTGCACGGCGCCGCGGTGGAAGACCTTCCCCTCGACGGAGCCGCGCTCGAGCACTCCGCGCTCGGACGGGTCGAGCTGATCGAGGCGCGCGGCCAGCAGCGCTTGGATCGATCGGCGGCACCTCGACCTCGCCGTGCCCGTCGCCGTCGCGGATCAGCGCCAGCATCTCCTCGACGAAGAGCGGGTTGCCGTCCGCCGCCGCGAGGATCCGAGTGCGAATGTCGTCATCCAGCGGCGCACCGTAGAGCAGTCCGTCGATCAGCCGCTCGCACTCGTCGCCGGCCAGGGGCTCGAGCAGCACCGCCGTCGCGTTGAGCTTGCCGCCGCCCCAGCCCGGCCGGCGATCGAGCAGGTCCGGGCGGGCAAGGCAGAGGAGCAGGATCGGGGCGTCGCGTGAGAGGTCGGCGACGTGCTCGACCAGGTCGAGCAAGGTCGGCTCGGCCCACTGCAAGTCGTCGAGCACGACGACGAGCGGCTCCGCCTCGGCAACGGCCTCGAGCAGCTTCCGGAACGACCACGCGACGATCTCGGGCGACTCGGGCTGCTCGGCTTCGCCCAGCAAACCGAGGAGCGAGGACGCAGCGACCTCGTCCAGTCGAGTTCGTCGAGCGCCGCCGACGGGGTGTCGCCGAGCAGCTGCTTGAGGATCTCGACCACCGGCCAATAGGTGATCCCCTCGCCGTAGGAGAGGCACCGACCTCGGACGACGCGCGCGTCGTCGAGCCGCGGCCAGGAACTCGGCGGCGAGCCGCGACTTGCCGATCCCGGCTGCGCCGAGGAGCGTGAAGAGGTAGGCGGCGCGCTCGGCTTGCGCGCGCTCCCAGGCGCCGGCGAGCAGACGCGACTCGCGCTCCCGGCCGACGAACGGAGCGGCGTCGCGAGCGCAGCGGCGCCGTCCCCGACACGCGCAGCAGCCGGAAGGCCGGAAGCGGCTCCGCCTTGCCCTTGGCCGCCAGCGGCTCCAGCGCTTCCACCTCGACCGACGCCGCGCACGAGCCCCACGTGTCTCGCCGCCGAGCAGGATCTCTCCCGGCGCGGCCGCCTGCTCGAGCCTGGCGGCGACGTTGACGGCGTCGCCGGTGGCGAGCCGCTCGGCCGTGCCGGTCACGACCTCTCCCGTGTTGACGCCGATCCGTACCGCCAGCGTCGTGCCGAACTCGCGTGCGAGCTCCTCGTCGAGCGCCGAGACGGCCGCGCGGACGTCCGCGGCCGCCCGCACGGCGCGCAACGCATCGTCCTCGTGCAGCACGGAACGCCGAAGACGGCCATCACTGCGTCGCCGATGAACTTCTCCACCGTGCCTCCATGCCGTTCGATCGCGTCCTTCGCCACCTCGAAATAGCGCGCAAGCGCGCCCCGCAGGCTCTCGGGGTCGAGCCGCTCCCCGAGCGCGGTCGACCCGGTGACGTCGCAGAAGAGGACCGTCACCGTCTTGCGCTGCTCGCGCGCCGCGGGTGCTGCGGCCAGCGGCGCGGCGCAAGAATCGCAGAACCGCGCGCCCTCGCGGTTCTCCGCCCCGCACGCCGGGCAGACCGCCACGAGCAGAGGCTACGGCAGCCGCGGCCGGGGTGGAAGGAATCGGCCTGCGCTAGGCGGGCGCGCGTAGCGCGGCCAGCCGCGCCCGCGTCCGCTCGATCGCGGGGATCACGCCCTTCTGCTCGTACTCGGCGAGCGCTCGCTCGAGTGCTGCGGTCGGCGCCGTCGGAGTCGCCGCCGAGCTCGAGCACCTCGGCGAGGTCTGGACCAGGCGTCGCCCCGCACCCACGAGCATGTCCGTCGTGTCCGCCCGCGCGACTGCCTCCCGCGGCGAGCTTCTGACGCCGCGTCGTGCTCGCCGCGCTGCGGCCAGCGACACGCGCCCAGCGCCTGCCGCCAGAGCACCTGCGTCGCGATGTCGTCGCTCGCACCGAGCTCGTCGCGACCGTCGACGTCGCGCCTCCGCCTCGTCGTCGCGCCCGAGACGCGAGGAGCGCCCGCGCGAGCTGTCCCCCGTACGTCGACACGACGCCGAGCAACCCTTGCTCTCTCTATGGCTCGAAGGCCGAGGTCGAGCTGCCGTTCCGCCTCGGCGACGTCCGACGCGATCAGCGCGGTCTCGCCTCGCGCGAACGCGATCCCGCTGGCGAAGCCCTCCAGCCCCAGCTCGACGCGCGGTCTGCTCCGCCTGGTCGAACGCGGCTCGCGCCTCATCGAAGCGGCCCAGGAGGCCGAGCAGGCGCGGCCCGGAACAGCGTGACGCCGGGACGTGCGGGCTCGAGCCAGCGAAGCTCGTTCGCACCACGCGAGCGCCTCCGCAGCAGGCGTCGGCCCGAATGCCATCGCGAGTCCCGACTCGACGAGCAGGTCCGCTCGCGGCTTCTCGCGCCCGCACGCCGTGCGTGGTCGAGCGCGTGCATCGTGGCCGCGAGACAGGCAGCGAACCGACAGCGGAGGAACTCGACGTGGGCAGCGCCCGCCAGGCATCCATCGAGACCGTCCTCGTCGCCCGGGCTCTCGAACTGCAGGATCGCCTCGTGCGCGATACGCATCGAGCTCGCTGAGCACGTGCCTTCGGCTCCGACCCAAAGCGCAGTCGAGCGTGAGTTGCATCCGCGCGAGCAGCTCGCAGTCCCGTCGGCTCCCCGCCGCGACCGCCTCCGCGCAGAACGGCTTCGGCGAGCTGCACGACGCGATCGCGCTCACTGTCCGGAGAGCGCCGCCGCCAGCTCCAGTCGTAGCCGTGCTGACGCGAATACCGTGCCGGGGAGAGCGCGACGGCCCGCTCGAGCAGTCGCACAGCGCGCTCGCAAGTCGCCGCGCTCACCTGCCCGCTCCGCCGCCTCGGTCAGAGCGCGTCGACGGCACGCGCGGCGAGGTGCTCGCGCGCTCGTCCGCGGGCCCGAGCTCGGCCCGGTAGCGGTGCGCCTGCTCGAGGTGGTAGCCGAGGATCTCGTCGAGCTCGACGAGATCGGCGCCGTGCTCCTCGAGCCAGTCGGCGAAGCGCTCGTGCAGCTCGGCGCGCGTCGCTTTCGGCAGCGCCTCGTAGGCGGCGTCGCGGATCAGGAGGTGGCGAAAGCGGTAGGCGTCGTCGCCGGGCAGCTGGGTCCGGTCGGGCCGGAGGAGCTCTTTGCGCACGAGCGCGACGAGCCGCGTCGGCGACCTCGGGCTCGTCGGGCGCGAGCGCCTGACGGCGCCGCGGTGGAAGACCTTCCCCTCGACGGAGCCGCGCTCGAGCACGCCCCGCTCGGACGGGTCGAGCTGGTCGAGGCGCGCGGCCAGCAGCGCCTGGATCGATGGGCGGCACCTCGACCTCGCCGTCGCCCGCGCTCGCGGATCAGCGCCAGCATCTCCTCGACGAAGAGCGGGTTGCCGTCCGCCGCGGCGAGGATCCGGGCGCGGACGTCGTCGTCGAGCGGCGCACCGTCGAGCAGCCCGTCGATCAGCCGCTCGCACTCGTCCGGCGGGAGCGGCTCGAGCAGCACCGTGGTCGCGTTGAGCTTGCCGCCGCCCCAGCCCGGCCGTCGGTCGAGCAGGTCGGGCCGGGCGAGGCAGAGGAGGAGGATCGGGGCGTCGCGGGAGAGGTCGGCGACGTGCTCGACGAGGTCGAGCAGCGTCGGCTCGCCCATTGCAGGTCGTCGAGCACGACGACGAGCGGCTCGCCTCGGCGACGGCCTCGAGCAGCTTCCGCACCGACCAGGCGACGATCTCGCGGCGACGCGGGCTGCTCGGCCTCGCCGAGCAGCCGAGCAGCGAGGCCGCGGCGACCTCGTCGAGGCGAAGTTCGTCGAGCGCGCCGCCGGGGTCGTGCCGAGCAGCTGCTTGAGGATCTCGACGACCGGCCAGTAGGTGATCCCCTCGCCGTAGGAAAGGCACGGCCCCGACGACGCGCGCGTCTCCGAGCCGCGCCAGGAACTCCGCCGCAAGCCGCGACTTGCCGACACCGGCCGCGCCGAGGACCGTGAAGAGGTAGGCGGCGCGCTCCCCGCGCGCGCTCCCAGGCGCCGGCGAGCAGGCGTCGTTCGCGCTCCCGGCCGACGAACGGCGCGTCGTGCGGAGCGCTGCGGCGCCTCCCCGAGACAGCAGCAGCCGGTAGGCCGGCAGCGGCTCGGCCTTGCCCTTGGCCTGCACGTGCTCGACCGGCTCCACCTCGACCGACGCCGCGCACGAGCCGCACCGTCTCCTCGCCGAGCAGGATCTCGCCCGGCGGCGCCGCCTGCTCGAGCCGGGCGGCGACGACGACGGCGTCGCCGGTGGCGAGGCGCTCCGCCGTCCCGGTGACGACCTCGCCCGTGTTGACGCCGATCCGCACGTGAGCGTCGTGCCGTAGTCGCGCGCGAGCTCCTCGTTCAGCAGCGCCAGCGCCTCGCGGATGTCCGCGGCGGCGCGGACGGCGCGCAGGGCATCGTCCTCGTGCACGACGGGAACGCCGAATACCGCCATCACGGCGTCGCCGATGAACTTCTCCACCGTGCCGCCGTGACGCTCGATCACCGCCTGCGCCGCCTCGAAGTAGCGGGCGAGGACGCGCGCGCAGGCTCTCGGGGTCGAGCCGCTCCCCGAGAGCGGTCGACCCGGTCACGTCGCATGAGAGCACCGTCACCGTCTTGCGCTGCTCGCGCGGCGCAGGGCTGCGGCGAGCTGCCGCCCCGCAGGCGTCGCAGAACCGCGCTTCCTCGCGGTTCTCCGCGCCGCATGCCGGGCAGGCCGTCACGAGGGAGGCTACGGCAGCCGCCCTGCCGTTTGGAAGCCGTTCTAGGCTGCCCTCCGTGCTCTTCCCGACGACGACGTTCGCCCTCTTCTTCGCGCTCGTCCTGCCGCTTTCGTGGCTGACGATGCCGAACGGTCGGCAGTGGCGGCCGTTCATCGTCGCCGCGAGCTTCGTCTTCTACAGCTGGTGGGACTGGCGCTTCGTCTTCCTGCTCGGCGGCTCGATCGTGCTCAACCACGTCTTCGCCACGCGGATTCATCGCGCGCGCGGCGCCAACCTGCGAAAGCAGCTGCTCGTCGTCGCCCTCGCCGCGAACGTCGGCCTGCTCGCGTACTTCAAGTACTACGACTTCTTCGTCTCCTCGAGCCAGAACCTGCTCTCGCTGGTCGGGCTCGACATGCCGCTCGACGTGCGCTCGGTCGTGCTGCCGGTGGGGATCTCCTTCTACACGTTCATGGGGATCAGCTACATCGTCGACGTCTACCGCGGCGACTTCGAGCCGGTCTCGTTCGGGAAGTTCGCCGCCTACCTCTCCTTCTTCCCGCACCTCGTCGCCGGGCCGATCGTCCGGCCGGGCGAGCTGATCCCGCAGTTCGACTCGCCGCGCGATCCGCGGCGGCTCGACACGAGCCGCGCCTTCTACCTGATCGCGACCGGGCTCTTCAAGAAGGTCGTGATCGCGAACTACCTCGCCGGCGGCATCGTCGACGAGGTCTTCGGCGCGCCGACGCAGGCCTCGTCGCTCGAGATCCTCGTCGGCGTCTACGCGTACGCGGTCCAGATCTACGCGGACTTCTCCGGCTACACCGACATCGCGATCGGCATCGCGCTGCTGCTCGGGTTCAAGTTCCCGCAGAACTTCGACTCCCCCTACGCGGCCGTATCGGTTCAGGATTTCTGGCGCCGCTGGCACATGACGCTCTCACGCTGGCTGCGCGACTACGTCTACATCCCGCTCGGCGGCAGCCGCGGGGGCAAGCTCCTCACCTACCGCAACCTGATGCTGACGATGCTGATCGGCGGCCTCTGGCACGGGGCAGGCTGGACGTTCGTCGCCTGGGGTGCGATTCACGGACTCGGGCTCGTGAGCGAGCGGTGGTGGCGCTCTCGGCCGGGTTACGTCGCCCCGCCCGACACCGCGCGGCACCGTGCGTGGCAACGATTGCTGACGTTTCATTTCGTCTGCTTCGCCTGGATCTTCTTCCGCGCCGACTCGTTCGAGACCGCCTGCCGAGCTGCTGCGCGGGCTCTTCACCGGCTGGGGTGAGCCCTCGCCGCTCGTCACCTCCGGGCGTCCTGCTCGCGATCGCCGTCGGGATCGGCTCGCAGTATCTGCCGTCCCGCGTGCCGCAACTCGTCATCGCGCGTTTCTCCCGCCTTCCCGTGCTCGGGCAGGCGGGCGTTCTCGCCCTGGCCCTCATGCTCACGCACGCCATGGGGCCGGAGGGTGTCGCCCCCTTCATCTACTTCCGCTTCTGATGACCCGCCCGAGACGAACCCGCACCGAGGACGGCCGCCGCCTGGCGAGCGCCGGGCATGCCGTGCTCGTGACCTGGATCGGCCTGGTCGTCGCCTCGCTGCTGAATGCGCCCGGCATGCACAAGACCGCGTTCAACCAGGACGACGGCTTGACCCGGGACGTGGCGCTGGCGCTGACGGGGCCGCTCGCCGGCGTGAGCGGCGCCCTGCAGCTCGACCGGCCGCGGGCGCTCGTCAAGGCCACACTCGGCCGGTCGGACGACGACGAGATCGACACGAAGATCGCGCTTCCCGCCCCCGGCGGCTCGACCACCCCGGCACCGCCGCCCACCCGGAAGCTGGTCTTCACGCCGAAGCGCAAGCTGAGGCTCTGGGTCGGCGGCGACTCGCTCGTCATCATCCCGGGGTTCTCGATCGTCGAAGCCGCGGCTGCGAGCCCGGTGCTCGAGCCCGTCGGCAAGGTCGACGGTCGCATCGCCACCGGGCTCGAACGGCCCGACGTCTTCGACTGGTTCGAGCACGTGCGCGTTCAGGTACGGAAGCTGCAGCCGAAGGCGGTGGTGCTCGGCCTCGGCGCGAACGACGACCACGGCTACATGACCGGGCTGCCCGAAGGCGTGTCGCTCGACGGCTTCGGCGGGCCTGTCTGGACGAACGGAGTACCGCCGCCGCGTCGGCGGGTTGATGGACACCGTGATCAGGGAGGGCGCGCACGTCGTCTGGATCGGCCTGCCGATCACGAGCGACCCGGACCAGTCGGCGCGCTTCGACACGATCAACGCGATCGTGGAGCAGGAGGCGCGCAAGCGTCCTGGGCGCGCCTCCTACGTGGACACGTACACGCGCTTCGCGGGCGACGACGGCGGCTTCGCGGAGTACCTGCCGAACGCCGTCGGGCCGCCTCGTCAAGGTACGCGGGCGCGACGGCGTCCACTTCGAGCGGGCCGGCGGCGAGATCATCGCGCGCGAGGTTCTGCGGCGCCTGAACGAGGCCTACGACCTGACGAGCTGGCGGGAGAAGCCCCCGCCCTAGCAGCTACCCCACGAACCTGCTCTCTGCGTTCACACAGAGCCTCTAGCTGCCGATGCGCCCCGGGCGGAGGGGGCGGGCGTGGGCGCTGAGTTTCTCGAGCGCGCGGGTGAGCGCCTTGATGTCGGTGTCGGCGAGGTGGCGGGAGAAGTGCTGTTCGATCCAGTGCCGGTGGTGGCGACGCGCTCGTTCCATCGTCTCGCGGCCGTTGTCGGTGAGGACGACGAGGATTGAGCGGCGGTCGTTCTCGGGGCGGACGCGGCGGACGAGGCCGGCCTCTTCCATTCGATCGACGACGCGCGTGAAACCGCTCTTGCTGTAGAGGATCTGCTCGGCGAGCTCGTTCATGCGCAACCCGTCGGGTTTCTCCTCGAGGTGGACGAGGACGTCGTACCAGCGCACCGGCAGGCCGGTGTCGCGCTCGAACTCGCTGTCGAGCACGTCGCCGAGCGCGAGTGCGCTCTCGAAGTAGAGGCGCCAGGCGTGTAGCCGCTCCGGGGAGGGGCTTGACAAAGATTGTTCCTTCTGAGATAGTCCTCTTTGCAACTGTTTACTCATAGACAGTTGCTTATCTTACCAGTCCGACGGAAGGAGCGAGGGGATGACGGTCGTTTCTACGGAGCGTGCGAAGCAGGGCTATCTGCTCGGCAACGACGAAGGGGAGGCGTTCTGGCTGCTGGGGATGCTCGAGGTCATCAAGATCAGCGGTGAGGACACGAACGGCGAGTACGGGCTGGTCGAGGTCACCGTGCGCGCCGGCGACGGCTCGCCCTGGCACGTCCACCCCGACGAGGACGAGTGGTTTTACGTGCTCGAGGGTGAGTTCACGGTCTACGTCGGCGACACGCGCTTGTCGCTCCCGGCCGGCTCGTTCGCGTTCGGCCCCAAGGGCGTGCCGCACACCTTCATGGCGGAGACAGACGGAGCGAGAGTGCTGATCGGCTTCCAGCCGTTCCTGTTCGAGGGCTTCCTGCGCGAGGTCGGCCAACCGGCGACCGAGCGGGTGCTGCCGCCGCCGCTCGAGGCTCCCCCGGACATGGGGCGGCTGCTTCCGATCGGCTCGCGCAACGGGATCGAGATCCTCGGGCCTCCCGGTCCGCCTCCCGGCCACTGATCGGGCAAGGGGAACAGGGCAAGCCCAGGCTTGAATCGAATGAGGCCTCAAATCGTCGCCAGTCGATGAGGCAGCAGGCGGGGCGCTAGCCTGCTCCTCGGAGCGGCACGGGCCCGGTGGCCCAACCGGTCTTCAAAACCGGTGAGGTGTGGTAGCCCCACGCTGGCTCGGTTCGACTCCGGGGCCGCTCCGTCAACCAAGGGCGCATGTGCAGGCGACGCGCCGTACCGCGGTTCCCGCAGATCAGCTGCTCGCGCGCCCCGCCGTTTGGTAGAACGCGGCGCGTGGCGATGTTCCTCGTCGTGCTCCTCCGCTCCGGCCCTCAGTGGGACCCGTCGCGGCCGCTGGAGGAGCAGTCCGACTGGCCCGCGCACGCGGCCTTCATGAACGGGCTCGTGGACGCGGGCTTCATCGTCCTGGGCGGGCCGCTCGCCGACGAGCACCGCGTGGCACATGTCGTCGAGGCCGAGTCGGAGGACGACGTCCGTGCCACCCTCGCCCGCGATCCGTGGAGCGAGACGCATCTCCAGGTCGGCACGATCGACCCGTGGACGATCCGGCTCGACGGGCGGCGCGCCTAGCCGAGGCCCGGACGCGCGGTCGGCCTTGACCACTGCGATCCCGAGGGACGTGAGGTTGACGCCGAGGGAAGGAGGCGGGGCCGGCGTCCAGGGGGAGAGGGAACGGGCGCCGGCACCCGCCAGGCTGACGCATTCGCCCCGGCGTGACGCATTCCCCCAACCGGGGTTGCGCACGTTGTAACGCATCAGTCGGCGGGGCAGAAGGTCTCGCCATGAATCGAGGCTTCAGGAAGCTGCGACCGTGGCCGATTCACTAGGGGCGCGCATGCAACCGATCTCGCTCGTCCTCGATACGTTCATGGCCCGCGCCGCTGTCGGCGAGCCGTTGGCCCACGGCTTCGACCGGGTGCGGCGGTCGCTCGTCGAACCGCTCCTCGCGGCCAACGGCGACCTGCGGGCGTGGTTCGAGCTGTCGCCCGGTTACGTCCTCGGGAGGCCGACGCTGCCGGCCGACGAGGGCTCGTGGGAGCAGATCGTAGAGCTGGTCGGCCGGGGTGACGCCGCGTACTGCTCCGTCGAGATCAGGGGCGACACTCGCTCCGCGGGGTACTTCCACTTCGGAGTCAGACTGGGGCACGAGCTCGTCTCGGACGTCCCGCACACGGTCACGATGCACGCACACCCGACGTTGTTCGCGGCCGTCCCCGGCTTTCGCCTGGCGGAGGAGATCGGCTCACTCGCCCGAGAGCTCGCGAGGCGCTGCAAGGTGAACACCGGCTACATCGCCTGCCACCTCGCGCTCTCGAAGGATGCGGAGGAGCAGCGCGGTGGTGACGTCACGAACGGCGCCCAGCCGGACCTCCGCGCGCACCTGCGCGGGTGCTACTGGGGCAACTTCCTGAGCGTCGGGCACCTGGAGGCTCTCGGTGGGCGGGAACACGTGCTCGCGGCGTGTCCGGCCGACGTCGTCGAGAACCTCAGCGACGGCGAGCACGAGCTCGTCTTCGTGGGTCTGAGCGGCAACCCGTGCGACGAGCACGGCCAGGCGATCATCGAGCTCGAGCACTTCCTGCAGCCGGCGCTTCCCCAGCGGGACGACGAGCCGGTCCCTGCGACCCTCGAGGCGTTGTAGCTCAGGGTTGCCGTGCGGCGCGGCGGAGAACCCGCCGGTCGCCCACACGGCGGGTCAGCCCGTCGGCGTCGAATCGCTCGAGCAGAAGCTGCGCGTCGCGCCGGCCGCAACCGGCGAGGTCGCGGAAGCGCGCGAGCGTGATCTCGCCCGCCGCGGTGCACTCCTCGAGCAGCAACGCCTTCGCCGCGTCGAATCCCGCGATGCCGATTGCGTGCTCCTCCCCGAGGCGGACGAGCCGCCCCGCGCGCTCGAGAAAGCGCGCGAGCTCTGCGTCGTCCACCTTCACCGCGGCGACGCCGGCCTCGGAAAGCCGGCGCTCGAGCTCCTGTGCCTCGGCCTCGCGGGCTCCCAGCGACGCGGCGGCGCCCGGGAGGTAGAGCTTGGCGCCGCGGCGCTCGAGCGTGAGCAGCGGCACGACGTCGGCGGCCCAGGGCTCGGCCGGGACGGGCACGCCGGGGTCGAGCGGGTCGGCCTGCTCGATCCTGGCCCGCAAGCCGCGTTCCAGCTCGTCGCGCCAGGCGGCCGAGAACGCCCACGGCCCTGCTCGCTCCACTCCTCGAGGATCGGAATCGATCACGTGCCGGAGCGCATCGAGGTGAATCGGCTCATGAATCGTCGCAGCGATGTCGCCCCGCTCCAGGCGCTCCATCCGCGCAGGGTCGCGGTGGCGGGGCGGCGCGGGGTCGAGCACCGTCCCTCCGCCGACCGTGGTCTGCGTCCGCAGGACGACGCGGTCACCGCGGGCGGCGACGACCGGGTCGGAGAGTCGGAGCTGGGCCCACCGCTCCCCGACACTCGCCACGCGCGCCGGGACGCGGCTCGTCCCGTGGTGAACGGACAGGCGTGCGCCGTCGGCGATCGGTTCGAGCTCGGCCAGCGTGACGTCGAGTCGGTAGGAGACCGGGAACGATGCGGGCGCGACGAGGGCGTCGCCGCGGTGGACCTCGCTGCGCTCGACTCCCGGCAGGGACAGCGCCACGCGTTGGCCGGCCGCCGCCCGTTCGACCGGGCGGTCGTGCACCTGGACGCTCCGCACGCGCACCTCGCGGTGCGCCGGCTCGACGCGAAGGACGTCTCCTGCGCCGACGGACCCGGACCACAGCGTGCCGGTGACGACCGTCCCGATCCCCCGCAGCGTGAACGAGCGGTCGACATAGAGGCGCGCGGGCCCCGTGGCCGCCGGTTGCGGCGCGGCGTCGGCCGCGCGGGCGAGCGCAGCGCGCAACTCGTCGAGACCGGTGCCGACCTTCGCGCTCACGGCGACGACCTCGGCGCCGGGGACGAGCTCGCGGGCTTCCTCGAGCGCGAGCTCGAGTGTCTCCTCGTCGACGGCGTCTGCCTTGGTCACGGCGACCACGCCGCGCTCGACGCCGAGCAGGCGCAGGATGGCAAGGTGCTCGTGCGTCTGGGGCCGCGCGCCCTCGCCGGCGTCGAGTACGAGCAGGAAGAGGTCGATTCCGCTTGCTCCTGCCACCATCGCGCGGACGAAGCGCTCGTGTCCGGGGACGTCCACGAGCGAGAGCAGGCGGCCGTCCGGGAGCTCGAGCGGCGCGTAACCGAGGTCGATCGAGATGCCGCGGCGCTGCTCCTCGGGCAACCGGTCGGTGTCCTTTCCGGTCAGCGCCCGCACGAGCCACGTCTTGCCGTGGTCGATGTGGCCCGCGGTGCCGACGGTCAGGGGCATCGCTAGGAACGTCGGTCGCGCGCGGCGGTGACTGCGGCCGCGAGCTCGTCGATGTCGTCGTCGTGGACCGTCCGCACGTCGAGCAGCGTCCGTCCGTCGCGAACGACCGCGATCACCGGCGGCTCGCCGACGCGCAGCCGCGCGGCGAGCTCCTCCTCGACGGCGCAGGCGAAGCTCTCGAGCTGCGCGAGCGGCAGCGCGCCGCCTCCGACCCGCGCGACCGTCTCCTCGACCTCGCCGCCGACGATGGCGGCCAGACGCTCGGCGCGGGCGCGTACGGCGTCGAGCGGCTCGCCGAGCATCCGCAGCACCGGGATCTCGGCCCGCGCGCGCTCGGGGTCGAGGGTGAGCGCGAGCGTGCCCTCGAGCGCCGCCAGCGTCAGCTTGTCTGCCCGAAGCGCGCGCTGCAACGGGTGCCGGCGCAGGGTCTCCACGAGCTCCGCGCGCCCGACGACCACGCCGGCCTGCGGGCCGCCGAGCAGCTTGTCGCCCGAGAAGCAGACGAGGTCGGCACCGGCGGCGAGGCTTGCCGCGGCGGTCGGCTCGTCGCCCAGGTCGAACAGGGCGCCCGAGCCGAGGTCGTCGACGAGCGGCAATCCGTGCCGGGCCGCCACGGCTGCCAGCTCGCCGAGCCGGGGCAGCTCGGCGAAGCCGACCACCCGGAAGTTCGACTGGTGGACGCGTAGAAGGAGCGCCGTGTCGGGTCCGATCGCGCGCTCGTAGTCGGCCGCACGTGTGCGGTTGGTGGTGCCGACCTCGACGAGACGCGCTCCCGAGCGTGCGAGCACGTCGGGGATGCGGAAGCCGTCGCCGATCTCGATCAGCTCACCCCGGGAGACGAGCACCTCGCGTCCCTCGGCGAGAGCGGCGAGGGCGAGCAGCACCGCGCCCGCATTGTTGTTGACGACGAGCGCGGCCTCGGCGCCCGTGAGGCGCTGCAGGAGAACGGCGAGATGGTCCTGGCGTGAGCCACGAGAGCCGGCCGCCAGGTCGTATTCGAGGTTGGAATAGCCGGCGCCCACCTCGCGAACGCGCTCGAGCGCCGCCTCGGCGAGCGGCGCCCGGCCGAGGTTCGTGTGCACGATCACGCCCGTCGCGTTCAGGACGCGACGCAGGCCGGGGTGCCGGGCAGCGGCGAGCTCCGCGATGACGGCCTCGACGAGCGGCGCCGGGATCTCGCCCGGCGCGGATCTCCTCCCGAGCCCGGTCGAGCACGCTGCGGGCGGCGCTCACGGCGAGCTCGTGCGGCTCCGCCGCCAGCCGCTCGTCGGCGAGCAGGCTGTCCACCGAGGGCAGGTCGCGCAGCCTCATCGCGAGCAAGTGTAGGAGTGCGGCGCGTGCCTCAGAGGCGCGGCAGCAGCTCGCGCAGGAGCGCGGTGAACGTTCCCCGCACGCGCTCGCCGACCTCGAGCACCTCCACGTGGTCGATCTTGCCCGGGACAAGCCCGGCGGCCATGTTCGTCACGCAGGAGAGCGCGAGGCAGCGGATGCCCATGTGGCGCGCGGCCAGCACCTCGGGCACCGTCGACATGCCGACGAGGTCGGCGCCGACCGCGCGTGCGAAGCGCACCTCGGCGGGGGTCTCGTACGCCGGGCCGAGGAACGCGGCGTAGACGCCCTCGTGCAGCTCGATCCCGAGCTGCGCGGCGGCATCGTGTGCCCGTGCGCGCAGCTCCGGGTCGTAGGCGTCCGTCAGGTCCGGGAAGCGCGGCCCGAGCGCGTCCACGTTCGGCCCGGCCAGGGGTGAGGAGCCCTGGAGGTTGAGGTGGTCGGAGACGAGCACGAGCGTTCCCTGGCCGTAGGCGGGGTTGACACCGCCCGCGGCGTTCGTGAGCACGAGCGTGCGGACGCCCAGCCGGCCGAGTACCCGCACGCCGAAGACGACCCTGTCGGGCGCGTGCCCCTCGTAGAGATGTGCCCGTCCGCGCAGCAGAAAGAGTGGGAGGCCCGCGAGCGTTCCGACGACCAGCGTGCCCGCGTGCCCGATTGCGGTGGAGGCCGGCCAGCCGGGTATCTCGCCGTAGGGGATCTCGACCGCGTCGTCGAGCTCTTCCGCGAACGCGCCCAGTCCGCTGCCGAGCACGACGGCGAGCTCCGGGCGGAGCGGCGTTCGATCGCGGATCGCCTCCGCCGCCCGGTCGAGCTCGGCGACGACGCTCACGCCGTGCCTTCGGCGAGGCGCAATTCGTAGTGGGAGACGACGAGCTCGACGGCCTCGCGCGGCGAGTCGGTCAGGTGGAGCAGCTCCACGTCCTCAGGTGAGATCAGCCCGTCCTCGAGCATCTCCGTCCGGAGCCAGTCGAGCAGCTCGCCCCAGTAGTCGGCGTCGACGAGGACGACAGGGAACATCCCGATCTTGCCGGTCTGGATCAGTGTCAGCGCCTCCCACAGCTCGTCCTGCGTGCCGAAGCCGCCGGGGAAGATGACGAACCCCTCCGCAGCTTTCACGAACATCGTCTTGCGGGCGTAGAAGTGGTGGAACGTCAGCGCGATATCGCACCAGGCGTTGACGCCCTGCTCGTGCGGCAGCTCGATGTTGAAGCCGACCGAGAGGCCGTTTCCCTCCTGGCAGCCGCGGTTGGCGGCCTCCATCACGCCGGGCCCGCCGCCGGTGACGACGGCGAAGCCGGCCTCGGCGAACGCCCGGCCTGTCGTCCGGGCGCTCTCGTAGGTAGGCGTCCCTTCGAGCACGCGCGCCGAGCCGAAGATCGAGACCGCCGGGCGGTCGATCCGCTCCACCGCCTGGAAGCCGGCCAGGAACTCGGCCGCGATCAGCGAGACGTCATGGGCCAGCGTCTCGTGCGTGCGCCGGAGCAGGCGGCGGTCGAGCTGCCGCTCGTCGGCCGTCACAGGCGGTCCTGCGGGACGTGCGCGGTGAGCATCCCGACGACGAGCAGGGCCGCGACGGCCGCGTACATGAACGCGAGCAGCCAGGCGTGGCGGCGCGCCCGCGCCGGGTCCGGGTCGCCTGCGCCACGGCGGAGCAGCCGGAAGGAGCGCAGGATGAAGCCGCCGTCGAGGAAGCCGATCGGGATCAGGTTGAACAGGTTGAGGAAGAACCCCGTGTAGGCGAGCGCGAGCAGCAGTCGCGAGTCGAGCTGCTCGCCGGCCGCGAAGACGGCGAGGGCGCCGATGCCGCCGGCGATCGGCCCGGCGATCGCGACGAGGCCGTTCCGCCACGGGTCGAAGGGAGCGTCCCTGATCGCCACGTAGGCGCCGATGAAGGGGATGAACACGGGCAGCGAGGGCTTCAGCCCTTGGCGGCGCGCCTCGATGAAATGCCCGAGCTCGTGGACGAGGATGAGCAGGACGAAGCCGATTGCGAAGCGCCAGCCCCAGATCAGCGCGTAGGCGCCGACCGAGAGGAAGATCCCGAAGAACTTGAGCGAGAACGCGCCGAACTTGATCGCAAGCCCGGCGAGCAGGATGAGCGGGGCGGCAAGGCGGCCCGCCCACTCTCGCGCCGTCCGCCGCTTCCGGATCGGGTCGTAGACCTCCGGCTGCGGCGCCTCACGCGGGGCGTAGGGATCCCAGTCGCTCACGGAAGCGGCACCGCCCTGCCGTCGACCTCGAGCGACGGGCTCGAGAAGATCATGTCGACGTGAATCGACGCTGCGTTGTCGCCGCCGTAGCCCGTGCTCCGCCCGATCGCGACGTGCGCCGTGCCCGCTGCCTTCTCGTCCAGCATGACGTGCCCGCGCGGATGCACCGCGGGATTGAGCCCCAGCCCGAGCTCGGCGACGACGTTCCCTCCTGGGCCGGCCTCGGCGACGAGCTCGCGGAGGAGCGCGGCCGCGCGGCCGCCCTCGATCGACGTCACGCGCCCCGCATTGAAGCTGACGCGAACGGGCTGGTCGACGAGGCCGTCGACCGTGTATGGAACCGTCAGGTCGACGACGAGAACGCCGTCGGCGCCGTCCCGGTGCGGGGCGACGAAGACCTCGCCGCCTGGATAGTTGGCGAACCCGCCGGCTTCGAGCGGTCCAGCGTCGGTGACCCACTGTCGTCCACCGACCCGCAGCCGGAGGTCGGTTCCCGCGGCACCACGGATCCGGACGGTTTCGCACCCGCTGACTTCGCCGAGGAGCGCCTCGGCAGCCGCATGCAGGTCGGAGGGCGGCTCCGAGAGCTCGCCGCGGAGGAGCTCGTCGTCGACGAACCCGAGGAAGATGGCGCGACCGCCGCCCTCCCTGGCCGCCTCGCCGAGCGCGAAGCGGGCGGACGCCTCGTCCGCCCGCGGCTCCTGCGCCAGAAAGAGGAACACCTGTGCTTCGCGCGCTGCCTCCAGCGCCCCAGTCGGCGGCCGTGCGAGCGGACGTTCGCCGGCCCAGAGCTCCAGCCGAGGCCGCCCACCCGCATTCGCCACCGCGACCGCGAGCTCGGCGCCCTGCTCCGCGAGCGGCTCGTCGACGACGACGAGCACGCGCTCCCCGCTCCGCAGCTGCGCGGCGCCGATCAGGTTGGCGCACCAGCCCGGCCGCTCGTGCGCGCTCATGACCCCTTCCCGATCCATTCCTCGCCGCCCACGTAGACCTCTTTCTTCCACAGTGGGACCGAGGTCTTGAGCGTGTCGATCGCCTCCTTGCAGGCGGCGAGCGCCTCGGCGCGGTGCGGCGCCGAGACCGCGATCACGACCGATGCTTCGCCGATCTCGACGACGCCGACACGGTGGTGGATGGCGATCGCGGTCAGTGCGTGTCGTCGTGTCAGTTCCTCGGCGATCTGCTCCATCGTCCGCTCGGCCATCCCCTCGTAGGCTTCATACTCGAGCCTGACGACGTCTCGCCCGCGCGAGTGCGCGCGCGCCGTCCCGATGAAGGTTGCGATCGCGCCGGCCTCGTCGCTCGCCACCTCACGCACCGCGGCATCCAGCGAAAGCGGTTCTTCGGAAAGGGCGAACGCGCCGCCGGAGACGGGCGGGATGAGCGCCACCTCGTCCCCCTCGGTGAGCCGGGCGCCGCGCTCGGCGTAGGCCTTGTTGACCGCGTAGAGCAGCCCCGCCGGCTCGTCGCCGAGCTCGAGCGCGGGCCAGACGTCCCCCACGGTGGCGTTCTCCGCGAGCTCGAGCTCACGTGCCCGCGTCCCTGCGCGCTCGCGGAGCCCTGCGAAGAGCCGGACTGCGACGCGCATCCGGTGAGCGTAGCCGTACGATCCGAGGATGGCGACGACCGGGGACCGGCGCGAGACCGACTCGGGCATCGAGGTGAAGCCCGTCTACACCGCCGACGACCTTCCCGCCGGCGGGGTGGAGCCGCCTGGCGACTTCCCCTTCACCCGCGGCCCCTACCGGGACATGTACCGCGGGCGGCCGTGGACGATCCGCCAGTACGCCGGCTTCGCCTCGGCCGAGGAGACGAACGCGCGCTTCCGCTACCTGCTCGACCGCGGGCAGACCGGGCTCTCGGTCGCCTTCGACCTGCCGACGCAACTCGGTTACGACTCGGACGACCCGCTCGCCGAGGGTGAAGTGGGGCGGACCGGGGTCGCGATCGACTCGCTCGCGGACATGGAGCTGCTGCTCGACGGTATCCCGCTCGACGAGGTCTCGACCTCGATGACGATCAACGCGCCGGCCGCACTCCTGCTCCTCCTCTACGAGCTTGTCGCCGAACAGCAGGGCGTGAGCGGCGAGCAGCTCCGCGGCACCGTCCAGAACGACATCCTCAAGGAGTACGTGGCGCGCGGGAACTACATCTTCCCGCCGCGCCCGTCGATGCGGCTGACCACGGATCTCTTCGCGTATTGCGCAGAACGGATTCCGAGCTGGAACACGATCTCGATCTCGGGCTACCACATCCGTGAGGCCGGTTCGACGGCTGCCCAGGAGCTCGCCTTCACGCTCGCGAACGGGATCGCCTACTGCGAGGCGGCGATGACCGCGGGCCTGTCGCCGGACGACTTCGGCGCGCGGCTCTCGTTTTTCTTCAACGCGCACAACCACTTCTTCCAGGAGGTGGCGAAGTTCCGCGCCGCCCGGCGGCTGTGGGCCGGGATCATGCGCGACCGCTTCGGCGCGACGAACCCGCGCGCGCAGGCGCTGCGCTTCCACGCCCAGACCGGCGGCTCGACGCTGACGGCGCAGCAGCCCGAGAACAACGTCGTTCGGGTCGCGATCCAGGCGTTCTCAGCCGTCTGCGGCGGCGCCCAGTCGCTCCACACGAACGGCTTCGACGAGGCACTTGCGCTGCCGACCGAGCGCTCTGCGCGAATCGCTCTGCGAACGCAGCAGATCCTGGCCCTCGAAGCTGGCGCAACGGACACGGCCGACCCGTTCGGGGGCGCGTACTTCCTCGAGGCGCTGACAGCCGAGCTCGAGGAGCGCGCGCGCGACCTGATCGAGCGGGTCGACGAGCTCGGCGGAGCGGTCGCGGCGATCGAACAGGGCTGGGTGCAGGAGCAGATCGACGAGGCGGCGTTCCGGCACACGGCCGACGTCGAGGCCGGCGAGCGCGTCATCGTCGGGGTCAACCGCTTCCTCGAAGGGGACGATGAGGACGTCGAGCTGCACCGCGTCGACCCGGAGGCCGAGCGGCGCCAGACGCGAGCGCACGGCGCGCGTCCGCGCCGAGCGCGACGCCGAGGCGGCGGCCTCGGCGTTGGCCGCGGTGGCCGCGACCGCCGAGGGCACGGAGAACCTGCTCGTGCCGATGCGCGAGGCGTTACGGGCCCACTGCACGGTCGGCGAGATCTGCGGCGCTCTGCGCGACGTCTGGGGGACGTACGACTCCCACCGCCCGTAGCGGGCTCGAGGTGAAATATGCGCCGGCGGCCGCGCAAGCGGACGCCGGGGGCTCGGGCTCTCTCGTTGCGGCCCGGCCGCGAAGGCGGCCGGCTTCAGGGATTCTCGCGCCTGGGATTCGCGTTTCCGCGAATCCCAGGCTGCGGGCAAGCAGGGATTTGCGCCGATCGCGAGATCCGCGACTGCGCCGCTAGCGGTTCGCCCGTACGATTCGGCGCGTGAGCCGCCGCACGACCACCGCCCTCGTCGTCGCCGCTGGGCTGGCCGCTGCGGTCGCGATCGTCGCTGCTTCCCGCGGCGATGCCGCCGGTGAGGCCGTCCCCAGCTACACCCGCACGGTCGCGCCGCTGATCGCCGAGAAGTGCGCCGGCTGCCACCGACTCGGCGGGATCGCTCCGTTCCGGCTCGACACCTCAGCCGCGGCCCACAAGTACGCGAGCCTGATCGCCGCCTCGGTGTCGGCGCGGACGATGCCGCCCTGGCCTCCAGGGGCGGCGTCACCCGCCTACGTCGGACAGGCCGGCCGGACGCTGACGGCGGCGCAGCGCGCTGCGATTCTCGGCTGGGCCCGCGCCGGTGGACCGGTGGACGGACCGGCGACGCCGCCGCGCAAGCGTCACGGCGCCGCCGGCGCGCCAGGGCGAGACCACCCTCGACCTGCCGCTGGCGACGGCGTACACGCCGCAGGCGAAGGGCGGTGCGACCGACGACTACCGCTGCTTTCTCCTCGATCCCGGCCTGAAGGCCGACGCGTCCGTGACCTCGGCGCGGATCGTCCCCGGCACGCCGAGGACGGTTCATCATGTGATCCTCTTCCGCGTCGACCCGCCCCAGGTTGCCGAGGCAGAGCGGCTCGACGGGGGCGCCGCGGGGCTCGGCTGGCCGTGCTTCGGCGGCACGGGGATCTCGACCACCAGCGTCAACGGGCTGAACGACGCGCCCTGGGTCGCGGCCTGGGCGCCCGGCTGGGGCGGCGGGCGGCTGCCGGAGGGCACCGGCGTCCCGCTCGTGGCCGGCTCGCGGATCGTGATGCAGGTGCACTACAACCTCCTCAACGGGCGCGGCCCCGACCGCTCGCGCGCCGTGCTGACGATCGCTCCCGCGACCGCCGGGCTCACTCCGCTGCAGACGGTGCTGCTGCCGGCGCCCGTCGAGCTCGCGTGCGCGAAGGGCGAGCAGGGGCGTCTCTGCGACCGGGCGGCGGCGATCGCGGACCTGGCGCGCAAGTACGGCAAGGGGGCTGCGTTCGTGCCCACAGGGCTCCTGATTCTCTGTCGCGGCGACGCCGTCAACATCCGGCCGAGCGCGACGACATCCTGCGACCGTAGGCTCGACCGGCCGACGACGATCCACGTCGCCGCCGGCCACATGCACCTGCTCGGCGCCACGATCCGGGTCGAGCTCAACCCCGGCACGGCGCGTCGCCGCGTTCTGCTCGACATCCCGCGCTGGGACTTCCACTGGCAGAACGCCTACCAGCTGCAGCAGGCCGTGGCCGCCCAGCCGGGTGACGTCCTGCGCGTCACCTGCCGCCACGACGTGACGAAGCGGCTGCACGCCCACCACGGCGTGCCGAAGACGCCCCGCTACGTGACCTGGGGCGAGGGTACGACCGACGAGATGTGCCTCGGCATCGTCCAGGTGACGCGCGGCTGAGTCGCGCGCCGCGCCGTGCGCATCCTGCTCGTCTACAGCAACTTCGCGCGCTTCGTTCGCATCGACCGGGACATCCTGGCCGCGGCGCACGAGCTGGCCGAGTACGGACAGCCGGGGCTCTGGCCGCGGCCGGTAGAGATCTTCCGCAAGGTTCGACGGGCCGAGGTTCTGGTCGTCTGGTTCGCGTCCTGGCACGCGCTGGTCCCGCTCCTCCTCGCGCGCGCGCTCGGCCGTCGGTCGATCCTGATCGTCGGCGGGTTCGACACCGCCGCGATGCCGGAGATCGGCTACGGCTTCCAGCAGGGAGGCGTCCGGCGTCTTCTCGCCCGCAGCTGCATGAGGCTTGCGACCCGGCTGCTGACGCATTCCCACTACTGTCGCGAGGAGCTCCAGCGGACGGCCGGCTTCGACGCGACGGTCCTGCACCTGGGCGTCCCGGACTCCTTCGGCTCGCTACCCGAGGGTGAACGCGACCGTGTCGCGCTGACGGTCTCGAACGTCGCCCGGATCGCGCTGGAGCGGAAGGGCCTGCGCCCGTTCGTCGAGGCGGGCGCCCACGCGCCCGAGCTCGAGTTCGTCCTGGTCGGTAAGTGGGTCGATGATGCGGCGGAGGTCTTGCGCGCTCGGGCCACGGCGAATGTCCGGCTGGCCGGACGTCTCTCGGACGAGGAGCTCGACCAGCTCTATCGCCGCGTGGCGGTCTACGTGCAGGCGTCGCGTCACGAGGGGTTCGGCATGAGCGTGGCGGAGGCGATGCTCGCCGGTTGCATCCCGGTCGTGACGCGTGCCGGCTCGCTGCCCGAGGTCGTCGGCGACGCGGGTGTCTACATCGACTCGACGGATCCTGCAGAGATCGCCGCGGGGGTGCGTCGCGCGCTCGAGCTCGACCGCGCCGCGCGCGCGGCAGCCCGCGAGCGGATCGTGACGTCGTTCCCGCTGGAGGCCAGACGACAAGGGCTGGTCCGAGAGGTCGAGCTAGTCCGTGCGCGCTAGCCGTTCGAGGTCGGCGAGCCTGAGCTCGACGAGCGGCCGCACCGTGTCCTCGAGCCCCGCCTCGCGGGCGACGGCCAGCGCCTGCTCGTAGCTCGCGCGCACCTTCTCGGGCGCGACGCCCTGCTTCAGCCGGTTGTCGCCGGTCACGAGCAGCCGCTGGATCTTCGCGCGCGCCTCGTCTTCGGCGGCCATTTCGGGCACCGTAGCTGCGAGGAGGACGCTGGTACCATGGCCGCCCGATGGTCCAGGTGTTCGCCGTCCTCCAGGTACTGATCTCGGCCGGCCTTGCCGGCCTCGTGCTGATGCATTCCGGTCGCGACACGGGCTTCGGCGGCATGGGCTTCACGCCCGCCTCGCAGGGTGGGACGCACATCGTCGAGCGCAACCTCACCCGCCTCACGGTGGTCGTCGCGGTGCTGTTCTTCGTCAACACCGTGCTGCTCTTCCGCTTGCTCGCTTAGGACTGACCCGCGCCGTTGAGAGATGACGTGCGACCCGGCCGCGAAAGCGGCCGGCTTCAGGGATTCTCGCGCCTGGGATTCGCGTCTCAGCGGATCCCAGGCTGCGGCCAGAAATGCGACGCCGCTACAATGGCCGCCCACGCGCTGGTGGCGGAATTGGTAGACGCGCAAGGTTGAGGGCCTTGTGGCCGCAAGGTCGTGGAGGTTCAAGTCCTCTCCAGCGCATGCAACGTGGGGGAGCTCATGGTTCCCCCACGAACCCCTTCTCTTTGCATTTGACGCCGTCCGGAAGGACATCTACGCTTCCCCGACGAACATACGTTCGTCAGCGACGCCAAGGAGTCCCGATGCTCACGGCACGCCAACAGGAGATCTGGCAGTTCCTCGTCAGCTACGTGGACGACCACGGCTACCCGCCCACCGTCCGCGAGATCGGCGAGGCCGTCGGCCTCGCCTCGCCCTCGACCGTGCATGCCCACCTCGCGAACCTCGAGCGGGCCGGGCTCCTCCGCCGCGACCCGACCAAGCCGCGAGCGCTCGAGCTCGTCGGTCACCGCCGCTCCGAGCCCGACGGTCGCGAGGACGTCCCGCGTCTGCCGCTCCTCGGCCAGATCGCGGCCGGCGCGCCGCTGCTCGCCGAGGAGAACGTCGAGGAGGTCGTCGCCGTTCCGGAGACACTGGGGCGCGATGCCGACTTCCTGCTTCGCGTGCGCGGCGATTCGATGGTCGACGTCGGCATCCTCGACGGCGACGTGCTTGTCGTCCGCCGGCAGAACGAGGCCCAGAATGGCGACATCGTTGTCGCGCTCACGGGCGACGACGAAGCGGCCGACGAGGCGACCGTGAAGACGTTCTACCGCGAGGAAGGCCGCATCAGGCTGCAGCCGGAGAACGCCGCGCTCGAGCCCATCTACGCCGACCACGTGCAGGTGCTGGGGAAGGTGGTCGGAGTCTTCAGGAGCCTGCGCTGAGCTCCGTGACCTCGATCGCGCGCACGCTCGACCAGGAGCTGGTCGCGCTCGCCCGCGGGATCAGCCTGGAGTGCCCGGTGTGCGGCGAGTTCGTCCTGCGCGCGCGGGGCGCGATCGCCTGCCCGGAGTGCCAATCGATCCTCGCCGACGGCCGCGAGGTGCCCGAGATCGAGATACCATTCGCGGTGCAGGCCGGGTGACCGCGGGCGGGCCTTGTGCCCGTTCGAGGAAAGTCCGGACACCGCAGGGCAGGACGCTGGGGCGACTCAGGCGGCGAAAGCCGACGGAAAGTGGCACAGAAAGCAGACCGCCGGCGGGCAACCGCCGGTAAGGGTGAAACGGTGGGGTAAGAGCCCACCAGCGACCGTGGCGACACGGCGGCTCGCCAAACCCCGTCCGGTGCAAGGCGAAGCAGGTCCCGCTGACGCGGCCCGCCGAGGGACCGGGTGCGCCGCAAAGATGGATGGTCACCCTCGACAGAATCCGGCTTACAGGCCTGCTACAGAAAAGCCCCGCTTTGCGGGGCTTTTCCATTGAAGAGACGTGCTCCGTGCATCACCGGTGCATCACACAGGCGACATCGACCCCGCCCGTTGCGGCCAACCGAGTCGGCGGACCGACACGTGTTCGACGTCGGGCGTCGGGAGGCCGACTGCCGTGAGCGGATCGCCCATGTTCCGCCCGAATGCCAGATGGTCTCCGTCCGTCGGAAAGACGTTGACGACAACAAGTCCACCGCGCTCGCTTCGTCCCGCGATCGCGTGAAGCGGGCCCGAAGAGAGGTCACCGAACGTCTCTCGCCACGCAGCAACGGCTCTCTCATATCGCTCGAGCGCCGTGTCGGGATCCGCCTCCCAATGAAGGATCGCCATGACTGGCTTACTCATCTGTTCCGCCTCCTTTTACTACGGTTACCTTAGCTAAGGCAACCGTAGTATCTTGGGGCCAAGATGTCAAGTGATCGCCGCAAGATCGGGCAGCTCCTGATCCAGATGACGAAGCTCTTCCGGAAGGACCTGTTCGCACGTCTGAGCGACCAACCCGGACTGGCAGGTATCCGGCCGAGTCACCTGCACGTGTTCGCGAACATGGTGGGAGGAGGGAAGCGGTTAACCGAACTCGCCGATTCCGCATCAATGTCTCTCCCCTCCATGCAGGAACTCGTGGATGACCTCGAACGTCGAGGGATAGTCGAGCGCCAGCCGGATCCGAGCGACGGGCGCGCAAAGCTCATCGTTCTGACCGACAAGGGGCTCGCCGCGCTGGCTCCTGCAGGCTCGATCATCGCAGGGCTTGAACGCGAGTACGCCGACCGGATCGGAACTGACCGCTTCGAGGAGATGTGCCTCGCGCTCAACGTCCTCATCGACGATCTTCTCGAAGACGACGAAGGGCGACCGAAGTGACCAGGCCGGTGGCGAAAGCCGGCTCGATTTGTCAGACTGCCCGTCATCAGAGGAGGGGTCGCATGGCGGTCAGGTTGGGTCTAGTGGTCTCCGCGGCTCTGGTCGTTGGGCTGAACGCCGGCGCCGCCACGGTCGTAGCCACGCCGCCGCCGGGCGCCGCGATCTCGGACTCGCTCGAGTACGTCGCACGCGTTCCGAATTCGGCCCTGATCGTCGAGGGCAAGTTCGACACGGTCGCGAACCGGGAGATTCTCGTCACGACCGGTCGCTTCGGCTTCCGGACGTACGACGTCAGCGATCCGGAGTCGCCACAGCTGCTGGACACGTTCCAGCCCGCCGACATCCTCGGCGCGAACGGCTACTGGCAGGACGAGGACATGGATCTCGACGTGCGGCGCAACCTGATCATCGGCGCGCTCGACCCCCGCCACGACGCCGTCGACCAGACTGCCTGCCCCGGCACGGGCACGGCTCGAAAACCGGCCTGCCGCTCGGGCTTCTTCGTCATCTCGTACGCGGACCCGGAGAACCTCCGGCAGGTAGGGGACTTCGTCGACTTGCCCGCCGGCCACACGGCGAGCTGCATCGAGAACTGCAACTACGTCTGGACGGGCGGGCCTGCACGTCGCAACGATCTCGCGTACCTCGGGTCGTTCACGCCGCGCGGTCTGGGGGACGGGCGCCCGATCTGGGTGACGGATCTCCGCAACCCCGCCCGTCCGCGCGTGTTCTCCAAGCCGATCGACCTGAGGCGCAACGACGGCTTCACCGATTACTCCCACGACGTCGACGTCGACGCGAAGGGGATCGCCTGGACGAGCGGCCGCGGCGGCCTGCTCGGCTATGCCACGCGGGGCCGCTGGCGCGATCCGAGAACCAACACGATGCGCGTCGCGAAGCCATGGAATCCGATCCTCATCGCCGGCGGCGGGGTCGCCGGCGGAGTCGACGGCGTCGCACAACCGCAGACGGACTTCATCCACAACGCTGCGCGGCCGCTCGACGGCAGCGTCCACGCCTCCAACGTCGCCGACGGCAACATCGTGCTGATGACGGAGGAGGACTTCTCGAGCCCCTGCAATCAAGGCGGGCGGATCGTCGCCGCGGACATCACCGACTCGCTGGGCGGCGAGCCTGCGGCGAACTCCACGACGTGCGAAGCCCTACCGGATGAAGGCGCTGAGCGCGTTCCACCCGACGCAGGACGCCCCGGACACCGCGGCACCCATCACCGGCTGCTCGGCTCACTACTTCGAGCTGTCGGGCTCGACGCTCGCGGCGGCCTGGTACGGCCAGGGCCTGCGCCTGATCGACGCCTCGAATGCTCGCAACCTCCGTCAGGTCGGCTACTACTACGTCACCGGGACCGACCCGGCAAACCCGAGCTCCCTCTCCTGGGACACCGCCTGGCGCGGCGATCTGATCTACCTCTTCGACATGGAGCGGGGGATTGAGATCCTCCGCGTGAAGGGCGGGGCGGCCGCCGCCGCGACGCTGCCGACGGTGCAGTCGCCGCCGGCTCAGCGTGATCCGTTGGCAGCTCGACCGGTGAGCGGCCTCACGGCCGATTCGCTCGTCTGTCCGCTGTTCGCGGTGCCCGAGGCCCGGTAGCTCCGAGCCGCTCGGCGCGCGTGGCCGGCCGGACGCCACCGGCTACGAATCCCGTCCGTGACCCAGGGCGTGGAGCGATGTGAGCGGGTCGCCCTCCAAGCGGCAGGCCTGCCATGTGTCGCCGCGGTCGGAGCTCGCCCAGAGCTGGCCGTCGGCGAGGCCCGCGAACACACGGCCGTCCGCGGCGAGCAGCGCGTAGGGCATCGCCGGGAGCGGGTCGGGAAGCCCGTCGCCGACGGCATGCCACGGCTCTCCGGCGTGGCGTCGGTAGATCCGGGCCTGAGGGTCGCGGCCGCCGTGGGCGGCGAACGGGCCGGTGCTCGCCGACACGTACCAGAGCTCGGGATCGTCGGCATCGACGGCGACCGACCACGTGTAGTGACGGTCACGGCCCTCGTCGGCCGCCAGCCACGTCTCGCCGGCATCCTTGCTCCAGGCGGCGCCGCCCCCGCCCGCCTGGTACGCCCTGCCCGGGACGCGCGGATGCCAGGCGAGCGAGTGGACGTCGCGCTGCGCTCCCGGCCGATGGTCCTGCCACGTCTTCCCGCCGTCGGTCGAGCGCATGAGGCCGCCGAGCTCGATCCCCACCAGGAGCAGGTCGGCCTCGTGCGGGCTCGGTGCGATCCACCTCACGTGCGACGTCCACGGCCGCGGCGGGAAACTCCACGTCGGTCGTGACGGCAGGTCGAGCAGCGCATCGAGCTCGCGCCAACGCTTGCCGCCGTCGTCGCTTCGGAACAGCCGGCTGGGCTCGGTGCCGGCGTACACCGCTCCGTCCGCCACGCTCACGGCGAGCGAGAACACGCCGGGCTCGGGTAGCCGGCAATCGGCCCAGCTGCGACCGCCGTCCGTGGTCTTGCGAACCCCACCGTCGCGCAGGCCCGCATAGACCGTGTCGGCGTCCGCCGGGTCGACCGCGAGGCACTGTGCTCCGCTGCCGTTCAGCGACACCTCGACGTCCCAGCGGCCCTCGGTCTCGTCGAGACGCGCGATGCCGTTGCCGGTTGCCGCGTACAGACGCGCCATGCAGGAAGCGTAGGTGCGGTGAAACAGTCGCCGCTTGACAGAGCTGGAGCCGCCGTGAGAGAGTCCTCACGTCAAGTCCTGTGGGCCCTCGGGTTCGCAGGACTTGGCGTTTGTAGGGGCATTCTCCTCCGGCGCAACAACCTGAGCGGCGCCGCCTCAGCGCCGTGTTCAGGAACCTCCCGGAGCAGATACCCAGCGCATTGGATCGCCAGCACCGAGGTCGGTGACACCGGCGTCGATCAGGGCGCCGCAGACCAGCGTTCGCCGGTGGGCGGCGAAGGTCAGCACATGCGCGATCATTCCCCCGTACGTGAAGACCTCCGGCGGATCGCAGATCGCGTCGACGAAGGTTTCGTCGAGTCGCCCCTCGTCGACGATCGTTCGCACCTGGGTGAGGAACGCAGGACCCGACTCCGCCAACCTGGCCCGCATGCTGCAGACACTCTCGTTGCGCTCGACGGCGAAGTCGTACGACTGGTCGTGAGTGGCGGCGTCCCACATCGCGAGCTGCCCGACGAGGCGCGACAGGAGCGAACGAAGAGTGGGCTCGCAGTCAATGCCTTCGACGGAGATCTCGACGCGTTCATCGAGCACGTCGTCGGCTAGGCCACCGGCTCGGGTGACCATCTCGCCGACGAGCCAGACGTGATGTTCGACGATGCGGGTGAGCAGGTCCATGGCGGTCACCTTTCTCTGAGCGGGGACGCGCAGGCCCCCCGGTGGGTTGAAATGCACGGTGCTCGGTGCGTCGATCTGGAACCTCGTCGGGTGCTGCCGCCACCGTGACGGCGCCTGCCCATAGGCACGCGTGAAGGCGCGCGTGAATGCCTCGTGCGACGAGTACCCGGCCTCGAGGGCGACCTCCAGAACCTCGTGATCTGTGGTGACGAGCCGGTAGGCCGCCCGCTCGAGCAGGACGCGGCGACGCAGGGTCGCCGGCGCCTCACCGGCGGCCGCGGAGACCAGCCGGTCGACGTGGAACCGGGAGAGATGCAGGCGTGACGCGAGCGCCGCGCCGGACGCCTCGTGGTGGTCGTCCAGCGTGAGCTCCAGGACGTCCAAGAAGCGGGCGAAGGTGTCGGTTGTCGCGCTCACGCAGTGATCCTGCCGCCGCAGCTCGAGCGCCGCTTGATCGTGCTTGCTCATCTGCGGTGGCCTGGCCAATGACCCGGGGACGCCGACGGGGCTGCTGCGCATCGTCAGCGTCGAGCGCTGGCAGATCCTGTTCGGGGCAGGCGGCTAGGCGATTCACGGGGACGACGCCTCCATCAGGGGCGTTCGTCTAAATTCTTCAAAGCTTCGAAGAAATTGAGAATTAGTTAGCATCCGGCCGTGCCGCACAACGCTCGCCCGGTGCACGAAGTCAAGGCGATCCTCTTCCGGGTGCTCGGGCATCCGGCTCGCGTCCGCATCCTCGAGCTGCTGCGCGAGGGCGAGCGCTCAGTGGGTGCGCTGCAGGCCGAGCTCGAGCTCGACTCGAGCGGAACGTCTCAGCATCTCGCCGCGCTCCGCCGGATCGGACTTGTCGATGCGCGGCGCGAGGGAACGAGCGTCTTCTATCGTGTCCCGGACGAGCGTGTCTTCGTCCTGCTCGAGACAGCGCGGGGGATCATCTCCCGAAGGCTTGTCGAGCAGCAGTCGATCCTCCGCGAGCTCGAGACCCCGTGAACGGCGCTGCAATCGTCGCGGGTTTGGCCGCACTGGCCCTGGGCGGCGGGCTCGCCGTCGGACGTTCCACGTTCCGGGTGGGGATCGTCACCCAGGCCGCGGGCTGCGGGCTCGTCGCGCTCGGCGGATTCTGGGCGTTCTTCGCCGGCGCTGAGCTGGGCGCCCGGTTCACGAGCGCCTTCGAGCCGAGGCTGGGCGTGGACGGACTGTCGGGCTTCTTCCTCGGCGTGCTCGGGCTGGTCGGCACCGCTGCCCTCGTCTTCGCGCTGGCGTACCTCAGCCCCCTCGGGCGAGGGCGGGCGATCGGCGCGCTCACGGCCGGGTTCGTGCTCGCTCAGGCGCTCGTGCTCGTGGCCCGCGATCCGCTCACGTTCCTTCTCGCCTGGGAGGCGATGACGCTCGTGCCGGCAGCCGTGATCCTGGTCTCACGCGCGGACGCGCGCGGCGCGGCAGACGGTGTTCGTCTACGTCGCGCTCACCCACCTCGCCGGGGCCGGCACGTGGATCGCGGTCCTGCTGCTGGCCGACGCGGGCGCGTTCGGAGGCACCTCGCAGATCGCCACCGGTTCGGGCCTCCAGATCGCGATCGCGCTGGCCGCGATCGTCGGGATGGGCGCGAAGGCCGGCTTGATGCCGCTGCACGTGTGGCTGCCGCGCGCGCACCCGATCGCGCCCGCCCATGTGTCCGCCCTGATGAGCGGAGTGATGATCAAGGTCGCGATCTACGGTCTTGTGCGCGTGCTCGTCGAATGGCTCGGCGTGCTGCCGCAGTGGGTCGGGGTGCTCGTTCTCGGGCTCGGCGCGCTCTCGGCCGTTGCAGGTGTCGTCTATGCACTCTTCCAGCACGAGCTGAAGCGGCTGCTCGCGTTCCACTCGATCGAGAACGTTGGGATCATCGTCCTCGGCCTCGGCGCCTGCCTCCTGTTGCGGGCGCGCGGCGCTGACCAGTGGGCGGCGTTCGCGCTCGGCGCGGCGCTTCTGCACACGCTCAACCACGCGGTCTTCAAAGGGCTGCTCTTCCTCGGTGCAGGGGCCTTCGAACGCGCGGTCGGGTCGCTCGAGCTCGACCGGCTCGGCGGGCTTCTGCGCCGAATGCCGTGGACAGGGGCTGCGTTCGCCGTCGGCGCGATGGCAATCGCGGGCCTGCCGCCGCTGAACGGCTTCGCGTCCGAGTGGCTGACGCTGCAGGCACTGGTGCACGTCCCCGTCTACGGGGGCATCTCCGACGGAGTGGCGGGTGCAGTGGCACTCGGCGGCGCTTGCGGCGACGGCGGCGCTGGCGGTCCTCTGCTTCGTCAAGGTCGTGGGGCTTGTCCTGCTCGGCCGGCCGAGGCGTGAGCCCGTTGCGGTAGCGGTCGAGGCACCCGTGCCGATGCGTGTCGCGGTCGCCGGGCTCGCGGTGGCCTGCGTCGTGCTCGGGGTCGCGCCCGGGCTCCTCTTCGGCGAGCTGGCCGGCCTGGCCCCATGGGCGGAGCCGCAGCCGACGGCGATCGGCCTCGACCTGCCGGGGACCGGCACGCCTGCCCACGGGCGGCATCGCGCTCGCCCTGATCGCAGCTGTCGGCGCGCTCGGCCCTGCGCCGGCAGGGTCGCGTTGCGGCGCCGTCGCCGTCCTGGGCCTGCGGCCAGCTCGTGGAGCCGGAGCTCGAGTGGACGAGCGCCGGCTTCACCAAGCCGCTCCGCCTGGTGCTGGAAGCCGTGCTCCGGCCGCAGCGTGAGATCGTCGTCCGGACGGAAGGCGGCATCGTGCAGGAGGTCTCCTACTCCGGGCACGTCCCGCACCTCTTCGACGAGCACCTCTACCGGCCGACGATCGGCCTGGCGCTCGCTGGCGCGGCGCGGCACGCGCGGCGGCTGCAGACCGGCCGGCTCGGCACGTATGTCGGCGTACCTGATCGCCCTCGTCGTCGTGCTGCTCGCCGCTGCGAAGCTCGGGGTGATCGGATGAGCGGTGCCGAGGCGGCGGCCGGGGTCGTGCAGGTCATCGGTGGGCTCGTGCTGGCGCCGCTACTGCCCGGCCTGGTCCAGCACTGGAAGGCGCGTCTGCAGGGCCGGCGCGGGCCGTCGCCGCTGCAGCCCTACCGCGAGCTTCGCCGCCTGTGGGGGAAGAGCGCGATCGATCTGGAGGGGGCGGGAGTCGTCTACCGGCTCGCGCCCGCGATCGTGGCCGGCAAGCCTCGTCACGGCGGTGCTGCTCGTCCCCGTTGCCGCCGACGCGCCCGAACTGGGGTGTCGGGCACGACGCGCTCGCGCTGGCCGGGCTTCCTCGCCCTCGGGCGCTTCGCGGTGGCGGCCTCCGCCTGGGACGTCGGCCAACGGCTTCGCGTTGATGGGGGCGAGCCGCGATCTCACGATCACCGTGTTCACGGAAGCCGTGCTCGTCCTCTCGCTCGCGGTCGCGGCGCTCGTCGCCGGCACGACCGATCTGCCTCGGCATGGTCGCGGGCACCGCCGGGGGGTGATGCCTGGACGAGCCCCGCGCTCGGCCTGGCCGCGCTCGGGTTCGCGCTCGTCGTCCTGGCGGAGACCGGGAGGCAGCCGATCGACAACCCGGACACGCACCTGGAGCTGACGATGATTCACGAGGGCCTGCTGCTCGAGTACGGCGGCCGCGACCTCGCCCTGCTGCAGTGGGCGGCCGCGGCCCGTCACTGGCTCGTGCTCGTGCTCGCGGCCCAGATCTTCCTGCCCCACGCGACCGACGTCTGGCTGCAGCTCGCCGTTCCTGCCGCTCGTCCTCGTCGTGCTCTGCGCTGCGCTGGCGCTCACCGAGACCCTGGTCGCCAAGATGCGGATCCTGCTCGCCCCGCGCCTGCTCGGTGTCGGGGCAGTCGTCGCGCTGCTCGGTGTCGTCTCCTGGCTGGTCGAGTGCGTGAGCGGCTCGCTGGCCTGGGCTGGTCGTCGGGGCTCGGCCTCGTCGTCGTCGTCGTGCGCCGCCGCTCGGTCGCGGTCGGAGTCGTCACCGCGCAGGCGCTCTCTGCTCGCCGTGGTCGCCCTCGGCGAGGCGGGCGACCCGGACGACGCCGCTGCCGCGCTCGCGCTCGGCGTCCGGGCGGTGGCGCTCGGCGGCGCTCTTCTTCGCTCTCGTCGCGCGGACTCGAGAGGCGAGTCCCGTGCGCGCGCGGAGTCGCCCCGCTGATGCGGGCCGGCGTCGCCGTCTCACTGGCGCTCGCCCTCACCTGGCTCGTGCCGCCCTTCGGCCTCGACTCACGGCAGTCGGAGCGCGCGGTGCTCGCGCTGGTCGCGTTCGGCGCGGCGGCAGTTGCGACGCGCCGCGCAACGCTGTTCCAGGTGCTCGGCATCGTGCTCGTGGAGAACGCCCTCGCCCTCGCCGCACTCGAGCTCCCCGGAGGTGCCTCACTCGCGATCGAGCTCGGGGTCGCGCTCGACCTCACGCTCGTCGCTCTCGTCGCCGTGGTCTTCCACGAGCGGATCTTCGCCGAGTTCGGAACGGGCGACAGCGCTGCCCTCGGGAGCCTTCGTGAGTAGACGAGCCGCGAGACACTCGCGCTCGCGGCCGTCGGGCTGCCGGCGCTGTCCGCCGTCGTCGTCGCCGTCGCGCCGCGCCGTTCCGTGCCGGCTGCTCGCACTCGCCGGCGCTGTTGCGTCCGCCGCCGCCGCTCTCGCCCTGTCTGCGCAGGCGCTTGCCCAGCCGGAGACGCCGTACGTCGGCGACTGGCTCGTCGTCGATGCTGCCGGAGGCGTGCTGGTGGGCGTGATCGGCGCTGCTCGGTCTCGCGAGTGCGCTCGCCTCGCCTTCATATCTCGCGCACGCGCACGCGCCGGCTCGTCCGGCCCGCGCGCGGCCCGCGCCTCTACTACGCGGCGCTGCTCGCATTCTGGGCTGTCCTGGTCGCCATTCCCCTGGCCGGGAACCTCGGTGCGGCATGGCTCCTGGTCGAGGCGACCACGGCCGCCTCGGCCGTCCTCGTCGGCTTCAGCGGCAAGCCGCGCGCGCTCGAAGCGGGCTGGAAGTACCTCATTCTCACCTCGCTCGGCCTCGGCTTCGCGCTGCTCGGCATCGTGCTCCTCGCGTCGTCCACCCCGGGCGGCGCGCTCGGCGCGCTGTCGTGGACTGCGCTGCCCGAGAGCGTGCCCGCGGGCGACGTCTCGCTCGTCGCGTACCTGTTGATCCTCTCCGGGCTGGCCGCCAAGATCGGCTGGGCGCCCGTCCACAACTGGCTCCCCGACGCGCACTCAGAGGCGCCGCCGCCCGTCTCGGCACTTCTCTCCGGTGCGCTGCTGCCCACGGTGCTGCTCGTCGCGTGGCGCGTCGAGCACGCGCTGGAGCCGGCGGTCGGCGCCTCGACCGCCCGCTCGGTGCTGATCGGGTTCGGGCTCGTCTCGCTGGCGGTCGCCGTGCCCTTCCTCTGGCGCCCGCTCGCGTGGAAGCGGCTGCTCGCGTACTCGAGCCTCGAACACATGGGCGTGATCGCACTCGGCATCGGCTTTGCGACACCGCTCGCTCTCGCCGGAGTCGCCGTCCACATCGTCGGACATGCGATCGCGAAGGCGCTCGGGTTCTACGCGGCCACGCCGCTGCTCGGGCACGAGCCGCGGGCGGCCGGGCATGCCGTCACCGGAATCGCCCGGACGCAGCCGGCGCTCGGAATCACGATGGGCGTCTCGCTCGGGGCGCTGGCAGGGTTGCCGCCGTCGCCGCTGTTTCTCAGCGAGATCCTGATCGTTGCGGGCGGGATCGAGGCGGGTCGCTGGTGGGCGGCCGCGGCCGCCGCGCTCCTCCTCGCGCTCGGCTTCCTCGGGCTTGCGCACGCGCTCATGGACACGACCGGGGGCAAGGCCCATCGCCGCGACGCGGCGCGGGCGCCGGGACTTCGCCTCGTCGTCGTGCTCGGCGCAGTGGCGACCGTGATGCTGCTCGCCCTCGCCGGCGCAGCGTTCTGGCTGCCCGGCACCGGCATCGTCGAGGCGCTCGTCGAGGGGGTCGGATGACCGTCCACTCGCCCAGCGCCTACCGGACCGCGGTCGTGCGTGCTTTCGCACACGGCTTCAGGCTCGCCGGCCTCCACGCGACCGAGCAGGGCACCATCGTTCGCGTAGCGCTTGTCGCCCCGGACGGCGAGTTGCGGCTCGAGAGTGTCGCCGCCAGAGACGGGGTCGTGCCGACGATCATCGATCGCGCCCCGGCGGCCGCCTGGGACGAGCGTGAGGCGTTCGACCTCTACGGGGTGCGGTTCCGTGGCCACGAGCCGCTGCGGCCGCTCGTCGAGCACAATCTCGAGCTCGCGCGGTGGACGGTTCCGGTCCGAGGCCCCGATCCGTATCAGGTCGCGGTGGGGCCGATCCACGCAGGCGTGATCGAGTCAGGGCACTTCCGTTTCCACCTTGTCGGCGACCGGATCTTGCACCTCGATACGCGCCTCTTCTACAAGCACCGTGGGCTGGAACAGGCAGCCGAAGGAAACTCGCTGGCCGACGGGATCGCGTTCGTGTCGCGTGCCTGCGCCGCTTGCGCGGTCGCGAACGGCGTTGCGTACGCCCACGCTTGCGAGGACGCGCTGGGGCTACAGGCGCCGGAGCAGCTGGCCCGCGCGCGCACGATCCTGCTCGAGCTCGAGCGGAGCTGGAACCATCTCAACGACATCTCCGCGGTGTGCGCCGGGGTCGGGCTTGCCGCCGGCAACACGCGCTTCGCCGCTCTGACCGAGCGGATGCGCCGCCTGAACGCCGAGCTCTGCGGGCACCGCTTTCTCTTCGGCACCGTCGGCGTCGGCGGCAGCAAGGTCGAACTGGACGCCGCAGCGGTGCGCGCGGCCCGGGACGAGCTGGCTGCGGTGAGGACCGAGGGGCGGAGTGCCTGGCGTGAGCTTCGGTTCAATGCTTCGTTCCAAGATCGGCTGCCCGGAATCGGGGTCTTGGACGCCGAGGACGTCGCGCGGCTCGGAACAGTGGGCCCTGCCGCCCGCGCTGCAGGCGTGGCCGAGGACGCGCGGGCAACCGCGCACAGGCTCGCCTACGCCGACTTCGCTCCCGTCGTGACGGAGCGGGCTGTCGGCGACGTCCAGGCGCGACTCGAGCAGCGCGCGCTCGAGCTGTGGCAGGCGCTCGAGCTACTGGAAGCGCTCCTCGACCGTCCGTTGCGACAGGCGGCGGCGGAGCGGGACGGGCCGGAGAGCGCGATCGGAATCGGGCGGGTCGAGAGCCCACGAGGCGCGACGCTCTGTGTCGTCGAGCGCACAGGGAACCGGCTCGACCGGGTCCGACTTCGAACCAGCTCGTACGCGAACTGGCCCTCGGTCGCATACGCCGCCGTGGACAACCTTCTCCCTGATTTCCCTCTGATCAACAAGAGCTTCGAGCTCTGTTACGCCTGCGCCGACCGCTGATGCTGACGCTCCTCCGCGACCTCCGCCGCCTTCGCCGCGATCTCGGCCTGTCGAGGCCCGAGCGGGGACGGAGTCTCGCCGTCCGTCATGTCGATGCCGGCTCCTGCAACGGTTGCGAGCACGAGCTCACGCTTGCCTCGAGCCCGTACTACGACCTGCAGCGATACGGACTGGGTGTCGTCGCCTCGCCGCGCCACGCCGACCTACTCCTCGTCACAGGGCCCGTGACGACCCGCATGCACAAGCCGCTCCTCGCGGCTTACGGCGCCATGCCGGAGCCCCGGCTCGTCGCTGCAGTGGGGGACTGCGCCCTCGGCTGCGGGCTGCTGGGCTCGAGTGACCACATCGTCGGACCCGTCGAGACTGTCCTCCCGGTCGATCTGCGCGTGCCGGGCTGTCCGCCGACGCCCGACATGATCGCGGCCGCGCTGCTCCAGCTGGTCGACTCCCATGTCACCTAGCCGCCCGACGCGGTTGCGGCGGAGGATACGGGGCGCTCGGCGACGGCAACTTTCACCTCGGCCGTTGCTCGAGCACCTCGGCGAGCGACTCGAGCAAGCGCCGCCCCCCGGGCGTGACCGCGCCCGAATCGTCGGTCACGGCCGTGGCGAGACGTGAGACGAGCGCCGCGTCGCTGCCTCCCTCCGCCTCGAGCGCGGCCCGCGCCCGCCTGGCCCGCAGCAGCAGCTCGAGTCCGAGCGCAGCCTGGTTCGCGAATGCTCCGAGGAGGTCGGTTTCGGCGAGCGTGAACGCCACGTCGTCGCGCCGGTCGAGCACGTACAGGACGCCGAGCGTGCGCTCCTCGTTCAGGAGCGGGACCGCCATCAGCCCCTTCGGCACGTAGCCGGTGCGCTCCGCGACGTTGCGCGCCCAGCGCGGGTCGGCGGAGACGTCGTCGATGATGAGTGGCTGCCGGCTGACGAGCACCCAGCCGGCAATTCCTGTGCTCGAGGGGAAGCGCAGGCCGACGATCTCGCCCTCGCCCTCCCCCGAGACGGCCTCGATGACGAGTTCGTCGGCCTCCTCGTCGAGGAGGAAGATCGAGGACGCGCGCGCGTCGAAGATCGCGCGCGCGACGTTCACGATCGACTGGAGCAGCTGCCGGTGGGCGTCCTCGGAGGCGAGCGCACCTGCGGCGGCGGCCGCGCGCACGCTGTCGGCATTGGTCATCCCGGCCCTCCCGTGTTCGCGGCGGTCATGTACAGCAGGCTCTTGAGCTGCGGCGCCGTCAGCTCCGGATGCTCCGCGAGCACCAGCGCACAGATTGCGGCGATGTGCGGTGCGGCGAAGCTGTTCCCGGTGCAGCGCATCGTGCCGCCGCCGCGCCAGGCCACCTCGACGTCGACGCCTCGTGCGAAGAACTCGACCGGCGGGTGGGGATTGGCATACCAGAGCAGCGGGTCGGCGGCCTCGTGCGAGCCCACCGAGACGACGGAGGAGAAGCGCCACGGGTAGCTCTCGACCGGCATGTTGTGAGCCGAGGCGACGAGGATCGTCCCCTGGAAATACGCCTGGTCGGCGAGTTCGTGCAGGATCTCGGCGAACTGGCGCTTCGTGGTCGAAAAGCTGAGGTTGACGACGCGATGTCCCTGCTCGACGGCGTGGCGGAGTCCGGCCAGCATCACGTCTCCACTCCCCTTCGCGCCGGTACCGAGTACCCGGATGCTGTGCAGCTCGCAGTCCGGAGCGACCGCTCGCACGACGCCCGCGCAGGCGGTGCCGTGGCCGGCCACGTCGCCCTCCTCGTCGGGGACGACGACGGGCCCGTCGTCCCTGAGCTCGACCGCCATCGCGCTGGCGAGCGGCGCCACCAACGGGTGGGTGCCGTCGACACCGCTGTCGACGATGCAGACGCTGATCCCCTTGCCGCGGGACTCGCCGATCGCCCACTCTCGCGTGATCGGCTCGGGCCACGCGCGCGGGAGCGTTGCCGCAGCCGCAGCCTCGGCCGGCAGGCTCCAGGCGGGCAACGAGCGGGTCACCGCGATTCCTCCGCGAGGCGCCGAGCCTCGCCCGCCGCCTCGGCAGCCGCGTGGGCGCGAGACGAGCGCTCGTCGCCTGGGACGGCGAGCAGATTCGTCGTGACCAGGTGGGCCGCGGCGAGCGCCGCGCCCTCCGCAAGCGCGGCTGCGGCCACCGCGTCGGCCCGGTGGCGCGGCACGCAGCGACCGGCGGCGACCGCAGCGAGGGCGGCTACGTCGGCGGCCGTTTCGGCGATCGCCAGCGGGAGCTCCGAAGCGCGGTCGAGCGCGCGGGCGAGGCGACCGTCGCGGCTGCGGTCCTCTCCCGGGGCGTCGAGCTGGTCGAGCACGGCAGCAAAGGCTTCCGCATCAGTCCGGGCGAGGGCCGTGAGGCGGCGGCGGAGCCTGAGTGCTTGTGCCGCGATGCCGGGGCTCTCGGGCCAGTCCGTTGTCGCGCGCGCGGCCATCGTGATCAGGCTGGCCGCCAGCGCGGCGGACGTCGCGGCGGCCGCGCCGCCGGCGGGAACCGGCCCCGGCGCCTCGATCGCCTCGTGGAACGAGCCCAGGCCGAGGGCGAGGAAGTCGCGCTCCGATGGCTCGGTGCGAGAGGTCGTCACCGCGCGAGGCGGCGGCGCAGCGACTCGACCACGGCAGGCCGCGGCTCGACCCCGGCGGCGTCGAGCGCCGTCTCGAGGTCAGCGAGCACCTGCGCCCGGAAGGCGGCATCCGCCTCGGCGCGCATGACGAGCTCGTCCAGCTGCGCCCGCGCGAGCGGGAGCTCCTGCGCCGCCTGCACCCACGCAACTGGCGCGGGCGGGAGGCCGGCGAGAAGCTCAGCCAGACGTTCTTCGTCGTAGTTGCTCATCGAGTCACCTGTTCTCTAGACGCTGGCGGAGCCTCCGGTCTTCCCTCCCACACCTCACGCAGTCTCGTCAGGCAGCGGGAGATGCGGCTGGCGATCGTCCCGCCCGGCAGACCCAGCTCGTCCCCGATCGTCTTGTAGCTCTCATCGCGGCAGAAGAAACGGTCCAGGACCTCCTGGCAGTCGGGTGACAGCTCGCCGAGCGCCTCGTGCACCGCGAGCGCCTCCTCGACCTTATCGAGTGCCTCCTCGTCGGCCGCTTCCTCGGGATCCGGAGTCTCGAACTCGGCTGGGTGCTCGCGCGAGCGAGAGCGGAGCCGGTCGATGCAACATCTCCGCGTCAGCTGGCCGATCCAGGGCCGGAGGGCATCGTCGGATCGCAGCGTGTCCAGCCGCTCGTACGCCCGGGCGAACACGTCCTGGAAGACGTCTTCCGCCTCGTCGGGCGCCAGCCGGAAGCCCTGGGCCGCGATCGCGTAGACGTAGCGGGAGAACCGCTCGACGAGCTCGCGCCATGCGTCCTGGTCGCCCGTGCGGCAGCGGGCGGCCAGCGCAGCGTCGGTTTCCCCGCTCATATGCGGATAGTCACGCGTCATCTGCGGATAGTCAACAGCGTCGGGCGCCCGTGGTCTAGCCGCTCTCGCCGGAAAGCTCCTCGACGCGCCCTTCGGCCGCCTCGAGCCGGGCGCGGCACAGCCGCAGGAGCTCCTCGCCGCGCTGCCACAGCTGAAGTGCCTCGTCAACCGGCACGTCACCGCGTTCCAGCCGCCCGACGACGAGCTCGAGCTCCGCCTGCAGCTCCTCGAACGACGTTTCGTTCACGGGAACACCTCGTCGACGTGGGCGTGGAGGGCGCCGGCGGCGAGCTGGACGTCGATCCGCGCGCCCGGCTCGACCACGCTCGCGTCGCGCACCAGCCGGCCCTGGGCGCGGACGATCGCGTAGCCGCGGGCGAGCGTCGCGTGCGGTGCCAGCGCGGCGAGCCTGCCCCCCGCGAGGTCGAGCGCCGACCGGCGCCGTTCCAGCAAGAGACGCGGCGCGCGCCGAAGTCGCTCGCCGAGCCGTTCCAGCCGCTCGCGGTCGCTGCGCACGATCTGGCGGACGGTCCGCTCGAGTGTCGCCTGCGTCCGATCCAGCCCGGCCATGAGCTCGTCGAGATCCGGGACGACCAGGCGTGCGGCCGCCGTCGGTGTGGAGGCGCGGACGTCGGCGGCGAGGTCACAGAGCGGGGTGTCCTGCTCGTGACCCACGGCGGAGACGACAGGGACCGAGCAGGCCGCTACCGCGCGGACGACGCGCTCGTCCGAGAAGGGAAGCAGGTCTTCGAAGCTGCCGCCGCCGCGCGTGAGCACCACCACGTCGACTGCGGAGTGGGCGGCGAGCGCCCCGAGTGCCGACACGATCAGGTCGGGGGCGCTCGGACCCTGGACGCGCGTCTCGGCGACGACGATACGGGCCGGCGGGAAGCGGGTCGAGATCGCGGTGACGAGGTCGCCGCGCGCCGCCGCGTCGCTCCCCGTGAGCAGTCCCACCGCGCGCGGATAACGCGGCAAGGGGCGCTTTCGCTCCGCGGCGAAGAGACCCTCGGCAGCCAGGGCCCGCTTGAGCCGCTCGAGCGCGGCGACGTGCTCCCCGAGCCCGAACCGCTCGACCGTGGACGCCCGGAACGACAGCTCGCCCTTCGCCTCGTAGAAGCCCGCGCGGCCGAGCACGTGGACGCGCTCGCCGTCCGCGAGCCCGAGGTCGAGCCGGTCGAAGCGGCCCCGGTCGATCGAGGCCGGAAGGCAGGCGCCCGTCTGCGGGTCCTTGAGCGTGAAGAACACTCGTGCCCAGCGGTCGTTGCGGCGGAGCTCGGTCACCTCGCCCTCGACCCAGAGCTCCGGTAGGCGGGCGACGTACACGGCGACGCCGCGGTTGAACGCCGACACCGTGTAGACCTTGCGGTCGCCGTACTGCTTCGCTTCGACCTTCGCCATGCCTGTCGAGCAGCCTAGAGGGCGAGCGGCGAGGCAGGAGTTCCATGGCCCGGATCTCTGAGAAGCGACAGCGGCCGCGAAGCGGACGCCTTTAGGGGTTTTGCGCGTCGCGGGTCCGCGCGAGCGGATCCGCTTGCCAGCTAGGCGGGATTTCGCTACGAGGTTTGCCGCGAAGTCGCGCGACAGCGAAGCCCAGGTCTGCGGAGCTCACTTGCGCAGCTAGAGCAGGATCTCGGCTGCGGTCGTCGGCGCGCAGCCCTGCTCGACGAGCTCGACACACGTGTGGAGGTCAGCTTCGCTGGCCGCGAGCTTCTCCGCGAGGGGAAGCGGGTAGCCGGCCTCGATCAGGATGTGCAGGCGCCAGCTCTCCACCTTGGCCTGCTCGCCCCCGTACCCCACGTATGTCTCGGTCGTCTCCGCCATTGTGCCGCGCCTGTTCGTGGTGGCTTGGACGATCCCTGCCGCCGGAAGTTGGCGTGAACTGTGGATAAAGCCTCTGAGGCTGGGCATGGCCGTCGCGGACACCGCGCGGCTTGAACACGCGGACGCGCTCCGTATGGGCCGTGGCTACGCCTGAGCAGCTGTCCCGGCCGGACGGGTCGTCGTCAGTCGCGGCCGGCGCGGGCAGTCTGGCTGTCGAGCCTGCGCGCGAGCTCCTCGCGGCCGAGCAGCTCGACCGCGCGCTCGAGCTCCCGCGCGAGACGGCTCGCGGCTTCCTCGCGGAGCTCGCGCATCCGCTCCTCGAAGGCGAGCGCAGCCGCCTGGACGTGGCGCTCGAGCTCGCGCGCCACTGCCCGTTCGACTCGTTCGCCCTGGCGGCGCTCGAACTCGACGAAGGCAACGTCGAGCCGCGCACGAGCGTCTGTCTCGGCGCCCTCGATTCCCTCCGCGATCGCCGCCTCGCGCGTCCGGAGGCGCTCGCTGATCTCCTCGATCGCACGGCGTCGCTCGATCGTTTGCGCCTCCAGCTCGTCGAGCGCCTCCGCGACCGCGGCTCCGGCCGCCTGCTCGAGCTGCTCGCGCAGCCGGATCACGGCCTGCCGCTGCTCCGAAGCGCTCGAGCCGAGCTCAGCCGCCTCCGCCTCGATCCGCGCCTCGACCTCGGCAACGGCCTGCTGCTGCTTCTGCTCGAGCCGGGCCGTCTGCGACTCGAGGTGTTGTTGCACGCGATCGACGTCGTCTGCGAACGCGCGAAGGCGCTCCTCGACACGGCTCTCCACCGCCGCGAGCTCGCCGGCCAGCGCGTCGCGAACGGCGCGCTCGCGTTGGGCGAGGGCCGCCTGCCGGCTGTCCGCGAGCCGCCGCTCCTCCTCCTCGAGCAGAGAGATCGAATCCGCGCGCTCACGGGCGAGCGTGCGGCGAATCTCCTCGACGTGCGCCGCCGTCTCCTGCTCGACGACCGCGCGCAGCTGCGTGCGGGCCTCGGCGACGAGCTCGTTCGTCGCCTCGCGCGCGCGTGCGGGCGCGACGCAACGCGAGCGCCGAGCAGGACCGAGACGAGGACCCCGACGATGATGCTGAAGGCGAGAACCCACACCATCCTGCGCTCACTCTAGAGGCGCGCCAGCACGAGGGCAGCCGCGGCGGCGACGGTGGCGAGAGTGAGCAGTCGTAGGGCCGTCTCGGGCGCGGCCGTCAGCGCAGCGCCGTCCAGCGGCTCGCGCGATCCGTCGGCCAGCTCGAGCTCGCCGGCTCACGGCTCGGACCTGCCGGCGCATCCTCCGCACCGGCGTCGAGAGTCGGCGCTGGGCGAGCGAGAGAGCAGCCGCCCACACAGCAGCGGCCACCGCCGCGAGGCCGATGTCTCCGGCGCACGCGGCGTATCCCGTCAGGACTGGAAAGGCGCCCCACGCGAGCGCGAACCACAGATCCGAATGGAAGCGCCCGCCGAGTAGCTCGAGGTTGTACGCCGGGACGATGAAGGCGCCCGCGGCGACGAAGACGAGCAGCAGCGGATCGAAGGTCGAGCGCGACCGCGATTCCGATCGCGCACGCGGCCGCCACCGACACGAGCGCCAGCGCGATCAGCACGCGGCGCGGGATCTCCGTTCCCAGCGGCCGCCCGTTCAGCTCGTCGAGCGCGTGCGCCCCGACCCCCATTGCCAGCGCGAAAGCGAGCACGGCGAGGCCCAGTCGACTCCACGAGACGACGGGTGCAAGGCAGCCGCCGACGACGACGTACGAGAGATGCCACGCGGTGTAGGGCGGATGCAGCAGCGTCACGTAGTCGCGCCAGCCGCCAGGCGCGAGTGCGTACCAGGCCGGCCTCATGCCCGGCGACCCCAGATCACGACCCCGCCGCCGAGCGAGAGCCGCCGCGCCTGGACGTGTGCCAGCCCGGCTGCCCGCCAGAGCGCGAGCTGCCGCTCGAGCGGGTACGCGCTCCAGAAGTCGCGGATCGACCCGCCGAGGAAACGGCCAACCTCGTACCAGCCCGGACCGGAGCAACAGGCCGGCGGCGGGAAGCGCCACGCGCACCCACGCCTCCCACGGAAGCCGCCAGAGGCCGCGAGGCACGCCGAACTCGAGCGCGGCGACGGTCCCGCCCGGCCGGACGACCCGCGCCAGCTCGCTCAGCGTCGCCGCCGGATCGTCGACGTAGCGGAGGAGGTACGTGAACGGTCAGGTGGTCGAACGCCGCCTCGGGGAAGGGCAGCGCCTCGGCCGAAGCCTCGACCAGGTCGACGCTGTCGCCGAAGCGCCGCCGGGCGCGGCCAGCATCTCGGGCTCTGGTCGAGCCCGGTGACGCGGAAGCCGCAGCCGGAGCAGCTCGCCGCCACCAGTCCGGTCCCGGTTGCGACGTCGAGCACGCGGCCGCGGTCGACGGGCAGGCGCGAGACGAGGAAGTGGCGCCAGCGCGGGTCCTGCCCGAGAGACAGCACCGCGCCCACCCGGTCGTAGGTCGGCCCCAGTGGGGCGAAGAGGGCGAGCGCCTGCTGCCGGCGGGCGGACACGGGATCTATCGTGGCAGCCGTGGACGCTGTCGAGGACGTGGAGCGCATCGGGTCCGCGGCAGCCGCACACGTGCGCGACGGAGAACGGGTCGCGGCCGTGCTGCCCGCCGAGCCGGCGCCGGGCTCGCGCGCCTACGTCTGCGCGTTCGAGAACGCCGTCGGGGAGCCGCACCTGGCTCGTGCTGGACGATTCGGCTCACGCGCTCACGGAGCGACGGGCCGTCCGCGCTGCCGTCACCGTCGCTGCTCTCTGCGAAGTGGCCGCGGAGTCCGCTGCGCTCGGCGACCTCGACGACCTGCGCGCTCACCTCGTCGCGCTTCGCCTGACCGAGGCTCCGGTGGGTGTCGACGAGGCGGAGACTGCAGTCGCGGAGCTGCAACGTACGCTCGGCACTCCGCCCTGGCTCGCTTCGCCCGCGCGCCTGGACGAGATCGGGGCCGCCGTGCGCCGGCTCGAGCTCGCGCTCGACCCGACCGCGGCCTCGCCGTTCGCCGCCGCGATGCAGGCGGCTCAGGGGGCGGTGGAGGAGATCGTGCGCGAAGTCGAGGCGAATTACCGCGGACCACTCGACGGTTGACGTGAAACACCGCGCGGGCGGCCGCGGCCTGCGCAGCTACATTGAGCGCATGGAGGGAGGCGGCTTCGGCTTTCCGTTGGGCGGCGACCCGGAGGATCTGCTCCGCGGGCTGCGCGAGTTCGCCGAGCAGCAGGCGGAGTCGGTCCACGAGGCCCAGCGCGAGCAGTTCGCGACGCTGACGCTCAACACGGCGGTTGCGCTGACCTCGGCCGCGCTCGCGCGCGTGACCGCGGAGGGCAGCGTGGACGCGCAGGCGATCGCGCTCCGCGACGCAATGCGCGTCCTCTTCCCGGAAGCCGTCGCGCTCGTCTCGGCTGCCCGCCAGGGCTTCATGCGCGAGAGTCGTAGCCCACGAGCGCCTGGCTCTACAATCGCCGCCGCGATGAGCCTCTTCGACCGCGCGGTCGTGCGACTGCTCCCGGCCGTACCGCGGCCCGTCGTGCAGCGGCTCTCCTCGCCCTACATCGCGGGTGAGACTCTGGACGAGGCGCGCCGCACCGTTGCCTCGCTGAACGCGGAGGGGAAGCTCGCGACCGTCGACGTCCTCGGCGAGGAAGTGACTCGGCAGGACGAGGCGGAGGCGATCGCCGACGCCTACCACGATGTTCTCGCCGCGCTCGACGGCGACGGGCTCGACGGGAACATCAGCGTCAAGCTGACCGGGCTCGGTCTCAAGCTCGACCTCGGGCTCTGCCGCGCGCTGCTGACGAGCCTGGTCGAGGATGCTGCCCGCGCGGTCGACGTTCGTGCGCATCGACATGGAGGACTCGAGCTGCACCGACGACACGCTCGCGCTGTACCGCGGCCTGCGCGGGGAGGGGTACGAGAACGTCGGTGTCGTGCTTCAGGCGTATCTGAAGCGGACGATGCACGACATCGCCGAATTGGCGCCGCTGCGCCCGAACGTCCGGCTCTGCAAGGGGATCTACGTCGAGCCTGCGTCGATCGCGTTCCAGGAGGACGAGGTCGTTCGGCGCAGCTTCGGCTCGTGCCTCGACGCCCTCCTCGAGGCGGGGTGTTACATCGGCGTGGCGACGCACGACGAGCACGCTGATCCGGTACACGCTTGGGCGCGTGACTGGGATGAGCCCGCTCGAGTACGAGCTCCAGATGCTGCTCGGCGTGCGGGAACGCCGGGCCGCGGAACTCGTCGCCGCCGGTCACCGCCTCCGCGTCTACGTCCCTTTTGGCCAGCGCTGGTACGAGTACTCGCTGCGGCGGCTGCAGGAAAACCCGAAGGTTGCGGGCTACGTCGCCCGCGACGTGGCCGCGCGTCTGCTGCCTGGGCGCTGAGCGGTCGGCAAGCGCGACGCCCCGGCCGCGATGCGGCCGGCCGGGCTCGCTTGGACCCGCCGGTCGTGCGCGCGCGCTCTAGCCGCCGCCGGAGCCCGGCTCGGACGGGCCTGACGCGCTACCGCCCAGGGTCACCGGCAGGCTCCACCCACCGTCGACCACGATCACCTGCCCGCGGATCATTTCAGCGCCCGGCGAGCAGAGGAAGGCGACGACCGCGGCGACGTCCTCCGGCGTGACCAGCCGCCCAGCGGGGTTGCGCGCACCCATCTCGAGCATCTGCTCGCGGTTGGGGAAGTGCTCGAGCGCACCGGTTTCGACCACTCCCCCGGAAACGGCGTTGACGCGGATGCCGCGCGGGCCGAGCTCGACCGCGAGGTAGCGGACCAGCGCCTCGAGCGCCGCCTTCGACGTGCCCACGAGGGCGTAATTCTCGAGCACGCGCGACGAGCCGAGGCTCGAGATGGCGACGATCGACGAGCCGGGCGTCATCTGCGGTGCCGCCGCGCGCGAGAGCGAGAGGAGTGCGCGCGCATTGGCGGCATGCGTCCAGTCCCAATGCTTGTCCTCGGTCTCGAGCGCAGGCTTGATCACCCCGGTGGCGGCGCTGTGGACGAGCGCGCGAAGCGGCCCCAGCTCGCCGACCTCGCGAGCGACGCGCTCGGAAGCGACGTTTCCTCTCACGAGCACCGGCTCGGCGCCGAGGCCGCGCAGCGCTTCTGCCGTCTCCTCCGCGGCGGCATCGGAGCGGAGGTATCCGATCGCGACACGCGTCGCGCCGAGCTCGGCGAGCCGAAGGGCGATCGCGCGTCCGATGCCGCGCGACCCGCCGGTCACGAAGACCGTCGCTCCCTTCAAGCTCATAGGCCGACCTGTGGCCTATGAGTGGGGAGGGGTGTGGGGAACCGGGAGGTTCCCCACGCTCTCCAGAAGAAGGGGGCACGCGGGGGAAACACGGTTTCCCCCGCGAACGCGAGCCGCAGGCGAGCGTTCGTCATCCCCGCCGCGGCGGGAGCGGGTCGTAGGCGGGAGCCGACGACGGGACCTGCTCCCACCCTGGCCGCGAGCGAGGCTCGGGCGGGGAGTCCTCGGCCAGCGACGAGGCGTGGCCGAGGCGGTCCAGCAGCTCCATCCGCTCCTCGCCGTACCGACGCACGGGATGATCGGCCGGCAGGTCGCGGATCAGCTCGTGGACTCGGGCGCGCAGCTGGTAGGCGAAGTGCGGGGTGGCAGGGCCGACGAGGGCGTCGATGTCATCCTTGGTCGGCTCGGCCACGGCCGAAAGCGTAACCACTGGCGGCCTCGACGTGAACGTGGCGACCGCGGGCCGGGAAAGCGCGCAACCAGTAGCGTCGCCGCCATGCGCCGGCCGACCTCCGTCGAGCTCATGGTGCTCGGCACGGTGCTCTTGTGGGCGCTGAACGTGACGGTCACCCGCTACGTGCTGACCCACGGTTTCGAGCCACTCGCCTACGCGACGGTGCGCTACGGAGCTGCGGCGGCGATCTTCGTGGTGATGGCGCTGGTCGCAGAACGCTCCTTGCGTGTTCTGCGCTCGGACATCCCGCTCGTCGCTGCGGCCGCGGCCGTCCTCTGGCTGAATCAGCTTGCCTTCGTCTACGCCTTGAACAGGACGACGGCGTCGGTTGTCGCGCTGCTGCTCGGGGCGACGCCGATCTTCGCCGCCTTGCTCGTCCTGGCGCTTCGTCTCGACCGTGTGGGGTTTCGCTTCTGGGCGGGCGCGGCGGTGTCGTTCACCGGCGTCGGGCTCGTCGCGCTCGGCGCCGGCGGCGAGGTCAGCGGCGGCTACGCCGGCATCCTGCTCGGCGTCGCCACGGCCGCGACCTGGGCCGCCTACTCGGTGGCGATTGCCCCTCTGATGCGGCGCTATTCGCCGACGCGGATCTCGGCCCTCGTTCTCACCGCCGGCTGGGTCGCGATCGCCCTCACCGGCGCGGAGCAGACGTCCGGTCAGGACTTCGCGCTGGGCTGGGAGGTCTGGACACTGCTCGTCTTCTCCACGCTCGGCCCGCTCGTCCTCACCAACGTGCTCTGGTTCCGTGCGCTCCACCGCATCGGCGCGGCGCGGGCCACGCTCGCCGCGAACCTGAACCCGTTCGTCGCCGCAGTCGTCGCGCTCGTGCTGCTCTCCGAGCCGATGAGCCTGGTGCAGGTGGCCGGCGGCGTGCTGATCGCGGCCGGCATCGTCGTCGCACGCCGTCCGGCGCGCGCTGTGCCGACGGCCGATTGAGTCAGGGAGCGGCGATCACGGCCTGCGTCTGCGTCGTCAGCGCGACCCGTCGGCCCTCGGCGTCACGCGTGTCGGTCTGCACGACGATCGTGGACCGGCCGACATGGAGCGGCTGCGCTGCCGCTTCGACATCCCCTTCGCGGACTGCCCGGAAGAAGTTCGTCTTCGATTCGATCGTGCTCGTTTGCGCTCCCTCCGGCAGGTTCAGGAAAGCGCACACCGCGCCTAGGGCATCGGCGAGCGCCATCAACGCGCCGCCGTGGAGCACGCCACCCGCGGTGGCCAACTCGGGCGCCCACGCGAGCCGGCCCGTCACGCGCTCGGGTGAGGCAGCGGTGATCTCAACCCCGATCGTGCGGGCGAACGGCATCCCGTCGCGGAGATCGCTCGGTTCGAGCACCCTCCGATTCAACCACGCGGTTTCCCGATGCGCAGGCTGGGGAATCCGATCGGTGATGGAGATGTGGGTCTGGATCGCGATCGCCGTCGCGCTGGCGCTCCTACTCGTCGTGCTCGTCGTGGCGTTCGTGCGGCGCAGCCGCCGGCGCCGGCATCTGCAGGAGACGTTCGGCGCCGAGTACGACCGAGCGGTCGCCGACAACGGGAAGCGCCAGCACGCCGAGCAGGAGCTGCTCGAGCGCGAGCAGCGCCACGAGGAGTTCGAACTTCATTCGCTCACGGCCGCCGGGCGGGCAAGGCTCGAGGAGGAGTGGCGCACGCTCCAGATCCGCTTCCTCGACGACCCGGAGGGCGCCACACGCGCCGCGGACGGTCTCGTCGCTCGCGTGATGGAGGAGCGCGGCTACCCGCACTCGGAGGACCGCGACCAGCGTGCGGCCGACCTCTCCGTCGAGCACCCGCAGGCCGTCAGCGCCTACCGCCGCGGCTGGTCGCTCCTCGACGGCGTCGACGGAAGCGCGCGACGGGACCGAGAGCCTGCGCCAGGCGATGCGGAGCTTCCGCACGACGTTCGAGGAGCTGCTCGGCGAGCACGATCAACACAGCGCAAGTCGCGAGTCCGCTCGCGCGGACCCGCGACGCGCAACACCCCTAAAGGCGGCCGCTTGCGCGGCCGCTGGCGTTGTGGACACTTGCGCGCGAGCGCAGTTGCGGCGCCGGTACGATGCGCCCCGTGAGCGCCGGGGACGTGATGCCGCTCGAGGGCTGGGACCACCTCGAGCTCTGGGTCGGTAACGCCAAGCAGGCCGCGTTCTTCTACGAGCACGGGTTCGGCTTCACGCCGGTTGCCTATGCCGGGCCGGAAACGGGGCTCCGCGACCGCGCGTCGTACGTCGTCCAGCAGGGCGAGATCCGCTTCGCGCTCACGAGTGCGCTCTCGCTCGACCACGAGATCACGCGCTTCGTCTCCCGGCACGGCGACGGGGCCCGGGACATCGCGCTCACCGTCCCGGATGCGGCTGCCGCGTACCACCACGCAGTCGAGCGCGGCGCGCGCGGCGTTGCCGAGCCGCATGTGACCGAGGACGAGCACGGCCGGGTCGAGCGCGCGACGATCGCGACCTACGGCGAGGTCGTCCACACCTTCGTCGCCCGCTCCGCCTACGACGGCCCATTCCTCCCCGGTTACGTCTCGCTGGCGACGAACGGCGCTCCGAGCGCCGGCCTCGGCCTGCTCGCCCTCGACCATGTCGTCGGCAACGTCGAGCTGGGAAAGATGGACGAGTGGGTCGGCTTCTACGAGCGGGTGCTCGGCTTCGAGAACATGATCCACTTCACCGAGGAGAACATCAACACCGAGTACTCGGCGCTCATGTCCAAGGTGATGGCCGACGGCGAGCGGAAGATCAAGTTCCCCATCAACGAGCCCGCCGAAGGGCGCCGCAAGAGCCAGATCCAGGAGTACCTGGACTACAACGACGGCCCCGGTGTCCAGCACGTCGCAATGCAGTCCGCGGACATCGTGCGCACGGTCGAGTCGCTGCGCGAGCACGGCGTGCTCGTGCTGAAGACGCCGGAGGCGTACTACGAGGACCTCCCTGCCAGGGTGGGTGTGATCGAGCAGGACTTCGCCGACCTGGAGCGGCTCGGCATCCTCGCCGACCGCGACGAGGACGGCTACCTGCTGCAGATCTTCACCAGGAACGCGCAGGACCGCCCGACGCTCTTCTTCGAAGTGATCGAGCGCCACGGCGCGCAGGGGTTCGGCGAGGGCAACTTCAAAGCGCTGTTCGAGGCGATCGAGCGCGAGCAAGCGCTCCGCGGGAATCTGTAGCTACCGCGTAAAACCTGAACTGGCCCGCAGTCTTCGGACTCGCTCGCGCGGATCCGACGACGCGCAAACCCCTGAAGGCGCCTGCATTCGCGGCCGCTTAGGCGGCCGCTTCGCGCCCGCGGCGGCCCGGTTGCACACCGGGCAGGGCTCGGGCACGCCCGGTCCCTACTATCCGCGCATGTCGCCGCAGCGGCGCACCGCCCTCGTCTCGGTCGGCGCCGCCGTCGCCCTGATCGCGCTGAAGCTCGTGTCGGGGCTCGGCTCCGGCTCGCTGGGGCTCGTCGCCGAGGCCGTCCACTCGGGGACCGACCTCGTCGCCGCCCTGCTCACGTTCTTCGCCCTCGGCGTCGCGGCTCGCCCCGCCGACCGGGGCCACCAGTACGGCCACGGGAAGGCCGAGCATCTCGCCGCGCTCACCGAGGCGAGCGTCCTCGCGCTGCTCAGCATCGGAGTCGGGGCTTTCGCGGTTGCCCGGCTCGCCGGCTGGATCGAGAGCGAGGTCGACCCGGTGTGGTGGGCGTTTGCGGCCGTCGGGCTCGTGATCGTCGATCGATGTCGCCCGCACCGCGGTCTCGCTGCGGGCAGCCCGCCGCTATTCGAGCGACGCACTGCTCGCGAACGCATTCCACTTCGGCGGGGATCTCGCGGGCACCGTCGCCGTGCTCGCGGGCCTGGTGGCGGCGGCCTCTGGCTTCCCCGCGGGCGACTCGATCGCCGCGCTCTTCGTCGCCGCCCTCGTCCTCGTTGCGGCCGCCCGACTGATGCGCCGCAACGTCGACGTGCTCATGGACCGGGCGCCCGCGGATGCGGTGAGGGCGGCCCGCGAAGCGATCGGGCGCGTCGAGCCGCCCGTTGAGGTGCGGCGACTGCGCCTGCGCCAGGCGGCGGGGCGCGCGTTCGTCGACGTCGTTATCGCGGTTCCCTCGGAGGCGGGCGTTGGGCAGGCGCACGCGGTGGCCGACCGCGTCGAGGCGGCGGTGGAGCGCGTCCTGCCGGAGAGCGACGTCGTCGTCCATGTCGAGCCGCACGGGGGCGAGGCGGCCGTGCGCGAGCGGGTCCGGGTGGCGGCGATGGCGGTGCCGGGCGTGCACGAGATCCACAACCTGACGGTGCTGGAGCTCGACGGGCGGGTCGAGGCGTCGTTGCACCTGAAGCTTCCGGGCGATCTGCGGCTCGAGGCCGCGCACGAGATCGCCGAGCAGGTCGAGCGGGAGATCGTCGGGACCGTCCCCGAGGTGACGGCCGTGCAGACGCACATCGAGCCCCTTGCCGAGCCGGCGCCCGGGCACGAGGTCACGCGCGACTCGCGCGAGGTCGAGCGCATCGTGCTCGAGGAGACGGGCCGCGCACCGCGGGAGACGCGGTTCCTCGACACGGTCGAAGGCCTCGTGGTCTTCCTCACGCTCGGACTCGACCCGGCGAGCACGCTGGCGGAGGCGCACGCTCAGGCGAGTGGGGTGGAGGAGCGGATCCGCGGCGCGCTTCCCGGCGTCGCCGACGTGATCGTGCACACCGAGCCATGAGGCTCTGCATGTTCCACCCGGTCGGCCACCCAATGGAGCGCGGCTGGGTGGGCCGCATCGACGGCGACCGGGTGATCCATCTCGCGGCGCAGACGCTGCAGTCGTTCTTCCTCGGCGGCGGCCGGGCGCGCGAGCACGCCGAGTACGCGCTCGCCGAGGTCGAGCTGCTCGCCCCCGTCCTCCACCCGCCGTCGGTGCGGATTTTCGACGACGAGCGAAGCTTCGAGTTCGCGAACCCGGCAGCAATCGTGGGCCCGGGGGCGACGATCGTCATCCCATTCGGTGCGCCGTCGGTCTCCGCCGCCTGGCGACCCGCCGCGGTCGTCGGCGACGGTGGACCTGCGGAGGTTTCACACTGCTTGGAGACGTGCGCGCCGCGGCTCTCCGGCCCCCGAAGGACCGGGACTTCGCGCTGCTCCTCGGTCCGCTCGTGGTGACGCCCGACGAGTACCGGCCAGACGGTCTCCAGTGGGAAGCCGCGCTTGCGCTCGCGGCGGCCAACACGCGCCTGAGGCCGGGAGACATTCTCGCAGGGCCGGTGCTGCGGCGCGATGAACGTCGAAGTCGGCGCCCAGGTTGCCTACGAGGACGATGCGATCGGCCGCCTCGAGGCAGCGCTCGGAGGGACCCCGTGAGGGCGCTCGCGGCGGCGCTCGTCGCACTGCTGGCCGCCGGGTGCAGCGGCACGCAGGGCGATCCGCGGAGCTCGGCCCGGAGGCCGTTCGGGCTGCGCCCGAACGGGCCCGCGCAGAGGGCACCGTCGAGCTCCAGGTCCTCTACACACGCACGAAAGGCGGCGGTCGGCCTCAGCCGTACCTGTCTGGAACCGGCGCGCTCGACCTCGGCCGCGAAAGTGGCCGTCTCGCTCGACCTATCGGGCCTCGCCGCCGGAGTTCCGGCGACGGTGGACAGATCACCGTTCGACGAGCCGTTCGAGCTGGGCTGGGACGCGCGCCTGCTGAAGGTACGCGCCGAGGATCTTTCGCGGCGGATCGCCCGCGACGAAGCGCGGGAGTCTGGCAGGTCTGCTCGGCCGCCTGCCCGACGAGCCGGCGGCCCTGCTCGGGCTGCTCGCCCTCGCCGAGGACACGCGCCGGCGGAGCAGACGGAGATTCACGGGAGGCCGACGCGGCGCTTCGGCTTTCGCGTTCCTTCAGCTGCGCGCCGGGAAGGCAGGGGTGCCGGCGGAGCTTGCGCCGGCTCTGCAAGAGGGGCGCCACGGGCCGATGCTCGACGTCGAGACATGGCTCGACGCGGACGGGCTGCCTCGCCGGATCGCGCTCCGGATCCCGCTTCCGGCCGTCACCAAGGCGGGCGGAGCCGTGCTCCTCCCGGCCCGCACGATCACCGGCACCTACGACTACCTCGAGTACGGCGGCGACGTCGACACCGGTCCCGGCTGAGCGGACGCGGCGATATCCTGACCCGATGCCGTTCTACGCTGCGCCTCGGTGACGTGCCGCGCAAGCGGCACATCCAGTTCCGCGACAACGGGACGCCTGCTCACCGAGGAGGTGATGGGGCTGGAGGGGTTCACGGGGAACGAGTCGATCCTCTACCACCTCCAGTCGCCTTGCCGCGTGATGAAGGTGGCCGAGTTCGAGCCGATCGTGCGCGAGGAATGGGTGCCCGAGACGCACGCCCACCGGCTCTTCAACACCTGCGGACATCGAGCCCGCCGGCGACGAGATCACGGGTCGGCGCCTGCTGATGTGGAACGCCGACGTCGAGATCTCGTTCTGCCGCCCGTCCGCTTCGGCCGAGTACTTCTTCCGCAACGGCGAGGGGGACGAGGTGATCTTCGTCCACGAGGGCTCGGGCACGCTCGAGACGATCTTCGGCGAGGTGCCGTACAAGGACGGCGACTACGTCGTCATCCCGCGCGGCACGACCTACCGTTTCCGGCCCGAGGGCGAGCAGCGCTACCTCGTCTTCGAGACGCCGGGGCTGATCGAGATCCCGCGCCGCTACCGCAACCAGTACGGGCAGATTCTCGAGGGCGCGCCCGTACTACCACCGCGATCTTCACCCGCCGGCGAAGCTGAACACGCACGAGGAGCAGCGGCGAGTTCCCGGTCAAGGTGCGCGTCCGCGGCGGCTACCAGACCTACGTCCTCGACTACCACCCCTTCGACGTCGTCGGGTGGGACGGCTACCTCTACCCGTGGACGTTCTCGATCCACGACTTCGAGCCGATCACCGGCCGGATCCACCAGCCGCCGCCGTCGCACCAGACCTTCCAGGGCCGCAACTTCGTCATCTGCTCGTTCTGCCCGCGCAAGCTCGACTACGACCCGCTCGCCGTGCCGATCCCCTACCACCACTCGAACCTGCAGTCGGAGGAGATGATCTATTACGTCTCCGGCAACTTCGGCTCGCGCAAGGGCGTGAACGTGGGCTCGATCACGCTGCATCCGTCGGGTCTGCCGCACGGCCCGCAGCCCGGACTCGCGGAGAAGTCGATCGGCATGACCGAGACCGGCGAGCTCGCGGTCATGTGCGACACCTTCCACCCGCTGCGGCTCTCGCCGCTCTCGCGCGACCTCGACGACGGCCGCTACGCCTACTCCTGGTACGAGCCGGCCGAGGGCGAGCCCTCTACCGCGGGCGCGACCTCGCATTTTGAGCCTAGGGGCGACCGTCCAGGTCGCCCGGCCGGGCGGAGCCTCGGCTACGGGATCGGCGACGTGGACGGACTCGACTGGCACGGTCACGGAGCGCGACTCGCTCGTGCAGGTGATCGAGCGCTTCGGCGACATCTCGGTCTACGACGAGACGGAGGCGAGGCTCGGCCGCGACCTGACCTTGCACGACGTGATCGCGCTCGAGGTCGGGACGATCCGCGCCCCGCTCGCGGAGGTCGTCGCGTGGGCCGGAGAGCACGTTCGGGTTCGCGACGGGTTCCGCGAGCTGGCGCTCGCGCACCGGCCGCTGATCCTCTCGTCGGGATTGCGGGAGCTGATCGAGCCCGTGCTCGAGCGGGAGGGAGTCGCGCTCGACGTCCGCGCGAACGAGGTCGACCCGCTCCCCGCTGGTTGGCGCGTCCGCTTCCGCGACGACGCCGTCTGCGCCGCCTGCGGCGAGCCCTGCAAGCGGGCCGGGCTGCCCGGGGAGGAGATCGTGTTCGTCGGTGACGGCGTCTCCGACCACTGTGCTGCGCTCGCCGCCGACCGGGTCTTCGCCCGCGACGGCCTAGCGCGCTACCTGGAGGGCGCGGCGTGCCCTACGAGCGGTTCAGCGACCTGCGGGACGTCGTCGCCGCGCTTCGTTGACGCGCGGTGCCGCCGTCGTGCCGCCGCAGCGCAGGCGCGGCCGGAAGACGTAGCTCGGCCTCGTCTGCTCGGGAGCGTCGATCTGCCGGCGCAGCGCCGCGATCGCCGTCTCGGCGATCTCGTCGATCGGCTGCTCGACGGTGGTCAGCGGCGGCTGGGTCCACGTGGCCGCGTCGATTCCGTCGAAGCCGACGATCGAGAGGTCTTTCGGCACGTCCAGGCCGAGCGCGTCGGCCTCCTGCATGGCGCCGATCGCCATCAGGTCACTCGAGCAGATGACCGCGGTGGGACGGTCGCCGTTCCGGCTCTCGACAACGCGCGCGCAGCGCGCGCCTGCCGCCCTCGACGGTGAAGGCGCCGTGTGCGACGAGGTCCGCCGCGTCGAGGCCGGCCGCGCGCAGCGCGTCGGCGCGGCCCGCCGCCTTCTCGCGCGTCGGGCTCGAGTAGGCCTCCCCGGCGACGAAGCCGATCCGCTCGTGCCCGAGCTCGATCAGGTGCTCGGTCGCGATCCGGCCTGCCGCGCGCTCGTCGACGCCGACCGACGTGACGTCGAGCGACTCGGCGCCGCCGTTGACGAACACGAGCCGGGCGCCTCGCTCGAGCAGCTGCCGGTAGTGAGAGTGCTCGCCCCGCAGGTCGGTGATCTCGGCCGAGATGAAGATCATCCCGTCGACGCGGCGCTCGAGCAGCATGTGCACGTAGTCGACCTCGCGCAGCGGCTCGCCCGCGGTGTTGCAGAGGATCGTGGCGAAGCCGGCTTTGCTCGCGTGCTCCTCCATCGCCTGGGCAAACGCGGCGAAGACCGGGTTCTCGAATTCGGGCAGGAGCAAACCAATCGCGCCCGAGCTCGTCTCAGCCGCAGGTGGAACGTAGAGGAGCTGTCGCATCGCCCGCTCGACCCGCTCGCGGGTCTCGGGGCGCACGGAGGCCGAGCCGCTCGCCACACGCGATGCCGTGGCGACGCTCACGCCTGCTCTCTCTGCTACGTCTCTGAGGTTGGCCATTTCAGAATGGAGAAACTCGTCTCACGAGGTGGAAGCACGATACTACAGCCATCTGACGCTGGATGTTCACTTGACTCGCCCGCACTTGGGCGATACGCTCCGCTCGCTTGTTTCACCGCTTTGAAACAACTTACGTCAGGCGCGCGAGTGCGCCGCACCCCCGAAGGAGGGAACAAGGAATGAGCAATCGCACGGCGCGCCTTGCGGCGTTGCTCCTCGTCGCGGCGCTCGCGGCCATCGTGGCCGTCGCCCCGGCGTCGAGCGGCTCCGCCGCCACAACGTCGATCCGGATCTGGGTCGACAAGGACCGCCTGCCCGCACTCCAGAAGGTGGCCAACGACTGGGCCGCGTCGAAGGGCGTCTCGGTCGAGGTCGTCCAGAAAGAGCAGGGTGACATCCGGTCGCAGGTCCGGACCGTCGCGCCGGAGACGGCTCCCGACGTGATGATCGCCGCGCACGACTGGGTCGGCGAGCTCTCGTCCAACGGCTCGATCGTCCCGCTCAGCCCGTCGGCGGCGCTGAAGAAGCAGTTCCCGGCCGCCGCGCTCGACGCGTTCTCGTACGGCGTCGCTGTGAAGCGGCTCTACGGCGTTCCGCTGTACGTCGAGAACGTCGCGCTGATCACGAACCTCAAGCTGGCCAAGGTGCCGACGACGTGGGCGAGCCTCGAGGCGCAGGCGCAGGCGGCGAAGAAGAAGACGAAGGCGCCGGTCGGGATCGCCGTCCAGCAGGGCTCGGGCGGCGACGCGTACCACATGTACCCGTTCTTCACCAGCCTCTGCGGCTACATCTTCGGCAAGAACTCCGCCGGCAACCTCGATCCCTCCGACATCGGCGTGGCGAACAAGAAGTTCCTCGCCAATGCACCGGCCATCGACCGCTGGAACAAGTCCGGCCTGATCCGCTCGACCGTGACCGATGGCATCGCGAAGACACTCTTCACCACGGGCAAGACGGCCTACTACATCACCGGTGCGTGGAACCTCGACGACATCAAGAAGTCGGGGCTGAGGTTCGCCGTCTCCGCCGTTCCCGAACAACAAGTGCAAGACCACGCCGTTCACCGGCTACGGCGGCCTCGCCGTGACGAAGTTCGCCTCCGGCGCACGGCGTCGAGTCGCTGGCGAAGGACTTCGTCGCCAACTACATGATGCAGGCCGGCCCGCAGTTCAGCGCACTACACGGTGGGCTCGCGGCTGCCCGCGAACACGGTCGCCGCCGGCACGCATCAAGGACCCGTACCTGAAGGGCTTCGCGCAACGCCGGTGCCACCGGCAACCCGATGCCGAACATCCCGCAGATGGCGTCGGTGTGGAGCGATCTCGGCCAGGCGTGGGTGCGCTCGACCAAGGGCTCGGGCTCGATTCCGGCCCGGCGGTCGTTCGTCGCCGCGCAGAAGGCCATCGCGCTCAAGATCGGCTAGCAGCAGCTGACGTGAGGGCGGGCGCCGCAAGGCGCCCGCCCTCGTATTACGGTACGGCCGCCCGCCCACTCCACCTCGACAGGGGACGCACGACGACGTGAGCCCGGCACCGACCCGCTTCGGCGAATCCAGCGCAGCGCACGCAGCCGTGCCGAGGCCGGCGCTGCTCACCCGGGCGCGTGGCGTTCTTCTCCGGGCCGGTCGGCCTGGCGACGAAGATCGTCCTCCTCGCGCTCGCGAACGCGCTCGGGCTCTGGGCGTTCATCGTGCTCCTCACAGACGGGCGCTGGATCGCCGCGGCGTCCGTCGCCTTCGGCACGGCCGCGATCGACGCGGTCTATCTGCTGCCCGGGCACCGCCTGATCCCGATGAAGTTCCTCGATCCCGGGGACGATTCTCCTGATCCTCTTCCAGATCGTCCCGATCGTCTACAACGCCGGCATCGCCTTCTCCAACTATTCGACTGGACACGTCCAGACGAAGGAGGAGGCGATCCTGACGATCGAGGAGGCCTCCCTCGCCCCTCCGGCCGACGGGCGGACGTACACGATGACCCCGGCGCGCGAGGACGGCGACCTCGTCCTCCTCCTCGTCGACGACGCCACCGGCACCGCCTACGCGGGCACCGAAGACGGGCTCGAAGAGCTGGCACCGGCCGCGGTCACGGTGGCGAACGGCGCCGTCACCGCGGCCGAGGGCTACGACGTGCTGACGGGCGCCGAACTGGTGGGCATCGACCAGGAGCTCACGGAGGTCCTCGTCCCGGCGGGAGAAGAGGACTCGTTCATCCGGCCCGAGGGCCTCAGCACGGCGATCGAGCTCGAGCCGGCCCTCCGCTACGACGCGGCCACCGACACGTTCACGAGCGCCGAGACCGGCGCCGTCTTCAGCGACAACGGGCGCGGCTCGTATGCGACCCCGACGGGCGAGACGCTCGAGCAGGGGTGGCGCGTGGGCGTCGGCTTCGACAACTTCAAGCGGATCTTCGACGACCCGCTCGTCCGCGACCCGTTCCTCAGCGTCTTCCTCTGGACCTTCGTCTATGCCGGGGTGTCGGTGCTGCTCACCTTCGCGCTCGGGCTCTTCCTCGCGGTCACGCTGAACAAGAGCGGGCTTCGCCTGCGGCGAACGCAGCGGGCGCTCCTGGTCATCCCCTACGCGATCCCGGCCTTCCTCGCCGTGCTCGTCTGGGGCGGCATGCTCAACGACGACTTCGGCGTCATCAACAACACGCTCGGCATCCACGTCCCGTGGCTGTTCGACGCCAGCTGGGCCAAGGTGTCCTGCATCCTCGTCAACTTCTGGCTCGGCTTCCCGTACTTCTTCCTCGTCTGCACGGGCGCCCTGCAGGCGATTCCCGACGAGCTCAGCGAGGCCGCGCGCGTCGACGGCGCGAGCGGGCCGCAGGTCTTCCGCAAGGTGACCTTCCCGCTGCTGCTCGTGGCGGTGGCGCCGCTCCTGATCGCCTCGTTCGCCTTCAACTTCAACAACTTCAACAACATCTACTTCCTCACCCGCGGCGGGCCGTACGGCGAGGACCAGGTCGTCGCCGGCTCGACCGACATCCTGATCAGCTACACGTACAAGCTCGCCTTCCAGGCGGCCGGCGGCGCGGACTACGGCCTTGCGGCCGCGGTCTCGATCATCATCTTCTTCATCATCGCGACCATCTCCGCGATCTCGTTCTCGCGCACGAAGGCGCTGGAGAATCTCGCATGAGCACGGGCGACGTCGCGCCGACTCCCCAGCCCGGAGCGGCAATGGCCGAGGGCATGATCAGGGCCCGCGAGCAGATTGCCGTCGAGCACTTCAAGCCTTCGCGGCCGCCCTTCCGCGACGTCTGGTGGCGGTACACGGTCTCGCTGCTCGCGATCGCGTTCGCCGTCTTCCCCGCGATCTACATCGTGTCGACGGCGTTCAACCCGAACCCGACGCTCTCGGCGTCGACGATCCTTCCCGACGGGTTCACCCTGGACAACTTCCGGGAGATCCTGAGCAGCAAGCAGGAGCCGTACCTGAAGTGGTACGCGACGACGATGACGGTCGCGGGGGTCACCGCAGTCCTCACCGTGCTGCTCGGCGCGCTCGGGGCCTACGCCTTTTCCCGCTTCCGCTTCCGGGGACGGCGGATGGGGATGCTGACGCTCCTGCTCGTCCAGATGTTCCCGCTCTTCCTCGCCTTCGTCGCGATCTACCTGATCATGCTGCGGGTCTCCGACGTGTTCCCGCACATCGGGCTGAACACGCGCAGCGGCCTCATCCTCGTCTACCTCGGCGGCGTGCTCGGCGTGAACGCGTGGCTGATGAAGGGCTTCTTCGACTCGATTCCCCACGAGCTCGACGAGTCCGCGAAGGTGGACGGCGCGACGGCGGCCCAGATCTTCTGGATCATCATCCTGCCGCTGGGCGCCCCGGTGCTCGCGGTGATCGGCCTGCTCTCGTTCATCGCGACGCTGAACGAGTACGTCCTCGCGAGCATCCTGCTCCAGTCGCCGGACAAGTTCACGCTCTCGGTCGGGCTGTTCACCTTCGTTTCGCGCGAGTACGGCCAGCAGTGGGGCCCGTTCTGCGCCGGCGTCGTGCTGATGGCGGTCCCGGTCGTGATCCTCTTCCTCTTCCTGCAGCGGTTCATCGTCCAGGGCATGACCGGCGGCGTGAAGGGATGAGCCTGGCCGCCCCGCACCACGACGGCTCCGAGCTCTACGTCGTCGACCGCCCGACCGAGCTGGGCGGCGAGGCGACGGTGCGGCTGCGCGTGCCGCGAGGGACAACGGCCGACGAGGTCGGGCTCCGCTACGTGCGCGACGGCGAGCCCCGCGCCGTGCGTGCAGAGATCGACGAGGAGACCGAGACGGATACCTGGTGGCGCGCGACCTTCCCGGTCTGGAATCCCGTCACGTCGTACCGCTGGGTGCTCGCCGGCGGGGACGTCGGCTACGGGTGGGTGAACGGCATCGGGCTGGTCGACCACGACATCCCGGACGCCGACGACTTCGTGCTCTCGCTCGCCCCCGAAGGGCCGGAATGGCACCTGCGCTCGGTCGTCTACCAGATCTTTCCCGACCGCTTCGCCACCAGCGGGCACAACGGCTCACGCCCGGAGTGGGCGGTGCCGCGCTCCTGGGACGAGTTGCCGACGGGCCGAGGCCCGGACACGCCGCGGGAGCTCTACGGCGGCGACCTCGCGGGCATCGAGGCCCGGCTCGACCACATCGAGCAGCTCGGCGCCAATGTGATCTACCTGACCCCGATCTTCCCGGCGACGAGCACCCACCGATACGACGCGACGTCCTTCGACCACGTCGACCCGCTGCTCGGAGGCGACGGGGCGCTGGCCTCGCTGACCGACGCCGCCCATCGTCGCGGCATGCGGGTGATCGGCGACCTGACCCTGAACCACGTCGGCGTCGCGCACGACTGGTTCACCGCTGCCTGGGCGAGCCCCGACGCGCCCGAGCGCGAGCTCTTCTACTTCGACGACGCCCTGCCGAACGGGTACGAGTCGTGGCTCGGGATTCGCACGCTGCCGAAGCTCGACTGGAGCTCGCCGGAGCTTCGCCGGCGAATGGCCGCGGTGACCCGGCACTGGCTCGAGCCGCCCTTCGAGCTCGACGGCTGGCGCATCGACGTCGCCAACATGGTCGGCCGCTACGGCGAGCTCGGGCTCACCGCCGACGTGGCGCGGGAGGTTCGCGCTGCGCTGGCGACCGACCCCGACGCGGTGCTGATCGCCGAGCACGGGCACGACTACCGCGCCGACCTGCTCGGCGACGGCTGGCACGGCACGATGAATTACGCGGGGTTTCTCCGACCTGCCTGGACCTGGTTGCGCGGCGCACGGGTCCCCAAGGAGCTCGAGCGCGCGTTCTGGGGCATCCCGGTCGGCCTGCCGACGCTCGCCGGGCACCGCGTCCGTCGCCACCATGCGCGCGTTCCGCGCCGGCCTGCCGTGGGAGAGCGTCCTCCACTCGTGGACGCTGCTCGACAGCCACGACACGGCGCGCTTCCGCACCGTCGCCGGCTCGCGGGAGCGGCAGCTGGTCGGGATCGGGCTCCAGCTGACGACACCCGGCGTGCCGATGATCTTCGCCGGGGACGAGATCGGGCTCGAAGGCGACTGGGGCGAGGACGCTCGCCGGACGATGCCGTGGGAGCACCCGGAGACCTGGGACACCGAGCTGCTCGACGCGTATCGCGAGCTGATCGCGCTCCGCCGCGGCTCGGACGCACTCGCCCGCGGCGGCATCCGCTACGCGCATGTCGGAGCAGACGCGATCGCCTACCTGCGTGAGACGGCCGGCGAGCGGCTGCTCTGCCTGGCCGCGCGCGCGCCGCATGACGCCGTCCGCCTGCCGCTGGCCGCGCTCGGCGCCTCGTCGCTGGAGACGCTCTTCGGCGCGGAGGCGCAGCTCGACGCGACCGACGCCGTCCTGCCGGGCGAGGGGCCCGCATTCCATCTCTGGAAGCTCCACAAATGAAGACTGAAGGAGGGCCGTCGTGGCCGAGGTGACGCTGAACGAGGTCGACAAGGTCTACGACAACGGCTTCCACGCCGTCCACGACCTCTCGCTGGAGATCGAAGACGGGGAGTTCCTCGTCCTCGTCGGGCCGTCCGGCTGCGGCAAGACGACGGCGTTGCGGATGGTCGCGGGACTGGAGCAGATCTCGGACGGGACCGTGGAGATCGGCGGCCGCGTCGTGAACTCGCTCTCGCCGAAGGAGCGCGACATCGCGATGGTCTTCCAGAACTACGCGCTCTACCCGCACCTCTCGGTCGCCGACAACATCGGCTTCGGCCTCCGCCTCCGCAAGATGCCCTCGAGCGAGATCTCCAAGCGGGTCGCCTGGGCGGCGAAGATGCTCGACCTCACCCCCTATCTCGACCGCAAGCCGAAGCAGCTCTCCGGCGGGCAGCGCCAGCGCGTCGCGATGGGGCGGGCGATCGTCCGCGAGCCCAAGGTGTTCCTGATGGACGAGCCGCTCTCGAACCTGGACGCAAAGCTCCGCGTCCACATGCGCGGCGAGATCGCGCGTCTCCAGTACGAAATCGGCACGACCACGATCTACGTCACCCACGACCAGGTCGAGGCGATGACGATGGGGCACCGCGTCGCCGTGATGAACGCCGGCGTGCTGCAGCAGATCGACACGCCGCAACAGCTCTACGACGCTCCGGCGAACGTCTTCGTGGCCGGGTTCATCGGCACGCCGCCGATGAATCTCTTCGTCGCCGGGCTCTCCGTCGCCGACGGGGCGGTCGAGCTGTCGATCGGCAGCCAGCGGGTCCGCCTCGGCGATGTCAGCCTCGAGAGCCATCCGCTGCTGCGTGGCTACGCCGGCGGCAACATCGTCGTGGGCATCCGCAGCGAGGACATGTACCCCGGCGCAAGCCGGCCCGAGCTTCCGTCGCTGAAGGCGCAGCTGCTGAACGTCGAGGCGCTCGGCTCGGAAACGATCGCCTACCTCCGCATCGACGCGGAGTCGCTCGGACTTCCCGCCGACGACGAGGAGCAGGAGCTGCTCGCAGCCAGCGAGGAAGGCTCCGAGAGCATCGTCGCCGCGCGGCCGAACCTCGTCGCCGCGTTCCCGCCCCGGGTGATGCTGCGGCTCGACGAGGAGGTGCCGGTCGCGCTCGACACCGGCCACCTGCACTTCTTCGACGTGGACACGGGTGCGGCGCTTCGCTGAGCTTGGTGTCAAGAGTGCGCCAGCGTCCGCAAAGCGGACGCCTTCAGGGTTTTTGCGCGTCGCGGATCCGTGCGAGCGGATCCGCGACCTGCGCAGCGAGGACTAGTGCTCTCGTCGTCGTGGCGCTCTGTCTGAGCGTCACCGCGGCCCTTGCAGCAGATCCCAAGCCTCCGCCGCCCCCCACCGGGGCCGCGCTCGCTGCGCTCTCGCAGCCTCCACAGCGGACCGCGTTCGCCTCCCAGCGCATCTACTTCGTGATGCCCGACCGGTACGCGAACGCCGACCCGGCCAACGACCGTGGGGGGCGGTCCGGGTCCCGGGTGGCGACGGGATTCGACCCGGCGGACACGGGGTGGTTCCACGGCGGCGACCTGAAGGGGCTGACCGGCGGCTGCACGGACCCCAGACGGGGCCTGCAGCGGATCAAGGACCTCGGCTTCAGCGCACTCTGGGTGACCCCGGTCCTGAAGCAGCGAACGGTGCAGGGCGGGAGCGCCGCTTACCACGGCTACTGGGGCCTCGACTTCACGACCGTCGACCCCCACCTCGGTACGGACGCGGACTTCACGGCCCTCGTCGAGTGCGCACACCGGCTGGGCCTGAAGGTCTACCTCGACGTCGTCGTCAACCACACGGGTGACGTGATCGCGCTCGGCGGCTCCTCGTATTCGGACGTCCCGTATCGCGATTGCCGCGGCCGCGCCTTCAGCCCGGCCCGCTACGCGGGCGGGAAGACGTTCCCGTGCCTCAAGGCGGTGAACATGCCGCGGATCCCCTACGTCGCACCGGCCGACCGCACGGCCAAGCGCCCGGCGTGGCTCAACGACGTGCGCCGCTACCACAACCGCGGCGACATCGATTTCGCCTCGTGCACGGAGCAGTGCTACGAGCAAGGCGACTTCTTCGGGCTCGACGACCTGTTCACGGAGCAGCCGGCGGTCGCCAACGGACTGGCGAAGGTCTACGGCGACTGGATCCGACGCTTCAAGGTCGACGGCTTCCGCGTCGACACGGCCAAGCACGTCGACCGCGCCTTCTTCAAGGTCTGGGCGCCGAAGGTCGCCGCCGCCGCCCGGGCGGCCGGCGTGCGCGACTTCGAGATCTTCGGCGAGGTCTTCGTCACCGACAGCGTCGACCTCTCCCGCTACGTCAAGCGGCGCGGCGTGCCCAACGTGATCGACTTCCCGCTCCAGGACGCGCTCGTCCGCTTCGCCTCCGGCTCGGCCGGCGCCAACGGGATCCGGATTCGGCTCCAGGACGACGACTACTTCGGCGGCCCGACCGGCCGCGCGTACACGCCGGCGACCTTCCTCGGCAACCACGACATCGGGCGCGCTGCGCTCCTGCTCCAGGACCAGTCCCAGGCGACCGGGGGAGAGCTGCTCGCGCGCGTGAACCTCGCGCACAGCCTGCTCTACCTTCTGCGCGGCGCGCCGGTCGTCTATTACGGCGACGAGGTCGGGATCATCGGCCGCGGCGGTGACAAGGAGGCGCGCCAGGACCTCTTCCCGACCCAGGTCGCGGGGTGGCGGACCGACCCCCGCGTCGGCTCGGCGCCGATCGGCAACGGGTCGTCGTTCGACGTCGCAGCACACCCCGTCGGGGAGCACCTGCGGGCGCTCGGACGTCTCCGCGAGGGTCACGCCGCGCTCTCGACGGGCGCCTCGATCGTCCGGCTTGCCCAGGGCGCTGCGCTCGCCGTCAGCCGCATCGACGTCGACGGCCAAGCGTGAATACCTGGCGGCGTTCAACGGCGGCGAAGGCCCTGTCCGCGTCACGGTCGCGACCTCGACGCCGTCTGCGTCCTGGGCGCCGCTGCTCGGCGTGTCCGCCCCGGTGTCGAGCCGCGCCGACGGCGGGCTGACGTTGCAGCTGCCGCCGCTGACGGCTGTGCTGCTGCGCGCGAACGCCGACCTTCCCCCCGTCGCGCCGGCGCCGCTGACCGTGCGCGTTGCCGAGGACACGATCTCGGAGCTCTGGAGCGTGAGTGCCACAGCCACACGGGCACCGCAGTCCGTGACGATCGCGATCCGGCGGGCGGGCGCCTCAGCCTGGCGCCGCCTCGCCGCCGACGACTCGCCGCCGTACCGGGCTTTCCTCGATCCGGCGCTCTATCGCCGCGGCGAGCGGGTCCACCTCGTCGCCGTTGCGCGCTGGCGGGACGGCACCGTGACGACCTCTCCCGTTGTTCCCTTCACGGTCCGCCGGTCGTAACGCTTCCGGAGCCTGCGCCGGACCGCCATAGTTGCGGCGGTCGATGACGGGGCAGGCGGGGACAAGACCGGCGCAGCCGGGTGCAGGACGGAGCAGCCCGTTCTTACCGGCGGCCGTGCTCGGCAACGGCTCGCTGCTCGTGACCGTCTCGGCGCGGGGTGAGATCGAGCGCCTGTTCTGGCCGCACGTGGACGGCCCCGAGCAGCTCGGCGAGTTGCGTCTCGCCTTCGCCCTGGCGGGAGGCGAGGCGCGTCCGCTCGACGAGGTCCCGTTCTCGTGGGAGCAGCGGTACGAGCCGGACGCAATGATCCTCGGCACGATCGTCTGCGCCGGGCAGCTCGAGCTGGAGCTCGCCGATCTCGTCGACCCGGACGAGCCCGTGCTCGCACGGCGCCTTCGTGCGACCGGCGGGGACACGGGAACGCTCGTCATCTCCTGCCGCCCGCGCCTCGGCGGTGACGAGCGGTTCGGCGCCGGGTACGTCGATCCGGCGACCGGGGCACTGGTCTTCTACCGCGGCGACGCTGCGCTCGCCGTCCTCACGGCTCCGGCTCCGGCTGCGGCGGGCGTCGGTCGCGCCGGGACGGCCGAGCGGGACGCGGTCGAGCACCATCCGCCGGTCGTGGGCGATTTGACCGTCGAGCTGCGCAGCGAGGTAACGGTCTTTGCCGCGTTCGGGGCAAGGCCCCCGCGACGCCGTCGAACGTGTGCGGGCGGCCTGCGACGAGGGCTTCGCTGCCGTCGAGCAGCGCCGGCGCGCCAGGGATGTAGCCGCTCTTGCCGCAGCGGCATCGCCCGGTGACGAGGACGTCCTGTACCGGCGCTCGCTGCTCGTGCTCGAGGCGCTCGCCGACCGGGCGACGGGTGGCATCGTCGCCGCTCCGGAGCTCGATCCGGCGTTCGTCCACTCGGGCGGCTACGGCTTCGTCTGGCCGCGCGACCTCGCGTACGTCCTGCTCGCGTTGCTCGCCGCGGGTCGCCACGACACCGCAGCCGCCGGCTTGCGCTGGCTCGTCCCGCCACCAGGCGCGCGAGGGGCTTTGGCTCCAGCGCTACTGGACCGACGGTTCGCTGGCACCGGCGTGGAGCCCGCACCAGATCGACGAGACAGGAACGGTGCTCTTCGCGTACGAGGCCGCGTGGCGGGAGCTCGGTGACGACGTTCTCGATCGTGAGCTGTGGCCGTCCGCCCGCGCGGCCGCGATCTTCCTCACGTCCTTCGTCGACGAAGAGAGCGGTCTGCTGCTGCCGAGCTTCGACCTCTGGGAGCAGGATGACGGGCAGCACGCCTACTCCTCTGCCGCCGCCGTCGGCGGCATGCGTGCGGCGGCGGACATGGCGGAACGCCATGAGCCCGCGCTCGCCGGGCCGTTCCGGGATGCTGCCCGACGCATCGCCCACGCGATCGACGAGCACCTGTGGAGCGAGACCGAAGGCCGGTACATCCGGGCGCGACTCGTCGGTCGCGGCGATCTGCTCGGTGACCCGGTGCCGCCGCAGTTCGAGCGGCGCCCCTCGTTCCCGGCGCGCACGGTGCGCAGTGTCGAGCCGCTGGATCGAAGGCTGGACAGCTCGCTGCTCGGCCTGGGCTGGCCGTTTGCCGCCGTCGATCCGGCCTCGCCGCGATTGCTCGCAACGGCGGCCGCGATCGAGCACGAGCTTGGCGGCGCCGGGCGGGGGTCTGCGCCGGCACGAGGGCGACAGCTACCGCGGCGGCAACGCCTGGCCGTTGTGCACCATCTGGCTCGGTCTCTACCGGCGGCAGCTCGGCGACGAGGACGGGCTCCGCTCCGCGGTCGAGTGGGCGCGCTCGCGGGCGACGCCGCTCGGCCTCTTGCCGGAGCAATCGCACGCCGACGGCTCGCCGGCGTGGGTGCTGCCGCTCGGCTGGAGCCATGCTCTCTACGTCCTCGCCGTCCTCCCCGAGTTGCGTCTGATCGACGAGTTCGCCCGCGACGTGTCCGCTCGAGCCACGACCAGCCTCTGAGGCAAAACGACGTGTCCGGCTCCGCCTCCGCCTGGCACGATCGTGCGGTCTTCCGAGGCCCGCGCGGCCCGGGAGGCATGTCCCACCGCCCAAATGAGGGACATGGCCAAACTGTCTGTTTCGGACCGGTCCTGGAGCTGACCTTCGACATGCCCGTTCTGGCCGTGCCCCAGCCGTACGACTTCGTCCGCTCGACGGAGCGCTTTCGCGCCTACGGCCGCGACCTCGCTACGGCGTGGAACGAGAGCGCACTGCACCGTGTCGTCGCGGGCCGTGAGGTGCGGATCGAGGCGGCGCCGGGAGGCGTCCTGTTGACTGCGCAAGGCGGGGATCCGCTTGCGCGGATCTCCGCCGCGCAAACCCCTGAAGGCGTCCGCCTTCGGCGGCCGCAGGCCGGTCTGACGCCAAACCTTGGCGTCGATGACGACGCCCGCGACCACGTCTCGTTCCTGCTCGGCCTGCCGTTCGACCTGGCTGCGTTCTGGGCCTGGGCGCAGGCTGAAGCGGTCCTGGCCGGGCTCGCGCAGCCGCTCGCCGGTTTCCGGCCGCCGCTCCAGCCCGACCCGTGGGAGGCGCTCGTCACCTCGATCACCGCGCAGCAGGTCTCACTGCACTCGGCGTTCGCCGTGCGCGCCAGGCTGGTCGAGCGGTTCGGGACCCGCATCTAGCACGCCTGGTCCTTCCCCGCGCGAGCGAGCGTTGCAGACGCCCGCGAGGACGACCTCGTCAGGCTCGGGTTCTCGCGTCGGAAGGCCGAGTACGTGCTCGGGCTCGCCCGCTCGGACCTCGACCTCGCCGCCCTGGACGCGCTCGCCGATGACGACGTCGTCGCAGCGCTGACCGCCCAGCGCGGCCTCGGCCGCTGGAGCGCCGACTGGTTCCTCGCCCGGGCGCTCGCGCGCCCGTCCGCGTGGCCCGCGGGCGATCTCGGCCTGCGCAAGGCGGTCTCGCACTTCTATGGTGAGGGCCACATGCTGAGCGAGCCGGAGGTCACGGGAGATCGGTGAGCGCTTCGGCGCCTGGCGGAACGTCGCAGCGCACATGCTGCTGGCGGGGATGAGGCTGCACGGATGATCGTCCGCCCGGCGAGCGAGCGCCGACCTGCCGGCGCTCGAGCGGCTCTGGCTCGCGTTCGAGCACGAGGTGCCGCCGCCGGCTCACACCGTCGTCGACCACGATCAGGAGCGCCGTGAGATTGCCGAGATCGTCGCGTCCGGTCTTGCCTTCGTCGGCGAACACGACGACGAGGCGGTGGGATTCGTCCTCGCGCGGACGACAGGGAGAACGCTCGGCCGTCTGACCGACCTGTACGTCGCGCCCGAGCACCGCCGCCGAGGCGCGGCGGCCGCCCTCACCGCGGCAGCCGTCGCGGCGTTACGGGAGCGCGGCGCCGAGCACGTCGACCTGGAGGTGATGGCATCGAACGCCGACGCGCGCGCCGTCTACCAGCACTGGGGCTTCCAGGAGAATGTCGTCACGATGGTCGCTCCGGCCGCCGAGCTGGAGCAGCGGCTGCAGCCGGGTCGTCACTCGGTCTCGTTCGCCTCGATGCACGTCCAAACCGACGATCGGCCGGCAGTCGAGCGGGCGGTTGCGCAGTTTGCCCCGCGGGTCGGATCGAAGGGAAATCGCGTCGAGGGGCCGCGGAACGGCTGGACGACCGTGTACGACGAGGCCGCCGACCGCGACCCGTCGGTCCTGCTCCGCTACGCCCGCGAGCTGTCCGAGCGAATGGGGATCATCGTCGTCGCCTTCTCGCTCGAGCTCGACGAGGTCGTGCGAATGATTGCGCTCGATCGTGGCGGGATCGTCGACGAATACCTCTCGGTTCCGGAGTTCTACGGTTCACTCCCGCCCGGCGACGTGATCGGGCTCGCAGCCAATCCGACCGTCCTCGCCCGTCTCACCGGTGCGGACCCGGCTGCGGTCCGGGCCGCCGCCCCAACGGCGTCCTCCCCGGCGCAGCTTCCCCCGGCGCGAGAGCTGCTCGCCGCGCTCGCGGCCGTGGTGGGGATCGAAGGCGCCGAGCGAGGGTACGCGGAGACGTGATGCTGACGCTGTACGACGCCGCCCGCTGCCCGTTCTGCGCGCGGGTCCGGATCGTGCTCGCCGAGAAGGACATTCCCTACGAGACGGTCGAGATCGACCTCGCGGCGCGGCCGGCCTGGCTGTACGAGAAGAACCCGGCGGGCAAGGTCCCCGTGCTCGAAGAGGACGGGTGGTTGCTCCCCGAGTCGGCCGTGATCGACGAGTACCTCGACGAGCGCTACCCCGAGCCGCCGCTGCTCCCGGCCGACCCGGCCGAACGAGCCTTCGCCAGGCTCCTCACCTTCCGGTTCGACGAGTACCTGGGCAGCCCGTACTACGCGCTGCGACGGGGCGAGCCGGAGGCCGACGCGGCGCTCGAGGTGGCGTTGGGGCGCCTGGACGGCCTCGTCGCCGCGATGCCGTACCTATCCGGCCGGGACTTCGGGCTCGCCGACGTCGCCTACGTGCCCTGGGTGCTCCGCGCCCGCGACATGCTCGGGGTGTCGCTCGACGGGCATCCCGCCCTCGAGGACTGGGTCGCGCGACTCGCGGAGCGGCCTTCCGTCGCCGCCGAGGCCGGCCTGGTGGCTGCGTTGTGACGCTCGTCCTCCTGCACGCGCTGCCACTCGACCCGCGAATGTGGACTCCGCAGGTGTCCGCGCTCGACGAGCCGGCCGTCGCCCCGACCCTCTACGACCTTCCCGGTGAGTCGATGGACACATGGGCGGCGGCGGTGCTCGAGGCGGTCGAAGGCAGACTCCTGCTGGTGGGCGCGTCGATGGGCGGCTACTGCGCACTCGCCGCAGCGCGCCGGGCGCCGGAGCGTGTCGCCGGCCTCGTGCTGGTCGGCTCGCGGGCGGAGGCCGACCCGCCCGAGCGGCGCCAGGCGCGCGAGGAGCAGCTGCGCACGATCGCCGAGGGCGGAGCGGCGGCGCTCTGGGAGTCGATGGCGCCGAGGCTGTTCGCCGCGGGCACCGATTCCGCGATCGTGGACGCCGCGCGCGAGATCGCTCTCGAGCAGCCACCGGACGGGCTCGCTCGCGCGGTCCGCGCGATCCGCGACCGCAAGGACTGCCGTGACGTGCTGGCGGCGCTCGGCGACAGGTCGCTTGTCGTCCTCGGCGAGGAGGACTCCTTCGCCCCGCCTGCAGAGGTGGAGGCGCCGCACGTGCTCGTCGTCCCCGGGGCGGGACACCTCGTCGGGCTCGAGCGGCCAGAGGAGGTGACAGGAGCGCTGCGCGACGCGCTCGGGCGATGGACCTGACGGACGTGACGACCGAGGAGCTGGCACGTAGGCTGGGCGAGCCGGGACTGACCGTGCTGGACGTACGCAGCGAGGCGGAGTTCTCCGGCGCCGCGGGTGCTCCCTGCGACCCACGCCAGGGGCACATCCTCGGCGCGCTGAACCTCGATGTGACAGAGCTCCTCGGCCTCGCGCCAGAGGAGCTTCGCGAGCTCGTCGCCCTCCCGCTCGGGGCCGAGATCGTCACCTACTGCCACTCCGGCTCCCGCTCTGCTCTGGCCGCCACGGTGCTTCGCGCCGCCGGCTTCGAGGCGCGCAACTACGCGGGCTCGTGGCACGAGTGGTCCCGAGACGACTCGCTGCCGGTGGCTGCCGCCCGCTGACTTGAAACAGAGCCCGCGGCCGCGAAGCGGACGCCTTCAGGGGTCTTGCGCGTCTCGGATCCGCGCGAGCGGATCCGAGACGCGCGGTTAGTCAGGCAATCGGACGCACCGAGTCGCAGGCGATGAACGCCACACCGTTCGTCAACTCACCGGTGAGGCACGCCTCGGTGTCACCGGGCGCGATGTTCGTCTCCTGCGTTTCGAAGTGGAGGACGGCGTCGAGGAAGCCGTCCCCGTTGACGTCCTCGATGTGGACTCTGCCGTGGGCCTCCGTCGTGTCGCCGGCGAACTCGATCGTCGAGAGGTCGAGCAGGGTCGCATCGAAGGTCGCGCTCCCGAGCAGTGCGATCGGGATCACGCCCCTGTTCGTCAGCTTGATCGAGTTGGGGAAGCTCCCCGGCTTGATGTCGAGCCCTTCGACCGAGCGCGTCTTGACGGAGAGCACCTGGGCGACGTACGTCAGGCAGTCGGAGCTGAGCGTCGCGTCGACATGCGGTCGTCGCGGCGGTCGACACACCGGGCGTGAAGAAGGAGCTCACGTCGACGTTCAACGTGTCCCAGAGTCCGTTGGTCGCCGACACCGGCACGATCCCGTCGGCGCCGTCGAACGCGTCCACGGGCTTCAGCGCGGTACCAGGCCCCGCCACGAACGTGCCGTTGAAGCCGGCCCGGTCGCCCGGGAAGATCGCCTGGCCGTCGGCCACGACGTAGCTCGTCTGGGCTGCCTGATCGGCTGCACTGCCGGGCGCCGCGGTGAAGCTTCCGAAGGCTGTCGACACCGGCTGGTTGGCGAACGTCTGCGTGCCGTCGCGGATGACGACGGTGTTGAGGTCGTACGCGGCGTTCTCGAAGACGACGACGAGCGTGGCGCCCTCGAGCAGCGGGAATGCGGCCGGGGCCGACGGCGGCGGCGAGTTGTCGGTCAAGCCGGAGGGGAACCCGGTGAGGGTGTTGGCGCCGTCGACGGCGATCCCCGTCACGTCGGCCCGGAAGCTATCGATCAGGTCGCGGAGCCGAAGCTCGGCCAGCATGGGCTCCCGCTCGTCCCGACGAGCGCGCCGGCGATCGGAGCGCCGTTCAGCGTTCCCGTGTTGGGGGCCACGCCGGCCGGTGTCCGGACGATCGACCAGTAGAGGAACGCCCGCTCGATCGTCGAGCCCGCCGGCAATGCGATCGAGATCGTGCCCCCGCCGACGTTGCGCATCCCGACGCCGGCGGCTACGTAGTCGCCCTGCACGGTCTGGCTGTACGACTGGGCAAGCGGTACTTGCGGGCCGATCAGGATGTCGAATTCGGTCCTGGCCTCCGGCCGGAACGTCTCCGGCGCCGGCAGTGGTCACGGCCACGAGGGCCGCGCCGGCGAGCGCAGCTGCGCCCGCCGCGAATAGACGCGCACGTGTAGCGCGCATGGGTCCCTCTCCTCTCGTTCGCTCCCCGCAGGGCAGGGCCGCAGAGGCCTCAGCGTGGGTCGGGGTGTGACGCCCGCCGCGCCTGCGCTGTACGAGTCGAGGCTTGCGCACGCGCTGCCTCCGGTCAAGCACCCGTTCGGGGGTGTTCGCTATCCCTCGGCTACGTCAAGGAACGCGGCGCAGAGCAGGCGCCCGGCGTCGTTCCACGGCCCGATCCGCCGGTCCGTCTCAGCGAGCAGCTCCGCAGGCGGCATCGGGAGCTCGTCGCCGTCCTCGGCTGCCCACGCCTCGACCATCCCGCGGGTGATCTCGGCATGGAACTGGATCCCCCAGGCGCGCCCGGCGCGGAAGGCCTGCGGGCAGACGGAGCTCGCGGCGAGCTCGGACCCGCCGTCCGGGACGGCGAAGGTGTAGCGGTGCCACTGGAACGCCTCGAAACGCGGCGGCAGCGTTCCCAGCACCGGGTCCGAACGTCCTGCATCCGTGAGCTCCGCCGCAAGCCAGCCGACCTCCGGCTCGCGAGCCGGGCCGATCCAGGCGCCGGCCGCTCGCGCGATCAGCTGCGCCCCGAGGCAGACCCCGAAGAGCGGCACGTCGCGCGCGAGCGCCTGGCGGAGAAACTCGACCTCCGGCTCGATCCAGCCGTGTCGTGCGTCCTCGTCGGGGTGCATGGCGCCGCCGAAGACCATGATCGCGTCGTAGTCCGCAGCTGCCGGCGCTGCGGCCAGCGGGACGCCCCACCGCTCGAGCCGGTGCCCCAGCCGCTCGACGGTCTCGTCGAAGACGCCGCCCGGCACCGACGGCCCGTGGGTGACGGACAGGACGCGCACGAGGAAGCCGAGCTTAGAAGAGCGTCGGCTGCGCAGGAGGCGGCTCGATGCCGCCGCTGGCGGCGATGCCCCCCTCGTCGAGCAGGCCGCGGAAGACGGCTGCGCCGCGCGGGCCCTGGTCGTCTCGGTTCACGTTGAAGAGGGCGTACACCTCGTCGGCCTGCTCCGCGAGGCCGCGCACCGGCTCGACCCACTCGCCGAGCTCCTCGGGCGAGTACTCCCAGTCGAATCGCTCCCACGACTTCGTCGCCCCGCGGATGTTCCAGGTGCGCCAGTTACGGCCGTGGAAGCGGACGTAGGCGACGCGGTGTGTCGCCGCCGCGACGGCGGGCATGACGTTCGAGGCGCGCGTCCGCGGTGCGTCCACCGAGACGAAGGCGAGCCCGTGCCGCTCGAGGAACACGAGCGTCTCGTCCCGTTCCTCCTCGTCGAGCCAGGAGCGGTGACGGAACTCGATGAGCGGGACCAGCGGCTCCACGAGCTCGCGGACCCGAGCCAGCTCGTCCTTGGCCTCGTCGGACTTCTTGAACCGGGGGTGGTACTGGAGGAGGACGCCGCGCCACTTGCCGGACAGCTCGAGCGGCTCGAGTGCCGCGCGGAACGCCCCGAACGCCTGCTCCATGCTCTCTGCCTCGCGGTGGTGGGTCATCTCTCCGCTCGCCTTGACGTGGAAGACGAACTCCGGCGGCGTCCGCTCGACCCACTTCGCCGCCACCGCAGGATCCGGCAGGGCGTAGAAGGTCGAGTCGACCTCGACCGTGTCGAAGCACTGCGCGTAGTAGCGCAGGCGCGCCTCGGCAGTGGAGACGCCCTTCGGATACCACGTCTTGACGAGACCCTCGTCGGCCCAGCTGCACGTGCCGAGCCGGACGGTCGCCGCCATGCCGCGACGATAGACGAGGGGCGGCTTTCGGGGTCAGACTCGAGGGTCTGACCCCGAATGGCCTCCGACGTTGCTACCGAGCGCGCACGACTTTCGTCGTGGCGGCGAAGCCCGAGATCGTCCCATTCACGCACGGCACAGGCAGGCTCGAAGCCAGCGCGCCGCAGAGGGCCGGGTTCGCCCGCCCAGCGACGGCGGCCGTGGCGCGGAAGAACGTGCCTGCCGCTGCGGGCGCGGTCGCGGAGTACGTTCCGGCGGCCGTCGTCCGCACGGTCTTGAACGAGACGAGCTTGCCGGCGGTCTTTCCGCGCAGGAGCCTCACCGAGGCTCCCTGCAACGGCTGGCCGCCCTGGGTCAGCCTGCCGCTGACGGTGACGCGTGCGCCACGCTTGCGCCCGACTGCAGTCAGCACGCCGGGTGCGGTCTGAGCCGGGGCCGCGACCGTCCCCGCCGCGTTGACCTGGCCGTTGCCCTGTTGGTACGGCGTCCAGAGCGAGACCCAGACGCCGGCCGCCGGGGGTGTGAAAACGCCGTTGAACGCCAATGAGGCGCTGAGGAATTGCGCGCAGAGAACGGGTGCACACGGGGAAGGCGTGCCCGGGAGGTCGTGCGCCGTGAAGCACGCGAGGATCTTGGCCGTCCCGAGCGCCGTCTCGGTGCCCGCAGTCGGGACGAGGTACATCGGCACGTTGAGCGTTTGTCCCGCAGCCGAGAGGGACATGAGCCAGATCACCGTCGGGGCCGGCCCTCCGGTGCAGGCCGGCGGCCTGCGCTGGCGTGACCGCGCCGGTCGGTGCGACCTGGATCGGCCCGGAGAGCGGGATGAGAGCGCCGCCGAGGCTGTGCGCGGCGATCACGGCCAGCACGGCGCCGACGGTCGCGCCCGGAGCTGCGCTGGTGTTCATGGTCGTCCCGGTCGGGACGTAGATGGCCACGCGCGCCGTTCCGTCGTCCGGCTGCGCGACCTCGGCCGTCAGGGTCGTCGTCGCCCCGGCTCTCGCCACCTTCAACGTCGGCGTCGTGTAGGCGGTCGGGGCCGACAGCGCGACCGCAGCCCACACGGCGCCGAGCAGAGCAGTGCCGAACGCGATCGTTGTGCGTTTCCTCATTCCGAATCCTCCTTGTTCCGTCAACGCGTGGGCTGAAGCCCGCTCGCCTTGACCCATTGGGCATTGTCGTAGCGGTACAGGTAGACCGCGTCGATCGGGTAGTAGTCCGTCGGGCTCGTGCGCAGCCGGATCCCGGGGAGCAGGAACGGGTTCGCCTTTGTGTTCAGGCTCTGCGCCGCGCGCAGCAGGTTCTGGCGGGTGAGCGTCCGACCCGCCCGCTCGAGCGTGTCGACCATGGTCCAGGCCGCCGTCATGCCGTACCAGTTGTAGACGTCGCTCGGCTTCCCCGAGGGGTACTGCGTCCGCATCACCTTGCGATAGAGGGCGAGGGCGGGGTCCTTGGCCCAGATCGGGTCGTTCGGGTTCTTGACGAACGCGATCGAGAGCGCGCCTTTCGTCAACTCGGGCGCGTTTGCCCGCGCGATCGCCATGATCCCGGGCTCGATCGAGATCGAGGCGATGTAGAGCTGGGGCTTCCACGCCAGCTGGTGCGCCGCGTGGAGCGCCTGGATCGCGAACTTCGGCGTGGCGAAGAGCATCAGGGTGTCCGCCCGCGAGGTCTTCAGCTTGGCGATCTGCGAGCTCACGTCGGAGCCCGTGAACTCGTACGACTCGGAGGCGGCGATCTTCGGGCCCTTGCCGGCGATCGCGCGGGAGAGGCCGCGCGTCATGTCCTTGCCGAGCTCCGAGTTCTCGAAGAGGACGGCGACCCGCGCCTTCGGCCGGCGTTTGGCGAGGTCCTTCCCGTAGACGCCGCCCTCGCCGCGGTAGCTCTGCAGGAAGCCCATCGTCCAGGGGTAGCGCTGCGGTGTGCCGCCGATCGCCGCCGAGCCGTCGCCGACGAAGAGCTGTGGGACGCGTCGCGCATTCAGGTACTCGCGGACGGCGAGATTGTTCGCCGTCCCGGCGGAGTTGAAGATCGCGAAGACGTTGTCCTGCTCGACGAGCTTGCGCGTCAGCTGAACCGTCTGGGCCGGGTTGTACGCGTCGTCGTAGTAGACGTATTCGATCTTCCGCCCGTGCACGCCGCCCCCCGCGTTGACGTGATCGAAGTACGCCTTGGCGCCCGGGCCGATTGCGCCGAAGGCAGACGCTTCCCCGGACAACGGGACGGTTCCGCCGAGGCGGACGCTCGTCGCCGTGACGCCCGGCTCGGCAGTCGACCCGGCGGCCGCCGCGGCGGCGGCGGCCAGCAGCAACGCTCCCGCAAGAAGCGTGACGGTGCGCCTCACCGCGCGGGCACCGTCGCACGCAGGACGGGCACGGTGAGCGTGGCGGAGCGGACCGTGATTCGCGACGACGCCGGCATCGGGAGGTTGAGGTAGAGCAGGTTCCCCGGGTTCTGCGCCAGTGAGGACGAAGCGAGCGTGACGGTGAAGCGCGAGCCCTTCGGAATCCGGGTCGACTGGTCGATCAGGGAGATCGCAGTACGAGCGCAGTGCCTGTCCGCACGGGCAAACCGCCGCCCGAGACCAGGATCGTCTGACCCTGCGGCGTCGTCGCCGTGAGCACCGCGACGAGCCGCGTCCACCCGCCGGCTGCGGTGGCCGTGACGCGGACGATCGGCGCGCCGAAGGTGTCGACCGCCGTGGCCAGCGGGCCGGTTGTCCTCTGCACACGTCCGCTCTGGTCGATCGCTCGACTGCCGGGAAGCGCGAAGCGTCCGCCGCGCGGGGTTCGGCACCGCGGCGAAGGCGGTCGTCCCGTTGCCGCTCTGATGGGAAATCGTCACCGGTCGCGAGTCGCGATCGATCCCGTTTGCGCTGCCGCGCAGGAACCGGTCGAACCACCGCATCCCCTGCCGGAGCATCTCCGCGCTGTCGCTGGCCGGGAACGTCGACGGTGCGTGACCGTGGTTGCCGATCCACAGCCGCTTCGGGCCCGCCAGGCTGTTGTACAGGCGAGTCGCCTGGTCGAGGCCGAAGACGAAATCGCGTCGGCCCTGCATCAGGAAGACGGGCGTTCGTGAACCCGTCAGCCCCGACAGCGACGAGCGCTGGGCCGCGAACGCCCTCACTTCGTCGATTCGTCCGGCGAAGGCCGCGTCGCGCAGCGCGAAGACCGCCGGGTCGACCCGCGCCGGGGGCAGGCTGGCGACGTAGCCGCCGATCACCCCGGACTTCGCCAGGCCCTGGGGTACGAGCGCCGACATGAGGTCGCTCCACGTCTCCGCCACTTCCACCGCCGCCCACGGCACGCCCGCCGCGAGCGAGTTGAGCGCCGCACCGCCTCCGTAGGAGATGCCCCAGGCGCCGATCTTCGCGTCGGCAACGTCGGGCCGAGCGGCGAGCCACGCATGGACGGCGCGCGCGTCCGCGATCTCGCGCGGGCCGTCGATCCCGATCAAGCCGCCCGACAGGCCGTGGCCACGCGCGTCGAACGTCAGCGCCGCGTACTGCTCGCCGGCAAGTCCCATCGACTCGGCCAAGCGTGTTCATCGACGAGCGGTCGCCCCCGAGGCCGTGCATGAGGACCACCGCCGGCCAGCCGCCCGCGGGTGCAGCGCCGTCGGGAAGGTAGAGCGACGCGGAGAGGACCGCGCCGTCGTCCATCGGCAGGAACAGGTCCTGCTTCGAGAACGCTGCCGCGGGGCCGGCCGACGCCAGCACGGCGAAGACAGCCGCGGCGTGGCGGCAAGGCAGGCCCTCCTCACGGGCGGGAAGGGTACTGCATTGCCCGCAGCCTGGGATTCGCGGAAACGCGAATCCCAGGCGCGAGAATCCCTGAAGCCGGCCGCCTTCGCGGCCGGGTGGCATCGAGAGAGTCCGGGCGCCTCGGCGTCCGCTTTCGCGGCCGCTCGCGCGGCTTCGCGGCCCACCGGTGCGTCGGCCGGGCGCCCGTTACGATCCGCTGGATGGACGACCGCCCGATCGGCGTGTTCGACTCCGGCGCCGGCGGCCTGACGGTGATGCACGAGTTGCTCGTCACACTGCCGCACGAGGATGTCGTCTATCTCGGCGACGGCGCACGGCTCCCCTACGGCCCTCGCCCACTCGACGAGATCCGCCTCTTCGCGCACGAGATCGCCCGCTACCTGGAGGCGCTCGGCGTCAAGCTCGTGGTCGCCGCGTGCAACTCCGCCACGGCCGCAGCGCTCCCCGACCTCCAGCGCAGCCTCGCCGTCCCCGTCGTCGGCGTGCTCGCGCCCGAGGCGCATGCGGCCGTGCTCGCGACGCGCAACCGGCGGATCGGACTGCTGGCGACGCAGGCGACCGTCGCAAGTGGACGCTACGAGGCGCTCGTGCGCTCGCTGGACGCGGGCGCCGAGATCGTTGCCGTCCCGTGCCCGCGCCTCGTCCCGCTGATCGAGGGCGACGAACCTTTCGGCGAGGAGACGGTCGCGGCGGTGCGGGAGTACGCGGCTCCGCTGCGCGCGGCCGGGGTCGACACCGTCATCCTCGGCTGCACGCACTACCCGCTGATCCGGCCGATCCTGCAGCGGATCTTCGGTCGTGACGTGACGCTGGTCTTCTCGGCGGAGGAGACGGCGCGGGAGGTGGCCGAGACACTGCAGCGCAAGGGGATCGAGAACGCCGGCGGGCGTGAGGGCGGCTACAGGTTCCTCACGACGGGCGAGCCGGAGGCGTTTCGCGCGATGGGCAGCCGCTTCCTGCAGCTGCCGATCGCCGAGGTCGAGCACGTCGAGCTCGCCGCCCTCGCGAAGGCGGCAGCATGACCACCCGTCTGGACGGGAGGGCCGCGGACGAGCTGAGGCCGCTCGACCTCCAGCCCGACTTCCTGGAGCAGCCGCACGGATGCGTGCTCTACGGGCAAGGGAACACCGTCGTTCTCTGCACCGCGACGCTGGAGGAGGAGACCCCGCGCTGGCTGCGCGGCAAGGGCCGCGGCTGGCTGACCGCCGAGTACTCGCTGCTGCCGGCGTCGACGGGCGAGCGGACGCAACGAGCGGCCTCCCGAGGTCGGCCGGACGGCCGCACGGTGGAGATCCAGCGCTTGATCGGCCGGGCGCTGCGATCGATCTGCGACTTCCAGGCGCTGGGCGAGCGGACGCTCTGGCTCGACTGCGACGTGCTCCAGGCCGACGGAGGAACGCGCTGTGCGGCGATCACCGGCGCGTACGTCGCAGCGTTCCGGGCACTCGACCGGTTCGGCCTCTCGAAGGCGTTGCCCGGTTCGATCGCGGCCGTCTCGGTGGGTGTCGTCGACGGCGTGCCGCTGCTCGACCTCGACTACTCCGAGGACGCTCGCGCGGAAACCGACATGAACGTCGTGATGACGGGCGACGGCCGGCTCGTCGAGGTGCAGGCGACGGCTGAGCGCGACCCGTTCTCGCGCGAGCTGCTCGACGCGCTGCTCGACCTCGCCGCCGGCGGGATCGCCGAGCTGGCCGTGGCGCAGCGCGAGGTGCGCGGAGGTCGCGCGTGGGGCCTGAGCTTCCGGTCTGGGAAGGCGTCGTCCGCCTGCTCGTCGCCTCTGGGCTCGCCGGCCTGATCGGGCTCGAGCGCGAGCTGCGCGAGCAGGAGGCCGGGCTGCGCACGCACATCCTCGTTGGCATGGGTGCCTGCCTCTTCGTGCTCGCCGGCACGTACGGCTGGTCCGCGTTGGAGTTCGGCAACGACGTCGGTGTCGTGCTCGACCCGGCGCGGGTGACCGCGTATGTCGTGACCGGAATCGGGTTCCTCGGCGCGGGCGCGATCATCAAGCACGGCGCCGGCATTCGGGGCCTCACGACGGCCGCGTCGCTCTGGGTCGTGGCGGCAATCGGCACCGCATCCGCGGCCGGGCTCTTCGGGCTCGCCGTCGCGACGACTGCCATCGTCCTGCTCAGCCTCTGGCCGCTGAAGCGGATCGCCGGGCTCGCCGGTGTTCGCCGCAAGCGCGCGCAGCGCCTGGTCGTCGATCTCGGTCACGGAGCCGCCGTGGCGAGCGTGATCCAGCGCGGTCGAGGAGCTACGGCGTCGAGGTCGAGTCGGCGCGGGTCGGCTACGAGGAAGGCGTTCGGCGCCTCGACGTCGTGCTGAGCGGCAGCAGCCAGGAGCTGGGCGGGTTGCTCGACGCGGTCGACGCGGTGGAAGGCGTCCGCGGTACGGCCTGGGCTCCGTAGCCGCGTGAAGGCGCGGCTGGCGTCGCAGAATCGCCACAAGCTCGACGGAGCTTCGCCGCGCGCTCCCCAGCTGGGAGATCGAGGCGTACGGTGACTCGACGCAGGCGGCTGCCGAGGAGACGGGCGCGACATTTCTCGAGAACGCGCGGATCAAGGCGCGCTGGGGCCGCTCGCTGGCGGGCGCCGACGAATGGGTGCTCGGGGAAGACTCCGGAATCGAGGTCGCCGCACTCGGCGGGCCGTCCGGGCATCGAGTCGGCCCGTTGGGCCGACGGACGGTGTCGGGCGGCTTCTGGCGGAGCTCGACGGGGTCGCCGATCGCCGTGCCCGTTACGTCTGCTCGCTCGTCGCGCTCGCGCCCGACGGGCGCGAGATCGCGGTCGAGGGCAGCTCTCGCCGGCGCGATCGCGGCCGAGCCGCGCGGCGAGGAGGGTTTCGGCTACGACCCGATCTTCGTGCCGGACGGAGAGGAACGGCGACTGTCGCCCGAGCTCGGCGACGCGTGGAAGGCGCGGCACTCACATCGTGCCCGTGCGGCGCGCGCTCTCGATCAAGCGCTCGCCGGCTGACCTGCCGATTGCTTCGCCTCGACCGCGCGCCCGGTTCGCCCGTGGGCGAGCTGCCAGTTGAGTGCCGCGCCGAAGACGATCACATTCGCCAGCACGTAGAGCCACACGAGCAGCAGGAACGTTGCGCCCAGGGCGCGCAGCGCGAGGATGTCGCCCGACAAGCTGCACGAAGATCGGCAGGGCCTGCAGCGCGACCTCCAGCGCGATCGCTCCGAGGATGGCTCCCGGCAGCACCTCGCGCCGCGTCACCCGCGCGTTCGTCAGGCGGTAGTAGGCAGAGAGGAGGAAGAGGAAGAGCGCCAGCGGCCGAGACGATCGATCGTGAGCGCGACCCCGAGCAGCTGGTTGCCGACGAAGTCGGGGGCGTAGCGGCTGGACGCACGTCCGACCCGAAGGTGCCGACGACGAGGCCGGCGAAGAGGACGACGAGCGAGGCGACCATGTACGCGAGCGCGAGCGCCTTGCCGCGGAGGAAGGGGCGGTTGGGCCGCCCGTAGACGACGTTGAAGGCCGACTCGAGCGAGCTGAAGAGCGAGAGCGAGCTCCAGAGCAGGAAGACGCCGCCGACGATCCCGAGCTTGCGTGCGTTGTCCTGCACCGCCGGACGGTTCCCACGATCTCGTCGACCGACTGGGACGGCAAGAGGTCCGAGAGGTACGTCACGAGCGCGCTCGACTCGTCGACCCGGCCGAAGAAGCCGAGCATGGCCAGCGCGAGGAAGACGAGGGGGACGACGGAGGCGAGCGCGAAGTACGCGACCATCGCGGCCAGGTGCGTGCCCCGCACCGCGAAGAAGGTCCCGAACGTCGCCCTCACGGGCAGGCGGGTCACGCGCGGAGTATCGCCGTCCGCGGTCGGGCGACACCCGCGCAGATTCCCGCGGCGCGCAGCAGAGGCTCCGGAGCGCCTGAGTATCCCTTCGAACTGCCAAGCGGCGCGAGCGGCCGCTCGGCGGCCGCCAGTGAGGGTTCGCGTGGAAATCGGCGCTTGATGTGACGCGATGCGCCAGCGGCCGCTGAAGGCGGACGCCTTTAGGGGTTGTGCCGCGAGTCGGAGTTCGCGCGAGCGAATCCGAGACTGCGGACGAGTACAGTCGCGCTCCGATGGATGCCGAGGCTGCGCTCGCCGAGCTCTCCGAGCTCTCCGCCCAGGTCGAGGCCGCCGCCGTCCTGCGCGACGGCGCGGTCGAGGCGACTGGTCGGCGACGCGGCGCAGGGCGAACGCCTTTCGCGCGCGGCGGAGAGCCTGCTCGCCGCGGCGGCAGGCCTGCGCCCAGGCGGGCCGGACGTGGAGCGCGTCGAGGTCGTGCTCCCCGAGGGCGGTGTCTTCGTCGTCCGCGCGGGCGGCCGCACCGCGATCGGCGACGACGGTGCCCGAGCCCACCGCGGGCCTCGTCCTCTACGACCTGCGCACCTGCCTCCGCCGGATCTCGGACGACCCGCCGCCGAAGCGGCGACGCAAGAAGGCCGATGCGTAGGCTCAGTCGTCCTGATCTCGCTCGCGGGGGCGGCGTGGTGGCTGCTCTCGCGCAGAGCGCCCGCCGGCGGTCCGGGTCTCGGTCGGCTACGTCGACGGTTCGGCCGTCTCGCCTCCGGACGGCTCGCCCGAGCAGGAGCGGCTGGCCGCGGCGGCGCGCGGTGCGCTCTAGAGGCGTGATGTGGAATGAGAGGCACAGCGGCCGCCGCAGGCGGACGCCTTCAGGGGTGTCTGCGCGACGGCATCCGCGCGAGCGGATGCCGATCTTGCGCAAGGAACAGTGACCGACGAGCTCGGCCGCCTGCTCGTCGACCACGCGCTGCTGGAGGGCGACTTCGTCCTCCGGTCGGGGCGGCGCTCGACCTGGTACCTGGACAAGTACCGCTTCGAGACCCAGCCGGACCTCCTGCGGAGCCTCGGCGAGCGCCTCGCCGCCGGGGTGCGCGGAGGTCGAGCCGGAGGCCGTTCGGCTCGCCGGCCCGGCGCTCGGAGCCGTCGCGTTGGCAGCTTCGGCGGCAATGGCGTCCGGACTGCCCTTCATCATCGTCCGTGATGAGACCAAGGAATACGGCACGGCGAACCGGATCGAGGGCCCATTCGAGGCCGGCGAGCTCGTGTGCCTGGTGGAGGACGTCGTCACGTCCGGCGGCGCTCTCGCCGAGGCCGTCGCAGCGCTTCGCGACGGCGGTCTCGAGGTTCGCAACGCCCTGTGCGTCGTCGACCGAGAGGAGGGCGGGACGGACGCGCTCGCGCGTCTCGGCGTGCGTCTCCGGCCCCTCTATCGGGCGAGCGAGCTCCTGGCGGTGCGCAAAACCGCCGCAACACCGCACGGTTGAGCCAAAATCGCCGGGCTGTTAGGGTCCTCGGCGGCTGACATCCACGATCAGGAGGAGAGCAGTGACCAAGCAGGATTTCGTCGATGCGGTGGCCGTCGAAGCTCGGGTATGTCCCGCCGCGACGCAGGCACCGCGGTAGACGCGGTGCTCGACTGCATCACCGACGCCCTCCGGAACGGCGACACGGTTGCGTTCACCGGCTTCGGCAAGTTCCACACGACCCGGCGCGCGGCGCGCGAAGGCGTCAACCCGCGCAACCCCAGCCAGAAGGTCCACATTCCGGCGGCGACCGTGCCGAAGTTCTCGGCCGGCAGCCAGTTGAAGAAGGCGGTCAACTAGCCCCTGCTCTGAATGAGGGCGTCCGCGGCCGCGAAGCGGACGCCCTCAGGGGTGTTCGCGTCTCGGGTTCGCGCGAGCGAATCCGAGACGCGCCGGACTGAAGACGCGCGGCCCTCGCCGTCTCGCCGGCGCGGCCGGACCCCGCTGTACCCTGCGGGGATGCAGCGGACCGCCCTCGCGGCGCTCGGTGCGCTCCTCCTCCTCGTCGCCCTCGGCTGTGGCGCCGACGCCAAGCCCGAGCAGGATCCGGGTGACTTCGTCCAGTCGCTCGTCAGCGATCTCTACCAGGGCGACACCGCCGACGCCTGGGAGCACCTCCACCCGCTGCACAAGGAGAAGGTGTCGCGGGCGCGCTACATCGCCTGCGAGCGGCTCGAGCCGCTCGAGGGCGACATGCGCAGGTTCGAGGTCGTGGAGGTTGCCGACGCGCCCTCGACGGTCCCCGGATCGGCGGACGAGGTCGACAGCACCGCGGTGACATTCCGCGTCACGCTCGCTCTCCCCGGCCTCACCCCGCAGCCCGTGACGCACACCGCGCACGTCTTCCCCGTCGACGGCCGTTGGACGTGGGTGATCGGGCCGGACGACTTCGCCGCCTACGCGGCGGGGGCGTGTCCTGGCGCGAGCGACAGCTCGAGCTGACCGTGTCTGCCGCGTAGGGGTCTGACGCCTGTTCGTCGCCCGTCCTTGCATACGAACATACGTTCGTCTACTCTTCGAGGGGTTGCAGCTTTCCTTCGACGCCGCCGATCGCCTCGCCGAGCTCATCGCCTCGCGCCGCGGGCCAGTGCCGGCCGCGGAGGCGGCGCGCGTGCTCTTCGCGCTGGCCGCCGCACCCGCGGCGATCGCTCGCTCACTGCTCGACGACATCGTCCGCGAAGACGCGCGGCTCGACTGGCACGGCGACGCCGTGGGCCTTGCCCGGTCGGCTGCCGACGATGTCCTCCTCGAACACGCGACGTTCGTCGTCTTCGACCTGGAGACGACAGGTCTCTCGCCGGCGACGGCCCGCATCTGCGAGATCGGCGCCGAGCGCGTCGTCGCGTTCGAGCGAAGCGAGACGTTCGAGACGCTCGTCAACCCGGGCGTCCCGCTGCCGCCCGTGATCTCGGCACTGACCGGTATCGGCCCGGCGGCGTTGCGCGGCGCTCCCCGGCCGGAGCTGGCGGTCCGACGCTTTCTCGGCTTCGCCGGCGACGCCGTCCTCGTCGCGCACAACGCGCGCTTCGACCTCGCCTTCCTCGACCGGGAGGTGGAGCGGCTGACCGGCCGCCGCGTGGCCGCGCCGGTCGTCGACACGGTCTGGCTCGCCCGCCGGCTTCTCGCCGGCCGGGTGCGCCGCGTCGGGCTCGCTGCGCTTTCGCACTTCTTTGGCACGTCGGTCGAGCCATGTCACCGGGCGCTCCCCGACGCGCAGGCGACCGCTGAGGTGCTACTCGCTCTGATCGGCCTGGCTCAGGAGCGCGGGGCACGTACCGTCGGCGATCTCGCGGAGCTCGCCGCACCGCGGGCGCGTCGACTGCACGGCAAGCGCGCTCTGGTCGCAGAGGCGCCCCGGCGCCCCGGCGTGTACCTCTTCCGCGACCGGCACGGCCAAGTCCTCTACGTCGGCCGTGCCCGCGACCTGCGCGCGCGTCTGCGCTCGTACTTCGCGGGCGAGCGGCAGCGGCCGGCGGTCGAGGCCGCGCTCGGCGCGCTCGAGCGGGTCGAGTGGCGCGAGCTCGGCTCGGAGCTCGAGGCGGCGCTGGAGGAGCTCCGGCTGTTGCGGGAGCTCCGGCCGCCGGCGAACGCGCGTGGCACGCGCCCGGACCGCCACGCATACCTGGCGCAGGCGCGGCGCCCGCTGGGTCGTCTCGCCGGAGCCGACGGAGTGGGGGCCGCTGCGCAGCCGCAATCTCGCCCGTCGCGCCGCTCGCGCGCTGGACGGTTTCGAAGCGGGGACACCGGGCGACGCGCTCCCAGCCTTGCGGGCCCGCATGCGCCGGCTCGCGGGCGACCAGCGCTTCGAGGACGCGGCGCGGCTGCGCGACCGTGTCGCGCGCGCTCGAGGAAGCGGTGGCAGCGCTCGCCGAGTTGGAACGCCTGCGGGCGCTTCGCGTGTGCCTCCTCGTCCCGGCGCTCGAACCGGGCTTCGACCGCGCCGTCTTCGTCGCCGGCGGCCGCGTCGTCTCGGCTCGCTCACTGCCGCGCGGAGGCGGGCGCGCACTCGAGGTCGAGGCGGGGGTCGCAGCGGCCGCCGCGGGCGCGCCGTCGCTCGCCCCCGAGGACGCCGACGAGCTCCTGGTCGTCGCGTCGTTCCTCCGCCGTCCGCCACGCTCCGAGCTCGGGCGGAAGTCGCTGGCCGCTCGATCTGAGGGGCGCGGCCGGCGCGAGCGGACGCCTCGGGGTTGCGCGTCGGGCCGCGTGAGCGACTGCGCGAGTGAGGAGCTCCCTGCCGGTGTGCCTTCGGAGGTCGACGCCCAGGCCAAAACGGCCACCACAGGGTTCGCCGATCGCGTGGCCGAGGCCGTGGAGCGCAAACGGTCCCAGCTCGTGGTCGGGCTCGACCCTCGCGTCGACCTCCTCCCCGTCGAGCTCCGCGGCGAAGCGGTGCTGGGCCGGCCCGCTGCGGCTGCGGCCGTCACGCGCTTCTGCAAAGGGATCGTGGACGCCGTCGCCCCCTACGTGGTCGCGGTGAAACCACAAGCCGCCTTTTTCGAGGCGCTCGGCTCGGACGGCATCGCGTCATTGGAGGAGGTGAGCCTCTACGCGCGGCAGGCCGGCCTCCTGGTCCTGTTCGACGGGAAGCGGGGCGACATCGGCTCGACGGCACGCGCGTACGCCGCCGCCTACCTCGAGCCCCGCGCCGGACTGCCGCCGCTCGCAGATGCAATCACCGTCAACCCGTATCTCGGCGCGGACTCGGTCGAGCCTTTCCTCCTCGCGTGCCGCCGCTACGGAGCCGGGATCTTCCTGCTCGTGCGAACGTCGAACGCCGGCGCAATGGACATTCAGGACCTCGCCCTGTCGGACGGCCGCCCGCTTTGGCATCACGTCGCCGTGCTCGTCCAGGAGTGGGGCGCCGACCTCGTCGGCGAGCACGGCACGTCGAGCGTCGGCGCGGTCGTCGGCGCCACCTACCCGCGCGCAGTCGGCGAGGCGCGGCGCGCGATGCCGCAGGCGATCCTGCTGCTCCCGGGGGTCGGCGCACAAGGCGCGACGCCCGCCGACGTTGCTCGCGCTTTCACGAGCGGGCCGGCGAGCGCGCTCGTCGCGGCCTCGCGGTCGGTCATCTACGCGTATCGCGGTGCCGATACCGCCGACTGGCGGGAAGCCTCCGGAAGCGCCGCCGCCCGCCTCGCAGCGGAAGTCTGGGCCGCCGCAGGCTGGTAGGAGGCTGGTGTGGAGATCGCTACCTCGCGGCCGCGCAGCGGACGCCTTCAGGGGTTTCGCGTCTCGGGTTCGCGTGAGCGAATCCGAGACTGCGGGGAACGAAAGCACTGATACTCTGCGCGCCGCCGTGCGGACGTCGATCCTCGGGCTCGCGGCCCTGGCCGCGCTTGCCGTCGGACTGGACGCGGCCTCCGGCACCCCGGCGCCCCGGCTGCAGGCCACGTCGTTCTACGCCGAATCGGCGTACGACGGTGCTGTCCTCGTCCAGCGCGCAGCGATGCAGCCGCGCCCGGTTGCGAGCATCACAAAGCTGATGACGGTCCTCGTGGCGCTGGAGCACGCGCGGCCCGACGACGTGGTCACCGTGCCGAAGGCGGCCACGGGGATCGGGGAGTCGTCCCTCTTTCTGCGGCCCGGTGAGCGGGTCACCGTGCGCGACCTGGCGATTGGCGCGCTCGTCCCGAGCGCGAACGACGCCGCGATGGCTCTCGCACTGCACGTCGGCGGCGGCTCGGCCGCCCGCTTCGTCGCGCTCATGAACGCGAAGGCCCGGGCGCTCGGCCTGCGCGACACCCGGTACGCCAACCCGCACGGGCTCGACCAGCCCGGGCATGTCTCGAGCGCGCGCGATTCGGTGCGGCTCGTGCAGGCCGCGTTGAAGCAGCCGCTGATCCGCAGCGCCTCTCGGCTCTCGAGTGCAACCGTCGCAGGGCGGAACGTGTCCTCGACCGACGACCTGCTCACGCGCGACCCGCGGATCCTCGGCGGGAAGACCGGTCACACGGACGGTGCGGGCTGGGCCCAGGTCGCCGGGGCACGGGCACGGCGGCGTGACCGTCTACGCAGCGGTGCTCGGCTCGCCCACGCGGGCGGCCCGAAACCAGGATCTCCTCTCGTTGCTGCGCTGGGCGCTGGCGGAGTACCGGCCGGTTGCAGCTGTCGCCGCCGGCCGCACCTACGCCTGGGCTCGAGCGCCGTATGGACGCGCGGCCGTGCCGCTCGTCGCGCTGCGCTCCGTGGCGCGGCCGGTGCGCGCCGGGCACCCGCTGGTCGAGGAGATCGTCGCTCCGGTCTCCGTTCGGCTTCCCGTCGCGCGAAGCGCGCGTCTCGGCGAAATTCGCGTCTACGATGCCGGCCGGCTGGTGGCGCGCGCTCCGCTCGTCGCGGCGGAGGCGCGCGCAGCACCCGGCGCGGTAGGCAAGGTGCGCTGGTACGCGACTCGCACGTTGCACCACTTCGCAGGGCTCGTCTCATGATCGTCACCGTCACTCTCAACGCCGCACTCGATCGCACGCTCTCGGTTCCGATCTTCCAGCTCGGGCACCGTCATCGCGCGAACGACGTGCTGACACTCGCCGGCGGCAAGGGCATCAACGTCGCGCGCGCGCTCAAGCGGCTCGACGTGCCCGTCGTCGCCATCGGGCTCGCGGGTGGGCGGACCGGAACGCGCCTCGTCGAGGAGCTGACGTCGGAAGCGATTCTCAACGACTTCGTCCGGATCGCAGGCGAGTCGCGGACGTCCACCGCTGTCGTCGACCCGACAGCGGGCACGTACACCGAGATCAACGAGTGGGGCCCGAAGGTGACCGAGGCCGAGCTCGCGATCCTGCTCGAGACGCTGCAGTACCTCGCGCGCTCCGCCGATCTCGTCGTGCTGGCCGGGTCGCTACCCCGCGGCGTTCCGGAGGACTGGTACGCGGTCGCCGCCCGCGAGCTGGGCCGGCGCGGCGTTCGCGTCGTGCTCGATACGGAGGGAGAGCCGCTCCGGCGTGGGCTGGAGGCCGAGCCGTTCCTCGTCTCGCCGAACCAGCGCGAGGCGGAGGGGATCGTCGGGCAGGAGCTGGAGGACGACGAGGACTTCGTCATGGCGCTCGACGCGTTCGCCGATCTGGGTGCGCGCAACGTCCTGCTCACACTCGAAAACGGGGCCTTCGCACGCGTACGGGAGGAGCGCCGGGTGCGCCGGTACCGCGCGTTCGCGCCTCAGCTCGAGCCGGTCTCGACGGTCGGCACCGGCGACGTCCTTCTCGCCCAGTGGCTTGCGGCACGACTCGACGAGCGCGGCGCGGAGGATGCGCTGCGATTCGCGGTGGCGGCCGGGGCCGCCTCGTGCCTGGAGGTGGGCGCGGGCCGGTTCGACCCGCGCGAGGCAGTGCGCCTTGCCGGCTCGGTCGAGGTAGCGCGAACTCGAGCCGGCCAGGCGGCCGTAGCCGGGACAGATCCCCGAAGGGTCTGTCCCGAAAGCGAATTCGGGTCAGACCTGAGGTCTGACCCCGACTCTGCGCCCTACCGGCCGCTCTTGGCGCCTTCGTGCACTTCGCCGCGCCACGCGCCGCTCTCGCGGCCGCGCTGCTCGACGAACTCCTTGAAGCGCTCCAGGTCGCCCTTCACGCGGCGCGAGTCAGAACCGACCAGGCTGCCGACCGACTCCTTGAAGCCCTCGGGCTCGTAGTCGAAGCGGACCGTGAGCTCGGTCTTACCGTCCCCGATCGGCTGGAAAGTGACGACGCCGTGCGGGCCGTCGCCGTCGGTCGCCCGCCACGCGATCCGCTTGTCGGGCTGCTGCTCGATGATCTCGGCGTTCCATTCCCGCGTCTCGCCGCCGATCTCGGCACGCCAGCGCAGGTGCGTGTCGTCGAGCTGCTTGACACTCTCGACACCCTCCATGAAGCGGGGGAACTCCTCGAACTGCGTCCATTGGTTGTACGCGATCTGTACCGGAACCTCGACTTCGATCGTCTCTTCGACAGCTGCCATCGTGACCTCCTTGGTCGCTCGTCGTTGTGGTTCCGCTTGACGTTCCCGCGCTGGCCGGGGCGAAACCTCGTCGGGGCGGTGGCAGCGCCGTAGACTCGGCTGGATGCCGGCCTGTCCAGCGTGCGGCCGAGAAAACCCGGACGACGCGCGCTTCTGCAACGCGTGCGGGGCGCCGCTCGCGGCCCCGCGCACGCCTCCGCGCGAGGTGCGCAAGACCGTCACCGTCCTCTTCAGCGACGTCACCAGTTCGACCATGCTCGGCGAGCGGCACGATCCCGAGTCGCTGCGGCGGGTGATGGGACGCTGGTTCGAGGTCGCGCGCAAGACGCTCGAACACCACGGCGGGTCGGTCGAGAAGTTCGTCGGCGACGCGGTGATGGCGGTCTTCGGGATCCCCACGGTGCACGAGGACGACGCGCTGCGCGCTGTACGCGCTGCGGCCGAGCTGCGCGTCGGGCTGGCCGCGCTGAACGACGAGCTGGAGCGGGACTTCGGAATCCGGCTCGAGACGAGGACGGGCGTCAACACGGGCGAGGTCGTCGCCGGCGAGGGCGAGACGCTGGCCACCGGCGACGCGGTCAACGTCGCAGCGCGCCTCGAGCAGGCGGCCGAACCCGGCGAGACATTGCTCGGCGAGCGGACGCTCCAGCTCGTCCGTGACGCCGTCGAGGTCGAGGCCTTGGAGCGACTCGATCTGAAAGGAAAGGAGCAGCCCGTTTCGGCCTACCGCCTGCTGGCCGTGCACGCCGGCGTAGCCGGCGTGGAACGTCGGCTCGACGCTCCACTCGTCGGCCGCGACGCCGAGCTCGCGCAGCTGCGGCAGGCATTCGACCGCTGCGTGCGCGAGCGGACGGCGGTTCTCTTCACGCTGCTGGGCCCGGCCGGGATCGGCAAGTCGCGACTCGCCTGGGAGCTGCTCGAAGGCGTGCGCGAGCGCGCTACCGTCCTGCGCAGCCGCTGCCTCCCTTACGGGGAGGGGATCACCTACGTGCCGCTCGTCGAGATGTTGCGCGAGAGCCTGGTGGACGACCTTCACGCACGGGTGGCCGGGCTGGTCGAAGGCGACCCTGACGCTGACGCGATCGCCGACCGTTTGGCGGGCATGGTCAACGCAACCACAGGCGCCGACGAGATCGCATGGGCAGCGCGGAAGCTCTTCGAGCACCTCGCGCGAGAACAGCCGCTCGTCGTCGTCCTCGACGACCTGCACTGGGCCGAGCAGACGTTCCTCGACCTCGTCGACCACGTCACCGACCTGTCTCGAGACGCGCCGATGCTCCTCCTCTGCCTCGCCCGCCCGGAGCTCCTCGAGACGCGGCCGGGGTGGGGCGGAGGCAAGCTGAACGCGGGGTCGCTCCTGCTCGAGCCGCTGTCGTCCGAGGAATCGGCTCAGTTGATCGACCGCCTGCTCGAAGGAAGCGACCTTTCCGCCGAGGCACGCGGGCGAATCGCCGACGCGGCCGAGGGGAACCCGCTCTACGTCGAGCAGATGCTCGCGCTCGTCTCCGAGGACGGCGCGGGCGAGCTCGTCGTGCCGCCGACGATCCAGGCACTCCTCGCGGCCCGCCTTGACCGCCTCGGCCGCGAGGAGCGGGCGGTGATCGAGCGTGCCGCCGTCGAGGGCAAGGTCTTCCACCAGGGAGCGGTGGCCGAGCTCGTGCCGGAAACCTTGCGGCTCGACGTCCCGGGGCGCCTCGTCGCGCTCGTCCGCAAAGAGCTCATTCGCCCCGACCGCTCAGCGTTCGCCGGTGACGAGGCCTTCCGCTTTCGCCACCTCCTGATCCGCGACGCCGCCTACGACGCGCTTCCCAAGCAGGAGCGCGCGGAGCTGCACGAGCGCTTCGCCGTCTGGCTCGAGGCGGCTGCGGGAGCGCGCGCGGACGAATACGAGGAGATCCTCGGTTATCACCTCGAGCAGGGATATCGCTACCGCATCGAGCTGGGACCTGCCGGTCCGCACGAGCAGGAGCTCGCCAAACGGGCCGCGGTGCGGCTCGCCTCCGGCGGGCAGGCGGCGTTCGCTCGTCAGGACGCGCGTGCCGCTTCGTCGTTGCTCTCCCGCGCCGCGCGCCTACTGCCGGCCGACGACCGCGAACGCCTGGCCCTGCTCCCGACCCTGGCGGAGGTGCTGTGGGATGCCGGAGAGTTTGCCCATTCCGATGCGGTGTGCGAAGAGGCGATCGAGCGTGGAACGGCGGCCGGAGACCCGAGAGTCGTGGCGAGCAGCGCGGCTGCAGCGCGAGCTCTCGGGGTCGACGCGAGGGCGATGCGGACCTGCGGGCCTCTCTCGTCACGGTGGAGGGAATCGCCGACGAGCTCGAGCGTTCGGGCGACGACGACCTTCTTGGCATCGCGCTCTCGATCGTTGCTCGGATTCGCTTCTTCCTCGGCCAGGCGGCTCACGCAGATCGGATCTACGAGCGCGCGAGCACGCTTGCCGCCAAGACGGGTGTCCGGGGCCGCGAAGTCGCATTCTCGCTCGGCGCGAAGATGTTCGGGCCGACGCCCGTGCCCGAGTGCATCGCCGCAGCCGAGGCCATGCTCTCCCGGCCGATCGACGCCCGGGCCGAGTCGTTCGCCCTCAGCGCCCTCTCGATGGCGAAGGCGATGCAGGGTCGATTCGACGAGGCCCGTGCGGACGTCATCCGCGCGCGACGGCTGACGGAGGATTTCGGCCAGCGCGTTCGCCGGGGCTCTCTGCCGATGACCTGGGCCTCCGTCGACATTCACGCGGGCGACCTCGAGGGTGCGGAGACAACGTTGCGCGAGGGATACGAGATCCTGACCGAGATCGGAGAGTACGGGTTTCGCGCGACGCTCGGCTCTATCTGGGCGGCGACGCTCGTCGAGCTCGGGCGAGCGAAGGAGGCGGACGCCCTCCTCGACGAGGTGGCCGCGACGTCGGCGGCCGACGACCTCGACCCGCAGGCGCGCTGGCGCGTTGTCAAGGCCCGCATTCGCGCGGGCCGTGGTGAGCATGAGGAGGCCCGGCGGCTCATCGACGAAGCGTTCGCCATCGTCGCGCCCGCCGACTACCTGCTGCTGGAGGCCGAGGTCTGTTCGGCCGCTGCGGAGGTCGCGTCGGCGGCCGGGCGCCGGGAGGATGCGGTCGAGGCCGCCGCGCGTGCTCTCGAGCTGCTCGAGCGCAAGCAGGACATCGTCGGCGCGGCGAAGGCGCGGGCTCGCCTCGAGGAGCTGCGAGCGGCCGCCGAGGTGCCACCCGGCGACACTGGTACGATCGTCGCCACTTGAGCGGGGTCACATGGACGTCGAGCTGACGGCTGCGGAGGTCGAGCGGCTCCTCGCGCTCGAGCGCCGTTTCGGCAAGGAAGGCCTGACGTTCGACGACGTGCTGCTCGTGCCGGCCGAGTCGTCGGTGCTGCCGAACGACGTCTCGACGGCGACGCGGCTCACGCGCTCGATCGAGTTGCGCATCCCGGTCCTCTCTGCGGCGATGGACACCGTCACCGAAGCGCGGCTCGCGATCGCGCTCGCGCGCGAGGGCGGGCATCGGGATCGTGCACCGCAACCTCTCGGTCGAGGACCAGGTCGCCGAGGTGGACAAGGTCAAGCGCTCCGAGTCGGGGACGATCGTCGAGCCCGTGACGCTTCCGCCCGACGCACTCGTCGCGGACGCGCTCGCGCTGATGGAGCGCTACCACATCTCCGGCGTGCCGATCACCGACGAGGGCGGCGTCCTCGTCGGCATCCTCACGAATCGCGATCTCCGCTTCGAGCGGGACACGTCGCAGCCCGTCGCCGCGGTGATGACGAGCCGCGACCTCGTCACCGCGCCGGTCGGGACGACGCTGGAGGAGGCGCAGGCGATCCTCGGCCGCCACCGGATCGAGAAGCTCCCGATCGTCGACGCCGACGGCCGTCTCAAGGGGCTGATCACCGTCAAGGACATCCAGAAGCGGGTCGAGTTCCCGGATGCGACCAAGGACGACCACGGCCGGCTGCGCGTGGGTGCTGCGGTCGGCGTCGGCCCGGACGCATTCGAGCGCGCGGCCGCGCTCGTCGAGGCCGAGGTCGACGTCCTCGTCGTCGATACCGCGCACGGGCACTCTGCGGGCGTGCTGGAGGTCGTCCGGCGGACGCGGTCTGAGTGCGGATGTGCAGTTGATCGCCGGCAACATCGCCACCGCCGAGGCGGCGGAGGCGCTGATCGACGCGGGCGCGGATGCGGTCAAGGCCGGCGTCGGGCCCGGCTCGATCTGCACGACCCGCGTCGTCGCCGGCGTCGGCGTGCCGCAGGTGACGGCGGTGTACGACATCGCGCGAGGTTGCGGCCCGCTACGACGTCCCCGTGATCGCCGACGGCGGCATCACGTCCTCGGGTGACATCGCCAAGGCGATCGCCGCCGGGCGCGGACACGGTCATGCTCGGCTCCATGCTCGCCGGGACGGACGAGGCGCCGGGCGACGTGATCCTGCGTGCAGGGCGAGCGCTACAAGGAGTACCGCGGCATGGGCTCGCTGGGCGCGATGCGCGCCCGCTCGTTCTCCAAGGACCGCTACTTCCAGGGCGACGTCGAGGACGTCGACAAGCTCGTCCCCGAAGGGCATCGAGGGACGCGTGCCCTACAAGGGCCCGCTCGCGCCGCTCCTGCACCAGCTGGTCGGCGGCCTGCGCCAGGCGATGGGCTACTGCGGCGCGCCGACGATCGAGGCGCTGAAGAGCGGCGCAGTTCGTCCGCATCACCGGCGGCGGGCCTGCGCGAGAGCCACCCGCACGACGTCGTGATCACCAAGGACGCGCCCAACTACCGGCGTGGCTGACGCCGCCGAGATCGTCCCGTTTCCGCGCAGCCGGAGCGGGCGCGGGCAGGAGCGGCCCGTGCTCGTCCTCGACTTCGGCGGCCAGTACGCCCAGCTGATCGCGCGGCGCGTGCGCGACGCCCGTGTCTACTCGGAGCTCGTCAGCCACCGGCTCACGGCGGACGAGATCGCAGCAGCGCGATCCCGTCGCGCTGATCCTGTCCGGCGGGCCCGCGTCCGTCTACTCCGAGGGAGCGCCGCAGCTCGACCCGGCCGTGCTCGCGCTCGGCGTCCCGACGCTCGGCATCTGCTACGGGATGCAGCTGATGGCCCGGGAGCTCGGCGGCGCGGTCGAGTCGCAACGACGTCTCCGAGTTCGGCAAGACCGAGCTCGAGGCAGTCGAGTCGACGCTGTTCCGCGACCTCCCCGCCGAGCAGACGGTGTGGATGAGCCACCGCGACTCGGTCGTCGCGGCGCCGCCGGGGGCGACGGTGACCGCCAGCTCGCCGGCGACACCGGTGGCCGCCTTCGAAGACCGCGCGCGCGGCCTCTACGGCGTCCAGTTCCACCCCGAGGTCGTGCATACGCCCGCACGGGCAGGAGCTGCTCAAGAACTTCCTCTACGAGGTCGCCGGCGCGGCGCCCGCGTGGACGCCGGCCGCGGTGATCGAGGAGCAGGTCGAGCGGATCCGCGCCCAGGTCGGGCAGCGAGCGGGTGATCTGCGGCCTCTCGGGCGGGGTCGACTCCGCGGTCGCGGCGCTTGCTCGTCCACAAGGCGGTCGGCGACCAGCTGACCTGCGTCTTCGTCGATCACGGGCTGCTGCGCGAGAACGAGGCCGAGCAGGTCGTGGAGACGTTCGGCGGCCACTTCCACGTGCCGCTCGTCCACGTCCAGGCGCAGGAGCGCTTCCTCTCCCGGCTCGCCGGCGTGACCGACCCGGAGGAGAAGCGGAAGATCGTCGGCGAGGAGTTCATCCGCGTCTTCGAGGAAGAGGCCGGCAAGCTCGGCGACGTCCGCTTCCTCGTCCAGGGGACGCTGTACTCGGACGTGATCGAGTCGGGCGGCGAGGTCGGTGTCGCCGCCAAGATCAAGTCGCATCACAACGTGGGTGGGCTGCCCGCAGACATGCGCATGGAGCTCGTCGAGCCCTTGCGGCTGCTCTTCAAGGACGAGGTCCGCCGAGTCGGCGAGGAGCTCGGCCTGCCCGAGCGCATGGTCTGGCGCCACCCGTTCCCCGGTCCGGGCCTGGCGATCCGGGTGATCGGCGACGTGACGCCGGAGCGGCTGGAGATCCTTCGCGCAGGCGGACGCGATCCTGCTCGAGGAGATCCGTCGCGCCGGCCTTTACCGCGAGCTCTGGCAGTGCTTCGCCGTTCTCCCGGCGATCCGGTCGGTCGGCGTGCAGGGCGACGAGCGCACGTACGCGTACCCGATCGTGATCCGCGCGGTCACCTCCGACGACGCGATGACCGCCGACTGGGCGCGACTCCCCTACGACCTGCTGGAGACGATCTCGGCCCGCATGGTCAACGAGATCCCGGGCGTCAACCGCGTCGCGCTGGATCTCTCGTCGAAGCCGCCCGCGACGATCGAGTGGGAGTAGTGGGGACAGATACCCGAAGGGTGTCTGTCCCCGAATGCGCTGTCGGGGTCAGACCCCCTACGGGAGTCTGACCCCAGTGGAGTTCCGCGACGTCCTCGCGCGGCGCCGGATGCATCGCGCGTTCCTGCCCGACCCGATCCCGCACGAGACGCTCGAGCGGATTGCGAGCACGGTCCGCCGGGCCCCGAGCGGCGGCTTCAGCCAGGGACAGAGCCTCGTCGTCGTCACCGACGCGGCGGACCAGGCGCCGGATCGCGGAGGCGATGGACGAGCACCTCTACGTCGACAAGGGCTGGCCCCCGTTCATGTCGACGGCTCCGGCGCACGTCGTCGTCTGCGCGAGCGAGGCTCGCTACCACGAGCGCTACAACAAGCCGGACAAGCTCGCCGAGTCGGGCGGGACGGAGATCCACTGGCCGGTGCCGTACTGGTACGTCGACGCGGGCGCCGCGATGATGCTGATCCTCCTGGCCGCGATCGACGAGGGGCTCGCTGCCGCGTTCACAGGCCATCCCGACCAGGAGCCGCGCCTGCGCGAGATCCTCGGCCTGCCCGAGGACGTCGTCCCGATCGGGGTCGCCTTCGTCGGCAAGCCCGCGCCCGACCCGAAGTCGGACACCGCTTCGAGCCGGTTCCGCGAGCAGCGCCGCCCGCTCGCGGACGTCGTCCACTGGGAGCGCTGGTAGGCCTACGCTCACGTCGAAGTCGCGGAGCCCTTCCGGCTCCTCCGCGGCGACGTCCACCCAGTCCACGCGCGCGCCGCGCGGTCCCTCGCGGCAGAAGTCGACAAGCCGCTCGACCGCTTCCCGCTCGCCCTCGAACACTGCCTCCACCGCGCCGTCGGGGCGGTTGCGCACCCAGCCCGTGACGCCCGCGGCCTGCGCGCGCCGGCGCGCCGTCTCCCGGAAGAAGACGCCCTGCACGTGCCCGTGGACGACGACGCGGCGCCTGATCACGAGCGCAGTCTGCCTCGCAACACAGTGTTACTTGGCGTCCGAGCTGGAAGCTCGAACACGCCGGCCGGGTCGATCTCCACGCTGACGCGGTCGCCGGCGCGCGGATGGTCGAGCTCCGTCGTGACCGCCTCGAGCTCCTCGCCGTCGTCACGGCGGACGCGGAGTCGGACCATTGGGCCGCGCCGCTCGGCTGCCACGACCGTCGCGCCCTCCCCCGGGCGAACGAGCACGGCCTCGGGTCTGATCACGAGTGCCCGGCCGTCTCGCTCCCGGACGTTCGCGAGACCGAGGAAGCGCGCCACCCAGGCGTCCACCGGACGTTCCCAGAGCTCGTCGGGCGCGGCGACCTGAACGATCCGTCCGGACCGCATCACCGCGACGCGATCGCCGAGCGCGAACGCCTCGCCAACGTCGTGCGTCACGTAGAGGACGGTCAGGCCGAGCCGGTCGAACAGCGCCTCGAGATCGGCGAGCAGGCGCTCGCGGAGCGGTCGGTCGAGCGAGCCGAGCGGCTCGTCGAGCAGCAGCATTCGAGGCTCCGGCGCCAGCGCGCGGGCGAGCGCGACCCGCTGCCGCTCGCCGCCGGACAGCGTCGCCACCGAGCGCCGCTCGTAGCCCTCGAGGCCGACGAGCGCGAGCACCTCGGCGACGCGGCTCGCCTGCTGTGCGCGGGACGCGCCCGACATGCGCAGCCCGAACGACACGTTCCCCAGAACGTCGCGGTGCGGGAAGAGGACGCCCTCCTGGAACATCAGCCCGACGCCGCGTCGGTGGGCGGGAACGCCGGTCATGTCCCGGCCGTCCAGCAGCACCCGCCCCGCGTCGGGGCGCTGCAGGCCTGCGATCGTCCGCAGCAGCGTGCTCTTGCCGCTGCCGCTCGGCCCGAGCACGGCCACGCGCTCCCCGTCGGCTACGTCGAGGTCGACTCCGGCGAGCGCGTCGAGGCCGTCGAACGAGACCGCGAGGCCCTCGACGCGAAGAGCGCTCACAACACACCCCGCCGCACGGCGATCCGGTCGGCGAGCAGGACCGAAGCCGCCGTCACCACCATCAGCACGACGCTGAGGGCGGCCGCCGAGCCGGCGTTGACCGCGCCTGGCCGCCCGAGGAAGCGGAAGATCGCGACCGGCACCGTCGGCCAGTCGCTGCGCGCGATGAACACCGTGGCGCCGAACTCGCCGAGCGAGATCGCGAACGCGAACCCGGCGGCAACACCGAGCGCGCGCAGCACGAGCGGCAGGTCGACCTCGCGCCAGACGCGCCCGGGTGGCGCTCCGAGCACGGCGGCAGCCTCGCGCAGCCGCTCGTCGATCGAGCGGAGCGCCGGCGCGACGATCCGGACGACGAACGTCGCCGCCACGAGCGCCTGCGCCACCGGCACGAGCCAGGGCGACGAACGGAAGTCGAGCGGCGCCTCGTCGAACGCGATCACGAAGCCGAACCCGAGCATCACCGCGGAGGCGCCCAGCGGCAACATGACGACGACGTCGAGCCACGAGCCGCCCGGCCGCGCGACTGCGAACGCGGCCAGCCCACCGACGATGAGCGCGACCACGGTGGCCGCGGCGGCGAACAGCAGCGAATTGAGGACGGCGTGCCAGGGCACGACGAGCAGCGCGGGTGTCTCGTCGTTCAGCGCGCGGTAGAAGCCGAGGCCGTACCCGGTGGGTGTCGCAATGGAGCGCTCCACGAGCGCGAGGATCGGCACCGCCGAGCCCGGCCAGGCCGACCCCGAGTGCCAGCCCGACGCCGACACGCTCCCGTCCGCGCGGCCGGCGCAGGACGTCACGCTCCGCGACGAGCGGCACGGTCCCTCCGGTCCGGCGCTCGACGAGGCCCGTCACAGCGAGCAGCGCTGCGACGAAGCCGAGCTGGAGCAGCGAGAGCACGGCGGCGGCGCGCAGGTCGAAGAGCCGCGCCGCCTGGTTGTAGATCTCCGTCTCGAGCGTCGCCCGCCCCGGCCCACCGAGAATCAGGATCACGCCGAACGAGGTGAAGCAGAAGAGGAAGACGAGCGCCGCAGCGCCGGCGAGGGCGGGGGCGAGCAGGGGCACGGTCACGCCGGTGGCCCGTCGCCAGGAGCTCGCGCCGAGCGTCGCGGCCGCATCCCAGAGCCGCGGGTCGAGTCGGGCCCACGCGGTGCCGACCAGCCGAACGACGATCGCAACGTTGAAGAAGACGTGCGCGGCGAGGATCGGCAACAGCCCCCGCTCATGCCCCTCGGGCAGGAAGGCGACGAACGCCGTCGCCACGACGACGGTGGGGAGGACGAACGGGACGAGGACGAGCGCCCTCACGAGCGACCGTCCCGGAAACGCGAATCGCCCGACCGCCCACGCGAGCGGGAGGCCGAACGCGAACGTCAGGACGGTCGACACGCCCGCCTGCCAGATCGTGAACCAGGCGATCTCGGCCGTCGACGCTGCCGTGAGCACGTCCCACGCGCCGGCGAGGCCGCCTTCGCCGGAGAGGCCGCGCTCGAGGATCGCCGCCAGCGGGTAGGCGAAGAAGAGCGCGAGGAACGTCGCCGGAACGACGACGGCCGCGATCAGCGCAGGACGATGTCGGTCCACTCGTCGATCCAGGCGTCGCGGTTGGCGCCGATCACCTCGGGCGGCAGGTCGAGCGGCGCCTCGGGCACGACCGCGTGCTTCGCGAACGCCGGGGGCAGCGCCACGCCCTCGCGGACGGGGAAGACGAACATCGAGAGCGGCACGTCGCGCTGGAACGTGGGGGAGAGCATGAAGTCGATCAGCCTGCGCGCGCCCTCCTCGTTGCGCGCGCCCCGCAGGACGCCGGCCAGCTCGACCTGCCGGAAGCAGCGTCGACTCGACGACCGCGGTCGGAGCCTCCGCGAGCGGCTTGCCGGCGAAGCACGACCTCGGCGGGTGGGCTCGAAGCGTAGGAGACGACGATCGGCCGCTTCCCCTTGCCGGACGAGCCCGAGAAGCGGACCGTGTAGGCCTCCTCCCAGCCGTCGACGACGAGCACGCCGTTCGCACGCAGTTGGCGCCAGTAGTCCTGCCAGCCGTCGGGCCCGAAGTGGGCCACCGTGGCGAGCAGGAAGGCGAGGCCGGGTGTGGAGGTGGCCGGGTTCTCGACCACGAGCAGGTTGCGGTAGCGAAGCTCCGCGAGATCCTCGAGCGACTGCGGCGGCCTGATCCCGCGCTCGCGGAACCATGCCTTGTCGTAGTTGAGGCAGACGTCGCCGTGGTCGATCGGGGTGACGCGATGCTCACCGTCGAGGACGTAGTCGCGCGGCACGTGGGCCAGCTCCGGGGACTCATACGCATCGAACAGATCCTCATCGAGCGCTCGCGAGAGCAGGGTGTTGTCGACCCCGAAGAAGACGTCTCCCTGCGGGTTGCCGGCGGTGAGGAGCGCCTTGTTCAGCGCCTCGCCCGCGTCGCCGGACTGGAGGATGCGCAGGCGCAGCCCGGTCTCCCGCTCGAACGCCCTCTTCACGGGCTTGGACATCGCGAACGAGTCGTGCGTGACGAGCACGACCTCCTTGGGCGCGGCCTCGTCCGACCCGCCGCACCCGACCGCGGCCAGCGCGAGCGCGGCCACCACGGCAGCGACACCCGCCTTGCAACACCGTGTCACTTGGCCTCCTTCCGCTCGACGCCCGGGCGGATGGCGAGCAGGACACCGCGCTCGATCGAGATGCGCGCCAGCTCGTGCGGCGAAGACGTTCGATACGCCGCGGCTCGAGCCCGGCTCCAGCGTCTCGCCGTGCAGCGGGTAGAGCAGGCCCTCGGTCGTCACGCCCTCGGCCGGCCCGTGGAGCGCGAGGAGCGAGACGAGCTCGCCCTCTTCGCCGCTCAGTCTGCGCTCGCCGCGCACGACGTGCACGGTCGCCGGCCCGAGGAACGCGTCCAGCTCCACCGCGGCGTAGCGGTCGGAGCCAAGCCCGAGCATGCCGGCGAGCAGGTGGTCGAGCCGGCCGCCGGCGCCGCCGAGAACGACGACGCGCCGCGGGCCGAGCGCGATCGCGGCGTCGAGAGCGAGCTCGAGATCGGTCGCGTCCTTCGCCGCCGGGTGCCGTTCGATGCGGGCGCCGGCCGCCAGTGCGGCCTCGACCGCCGCGGGTGAGGCCGAGTCGAAGTCGCCGATCGCAAGGTCGACGCGGAGGCCGAGCGCGAGCGCCCGATCGATGCCTTCGTCGGCTGCGACGACGAAGGCGCCGGCGGGCAGCGGCGCCCCGGCGTGCGGTGAGCCGCCCCCTGCGACGACGATCACGGTGTCGTGCTGCAACGCTTCCTCCGCTGGCATTACCCAGGTCAGGTTCGCGGGTCGGCGGCGCTGTAGCCGCCCTCTCAGCCCGGTTGCCCGAGCTCCCCGTTTCGCAGCGGCATCGTACCGCGTGCCACACTGCCGGGTGCAGGCGCGGTCCGCTTCGTCGAGGAGCTCGCCGGCGCAACGATCGGGCGCACGTTCAACCAGTACGCGGATTCGGAGCTTCGCCGGGCGCGGCTGGCGGCGTACCTCGAAGCTCGCTGGCGCACGAGTCGTGCTTCTGGTCGGCGAGGCGGCCGGCTATCGCGGCGCGAGCGTCTCGGGTATTCCCTTCACCTCGGAGCGCCAGCTCTCAGGCACCGGCGCCGCGGAGGCGACGGCGACGGTCGTCCACCGCGTCCTGGCCGAGCTCGACCTCGAGACTGAGGTGCTGCTCTGGAACGTCGTGCCGACGCACCCGGGCACCAGGACGTCCAACCGCCGGCCCTCCCGCGCGGAGATCGCAGGCGGGCTCCGGTTTCTCGACCCTCTTCGCCAGGGGCGCCGCGTGATCGCCGTCGGCCGCATCGCCGCCGAGGCGACCGGCGCGCCGTACGTCCGCCATCCCTCCCACGGCGGCGCGCGCGCCTTTCGGGCCGGGTTGGTTGAATTGCTCGATCGCGGCCACCTCCTATCCGGTCCGGCGTAACACCGTCCTGCTCAGCCTCTGCCTGCTCGTCCTCTCGGGCGTGCTGCAGCTCGCCGTCGCCGTCGCGACGATCACGCTCGTCCTCGTCACGGGCATCGAGTCGATCCTCGGCCTGGGCCCTGCGATCTTCCTCGTCGCCGGCGCAGTCGCCGCCCTCCCCGCAGGCCGGCTCATGGACAGGGTCGGCCGCGTCCCGGTCATCGCCGGCGGATTCGCGATCGGGGCGGTCGGTTGCTGCCTGACGGCCGTCGGTTGCGCGGTCGACAGCCCTGTGCTCGTCATTCTCGGCTTCGTCGCGGTCGGGGCGATGAGCGGAAGCGTTCTCCTCGCACGCCTGGGCGCGGCCGACATGGTGCCGCCCGAGCGTCGTGCACGGGCCATCTCCTATGTCCTCTTCGGAGCTCTTTTCGGCGCCGCGCTCGGGCCGCTGGTCTTCAGGCCGCTCTTCGCGGGCAAGGACCTCGAGCTCGACACGCTCGTCGTCCCCTGGTTTGCCGCCGCTGCGATCGCCGTCGTCGGGCTCGTGATCGCGGTCTTCATCCGCCCCGATCCACGGACGATCGCACTCGAACTGCAGTCGGAGGACAACGCTTCGGGGACGCCGAGTTCCTGCCGCGCCACTCCGGGAGATCCTGCGCCGACCAGGTGTCCCGTCGGCCGTCCTGGCCGCACTTGCGAGCTTCGCCGTGATGGTCGGCGTGATGAATCTGACCGGCTACATCATCGTCGGCCACGGCCACGAGCAAGCCGACGTGTTCACCGTCATCAGCGTGCACATCGTCGGCATGTACGCGCTCGTGCTCGTGATCGGCGAGGTGATCGACCGGGTCGGTCGGAGGCCGTCGCTCATCTCGGGTCTCGCGATCATGGCCGTCTCCGCGGTCGTTCTCGCCTGGGCGGAGTCGATCTCCGCGATGTCGCTGTCACTCTTCCTGCTGGGGCTCGGGTGGAACCTCTCGTACGTCGCCGCGACGGCCGAGCTCGTCACGCACGCGACCCCGGTCGAGCGAGGCCGCCTCGTCGGCGCCACGGACCTGGCCGCAGGGCTCCTCGGGGCGGGGTTCGCCCTCATCGGCGGCATGGCGTACACGGCGTGGGGGGTCGCGGCGGTGGCGGTCGCCGCAGGCGCGGCTGTCGTCGCCCCGGCCCTCGTGATTCTGCTTGCTCGAAGGCCCTCCGCTCCGGCTCTCGAGCCGGTCGGGTAGCACTGCGGATCAGCTACACTCCGCCGTCGGCGGTCGCCCGGCCGCTCTTCTTTCTGCGAGATGAAGACCTACACTGCCAAGCCCGGCGAGATCCAGCGCGACTGGTACGTCGTCGACGCCGAGGGCAAGACCCTGGGCCGGCTCGCGACGCGCATCGCCGACCAGCTCCGCGGCAAGGGCAAGCCGCAGTACACCCCGCACGTCGACACCGGTGACTTCGTGATCGTCGTCAACGCCGAGAAGATCCACGTCACGGGCCAGAAGCTCGACAAGAAGATGGTGCGCTGGCACTCGGGCTACCCGGGCGGCCTCAAGGAGCGGACGCTGCGCGAGCAGCTGCAGCGGCGCCCGACCGAGGTGATTCGCAAGGCGGTCAAGGGGATGCTGCCCAAGAATCGGCTCGCTGCGGCGCAGCTGGGAAAGTTGAAGGTCTACGCCGGTCCCGAGCATCCGCACGAGGCGCAGGCGCCGAAGAACCTGGAGCTCTGATGGCAGAGATCGCTCAATACAGCGGTACCGGCAAGCGCAAGACGTCCGTCGCGCGCGTGATCCTCCGCCCCGGCGACGGCGCGACGTGGATCAACGGCCGCACGCTCGAGGAGTACTTCCCGCGGGCGGCGCATCGCGAGTCGGTGTACGCGCCGCTCCGCGTCGCCGGCGCCGACGGCACCTACGACCTGCGCGTGCGCGTTCACGGCGGCGGCATCTCCGGCCAGGCCGGCGCGATCCGCCACGGCATCGCTCGTGCGCTCGTCGAGGCCGATCCGGAGCTGCGCGTGCCGCTCAAGCGCGAGGGCTTCCTGACCCGCGACGCCCGCATCGTCGAACGCAAGAAGGCCGGCCTCCACAAGGCTCGCAAGGCGCCTCAGTTCTCGAAGCGCTAGTAGAGGCGAGGCTTGCCTCGCACTGAACACGGTGGCGGCTCGGGAGCGGGCCGGGCAAGCCCGGCCCCGACGAGGCCAGTATTGACCGAGGGTCAGCGAAAACATTTCGGGACCGACGGCGTCCGTGGCATCGTCGGCGAGGCGCTGACCGAGGATCTCGTCGAGCGCCTCGGCAAGGCGGCCACGCTGTGGGCGGGCCGCGGCCGTGTCCTCGTCGGACGCGACACACGAGCGTCCGGGCCGAAGCTCGAGGCCGCGTTCGTGCGCGGTGTGGTCTCGGCAGGAGGCACGGCGGTCCTGGCCGGTGTGCTGCCCACTCCCGCCGTCGCCTTGATGGCGCAGGACCTCGGCGCGGTGATCACCGCGTCGCACAATCCCCCCGAGTACAACGGCGTCAAGCTCTTCGACCGCGAGGGCCGGAAGCTGACCGACGCGGACGAGCTCGAGATCGAGGCGCTCCTCGATGCCCGCGCGGTCGGAGGAGGCGCGGTGGAGCCGGCAGTCGATGCAGCTGCAGGCTACGTCGAGCACCTGGTCGAGGCGTTCGGCTCGGATCTCAGCGGCGTGCGGATCGCGGTGGACTGCGCGAACGGCGCCTTCTCCGACATCGCTCCGGCTGTCTTCGAGCGCCTCGGCGCCGAGGTGACTGCGATCGCGAGTACGCCGGACGGCACGAACATCAACGTCGGCTGCGGCGCCACCGACCTCTCGTTGCTCTCGGAGGTCGTGCGCACCGGAGACTACGACCTCGGCGTCGCTTTTGACGGCGACGGCGACCGTCTCCTGGCGACCGACGAGAACGGAACGCCTGTCGACGGGGATCAAATCGTCGCCGTCGTCGCTCTTGCCGTGGGCGTGGACACGGTCGCCGTCACGTCGATGTCGAACCTCGGCTTCCACCGGTTGATGGCCGAGCACGACATCCGCGTGTTCACGACCGACGTCGGCGATCGCTACGTGCTCGAAGCGCTGCGCCGGGAAGGCGCTGTCCTCGGCGGAGAGCAGTCGGGCCACGTGATCTATCTCGACGGTCACGTCACCGGTGACGGGCTCGCCGCGGCGCTGCTTCTCTGCTCCTGCCTCTCGGGTCGCTCCCTGTCCGAGGCGGCGGCGCAGATGCCCCACTATCCGCAGGCGAAGGAGAACGTGCCGGTGACGCGGAAGGAGATCCCACAATCGATTCTCGACGAGGCCGCGCGGCTGAACGAGGCAGCTCGCGGGCACGGGCCGGGTGCTCGTCCGTCCCTCCGGAACCGAGCCGGTCGTTCGCGTCCTCGCCGAGGCGGAAACCGAGGAAGAGGCGAAAGAGCTCTGTGGTAGGATCGCCCATCTCGTCCGGGGAGAGCTCGGTTGACGCCGAGCTCGCGCATTTCGACGGGCACCCGCGTTCAGCGCGGCGCCACGAGGAGGGCTGAAGCGTGTGCGGAATCATCGGCTACGTCGGCTCGCGTGAGTGCAAGCACCTCCTCCTCGCCGGTCTCGAGCGCCTCGAGTACCGCGGCTACGACTCGGCCGGGATCGCGCTGCTCGAGCACGACGCGCTCCACTACACCCGTGCCGTCGGCAACCTCCAGAACCTGAAGCTCGCAGCGGGCGAGGACGGCTCACCCGCCACGACCGGCCTCGGCCACACCCGCTGGGCGACGCACGGCGGCGTCACCGAGCAGAACGCGCACCCGCTCGCCGGCTGCGAGGGCTCGAAGCTGGCGATCGTCCTCAACGGGATCGTCGAGAACTACCGGGAGCTGCGCGAGCGCCTCATCGAGCAGGGCCACCACTTCACCTCCGAGACCGACGCCGAAACGGTGACGCACCTGATCGAGGCGCACTACGAGGGCGATCTCGTGGAGGCCGTCCGCCGCGCCTACCTCGAGCTCGAAGGGCATTTCGCCTTCGTCGTCATCCACCACGACCACCCCGGCCTGCTCGTCGGCGCGAGGCTGCAATGCCCGCTCGTCGTCGGCCTCGGGGGCGGCGAGACCTTCCTCGCCTCCAACGCCGCGGCGTTCCTGCGCGAGACACGCAGTCGTCCAGTTCCCCGACGACGGCGACATCGTCACGGTGACGGACGAGGGCGCCGCCTACGTGCGCGCTGCCGACGGCGAGCCCGTCGAGCACGACACGACCGAGCTCGACTGGGACGACGAGGGCGCCGAGAAGGGCGGCTTCGAGACGTTCATGCTCAAGGAGATCTTCGAGCAGCCCGAGGCCGTCGCCGAGACGATCGGCGACCGCGTCCGCCACGGCCGGCTCGAGCTCGAGGGGCTCGGGATGCCCGACGAGGAGCTCAAGCACCTCGGCCGCATGGTCATCCTCTCCGCCGGCACGTCGTACCACGCGGGCGTCGCGGCCCGGTACGCGATCGAGGAGTGGGGTCGGCGTCCCCGTCGAGCACGACATCGCCTCGGAGTGGATCTACCGCAACCCGGTGATCGACGAGAACACGCTCGTGCTCGGCATCTCCCAGTCGGGCGAGACGCGCGACACGATCCAGGCAATGCAGCTCGCGCGCTCGATGGGCGCCCGCACGGTCGCGATCACGAACATGATGGGCTCGCAGATCACGCGCGAGGTCGACTCGGTGCTCTACACGCGCGCCGGCCTCGAGGTGAGCGTCGCCGCCTCGAAGACGTTCACCGCCCAGCTGTCGCTCCTCTTCCTGATCGCGCTCAAGCTCGCGCAGGTGCGCGAGACGATGCCGGCGGAGGAGTTCAAGTACATCCTCGACCAGGTCTACGAGCTGCCCGCCAAGCTCGAGCAGTTCCTCCAGGGCGACCATCCGATCGACGAGATCGCGCGGCGCCACTACGACAAGCCCTTCTTCCTCTACCTCGGCCGCAACATCGGCCTGCCGGTGGCGCTCGAGGGCGCGCTCAAGCTGAAGGAGATCTCGTACATCCCGACCGAGGCGTACTCGGCCGGCGAGATGAAGCACGGGCCGATCGCGCTGCTCGACGAGTCGACTCCGGTCGTCGTCGTCGCCACCCACCACAAGCGGGTCTACGACAAGATCGTCTCCAACATCCAGGAGGTCCGGGCCCGCGGCGCGCACGTGATCGCGATCGCCACGGACGGGAACGAGGACATCCAGCACCACGCCGACGACGTCATCTACATCCCGCATACGCCCGCGTTCCTGCAGGCGGTGCTCGCCGTCGTGCCGCTGCAGCTGCTCGCCTATCGCATCGCGCGCCTGCGCGGCCTCAACGTCGACCAGCCGCGCAATTTGGCGAAGACGGTCACCGTCGAGTAGCCGGGATGAGGGCGAGGCGAAGCCTCGCCCCTACGAGGCTCTGTAGGGGCCGGGCTGTGCCCGGCCCTGTTCACTCCTCGCTCCACCAGCCCTGGATCATCTCGGCGTCGTTCGCCCCGGTGTTGGGCGCGCCGATCAGGATCAGCTCCGCGCCGTCTGGGCCGGCCTCGAGGTTTCTGGTCGTGTCGTTCGCGATCCGAACTACGTCCCACGGCTCGAGCTCGACGATCTCGTCGTCGAGCTTCAACCGCGCGCTGCCGCCGACCAGGACGTAGATCTCCTCCTGGCGTTCGTGGGTGTGCCCGAAGGGCAGCCGGAAGTCCGGCGCGACCCGCAGGTAACTGAGCGCCGACTCCTTCGCGCCCAGCGGGCGCGCCGCCACGCGGAACTCGAGCTTCGGCGACATGTCGAACTTCGGCGCCTGATCCTCGACGTCGCGCTTGAGGTTGAGCTTCGTGTAACCGTCCATGACGCCCGATTTCCCGAATGCCAACGGAGCAAACAACACAGCCTTAACGCGGCCTTACCAGCCCCACAACGGGTGACTATCGGTTCCTCACATCCTGCCGATACACCTGATCTAGGTGAGTGCCCTCCCCCACATCGAGGAAGCTGTAGCCCCCCCCAGCGAGCAGGTGCGGGTCCTCTCCTGGCGGGTCGAGCGGCTGCTGGATGCCGGCTACGACGGGGAGGCTGCGCTCGTGATCGGGCTCGACCACAGCATCGACCTGCATCGCGCGATCGCGCTCGTCCTCGCCGGCTGCTCGCCCGAGACGGCACTGCGCATTCTGATCTAGCCGCGCAGTCGCGAATCCGCTCGCGCGAATTCGCGACGCGCAGAATCCCTAAGGCGTCCGCTTCGCGGCCGCTGGCGTGCTTTTCATCGCGGTCGAGGGGGCATCCGGGAACGGTTCCTCCGGCCGCGGTGTAGGAGTACCGTGTACGTCGTGAGGATGCTGCTGCTTGGCATCGCAGCCGGGTTGGCTCTGGCTGCTGGTGCCGCGGGGGCGCCCCAGAAGGAATCGGCGACGCTCTACGGGCTGTTGACACGGAGCGGCGCCGACGATCTCGTCAGGATCGATCCGGGCACCCTGCGGCCGGTGGGGAAGCGTCTGGCGGTTGGCGAGTTCGGAACCGCCTGGGCCTTCTCCCCCGACCGCTCGCGGCTCGCACTCGGCTGGTCGTACACCGCGACGCTCGGCCGCGTCGGCGCGATCCGGATCGTCGACCTTCGGCGTTGGCGCTCCGAGCGCGAGATCATTCTGAGCGGCGAGCTCAGCTCCCTCCAGGCGGTCAGCTGGGTGGGGAACCGCCTCGTCGCTCTCGTCTCGTACCCGCGCGAGTACGACGTGATCGCGATCGACCCTCGTACAGGCCGTGTTCTCGCTCGGCGGACACTGGACGGGCTGGTCGCGCACGCCGTACCGACGGTGCGCGGTCTCACGCTGCTCGCAGCCCCACGCGCCGGGCTCGGACCAGCCCGGATCGTGCTCGTCGACTCGGCGCTCCGTGTTCGCTCGGCGACGATCGACCGGGTGCGCATCGGCTCGGGCGTGACGGAGAACGAGGCCGGCGAGCTGATCGCGGGGCGGTCGAATCATGCGGGCTTCGCGCTCCGCTCGGGTGCGAGTCGCGCGCTCGGGTACGTGCTCGGCGCCGGCGCGCCTCCTGCCGTCGTCGACCTCCGCACGCTCTCGGTCGACTACGCGGCGACGCGAACGCTCGCCGGCGCCGCGAAGAGTTCCGAGGGCTCGTTCCGCTTCGCCGAGATGGTGGGCTCGGACGCAGTCGCGTTCGGCGGGCTCGACTACGCGGCGGACGGTAGGTCGAAGCGCGTCGGTGTCTCGTTGCTCGATGCGCGGAGCTGGGCGCCACGCCTGCTCGACGCCAATGCCACTGCGGCGGCCGCAGGTGCCGGCGTCGTCCTGACGTGGGACGGGTTGCCGTCCACCGACCGCACGCTGGGCGTCCGCGCTTTCGGCGCGGAGGGCGCACTACGTTTCGCGGCGTTGCCGGGATTGTCCGTCGGCGACGTGCAGATCGCCGGCGAGCGCGCGCTTGCTCGGCTCTCGGGCAGGCGATCGGTCGGCAAGGTGCTCAACCTGCGCAGCGGGGCCGTCGTGACGACGATGCGCGGCAACGTGCCGCAGCTCCTGCTCGGCAGCGCCTCCACCTGGTAGCGCGTACCCTCGGCGCGTGAGCGCGCCCCCGTACACGACCGCAAGGGTCGACGTGACGAAGCTGCCCGCCGGGGCGGCCGGACCCGACCTGGTCGCCGTCGAGGAGCCGCTCGAGATCCGGATCGGCGGTCGGCCCGTGGCGGTGACCATGCGGACGCCCGGCCACGACGAGGAGCTTGCGCTCGGCTTCTGCCTCTCCGAGGGCCTGCGGCCGGCGGGAGCCGGCCCACCCGACGACCTTGCCGCGAACACGGTCGACGTCGACGCGCCGGGATTCGATCCCGGCCGTCTGGCACGGTCGTTCTACACCTCGTCCTCCTGCGGCGTGTGCGGCAAGGGGGCGCTCGAGGCGATCGCCGTCGAAGCCGAGCGCGTCGAGAGCAAGCTGACGGTGCCTGCTGCGGTCGTGGCATCGCTGCCCGAGCAGCTCCGCGAGGCTCAGGCCGCCTTCGCCGTGACCGGGGGGCTGCACGCGACCGGGCTCTTCAGCCGGCGACGGCGAGCTCCTCTGCCTGCGGGAGGACGTCGGCCGGCACAACGCGATGGACAAGGTGATCGGCTGGGCGTTCCGCGAAGGCCGACTGCCGCTCGCCGACGCGTTGCTCTGTGTGAGCGGCCGGCTGTCCTTCGAGCTGGTGCAGAAAGCCGCGGTCGCGGGCTGCCCGCTGCTCGTTGCCGTCGGCGCCCCGTCGTCACTCGCCGTCGAGCTCGCCGCCGACCGGGGGATAACGCTTTGCGGGTTCGTCCGCGACGGGCGCGTCAACGTCTACACCGAGGCGTGGCGGCTCACGACCTGACCGGCGTGCTGCTGCTCGGCGGGGCGTCGCGTCGCTTCGGGTCGCCGAAGGCGCTTGCACGCCTGGGCGCCGAGACGCTCGCCGAGCGGGGGTGGCGCGTGCTGCATGAGGCGTTCAGCGACGTCCTCGCGGTCGGGAAGACAGCTGACCGACTCGACCTGCCGTTCCCGGTCCTGGACGACGGGTCGCGCGTGCGGGCGCCGATCGTGGGCGTGATCGCCGGGCTTCGCGCAGCGGCCACGGACGTCGTCGTCGTCCTGCCGGTCGACTGTCCTCTCGTCACGCCCGCGGCTCTGCAGGCCCTCGGTCAGGCGGTTGCCGTGCCACAGACCGGCCCGCTGCCCGGCGCCTACTCGAAGGCGATGCTCCCCGAGCTCGAGCGGCGGCTGGTACGCGGCGACCTGTCGTTGCGGGGGGTGAACGGGACCGTGATCCAGCTCGACGAGCACCTGCTCGCCGACGTGGACACGTCCGCCGACCTCGAGGCGCTGGTCGAGCCGACCGTGAGGAGGTTTCTCATTCCCGTGCTGCTCGCCTGCGCCGTCGCCGGCTGCAGCGACGGTGACAGCCCGGCGGAGCAGTATGGGAGCGGCGCGCCGGGGACGACCGCTCCCGCGACGACGTCGCTCCGCGTCTACTTCCTCCGTGACGGCAAGGTGCAGCCGGTGCGGCGGGAGGTCACGCAGTCTCCGGCGGTCGCCGGGCTCTCGCTGCTCGAGCTGTTCGGTGGCCCTGACGCCCGTGAGCGCGGCGAGGTCGGCGTCGCGACGGCGGTCCCCGAGGGAACCGAGTGGGAGGACCTGTCGGTGACGGACGGGGTGGCGCACGTACGGCTGTCCAGCACGCTGTCCGACGAGGCGCTCGCCCAGGTCGTGTACACGCTGACGCAGTTCCCGACGGTACGCGCGGTCGACATCGACGGCCGCCGCCTCACCCGCGCGGACTTCGAGGCGCAGACGCCGGCGATCCTCGTCGAGTCGCCGCTCCCCTTCGACCGCGTCGAAAGCCCGCTGCGCGCCGGCGGAACGGCCAACACGTTCGAGGCGAACTTTCAATACGAGCTCGTCGACCCGGACGGGAAGATCGTCGCTGACGACTTCGTCACCGCCACGTCGGGGACCGGCACGCGCGGCACCTTCGAGTTCTCGCAGCCGTTCGCGGTCGACCGCGGCGGAATGGGTGCGCTGGTCGTCCTCGAGCGCTCGGCCGCGGACGGCTCACGCATCAACGTGGTCGAGATCCCGATCCGGATGTAGGCCGGACGCATCTGACCGCGCGTGGGGACGGCCCGGGGACAGTCACCTTCGGTAACGTCCCCCGGCGCCTGCTACAGCGGCGACACGTGCCGGGTGACGAGCTGCGGGTGGCCTTCGCGCTCGGCCCAGACGTCCGTCATCAGGAAGGTCTGCGTCCGGTCCTCGCCGTCCATGCTGCCGCGCTGGCGGTAGCGCGACCGGACCACGGCCACGTCGCCGTAGTCGAGCACCTCCAACTCGTCGAAGGCGAACTCCTCGATCACGTAGCGACCGGCCGTGACGGCGAGCCACTCGTCACGCCCGCGGACGGGAGCGCCCGCCCGCCCGGTCGTGAGCGTGAACTCACTGCCCAGATGCCGCTCGAGCCAGTCGAGCTCGCGGTCTCGCACCGCTTCCATGAAGCGGACGGACAGCGCGGCTACGTCAGACTCCATGCCGGAACTCGACGACGACGTCATCCGCGCTCTCGTTCTCGTCCACGCCTCCCGCCGAGCGGTACAGCGCCCGCGCGGCCTCGTTCGAGCGGCTGGTGATCACGAAGCCCTCCTCGGCGGACTCCGCCAGCGCGATCCGGCCGAGCTCGTCCATCAGGCGGCGCGCGATGCCGCGACGGCGGAACCGTTCCTCGACCTCGATGTCGTACAGGAAGAGCGATCGCTCCGGCAGTCGCCGGCGGCGCAGCAGGTAGGCGAGCGCGTGGCCCGCAGGTTCGCCGTCTGCGAACGCGACGAGGTAGCGGACAGTGGGATCTCGCAGCAGGTCGGCCGCCGCCGCCGCCGACACCGCTTGCTCCTCGCCGAGAGAGACGACGAGCTCCTCGTCGCCCGGTTCCAGTAGCCGCACCTCGATACTCATCGCTCCACCTCGATCGTCCCGCTCTCGACCTCCATCATCGTGCCGTCCTCGAGCGCGACCTGCAGCCGCCCGTCCGGGAGGATGCTCGCTCCCGTGCCTGCGCGCCCGTCGACATGGAGCCGGCGGCCGAAGAGGAAGTTCCGCGAGCCGATGCCGTCGTGGAGCGCTGCGAGCCCACGCTCACGCCACGTTCCGTAGTGGGCCTCGAGCCGGGCGAGCAGGTCGACGAGCAGGTCGGCGCGATCGTGGGCGCTTCCGGTCACGGTGCGGAGCGAGCCCGCTTCGCGACGCGTCCCGGCAGGCAGCTGATCGCGGCCCTGGTTGACGTTCAGGCCGATGCCGCAGACGACCGCGGCGTCGCTCCCCTCGAGGAGGATGCCCGCCACCTTGCGCCGGTCGAGCATCACGTCGTTCGGCCACTTGATCTGCGCCGAGAGGTCCGTCGCCTGTTCGACCGCCTCCGTGAGGGCGAGCGCGCAGACGAGCGAGAGCTGCGGCACGTTCGGGCCCGGCGGTGGGCGGAGCAGTACCGACACGAGCACGCCCGCGCCCGGCGCGTCCTCCCACGTGCGGCCGAGCCGTCCACGGCCGGCGGTCTGGTGCTCGGTCACGGCGACCGCACCCTCGGGCAGGTCCGACCCCGCCAGGAGCGCCTGTGTCGATGCGCACTCGGGCTCGTAGAGGTACGGCTCGCCGAAGCGGCCGCGCAACAACGGCCGGACGGCAACGGGCGCGAGAGTCTCGCTCACGTGCTACACAGCGCGCTCGACGCGGACCGCCGACACCTTGAACTCGGGCGTGCCGATCAGCGGGTCGCCCACGTCGTGCGTGAGCCAGTTCACCTTCGCCTCGGCGAAGTGCAGGGCCATCCAGACGAGGCCCGGGTAGACGCGGTCGGTCACGTGCGCGCTCGCCTCGAGGGTGCCGCGCCGCGAGACCAGGCGCGCAGCGTCCCCGTGCGCGAGGCCGAGGTTCGAGGCGTCCTCGGCCGAGATCTCGAAGAACGGCTCCTCCTGCTTGTCGGTGATCCCCGACTCGCGCATCGTCATCGTCGCCGAGTTGTAGTGGTAGAGCGTTCGTCCGGTGGAGAGGACGAGCGGATACTCGGAATCCGGCTCTTCGATCGGCGGCTGGTACTCGACCGGGAAGAACTTGCCCTTGCCGCCGGGCCGCGCCGGCCGCGGCGCATGCAGGTACGGCGTCCCCGGATGCTCCAGGTCGGTGCACGGCCACTGAATTCCCTGCTCCTCGAGCCGCGGGTACCGGATCCCGTACCAGTTCGGCGCCAGGTCGGCGAGCTCGTTCCAGACCGATTCGGCGTCGGGGTACTCCGGCCAGTTCGCCCCGAGCCTGCGCGCCACCTCGATCACGATCTCGCGGTCGACGCGCGCGTTGCCCGGCGGCGGCACCGCGGCCCGGACGAGGTTCACGCGCCGCTCCGTGTTCGTGAATGTGCCGTCCTTCTCCGCGAACGAGGACGCGGGCAGCACCACGTCCGCGAAACGCTTCGTTGCGTCGTTGAGGAACAGGTCCTGTGAGACGAGGAACTCGAGCGCGGCCAGGCCCTCCTCGACGTGGTGTGCGTTGGGCTCGGTCTGCGCCGGGTTCTCGCCGATCAGGTACAGCGCGCGGACGCGGCCGTCGTGGAGGCCCGACATCATCTGGTCGAGGCGGTAGCCGGTGGTCTCGGGCACCTCGAAGCCCCACGCGTCGGAGAACTTCCGGCGGATCTCGGGGTCGTCCACCGCCTGGTACCCGGGCAGGTAGGCGGGGTTGGCGCCCGAGTCGTTCAGCCCCTGCACGTTGTTCTGGCCGCGCAGCGCGTTCAGCCCCGTCGACTCGTACCCGAGGTGGCCGGTCATGAGCACGAGGTTCGCGAGCGACCAGATGTTGTTGACGCCGCACGCGTGCTCCGTGATGCCGAGGGTGTAGAAGATCCCCGCGTGCCGTTCCCGCGCGTACTCGCGCGCGGTCGCGCGGATGTCCTCTGCGGGTACGCCCGTGACCAGCTCGGCCTCTTCGGGGGTGTACCGCGAGACGACCTCCCGGACTGCGTCGAAGTCGTCCGTGAACTCGCGGATGTACGCCTCGTTCTGCAGGCTCTCTTCGAGGATCACGTGCATCATCGCGTTGAGCAGCCAGACGTCGGTGCCGGGGCGCAGCTGCAGGTGCCGTGTCGCGATCTTCGTCAGCCAGATCTTGCGCGGGTCGGCGACGACGAGCGTCGCGCCCTTCCTCACGGCACGCTTGATCCGCAGCGCGAGCACCGGGTGCGCCTCTGTCGTGTTCGAGCCGATCACCAGGAGGAAGCGGTCGTTCTCGATCTCCGGGATCGAATTGGTGCTGGCTCCTCTGCCCAACGACCTGACCAGGCCGTAAAGAGTCGGCGCGTGTCAGGTGGCTTCGCAGGAGTGAACGGAGTTGGTGCCGAGGGTGCGCGCGAGCTTCTGGGTCAGGTAGTTCTCCTCGTTCGTCAGCCGGGCTGAGGAGAGGAAGCCGACCGACTGCGGGCCGTGGCGCTCGATCACCCCCCCGAGGCCGGCGGCGACCGTGTCGAGGGCGTGTTCCCAGCTCGTCTCGTGCAGCTCGCCGTCCTCGCCCCGCACGAGCGGGTCGGTCAGGCGGTCGGGGTGGTGGACGAAGTTGAAGGAGAAGCGGCCTTTGACGCAGAGGTCGCCCTCGTTGGAGACGTAGTGGGGCTGCGAGGTGACTTTCACGATCCGCTTCGTCTCCGGGTCGACGTTGAGGTCGAGCTGGCAGCCGACGCCGCAGAACGTGCAGGTGGTCTTCACGGCCTCGAGCTTCCGCTCGTGGCCTGCCGGCGCGCCATCGAGGAACTTCTCGTAGATCGCACCGGTCGGGCAGACGGAGAGGCAGCCGCCGCAGAGCTCGCACTCGGTGTCGAGCCACGAGCGACCCCACGTCGGGACGATGCGCGCCTCGCCCCCGCGGCCTTCGAAGGAGAGCGCCGAGCACTGCATCACCTCCTGCGTGTACCGGACACAGCGGTTGCAGAGGATGCAGGTATCCGGGTCGTAGCCCATCAGCCGGTTCCGGTCCTCGTAGGGCTCGCGCTTGGCGTCGGGGAGAACGAACGGGGCGCGCGCGTCTAGCTCCTGGGCCAGGTCGACGAGCTCGTTCGGCCGTCCTCCCGGTGACGGCTCGAGGTGCTCGGCGAGCAGCATCTCGGTCAGGGTGCGGCGGTAGGTGTCGGTGGAGCCGTTCGTCGAGACGACCATCCCGGCCGTGACGCGAGTGGCGCAGGCGGGGACGGGGCGGGGCGCTCCCTCGACGCTGACGACGCACAGGCGGCAGCCGCCGTACGGCTCGAGCTTGTCGTCGTGGCAGAGGGTCGGGACGAAGACGCCGTGCCGGGCGGCGGCGTGGACGAGCAGCTCCCCCTCGGGCGCGCTCGCCGGCCGGCCGTCGAGCGTGAACTCGACCATCGCAGCGATCCTAGATGACTGGCACACGTGTTTCGCGGCGGCCGCATGTCGGTAGATCACGGTGACCCGACGACCCGAGGAGGACGAGATGCGCGACCCGCGCGAGCTGTTCATGCACGAGCTGAAGGACATCTACTACGTCGAGAAGTCGCTCACGAAGACCCTGCCCCGGCTCGCCTCCGAGACGAAGGACCGGGAGCTCGAGGCGGGCTTCAAGTCGCACCTGCGCCAGACCGAGGGCCACGTGAAGAACCTGGAGAAGGTCTTCAAGCAGCTCGGCGAGCCGGCGCAGGCCGAGCCGTGCCCCGGCTTCGACGGGATCAAGAGGGAGCACGAGGAGTTCATGCGAGGAGCGTCCTTCACAGGACGTGCTCGACGTGTTCCTGACCGGCGCCGCTGCGCGCACCGAGCACTACGAGATCGCCGCCTACACCGGCCTCGTCACGATGGCGAGGGCGCTCGGCGAGCGCGAGGTCGTGCCGCTGCTCGAGGCGAACCTGAAGCAGGAGAAGGAGACGCTCCGCGCGGTCGAGAAGATCGGCCGCCGGCTCTCGAAAGAGGCCGTGGCCGCCTGATCAAGCGCATTCGGGGTCAGACCTCCGGGTCTGACCCCGAACCACCGCCGGCGGCGGCCGTCCCACGGTGCCGTGGGCGGCTCGGTCAGGCGTTGAGCGCCGTGAAGAGCTCCGGCCAGTGGCGGGCCGCGTTCCGGAAGGGGATCGGCGCCGCCTGGCCGAGGCCGCAGATCGACGTGCGCTCCATCGTCTCCAGCCACTCCTCGACCTGGGTGCGCGGCATCACCGCCTCGCCGTGCTCGAGCCGCTCGACGAGGTGGTGGAGCGCCCGGTTGCCGATCCGGCACGGCGTGCATTTCTGGCACGACTCCTCGGCGAAGAAGCGCATCGTCTCGGCGAGCAGGCGTAGCACGGGGTAGTCCCGCGGGAAGACCTGCACGGCGGCGGAACCGACACCAGCGTCCCAGGCCCGCAGGCCGTCGCGCGTCAGCGGCGTGTCGAGCGCTGCGGGCGGGAGGATTCCCGACGCGGCGCCGCCCGGCACGATCGCGCCGATCTCGTCGGTGGTGCCGCCCGCGTATCCGTCGATCAACTCGCGCAGCGTGACGCCGTTCGGCGCCTCGTAACAGCCCGGCGCGGCGACCGCGCCGGTGACCGACCAGAGCCGCGCGCCGGGAGCACCCTCGCGACCCAGCGACGCCCACCACGCGCCGCCCTCGCGCAGGATCGACGGCACGTGCGCGAGCGTCTCGACATTGGCGATCAGGGTCGGGCGACCGAGGTAGCCGACCTCGGCCGGGAAGGGAGGCTTGAGGCGCGGCATCGCCCGCCGCCCCTCCATCGACTCGAGCATCGCCGTCTCCTCGCCGGCGACGTATGCGCCGGCGCCGACGACCAGTTCGAGCGTGAGGCCCTCCAGCAGCCCTGCCGCGCGGAACTCCGCGATGCCTTGCAACACAGTGTTGCGAGCGGTCGCGTACTCCTCGCGGATGTAGATCCAGCCCTCTGTGCACTCGAGCGCCCGCATGGCGATCAGCGTTCCTTCGAGCAGGAGGTGGGGGCGCAGTTCCATCACGTAGCGGTCCTTGATCGTCCCCGGCTCGCCCTCGTCGGCGTTGACGACGACGACGCGCGGTCCGGGCTGCCGGCCGACTGCCTCCCACTTGAGGCCGGCAGGGAAGCCCGCGCCGCCGTAGCCGGTGAGGCCCGACGTCTTGAGCTCCGACACGATCTGTTCGAGCGGCGGCAGATCGCGGAGGAGGGCCAGGCCGCCACGGCGTTCGTAGTCGGCGAGCGTCGCGTCCGCAATGCCGAGGCCGAGCGCCGGGCCGTCATTCGTCCGGTGGGTTACGTCGGGGACGATCGTGTCGCCCCGGGTCATGACGGGCGCCAGCTCGCAGTGGCCGAGACAGGGGACCTCGATCGCGCCGGGGTGGGCGGCGAGGAGGTCACGCCCGCCGAGGCAGTCGCAGACGGGGCCTGTGCACACCCGCACCGCGTCGGGCGGTACCTGCAGGAAGGAATAGAAGGAGACGACCTCGTGGACGTCGCCGTGGCGGAGGTTCATGTGGTCCGCGAGCGCGTCGGAGAGCTCCGGCGTGATCGGCCCGAGCTCCTGCCGCAGGCGTCCGAGATTGTCGAGCAGGCGTGTCCGCTCCCGCGGCAGCTCTGCGATCAGCGCCAGTCGCCCGCAGCACGTCCACCCGGCCGAGTCTACGCCCGGCGCCCCGGTCCCATCGGCCGGTTGTGTCGTCGCGAAGGCGGCGAGGCTTGCCTCGCCCTGGCCGGGCGCAGCCCGGCCCTGCAACGTGCGATCGACGAGGGCCGGGCAAAGCCCGGCCCCTACTCCTCCGCGGGCGGGCGGCGGCGGCGCTTCGCCACCGCGCGACGCCGCTTGGTCTCGAGCCGCCGTTCTCGCGCTGCCGCCGTCGGCCGCGTCGGAACCCGTCGCCGCTCGACGCGCAGCGCATCCCGCAGCCGCTCCACCAGTCGCTCGAGCGCCAGCTCGCGGTTCCGAGCCTGTGAGCGCTCGTCCTGCGCCACGGCTCGCAGCATCGTTCCCGCGCGGGCGATCACGCGGCGCTTCTGTGTCTCCGTCAACGCGATCGACGCCTCGACGTCGAAGCGCGCCTCCACCCTCGTCTCCGATGTGTTCGCGTGCTGCCCGCCCGGTCCGCTCGATCGGGAGACCCGAAACTCGACCTCGCTCAGTGGAAGCAAGACGGAGCGCGTGACCCGAATAGACTCACGCTCCATGGCGTGCATTCTGCTCGACGTCGACGGCGTCCTGCACGTCTCCGGGGATCCGATTCCCGGTGCCGTCGATGCAGTCGAGCGGCTCAGCAGCTCGGGCCACAGCCTCCGCTACGTCACGAACAACTCGACGCGCCCCCGCGCCCGCCTGGCCGAAGAGCTGCGTGGAATGGGCTTCCCCGTCGAGGACGAGGAGCTCCAAACCACACCGCGCGTCGCCGCCAGCGAGCTCGCCGGCAAGCGCGTCTTCGCACTCGTCATGTCCGCGGTCGTCGAAGACCTGCAGGGGCTCGAGCTGGTCGGCGACGGCTCCGAGGTCGTCCTGTTCGGCGGCTGCGACGAGACGCTCGAGCCGAATCAGGTCTTCAGCTACATGAACCTCGCGCGCGCGTTCAGCGAGATCCTTGCGGGGGCCGAGCTCGTGTGCCTGCACAAGAACGCCTGGTGGCAGACGAGCCGCGGGCCGATGTTGGACGGCGGCGCGTTCGTCGCCGGGCTCGAGTACGCGACTGGGGTGGAGGCGCGGGTCCTCGGCAAGCCCAGCCCTGCCTACTTCGCAGCCGCGCTCGACGCGCTGGAGGCCGAGCCCGAGCTGACGTGGATGGTGACCGACGACCTCGACGCTGACGTTCGCGGTGCCAAGCTCTTCGGGATGCACACCGTCCTGCTGCGCACGGGAAAGTTCCGGCCGGAGACGCTCGAGCGCTCGGACGTCGTCCCGGACGTCGTGCTCAGCTCGATCGGACAGCTGCCCGACTGGCTCGAAAAGCCGCACTGATGTCCGCTCACGTCGGGGCGGATCTGATCGAGATCGAGCGGGTCGTCCGCGCGCTCGAGCGCCCCGGCTTCCGCGACCGCTGCTTCACGGCGGCGGAGCAGGAGTACTGCGAGTCGCGTCGCTTCCCGGCGGAGAGCTATGCGGCCCGCTTCTGCGGCAAGGAGGCGGTCGGCAAGGCGCTGGGCTGCGGCGTCCGTTTCACCTGGAAGGAGATCGAGATCGTCGGTCCACCGAAGCCCGGCGTGACGCTCTCCGGGAGGACGCTGCGCTGGGCCGAAAAGGTCGGGGCCGGCGCGATCGACGTCTCGCTGACCCACTCGCACACGATGGCGGGGGCGGTCGCCGTCGTCGAATTGGAGCGCTGAGCGTGTACGAGCCGCTCTACACCGCGGCCGAGATGCGCGCGGCCGAGGAGGCCTACCCTGGATATCCCGACTCCGCCCCGGAGCTGCAGGAGCGCGCAGGCGCGGCCGTCGCACGCGAGGCCGTAGCCGCATTCCCAGCCGCACGCCGGTTTGCGGTCGTCTGCGGCGGCGGCTCGAACGGCGCCGACGGTCGCGTCGCCGCCCGCCTACTCCGCGAGGAGGGCTGGCACGCGGAGGAGACGGAGCAGCCGGAGGGATTCGACGTCGTCGTCGACGCTCTCTTCGGCACCGGCTTTCGCGGTATGCCCCGGCCGGAGGCGGTTGCGCTGATCGAGCGGATCAACGCCTCGGGCGCACGAGTTGTCTCTGTCGACCTGCCCTCGGGCGTCGACGCCTCGACGGGTGAGGTGGCCGGCGCTGCCGTCCGCGCCGACCTGACCGTGACCTTTCACGGGCGCAAGCTCGGCCTCGCAGTCGCGCCGGGCCGCTTCCACGCCGGCCGCGTGGTCGTCGCGGACATCGGGCTCGACCCTGTCGACACGGCCGCCCGTCGCGCGACCGAGGAGATCCTCCGCCTCGTCCCTCGTCGCGGCGCCAAGGACACCAAGTACACCGCCGGCTCCGTCCTCGTCGTGGGCGGCTCGCCGGGCCTCGTCGGTGCCGCCGTCCTCGCCGCGACGGCGGCTCTACGCGCCGACGCGGGCTACGTCACGCTCGCCGTGCCCGAAGCGTCGCTTCCCGTTGCCGAGGCACTTGCGCTCGAGCCCGTCAAGCTGGGTTGGGCCGGCGCTGACGCCGTGGAGACGATCCTCGCAGCCGCGGAGCGCGCCGGCGCCGTCGCGCTCGGCCCCGGCCTGGGCCGCAGCGACGACGCCCGCGCGCTCGTGCAGACGCTGCTCGAGCGGCTCGACCTCCCGGTGGTGGTCGACGCAGACGCGCTCTTCGGGCTCCAGCCCGTCTCGCGCGGCGCGCCGACCGTGCTCACCCCGCACGCGGGCGAGCTCGCCCGCCTGCTCGAGGAGGACGCCGACTGGGTGAGCGCGCACCGGCTCGAGGCAGCCCGCCGCTGTACCGGGCGGTTCGGCGCCGTGTGCCTGCTCAAGGGCGCCGACACGATCGTCGTCGACGGGGGGCTGACCGTCGTCTGCGACCTCGGGCCTCCATCCCTGGCGACGGCGGGCACCGGCGACGTGCTCACCGGCGTCGTCGCGGCTTTCCTCGCCAAGGGCCTCGACCCGCTGCAGGCGGCGGCTGCCGCTGCGACGGCGCACGGGCTCGCCGCGAGTTCCGTCCCGCACCAGGCCGGCCTCGTCGCCTCGGACGTGGCGGCCGCGCTGCCGGCGTCCTCTCGTAGCCGGTACGCCTGTCCCCCTAAGGCCTCCTCCTCGTTGCGAGTCGCTCGAGGCGCGCGGCGCCTTGACACGATCCACACCTTCGGCCACCGTACGGTTGGTGCTAGCGGCGGGTGAACGCCGCGCCGGCTGCGGTGAGGGAGGGGAAGACGGAGCGGACAGTTCTCAGGGGTGTTCGACCCGACTCTGCGATCGGACGAGTCGACGTCGACGCTGCCGGCCGCGCAGACCAGGCGCCGCGCAGTCACTGCTGCGTTCGTCGCGCTTCGTCCTCGGCAGTGGACGAAGAACCTCCTCGTCTTCGCGGGCATCGTCTTCGCCGCGCAAGCTCGGCGACCCGGTGCGCTGGGTCGAGGCCGTCGCGTGCTTCGTCGCCTACTGCGCCGCGTCGAGCGCTGCGTACCTCGTCAACGACGTGCGCGACATCGAGGCCGACCGTGCTGCATCCGACAAGCGGCTGCCGACCAATCGCGAGCGGTGAGCTTGCGCCCCGCGCGGCGCTTGCTGCTCGCCGCCGTGCTGGGCGTCGTGGCGGTTGCGCTCGTCGTGCCGCTCGGGTTCGGCGTCGCTGGCGCTGCTCGCGGCCTTCGTCGGCACTCCAGGCCGCCTACACGCTCGGGCTCAAGCACGTCGTGCTCGTCGACGTGTTCGCCATCGCTGCGCTCTTCGTCGTGCGCGCGGTCGCCGGCGCGGTGGCGGTCGACGTGCCGATCTCGCCCTGGCTGCTCCTCTGCACCGGGCTGCTGGCGCTGTTCCTCGCGCTGGGCAAGCGACGTGCGGAGCTGGTGCTCGTCGAGTCGCGTGAGACGCCTGGCCGTCGTGTCCTCGACGGCTACACCGTCGCCTCTGATCGACCAGTTCGTCGGGATCGTCGCGTCGGCCACCATCGTCGCCTACGCGCTCTACACCTTCACGGCGCGAGACTCGCGAACGCTGATGATCACGATTCCGTACGTCGTCTTCGGCGTCTTCCGCTACATCCTGCTGCTGCATCGACAGGACATGCGGGGAGGAGCCCGAGCAGGTACTACTGCGCGACGTGCCGATCCTGGCGGCGGTGTCCCTGTGGGCGGTGACGTGCGCGGTCGTCCTCGCGGTCGACTGACCGGCTGCCTAGCGGAGACGACGCGGCACGGTAGGCGATGCGGAGCGTGTCGAACGCCATTCGCGCCGACGAGCTCACGAAGCCGACGTGGGTGTCGGGGTCGTTGATCCAGCGCACCGGCACCTCCCGCACCTGGAGGCCGCAGCCGGCGCGCGAGTACGAGCAGCTCGACGTCGAAGGCGAAGCCGTCGACGCGCTGGAGCTCGAACAGCTGCCGCGTCGTTGCGAGTCGGAAGAGCTTGAACCCGCACTGCGTGTCCCGCCAGGGCAGCCGCGTCACCAGCCGGATCAGTGAGGTTGAACGTCTTGCCCGCCAGTTCGCGGTACCACGGCTGGTGGACGAGCACGTTCGACGTCGCTGAGCCCGCGGGAGCCGATCGCGACATCCGACGCCGTCGTCGATCGCCGCGGCCAGCTTTGCCAGCTCGTCGAGTGGCGTCGACAGGTCGACGTCGGTCATCAGTGCCAGATCCGACTCGACGGCGAGCATTCCCGCCCGCACGGCTGCGCCCTTGCCGCGGTTGGCGCGCTCGAAGCGGAGGTACCTGAACCGCCCCGGTAGGCCCTCGAACGCCGCGAGGATCTCGCCCGTGCCGTCGGTCGAGCCGTCGTCCACGACGAGGACGTCGCTCAGCTCCAGACCCCGCAGCTGCGGCCGCGGCGTCGGCCTCGGCCTCGAGCCGCTCCAGGCAGCCGGGGAGCCGGCGTTCCTCGTTCCAGACGGGGACGACGATGGAGAGCGTCGGGCGTGACATGACCGCACTGTCCTCGAAGAACGCCGTCGAGCGCAATAGCGCGCGGCAGTGCACGGCGATGATGGACGAGCCGCTTCAGGCGCCAGCTCGCAGCCGGCTCTGGCCGCGCTGGAAGCTCTGGCCGGAGTCGTCGGCCTCGCAGTCGCCGCTCCGCTGCTCGTGCAGCCGGATCGGCTCGGCGAAGCTCATGCTGCCCGCCGACGTGCTGGCGGACCAGCGCAGCCACGGCACGTGGCGCGACATGTTCGACCTGCGACGGCGTCGCGGCGGCGATCCCGCTGCCGCTCTGGGTGCTCGCGCTCGTCGGCGCCGGGCTGATCGGCTTCCCGTACGTCTGGCTGGTGGCCGCTCGCTGCCCGACCGCGGCTACGCGCTCGCGCGGGTGGTCGGGCTGCTGCTCGTGACGTGGCTCGTCTGGTGGCTCGCGAGCCTGCGCGCTGCTGCCGTTCACGCGCGCGGCGATCTGGGTCGCCGTCGCGCTCGTCGCGCGCGGCGCCGTCGCGATCGTCGTGTCGCGCAGCGCGGCGAGCTGGTCGCGTGGGTGCGGGCGCACTGGCGTCCTGCTCGCGGTCGAGGAGCGTCTTCTGGACGCTCTTCGCCTCGCGCTCTTCGTCCGCTGGTCGAACCCGGACCTCTGGCACCCGACGCCGGGCGGCGAGAAGCCGATGGACTTCGCCTACCTGAACGCGGTCGCGAAGTCGACGCTACTTCCCGCCGTACGACCCGTGGTTCGCGGGCGGCCAGATGAACTACTACTACTACGGCTTCGTCCAGGTCGCGGCGCTCGCGAAGCTGACGGCGATCCCGCCGGCCGTCGCCTACAACCTCGCGATCCCGACGCTCGCGGCGCTCCTCGGCGCGGCGGCGTTCTCGGCGGCGCTGGGCCTCGCGTCCGACCGCTCGGCGCCGTCGCGGCCGTCGGCGATCGCGCGTGCTCGGCGGCGGTCTTCGTCACCGCTGCTCGGCAACCTCGGCGAGCTCCGCGTGCTCCGCTCCGGCGCTCACCAGGACGATCCCGATCGAGTGGTGGTTCTGGAACCCGACGCGCGTGATCCACCCGGGCGAGGGCGAGCCCGGGCCGATCACCGAGTTGCCGGCGTTCACGTACATCTACGGCGACCTCCACGCGCACGCGATGGCGCTGCCGCTCGCCGCGCTCGCGCTCGCGCTGGTCGTCGCGGTCGTGCGCGACGCCGGCCGGCCGAGGCTGGACCTGGCCGCGCCTCGGCCTGCTCGGCCTCGTGCTCGGGGCGCTCTGGGTCACGAACACGTGGGACTTCCCGACGTACGGCTTCGTCGCCGCGCTGCGGCCTCGCGCTGGCAGCGCTCGCCGGCGAGCGTTCGCGCGCGAAGCCTCGCTCCTCGCTCGGCGCCGGCGGCTGTCACGCTGATCGGCGTCGCGTACGTCGCGTTCCTCCCGTTCCACCTGCACTACGAGGCCGTCTTCGAGGGCGTTCAGCGCTGGCGAGGGACGACGGACCGGTTCGTCGACTACCTCGTCGTCAACGGGTTCTTCCTCTTCGTGATCGTCTCCGGCCTGCTCGTCCAGCTCGCGTTCGCGCGCGACCTCGGCGGCGTCGCCCGCGCGTACCGGCTCGGCGCTCCGCAGCTGGGACCGGCTGCGGCGGCTGCCGCGAGCTGCACGCGCGCGCTCGTGCGCGGACGGCTGCTCTACCGCGTCGGGCGTCGCGTGCCGTCCGGCCGTCGGCGCGCTCGCCGCGTCGTCCTCGCGCTGCTCGGGCACGGGCCCGCCGCGCTGGCGCTCGCGCTCGCGACGCTCGCCGCGCTCGCTGGCCCGTCGGCGCGGCACGCGGCGGCTCGGCTGCGCGAGCAGTCCTGCGGCGGCTCGTGCTCGTGCTTCGTCCTGGTCGGGCTCGCGCTGACGCTCGCCGTCGAGTTCTTCGTCGCTGCGCGAACATCGACATCGGCCGCACGAACACCGTCTTCAAGCTCTACCTCCAGGTCTGGGTGCTCTGGGCGCTCGCCGCGGCCGTCTCGGTCGGGCGTCGTCTACGAGCGCCTGCCGCGGCTGCGCGCTCGCGTGCGCGAGACGCTGGCGCGTCGCGTTCGTGCGTGCTCCTCGCCGTCGCGGCGCTCTACCCGGTCCTCGCCGCGCGGGCGAAGATCGACGACCGCTTCGACACGTCGGTCGGGCGGACGCTCGACGGCACGGCGTTCATGCGCACGGCGGTCTTCACCGACAAGGACGTGGCGATGCCGCTCGCGCTACGACCGCGAGGCGATTCGCTGGATGCAGGAGCACGTCGACGGCTCGCCGGTCGTCGCCGAGGTGAACACGTCGCCGACGCTGTACGGCTGGCAGCCGCTACGCGATGTTCACCGGCAATCCGGCGATCGTCGGCTGGGACTACCACCAGCGCCAGCAGCGCCGGCGCAGAGCGAGGTGGTGACGGAGCGGGTCGCGGACGTCCAGAGCGCGTACGCGACGACCGACCCGGACGTCGCCTACGGCATCTTCAGCCGCTACGGCGCCGCGTACGTCGTCGTCGGCCCGCTCGAGCGCGCGTACTTCCCGGAGGGCACGGCGAAGTGGGCGAGGGCAGCGGGCCGGTTCTGGACGCTCGTCTACCGCAACCCCGGGCGTGAGGATCTACCGCGTCGCGCCGTCAGCCGCAGGCTGAGCGGCGGCCGGCGGTGCGCACAGGAGCGCGCGGCGGAACTCGGGGAAGCGTCGAGCTTCGTCGCGATGCTCGAAGATCCTCACCGGCGGATGGTCGTACACCCAGAACGCCTCCTCCGCGCCGAGGTCGTGGAGCGTCGACGGCCGAAGAGCCGCGGCTCCGACGTGAACGACGCGACCTCGCGGAACCCGAGCCGACCGGCGAACAGCTGCTCGTAGAAGCGCGCCATCAGCGGGAAGCGGTCGGGCAGCCGGCCGATCGTGCGCCAGGCGCGGGGCGAGCTGAGCGAGTAGTAGTCGGCGCGCGCGAGCCCGTCGTAGAGCTTGCGCAGCTTGTCTCGTCGTCGGGGTCGAAGACGGGAACGATCGACGAGCCGTGTAGCCCTGGCGCGCCGGCCGCCGACGGGCAGCGAGTCGTCCCAGTGCTCGTTGGCGATCGTCGAGCCGGCGGGACGTTCGCGACGATCCAGTCCTGCGCGGCCAAGCCGCGTGTTCGGCTCCGTGTAGATCTCGTGGAAGGCGAGCGCGTAGGCGCCGGTCAGCGGCGACGACGATCGCCGCACGCGGCGAGGAGCAGCCGCGGCCGATCCCGCGAGCGCCGACGAGCCCGTAGGCCGCGGCGACCGCAGGAGCGGCAGCGATCGGCAGCAGATACCGGCCGATGTGCTGGAAGCGCGAGCCGATGTAGAAGAAGACGACGAGCGACGAAGGCGAGCGAGCATCGCACGCGCAGCGTCGAGCGCGGCCGCTGTCGGACGGTCGCCGCACGCCGCACGCGCCGCCGGACCGGCGCCGACCGCGAGACCAGCAACGCCAAGCCGCCGAGCGCGCGAGCCCGAGCGCGACGCCCAGCTGCCAGACGACGAGGTTCTCGAACGGGCCCCACAGGCGCGGCGAGAGCAGCCACTGGTACGTCGGCGGGAAGATGCGCCTTGCCGTCGAGCATGTCGCGCTGCGCCTCGAGCGCCTCGCGGAAGTCCGCGTTCAGCGGGAGGTCGAGCCAGTTGGAGTGCGCGAACGAGTACGGCGAGACGAGGCGGAACGCGACGTAGGCGCCGACGAGGCGAGCAGCCCGTCGCGCCCGAGCCGCAGAGCGCGTCCCGACGCGCGCGAGCCGCCGCGTCGACGGCGGCCTTGCCCGAGCAGCGCGAGCAGCACCGGGACCGCGACGAACAGGCCGCTCGCCTTGCAGGCGACCGTGAGCCCGAGGCAGACGCCGAGCGCAGCGACGAGACCGGCGAGCGCGCGAGCCCGCGTCCACGCCGCGACCGCAGCGCGAGCAGCGCCGAGGTAGAAGGTCAGCGAGCCCGAAGAAGACGAGCCAGATGTCGGTCGTGAAGAAGTGCGCTGCCTGGATCGCCGCGACGGTGAACGCGTAGAGCGCCGCCGCGAGCAGGCCGCCCGGAACGCGCGGCGCGGGCCCGAGCCCGTCGAGCACGCGCGCGCGAGCAGGAAGACGAGCACGGTCGACGCGGGGTCGAGCGAGCGCCGAGAGCCGGCGGCCGACGAGATAGAGGTGGTCGTAGTCGCCCTGTCCGACGACGCTCCGCGACGGCCTTCGTCGCGAAGAGCGGCAGCGTGCCGTAGGGGTAACGACGCGGCCCTCGCTCGTGTTGTACGGCGAGAGCGGCGAGTCGTCGACGTCGAGGTAGGCAGCGGCGACCAGGGCAAGCCGACGATGTTGGCGACGCTCGCGATGTAGCGCTCGTCGGGGTGGAGGTGGGCGCCGTCGTCCCAGTTGGCGCCGCTGAGGCGGAGCCAGCCGCCGACGAGGAGCACGAGCGACGAGCGCCGCGGTTCCCGCGTGCGCGCGCACGGCGGCGCGATCGACACGCAGCCGCGCGGAGCGTCGTGCGTACCGCTTCCTTCGGCTGGTCCGATGCGCGCGCATCGTCCGCGGCGAGTCTAGGGTTCGTCGCCGATGCGGATCGCGCGCGGGCGGATGAAACCGACTCCGCTGGCGGCTGGCGGGCGCGGTCGCGGCGCTCGCGCTCGCTGCGGCGGCGCAGCTCGTGAGCGAGTCGCGCGGGGTCGAGCGCTCGTCGTGGCCGGCTACGTCGCAGCCGGCGCCGTGTTCGCGGCGACGGGCGTTCGCGAGCTCGGCCGACACGCCGGCGGCGGAAGCCGGGTCGCTCCCGCAACGCGCGCGGACGGCGGTACGTGCGCGCGCCGGGTGCGCGGTCGCCGCCGCGCTGCTCTCGGCGTCGCCGCCGTACGTCGAGTCGTCTACGACAGCCTCCAAGCGGAGGCGGCCGTCCGTGCTCGGCCCGCTCCTCTGGGCGGCGAGCCTGCTCGTGCCTGCTGGCGACGGCACTCGTCGCACGGCCTTTGTCCAACCTGGCCGGCCGCGTGGGAGCCCGAGCGGTGGCCGGCGCTCGCGTCGTGCGCCGCCGGCCTGCTCGGTCGCGATCGCGGGCTTGCTCGTCGCCGGCGCCGCCGCCCGGCTCGTCGCGCTCGACGCGATACCGCTGGGGATCAATGCCGACGAGGGCGACCGTGCCGCCTCGGCGATCTCGCTGCTGTCCGGCGACGCTCCGCGGAACTGTTCGCGAGCGGCTGGTTCTACATCTCGAACGTCTACTTCTGGCTGCTCGCCGGCGTGATGGAGGTGCTCGGTGTGGGGTTCGCTCAGGCGCGTGTGCTCGGCGCCGTCTCCGGATGGCTGACGCTCGTCGTCGTCGTGTGGATCGCGTACCGGCACTTCGGCCATCGCATGGCGCTGCTCACGGCGGTGCTCGGTTCGGCGCTCGGCGTGATGCTCCAGTTCTCGCGCGAGACGACGGAGGCCGCTCCGACGGCGCTCTGCTGGGCGCTCAGCGTCGCGTTCCTGCTCGAGGCGGGGCGCCGCGGCGGGACGTGGCCCTGGGTCGCGGCGGGGATCGCCGGCGGCCTCTCGCTCTACTTCTATCCCAGCGGCCGGCTCTGGCTCGTCCTCGCCGCGGCCATCT
>CAVTTF010000012.1:0-133366 GCA_963737565.1 uncultured Actinomycetes bacterium
ACACCACGAAAGTCGGCAATACCCGAAGCCGGTGGGCTAACCTCTTCGGAGGAGGCAGCCGTCGAAGGTAGGGTCGATGTTGGGGTGAAGTCGTAACAAGGTAGCCGTAGCGGAAGCTGCGGCTGGATCACCTCCTTTCTAGGGGATACCGGAGCTCTTACTTCGGTAGGCGCTTACTTGTTTTCCGCCTCGCGCGGTACGCCCCCTTCAGCTTGGTTCGGAGGATTTGATGGCTTCGGCCGTCCAAGGAAGAGGTTCGCCTAGAAATTACGTCGACCTCGAAGTCATGCTGCTGAGTTTTGAGAGACCGCGCTCTGCTTACCGGGGACGCCGCACGCGGCGTTGCCGGTTGACGGTCTCGGGACGGCGGGCACGGCTCGCGCGCATCTTGAAAACTCCATAGCGACATCAACACGTGTTCTTTCTGATCAAGAGAATAAGGGCACACGGTGGATGCCTTGGCGCCAAGAGCCGATGAAGGACGTGGGCGGCTGCGATAAGCCCCGGGGAGGTGCTGACCAACCTTTGATCCGGGGATTTCCGAATGGGGAAACCCACGCGTGGTAATGCGCGCGTACCCCTGCCTGAATACATAGGGCAGGAGGGAGGCAAGCCGGGGAACTGAAACATCTCAGTACCCGGAGGAAAGGAAAGAAACCTCGACTCCCTGAGTAGTGGCGAGCGAAAAGGGAAGAGCCCAAACCCGGGCGATGTGATAGACGGCAGTCGTTGTCGTTCGGGGGTTGTAGGGCTCGTCTTGATCCGTCTGCCGGCGGGTCGGGAAGTTACAAAGTCGCGTGATAGCGGAACCGGATGGAAAGCCGGGCCACAGCGGGTAACAGCCCCGTACGCGAAATTTCGCGGCCTTCCTTGACGGGTACCTGAGTACGGCCGGGCACGGGAAACCCGGTCGGAATCCGCGGGGACCACCCCGTAAGGCTAAGTACTCCTTGGCGACCGATAGTGAACTAGTACCGTGAGGGAAAGGTGAAAAGTACCCCGGAAGGGGAGTGAAATAGCACCTGAAACCGTGTGCTTACAAGCGGTCGGAGCAGGCTTTGTCCTGTGACGGCGTGCCTTTTGCATAATGAGCCAGCGAGTTACTCTTCAACGGCAAGGTTAAGGAAACGGAGCCGTAGCGAAAGCGAGTCTGAATAGGGCGATTCAGTCGTTGGAGGTAGACCCGAAACTGAGTGATCTACCCATGGGCAGGTTGAAGCGGGGGTAAGACCCCGTGGAGGACCGAACACACGTCGGTTGAAAACGGCGGTGATGACCTGTGGGTCGGAGTGAAAGGCTAATCAAACTCAGAGATATCTGGTTCTCCCCGAAATATATTTAGGTATAGCGTCACGTGTTCATTTCCGGTTGTAGAGCACTGTTTGGTCTAGGGGGCCTACCAGCTTACTGAAATCAGGCAAACTCCGAATGCCGGAGATCCAGAGCGTGGCAGTCAGACTGCGGGGGATAAGCTCCGTGGTCGAAAGGGAAACAGCCCAGACCGTCGGCTAAGGCCCCTAATTCCATGCTAAGTGGGAAACGATGTCCGATTGCAGAGACAACCAGGATGTTGGCTTAGAAGCAGCCACCATTAAAAGAGTGCGTAACAGCTCACTGGTCAAGTGGTCGGGCGCGGACAATGTAACGGGGCTCAAGCATGGAGCCGAAGCCACGGACTTCACGGCTTACACCGCGGAGTGGTAGGGGAGCGTTCCCATTCCGGCGAAGCGGCGGCGGAAGCCAGCCGTGGAGGGATGGGAAGTGAGAATGCTGGCATGAGTAACGAAAGAGGGGTGAGAAACTCCTCCGCCGAATGCCTAAGGGTTCCTGAGTAAAGCTAATCTACTCAGGGTTAGTCGGGACCTAAGCCGAGGCCGAAAGGCGTAGGCGATGGACAACAGGTTGATATTCCTGTACCACGTAGCGACCGTTACCACCGATGGCGGGACGGGGTAGGCTAGGGGAACCCAGGCGATGGTCGTCCTGGGGTAACCGCGTAGGGCGGGTGATAGGGAAATCCGTCGCCCATCAAGCCTGAGACGGGATGCCGAGCTCCGCATGGAGCGAAGTCCTTGAAGCCATGCCTCCTAGAAAAGCGTCTAGGGAGGTTGCGCGTGCCCGTACCAAAACCGACACAGGTAGGCAGGTAGAGAATACCAAGGCGATCGGAAGAACCCTCGTTAAGGAACTCGGCAAAATGGTCCCGTAACTTCGGGAGAAGGGACGCCCCGGTAGGGTGACATTCCCTCGCGGAATCGAGCTCGAGGGGGCCGCAGTGAAACGGCCCAAGCGACTGTTTACCAAAAACACAGGTCTCTGCGAAGTCGTAAGACGACGTATAGGGGCTGACGCCTGCCCGGTGCTGGAAGGTCACGAGGAGAGGTTAGCCTTCGGGCGAAGCTTTGAATCCAAGCCCCAGTAAACGGCGGCGGTAACTATAACCGTCCTAAGGTAGCGAAATTCCTTGTCGGGTAAGTTCCGACCTGCACGAATGGCGTAACGACTTGGGCGCTGTCTCAACGAGGGATCCGGTGAAATTGTAGTCTCGGTGAAGATGCCGAGTACCCGTGGCTGGACGGAAAGACCCCGTGAACCTTTACTGCAGCTTTGCGTTGAAGTTTGGTGTTCGTTGTCCAGGATAGGTGGGAGGCTTTGAAGCGGGGGCGTCAGCTCTCGTGGAGCCAACCTTGGGATACCACCCTTCGAATTCTGGGCTTCTAACCCGATGCCGTTATCCGGGTCGGGAACAGCGTGAGGTGGGTAGTTTGACTGGGGCGGTCGCCTCCTAAAATGTAACGGAGGCGCGCAAAGGTTCCCTCAGCACGGTTGGAAATCGTGCGTAGAGCGCAAAGGCATAAGGGAGCTTGACTGCGAGACTGACAAGTCGAGCAGGGACGAAAGTCGGCCTTAGTGATCCGGCGGTTAAGAGTGGAATTGCCGTCGCTCAACGGATAAAAGGTACTCCGGGGATAACAGGCTTATCCTTCCCAAGAGTCCACATCGACGGAAGGGTTTGGCACCTCGATGTCGGCTCGTCGCATCCTGGGGCTGAAGCAGGTCCCAAGGGTTGGGCTGTTCGCCCATTAAAGCGGTACGCGAGCTGGGTTCAGAACGTCGTGAGACAGTTCGGTCCCTATCCGCCATGGGCGCTGGGAGCTTGAGAGGAGTCGTCTCTAGTACGAGAGGACCGAGATGAACAGGCCTCTGGTGTATCAGTTGTCGTGCCAACGGCACTGCTGATTAGCCACGCCTGGACGGGATAACCGCTGAAAGCATCTAAGCGGGAAGCCCACCTCGAGATGAGGCTCCCCATCCCCTTCGAGGGAGTAAGGGCCGTGGAAGACCACCACGTTGATAGGCGGGCCGTGTAAGCGCAGCAATGCGTTCAGCGGACCCGTACTAATTGCCCGAGGTCTTGATTTTGAACACGTGTGCGTCGCTATGGAGTTTTGAAGGTGCGCGTGCGCCGCCTCCGGGCGGCGCGCCGCGCTCCTCGACAATTTGGGCGGTCATAGCAGCGGGGGTACACCTCTTCCCATTCCGAACAGAGAAGTTAAGCCCGCCCGCGCCGATGGTACTTGGGGCGAAAGCCCCTGGGAGAGTAGGTCGCCGCCCAGTCTTTCGCGCAAGACGGGAATCCGCAGAAGCGGATTCCCGTCGCGCGAACACCCCTAAAGCGGGCCGCTGTCGCGGCCCTCGCCGCGCTGTCGACGGGTCCGTCGCAGCGGACTCCGTCGCGCGACCGCCTGAGCGGGCCGTCTTCGCGACGCTGGCCGCGCAGTGGCCTCTCGCTCGGCTGCAACCACGGCTCGAGCCCGCGCAGGCGCGCGACTCGCGGCCCGAGCGGCGGGTGCGTCTCGAACATGCGCGCGAGGCGGTCCTCGCGGGCGAAAGGGTTGACGATGTAGAGCGGCTCCGTCGCCGGCGACGCGCTGAACGAGACGAGCTCCGCCGCGCGCATCGAGCCGGACCAGCGCGTCGGCGAGTTCATCCGGGCGATTGGTCACGCGAACCGCAAGCTCGTCCGCGCGCAGCTCGCGCTTGGGTGAGAGAAGCACATGGGTCACCGCGGCCGCGATCGGCCCGAGCGCGAACAGGAGCGCGCGCGAGAGCCAGCCGCCGACGCGGCTCACCTCGACCAGCGTCGCCCCCATGAGCACGGCGAACGTCTGCGTGAGCACGTCGCGCCGGCGGACGTGTGCGAGCTCGTGTGCGAGCACGGCTTCGAGCTCGGCGGGCGACAGCGCGGTCAGCAGCGCCCGTGCTGATTGCGAGCGTCGAGCTCCGCGGACCGCGTCCGACGACGAACGCGCGCGGGAAGCCGTCGTCGATCAGGTGCAGCTTCGGCGACCTCACACCGAGGGCCGCCGCCAGACGGTCGGTGGTCGACCGGAGCAGCGGATCTTCTGCGAGCGCGAACGGACGCGCCCCGAGCATCCCGAGCAGCGCTCGATCCCCTGCCAGGTAGACGGCGGAGGCTGCGAGCAGCGAGCAGAACGCGAAGAGGGTGGCGACCCGCAGCTCACCGAGCAGCCAGCCGATCCCTCCGAACAGCGCCGCCAGCCCCAGGACGAGCAACCACGCCTTCGCGATGTTGGTCGCGGCGGCGAGGCGCAGGGCGGCGTCAGTCGTCGGTCGTGTCGTCGTCCTCGACCTCGAGCCCGCGTGGTGGCCAATCGGGCTCGGGAGCGTCGCAGCGGCTCGAGCAGTGAAGCGACGCGACGTTCTGGAGCGGCACGAGGATGTGCCCGTTCAGCTCGACGTGGGGGACGTCCTCGATCGAGCAATACGCGGTCAGTACGCCTTCCTGGTACTCGCCGCCGAAGAGTGCCAGCTCGACTTGCTCGCCCTTGTATTTGTTCGTGTAGTCCTCCACGCCGCGGAGGGTAGCGGCTTCGGGCTTGGGCAGGGGTCGCCCCCTGCCGTACCTGCCTCTACATGGGCTGCTGGTGTGGTCCCGTGTATGCCCGAAATGTCTACAGGCACCTCGTTCCGACTCTGACGAGTACCTGAGTGGACTGCTCGACCGGTTCGACACGCAGTCACGGAGGAAGGCCCCTGGGGAGTGGCGGTCAGCGCTTGACGATGTTGTGGACCTCGTAGATCTCTGGCTCGCCGGCGAACTCGATCCCGACCTCGGCGAGTATGGGCATCAGCCGGTCACCGAACGCTTGTAGCTGCTCCCGAGAGTCCCAGATTTCACTGACACGCAGGTTTCCTTCCGACCCGAAGAGAACGTGGAGCTCGAGGCCGTCCGGAGAGGGCCACGCACCAGCCTCCTCGAGCCGTCGCACGCTCTCGTCGTACTTCTCCCTCGTTACGTTCGTGGGATTGAAGCGGACAACGATGCTCATGGGGCAATCCTCCATGCTCGGGGTCGAGCAGACTGTATGGCGTTCGGGACGCCCGTGTTCGTGTAGTCCTCGACGGGGTCAGTCCAGCCGCGTGAGCTTCTGGCCCTCGATCGCGACCCGGTGGACGTCGCAGTTGCCGATCGGAAGGGCGTCGCGACGCGCTTCGGTGTACGGGATCCCCGCCGCTGCGGCCAGCGTTGCGCGGATCGGGCCTCCGTGGGTCACCACGGCGAGGGTCTCGCCGTCGAAGGAACCGGCGAGCCGGAGGAGCGTTGCGACGACTCGCTCGCCAAGCTCCTCGTACGACTCGCCGTCGCCCCAGCCATGGCCGTAGGCGAGCCAGCGGCGGTAGCCGTCGGGGTCGCGCTGCTCGACTTCCTCGCGCGTGAGCCCCGTCCACGACCCGAGATCGCATTCACGCAGTCCCGGGTCCTGCTGTACCGGGAGTCCGTGTGTCGCCGCCACGGCCTCTGCCGTCTCGAACGCGCGCCGCAGCGGGCTTGCAAAGATCGCCGAAATCCGGTCGCGGGCGAGCCGTTCGGCGAGCTCGCGCGACTGCTCGCGCCCCGCGTCGTTCAGCGGTGGGTCCGCGTGACCCTGAAAGCGGTGCTCACGGTTCCAGTCCGTCTCGCCGTGGCGTGCGAGGAGGAGGGTTGCCATGCCTGGCGGTACGCTACTCGCCGCCATGGACCTTGGCCTGCGCGACCGGCGCTGCCTCGTCACGGGCTCCACGCGCGGCATCGGCCTGGAGACCGCCCGCATGCTCGCCGCGGAGGGAGCCCGGGTTGTCACGTGCGGCCGAGGCGAAGCGCCAGACGTGGGTGAGCTGTTGCATGTCGTAGCGGATCTGAGCCGCGCAGGTGAGCCGGCGCGGGTCGTCTCGGAAGCCGCGGCCGCGCTCGGCGGCCTCGACGTGCTCGTCAACAACGTCGGCGCAGCCCGGCAGGCACGCTTCGACGAGGTACCGGACGAGGAGTGGGACGCGTACTGGCAGCTGAACGTGATGAGCTACGTCCGCGCGATTCGCGCCGGGCTGCCGTTTCTCCTCGAGAGCCGGGGTGCCATCGTCAATGTCTCCTCGACGGCCGGAAAGCGCCCCTCGACCGGCATGCCGCACTACTCGGTCACCAAGGCAGCCGTGCTCTCGCTCTCACGCCTCGTCGCCGACCTCTACGCGTCGGCCGGCGTGCGCAGCAACGCCGTCACGCCCGGTCCCACGGCGACGGAGGCGTGGCTCGGCGAGGGCGGGCTCGCGGACCAGCTGGGAGGCGACCGCGACGAAGTACTCGCCAGGGTCGGCGCCGGCCGCCCGCTGGGACGTCTGGCGACGCCCGAGGAGATAGCCGCCGTGATCGTCTTCCTCTGCTCCGATCGCTCGTCTTACGTCACCGGCCGCCTGGAGCGCCGACGGGGGCACGGTCCCGATCATCGTCTAGCAGAGGCTTGCTGTCACAGAAAGGCCGCGGCCGCGAAGCGGACGCCTTCAGGCGTTGGCGCGTCGCGGATCGGCGCGAGCCGATGCGCGACTTGCGCAGCTAGAGCCGTCACTCCACCGCCCGGTCCGGCGACTACCCTTGCGGGGTGGAGGTCGCGGGCAGGGTCGCCGACGTGTTCGAGCAGCGCATTCGCGAGCACGAGGAGCGGGCGCTGGCGCCGCTCGCGGTGCGCTCCTACGAGACGCAGGGCCGAGAGCGGGAGGAGGAGACCTGCTCCGTCCGCACGCCGTTCCAGCGCGACCGCGATCGCATCGTCCATTCCAAGCCGTTCCGGCGCCTGAAGGGCAAGACGCAGGTCTTCATCGACCCGCAGGGCGACCATTACCGCACGCGCATGACCCACACGCTCGAGACGATGGCGATCTCGCGCGTCGTCGCCCGGGCACTGCGGCTGAACGAGGATCTCGTCGAGGCGATCGGGCTCGGCCACGACATGGGGCACACGCCGTTCGGTCACGCGGGCGAGGACGCGCTCGACGCCGCAGTGCAGCGCCGCTTCGGGCGGCGCTTTCGTCACAACGAGCAGTCGTTCCGCATCGCGCGCGCGCTGAACCTCACGCACGAGGTCTGCGACGGGATCCTCACGCACACGGGCGCGATCGAGCCCGAGACGCTCGAGGGCGCGATCGTGCGGGTCGTCGATCGGGTCGCCTACATCAACCACGACATCGACGACGCCGTCCGTTACGGGCTGTTGCGCGAGCAGGATCTGCCCCGCGAGGAGCTGAACTGTCCTCGGAGCAACCGGCTCGGAGCGGGTCGACACGCTCGTCCACGATCTCATCGAGACATCCGCGCGGTCCGGCGCCGTCCGCCAGAGCGATGAGGTCGGTGAGGCGATGCTGGCCCTCCGGGCATTCATGTTCGAACGCGTCTACCTCGGCCCGCGTGTCGAGCCGGAGCACCGCCGTGTCGCGCGAAGTCATCGAGGGGATCGTCGACGCGCTCGTGCACGAGCCGGAACGGCTTCCGCCGGGCGCCGGCGAGCTCGCCGAGCGGGTGGTCGACTACGTCGCCGGTATGACCGACCGCTTCGCCCTCGAGTACACGGCCTCTCTCGGCAGCTAGTGGCCCGCATCAAGGAAACTTCGGTGCGGGACGCGATCGCCGCGGCCGACATGGTCGAGGTCGTCTCCGCACGGACGGCGCTACGCCGCTCCTCGGGCTCGCGTTTCATGGGGCGCTGCCCCTTCCACGAGGAGCGGACGCCGAGCTTCTCCGTCAACCCGGTGGACAAGCTCTACTACTGCTTCGGCTGCGGCAAGGGTGGCGACGTCGTTTCGTTCGTCCGCGAGACCGAGAACCTGGACTTCGTCGGCGCGATCGAATGGCTGGCAGAGCGCTTTCGCGTGCCGATCGAGTACGAAGAGTCGTCACCGCGCGCCGAGCAGGCGCGCCAACGGCGCGAACGGCTCTTCGCCGTGCTCGACCAGGCGGCGGGCTTCTTCGAGCGGCACCTGTGGGACTCCACGGCCGGCGAGCCGGTGCGGGACTATCTGGCGAGCCGCGGCATCTCCGACGAGACGGCGAGGGAGTTTCGGCTCGGTCTCGCGCCCGGACGAGGGCTTGCGCAGAAGGCCCGCGAGCGCGGCTTCACGTCTGACGAGCTGCAGGCGGCCGGGCTCGTCAACGCGCGCGGCAACGACTACTTTCCGCAGCGCCTGATGTTCCCGCTCACCGACGCGCGCGGCCGCATCGTCGGGTTCCAGGCGCGCAAGCTGCGTGAGGACGACCCGCTGCGAGGCAAGTACGTCAACTCGCCCGAGAGCGAGCTCTTCCACAAGAGCGCCGTCCTGTACGGACTGCACCTTGCCCGCTACGCGATCGCCCGGCAGGATCGAGCGCTCGTCGTCGAGGGGAACACGGATGTGATCGCTCTGCGCCAGGCGGGGCTCGAGCCGGTGGTGGCGTCGATGGGTACTGCGCTGACCGATCGCCAGCTGAAAGAGCTCGGCCGCCTGACTCGGCGCCTGTTTCTCTGCTTCGACTCGGATGCGGCCGGCGAGGAGGCAACCCTGCGGGGAATGGAGCTCGCCGTGGCCCAGGGTTTCGACGTCCGCGTCGTTCCGCTCCCCAAAGGACAGGATCCGGCGGACGCGCCGCAGGGGTTCGAGGAGCGGCTCGACGATGCCGAGAGCTATCTGCTGCACCGCGTCAGGTTGGAGCTCGACCGTTCCTCCGACCGGCAGGAGGCGTTCGTCCGCGCGCGGGAGGTGCTCGCGCGCGCCGAGGACTCGCCCGAGCGCCACGACGCGCTGCGGCTCGTGGCCGACCGGCTCGAGCTGCCGCGCGAGACTCTCGGCGGCATCGCGCCGGTTCGCGCGGCGACCGCGACCGCGCCGGCCACTCCGACGCGGCTGCTCGACTCAGGTGCACGCCTCGAGCGCGACGCGCTCGCGGCATGCGTCGCCAACCCGTCGCTGCGCAAGTTCCTCGGCGAGCTCGCCGGCGACCATTTCGACAGCGAGCTGCACCGGCGCTTCCGGGAGGCGCTGCTGGACGGCGCCGCCGAGACGCGAAGACCTCATCGCGCTGCGTGCGGAGCTCGACGCCCAGGCGCAGCGGGAAGGGCTTGACGAGCGCGCAGGGACGGAGCTGCTGCTGCGGCTGCGGGAGCGCGGGCTGCGCCGAGACCTCGATGCGGCGGCGGGCGACCTCGAGCGCGTCACCGAGCTCCAGGCGCAGCTGGCGCGCGTGCGCCAGGCCGTTAGGCGAGCTGGCTTGACCTCGACCTGCCGACTACGCTGACTTTCGTGACGGAGTCCGGTCAAGGTCGCGTGTTGTCAGGTCGAGCCGGTCGTGCTCGATCGCGAGGCAACAATCGACAAACTCGCGGTGACGGCGGCGACGGCGGCGCGTGCAGGCGCGCAGCTCGCCGTCTTCCCGGAGACGTTCGTTCCCGCGTACCCGACCTCGGCGTGGGCGCAAGCGCTCGCGGGCTGGGCGGAACCGGGCGCGAAGGAGGCGTTCGCCTTGCTCGCCCGCGAGTCCGTGGCCGTGCCCGGCCCCGCCTGTGAGCGTCTCGGTGAAATCGCCCGCGAACACGGAATCTGGCTCGTGACCGGCGTGAGCGAGGTCGATCCCGAGCGTCCCGGCACGATCTACAACTCGCTCCTGTACCACGCTCCGGACGGGAGTCTCGCGCTCCACCACCGCAAGCTCGTGCCGACGAATCACGAGCGCCTCGTCTGGGGACAGGGTGACGGACGTGGGCTGCGTGCGATCCAGACGCCGCTCGGCCGCCTCGGCGGGCTCATCTGCTGGGAGAACTACATGCCGCTCGCGCGGTTCTCCCTCTACGAGTCGGGGGTCGAGATCTACATCGCCTCGACCGCCGACGACGGCGACGCCTGGCAGGCGACGCTCGTCCACATCGCGCGCGAGGCGCGCGCTTTCGTGGTCGCGCCCGGCCACTTCCAGCGCGCCGCCTCCTACCCCGACGACTTCCCGCTGCGCGGCAAGCTCGACGGACGGGACATCCTCGGCCGCGGCGGCAGCGCGATCCTCGGTCCGGACGGCGGCTACCTGGCCGGGCCGCTCTACGACGAGGAGGGCATTCTCTACGCCGACCTCGACCCCGTCCGGCTCCTCGAGGAGCGGCAGCGGTTCGACGCCGCGGGTCACTACCACCGGCCGGACCTGCTGCGCCTCGATTCGGCGCTGCCGTGAACCCGTACACGGAACGCGACCATCACCGCGAAGGGAGCACCGTTCATGCCTAGAGGCCCGAGGACAGCCGTTCTGCTCGCCGTCGTCGCCGCTGGGCTCGCGGTGGGCGGCGCCGCGCTCGCCGACGCCGCGTTCTCCGACGCCGCGGGCGACAACAACGAGGCGCCGGACATCACCTCAGTCGAGGTCTCGGAGACGGCGGATGGGACGCTCACGGTGCGTGCGACCGTCGCGAACTACCAGACGCTTCCGCAGGACTCCTTCATCCACCTCTGGTTCGACCTCGACAACAACACCCGCACGGGCGCGGACGGCGACGAGGCGAACGTTCTCTACCAGGCCGACGGCCTTCTCGACTTCTACCGCTGGAATGGGCGCGACCTTGCGCGCACGCCCGCCACCGGCCTCACCGGCTCCTTCACCGCCGGGGTCTTCACGTTCACCGGGCCCAAGAGCGCGTTCGGCGACCCCGCGAGCTTCGGCCTCCTTGTCGTGGCGAGCCGACCGTGGTCCGAGGACGAAGACGTGATCGCAGCCGACTTCGCGTCCGAGCAGAGCAGGCTTTCGTACGTCTCGCCCGGCCCGATGACGTTCCCGGATCCGGCGGGCGACCATGACGCTGCGCCGGACATCACCGCCGTGAGCGTCTCCGACACCAAGGGCGGTTGGATCACGATTCGCGCAACCGTCGCGAATCTCCGGGCGCTGCCGGCCGATCGCGCCTTCGTGATCGGGATCGACCGCGACCGCAAGCCGACCACGGGCGACGACGGGGCGGAGGTGCTCCTCGACGTGGATCGGCGGAGAGCGGCGTGTCCTGCTGGAACGCTGGGACAAACAGGAAGAGAAATGGGTGGACGACGCGGCGCCCACGCGTGCTCTCGGAGGCAGCGCGAACGGGATCGTCACGATCTCGGTCCATCGCAGCGAGCTCGCGAGCGTGTCGCGCTTCGGCTTCTTGCTCATCGCGGTCGACTTCACCGGGCCGAACGAGTCGGCCTTCGAGGACGAAGGCGTGGTGGAGGCGATCGACGCCGCCCCTGAGCGGGGTTTCTGGCAGTACGCGCTCGTGAACAAGCCTCCCGTGCACCTCGTGGCCGGCGTCGTGACCGCGAAGCCGGGACAGCCGGTGCACGGGAGGCGCTTCACGATCAGCGTGCCAGTGCAGCGCTCGGACACGCTCGACGCTCGTGGGCTCGGGAAAGGTGACGTGCATCGTTCGCACCGGGCTGACCGGTGCTGCTCGGCTCCTGCCTGCGACGGGCCGATTCCGCAACGGCCGGGCGGAGTGCACGCTCACGGTCCCGCCCAGGTCGGCCGGCAACGTCCTCTTCGGCCAGATCACGATCCGCGCGCTCAACGCAACAGGCGTCGCCAAGTTCACCTACGAAGTGAAGTGAGGCGTAGGGGCGAAAGCTTGCCCCGCCCTCGTCACTCCTGATCGACGCAGAAGCTGCCCGGGTTGGACTCGAACCAAGCGCCGCGTCTCCCATTCGGAAGGCGCGGCGCTCTGATTCGACCGCTCGACGTGAGGCTACGGGGCTACGACCTTGAACAGCCCGACGAAGCCCTCCTTGTAGTGCGGCACGCCTTCGGGGCTCGGTATGGGACAGAAAAACCCGTACTGCCCCGGGGTCGTCAGATCGAACTGTTTCTGATGATCCTGGCCCGGCTTCGAGAAGACTGCACCGGCATCGAACACTCCCGCGGGAGGCGGTGTCCCTGCGTCCACGGCATCGAGGAGCTCGATGAACTGCGCCTCGGTAATCCCTGCCGGGAGCCCCCCAACCGCAACGAGAACGTGCGGTGCTACTGAGTTGTTCGCGAATCCGACCTTGACTGTGGCCGGTTCCACTTGCGCCGGGACGGTCGCGACAACGAACCGGATGCTGCCGCTCGAGAAGTCGTCGGACACCGTGACCTGGTACTTGAACGGCGCCGCCGCACCGGCAATGGAAGCCGTTGCACCCAGGACTAGCGCCACAAGAGCCGTCGCCTTCAGAGCACGACGGATGCGGTTACGCATCTCCTGCCTCCCCTCTGCGGAGTGTCCCCCCGCACTCGCCTACCTCGGGCCATTCTTACCCGCCAAGCGACCCGTGGCCAAATTCTCTCGCGCAAAGCTTCTCGTCACTCTCCCGGCTAGACGGAGGGATCCGCGGCTGCTCTGCCGACCGATGCTTCTTCGCGATTAGAGTTGCGGGGTGCTAGTACGCCGTCGCACAATCATGCGACGCAGGAGTTGAAGCCTTGACCGGATTGAGATTGGCGCTTGCCTTTACCGCCGTGTTTGCGAGTGCCGTGCTGCTGGGCTCACAGGCGGCGGGTGGCACGGCGGCATTCAGGCTCACCTCGAGTCTCGATGGAATTGCGGTGCTGCCGCACCGGATTCACTGGCTCGCATATCCGAGAGTGCCGCAGGCCACGAAGGTCAAGGTCGATTTTTTCATCGACGGCGGCAAGGTGTTGTGGGCGGAGCGTGACATCCCTTACTCCTACGCGGATGATGACGGCTATCTGGTCACTTCCTGGCTCAAGCCCGGAATGCACCGCTTCACCGTCCGCGCCACGATCGTCCGGCAGGGCGCCACCATCGTGAAGAACGGGGATGTTGTGGAGCACACGGTGGTCGCGCGAGTGCTGCCGGCACCGAATCCGCCCGCCGCGCTGTCAGGCACGTGGCAGCGCAAACCCAAGACGAGCGGCACGACACTCCCGTCCGGCACCTACAAACTTGTGTTCGAGAAGCGGTGGATCCAGGATCGATTCCCAGGCAAGTTCGACCCTGCGACAAGCCACGCAAACGGGCCGGGAACCGGCAAAGGTTTGATCCAGGACAACGACTGGGAACCCGGCACCGGGACCTTCCACGTCCAGGGAGCGGTCGTCTGGAAGCGCTACCACGTCACTGACCCGGAGGGCGGGTCGTGGTGCAACTACGGCGGGCCGGGGGCCGATTACACGTGGTCCGTCATTGAGAAGACGCTCACCCTTGCTCCAGTTGGCGGCAAAGATCCGTGTGCCGCGCGCGGACGGCTCTGGACCGGAGAGTGGACTCGGCCCGCGTGAGGCCGCACTGGCCGTTTTTGCGCCGCGCCGTGCGGGTCGGGTAGAAAACCGGATCAGAAAGTCGCCCGACGAGGCGACAGCAGAAACAGAAAAGCCCCGCGAGAGCAGGGCTTTTCGCAGCTCCCCGGGTTGGACTCGAACCAACAACCCTCCGGTTAACAGCCGGATGCTCTGCCAATTGAGCTACCGGGGAAGGAGCGGCGCACATTGTAGCCGCGGCCCGGCAGGACTCCCGGCAGGCTGGAGCGAAGACGAATGTCATGCGCCGAGGGGTATTCGTCGGCGCCGTCCTCGTGACGCTGTGGACGGCGGCTCCCGCTGTGGGAGCGCCAAAGCCGGCAGTAGCCGCGCTCCAGGTCGCGCTGCGCGCGCAGGGGCTCTACCCCGGCCCGGTGGACGGCCTCGCCGGACCGCTGACACGCGACGGGCTCGTTCGGTTCCAGCAGGCCCGCGGCCTGGAGCCTGACGCGACGCTGGACAAGAGAACACGGCGCGCGTTCGGCAGGCTCGGCCGGCCGCTGCTCGGGCAGCGCGAGCTGTGGCTCGGTCTCGTCGGCTGGGACGTCTCGTCGCTCGAGTTTCGGCTGCACCGGCTCAAGCTCGCGCCGGGTCGGGTCGACGGTCGTTTCGACGCTGCGACGGCCGCCGCCCTGCGGACGTTCCAGCGGCGTCACGGGCTCGTCGCGGATGGAATCGCGGGCCGGCGCACGTATCGCGCGCTCAACGGGCCGGTCCGGCGTCAGGCAACGCCCGGCCCGATGCACACCGTGCGGCCCGGCGAGAGCTTCTTCTCGATTGCCGCAGCGCTACCACGTGAGCCCGTGGCAGCTGGCCAGGGACAACGGCCTGAAGCTGGACCGGGTGATCGTTCCCGGCCAGCGGCTTCGGCTTCCCGCCGGGGCGACGACCGCCGGGGTGCCCGAGGACCGCGCAGCCGTACGCGCGTCGCTCGACCGCTGGTCGGCGCACTACGGCGTCGATCCGAAGCTCGCGCGTGCGCTCGCCTGGATGGAGTCCGGGTTCCAGAACCACGTCGTCTCGTCGGTCGGGCGCGGTCGGCGTGATGCAGCTCCTGCCGGAGACGTGGCGCTGGGTGGAGACGTTCCTGATCGGCCACCGCACGACGAGAACAGCCGACGGCAACGTGCGCGTCGGCGTCCGCTATCTCCGCTGGCAGCTCGACTATTTCGGCGGTGACGTCAAGCTGGCGCTGGCCGGCTGGTACCAGGGGGCGCGTGCGGTGCGGGAGATCGGTCTCTACGACGACACGAAGCAGTTCGTCCGCATCGTCCTCGCGCTGTACGGCACCGTGTAGGGATGCACGTCGAACAGCTCGCACCGGGCCTGTGGCGGTGGACGACCGCTCACCCGGACTGGACGCCGGAGCAAGGCGGGCCCGAAGGGTGGGACCCGGACGTCGGCTCGGTGTACGCCGAGGCGTACGGCGACGTGCTCCTGATCGACCCGCTCGTTCCGGCCGACGAGGCGCAAAACACCCGCTTCTGGGCGGCGCTCGACCGCGACGTCGCGCGTGCGGGCACGCCGCACGTGCTGCTCACCTGTGCCTGGCACGCGCGCAGCTCGGCCGCAGTCCTCGCGCGCTATCCCGGCGCGCGGCTCTGGGTTCCTGCCGACGGCCTGGACGATCTTCCCGCCGGTGTCGAGGCGGATCCGTTCCGCCCGGGCGATCCGCTGCCGGGTCGGGCGGTGGCGATCGACGCGACGATCCCCTCCGAGGTGTTGCTCTGGCTGCCTTCCCACAACGCACTCGTCGCCGGCGACACGCTGCTCGGCGACGAGGCGGGAGGCGTTCGGCTGCTGCCCCGACTCGTGGCTCGGCGGCAAGGACTCGCGAGACGTACGGGCTGCCCTCTGGAGCCAGCTGGCCGACCTTCCAATCGAGCGTATCCTCGTCGCGCACGGCGACCCGGTGACGACGGGCGGCGGGGTGGCGCTCCAGCGAGCGCTCGTTGCCGCTTGACGAGTCGGCGGCGCTGTGACGTAATCGGGCCGTGCTTCTGCGTGAGGTTGCTTACGCGCGCCCGGCGACGGTCGACGAGGCCGTCGGACTGCTCGCCGCGCACGAAGGCGCGCGGCCCCTGGCGGGCGGCCAGACGCTCGTCAACGTGATGAAGCAGCGGGCGGCGGCGCCGGACGTGCTGGTCGACCTCGCGGATCTCGAGGAGCTACGCTCGATCGGCTTCGGCGCAGACGGCCGGCTCGAGCTCGGCGCGATGGTCACGCTGGCGCAACTGGTCGACTCGTCCGAGGTCGAGGTCGCGCGCCCGATCCTCGCCGAAGTGGCCGCAACCATCGCGGACGTCCAGGTGCGGAACTGCGGCACGGTCGGCGGCAATGTCTGCGTGAACGATCCGACGAACCACCTGCCTCCGCTCCTGGTCGCACTCGGGGCGACGATGACGATTCGCGGCAGCGACGGCGAACGAGAGGTCGCTGCCGAGGAGTTCTTCCTCGGCGTCTACCTGACCGCGGTCGGCGAGGGCGAGCTCCTGACGAGCATCGCAGTGCCGCCGCGTGCGCCGGGCGTTGGAGACGGCTTCTCCGCGGTCACGATCGGTGCCCACGGCACGTGCATCGCCAACGCGGCTGCAACCGTCTCAGCGGACGATGTGCGGGTGGCGCTCGGCTGTGTCGACGCCGTGCCGGTCCGGGCGACCGCGCTGGAGGAGCGCCTGGGGAGCGGCGACCGGTCCGAGGACGCCGTGCGGACGGGGGCATCAGGCCTCGGCGCGACGCTCGACCCTCCCGCCGACGTCCATGCATCCGCCGATTACCGCCGGCACCTGTCCGAGACGTGCGCGGTGCGCGCCGTCGTTCAGGCGGCCGCGCGCGCGAAGGGGGCTGCGTGAGCGAGCCGTCGAGGGAGCGGGCGATCGCAGTCGAGGTCAACGGGCAGGTCTACGAGCGGGAGGTGCCTGCACGCCGGCTGCTCGTCCACTTCATCCGCGACGACCTCGAGCTGACGGGAACCCACATCGGCTGCGACACCGGCAACTGCGGCGCCTGCACGATCCACCTCGACGGGCTGCCGGTCAAGAGCTGCATGCTCCTCGCCGTCCAGGCAGACGGCGCGAAGCGTGCGCACGGTCGAGGGGCTCGCCGCGGACGGCGAGCTGACCGCGCTGCAGCAGTCCTTCTCCGACCACCACGCGCTCCAGTGCGGGTACTGCACGCCGGGGATGCTGATGAGCGCGACAGCGCTACTCGAGCAGAACCCGCGTCCGACGGAGGACGAGGTCAAGCTGGCGCTCCAGGGCAACATCTGCAGGTGCACCGGGTACGTCAACATCGTCGAAGCGGTCGTCGCAGCGGGAGCCGGTAAGGCGTCGTGACCACCGTCACCGAGGAAACCACCACTCTGCAGAAGGGCTTCGTCGGGCAGTCGATTCCGCGCAAGGAGGACCGCCGCGCTCGTGCAGGGAGAGGGGCAGTTCTTCGATGACATCCGCCGCCACGGGATGGGCTACGTCCACTTCGTGCGCTCGCCGTACGCCCACGCTCGAATCGTCTCGATCGACGTGTCCGCCGCGCTCGCGCTCGACGATGTCTACGGGACGATCACCGGCGACGAGGTGGCGATCCAGACGGACCCGTTCTTCGAGATGTCGACGGCTCCGGGCAACGCGATCAAGGACTACGCGCTGGCGGTCGGCAAGGTGCGGCATATGGGCGAGCCGGTGGCCGCCGTCTGCGCGGCGACCCGTGAGCTCGCCCGTGATGCAGCCGAGCTGGTCGAGGTCGAGTACGAGGAACTGCCCGTGCTCGTCGACGGCGAGGAGGCACTGAAGGAAGAGACGATCCTCCACGACGACGCGGGCTCGAACGTCGTCTGGTCGGGAGTCTTCGACTGGGGCGACGTCGACGCTGCGCTCGCCGAGGCCGACCACGTCGTCAAGATCGAGAAGCTCCACTTCCACCGCTTCTCCTCGACGCCGCTCGAGTGCGCGGGAGCGCTCGTCGAGCACGACCGGGGGACGGGCGAGTGGACGATTCACTGCAATCACCAGATGCCCGGAATCGGGGCGATCTGGATGGCGCCGGCGCTGCGCGTCGGGATCGACAAGCTGCGCTTCGTCACGGGCGACATCGGCGGCGGCTTCGGCAACAAGATCTGCCTGCACCCGCAGTTCGTCGTGCTCTGCCTGCTCGCCCGGAAGCTCGGCCGCCCGGTGCAGTGGACGGAGTGGCGCACCGACCAGCACACCGCCAACGCGCACGGCAACGAGCGGACGTTCCTCGACGTCGAGGTCGCCGTGAAGGCCGACGGCACGATGACCGGCTTCAAGGTCCGGGCGATCGACGACTGCGGCGCTTTCCCGCGCTACGAGCCGCTCGGCTGCATCATCTGGGCGCAGGTCACGCCGGGCTGTTACCGCTGGGAGTCGATCCGCGTCGACTTCACGCAGGTCTGCACGAACAAGTCGCCGGTCTCGCCGAATCGCGGCTACTCGCGAATGCAGCACCTCTGGCTGACCGAGCGGATCGTCGACATCGTCGCCGCCGAGCTCGGGCTCGACCCCGTCGAGGTGCGCAAGCGCAACTACGTGAAGACCGAGGAAATGCCGTACGAGACGCCGAACGGCTGCGTCTACGACTCGGGCGACTACGCGCGCTGCCTCGACATCGCGCTCGACCTCGTCGGTTACGACTCGATCGAGGAGCGCCGCGCGGAGGCGGCCGCGCGCGGCAAGCTGCTCGGCGTCGGCATCGGCTCGACGCTCGACTCGGGCACGAACAACTTCGGCCAGTCGCAGCTCCTGAACCCCGAGCTGCAGTTCTCGGGGAACAACGAGGCGGCGTCGGTGAAGCTCGACATCTTCGGCGAGGTCGTGGTCACGCTCGGCACCGTCCCGCAGGGGCAGGGGCACGAGACGACGGCTGCCCAGGTGGTGGCCGACATCATCGGCTGCTCGCCCGACCAGGTGAACGTCCGCCGCGGCCACGACTCGTGGTTCAACTCGCACGCCGGTTTCTCGGGCACGTACGCGAGCCAGTTCGCAGTGACCGGCCTGGGCGCCGTCAAGGGCGCGGCCGAACTGCTGCGTGACGAGATGGTCGCAGCTCGCCGGCTTCGTGCTGCAGGCGCCGGAGGAGCAGATCGAGCTCGCCGAGGGCTTCGCGCGGGTGAAGGACGGTCCCCCGGAGGCGGCGCTGCCGTTCATGGCGCTCGGCGCGATCGTCAACGCGAACAACGCTTTCCTGCCGCCCGACTTCAACCCCACGCTCGAACCACCGCTTCGTCTACCGGCCGTACTTCGGGGTCGTCGACCACGGAGACGAAGAAGGGCAAGCTGACCCTGACCTACGCAACGCAGATCCACGCGTGCGGTGGTCGAGGTCGACCCGGAGACCGGCGAGACCGAGATCGTCGACTACGCGGCGGTGGACGACTGCGGCACGCCGGATCCACCCGCAGATCGTCGAGGGCCAGGTGCACGGCGCGACCGTCCACGCGATCGGCGCCGCCCTGCACGAGAACTTCGTCTACGACGAGGACGGGACGCTGCTGACCCCGAACTTCTACGACTACCACGTGCCGCACGCACTCGACCTGCCGCCGCTCAAGACGGGCGCGATCGAGTCGCCCGTCGCCGTTCACTCCGCTCGGCGCGAAGGGGATGGGCGAGGGCGGCGGCGGCGGCATCCACTGCGTCTGCGCGGCGATCCAGGACGCGCTCCGCTCGGCGGGCACGACGTATCGTGTACGACAGCTGCAACCCGTCGCAGCGGGTCTGGGAGATGCTGCACGGGGCGCGCGCGCGGTGTCGAGGTGAAGCTCGAGGGTACGAAGGAGCTTCCGGCGCCGCGGGAGGTCGTCTGGAATGTGATCAACGATCCGGCCGAGATGGCGCAGTTGATGCCCGGCGTCGAGAGCTTCGAGATCCAGGACGACCGTCACTGGAGGCGAAGGTCAAGGTGCCGCTCGGCCTCGGCGGACTGCGCATGTCGATCGAGTTCGAGAAGCTCGAGGAGCGGCCGCTCGAGTTCGCCTCGCTGCGGGCGAAGGGCACGGGCGTGGGCGCGCTGATGAACATGACGACGTCGTTCACGCTCTCGGGCGAGGGCGACGCCACCTCGATGGTGTGGGAGGCGGACGTCAAGATCGCGGGCCCGGTCGGGTCGATGGGCCAGCGCGTGCTGCAGCCGATCGTCAACCAGCAGGTCGGGCAGGTGCTCGCCGCGCTGGAGGCGAGGGTGGCAGGCGCGGCCGCGACGTCGTGACCCACTCCGCGTCGGTGCCGTTCCGCATCGGCGTCATGCAGCTCACGATGGAGCCGCTCGAGGAGATGCTCGCGTCGGCGCGCGTGATGGACGAGGCGGGGATGGACACGATCTGGCTCGCCGAGGCGTACCCCTGGTGGCGCAAGCACGGCATGGAGGCGCGCTCGTCGACCGTCGTCTCCGCATTGATGGCGCGCGAGACGCGGCGGCTGACGATCGGCTGGGGGATCATCTCGCCGTTCACGCGCCATCCCGTGCAGGTGGCGATGGACGCCCGCGTCGTCCAGGAGGCCGCCGGGCCGGGCCGCTTCCTGCTCGGCTTCGGCACATCGAAGATCTTCCTCAACAACATTCGCCGGCAGACGTCGAAGACCCTCGGGACCGATGCGCGACGCTGTCGCGATCGTGCGAGGAGTGCTCGGCGGCGAAGCCTTCGAGTACGAGGGGGAGACGTGGAGCGCATCGGTCCCACCCCTGCGCGAGGACGCCGAGGCGCCCCGCGAGGTTCCGCCCGTCTACATCGCGGCGACGGCGCCGAAGATGCAGGCACTTTCAGGCGAGATCGCGGACGGCTGCCTCACCCCCTCGATCACCACTCCCGCGTTCGTCCGCTACACCCGGGAGAACGTCGCCGCCGAGATCGACATCGGCTGTACGGTCGTCGCCTCGATCCATCCCACCGACCGCGACGCGGGTCGCGACGGGGCGCGCGAGATCGCAGGCATGTACCTGGCGAACAAGGTGCAGAACATCCGCGGTGCCGCCGACACGCTGCTCGACCTGGCGGGGATCGACCCCGAGGAGATCCGGCCGGTCGCCGAGGCGATGGAGCGCGGCGGCCGGCTCGCGGCGAAGGCCGAGGTCACCGACTCGCTGCTCGACCGCTGCAAGCCGATCGCCGGCACTCCGGACGACTGCGTCGCCGCGATCGAGGAGTACCGCGCGGCGGGGTGCACGCACGTCATGCTGGAGCTGTGGGGAGACGACCGGCACGCCCAGATCCGCCTCTTCGGCGAGCAGGTGCTGCCGCGCTTCCGGTCGTGATCGACGAGCGCCGCCTCGTCGAGCTGGCGATTCGGCTCGTCTCGACCCCCTCGTTCACCGGCTCGGAAGAAGCATGCGCGGTCGTGCTCGACGACGAGCTGCGCGAGCTCGGCCTGCAGGTGCAGTGGCAGCAGGTGGAGGACGGCCGCGCGAATGTGCTCGGCACCCTGTCCGGCGAGGGCGGCGGGCCGACGCTGATGTTCAACGGGCACCTCGACACCTCGTACTCGGGACGGGAGCCGTGGCTGGCGGGGATTCCGGGATTCCAGCCGCAGGGGTTCGAGCGCGACGGGCGGATCTACGGGCTCGGGATCTCGAACATGAAAGGAGCCGTCGCCTGCTACGTCGAGGCCGTGCGCGCGCTGCGCGAGCAGGGGGTCAAGCTGCGCGGCGACGTGCTGATCGCCGGCGTCTGCGGCGAGATCGAGAAGGCCCAGCAGGGGGACGAGCAGGGCGCCGAGTTCCGTGGGTACGCGGCCGGCTCCCGCTACCTCGTCGGCCACGGTGGGGCTGCGGACATGTGCGTCCTCGGGGAACCGACCGAGAACAAGCTCGTGCTCGCGCACTTCGGCGCCCTCTGGCTGCGGCTCACGGTGCACGGGCCGTTCATCCACACGGCGTTCTCCGGCCGGCCGGCTGGAGGAAAACTCGATCGTGCGCATGCGGCCTGTGCTCGATCGCGCGCTCGAGTGGCTGCCGCAGTGGGAGGAGGAGATGTCGTACGGCGACGTCCGCGGCGTCGCCAACGTGGGGGCGGTGCAGGGCGGCTTCGGCTGGCGCGCGTCGCGCACACCGCATGCGACCGACCTCTTCCTCGACCTGCGGGTACCGCCGGACGTGCCGATGGCGGAGGCCCGCCGCCGGGCGCTGGAATGGGCGCGCGGGCTGGAGGGAGTGGAAGCCGAGGTGTACGTGACGGCGCCGGGGGCCGAGATCGACGAGGGACATCCGCTTGTCGCGGCGCTGGCGGGAGCGCACGAGGAGGTGTTCGGCGCGCCGGCCGAGCGCGACGTGACCCGCTGGTTCTCCGACGCTTCCGTGCTCAGCCGCTACGGGATCGCCACGGTCAACTACGGCACGTCGAGTGGGCTGCCGGACGCCGAGCTCGGCGAGAATCTCGCGATCGACGGGCTCGTGAAGACGGCAGAGGTCTACGCGCGCACGGCGATGGCGGTCTGCGGAGTCGTCGGATGACGCCTTGCAACACTGTGTTACTTGGCGCGGTTCGCCAGGTGATGCCGCGATGAGGCTGGTCACCTACGAGGCGGGGAAGGTCGGGCGCGTCGAGGGTGAGGAGATCGTCGGGTTGGACGTCGCGTCGATGCGCGAGTGGTTCGAGCGGGGCGGGGCGGACGAGACGGCCGAGCGTCACGCACTGGACGACGTTCGCCTGCGCGCGCCGATCGTGCCGAAGAAGTTCTTCCACACGGCCGGGAACTTCCGCGAGCACGAGGAGGAGTCGAAGCGTGTCGGCTGGTCGCACGAGATCGCGCCCTGGATCGTCTTCTTCCAGAACGTCGACGCGATCGTCGGCCCGGACGACCCGGTCGTCCACCCCGAGCACCTCACCGACGAGCTCGACTACGAGCTCGAGCTCGCCGTCGTGATTCGGAAGCCCGGGAAGTGGTTCTCGCCGGACGAAGCGGCGGACTACATCGGCGGCTACGTCATCTTCAACGACATCACCGCGCGGGACATCCAGCGGCGCGAGATGCGCTCCGGGGTCTTCTCCTTCTGCAAGGCGATCGACACCTTCTGCCCGCTCGGGCCGTGGATCGTGACGCCGGACGAGATCCCCGACCCGCACGACCTCCGCATGGAGCTTCGCGTCAACGGCGAGCCGCGGCAGGTCTCGCACACCGGCCGGATGTCGGTCACGATCCCCGAGATCCTCAGCCACTACTCACCGCTGGGCTATTCGGCAGGCGACGTCGTCTCGACCGGGACGGTGTCCGGCGTGGCCGGCTTCTCCGAGGACGCCGCATCGCTCTACCTCAAGCCTGGGGACGTGATGGAGGCTGAGATCGAGCGAATCGGCGTCCTCCGGAACCCCGTCGTGTCCTGGCGGGACGCCCACGGCGTGGAGGCGCCCGCGAGGGTGCGCTGGTGAGCCCGCGCCGCGGCGGGCGCCTGCGCTCGCTGCTCGACCGGCTGCGCCGCCGTCGGCGCGAGCCCGTCCCTGCCGACCACGCCCGAGGACCCGCCGCCCGACATCGGCGTCCGCGAGCCCCGGCGTCCTCGCCCCTCGGCCGGCTCGGGCACTGCGGTCCTCGAGCCGCCGCCGACCGAGGAGCTGGGCCCGTGAGCTGGCCGCGGGACGACGCGAAGCTCGACCGCGTCCGTGCCTTGATGGACGAGCGCGGTCTCGACGCGCTGGTCGTGCGGGCGCCCGACAACGTCCTCTACCTGACGAACTTCTGGGGCATGAAGGGGTACGACGCAGTCGTCTTTCCGCGAGAGGGAGAGCCTGTGCTCATCTGCCTGGAGGCGAGCGCGGAGGACGCTGCGCGCATGTCCTGGACGCCGGACGTCAGGCTCTTCGAGGGCTATCACCCATCCGATCCGCGCCCGCCCGGCCTGCGCGCGCTCGACCTCGCCGTCGCCGCCGGCGCGGCGAGTACACGACGGTCGGCCTCGAGCTCTCGCTCGGCACGCAGGCGTCCGACCGCATGGTCGGCGAGCCGACGACCTTCCCCAAGGCCTGGTTCGACGCTTTTCCGGATGCCGTGGACGCCGCGCCGCTCCTCGCCGAAGCGCGAGCCCTCAAGACCGAGCAGGAGCTGGAGCGCATGCGGCTGGCGAACGAGATCGCCGCCGCTGCGATGGAGCACGTCCAGGGCGTGCTCCGGCCGGGCATGAGCGAGGCGCAGGCCGCCGCCGAGTGGGAGGGGTTCGTGCACGGCGAGGGCACCGGCTGGCGCGGCCGGGTGGAGCTGGCGCTCGGTTTCTCGCTCGTGTGGTCGGGGCCGGGGATCAAGACGTTCACTGCGACGACGAATCGCCCCATCGTTGCGGACGAGCCGACGCTGTTCGAGATCTGGGTCTGCGCCGACGGCTACTGGTGCGACCACACGAAGAACCTCGTCGTCGGGGAGCTCGACGGACGAGTATCGGGAGCTCGAGCGCGGGTTGCTCGGCGTCTACGAGGACGCCGTGTCGCTTCTGCCGGCCGGGCGCGAGCCTCGCCGAGCTCGACCGGCGAGTCCGAGAGGGGATCGCGCAGCTCGGCTTTCCGGGGCAGCCGTCGCACCCGATCGCGCACGGTGTGGGTGCCCGCGCCCACGAGCCGCCGTACGCGCACCAGGCCGGCGGCGGCGAGATGCGCGCGGGAATGGTGCTTGCAATCGAACCAGGATGTTATAGAGACGGGGGAGGCGGGCTCCGCGTCGAGGACAACTTCCTGATTACCGAGGCGGGCACCGAGAAGCTCTCACCCTTCCCCGATGGGATAGTCCGGGCGTGACGATCGACCGCGAGAAAGTCTGGACGGGCGACCTCAACCGCAAGGCACTCGAGCCGCAGCCGCACGTCGTCGTCGGCCTCTATGACACGACCCTGCGCGACGGCGAGCAGACGGTGGGCGTCGTGCTCACGCCCGAGGACAAGCTCGAGCTCGCCCGCGCGATCGACGCCGCAGGCGTCGACCGGATCGAGGCCGGCTTCCCGCGCGTCTCCGATGACGACTTCGCTGCCGTTCGCCTCGTCGCCGAGGCAGGGTTGCGCGCCGAAGTGTGGGGCTTCTCCCGGGCGGTGCAGGCGGACGTCGAGGCGCTCGTCGAGCTCGGCGTCGGCGCCTCCGTGATCGAGAGCCCGATCTCGGACGGCAAGCTGCGCGCGCTGGGCGTGGCGCCCGAGGCGATGCTGGAGCGGATCCGCTCGGCCGTCGCGTTTGCAGTCCGGAACGGGATCCGCGTCGCCTTCTTCGGCGTCGACGGCACCCGCGCCGACCTCGAGTTCTTTCGCCGCGCGTACGAGACGGCTGTCGACGCGGGCGCCGCCGAGGTCGTCGTCGTCGACACGCTGGGGATCGCCACGCCCGAAGCCGCCGCGTTCCTCGTCGGGCGAGACGTCGGAGTGGCTCGGCCACGACATCCCGATCCACTGGCACGGTCACGACGACTTCGGTCTGGCCACGGCCGCCGCCGTGGCGGCGGTGCAGGCGGGAGCGCGCTGGGTGCACGGGACCGTCAACGGCATGGGGGAGCGGGCCGGCAATGCCGATCTCATCCAGGTCGCCCTGGCACTGGAGGCGCTCTACGGCGTGCCCACGCACCTCCGCCTCGAGCAGGCGCGGGCGCTGTCGCGCCTCGTGCAGGAGCGATCGGGGTACGAGCTCGCTCCGTGGAAGCCCGTGACCGGTGACAACCTCTTCACCAGGGAGTCGGGCGCCGTCGCCGCGCAGTTCCACGACCCGCCCGCGATCGAGCCCTACGCGTCGGAGCTCGTCGGTGCGGAGCGCGGGCTCGTGCTCGGCAAGAAGAGCGGGCTCGACTCGATCCGGATCAAGGCGGAGGAGCTGGGCCTCGACCTACCGGAGGAGGCGCGCGCGGAGGCGCTCGCCGCGGTCAAGCGAAAGGCCGAGCGCAAGCGTGGGCTCGTGACCGACCACGGAGTTCCGGACGATCGCGCGGCGGGCGGCGCGCGGCGTCGACATACCGTGAGCGAGCGGGTCTGCGTCGTCGGTGCCGGCGTGATCGGCAGCCTCTTCGCCGGTCATCTGGCGCAGGTCGCCGACGTCTGCGTCCTCACGCGCCGTCGCGAGCATGCCGACGCGCTGAACGCCAAGGGCCTTCGCGTCACCGGCCGGAGCGACCTGCACGCTCGCATCACCGCGTCGGCGGATCCGGACAGCCTCCCAGCGGTCGATCTCGTCATCGTCGCGACGAAGGCGACCGGGCTGGCAGCGGCGGCGGAGACGCTCGGCGGGCGATTCGCGGATGCGGCCGTGATGACGGTGCTCAACGGCCTCGGCGCGGAGGACGTCGTCCGCGCCCACGGCGACTGGCCGATCATCTCGGCGGTCACCTTCATGAGCGGTACGAAGCACTCCGACACGCACATCGAGTACATCCTCGACACGGAGACCTGGCTGGGCCCGTACGAGGAGACGTCCTTCGAACGCGTTGGGGAGACGGCAACGCTCCTCGTCCGGGCCGGCCTGAAGGCCGAAGCGCTGCCCGACCTGCGCCCAGCGCAGTGGTCGAAGCTGATCTTCAACGCAACCGTCAACTCCGTCGCCGCCCTGACCGGCCTTCCGCACGACGCCCATTTCGCCGCCCGCGACCAGTCCGACGGATCTGGGGCGACTAGTCTTCGACCTCGTGGAGGAGGGCAAGGCGGTGGCGGCTGCTGCGGGGATCCCTCTCCATGACGACCCCTGGGAGATGAACGTCCTCGCCACGCAGCGGGGGAGCGCCCATTACCCCTCGATGCTCGAAGACGTCGAGGCGCAGCGGCCGACCGAGATCGACCTGATCACGGGAGCGCTGGTCCGCGAGGCCGATCGGCGCGATGTGCCGATCCCGCTGCACACGGCGATGTACCGCCTGATCAAGGCACGAGAGGCGTCCTGGGACGATGCCGAGACTCGCATACCGTCTACTGCTACAGGAGGGCGACATGAGACATAGGAGAAAGGGCGCGCTGGGCGTGCTCCTCGCGACGGTGCTCGCTGCCGCCGCGGTTCTCGTAGGCACGACCGCCGCGGCTGCGGATCCGATCCTGATCGGCTGGGCCTACGACAGCAAGGGCGCGATGTCGCCGTTCGACACGTCGGCGCTCGCATCGGCGAAGCTGCACCTCAAGACGGTCAACGCGCGCGGCGGTGCACTCGGGCGCAAGATCGCCCTCACCACGTGCGATACGCAGGGGAACAAGCCGGCTGTGGCCAAGGCCTGCGCCGCCAAGCTCCTCGGCCAGGGTGCGGACGTCATTTTCACGACGTGCGATGTCGAGCTGGCAGCGCCGGTCGTGCAGGAGGCGATCAACCGCGGCATCCTGGCCGTCGCGGCCTGCATCGGCTCGGACCAGATGGGGCCTAAGCGGTTCGGCGCCAAGGGGCGACTGGCGTTCAGCTACGGCAACCTCGCGCAAGACGAGGGCTCGGCGATGGCCGAGTACGCCTGGAAGCGTGGCTGGCGTGACGCGGCGCTCGCCACGGACACGGTGATCATCTACTTCCGCAACGTCGTGCAGGCGTTCGAGGCCCGCTGGAAGCAGCTCGGCGGGAAGATCGTCGCCAAGGAGACCTACCAGTCCTCGCCGACCGGCAACGCCAACCAGGCGTCGGTGCAGAACGCGATCAGCCGGCTGAAGGACGTCGACGCCGACGTGATCGTCTCGGCGACGGCGCCGCCGTGGGGGGCAATGGTGCCGCTGTTGAACGGGCTGCGCACGCTGGGCGTCGACACGCCGTTCATCAACTCCTGGGCCGGTGACGGCGCCTACTGGCTGCCGAAGGACCCGAAGGTGACGAACTACTACTTCGTCACGTTCGCGTCGGTCTTCGGCGACGACCCGGTCAAGGTGGCGAACGGCTGGGCGAAGGCGACGAAGGCGCTCGTCGGCAGCTACATCACCGGGCCGGCCGCGATCGACGGCGTCGTCATCGCGATCAAGCGCGCGAAGTCGACCCAGGGTGTCAAGCTCGCCGCCCAGATGGAGCGGTTCACGAAGGTGCCGACGGTGTCGGGCCGCGTCACGTTCTCGAAGTCGGTCCACACCGTCTTCGGCCGGCAGTACCGCGTGATCCAGATCCAGAACAACGTCCCCAAGTACGTCGGGCTGATCGCCGCGAAGAAGGTCCCGAAGATCTGATCCGAGAGTGACGACGCTCGAGACACGGCCGCCCGGAGGATCGCTCCGGGCGGCCGGTCTGTTCCGGTCCTTCGAAGGCGTCCGCGCGCTCGAGGACGTCCACCTGGAGCTCCATCGCCACGAGGTGGTCGGGCTGATCGGGCCGAACGGCGCCGGCAAGTCGACACTCGTGAACGTGCTCTCGGGCTTCGACGTGCCGAGCGCCGGCACCGTCGAGCTCGAAGGCCGCGACATCACGCGCTGGAGCGCGCACCGGCGCGGCCGCGCCGGGCTCGCTCGCACGTTCCAGCACAGCCGAGCGTTCCGAACGCTCTCGGTCCGCGAGAACGTCGAGGTCGCCGCGCTCGGAGTCGGCTCGCGGACTCAGCTCGCGCGGCGACGGGCAGCCGAGCTCGTCGAGCTGCTCGGCTTGGAGGACCACGCGGACCTTCCAGCCGGCCGGCTGCCCCATGGCCACGAGCGCCGGCTCGGCGTCGCGCGCGCCCTCGCGACGCAGCCGCGCTTCGTGCTCATGGACGAGCCGGCGGCGGGCTTGCCGGAAGCGGAGGTGCCCGACTTCGCCGCAGTGGTTCGCTCCCTGCGCGACGACCACGAGGTCGGTGTCCTCCTGATCGACCACAACATGGCGCTCGTGATGGAGGTCTGCGACCGGATCCACGTGCTCGACCAGGGCCGAACTCTCGCCGAGGGGACTCCCCGCGAGATCCGCGCGAATCTCGACGTCGCCTCCGCGTATCTGGGAGAGAGCGCGCTCCACGAGGCGGGCGATGTCGCCGGTTGAGGCGCTGCTCGAGCTCGACGGGCTCTCGGTCAGGTACGGGGCCGTCGCTGCGGTTCGCGGCGTCACCCTCTCCGTCGGGCGCGGGGAGATCGTCGGCCTGATCGGCCCGAACGGCGCCGGCAAGTCGACGACGCTGCATGCGGTCATGGGAGTTGTTCCGATGTCCGCCGGCACGGTTCGCCTCCGCGGCGAGCGCCTCGCGGGCCGTAGCCCCGAGAGCATCGCCCGTGCGGGTGTCGCGCTCGTGCCCGAAGGGCGGCGGATCTTTGCCGAGCTGACCGTCGAGGAGAACCTCCGGCTCGGCCTGGCCGGGCGCTCGCGCGGGAACGGCGGCGGCGACTTCGACGAGGTCTACGAGCTCTTCCCGATCGTGGAGGAGTTCCGGAAGCGTCAAGCCGGCGCGCTCTCGGGAGGGCAGCAGCAGCAGCTTGCGATCGCTCGGGCGCTCGTCGCACGGCCCGACGTGCTGCTGCTCGACGAGCCGTCGCTGGGCCTCGCGCCGGCTCTCGTCGACGTTCTCTTCGGCGTGCTGGCGGAGATCCGCAACAGAGGTCTCGCCGTGCTCCTGGTCGAGCAGCGCGCGCAGCGGACGGTCGCCCTCGCCGACCGTACGCACGTCCTCTCGAACGGCGAGCTCCGGCTCACCTTGACGCCCGCCGACGCGGCGGACACCGAGCGGATGATCGCGGCGTACTTCGCATGACGACGGTCCTCGCAGACGTTCTCAACGTCGACTGGCAGACGCTCGTCGACGCGATCGGCCTCGGTGCGGTCTATGCGCTGATGGCCGTCGGGATCGGGCTCGTCTTCGGCGTCCTCCGGCTCGTCAACTTCGCCTACGGCCAGTTGATCATGGCCGGCGCGTACGCGCTCGCGCTCGCGTCGGAGTGGAACTGGCCCGCTTGGGCCGGTATCGCGCTGTGCTTCGCGGTCGTGATCGCCCTCTCGCTGGCGATGGAGCGCGTCGTCTTCCGGCCGCTGCGTGAGCAGCAGCCGGCCGTGATGCTGGTGGCGACCTTCGCCGTCGCGTTCTTGCTCCAGAGCATCGCCTTGCTCTGGTTCGGCCCCCTCGGGAAACCGGTCACTTCGTTCGTTTCGCTCAACCGCCCGATCTCGATCGGTGACGTCGACATCCGCCGGATCACCGTCGTTGCGATCGTCGTCGCGGCCGCCTGTCTCCTGGCGCTGATGCTCCTGCTCGGGCGCACGACCATCGGTCTGCACCTGCGGGCGGCGGCGCTCGACTTCCGCACGGCGCGGCTGCTCGGGGTGCGGGCGAACCGGGTGATCGGGTCGGCGGTACTCGTCTCGGGCCTGCTGGCGGCGGTCGTGGCTGTGATCCTGACCGTGCAGACCTCGTTCGTGACGCCGGGTTTCGCCCTCTCGGAGACCATCGTCGTGCTGGCCGGCGTCGTGCTGGGCGGCATGAACCGGCTCTTCTCGGCCACGCTGGGCGGCTTCGCGATCGGGTTCGCCTCCGGGCTGCTCGGCGGCGCGCTGCCGACAGCGCAGAGCCAGTACCTCTCGTCGTTCCTCTTCGGCCTCGTGATCGTGGTCCTGCTGATCCGCCCCGGTGGCCTGTTCACTCGACCGGGCGCCCAGGTGGTGGAGCGAGCGTGAGGCGCACCCGTTCGCTGGGCGAGCTGCTGGCGCCGGTCGTGCTCGTCGTCGCGGCGGGCGTCGTCGGTTCCCTCTTCGCCCGGGAGACCGAGATCTACTTCATCAGCGCGCTCGTATCGGTGGCGATCGTCGTCTCGCTGTTCGTCTTCGTCGGCAACTCCGGCGTCGTCTCCTTCGGGCACGTCAGCTTCGTGGCCGTGGGGGCGTGGGCAGCCGGCGTCCTGACGGTCCCGGTCGAAGAGAAGGCCGGCATCCTCCCGAACCTGTTCCCCTTCCTCCGCGACACGACGGTTGGGAATATCCCGTCCCTCTTGATCGCAGCCGCCGTGGGGGGTGTGTACGCCTTCGTCGTCGGCCTTCCGCTGATGCGACTTTCCGGCCTCGCGGCGGGGATTGCGACGTTCGCAGTGCTCGAGATCACCCACAACGTCCTGCGCTACTACGAGAAGATCGGGCCCGGCACGGGTGCCTTCTCGGCCGTGCCCGAGACGACCGGGCTGCGCCAGGCTACGGTGGGCGCCGTGATTGCGGTCGCCGCCGCCTTCGCCTACACGAAGAGCCGACTGGGGCGGCAGCTGCGCGCGACCCGTGAGGACGCCTTCGCCGCTCAGGCCGTCGGAATCTCGGTTCACCGACAGCGGCTGTGGGCATTCGGGCTCTCAGGGGCGCTCGCCGGTTTCGCGGGCGGCCTCTACGTCCATCTGCTGCCGCTGACTCCCGAGGAGGTCTACCTCGATCTCACGTTCATCACCCTGGCGATGCTCGTGATCGGCGGCGCCACGAGTCTTTGGGGGGCGGTCGTCGGCGCGCTCGCTGTGAGCGGGCTCGACTCGCTGCTCGCGCAGGCAGAGTCCGGCATCGACGTCGCCGGCCTCGCGGTCGACCTCCCGTCCGGCACCCGGCTGATCGTCGTCAGCGCGCTGATGGCGGTCGTGCTGATCCTCCGTCCCAGCGGCCTCACCGGCGGGCGTGAGTTCTCGCTGTCGGGCGCCGGCGACGGCGGCCGCGGCGCCGCGAGGGAATCGGCGTGAGGATCTGCGTGGTCGGGTGCGGGGCTGTTGGCTCGTTGTTCGCGGCCCACCTCGCCACCCTGGAGGACGTCGAGGTGTGGGCCTACGACCTCGACCAGGCTCACGTGGACGCGATCAACGAGCACGGCCTCCGTCTCGTCGGCGCGGGCGAGCTCCACTCGCGTCCTCGCGCGACCGCGGACGCAGCGGAGCGTGCCGGCCTGCGACTTCGGAATCGTCGCGACCAAGGCGATGCACACGGAAGCCGCGATCGCGGCTGTGGCCCACGCGTTCACGCGAGGCGCGGTCGCTTCGGTCCAGAACGGCGTCGGTAACGAGGAGGTGCTCGCCGGGCACGTCGAGCGGGTGATCCGGGGAACGACGTTCCCGGCCGGAAAGCTGCTCGAGCCCGGTGTGGTGCAGTGGGACGTCAAAGGCGATACCACCTTCGGGCCCTTCGAGCCGAGCCCGGCGAGCGCGGGGGAGATCGAGCGCCTGGCCGACGCGTGTACCCGCGGCGGCATGCCGGCGCACGCGGCGCGCGACGCCCGGCCGGCGCAGTGGCGAAAGGTCATCTTCAATGCCGCGACGAATCCGATCGGAGCGCTCACGGGGCTCACGCACGGCCGCGTGTGCGAGCGACCCGACCTGCGGGCGCTCGTGAGCGCGCTCGTGGACGAGGGCAAGGCGGTTGCCGCCGCCCAGGGGATCGAGCTCGACGCCGATCCCGAGGAGCTGATCGACCACGCCGCCCGGCCCGACGTCGCGTACGGTCACAAGGCGAGCATGCTCCAGGACGTCGAAGCCCACCGTGCGACCGAGGTCGACTTCCTGAACGGAGGGATCGCGCGCTTCGGGCGCGAGCTCGGCGTCCCGACACCGCTCAACGACGCGATCACGGCTCTGGTGAAGGGGTTGGAGGCATCGTGGCGCTGACGCCCGAGCTGGCGCGACGGTACGAGAACGTCCGCGGGGCGATGGCGGCGCACGGCCTGGACGCCCTCGTCGTCTCCGGCAACGAGTACACCGGCTTCGAGGGCGCAGTCACGTATCTCACGGGCTTCCAGATCGTCCACCGCTACGCGTACGTCGTCGTTCCCGCTGACGGCGAGCCCGTGGTGGTCTTCCCCAGTGAAGCCCGCTACGTCGGCGAGCACGGGACCGCGCAGGTGGAGCAGATCTTCGCCGCCCATCCGGGCGAGGAGATCGCGTCACGCGCACGCGACGCCGGCTGGCGCCGGCTCGGCGTCTACGGGCTCGACTACGTGATGACGGTGCGCGACTACCGCGCTCTCGACGGATATCGACGTCGTTCCGTTCGACGTTGAGTTCGACCTCGCACGCGCCGTGAAGAGCGAGGAGGAGCTCGAGTCGGTGCGCGACTCGGTGCGGATCAACCGGCGCGGGCTCGAGCTCTGGGTCGAGCACTACGCGCCAGGGCGCACAGCCGCAGAGGTGATGGCGCCCGCCGAGGAATGGTTCGTCGCCCAGGGCTGCGGCCGGCTGACGATGAACATGGTGCTGACCGGGACCGACGAATTCGCGCGGCCGGAGTTCAAGATTGCGCGTCGCGAGGAACGGCTGCCCGCCTTCGTCCTGCCGTCGCTCGAGATCGCGGGCCCGGGGATGCACTGGGTCGAGGTCTCCCGCGCCGTCGCAGCGCGCGACACGCAGCTCTCGGACCACACGCTGCGGATGCTCGATGCGTACGTCGAGTACGAGGCGGCCGCCCGCGCGGCGATGCGGCCGGGGACGACGTGCCACGACCTCCATCATGCGGTGGCGCGAGGGTTCGTCGAGCGTGGTTACCACCTCGGGCACGTCACCGGGCACTCGATCGGGATGACGATGATCGAGTTCCCGAAGGTGGGGGAGGGCGTGGACGTCGAGCTGCAGGAGAACATGGTGCTGTCGATGCACCCGCATGCGATCGCCCCGGACGGCGAGGACTGCCTCTACATGCAGGACACCTGGCTCGTCACGCCCGACGGCGGGATTCCGCTGGCAGGGCTCCCCATGGACGTCGTCAGGGCGTAACGCTCTCCAGCCTGGCTAGACTCTTTGACGTGAGCTGGCCCTGGATCGTGCTGCTCGCGCTCGCGGTCGTCGTCGTCGGCGCCGCAGAATGGTCGCGCGTGCAGGGCCTCGCCGGCGCGGAGGCGCGCCGGCGGCGCGGCCGTGCCAAGCAGAAGGCGCGGTTGCGAGTCATCGAGCCCGAGGTCGACGAGCGCGATGAGTTCGTCGAGAGCGTACGCCGTGATCTCGACGCGCTCCCGACGATCGAGGAGCACGAAACTCACTAGGCAGTCGCGAATCCGCTCGCGCGGATCCGCAACGCGCAACACCCCTGAAGGCGGCCGCTTTCGCGGCCGCTGGGCCTCGTTTTCGCACACCCCTATGGTCGGACGACGAATGTCGTCGTCAGCACGCGCGTGTTCGGGAGGATCGCCGGCACGTTCTCCATGTTCCGGCTCTCCTGGTAGTCGGAGACCTGCAGGCGCAGCCGATGGCGTCCGGGAGCGAGACCGGTGGTCGGAACGCGGACGATCCCGGCGCGTCGCGGCGCCGTCTTGACCGTGCCGTCGACGCGCACCGAGATCGTCGAAGGGTCAACGCCCGCTCCCGCGTCGGAGACGGCGACGAGCACGGGTGAACCACGGCCGACCGTGCGCGTTCGCAGCACCGCGCGCGGCGGCGAGGTGTCGTTCAACCAGTAGCGGAAGCGGAACGTTCCCGCGTTGGCGGCGTTGGGGCTGTCAAAGACGATGTCGTAGGGCCCGGCCGTCGGCTTCACGGCACCGCTGGCGAGGACGGGTTCGCCGTATTGGGCGAGGTAGGGGTTGTTGTTGTAGGGAAGCGCGGCGAAGCCCGTCAGCCGGTTTTCGTCGCCCGCGACGACGATGCGCGGTTCGACGCGTACGCCGCGCGCGCTTCCGATCACGACGACACCGAAGTTCTCGGCCGGCCGCGCGAGGCTGACGCGAAACACGTGCTCGGGGCCGGCGAGCGTCGCCGTGACGGCCGATCCGGGGGGGACGTCCGGGTAGCGGTAGCTCGAGACGAGCGCGGGCTTCCCTCGGTTGTTCCCGCGGTAGACCCCAGGCCGCGTGAGCGGCGTCGGCTTAGCGCGGCCGAGCGCGGGCGCCGCGACGCGGAACCAGAACGGAACCACGCGTCGCGTCCCGTTGCGGCTGAGCACGATCAAACCGCTGACCTCCCCCTGCGGGATGCCGGCTGCTGGGCTGACGCTCACAGGGAGCGTTCCCGGCACCGTGACCGACGCGGGAACTGACGGGCTCATTGCTCCGGTCCCTTCTCGCAGCTCGACGGCCGCGGTCCAGGCGCCCCCGCCGCCACCGGCGTCCGTCAGGGCCACTGAGGCGCCAGCGGTCGTCCCGGGCCTCACGAGGCCGAAGGAGAGCGCGCTCGGTGTCGCGAACACGAGCGGCTGGTCCGCCTGGGGAAGATCGACGACGCCGGCCCCCGCGCGGGCCGGTGGGGCCGGCTGCGTCGGGGACAGGAACGCCGTCGATGCGGTGGCGATCAGCGCCGCTTTCACCTGCGCCACGGTCCAGCCTGGATGACGCTGTCGGAGGAGCGCGGCGGCGCCGGACACGTGGGGCGCTGCCATGCTGGTACCGGAAAATGTCGCCCACCCGCCGGGGATGGACGAGAGAATGCCGCCGCCCGGAGCCGAGACCTCGGGCTTGAGGCGCAGCGAGAGCGTCGAGGGGCCGGCGGACGAAAAGCTCTCGATCTGGTCCTCGGCGCCGCTCGCACGGGTCGTCACGGCGCCGACGGTGATCGCCTTCGCCGTCGTGCCGGGCGACCAGACGCTGCCGCGCCCGAACTCGCTGTGCTCGTTGCCGGCGGCCACAACCGGAACGACGCCCGCATCGGCTGCCGCGTCGAGCGCGAGCGCGACGATGTCGCGCGACGGTGGGATCTCGGGCTCGCCGATCGAGAGGTTGATCACGTTCATCCCGTCGGCGACCGCGGCCTCGATCGCCGCCACGATCTCGGGCGAGTTGCCGTCGGGATCTCCGTCCGGAAGCGGAACGGTCAGGGCCTTGTAGTTGCCGAGGTATGCGCGCGGCGCGACCCCGGACAGGATTCGGCCGCCTGCGTTGGTGCCCGCATTTCCAGCGGCGATGCCGGCTACATGGGTTCCATGTCCGTCGCCGTCGACCGGAGTCGCCACGGCGCCGGCGACTCGGTGGCGGTGGGAATGCGCGCGCGACGATCACCTTCGGCCGTCGTGAACGCGCGCTGCCCCTTCGGGAAGCCCGGCGGCATCGTGTATCCGGCTGGGGCGAAGAACCGATGGGTCTGGTCGACGCCCGTGTCGATGATCGCGATCTTCACGTCGCCGCCGGCCGTTTCGAGCGCCGGGCCCCAGAGCACGGGCGCGCCGATCTGCGGAACGCTCCGGTCGAGGCTCGGGCGGTACTGCGCAGACATGAAGACGCGACTGACCCCCGGGAGGCGACGGAGCGAGGGGAATTGCATCGTCCGGGAGCACGACGGCGAGCCCGTTCGCGACGATCCGGTACCGCCAACGCACGTCCGCCTCGGGCACGGCCTCCGCGAGATTCTTCTCGAAGGCTCGCTGCTCCGCTGCGATCCGCGCGGCGCCTCCCGCTCCGGTGCGCGCGAGCGGGGGAGAAGCGAGCGTGACGACGACCTCGGTCTCGGGCCCCCCCAGCGCCGTACCGGGGGGCCGTGAGCCCGGCGCGAGCACGACGAGGGACGCGGCCGCGAGGGCAATGAGAGCGCGGATCATTACGGGATGAGACGTCCGGGAGCGCGAAAAAGTACCGGCTAGAATGGGAGTCGCGCGCGGATGTGGCGGAATTGGTAGACGCGCACGGTTCAGGTCCGTGTGCCCTTCGGGGCGTGGAGGTTCAAGTCCTCTCATCCGCATGACGACGGGCCGCGCGGCAGCCCGTCACGGTCTCATGGCAGCGCGGCCAGCACGTCGTCGGCGTGCGTGTCCGGCTTCACGCGCCGCATCACCTTCGCGATCTTTCCGTCGGCGTCGATCACGAAGGTCGAGCGCTCGACGCCCCAGTAGGTCTTGCCGTAATTCTTCTTCTCGACCCAGACCCCGTAGCGGTCGGCAACCTCGTGCTCGGGGTCGGCGAGGAGGGTGAACGGCAGGCCGTACTTCTCCCGGAAACGCACGTGCGACTCGGCGGTGTCGGGGCTGACGCCCAGGACGACGGCGCCGCGCCGCTCGAACTCGCCCCACGCGTCCCTGATGCCGCACGCCTGCGCGGTGCAGCCGGGCGTGTCGTCCCGAGGGTAGAAGTACAAGACGACCGGCTTCCCGCGAAGATCAGACAGCGCGATGTCTTGGCCGGAATCGCTCGTGAGTGAGAAGTCGGGTGCAGGCTTTCCTTCCTCGACCATCTAGCGATCGTACCCGTGCCCACTGTGTATCCCGCCCCGGCGGCGTGGGTGCGATCGTCCCACGGCTACAAACCCGCAGCTGGTGCTGCGACCTCGCCGCGCCGAATCGCAAGGACGAGCCGCACGCTTGCGGCGAACACCCAAGCGAGGAAGGCTAGGAACACGACGGTGCCTACGACGTCCGACCAGTGCGACTGCGAGGCAAGCACGATGACCGCGCTGATCAGCTGGACAAGGGCGAACCCGATGCCGATCGACCCGAGCCAGCGCCACGGCACCGCTGAGACGAGCATCGCGGCTGCGGTCGCTCCGACGAAGGCCGCAGCCGTGAAGTTCGCCAGATGCACGGCCCCCAAGCCCGCGGCGTAGAGAGCGTGAGCGTCGCCGTCGCTCAGGTCGGCGCCGTCGGCGCGACCGAGAATCTCGCCCAGCACCTCCCAGCAACCGATCGCGACGAGATAGAGGGCTGCCGTGACGGCGGCTCCAACGACCGCAACTGGCCCCGTGGACATCTGCCCGGCGAACGTCTCCGCAAACCAGATGAACAAGACGACTGAGAGCGCGACGAGCGCTGCCTGCCAGAGCGTCGCAGTCGCGTGCGCAGAGTAGTACTCCACGACTGTCGTACCGTTCGCGGACGACGGGCCTGGGGCGATCGCGAACGCGACGAGCGCGACGATCGCAAAGACTGCGCCACCGGCGGCTCCAAACAGCCTCAGTCGCTCCACTCGGACATTCTGGATCTGCTCGTGGAGCCGGTCAATGCGGCAGAGCTTGAGGTCGAGCGACGCAAATCCGCAGGAGACCTCTGCAGGTTGCTGCACTTACTTCAATAACTCGCCCGCGAGTCGTCCTTGGGATAGAAGTAGAGGACGACCGGCTTCCCGTGCAGGTCGGTGAGGCGGACGTTCTCGCCCGCATCGTTCGTGAGCTCGAAATCGGGTGCAGGCTTGCCTTCCTCGATCACGTGTCTCTCCTCCCGCCGAAGTCCTTGCACAAGCCTAATCGGGGACTCACAGGCTGGGCGTAGCCTGACCTCGTGCGCATCGCCGTCGCCGCCGTCTCGATCCTGACGCTCGCTTGCTCCGCCGGGGGCGTACAGGCAGCGTTCCCCGGCGGGAACGGACGCCTCGTCTTCACGCAGTGGACGGCGCCGACGGATCGCTACGGGACGCCTCGCGCCTATCTCTGCTCTGCAGCGTCCGACGGCAGCGCCCAGACTCGGCTGACCGACACCCCGGCGCGGGACGGTCACCCGTCGTTCTCCCCGGACGGTTCGCGCCTCGCGTTCGTGCGTGGCGGGAGCACGACGATCGGCACGCTCGTCGTTTCGGCCGCCAACGGCTCCGACGAGCGCGTCTTCACGAGCGCCGTGCAGCTGTCGTCGCCGTCCTGGCGGGCCGATGGGAAGAGCGTGGTGGCCTCCCGGCTTGGCGAGCTCGTCGAGATCACCGTGGCGGACGGCGCCGAACGGCGCCTGGTGCAGACACCTGCCGTCGCCGAGCTCGATCCGGAGCCGTCGCCTGACGGGACGAGGCTCGCGTACGTGACCTCGCCGATGACTGCTCCCGAGCCGCGTACGCTCGTCGTCGCGGCGGCCGACGGCTCGGCGCCTCGCAGCTCGCGTTCCTTCCGGGCCTTCATGACCCGAGCTGGTCGCCGGATGCGGCGGGATGCTGGCAGTGGGCGCCGACACCGGGATCTGGGTCGTCGTGTCGGACGGCAGCGGCTCGCGACAGTTGACGACGCAGGCGCGACGCTCAGCCCGAGTTCTCCCCGGACGGGACGCGCATCGCCTTCGTTCGCAACGGCGACGTCTGGACGATGCGCGCTGCCGACGGCGGCGACCTCGTTCGCGTGACGGCGACGATGGTGCCCGAGAGCGAGCCTGCGTGGCAGCGGCTCCCCGCGACGCCGACGGCGGCCGGAACTGTTCCGTGTGCGATCACGGGAACCGAGGGCGACGACGTGCTGGTCGGGACGGAGGGGCCCGACGTCTTCTTCGACCGGGGCGGGGACGACACGATCCTCGGCCTCGGCGGGGACGACGTCGTCTGGGACGGGCCGGGCGACGACCGGATCGAGGCGGGCGACGGCAACGACATCGTCCTTCGTGAAGGAAGGTCACAACACCGTTCTCGGCGGCGAGGGTGCCGACAGGCTCGGGTCGCCGCTGGCATCCGGCATCACTGACGGCAGCACCCTCGACGGCGGCCCGGGCGACGACAGCATCACGGGCGGGATCGGTCGTGACCGGCTGCTCGGCGGCGAGGGACGTGACGCGATCTCCGGGCAGAAGGGGCCGGATCTGATCTACGGCGGGCCGGGCTCCGACCGGCTGCAGGGCAATCGCGGCGACGACTACCTGGACGGCGGACTCGGCGACGACGTGCTCTACGGCGGTCTGATCAGCGGGCAGCCCGCAGCGTACGACGGCTACGACGTCCTGCTCGGCCGCGGCGGGAACGACCGCCTCGCCGGCGGCTGGCAGAAGGACAGGCTGTTCGGCGGCCCCGGTGCGGACCGGCTTGCCGGCGGGCCGAATGCGGACTACGTCAAGGGCGAGGCGGGACGCGACACGCTGCTGGGCGAAAGCGGCGACGACCTCTTGCTCGGCCGTGACGGCGAGCGAGACGACATCTGGGGGGCCCAGGGGGTCGACACGGCCACGGTGGACGCGATCGACCGCGTTCGCGGAGTCGAACGGCGCCGGCGTTGAGGGCTCGGCTAGATTCGCCTGCGTGGAGCGGATCCACCCGGTACTCGGCGGGGCCATCGTCGGCGTCTGCGCGGTCGCGGCGTTTGCGGGCGGCGTGCTCTACTGGCGCGGCCGGGGAGCGGGTGGGTTGACGACCCACCTGCTGGCGCTCGGGCAGACGCTGCTCGTCGCCCAGGTCGGGGTCGGCCTGCTGTTGCTCTCGGATGGACGCCGAGCGGCCGACCAACTGCATTACGTCTACGGCTCGCTTGCCCTCGCCGCGACCCTCGTGCCCTGGTTCTACGCGCCGGCAGAGCCGCAGCGCCGCCTGCTCTGGTTCGCGGGCTGCACCGCACTCGCGGCCGCGCTCGGCATCCGAGCTCTGACGACCGGATGAGACGTTTTTTCTCCAACCCCACCGTTCGCGGCCTCGCACTCGTCGCGGCGTTCGCGCTCGTGATCGTCCTGCTCTCGCTCGAAGCGGCGCTGCTGACCGCGAGCGCGCTGCTCAGCGTGGCCTTCTTCCTCGCGATCGCGTTCTTCCTCTTCCTGGTCTGGCGCGAGCGGCGCAGTGACATCGAGACGTGGCCGGACCGCAGCCGGCGGACGTTCTACGCCGCGATCGTGCTCGCGGTGCTGGACGTGGCCGCGCTGTTCGCGCTACGGCCGAGCGGCGCGGACGCGCTTGCGTTCTTCGGCGTGCTCGCAGCCTGCGCCTACGCGCTCGTCCGGGTGTGGCGCGACACGCACCGATACTCCTAGGCATACCGCTCGTGCGCCTCACGGGTGCGCTATCGTCGTCGGACGGCTGTGAAGGAGCCAAGTAGCGAGGCTAGCCGGAGTCGAGAGAGCCGCCGGGTGGTGCGAGGCGGTCTTCGGCCCCTCGCGAAGACCCTCCCGAGCTGCGGGAAGAACGGCTTCGGCCCAGTAGAGCCCGCCGCCTAGCCCCCGTCAACGGGCTTCGAGGCCGCTCCGGCGGCGAAGTGCGGTGGCACCGCGGGATCGCCTCCCGCCCGCACCTCCAGGCGACCAGTCGAGGGAGGTGATTCACCGTGCAGCGCATCCTCACACGCGACCTTCCGGACCATGTCGGCCGGCGTATTCGGCTTGCCGGCTGGCTCCATCATCAGCGCCGCCTCTCCAAGCGGAGCTTCCTGGTCTTGCGCGACCGCTCCGGGCTCGCTCAGATCGTCGTCGAGGAACCGACCGTGCTCGAGCGGCTCCACATGCTGCAACCCGAGTCGGTGCTCGAAGTCACCGGGATCGTCGTCGCCTCGGCGCAGGCGCCCGACGGCGTCGAGCTGCACGAGCCCGAGATCAACGTGCTGGTCGCCACGGCGGAGGTGCCTCCGATCGAGCTGCGGCTGCCTCGTCTGAAGGAGCAGTTGCCGACGATCCTCGACCACGCGGCGCTCGCCCTTCGACATCCGCGCGAGCAGGCGAAGTTCGAGCTCGCGGCCGGCGCGATCAGCGGCTACCGCGGGACGTTGGGACGACTGGGCTTCACCGAGATCCAGACCCCGAAGATCGTCGCCTTCGCGACTGAGGGCGGCTCGAACGTGTTCGCGCTCGACTACTTCGGTCAGACCGCATATCTCGCCCAGAGCCCGCAGTTCTACAAGCAGACGATGGTCGGTGTATTCGAGCGCGTCTTCGAGACCGGCCCCGTCTTCCGCGCCGAGCCGCATGAAACCAGTCGCCATCTCGCCGAGTACGTGTCGCTCGACGCAGAGCTTGGGTTCATCGAGGACCACTTCACCGTGATGGGAGTGCTCCGCGACGCGGTCGCCGGCATGGTCGAAGGCGCTTACGACCGCACGGCGGCCGTCGAGCGGCTCGGCGTCGAACTGCCGGACGTACCGCCTGTGATCCCGCATCTGCACTTCGCGCACGCACAGGAGCTGATCGAGGCGGCGACGGGCGAGCGGGTGGTCGGCGAGCCCGACCTCGCCCCGGCGCACGAGCGCTGGCTCGGCGAGTGGGCGCTGCGCGAGCACGGCTGCGAGTTCGTCTTCGTCGTCGGCTACCCGATGGTGAAACGGCCCTTCTACACACACCCCGAGCCAGGACGGCCCGGAGTACTCGAACAGCTTCGACCTGATCTTCCGCGGCCTCGAGCTCGTCACCGGCGGACAGAGACTGCACCGCTACGAGGACTACCTCGTCGCCCTCGCCGACCGTGGCCTCAGCAGGGAGCCGTTCGAGGGCTACCTGGAGGCGTTCCGCCATGGGCTGCCGCCGCACGGCGGCTTTGCCATCGGCCTCGAGCGCTTCGTTGCTCGCCTGATCGGGGCGCCGAACATCCGCGAGACGACCCTGTTCCCGCGAGACCGGGCACGGATCACGCCGTAGCCCGACTCAGGCTTCGACCCGGGACGCGGCGCCGTCGAGCGCGTCGAGGGCGGCTCGAACGTCGGTCAGCCGTCCGACGAAGATGGGCGTGTCGCGCTCCGTCCAGCGGGAGGCTTCCGACTCCCGCAGCGTCAGCATCAGGTGCATGAAGTCGGACGGCTCCTCGCATTCGAACGCGGGCATGAACTCCTGGTCGTCGATCCCGAACGAGTACGTCGTGTGGTTCGTGACAGTGACGAACTTGCCGCCGATCTCTGCATGCTGGCTCATCGCCGCGACTCGCTCCTCGAAGGGAAGGAAGTACCAGGGCCGCTTCTTGACGAACGGGTAGACGACGAGGTACGGCCCGTTGCGCGGGATCACGCGCCCCTGGCGAACACGCTTCTTGTCGGTGTAGACCGACGGCTTGGTCGTGGCGAGGTACGAGTGCGGCGTCTCCAGCCAGCCGGCGAGCGGCGTCCCGTTGAGCGCCGCGCCCAGCTCGAGCAGGTCCTCGTAGCGCTCCGTGATCTTCCAGAGGAAGAAGTCGGTGTCGGGACGAACGCCCGTCGTCGTGTACGTGCGCAGGCCCTCCATCCGCCCGGCCCACTCCTCGACGACGTCGGCGAAGGCGTCCTTGCCTGCAGCGCGCTCATCGACCGGTAGGCGGCGCCAGGCCGGATCGACCTTGTAGAAGGTGTACGCGACGTACTGCCCGCCCGGCAGGTCTTCGATCCGCTCGTAGGAAGACGGCTCGCTCATGGCCGACATCGTACGTCGAGGTCGCTGTCGGGAGCGTTCTGGACGGCGTTGGAAACGGTGACGTGACTCGCTTTCGGCGTCCCGTCCGCATAGCGCACGCCCGACTGCCAGCCCTCGAGGCGCGGCTCGTCGCGGACGTGGAAGAGCAGGACGCCCGCGACAGTCGGCTGGCAGGCCACCAGGTCGAGTGCTCGCCCGTATTCCGCCGCCTGCTCCTGCTCGCCCGTGACAGGCGCGAGCTCGACGCCCGTGTACAGAGCCTGCTGTCCGACCGGAACCGAGGTCTCGACCCCGATCTCGCCGTAGAGGATGGGCAGCTCGGAGCCTGCTTGCTCGGTTCCGTCGAACGCGGCGCCGAGCAACGCGACGAGCTTGTCGTAGTCGGCCAGGCCGATCGTCGTCGTTCGTGGATGGGGCCGGTCGAGCGGCACCAGGGAGCTCTCGGCATATGGGTGGTGGACGAAGCCGTCCATCACGGGCGCCGTACGCCCGCTGGCGCGGTATGCCGTGCCCAGATCGCGGATGAACGTCGTCGGCGAGTGGGTGTCGCGGCCCGTGCCCGGGCGGTCGATTCCGCGCGGAGCGGTGGCGCCGCCCCAGACGCGAACATCCTCGCGCTCCGACTTGACCGCGTCGTACGTCCCGGCGAGGAGGGAGAGATACGCGGGCGCTGCGACGTCCTCGCCCCCGGGCCCGAACTGAGGGAGCCAGAAGCGGTTCAGGTTCGGCTCGTTCCCGACGATCACGTCGTCGACCGACGGAAGCGAGCGGACGAGCTGGGCGACGTAGGAGGCGAACTCCGCCCTGGCGGCCGGCGTGAGCGGCGTCGTCGCCGACCCGCGCGGGTAGACGGCGACGTACACGCGGACGTCCCGCTGCGACGCGGCATCCGCGACGGAAAGGAGCGTCGCCGATTCGGCCTCGGTGGGCGCTGCGAGCCCGGGCTCCCAGATGCTGGTCACGGCGACGGCGCCGAAGCCCGACTCGGTGAGCTCGTCGAGCAGCCCGTCGGGATCGGAGCGGACGGCGTCGTCAACTGCGCCCACGACGAGCGGGGGCCGGCCGGAGTCGCCGCAGCCCGCAAGCGCCACGGCGCAGAGCGGCTGTCAGAGCCATTCGGGTCACGCGAAGATGTTTCCCCGAGAAGCAGGGGACAGACCCCGGCTTCTTCGGCCTAGGGCAGCTGGAGCGGGCCGCTCTGGAGCAACGTCGGCGTGGAGGCCGGGTTGACCGGGTGGATCAGCGAGAGCGTGAAGTAGTACGAGCCGCGGGCGACCCGGCCGCGGCCGAGATCTGCGATCGCCAGCCGGCCGGCGCGCGAGTACCCCCGCTTGGCCCGAGTCGTCGACCCCGCCGGCAGCTTCCGAAGCCGCACCGAGTAGATGCAGTCGAGACTGCAGCGGAGCCGCACGCGGAGGCCGACTTTCCGGATCTCGGCGCGCGTGGGGTAGCGGAGCGTCGTCGCCGCGACCGGCAGCTCGAGCCCGGGACAGCGGGCGATCGAGCCGTCCCGCGCAAGCTCGAGGGCGTCGCGCACGAGCGGTTGGCTCGCCTTCGGCGTCCCGTCGGCGTAGAGGACGCCCGACTGCCACGAGCCGAGCGCGGCCTCGTCCTGGGCGTGGAAGACGAAGAAACCGGACACGGTCGGCTGGCAGAACGCGAGCTGCAGCGCCTGCTCGTAGCGCTCGGCCTGTGTCGTCTCGTCGACCGGCCTGGTCGTCGCGGGCTCGGCGCCCGTGTAGAGGTGGGCCTTGCCGGGCGGAACGACCGTCTCGACGCCGTACTCGGCGTAGAGGATCGGCAGCGTCGATCCGGGCTGTGCCGTGCCGTCGAAGGCCTGTCCGAGCAGGGCGACGAGCTTCGGGTAGTCGGCGATTCCGATCGCGGTGGAGTTCGGGTGGGCGAACGTCGGCGGCGTGCTCGAGTTCTCGCCGTAGGGATGGATGGCGAGGCCGTCCATGATCCGTGCCTGGCGCCCGCTCGCCCGGTAGGCCACTCCGAGGTCGGTGATGAATTTGGTCGGCGAGTGCGTGTCACGGCCCGTGTTCGGCTTGTCGACGCCGCGGGGGGCGAGCGCGCCGCCCCAGACCCGTACCGAGGGGTCGGACAGCTTCATTGCGTCGTAGGACTGCGCGAGCAAGGAGAGGTAGGACGGCGCGGCCACGTTCTCGCCGCCAGGCCCGTACTGTGGCAGCCAGAAGCGGTTCAGGTTCGGCTCGTTTCCGACGATCACGTCGTTGAACGACGGCAGCGCACGGACGAGCGCGGCCGTGTAGCTCGCGAAGGCGGCCTGGTCGACAGGCGTGAGCGGCGTCGTGCGCGAACCCGCCGGGTAGACCGAGACGAAGACGCGGATCGCGGAGAGCTGCGCCGCTCCTTCGACGATGCGCAGCGCCGCGAGCTCGTTGGCGGTGGGTGCCGAGAGCCCGGGCTGCCAGATCGAGGTGATGCGAACGGACCGGAAACCCGCCAGGCGAAGCATCGTCATCTGCGCTTTCGCGCTGACGAGGTCAGGCGCGCGCACGACGTCGTCGGCGGTGCCGAGCACCATGCCGGGGCCACCCGCATGGGCAGCCGGAACGAGCCAGAGTCCGAGCACGAAGGTCGCCAGGAGTCGCCGCATGGCGCGGATACGCTAGCTGCGATGTATGAGGGAATTCGGACACGGCTTCGCGGGCTCCCCGTCGGGCCCGGCGTGTACCTCTTCCGCGGGGAGCGAGGCGAGGTGCTGTACATCGGCAAGGCGAAGAGCCTGCGCAGTCGCGTGCGCAGCTACTTCAACCGCTCGAGCGACACACGGCAGGGCATCGGCAGCCTGGTCGAGCGGGTGCGCGACGTCGAGGTGATCGTCACCTCGTCGGAGGCGGAAGCGCTCCACCTGGAGCAGAACCTGGTCAAGCGCCACCGCCCGCCCTTCAACGTGCGGCTCCGCGACGACAAGTCGTTCCCCTACATCGCCGTCACCGTGGAGGACGAGTACCCGCGGGTCATGTTCACGCGCGAGCGGCACCGGCGGGGGACCGTCTACTTCGGCCCGTACGCGAACGCGAAGAAGGTGCGCGAGACGCTCGACGTGCTGAACCGGGCCTTCCAGTTCCGTCCGTGCGAGGGGCCGAAGCCGGGGCGGCATTCGGGGATCCCCTGCCTCGACTTCCACATCGAGCGCTGCAAGGCGCCGTGCGTCGGCGCGATCGACCCCGAGGCGTACCGCGCGATCGTCGACGGCGTGATCGGGTTCCTCTCCGGCGACACGAAGCCGATCGTCCGCGAGTTGGAGCGCAAGATGCGCGACGCCGCAGCCGAGGAGCGCTACGAGGAGGCGGCCCGCTGCCGGAACCGGCTGTTCGCGATCCAAAGCCTCGCCCAGCGGCAGGCGGCCGACAAGCAGGCCGTCGGGACGGTGGACGTGATCGGCATCGCTGCCGAGGCCGACCGGGCCGCGGTCCAGGTGTTTCCGCTTCGCGACGGCAAGCTGATCGACCGCTACGCGTTCCACCTCGAGAACGTCGAGGGTCAAGATCCGGAGACGCTGCTCGAGTCGTTCTGCCTCGAGTACTACGGCTCGGCACCGAGCATCCCGCCGCAGCTCGTCGTCCCGCCGGGGCTCACCGACCTCGAGCCGCTCGAGCGCTTCCTCTCAGACCTGCGCGGCGCGCGCGTCGAGATCCGCTCGCCGGTGCGCGGGGAGAAGCGCCGGCTGGCCGAGCTGGCCGCCGAGAACGCGCAGCTGGCGCTCGCCCACGACCTCTCCGCAGGCCGAGCAGCGGCGGCTGCGGCGGGTCGAGGCACTCGAGCAGCTGCGCGAGGCGCTCAACCTCGAGAGCCTGCCGCTGCGGATCGAGTGCTTCGACGTCTCCAACATCCAGGGGGCTTCGATCGTCGCATCAATGGTGGTGTTTCAAGACGCAACGGCGAAGAAGTCGCACTACCGCTCCTTCGCGGTCCGCGGGCAGGAGGGACAGGACGATTTCGCGTCGATGGCGCAGGTCGTCTCTCGCCGCTTCGCGCGGCTGCGGGACGCTGCCTCGACCCGACGCATGGGACGAGAGCTTCGCGATGGTGCCGAACCTCGTCGTCGTCGATGGGGGCCGCGGTCAGCTCTCGGCCGCCCTCGAGGCGATCCACTCCACGTACGACCTTCCTCGGGTCGCGGTCGTCGCGCTCGCGAAGCGAGAGGAGGAGGTGTTCGTGCCGGGGCAGGCCTCGCCCGTCGTGCTCGACAAGCACGACCCCGGCCTTCAGCTCCTGCAACGGATCCGCGACGAGGCGCATCGGTTCGCGCTCTCCTACCACCGGCGCCGCCGGGACACGAAGGCGTTCGAGTCGATCTTCGACACGCTGCCGGGCGTCGGTCCGGCGCGACGCCGGGCGATCCTGCGACACTTCGGCTCGGCCGAGCGCTTTGTCGAGGCCTCGCAGGAGGAGCTCGAAGGCGTCCCCGGTCTCCCGGCTCGCACGGCCCGCACCCTGTACGCACAGCTGCACAAGACCGGAGGTACGCGATCGTGACGACCACCGTCGTCCTGAGGCTGCTTGCTCTGCCCCTTGCGCTCGTGCTTGCGGGCTGCAGCGGTGACGGCGGCAGTGGCTCGAGTGAGGGGACGACGACGACCGTGCAGGAGATTCCCGCCGAGCTCGACTTCCCCGACGACGACAAGGCTGCCGAAGTGCTGGACGCCTTCGTCCAGGCGGCGGGGCGCAAGGACTACGAGGCGATGTTCGAGCTGCTCTCGCCCCGCACACAGGCCAAGTACGGGCCGACGCCCGCGGCGTTCGCGCGCAAAGCCGGCAACGACCTGGCGCGTCGTCCTCGGCGCGATGGCGCGTCAGAACGGGGGCTACGAACGGGTGATGGCGAAGCGCCTGTCCGATATCTGGTCGATCGCGGCAATCCAGGGCGAGGTCACGGCCCGCAACGAGACCGTGCACGGCGCGTACGCGGTGCCGCTGCGGAATGAGAACGGGGAGTTGCGGATCGAGCTGGCCGGCACGGCTACGTTCAACCCCGTCACGCCCGAGCCTGAGCTGAAGTCGGATGGGACACCGGACATCGCGACCGAAGTTTCCGCCAGCGAGCCGGTGCTGCGCGGTCTCGTCTGGGTGGACGACACGCCGTATCCGACGGCTCTCGACCCCGACGAAATCCTCCTCACCGCCGAGGTACCGACGAAATTGCCGAACGGCCGGCACATCGTTGTCTCGTTTGTGGAGACCGAGTCGAGCGCCGGCGCGAACGCCTACTCGTTCGAGGTCGGCTAAGCGACCGATTCGCGAATGGCGGCGCGGCCGCCGAAGGCGGACGCCTAACGCGGACGCCTAACGCATCGTTCGACGTCGGCTAGAGAGACCTCGGCGACGAGGTGGCTGCGGCCGCGAAGCGGACGCCTTCAGGGTTTGCGCGTCTCGGGTTCGCGAGCGAATCCGGGTACTGGGGGTTTGCGCGTCTCGGGTTCGCGAGCGAATCCGAGACTGCGCGGCAACTCAGGGGTTTGCGCGTCTCGGTTTCGCGGGACCGGATCCGGGACCTGCGCCGGTGCCTTCGGCGGCGTCCTCGACGTACTGCTTGAAGCGGAGCGTGCGTAGCATCAGCAGGAGAGCGACGGCCCCCGCCGCGGCGTTGACCGCCGTGAGCGTGATGCGGCCGCCGACGCTGAAGGCGAGCAGCGCTGCGCCCGAGACCTTCCCCTTGAAGACGTAGACGAGGAACGCCTGCTCGGTTCCGATCCCGCCCGGGCTGATCGGAACCAGGGAGGCGAGGCTGTGCGTGACCTGCACGAGCACGACGTTCTGCGCGCTTTGCTCGACGCCGAAGGCGGCGAGGAAGAACCAGATCGTGGCGAGCCGCAGCCTCCAGTCTGCGAGCTGCCAGGCGACGACCGTGCGGAGATAGCGCGTCGGCGTGCGCAGCACGGCGAAGGCCTGTCGGAAGCGACCTCGGAAGTCGTCGATCCGGGGTCGCAGCCAGATCGCAAGCGCCAGCCCGGCGACGACGAGGGCGAACAGGATCCCGGCCGTCGCGCGAGGATGGGTCGAGCAGCCAGACGAAGTCGAAGCTGCGGAGATCCGGGAGCAGCGAGATCCCGGGGAGCACGCCGAGGGTGAGCGCGTACGCGAAGAAGACGAGCGCCAGCGCCGCGTCGGTGATGCCCATGACGACGTAGGTCGACGCAAGCGTCGTGTACGTGCTGGCGGGGACGGCCCGGTGGGCGAGGTAGAGGCGGAGCACGTCGCCGCCGCGCACCGGGACGACCGCGTTGACCCCGACTCCGGCGACGTACGCGCCGAGCACCGGCGGCCAGGGGACCCGCTCGTCCGGGTATGCGGCGGCGATCACGTTCCGCCAGGCGCGGCTGGTGCACGCGAGCTTGAGCAGGTGGCAGCCGACCGCCAGGAGCAGTGGGACCGGGTCGACGGAGCCCAGGTGCGTGAAGAACGTCTCGACCGCGTCGAGGACGTCGTGCATCCGCTCAGGCTACTTCCGTGGTCGGCGTCCGCACGGCGGCGGCCGAGAGGACATTGGGTCGCGCCGCGGCTAGCTCAGTTGCTCGAGTCGTCCGGCGACATGAACGGATAGCGGTAATCGGTGGGAGGCACGAACGTCTCTTTGATCGCGCGCGGGCTCGCCCAGCGAATCAAGTTCCAGAGCGACCCGGCCTTGTCGTTCGTCCCGGAGGCCCGCGCGCCGCCGAACGGCTGCTGGCCGACGACGGCACCGGTCGGCTTGTCGTTGACGTAGAAGTTGCCGGCAGCGTGGCCCAGCTCGTCGTGCGCGTCGAGGATGGCGGCGCGATCGCGCGCGAAGATCGCCCCCGTCAGGGCGTACGGTGACGTCTCGTCGACGAGACGGAGCGTCTCGCGCCAACGCGAGTCGTCGTAGACGTACGTCGTCACGACCGGACCGAAGAGCTCGTCGCGAAGGAGTCGGAACTGCGGGTCCTCGGTGCGGATCACCGTGGGACGGACGAACCAGCCGTCGCTGTCGTCCACTTCCCCGCCGGCGACGATTTCCGCGCCCGCCGACCGAGCCTCGTCGATTGCCTCCGCCTGCGTCTTGAACGACGCGGAATCGATCACGGCGCCCATGAAGTTCTCGAAGTCGGCGACGTCGCCGACGCGGATGCGCGGCACCTCGTCTGCCAGTCGCTCGCGCACGTCCTCCCACAGGCTCTTCGGCAGGTACGCGCGCGACGCGGCCGAGCACTTCTGGCCCTGGTACTCGAACGAGCCCCGCAGGATCGCGGTGGCGACCGCGTCCGCGTCCGCGGAGGGGTGCGCGACGATGAAGTCCTTGCCGCCGGTCTCCCCGACGAGGCGCGGGTAGGAGCGGTACGTGCCGATGTTCTCGCCCACGGTCTTCCACATGCCCTGGAACACCGGCGTCGAGCCCGTGAAGTGGATGCCCGCCAGGTCGGGGCTGGCGAGAGCCGCATCGCCGATCACCGAGCCCGGGCCGTAGACCAGGTTGATCACGCCGTCGGGGAGGCCGGCCTCCTGGAGCACCCGCATGATGTGGTACGCGGACAGGGCGGCAGTGGTCGCCGGCTTCCAGAGCACCGTGTTGCCCATCAGCGCGGGTGCGGTGGAGAGGTTGCCGCCGATCGAGGTGAAGTTGAACGGGCTGACCGCGAGCACGAACCCTTCGAGCGGCCGGTACTCGAGCCGGTTCCACGTGCCCTGCCCCGAGATCGGCTGCTCCTCGTAGATCCGGAGCATGTACTGGACGTTGAAGCGCCAGAAGTCGATCAGCTCGCACGCCGCGTCGATTTCCGCCTGGTGCGCGGTCTTCGACTGGTTCAGCATCGTGGCCGCGTTGATGGTGGCCCGCCACGGACCCGAGAGCAGCTCCGCGGCCCGGAGCAAGACGGCCGCTCGCTCCTCCCACGGCGTGCGCGACCAGTCGTGCCAGGCCTCGCGCGCCGCCGCGATCGCCTGCTCGACGTGCTCTGCACTGCCCTTCGAGACGTCGGCCAGGACGTGCTCGCGGTTGTGCGGCATCACGGTCTCGAACGAGTCGTCGGTGAAGACGTCCTTGCCGCCGATGATCAGGGGGATCCGTGGGCGCTCGCCAGCCATGGAGTGCAGGCGGGCCTGCAGCTCGGCACGCTCGGGGCTCCCCGGCGCGTAGGAGCGAACAGGCTCGTTGACCGGCGCGGGCGGTCGGAAGACCCCGAGCGAGCTCACGGCGCGAGTGTAGACGGATCCTCTGGGTGACAGTGCGCGGGAATGGCGCTTCTCGGCGCAGCCTGACTCAGGTCGATCTCCCTCTACGAGAGGATGTTCACCGCGCGTGCGGCGACCAGAAGGACGGTGATCGCAGAGAGCGTCGATTCGGCCGCCATCAACGCCTTGGCGGGTCGCGTGAGCGGCATCGCGTCCGTCGGGCTGAACGCGATCGAGTTCGTCAGCGACACGTACAGGTAATCCCACAAGCGGGGCGCCCACCCTTCTCGTGCCAGCTGGGCGTTCTCGTCTTGGGGGAACTGGAAGTCGGGCTTGCGAGGCGCAGTCGAAAGTGCACGGGCAACCGGTCCACCACAGTCCAGTTCCCAGAAGGCGAGCCCGAACGCGATGGCGTTGGTGAACCACACGGCGACGCCGCTGAACAGCAGCTGCCGTCCCGTCATCTGCACGCCTGAGTGAGCAACCAACGACACCACGAGCACGACGACACCCAGGACGGTGAAGACCCACACGAGAGCAAGCAGCGCGAGCACGATCTCCCGCCTGCGGTCATGCCGGATCAGGCGGCCCAGGCCCAGGAGCAGTGTCCCGGCGAGGAAGAGGTACGGAACGGCGATGAGCAGCCACATCCACCACAACTGGTGCCCCAGCAACTCCCAGTGGGCATGCTTGCTCACCAGCGCTAACACGACGAGGATCCCGGCAGCTGCGAGCGCGAAGGGCGCCGCGTCGTCCCGTGCCTCGCGCGCCGCCGCAGCCAAACGATCCGGGTCGGGCGGCAGTGCGGCCGCCTCGGTGGGGGAGGTGGCCTCAGCCATCGCTCACCAGCATGGAACCACAGCCGGACAGCCGCTGCGCGGCCTCGACCTCAGGCGCGCGGAGTGGTAGGGTCGACCGCTCCCTCGAACGATCGGCGGGGCATCTTCATCCGGCTCCAACCTGCGGTGCCGGCGTACGGTGTCGACCGACACGGTCGGCGCGGAACGCTAGCGCGAGGAGCCTCATGTCAGTCTCTCCGTCGGTCCATTCAGCAACCTTGCCGCTGGGCGTAAACGTCGGTCGCATCCGGCCTGCGAGGATCGCCGCATTCGTGCTGGTTGCTGCAACGCTCGTCGCTCTCGCCGCGTCCGATGGGCCTCGTCTCCTGCAGGCGACGCAGTTCGCAGATCGCTCTCCCGGGCCACGCGAGACGAGATTGCGCGCCTCGGAGGCTCGCCGGCGGTTTCGAGCGCGCAGGTCGAGAGCGACCTCTCGAGCCTGCCGCTGGCCGCGCAGGCGGCGATCTCCGGCGTCCTCGGGCGCGATAACCGCGACTACCATGCGAGCGCCACAGCCCGTGGCTTCCGCAGCGAGAACCCCGCCCACGGCCTCGCCGCCGACTTCGCTCAGCAGCGGAGTGGTCGTGGAAGCCGGCGCTGCGCGCCTCGGGCTCACGCTACGAAGCCTCGGCTACGGCGAGAAGCTCCTTCCCGTCGCCAGCGCCGGGCCGACGGCGACGAAGAACCGCGTCGAGTACCGCCGCGGCGCGCTCACCGAGTGGTACGTGAACGGGCCGCTCGGCCTCGAGCAGGGCTTCACGCTGGCCGCGCCGCCTGCGGAGCGGACATCCGACCCGCTCACCCTCGCCCTCACGCTCTCGGGAACGCTGCGCGCCTCGCTCGAGCCGGGCGCGACCGACCTCGAGTTGGCGCTCGAGGGCAGCCGGCGTCGCTTCGCTACCGCGGCCTCGCGGCTTCGGACGCGACCGGGCGGGCGCTGCAGGCCTGGCTCGTGCTCGACGGCACGACACTGCTCGTGCGCGTCGACGACGCGGGCGCCCGCTATCCGCTCACGATCGACCCCTTGATCGAGCAGGCGAAGCTGACCGCCTCGGACGGCGCGGCGGGCGACCGGTTCGGCGTCTCCGTCGCCGTGAGCGGCGACACGGTCGTCGTCGGGGCGCATCTGGCGACGACGTCGGCGCGAACGTAGACCAGGGCTCCGCCTACGTCTTCGTCAAGCCGGGCGGCGGCTGGGCGAGCGGCAACGAGACGGCGAAGCTGACCGCCTCGGACGGAGCGGCGTGCGACCGGTTCGGCTCCTCCGTCGCCGTGAGCGGCGACACGGTCGTCGTCGGGGCGTCTGGCGACGACGTCGGCGCGAACGCAGACCAGGGCTCCGCCTACGTCTTCGTCAAGCCGGGCGGCGGCTGGGCGAGCGGAACCGAGACGGCGAAGCTGACCGCCTCGGACGGAGCGGCGGGCGACCGGCTCGGCTCTTCCGTCGCCGTGAGCGGCGACACGGTCGTCGTCGGGGCGTGCTGGCGACGACGTCGGCGCGAACGCAGACCAGGGCTCCGCCTACGTCTTCGTCAAGCCGGGCGGCGGCTGGGCGAGCGGAACGCAGACGGCGAAGCTGACCGCCTCGGACGGAGCGGCGGGCGACCGGCTTCGGCTCTTCCGTCGCCGTGAGCGGCGACACGGTCGTCGTCGGGGCGCTTCAGGACGACGTCGGCGCGAACGCAGACCAGGGCTCCGCGTACGTCTTCGTCAAGCCGGGCGGCGGCTGGGCGAGCGGCAACGAGACGGCGAAGCTGACCGCCTCGGACGGAGCGGCGTGCGACGGCTTCGGCTATTCCGTCGCCGTGAGCGGCGACACGGTCGTCGTCGGGGCGCTCTGGCGACGACGTCGGCGCGAACGTGGACCAGGGCTCCGCCTACGTCTTCGTCAAGCCGGGCGCGGCCTGGGCGAGCGCGAACCGAGACGGCGAAGCTGACCGCCTCGGACGGAGCCGCGATCGACCGGTTCGGCTCTTCCGTCGCCGTGAGCGGCGACACGGTCGTCGTCGGGGCGTCTGGCGACGACGTCGGCGCGAACGCAAACCAGGGCTCCGCCTACGTCTTCGTCAAGCCGGGCGCCGGCTGGGCGAGCGGCAACGAGACGGCGAAGCTGACCGCCTCGGACGGAGCGGCGGGCGACGCGTTTCGGCTACCTCCGTCGCCGTGAGCGGCGACACGGTCGTCGTCGGGGCGTTCGCCGACGACGTCGGCGCGAACGCGAACCAGGGCTCCGCCTACGTCTTCGGGGGCGGTCGCAGCGGCATAGGTGGTGGGGCGTCGGTGCGCAGCCGAAGCTGACCGGCTCGGACGGCTTGGCGAGCGACCGGCTCGGCCGGTCTCGTCGCCGTGAGCGGCGACACGGTCGTCGTCGGGGCACCCGACGACGACGTGGGCGCGAATGTGAACCAGGGCTCGGCGTACGTCTTCGTCAAGCCCGGCACGGGCTGGGCGGGCGCGACCGAGGTGGCGAAGCTGACCGCCTCGGACGGAGCCGGGGCCGACTTCTTCGGCTTCTCCGTCGCCGTGAGCGGCGACACGGTCGTCGTCGGGGCGTGGTTCGACGACGTCGGCGCGAATGCGAACCAGGGCTCGGCCTACGTCTTCGTCAAGCCGGGTGGCGGCTGGGCGAGTGGAACCCAGACCGCGAAGCTGACCGCCTCCGACGGGGCGGCGGACGATCGATTGGGCTTGTCCGTCGCTTTGAGCGGCGACACGCTCGTCGCCGGTGGGGACGGCGACGACGTCGGCGCGAACGCGGACCAGGGCTCGGCGTATGTCTTCGTCAAGCCGGGCGGCGGCTGGGCGAACGGGACGCAGACGGCGAAGCTGACCGCCTCGGACGGGGCGGCGGGCGACGCGCTCGGCTTGTCCCTCGCCGTCAGCGGCGACACGGTCGTCGGCGGCGCGTACGCGGACGACGCGGGCGCGAACACGGACCAGGGCTCCGCCTACGTCTTCGTCAAGCCGGGCGGCGGCTGGGCGAACGGGACGCAGACGGCGAAGCTGACCGCCTCGGACGGCGCGGCGGGCGACTTCTTCGGCTGGTCGGTAGCCGTGAGCGGCGACACCGTCGTCGCCACGGCCTCCGGCGACGACGTCGGCGCGAACGCGGACCAGGGGTCCGCCTACGTCTTCGTCAAGCCGGGCGGCGGCTGGGCGAGCGCTACCCAGACGGCGAAGCTGACCGCCTCTGACGGGGCGGCGGGCGACCTCTTCGGCTACTCCGCCACGATCAGCGGCGACACGGTTGTCGCCGGGGCGTACGCCGACGACGTCGGCGCGAACGCGGACCAGGGTTCGGCCTACGTCTTCGTCAAGGCGGCTGGTGGCTGGGCGAGCGCGACCCAGTCGGCGAAGCTGACCGCCTTGGACGGAGCGGCGGACGACCAGTTCGGCTTGTCCGTCGCTCTCAGCGGTGGCACGCTCGTCGTCGGGGCGCCCGGCGACAACGCAGCCCAGGGCTCCGCCTACGTCTTCACCGTCCCGACTGGAACGGGGCGGCGCTAGGGCGCCGGCCATGACCTAGCTCGTCGGGCTCTCGGCCTTCACGCTCGTCGAGCTCGACCGAGAACGCGCCCGGGCCAATCTCGGGAATGTCCCCTGAGCGGCTGCATCTTCGCTTTGCCAGACTGTCCGCGTGCCCGAGGCTCCACTTCGGCTGAGCAAGAACGGCCTCGTCGTCGACGGCGAGGGCTGGTTCGTCGTGAACGCACGCGAGTCGCGCTGGCGTGATGAAGGCCCGCTGGGCTCGTATTGCACCTTCGAGGGAAAGCGGCGGTTCCCGCACTTCGGGATCAACATCAGCTTCCTGGAGCCTGGGGAGCGGATCGGGATGTACCACCGCGAGGATGGACAGGAAGCGTTTCTCGTCCTGGCCGGCGAGTGCACATTGATCGTCGAAGGGAAGGAACGACGGTTGACCACATGGGACTTTTTCTACTGCGCGCCGCGGACCGAGCACATCATCGTGGCGGACGCCGACCAGTCGGCGGTCGTGTTGGCCGTCGGTGCCCGGGGCCGGGGCGTCGGCGGTGGAATCGTCTACACCGTTTGTAAGGCCGCGGCGCGGTACGGGGCGAGCGTCGTGCGCGAAACCACCAAGTCGGCGATCGCCTATGCAGAGGTTCACAAGGCGCTCCCGAGGTCAAGGTTCGTCAAGTACCGGCCAGGCTGGCTTCCCGGAACTGGACGTGACTGAACCGCGGACGGCGCTGGTGTGGTCCGACGTCCCTCGTGGCTCCGTTCTGACGGCCGCCTGGCGATTCAATATCGGCATGCCCGCCGGCAGCGGCGACCGCTGGCCCGACGACTACGAGCGTGGCCGGCCGAGCTACCCGTCGGAGGTCGTCGCGATTCCGGGCCTGCCGTTGGCGTCGACCGTGCTCGATCTCGGGGCGGGCACGGGCAAGCTCACGCGCCTGCTCGTCACCGCGTTCGGCCGTGTTGTTGCCGTAGAACCGGCCGAGGCGATGCGCCGCCTGCTCGCGAGGCTCTGTCCCCAGGCTCAGGTGCTCGCCGGAAGCGCCGAGGAGATCCCGCTCGCTGATGCCTCGGTCGATGCTGTCTTCGCCGCCGAGGCCTTCCATTGGTTTGACGGCGAGCGCGCCCTCGCCGAGATCGCCCGCGTGCTGCGGCCGCGGGGCGCACTCGTCGTGATGTGGAACCTCCCGGCGGGGCCGACGGAGCCCTCGATCGCCGCCGTGGAGCAGTTCCTGGAGGAACGCATCCCGAACCGGGACGAGCTCGGTCACGACCCACTCGACCTGAACTCGAGTCGCTACGCATCGGGCGAGTGGCGCCTCGCATTTGCCGAGTCGCCGTTCGAGGAACCTCAGGAGGCGCGGCTACCGAATCCGCAGACGCTCGACCGGGACGGGCTGGTGGCGTTTTTCGCTTCGATGGGGTGGATCGCTGATTTTCCCGACGTGGACCGGCTGCCTCTGCTCGACGAGGTGAGGTCGCTGCTCACCGCTGCCGAGTATCGGCGGCCGTGGGAGACGCACCTCTACTGGACGCGACTACGCCGCAAGCCCTGATGACAGGGCTCAGGTTGTCGAGTCAGTTCGGGAGCCAGCCGTCCTGGTATCGCGTCGGCACGGGCTCCGGAAACCGGGCGTAGGCCTGCACCTGGTCAGTCGTCTCCTGCTCGACCCCGGCGCCATGGCGGAGCGCGACCTCGTCGACCGTGTAGCCGCCCCAGTCGGCGCCCGCCTGATGCTCACGCGCGCCGACGGCCAGCACCACGCAGGACCCGGCTCCGGCTCCGACGATGATGTGCTTCGTCCCGGCGGGGCAGTGGACGAAGTCCCACTGCCGCAACGGCCGTTCCTCGCCCTCGACGATCAGCAGTCCCTCGCCGGAGAGCACGAGGAAGTCTTCCTGGTCGGCTTCCCAGTGGTACATGCCGATGGGCTCACCCGGCCCGAGCACGAAGAGGGTGATTCCGATCTGCGGGAAGTACCGTTGGGCCTTCGAAGGGGAGGGATTTCCCCCGTCCCTCGCGGTTTCGCCAGTGGGCCACCCGGGCGTTCAGGACGAACCACCCTTCTCCGGCGGGCACGAGCCCGGCTTCCGTCTCTTCGAGCGGCGCCTCCGGAACCATGTTTGGATCATAGGAAGCGTCGACTGGTCACTGATCCCGCTTGGCTTCGATTGCGCCGTTCGCTAGCGTCGGAACATGGCTCGGCTGAACGCTCTCGGGATCGTCACGTCGGACATGGCGAGCTCGATTCGCTTCTACCGGCTGCTGGGGCTCGACGTTCCCGACACCCCGAACGAAGGCCACGTGGATGCGTTCCTGCCCAACGGAGTGCGCTTCATGTTGGACTCCGAAGCTGTCGTTCGCGAGCTTTCGGCCCGACTGGACGCGAGAGACGGGGAACCAAGTCGGACTGGCTCTCGAGTGTGAGAGCCCGGCCGAGGTGGACAGCCTGTACGCCCGCGTCGTCGACGAGGGGTTCACCGGCGAGAAGGCTCCGTGGGATGCGGACTGGGGACAGCGCTATGCACAACTCGCCGATCCGGACGGGGTACCGGTCGACCTCTACGCCGCGTTGTAGCTCGAACGCCGGCCGAACGCTTCAGAGCGACGACGACGCGTGGTCGGCGAGCACCTCCGCCAGCCAGCGTTGAGCCTCCAGGACGAGCACGGGGTTCGTCTCCAGCGTGTAGTAGGACAGGGCCATCAGCGACTGGGAGAGCGCCCAGCCGCGAGCCCGAGCCCAGGTCGACTCGTCGACCGAGAGTGCCGCCCGGAAGGTGTCGCGCGTGTCCGCGGAGAGGGTCTTCCACGCGACCATCACGTCGCACGCAGGGTCACCGACGCCGAGACCGCCCCAGTCGATGACGGCGCTGAGCCGTCCCTCTTCGACCAGCAGGTTTCGCGAGTCGAGGTCCCCGTGGATCCAGACTGGCGGGTGCTCCCACTCCGGCGACCGAAGGGCTGATTCCCACGCCGCGGTCACAGCGCCGACGTCGATCGTGCCGCGCAAGGCCACGATCGCGGCGCGGGTCGCCGCGTCCCGCGTTGCCAGCGGCTCTCCGCGGAAGAAGTTGTGCTCCCCGGGGGCCGGGCCGCCTGTGGGATCGATCTCCTGCAGGGCGGCGACGAACTGCGCCAGATCGGTCGCCAATCGGCTCGGATCGGCGACGCGTTTGATGGTCGCGTTCTCGCCTGGCAACCAGCTATAGACAGACCACTCGAAGGGATAGCCCTCGGCAGGCATCCCGTCTGCCAGCGGGACCGGGACAGCGAGCGGCAGGAGCGGAGCGAGTCTCGGTAGCCACCGGCGTTCCTTGTCCAGTGTCGCGCTGGTCCGCTCCCGGCGGGGTAGCCGCGCGACCATGTCATCGCCAAGCCGATAGAGCGCGTTGTCCGTCCCAGCGGAAGGCACCGGTTCGATCGGAAGCCCCGCCCACTGCGGAAACTGCGCCGCGAGCAACCGGCCCACGAGAGACGACGTCGGTGTCTACTTCGTCCGCGTGCATCTTGCCCGTCGGCATGAGCCTCCTCCTCCGGCCCAGGATGATGCCAATGCAGTCCGAGCGCGTTGCCGGGGTCGGGCTAGAAGTGGTCGAGGGTCGGGAAGGCTGCCGTGGCGGTGAGGCAGTTGTGGAGGTAGAGGGCGGTGCCCGGGTCGCCGGTCCAGAGCGAGTGGCGGCCGCGACCGTACTCGGCTGTCGTGCGCTCGACCTGTTCGATGGCGTGCATGGCGAACGCGCGCGCACGTTCGAGCCAGAGTTCGTTGCCGGTGCGCTCGAACAGCTTCAGAGAATGCGTATCCGTTGCCGGCGGTGCCGTGGCAGAGGTTGGCGCCCTTCTTGAGGGGGCCTGCCTGCCACGTCAGCTCGCCGCCGGCTATGAGCAGTTCCGTCAGCTGTTCGTCGTGCGGGGCGAGTGAGGCGAGCGAGGCGACGATCCCCGGTGCGCCGTGGCACCACTGGGTTCGAATCGCCTGCCCGGCACCGGACGGCTCGAGCGCCGGCGGCCACTGACAGAGCCCATCGTCGCGACGGGCGTATTTGGCCGCCGTGGCGATCGCACGCCGTTCGAGCTCTGCGCGGCGGTCCGCGTCGAGGAGGTCGCCTCGGGCGAGTGCGAGGACGTTGCCGGCGAAGCCGTGTGCCGGTCCGAGAACATGAGCGCGGCTCCCGGAGGAGAGCTCCTGGAGCCAGAGATCGTCGCGCCACTGCGCCCACAGCAGATCCGCAGAGGTGCTCCACGCGTCGAGCCAGTGCTCTGCTCCCGTTCGCTCGTACAGCACCTGCGCCGCGATCATCGTCCCCGGCGATCCCCACATCAGCTCCCAGGACGGATTCGCGGCGTTCGCTCGCACCGCCTCGAGCAGCCGCTCCTCCTGCCAGGTCGGCGGGTGCGAGTGTGTGCGCGACCAGGAGAATCCCGGCCTCGCCCATCCACAGCGACGGGACCGGCCCCTCGACCACGTCCTGGAAGTCCGGCTGGGCCAGGTAGCGGTCGGCCAACCCCGACTGCGACCGGAGCCCAGTCACGTCGAAGGTCGGCGGCCCCGACGCGTTCGAGTTGATGGAGCGCCCAGATCACGCCTGACGCGCCCAGGTAGAGCGAAGCCACCGCCGGAAGCGGCCCGTCCGCCACGTCGATCGGATGCGCCGGCCACAACACGCCCTCGTCGAACGCGCTCTCCGCATCGGCAACAACCGCAGCGATCGCCGCACGCGCACGACGATCGTCCCAGGGACGCTCGGTCAGCGGCTCATGACTGGAAGGAGCGAACAGCATTGGGCGAGTCGGCGCGGAATCACCTCCGTCGCCGACCGTACGAACATACAACCGCGGAGTTCCCTCTGGCTTGGCGAGCGGGAGGAGCCCTCGGGCGACGGCGGGACGGGCCGGGTGACAACCCTCACCGACGTCAGGCGGGAGGGCGCACGACGGAGAACTTTGCGCAGGCGAAGTCGCCGTTCCGTCCGAGCTCGTCCAGACGCAGCTCGATCCGGCGGGGCAGCAGCGGCGCACCCCCGCCCAACGTGACCGGCGCGATCTGCACGATGACCTCGTCCAGCAGCCCCACGTCCGCGAACTGACCGGCCAGGTCTCCCCCGCCGACGATCCAGACGTTTCGGCCTCCTGCGGCGCCGGCCATCTCCTTGTGCACGGTTGCGATGTCCGCGCTGGTGAACTCGATTTCCGAGTCGGGGACGACCGGCAGCTGCCGGTGCGTGAAGACCCAGCACGGGATGTCGTACGGCCACTTCCATTCCAGTCGGATCCTTGTCCGCGAACTCGTGATCGAGGATCCATTCGTACGATGTCGCCCCCATCGCCATCGCACCGACGCCGGCGATGAACTCGCCGTAGTTCAAGGGCCCGTCGTCTTCGCGCTTGCGGGTAAACAGCCAGTCCAGCGAGTTGTCGGGGTCGGCGATGAAGCCGTCGAGGGTGGTCGCCGTGTAGTACTGAGTAAGGCTCACGATCCACTTCCTTCGGTCGTGTGGTCCGCTCCCGGTTAGGAGGCTGGCAGGCGGAGCGCGCGCGTCTGTGCGCGGGCCTCGCGCCACCAGATGATCTCGTACGCGTGGAGTCCGACCCAGACGACCGCCACCAGTGTGAGCGCGACGAGCGCCGGCACGACAACGGCCACCGGCACCAGCAAGGCGCAGGCGACTGCGGCGACCAGGCGCCCGCCGCCGAGCGTGCGCGACACGCGCACTCGGATCGCCACATACGCGAACAGGTACAGCGCGGGGCCGCCGCAGAGTCCGAGCGCCGGGATCGTGGCGAGCTCGCCGCCGACATCTGCGAGCGTCGTCTTCATCGCGAACGCGAAGAGGATGATTCCGGCCACCATCGGCAGATGCAGGTAGGTGTAGACATCGCGCGCAAGTTCGATGCGCTCGACGCCGCTCCGGTCGGTCAGCAGCTGCTGGGCGCGGATCGGGAAGAAGTCGAAGTACGCCAGCCAGAACGACGTCGCGACCACGAACCCGAGCACGGCGGCAGCGATCACGCCGGTGCTGAGTCCGATGCTGCTTTCCCCAAGGCCGATGGCGATCAAGGACTCGCCGATCGCGATGATCACGATCAGCCCGTGACGCTCGACGAAGTGCGCGGGTTGCACACGCCAGCCGCTCATCCCACCGAGCAGCGGCCCGAACAAGCCGACGGCGAGCGCGGCCAACCAGAGCAGCGGCTTGAGTCCGCCCTCGACGAACCCCGCGGCGAGGATTAGAGCCGCGCCGAGGAGAGCCGAGGGAGCGACCCGCAGGATCGCCGCCAGCAGATCTGGGTCGCCACGTGCTGCGAGCGCGTACAGCGTGAGATGCATGACATTCACGATCAGGAAGGCAACGCCGAAAACGACACCGTGACTGCCGAACGCGTCGGGGACGGCCAGCGCGGCGACGAACATCGCCGCCATCGCAACCAACATCGCTCCCCATACCGCACCGACACCGGGATCGACGGTGTTGGTCAACCAGGCGTAGGCCGCCCACGCCCACCAGAGCGCGCCGAGGATCAGCAGACCGTGCCCGAGGCCGCTCCAGGTCGGATTATCCGACAGAACCGTTGTGACCTGCGTGAACGCGAAGACGAAGACGAGGTCGAAGAAGAGCTCGAGCGGCGTGACGCGTTGCTCGCGCTCGACGTGCTGCTCGCTCACAGACGGACGCTAGCTCGAACGGATCGCGACCGCAGGCAGACCAGGTCGGGCGGGGGCTATCTGATGTGCGTGAGTGATTGAAAACGCCTCTTTGACGCCGCGGTAGGTTGGCCGTCGTGACGGATGAGTGGGTCGAAGGCGTTCGTTCGCTGCTCGAGGCTCCCTCGCCGGCTGTGTTGACGACCTACCGTAAGGACGGCAGTGCGAACGTATCGCCGGTCTGGTTCCGCTGGGTCGAGGGAGCGTTCGAGGTCGTCATTGCCGCAGGCGACGTCAAGCTCCGCCACCTGGCGCGCGATCCACGGTGTGCCCTCCTCGTCTTCGAGGCGGTGCCACCCTTCCGCGGCGTCGAGGTCCGCGGCACGGGCGAGCTCGTCGAGTGCGACGTCACTCCGTTGCGGGCCGACATCGCCGGGCGCTATCTCGGAGCGGGTGAGGGCGAGCGCTTCGCGGCCGAGCGCAGATCGAAGCCGGGAGTCCTGCTTCGGCTGGCTGCGTCCGAGCCGCGCGTCTGGGACCTATCGAAGATCCTGCCGAGGTAGCTCCACGCCGGCTTCTCTGCCCTGCGCGAGGCTCGTCTCGCCAGGGCCTGGGGGCCTGCGTTGCGGCATACACTCGCGCACGATGGTCGCGCGCCGCGTGCGCTATGAGATCGAAGGCTGGGGCGTGGGGGAGCTGTGGCTCGGCGACGGAGCCGTCCTCGCGCACGAGCTGGCCTCGCCGGCGCGCGGCGGAAGCGAGGCCCCCCTGGGGGGAGCGGATCCCCCAGAACGAACACTGACCGAGGAAGCGTCACGTGCGGGTGCCGATTTCGTGCCGAATCTGGTGCAGCGGTTTCACAGCCACCTCGCCGGGGACCGGTCGGATTACGGTGACGTTCCCCTCGACCTTTCCTGGTGCACACCGTTTCAGCGGGCCCTGGCGCAGGCCCTGCGCGCGGTGCCATGGGGCGAGGTCGTCACCTATGGCGAGCTGTCGGCCTACGCCGGGCGACCGCGCGCAGCCCGGGCGGCCGGGACGTTCTGTGCGGAGAACCGCTTCGCGCTCCTGCTCCCCTGCCACCGGGTCGTCGCCGCGGACGGAATCGGCGGCTACGGCCCGGCCGGCGTCGGGCTGAAACGACGCCTGCTCGCTCTCGAGGGCGTCACGCTCTGATGCCGCTCTCGGCCGACGTGCGAGCCGAACTGGCGGCAATCGCTCCCCTCCGTCGCTGCGATCGCCTGGCGGAGCTCTCCGCGCTCTTCCATTCCGCCGGGACGATCCACTTCCTGGGCCGAAACCGTGTTGCCCTGCACCTCGACGTCGCGACCTCCGGGGTTGCGCGTCGTGGATTCGCGCTCCTCCGCGACCTCGGCGTCCATGCCGAGATCAGGACGTATCCGCGGCACGCGTTCGACCGTAGTACGCGCTACCAGCTCCACGTCGACGGCGAGGAGGGAGCGCTCGCCGTACTTGTCGAGGCAGGCGTCCTCGACCGCTCGCTGCGGCCGCTCGAGCGTCCGCCGCTCCCTGTCGTCGGACGGGCGTGCTGTCGCGGCGCCTACCTGCGCGGCGCGTTTCTCGGTGGCGGTTCCCTCTCCGGGCCGCGGTCGCCGCACCTGGAGCTGCGCGCGACGTCCCGCGAGGGCGCTGCGTTCCTCACGGCCGTCGCGGTGCGAGACGGGGCGACGCTCCGGGTCGCGGAGCGCCCGAGTCACGCGCTCGCCTACGCGAAGGGGTGGGAGTCGATCGAGGCGGTGCTCGCCGCGGCCGGAGCGCAGGAGACCGTCCTGGCGCTCGAGGAGCGTGCAGTCGTGGCGTCGGCACGGGCGCAGGCCAACCGGCTCGCAAACGCCGACCACGCGAACATCGTGCGGATGAGCCGGGCCGCTCAGGCGCAGCTGGAGGCGGCGCGGGCGTTGCGTGCCGCGGATCGTCTCGACGGGCTCCCGCACCGGCTGCGCGAAGCGGCGGAGCTGCGGCTGCGCCACCCGACGCTGCCGCTGCGCGAGCTGGCGCTGCGAGCCGAACCGGTCGCCAGCAAAGCGGGGATGCAACGCCGCCTCGCCCGCGTCGTCGCGCTGGCGAAAACGTTGCGGTAGTTGCTAGCGGGCGCCGAGCGTTTCATACTGACGCCAGGTGGGCTCGCGCTCCCGGGCGGTGGATCCAGACCCCGTCTGCCGTCTGGTGCTGGAGCGCGCTCGGGGTGGGGGATCGTCCTCGGAGCTCTCGCCCCGCCCACCTGTATTTGCCCGCAGCCTGGGATTCGCTCGCGCGAATCCCCGGCGCGAGAACCCCTGAAGGCGTCCGCCTGCGGCGGCCGCTGGCGCTCTGCTCGGTTCAGGGGCGCGTGATTGCGGATTCGCTAGCGCGAATCGCAGGCGCGAGAACCCCTGAAGGCGTCCGCCTTCGGCGGCCGCTGGCGCTCTGCTCGGTTCAGGGCGCGTGATCGCGCGAATCCCGCGAGTCAGCGGAGCCGAGGCTGCGGCCGCTACTTAGACTCGCACCCGGATACCGACGCGACGAGGGAGCGACCAGCACATGCCAGTGAGAGTTGGAATCAACGGGTTCGGGCGGATCGGCCGCAATTTCTTCCGCGCCCAGCACGAGCTGAACGCCGACATCGAGATCGTTGCCCTCAACGACCTGGGCGATGCCAAGACCATGGCGCACCTGCTCAAGTACGACTCCAACCTCGGTCCCTTCAAGGGCGAGGTCGAGTTGGGCGACGGCGTCATCCGCGCGGGCGGCCAGGAGATGCGGATGCTGTCCGAACGCGACCCGGCGGCGCTGCCCTGGGGCGACCTCTCGGTCGACGTCGTGCTCGAGTCCACCGGCATCTTCACTGACCGGCCGGGCGCGCAGAAGCATCTCGACGCGGGCGCGAAGAAGGTCGTCATCTCCGCTCCGGCGACCGATCCCGACGTCACTCTCGTCCTCGGCGTCAACGAGGACGCGTACGACCCAGCCTCGCACCACATCGTGTCGAACGCGTCGTGCACCACAAACTGCGTCGCTCCGCTCGCCAAGGTGCTCCACGACCTCGGCGTGATCGAGAACGGCTTCATGACGACGATTCACGCGTACACGAACGATCAGTCGATCCTCGACCTCCCGCACAAGGACCTGCGCCGGGCGCGGGCCGCGGCGATCAACTTGATTCCCACGTCGACCGGCGCAGCCAAGGCGATCGGACTCGTTCTGCCGGAGCTCAAAGGGAAGGTGGACGGGGTAGCCGTACGCGCGCCCGTGCCGACAGGGTCGCTCACCGACCTGGTGGTCACGCTCGGCCGGGAGGTGACCGTCGACGAGGTCAACGACGCCTACCGCCAGGCCGCTGCCGGCCCGCTCGACGGCATCCTGCAGTACTCGGTCGAACCGCTCGTGTCGACGGACATCCACGGCTCGCCCTACTCGTGCATCTTCGACAGCCAACTGACGATGACGCACGGGCGGGCGGCGAAGGTGTTCGGGTGGTACGACAACGAGTGGGGGTACAGCTGTCGGCTGGTCGACCTGATGACGAGGCTGTTGCCGTGAACTTCTCTCAGGTGCGGATGCTGGTGGACGATTTCGCCGGCTGCTTCCGCTTCTACGGCGAGGTGCTCGGGCTGCAGCCGTCCCACGGCACCGCCGACGAGAGCTACGCGAGCTTCGCCGCAGGGGAGGGCACGGTCGCGATCTTCCGCCGGTCGGCGCAGGGCGACGTCGTCGGACTGCGCCTGCCCGGAGATTCTGCGTTGCTCGTGCTCGAGGTGGACGACGTCGACGCGGAGGCGGAGCGTCTCCGGGAGTTCCTCGTCGAAGGGCCAGTCGACCAGCCGGAATGGGGTGGCCGCGTCGCGTACCTGCGCGATCCGGACGGCAACCTGGTCGAGCTCTTCCAGCAGCTCCCGATGGCCGACGCGTGAGGCTGCCGCGGTCGGTCGCCAGCGCGGACGTCGTCGACAAGCGCGTGCTGGTGCGCGCCGACCTGAACGTGCCGCTCGAACACGGGCGGGTCGCCGACGACACCCGCATACGCGCCGCGCTGCCGACGATGCGACTTCTTCTCGACAGCGGCGCCGCCGAGGTGGTCGTCTGCTCCCACCTCGGGCGGCCGCAGGGCGAGGATCCGGCTTTCACGATCGAGCCCGTACGGAACCGCCTGCACGAGCTGCTGCCCGACGAGCGCGTGCGCGTCCTCGAGAACACGCGCTTCCACCCCGGCGAGACGACCAACGACCCTTCCTTCGCCCGGGAGCTGGCGGACGAGCTCGACCTCTACGTGAACGACGCCTTCGGCTCCGCGCATCGCGCGCACGCGTCCACGGATGCAGTGGCGCACATTCTCCCCGCCTACGCCGGACTGCTCCTCCTCGCCGAGCTCGAGCATCTCGGCCTCCTGCTCGAAGCGCCGGAGCGCCCGTTCGTCCTCGTCACCGGCGGCGCGAAGGTGGAAGAGAAGCTCGGCGTACTCCGCCACCTGGGCGGCCGGGCGGAAACGATTCTCGTCGGCGGCAAGATGGCCGAGCAGCTACGCGGAGAAAACCCGCTGCCGTTCCCGGTCGAGCTGCCGGTCGACGTGGTTGCGGCCGCGGCATTCGAGCCCGACGCGGAGGCGCGGGTGACGAACTACGACGCCGTCCCCGACGGCTGGCTCGGCCTCGACGTCGGGCCTCAGACGCGCGAGCGCTTCGGCGCCGCGATTCGCGCTGCTCGCACGGTCTTCTGGAACGGCCCGATGGGCGTATTCGAGTGGCCCCGCTTCGCCGAGGGGACGCGTGCCGTCGCTGAGGCGGTGGCGGGCGTTGAGGGTTACACAGTCGTTGGCGGCGGCGACTCGGTGCGGGCCGTCCAGGAGCTCGGCCTGGCAGAGAGGATCTCGTGGATCTCGACCGGCGGCGGAGCGTCGCTCGAGTTCCTCGAAGGGAAGGAGCTGCCCGGCGTCGCCGCTATCCCCATCGGGGGCTAGAACACGGGACCCGTGCGGCCGCCGGAGGCGGACGCCTTCAGGGGTGTTGGCGCGTCGCGGATCCGCGATGGAGCGGATCCGCGACTGCGCAATCAATGAGAGGATCCGCGCGTGCTGATCGCCGGCAACTGGAAGATGCACAAGGGGCCGCACGAGGCGCGGGCGTTCCTCGCCGGCTTTCGCCCACCGGACGGCGTCGAGGTCGTCCTCTGTCCGCCGTACGTCTCGCTTGCGGCCGCCGTCGAGGCCGGCGTGACCGTCTACGCCCAGAACGCCCACTGGGAACGCGACGGCGCCTTCACCGGCGAGATCTCGGCGCCGATGCTGGCCGAGATCGGCGTGCGCGGCTCGATCATCGGGCACTCCGAGCGCCGGCAGCACTTCGGCGAGACCGACGAGACTGTCCGGCTGCGCTGCGAGGCGGTGCTCGAAGCGGGGCTCGGCGTGATCGCCTGCGTCGGCGAGACGGAAGCGGAGCGAGAGGCGGGTGAGACCGACGCGGTGCTGCGACGCCAGGTCGCAGTGGTGCCGCAGCACGACCGCCTCGTGCTCGCCTACGAGCCCGTCTGGGCGATCGGCACCGGCCGTGACGGCGTCGCCGCTGCAGGTGCAGGAGGCCCACGCACTGATCAAGTCGCTGCACCCGACGCGCGTCCTCTACGGCGGATCGGTCAAGCCCGACAACGCGGCGGAGCTCCTCGCGCAGCCCGACGTGGACGGCGCGCTCGTCGGCGGCGCATCGCTCGACCCGACCTCGTTCACGGCGATTTGCCTGGCAGCGCGGGAATAGTTGCGGCGCAGTCGCCGCTCCGCTCACGCGGATCGGTGACGCGCAAACCTCTGAACCGCGGTCGCTTCGCGACCGCGGCCGCGTGGTATCTCGCATCGTGCCCCTGGTAACGCTCGTCGTCCTCGACGGTTGGGGCTGCGCGCCGCCCGGGCCGGGCAACGCCGTCGAGCTGGCAGAGACGCCCATCTTTGACGGGCTGTGGGCGCGCTATCCGCACGCGCAGCTCGCAGCGTCGGGCTCTGCGGTCGGGCTCCCGGACGGCCAGATGGGCAACTCGGAAGTCGGCCACCTGACGATCGGGTCCGGCCGGATCCTGTACCAGGATCTCGTGCGGGTGACACGCGCGGTCGAGGACGGGTCGTTCTTCGGCAACCAGGCGCTCCTGGGCGCGTTCCGCCGCGCGAAGGAACGTGGTGGGCGCGGTACATCTCCTCGGCCTCGTGTCCTACGGCGGGGTGCACTCGCACATCGACCACCTCCGCGCGCTGCTCGAGCTCGCCCGCCGCGAAGGGATGGAGGAGCGGACGTGGATCCACGCCTTCACGGACGGCCGCGACGTCTCCCCGACGAGTGCCGTGGACGATCTGGCCGAGCTCCCCGCCGAGCGAATCGCCACCGTCTGCGGCCGCTACTACGCGATGGACCGCGACGGACGGTGGGAGCGCACCGACCGCGCGTTCGCCGCCATCTGCCTGGGAGGCGTCTGAGACCGACGATCCGGTTGGTGCCGTTCGCGAGAGCTACGAGCGGGGCGTGACCGACGAGTTCATCGAGCCGGTCGCCGTTCGCGGCCGGCCACGGATCCTGCCGGGGCTCGACTCCGCGATCCTCTTCAACTTCCGCCCCGACCGTGCACGGCAGCTCGCCGAGCGGCTGCTCGAGCACGGGGTCGACCTGACGACGATGACGCGGTACCGCGACGACTTTCAGTGCCCTGTCGCGTTCGACGAGCAGGAAGTGCCGGAGACCCTCGCCGAGGTGCTCTCGCGTCACGGCGAGCGCCAGCTCCACGTCGCCGAGACGGAGAAGTACGCGCACGTGACCTACTTCCTGAACGGCGGCGAGGAGGAGGAATGGGCGGGGGAGACGCGCATCCTGGTTCCCTCGCCGCGCGAGGTGCCGAGCTACGACCACAAGCCGGAGATGGCTGCGTACGAGGTCACAGAGCGCCTCACGGCCGCCCTCGCCGACGGCTACAGCTTTGCGATCGTGAACTTCGCCAACCCGGACATGGTGGGGCACACGGGCTCGATCCCGGCTGCCGTACGGGCCGTCGAGACCGTTGACGCCTGCCTCGGTCGGGTTGTTGCCGCAACGGAGCGGGCCGGCGGCGTCTGCCTCGTCACCGCCGACCACGGAAACGCGGAGCAGATGCTGGAGATCGACGGCGTCAGCCCGTTCACGGCCCACACGACGAACCCGGTCCCGGTGCTCCTCACGCTTGCCGGTGCGACGCTGCGGCGCGACGGCGGGCTGCGGGATCTGGCGCCGACAGTGCTGGATCTGCTCGGCCTGCCCGTACCCACGGTGATGACGGGCCGCACGCTGCTCCAAGCCGGATCCGTTAAGACTGCGTGACCATTCAAACCGGTTCCGTAAACAGTTCGTAAACCGGATGGAATCGGCTCTACAATGATCTCACTTGTCGCTGCCACAGCCTGATCCCGGCGTCCTGCGCAAGGCCCAGCGCGGCGACGAGCGCGCATTCACGCTGATCCTGCGGGCGTACGAGCAGCCGGTCTACAACTACGTGCTCCGCCTCGTCGGCGACCGCTCGCTGGCCGAGGACCTGACGCAGGAGGTCTTCCTCCGCGTCTACCAGGGGCTGCCGGGGTTCTCGCTCCGCTCGCGCTTCACGACGTGGCTCTTCCAGGTGACGAAGAACCGCGTGCTGGACGAGTTGCGGGCGCTGGAGCGGCGGCCGCGGGCGGTGGTCACGCTCGACGACATCCCGCCACTCGAGGTCGTGGACGCGCCGTTCGAGCGGGCGGAGACGATCGACGCCGTCTGGCGCGCAGTCGAGTCCCTGAGTGTCGACCTGAAGATGGCCTTGCTCCTGCGCGACATCGTCGGGCTCTCGTACACGGAGATCGCCGACTCGCTCGAGGTAACGCTCGCCACGGTCAAATGGCGGATCTACAAGGCGCGGGAGGACGTGCAGGCAGCACTGGCCCGCGAGGGCATCACGGTCTCGTCGCATCGCGTCGAGAGCGAGACCGCCAACCTCTGATCTCGCTGCCGGTGTGATCCGCGTCGTCTACCGCTTTCGGGTTCGCCCGGGCGCGGAGCAGACGTTCGTCGACGCATGGACGAAACTGACCGAAGCAGCGCTCGCCCGCGTCCCGGGCGCGCTGGGAAGCATTCTGCTCCGAGACCGCGACGACGCGGGCATCTACGTCGCCGTCGCCCGCTGGGATTCGCGCGAGGCCTGGCAGGCGTTCCGTTCCCCACCGCCTCTCGACGCGGCGTTGTCCGGAGTTCTGCTCGACACCGCCGAGGTGGTGTCGGTCGAGCCGCTCGAGGAGATCGCCGTGCGAGCGCCTCTCCCGAGCTGACGGGCGCGGCCTACGATGCCCGCGTGGAGTCCGCCTCGCAGCCGTTGGTGAGCGCGCTCGCGCACCTCGAGCGGGCGCTCAGCGAGGCTGCCGGTTCGCCGGTGTCGCTCGAGCGGCCCGGCGATCCCACGCACGGCGACTACGCGACGAACGTCGCGTTGCGCCTCGGCGGCGAGCTGCGCCGGTCTCCGCGCGAGATTGCGACCGAGCTTGCCGCCGCTGCCGCCAGCCTGCCGGGCGTCGACCGGGCCGAGGTGGCCGGTCCCGGGTTCGTCAACCTCACCCTCGCCGACGAGTGGTTCTCCGACGCACTCGAAGGGATCCTCGCGGCGGGCGACGGCTTCGCCGCCGCCACTGCGCCGTCGCCGCAGCGGTTCCAGGTGGAGATGGTCTCGGCAAACCCGACCGGCCCTCTCACTGTCGGGTCGGCCCGCAATGCCGCCTACGGGGACTCGGTCGCACGCCTGCTCGAGCTCGCGGGCCACTCGGTCGAGCGCGAGTACTACTTCAACGACGGCGGCCGCCAGGTCGAGCGCTTCCGAGCGTCGGTCGAGGCGGTGCGGCGCGGCGAGGAGCCGCCCGAGGACGGCTATCAAGGCGCGTACGTCGCGGAGCTCGCCCAGGGGGACGGCGACCCCGTTCGCGCGATGGTCGACCGGATCAAGACGACGCTCGAGCGCTTCCGCGTCCACTTCGACCGCTTCCAGCTCGAGCGGGAGCTCGAGCCCGAGATCCCCGCTGCGATCGCCAGGCTCGACACGTACGAGGCCGAGGGGACGCTCTGGGCGCGGACGTCCGCCCACGGCGACGACAAGGACCGGCCGCTCGTGCGCTCTTCGGACGGCAGCTACCTCTACTTCGCCTACGACGTCGCCTACCTCCGGCAGAAGCTCGAGCGCGTCGACCGGGCCGTCTACGTGCTCGGCGCCGACCACCACGGCTACGTCAACCGGCTGAAGGCCGCAGCCGCGATGCTCGGCTACGACCCGGAGCAGGTGGAGGTGCTGATCTACCAGCTCGTCCACCTGACCGGGCGCGGCGACGCGACGAAGATCTCGAAGCGCCGCGGTGACGTCGTCTTCCTCGACGACTTGATCGACGAGATCGGCGTGGACGCGGCTCGGTGGTATCTCGTCTCGCGGGGCCACGACCAGACGATCGAGATCGACGTCGACCTCGCCGCCGAGAAGACGCAGAAGAACCCTGTCTACTACGTGCAGTACGCGCACGCCCGGATCGCCGGCATCCTGCGCAACGCCGGCGAGCGTGTGTCGAATCAACACAGGCCTGTTCTTGCAGGCGCGCTCGCGCCGGAGGAGCGCGACCTCGTCAAGCGGCTGGTCGAGTTTCCAGGGGTTGCCGCCGAGGCGGCCGAGCGGCGCGCAGCACACGCGATTCCGAACTATGCGATCCGCGTCGCGGACGACTTCCACCGCTTCTACCACGACCACAAAGTGCTGGGCTCCGAGGCGGAGGCGTTCCGCCTCGCCCTCTGCGAGGCGACGCGGGCGGTCGTCGCACGCTCCCTCGACCTGATCGGCGTCTCCGCCCCCGACAGCATGTGACGCACTCTGTCGCCGGGCACCCGGCCCTACAATCCGGGATCGTGAGTGCCCGCGGCGCACCCGACCGGAACCTCGCCCTCGAGCTCGTCCGCGTCACCGAGGCAGCCGCGATGGGGGCCGCACGCTGGGTCGGGCGCGGCGACAAGAACGCCGCCGACCAGGCCGCCGTCGATCCCATGCGGCTGATGATCAACACGGTCTCGATGCGCGGCGTCGTCGTCATCGGCGAGGGCGAGAAGGACGAGGCGCCGATGCTCTACAACGGCGAGGAGGTCGGCGACGGGTCAGGGCCCGAAGTCGACGTCGCCGTCGACCCACTCGAGGGCACGCGCCTGACTGCGCTCGGCCAGCCCAATGCAATCTCCGTGATCGCGGTCGCCGAGCGGGGAACGATGTTCTTCCCCGGGGCGGCCGTCTACATGGACAAGATCGCCGTCGGGCCGGAGGCGGCCGACGCGATCGACATCGACGCGTCGCCGACCGAGAACGTCACGCGCGTCGCCGAGGCGAAGGGGATGGACGTGGACGAGCTCTCGGTCGTCGTGCTCGAGCGCGACCGGCACGAGGCGCTGATCGCAGAGCTGCGCGACGCCGGAGCGAGGGTCAACTTGATCCGGGACGGGGACGTGGCGCCGGCAATCGCCGCGGCCCGATCGGGCACCGGCGTCGACGTCCTGATGGGCGTCGGCGGGACGCCGGAGGGCGTCATCTCGGCGGCGGCGATCAAGTGCCTCGGCGGCGCGCTGCAGGGCCGGCTCTGGCCCCGTGACGACGACGAGCGGCAACGTCTCGAGGATGCCGGCTTTGACGTGTCACGGGTCCTGACCCACGATGACCTCGTCGCCGGGAGGGACGTCTTCGTCGCGGCCACCGGCGTGACGAGCGGTGCGCTCCTGCGCGGCGTCCGCACGAGCGCTGCCGGCGTCGAGACGGAGTCACTGGTGATGCGGTCGCGCTCGGGAACGGTGCGGCGCATCGCGGCTTACCATCCCTCGGAGAAGGTTCTGAGAATCGCGAAAGGAGAGCGCTGATGGCGGCGCACGAGCTGAAGGCGGTCGCGCAGTCGATCGTTGCCGATCACAAGGGGATCCTCGCGGCCGACGAGTCGACCGGGACGATCAAGAAGCGCTTCGACTCGATCGGCGTCGAGTCGACCGAGGAGAACCGGCGCGCCTACCGCAATCTGCTCTTCACCACGCCCGGTAGCGAGGACTTCATCGGCGGTGTCATCCTCTACGACGAGACTATTCGCCAGCGCGCCGACGACGGCACCCCGTTCGCCGAGCTGCTCGCTGCCAAGGGCATCGTCCCAGGGATCAAGGTCGACACGGGTGCGCAGGATCTCGCCGCGCATCCCGGTGAGAAGGTCACCGAGGGGCTCGACGGCCTGCGCGTCCGCTGCGAGGAATACCGCCGCATGGGCGCCCGCTTCGCCAAGTGGCGCGCGGTGATCACCATCGGCGAGGGCATCCCTACCAGCGGCTGCATCCGCGCGAACGCGCACGCGCTGGCGCGCTATGCCGGGATCTGCCAGGAGCAGGACCTCGTTCCGATCGTCGAGCCCGAGGTGCTGATGGACGGCGACAACACGATCGAGACGTGTTACGAGGTGACGGCGCGCACGCTGCACGAGGTCTTCGACGAGCTCGATGCGCAGCGGATCGACCTGACGGGGACGCTCCTGAAACCGAACATGGTCATCTCGGGCAAGGGCAGCCCGGAGCAGGCCGACGCGCACCGGATCGCCGAACTGACCGTCGACTGCTTCCTTCGCCACGTTCCGGCGGCGGTGCCGGGGATCGTCTTTCTCTCGGGCGGGCAGTCCGAGGTCGAGGCGACCCGCAACCTGAACGAGATCAACCGCAGCGGTGGCCCGTGGCCGCTCTCGTTCTCCTACGGGCGGGCGCTGCAGGCGTCGGCGCTCGAAGTGTGGGCCGGTGACAGCGCGAACGTCGAGGCGGCGCAGCAGGCGTTCCTCCACCGCGCGCGGATGAACTCACTCGCGGTCGCCGGCAAGTGGAACGCCGAGCTCGAGCAGGCCGTCACCGTCTAACGCCCGTCCGGCTGCTCCGGCATGCCGAGTCGCTGAGGGACGCCCCCGCGGCCGCCGAAGGCGGACGCCTTCAGGGATTTGCGCGTCGCGGATCCGCGCGAGCGGATCCGCGACTTGCGCCGGCAAATCAGTCTTCCAGGAGCAGCTCGTGTCGCGTGGAGACGACGGCGAGCAGCGCGTCGACGACGGCGGGGTCGAACTGAATGCCGGCGCACCGTTGGAGCTCGCGCACCGCCTCGGCCTCGTCGGCCGGCGCACGGTAGGCGCGGTTTTCTCGCATTGCCGTGTAGGCGTCGCAGACGGCGATGATGCGAGCCGCGAGCGGGATGTCCTCCCCGGCGAGCGCGTCGGGGTAGCCCGAGCCGTTCCAGTGCTCGTGCGTCGAGCGGACCACCGTGCCGACCTGCTGTAGTGCGGGCGCCGCCGAGAGGATCCGCTCGCCGACGATGGTGTGCTGGCGGATGAAGACCTCCTCCTCCGCGGTCAGCGGGCCCGGCTTGCGGAGGATGTCGTCGGGCACAGCGAGCTTGCCGATGTCGTGGAGCTGAGCGGCCCGCTCGAGCTGATCGAGCTCGTCGTTCGCCAGGCCGAGGCGGCGGCCCACCGACAATGAGAGGTCGACGACAACGCGGACGTGCTCGGCGAGCGACGGCTCGCGCTCGTAGAGCGCCTGCACGAGCGCATCGTGCGCACGATCTCGCCGCGCTTGGCGGCTGCGCTTCTGAGCGTAGAGCCGGACGTCGGCCACGCGCAGCGCCTCGCTCGTGTCGCGCGCGTCCTCGGGGAGGAAGACGGCGCCGAACGAGCTGGAGATCGAGAACCCCTCGCCGTGCTCGACGAGCGCGGCGACGGCATCGTCGAGGACGGCGGCCGCCTCGTCGACGGTGCCCCTGACGAGCAGGCAGAACTCGTCGCCGCCGAGCCGGTAGACGTCGCCTCGGCCCTGCGCCGCGTGTGCGAGCTTCGTCCCGAGGCGGACGAGGAGCGCATCTCCGGCAGGGTGGCCGAAGCTGTCGTTGTAGAGCTTGAAGCCGTCGAGGTCGAAGAGGGCGAGCAGCCAGGTCCGCCTCTCTGCGAGGGAGGCGCAGGCATGGTCGAGGTCGAGTAGGAGCTTCCTCCGGTTGGCCAGTCCGGTCAGCGGGTCGGTGATCGCTTCGCTCCGCGTGAGCTCGAGGAGCTCGCGGTTCTCGGTCAGAGTGAAGAAGAGGCGGACGAGCACCGCCCCGATCGTCGCTGCGGCGAGCAGGACGGCCACCGAGCTGATCGAGAACGACACGCCGGCGACGAAGACAGCGACGGCCGCCGCGCCACACACGAGCGGGACGAGCAGCAGGGGGCGCGCGGGGAGGGAGGGATGTGCCGGACGGGACCCTTCGCTCCATGCGGCGAGCGCGATGCAGAGCATCGACGCCGGCCAGAGCGCGTCGAGGAACGTGCCTTCCATGTACGTGCCGCGGGCGGCCTGAATCAGGTACAGGCCGTCGGCTACGGTGCCGATCGCGAGTGCGGCGGCAAGCAGCAGCGGCGCACGGCCCGATCGCTGTGCGGCCGACGGCGAGCGCGCCGACGAGGAGGGCGAGCAGGACGATGTCGCCGGCCGGGTACGCAAGGTTCGTCACGACGGCGGCGCGGCTGCCACCGGTCGAGTCGAGCACGACCTGCACGAGGACTGCGGCAGCCACCGCTCCCGCCGCCAGCCCAGCCGTCACGCCGTCGAGCCATACGGCTCGGGTCGCCCTCAGGCGACCGCGCATGAGCAGGAAGAGGCCTGCGTAGATAAAGGGGAAGTAGGCGAGGTAGCCGACGTCGGCGAGGGAGGGGAACGGCGGCTCAGCGAGGTCGGCGAGCGCGACGAACCAGTAGATGTCGCCTGCAGTCCAGACAACCAGCCCTGCTGCCACCAGCGCCCAGGCCAATCGGTGCTCCGCGCACGACCACTGCTCGAAGCGCGCAGAGCCCAACCGCGGCGAACAGCAGGCCGTAGTAGAGGCGGTGGTCGAAGAACGCCTCGACCGCTCCGCGGTCGTCGACCAGCGTGTGCACGGCAAATGCGGCCAGGCCCGCGAGCGAGGCAAGCGCGAGCGGAACCACGACGAACCGCCGCAGCCGTTCCATGATCTGGAAATCGGCCTGCGGCCTCGAAACTTGAGCGCCGGCCTGGGCAGAGCAGAGGCGGGACGATGCGACTCGACCCCGCGACGGGCGTCTGGGGCATGACTGGGGAACGACTTTGTAGGCTCTGTTCCCCAGCAGGAGCGCAAATGGTGCTCGAGCGCGTCATCGGACCATACGACGATCTGTGCCTAGGTTGAGCGACGCATCGACCGTTCAGCCGGCGCCCGCGGACGAGGTCGACCGGCTCTATGGGCTCCCGCTCGACGAATTCACCGCGAGCCGAAACCAGCTCGTGCGCCGGCTCAGCCAGGAGGGCCAGCGCGGGGCGGCGGCAGAAGTCGCCGCGCTGCGGAAACCCTCGGTGCCCGCGTGGGCTGTGAACCAGCTGGCGCGTGAGCGTCGGGCGGAGATGCAGGAACTACTTCACCTTGCAGACGCGATCAAGGCGGGGGACTCCGGCGCGAACGAGCGCTTCCGCGAGGTGATCGACGAGCTCACTCGCGCGGCGCGCGACCTTCTCTCGAGCGCAGGGAGACGCGCAACGAACGCCGTGCTTCAGGACGTGGCGACGACGCTGCGGGCCGGGGCCGCCGAGCAACCCGCCGAACTCGCGGCGGGGCGACTGCAGCGCGAGCTCGAAGCGAGCGGGTTCTCGCCCGCGCTTGCCGGAGCCAGACCGGCGCCCGGACGCGCGTCCCGGAAGGCCTCGGACGGCGAACGCCGGCGCGCGAAGCAGGACGAGCTAAAGCAGGCACGAGAGGCGCTCGCGGCGGCACGCGCGGAGGCACGACGGGTACGTCGAAAGGCCGACGCAGCCGAACGCGAGTCGGCGCGACTGAGTCGGGAGGCCGAGCAGGCCGAGGAGCGTGTCGCCGACGCAGAGCGCCGGCTCGAGAAAGCTAGGGGCCGGTAAGGCCGCAACCGCCACGTCGAGCCGACGAACGAGTCAACCCGTTCGGGAAAGAGGACTCTGTGACCTCCGTCGAACTCGCCATGGAGGCCAGGTCGGCTGCGGCGTCCCTTCCCTCTCCCCCTGGGGCGCGGTGGGGTACCGGCCTGGCCTGTCTCCTTGAAGATGGCTGGGAGCCAGACGCGTTACTGCATCGTGGGCGCTACCGCTTACTCGGCGAGCGGAGCCGCCTCGCGGAGCGGCTTACGCATCGTCCATGCGCCGACGGCCGCTGCGGCAACGAGGATCGCGGCCAACACGACGACCGTCCACGGGTCGTCCGACGTCGGCTTGAGCACCATGTCGGCGACCACGAGGAAGAGCGCCAGCAACTGAACGCGCGAGACGACGGCCAGAAGTCGCGCCTGCCGCTGCGCCTCCGGGCTCGTCGGTCCGTGCTGCATGACGATCTCCTTCATCTTCTCGCCATGCGGCTTGATCACGAGGAATCCGACCCCCCAGGCGGCGATCCAGCCGGCGAGCCCGATCACGATCCAGACGTCGCCGAACGACCACGGACCGTCGAGCACGAGGAGGACGCCGAAGACGAGCGCCAGCACCCCGAAGGGGATGAACAGCCGCGGCACCAACCACTCCTGAAACTCGCCGGTCTTCCCGAGGTCGGCGGGGTTGCCGGTGCGTTCGGCGCGCAGGAAGAGCAGATCCATCGTGAAGCCGGCACCGAGCCACACGATCACCGTGATGATGTGGAGCAACACGAGGAGCTCGTAGGTCGTCATGGTGCGTTTCTAACGCGTCGCGCCGGTGCCTTCAAGGATCGAGGTCGTTCAGACCCGGAGGAAATCAGGCTGACGTACCGAAAGGGGGCCAATGTTCAACCTATCCCGCACCGTCCTCGCTGTGATTGCCGTCATCGCAGTCGTACTGCTTGTCCTAGGGCTAGCGACCGATGTCGGACTCTTCGGCTGGGTCCTCGCGATCATCCTCGGTGTGTATGTGATTGCTGCGCTCGTTCGCGGTCGACGCGCCGCATAGCGTCGGCCACGCCTGTCTCCAGAAACGGTGCTGCGCCCGCGTTGTGGCAGGAGAGTGGCACCACGGGCGGCGTCCCGAGCCCGCAAACCGCTTGAAACCTAAAGCGGACGACGGGGCTCGAACCCGCGACCTACGGCTTGGGAAGCCACGCGGGGCCTGGACGGGGTAGGACGTGACCACCCGGAACGGCTTGAATAGGCTAAATCGGCTCATCCGGGGGGACGCCGTAGGACGCGGTAGGACGTTGGTCCGCTGACATTGCGCTGACATTCGAGCCGCCCCACGGTGGCCGGCTCGTGCCTTGAAGGCACCGGGACGAGACAACGCCGCGCCCCGGCGCCTCTTGCATCAGGCGGCGTCCTGCAGTTGGTCGAGAGCCAACTACTGGATCATCTTGAGCGCACACTCGACCCGGTCGAGCTGCTCCTCCGGGCGCGCCGCGCCGTCAACGATCTGCCACAACGCACCCCGACGAATGATCCGGCGTAGCTCCGCTTCGATCAGCGGCTCAATCGGTTCCAATTTGCCGCTCACGACGCGGCCGCCTGGTACTGGAGGACGACGTACGTCCGCTCGCCCTCGGTGAGGATTCGCGTTCGCACCGAGCCGCCGCGCTTTTTCGCCTGGGCGCGCGAGCATTCGCCACGAACGTGGAGGGCTTCGAGTCGAAATCCTCACCGGCTTCCGTCTAGGCTCGGCGCGCATCTCCTCGTGTGCAGGGAAAAGAGAACGTACGTTTCGGACTTATCCCCGGAATCGGACGGTGTTGTCCACGGAAAGGGACGTCTTATTCCACCGAAAATCTTCGCAACGAGCGGGAAACAAGTACATCCGCCAACACCCATGTGGAAAGGGCTGTGGAGAACTCGGCTGGCCGCGTCAGACCGGCTTGTGCGGGACGCCGTGGGGACGTCGTCTGTCACCCCCCGTCGAGGCGGGCGGCCTGAGGCAGCACAAGGCAAGCAGGGCCTCTAAGGAGGGGTTGTCTTCAAGCTCGCAGAAGGAGTTGACATGTGACCGTATGGTCACGTATAGTGGACGCATGAGCAAGGACGAGGACCGTGTGTTTAAGGCGCTCGGTGACCCGACGCGTCGCTTCCTGCTCGACCTGCTCTTTCAGGGTGACGGCCGCACGCTGACCGAGCTTGAGTCTGAGCTGGAGATGACGCGCTTCGGCGTCATGAAGCACCTGCGAGTCCTCGAGGACGCAGGGCTCGTAGTCACGCGCCGGCAAGGCCGGGAGAAACTGCATTTCCTGAACCCGGTCCCCATCCGGCTGATCCACGACCGGTGGATCGACAAGTACACGGAGCGCCAAGTGTCGGCGCTCGCAGACCTCAAGACCAAGCTGGAGGAGACAGGATGACGACGACCGAGATGCAAAATCTGACCGTCCAGGTCTACCAGGTGTTCATCAAGGCGACCCCTGAGCAGATCTGGGACGCGATCACGAAGCCGGAATTCACTGAGCGCTACTTCCACGGCGTGCGCTCCGACTTCGACCTGCGCCCGGGCGGCCATTACCGGCAGACGATGGGCGACACGGATCAGCTCGCGACGCAGGGGGAGGTGCTCGACGCCGACCCGCCGAGACGCCTCTCGCACACGTGGACGTCCCTGTACGACCCCGAGATGGCGGTGGAGGAGCCGAGCCGAGTCACGTGGGAGATCGAAGCACGGGACGATGGGACGGCGCTCCTGACGGTCACGCACGACCAGCTCGAGGGGGCGCCGAAGACGGCCGCGGGCGTCTACGGGACGGGATGGATGGGTGTCCTCTCATCGCTGAAGACGCTGCTCGAGACCGGAGAGCCGCTCTAGGCGAACCAACAAAGGGCGCGCGTGGCGCTTGCCGTCCCGCGCGCCCTGTAGCGCCCGCGATCGGCAAACTCACGAGGACTCCCGGGTTGCGCACTGACGAGCTCCTGCCTGCCCGGGAAGCGAGCCGAGCGCTTGGCAAGGCAATCGAGAGGCTCGTCCCGGCAGCGCAGACAAGTACGTGATTGTGAATCGCAACAAGGTGCAGGCTGTCCTGCTCAGCGTCGACCGCTATGCGGAGCTAGCGAACGAGCAGGGACGTGCGGAGGCGCGCCAAGCCGCCTGACAGGCACCGGAGGGTCGGACGAGACAGGCAGGGTCGTCCGCGCGCTCCGCCTGGCGCCGGTGCTGACATGCCGGCGCCGGTGCTGACATTCGCCGGGTCCGCTGACATTGCGCTGACATCTTGGGCGTGCGGGCCGCTCGTGAAATGGCCCGGCGGCGCAAACCCCTGCAAATATTAGAGCGGACGACGGGGCTCGAACCCGCGACCTACGGCTTGGGAAGCCGACGCTCTACCAGCTGAGCTACGTCCGCGCGACCGCAATTCTACCGCCCCTCCGATCGCTGTTTCGAGCAGCGCACGGCTGGGGAAGCTCCCCTCATGAAGCGGCTTGCCGTCGTGGCGCTCCCGCTGGCCATCGTCGGTTTCGCCCTGCTCGTCGTTCTCGTGCTTGCCCGCCGGCGTCGGCAGGCAACGCCTGCTCAGGCGGACGACGCGTCAGCCGAGCCGTCCGACGTCGCGCACGGCCCCAGCCGGTCACAGGTCGCATCGGGCGTCGACGTGCTGCGCGGCTACGACGAGCGGCACGAGGAGGAGGAAGAGGCGAAGCACGGCGCCGTCCTCCACGTCTCGACCGAGCGGATCAGCGTCCGGCAGGTCTAGTACCTGCCCTCAGCCCCGCAGGTCTCGGATCGCTCGGCTCAGCCGCCGGGCTGCAGGATGCCGTTGACGCGGAGGACGTAGTCGGCGTACGCCGGCTTCGCCTCGGTCGGCTCGTCGTAGGTGACGATCGCGGCGACGACGTCGTAGCCGCCGCTCAGGAACGCGTAGCGGTGCGCCCGTGAGCCGGCCGCGCAGCCGGCCGTCGAGGTGCAGCCGGTGGATGCACGCCCGCTTCGCCTTGGTCGTGTAGCCGACGAGCTGGACGCGTGAACCCGCCGACGCCGCTCGCCGGGACTGACGCGCGAGAACGACTTCCAGCCGGCCAGCGACCGTCCGCCGCTGAGCGTGGTGCCGCCGAGCCGGATGTCGTCGATCCACCAGCCCGGGAAGGCCACACGCGAGTCGCTCACGTAGCGGAAGGCGAGCAGCACGGTCTTGCCGCGGTAGGCGGCGAGGTCGAAGGACGCGCTCGTCCAGGCGGGGAACTGGCCTCGCCCGGAGCTGCCCGGTAAGGCCGGGCAGGTTGCGGCGGACGAGCTGGCGAGGCGTTCGGGGTCGGCCGTGGCGGTCGTCAGCGGGCCGCCGACGCTGCGCCAGGTGCGTCCGCCGTTGGTCGAGACCTGGACGAACGCGAAGTCGAGTCCGGGGGCGAGGTCGTACCGGGTCTGGAAGCGTGAGCTCGCGGCATCCGCTCCCGGCACCTTCACCTCGCGCACGATCCCGCGGTCGAGGCCGCCGCCGCTGCCGGAGTGGAGCGCAGCATTGCCGCCCGTGGTCGGGCGGGTTCGCGGTCGACCGTCCACTCGACGGGGCGGGCCGGGAAGCCGCCTGGAGCCGTCGAAGGCGATCGACTTGATCTCGGCCGCCGTGAGGAACGAGCCGCTCCGCCTGCGGAAGCGGAGGTAGTCCGAGCCGTTCGGCGGGGCGCCGGAGTTCGTGAACGCTGATGGGTTCCGCCAGTCGACCTCGGCCGAGAGCGTCGGCGTGCGGTACCTCGCTGGCTGGCCGCCGGCGAGCGTGTAGCCGCGGTCGAGCACGCCGTCCAGGGCGATCATCGCCGCCCAGTCGTGGATGACCGCATCACGTCCGCGCCGGCGCCGGCGAGCAGCTTCCGCACCGACGCGAGCCCCTGGTCCGGGTCACGGTGGAGCGCGGTGATGAAACCGCTCGCCGAAGCGCCCCGCGAGGTAGTGCATGAACGTCTCGGCCGCCCCGTAGTCGCAGACGATCTGGCTGTCGCCCTTGTCGCCCCAGAGCGGTGAGCGAGTTCTCCGGCCCTCCCGGCGTCGGGTTCGGGTTCGCGGGCGTCACGTTCCAGGCGTTGCCGAGGAAGCACTGCACGCTGCCGCTGAAGCCGATGTCGGTGACCGGCTTGCGGAGATCGGTGTAGCCGGTCACCTGCTCCGCGTACATCGAGAGCCCTTCGTTGATCCAGCTCACCTCGCGGTCGTCCTGGTACTCCTGCAGCAGGTGCTGGTACTCGTGGGCGAAGGTCGCCTCGATCAGGAACGGGCGCGCGCTGCGGCTCCGGCAGAGGTCGCCCTGGACCGGATTGTCCGGCGGGCTGGCGCCGGTCCGGTGCAGCCAGTCGATCCCGTCGACGGTGATCACGTTGCGGTCGACGTCGTCGTTGAAGAGCGGCACGAAGAAGCCGCCGATGCCGTACCTGGATCTCACGGTCGGCGAAGTTCTCGTCGCGGATGTTGTCGACGAGCGCGACAACGCGGCCGCCGTCGCCGGCGTAGTAGTCGCGCGGGCAGGCCCGGCCCGGCCGGCAGCCTGGCCTGCGAGCCGTCGCGGGGCTGCGGCGATGCTGAAGACCTGCGCCTCGCGCGGGTACATCACCGCGTCGAACTGCTGCGCGAGGTACTGGCGCCTGCGCGTCGGTCAGCTGGACGCGGTCGTCGTTGCGGCAGTCGCCGGCGGGGAACTCGAGATTCTTCGAGATGGCGTCCTGGTCGCTCGCCACCCAGACCTCGATGTGCGTGCCGATCGCGCGCAGCGTGAAGTACTTGAGGTACTCCCTGGTGTCCTGACGGCGTCGAGCGCCGGCCAGAGGCGGCGGTCGCCGACGACGGCGGCGCCGGCGTTCGGCGCGGCGCGCCTCCGCGCCGATCTTGGCGCGCGGCAGCGGCGCGGGCTCGAGCTGCGCGAGTTCCTCGCGCGTGGGCTCGACGAAGACGTCGCCGGCTCCGCGGCCGCGCGGCCCGCCGGAGCGCGCCTGCGGAGCGAGCACGGCGAGGGCCGCGAAGGCGAGGAGGGCGAGCGCGCGACGCGGCCCGGATCATGTGCTTCTATCGTCCGCGGCGACCAAGAGCCGTCGCAATGGTAGCCGCGGCCTAGGCGACTCTTCGCGGTGAACGCGCGGCTCGTCTTCAATCCGTCGGCCTGCACGGTGATCGTGCCGCGGATCGTCTTGCCCTTGGCCGTCTTCGGAATCGCCCAGGTGCACGTCGCCCGACGCGCCGGCGACGGTCGAGGCGCTCGCCTTGAGCGCCTTGCCGCCGAGCGTCGCCCGGCAGGTCACGGTCGGCGAAGTGGTCGGGCGCGCGCCGTCACTGCGGGCGAACGTGACGATGACGGAGTACGGCCTGCTCGCCCGTCGGCTTCAGCGGCCGCGTGGCGAAGCTCTTCACGACGAGCGTCGGCGGCGTGATCTTGACGTCGTACGAGTACACGCCGACGCCGTCGGGCGCGAAGTCGAGGTGCGACGTTGGTGACAGTCGAGCTCGCCGGTCGGCGTCAGGGCCAGACCCGAGATCGCGAGGACGTTGAAGGTGAAACGCTTCGTTCCTCCGAGCTCGGACGCGTTGAGCTTGATCGTCGGCGCCGTTTGCGTAGGAGAAGGCGAGCGACGCCTGCGAGACGCCCGTGCGCGATGAAGTCCGTTCCGTTCCAGCGGAAGAGACCGATCTCGGCGCGACCCGCCGAGCGGGCCGAAGAGCTGGATGCAGTAGTCGGCGCCGAGGCTCGGTCACCGGTCGCCGCGTTCGCGTCCGAATCGATGAAGATCAGGAACAACATGTCCGCCGGTCAGCGTCGGCCGGTTGGGCGTGTTGATGACCCAGGTCAGGAGTCCCTTGTCGTCGTTCGAGAGCACGACCGTCGTGATGTCAGGCGCGAGCGGCGTCCTCGCCCGTCGAGTCCGTGAACGTGACCGAGTTCTGGCGCGGTCTGCGAGGGCGCTGCGCTGCCGGCCGGCGTCAGGGCAACGAGGAGTGCCGTCGCCGCGCCGATGCTCACTATGACAGCGAGCGGCAAGCCGCACGGCGGCGTGATCGATGCGCTCGGGCGACGGCGGCCATGGCCGCCAAGTCTAGTGCCGCTCGTCAAGGAGGTCGAGAAGAATCCAGATCTCCGCGAGCTCCTCGAAGCCGAGTCGGCGCAGGATGGGACGCGACATCGCGCCGGCGTGGGTGACGAGGGCGGGCGTTCCCCGCGCGACAGCATCGTCCCACCGGGCCTGCACCAGCGCCCGGTAGGCGCCCTTGCCGCGCAGGCCGGGTAAGCGTCGCGCCGCCGAAGAGGATGAAGCCATGCGGCGTATGGGCGGCGTAGGCGCGAGCGGCGGGCTCTCCGTCGCACCCAGGCGAGATACGTCGCGCCGCGCTCGCCCTCCTGGGCGAATTGCGTCTCCGCGCGAGCGAGCGATTCGTCCAGCTCGTCGGGGGGTGCGTCGAATCCTGCCGCGGCGATCCGGATCGCTGTCCGCATCTCGTCGAGCGTCTCCACGCGTCGGGCTGTCACACCGGAGGCCGGCGACCAGACCGGCTCGGCGCGGAGCGCCATCCCGACCGCGTACGGCTCGCGGTCGGGGACGCAGCCGAGCGCGAGCAGCCGCTCACGCAGGTCAGCCGGTGTCGCCGAGCCGCCGATCTCCCATGTGCAGGCGGAACGACCGTGGGAACGGACGATCCCGCGGATCTCGGCGACGGCCTCCTCGACGCCGAGGTCCGGAAGTCGAAGACGCTGGACGACCGTTGCCCAGGGTGCCTTCCAGGGGCCGAGCCAGAGCACGTAGCGGTCGTCGACGATGCGCTCCTCGTCGGGGCCGAGCGTCGTGTACGTGTTGGCGTTCTCGGCGAGCTCGAGGATCACGGCCAGGCGGACCGCAGGCGGTTGCGGGTCTCGAGCAGGTGCTCCGGCATCACCTTCACGTCCCCGAGCACTGGCATGAAGTTCGTATCGCCGGTCCAGCGCGGCACGACGTGCTGGTGCAGGTGTGCGGAGATCGACCCGCCGGCCGCCTCGCCGAGATTCCAGCCGACGTTGTAGCCGTCGGGGCCGTAGACGTCCTGCAGCGCCGAGAGGGCCTGAACGGTGAGCGAGTGGAGGGTCGCGGCCTCGGCCGCGGTGAGGACGGCGAGGTCCGCGACGTGGCGGAGCGGAGCGACCATCAGGTGCCCGGACGTGTACGGAAACTTGTTCAGCAACACGAACGCCTGCTCACTGCGGTGGACGACCAGCGATTCGCCCTCGGGTAGCTGGCCTTCCGCCTCGGCGCAGAAGACGCAGCCCTCGCCGCCGCCTGCCTGCGCGATGTACTCGAGGCGCCACGGCGCCCACAGCGGCTTCGGCATCCCCCGCCCTTGTACCACGGAAGGCTCGTGCACCCACGCGGCGGTCGTGAAGCGGACGCGCACGGCGGCGGATGCGCGACGGCGCGGCGATTACTAGGATGAGGTCACAGCTGCGGCAGCTGTCCCGAATGGGAGAAGCCCGTGGCGGTGCCCTTCGTCGAGAGCCCAAACGTAACCCGGACGACGGGTCGGACGATCGACCTGCTCGTCCTCCATACGGCCGAGACCTCGGAGCGAGCCGGGGCCGCGGACGCGGTAGCCCGCTGGTTCGCCGACGAGCGCTCGCAGGTGTCGGCGCACTATTGCGTCGACGCCCGCTCGGTCGTCCAGTGCGTGCGTGAGCGCGACATCGCCTGGCATGCCCGAGGTGCGAACGACCGCTCGATCGGAATTGAACTGGCCGGGTTCGCAGGTCAGAGCGCCGAGGAATGGAACGACTCGTACAGCCGCGCCGTGCTCGCGCGGGCGGCGCGGCTGGCGGCGGTGATCTGTGCCCGCCATCGACTTCCCATGGTGTGGCTGCGAGCTCCGGAGCTGCAAGCGGGCAGGCGCGGGGTGACGGGGCACGCCGACGTCGGCAGGGCGTTCCGGCGCACCGACCATTGGGACCCCGGCCCCGGCTTTCCGGTGGTCCGCTTCCTCGCACTCGTGCGACGCGACGCCGAGTTGACCGGAACCGTGAAGCCTGCCAACGTCCGGGCGGTCATCCGAGCTCAAGGAACGAGAGCTCCGTAAGACGCGGTCAGCGGCCACGTCGATCGGCCGCTCCGAAGTGTCAGCCAGGAACGAGGTCGAGCTCCATCGTCACCGTCGTCCCTCCCTCGGCGCGGAGGATCTCGACCCGCGTCATCAGGCTGTCGATCAGGAGCAGGCCGTGGTTGCGGTCGGTTTCGAGGCTGGGCGGTCGCCATTGGCCGTGATCGTGAACGCGAATCGTCAGCATGCTCCCGCCGCGGGACGCCTCGAGCTCGACGTACGGCTCGGTCGGCTGCTGCGCATGCTCGATCGCGTTGGACGTCGCCTCGGAGGCGGCGGCGACCACATCGAAGGCGCGTTGCCCGGCGATGCCTTCTCGTACCAGCCACGCCTCCAGCTCCGACCGAACGAGCGCCAGAGACGCCGGCTGCGCCGGCACCCGTAGGGCGAAAGGATCCATGCCCGTAGTGTGCCGTGCCGGCTGCACGGGTTTGCAGGTTGGGCGACCGGGTACCGACTCACGGTCGATCCGGAAAGGAGGTGCCCGATGCTCGTCTGGCTGCTCGTCCTAGTGCTTATCCTGCTCGCCATCGGCGGTGGCGTGGCCGTGTCGAAGTTCCTCTTCTTGCTGCTGGTCGTTGCGCTCGTGCTCGCACTCGTCGGCGCGTTCAGCGGCCGCTCAACCGTCTGACTCGCCCGCCGCGGCCGCGAAAGCGGCCGCCTTCAGGGGTGTTTCGCGCGTCGCGGATCCGCGGGTGAGCGGATTCGCGACCTGCGCGCGGGGAGGCCAAGCCAGCAAGCCCGGCCCCACCCGGCGCGTGTCAGAGCAGAATCCGCAACGCCGTCCCAACCGGGCAACCGCGCCGGACAAGGTCGGCAGCCGCATGGAGGTCGACGTCGACATGGCTCGCCACGACGACGGCCTCCTCGGCCCCGTACCCGGCCCTGATCAGCTCCTCGAAGCGCCAGCGCAGCACGCTTTCGGCTTCCGTGGAGTCCAGCAACTCGAACTGTGCCGCAGTCATCGCACGCCCTCCGCATTGCCGCCAATTACGTTCAACCCGAATCGGCACCAAGGCGCCCCGGCTGAAGGTCGAGTTTTCCCCTGTCCTTCGCCTAGAGAGTTACGACCAACTGACCCATTTGCGTCAGACGTTTCACCCGTGAATCGCGATGACGCGGCCGAAGCCGGGCTTGTCCCGGCGAAAGGCCAGACCAGGTCCAGCTGCTGCACGCGGTGAAGGAGGGGGTCCACGGGGGAACCATGGGTTTCCCCGTGCTACTACAGCCAGCGCTTGAGGCGGAAGAAGGCGACCATCCCGATCAGCACGGCGACGAGCGAGGCGACGATCACCCAGAACGCGCCGGGCGTGCCCTCACCGGGGAAGAGGACGTTCATGCCGAAGACGCTCGTGATCAGCGTCAGCGGCAGCATGGTGACGCTGATGATCGTGAGCAGGCGAAGGACGTCGTTCTGGCGGTGCGAGATGACCGACTCGTTCGTCGACTCGAGGCCCTCGACGACCTCCTTGTAGTTGTCGAGCTGGTCCCAGATCCGCTCCGCTGCGTCGACGATGTCGTCGAAGTAGAGGTCCAGCTCCTCGGGGAGGAACGTCTCCATCCGGCGCTCGAGCACGCGGAGGGCCGAGCGCTCCGGCTTGATCACCTTGCGGTAGCTGATGATCTCCTGCTTGACGTTCGAGATGTCCCGGACGACGTCCTCGGCGCGCAGCTCGAACATGTCGTCCTCGACCCGGTCGAGCTTGTACCCGATCTTGTCGAGAATCGGGAAGCAGTAGTCGAAGAGGTCGTCGAGCACCTCGTAGAGGAGTCGGCCGGACCCCTTCGTGAAGAGCTGGCTGCGGAAGGCCTCGTCCTCCTCGCAGCGGCGGAACAGGCGCGTGACCGGGAGCAGCTCCCGGTTCGGGACGGTGACGAGGTAGTCCGGCCCGACGAAGAAATCCAGCTCAGCCGCGTTCAGGCGCTGGATCGAGCTGTCGTATACGGGAAAGTGGAGGACGGCGAAGAGGTAGCCCTCGTCTTCGTAGGCGTCGACCTTGGGCCGCTGGCGCTTGGAGACGATGTCCTCGACGTCGAGCGGGTGCCAGCCGAAGCGATCTGCGAGCCCCGTCGCGGTTTCGACGTCGGGCGCGACGACGTTGACCCAGATCAGGCCGCTGGCAGAGAGCTCACGGACCGGCGAGGCGGTCCGCGCAGCGCTCTCCACGCTCGTGCGGGAACGGACACGCCGGCTGATGCGGGGCAGGCTCGGCATCGGGTCTCAGGGGATCGTCCGCGGTCGCTCTCATGTTCGTCATCCTAGCCGCGGTCGTTTCCCGCCGGCTGCCTGCGCGATCGGCGTGCGCCGTGCGCGTGTGGGCAGGCGGGACTCGAGCGCGAGCGCGGCCGCCCCGTTCGCCAGGCAGATGACCGCTGCGGCGAACCACACCCCGTGCGGTGCATAGGCAAGGGCGAAGCCGCCGAGCGCTGGTCCGAGCATGAACCCGACCTGCCAGGACAGCGCCGAGAGCGCCATGTAGCGGCCGAGGAGGCGCGGCTCGGCCAGATCGGCGACGAGCGGTGCCTGCACCGCGCCGTGCAGGCACTCGCCGACGGCGAAGACAGCCATCGCGAAAGCGAGGAGAAGGACTGCCGCGCCGCCCTCGAGGCGGATGCCGGCGAGCGGCACGAGCACCCACGCGGCGGCCCAGATCACGCCCAGCAGCGCGAGCACCCGCATCCGCCTGTGTCCCTCCGCGAGCTTCGCGATCGGAAGCTGGGCGAGGACGATCACGATGGTGTTGACGAAGAAGATGAGCCCGATCGCCCCCTCGCCTACCCCGGCCTCGTTCTTTGAGTACACGGGCAGCAGGTCGAAGCCGGCGAAGCCGGCGAAGATGAAGATCGCATTGAGCGCGATCACGCCGAGGAACGCGCGGTCGCGGAGGACGCCGGCGTAGCCGGGGCCGCCTCTGGCGTGCGCCGCGGCTCCGGCGCGCGGCTCGGGCACGAAGGCGAGCAGGACGAACAGGTACGCGACGAAGGTGGCCCCGTCGAGGAGGAAGAGGACCTCGAAGCTCCCGGGCCGGTCTGTCGCCGCGATCAGGCCGCCGACGAGCGCGCCGAGGCCGATGCCGAGGTTCATCACGATGCGCTGAGTGGCGAACGCGGCCGTGCGGCGCTCGATCGGGGTCAGCCCGGCGATCATCGTCGACTGCGCCGGCCAGAAGGCGCCATTGCCGATCCCGGTCACGACTGCGACCGCAAACGCCTGCCACGGTTCGTGGATCAGTGCGAAGCCGGCGTAGCCGGCAGCGAGGAAACCGAGCGCGACGGCGAGCGTGCGGCGGCCTCCGACTCGGTCGACAAGCGATCCGGCGATGGGCCCGGCGACCAGGCTGACGGCGGCGTTCGTGCCGAGCACGAGCCCGGCGGTGCCGAGCCCGATCCCGCGCACGTTGTGGAGGTAGATGAACGTGAACGGGAGCACGATCCCGTTCCCGAAGGCGTTCAGCAGGCCGCCCGCCTGCAGCGTGTACACCGACCGCGGCAACTGCGGGTCGAGGCTGCGGAGCCAGCGGCGCATCGTGAGACAGTAGCCACGTGGACTGGCTCCTCGACCCCGGCGTGACCTACCTCAACCACGGGGCGTACGGCGCGTGCCCGCGTCCTGTCTTCGACCGCTACCAGGCCTGGCAGCGGGAGCTCGAGCGCCAGCCCACCGATTTCCTGCACCGTCGGCTGCCGGGGCTCCTCGCCGACGTCCGCGTCGCCCTAGGCGGATTCGTAGGCGCGCGCCCCGAGGACGTCGCCCTCGGTCGCAACGCGACCTCGGCGCTCAACTCGGCGATCCGTTCGCTCTCGCTGGCGCCGGGGGACGAGGTGTTGACGACAGCGCACGAGTACGGGGCGCTCGTGAAGGCCTGGGGCGCAGCCGGCGCGACGCTGGTCGAGCGGGAGCCGGAGGCGCTGGCCGAGTCGATCGGGCCGCGCACACGGGTCGTCTTCGTCAGCCACATCACCTCGCAGACCGCGCGGCTGCTGCCGGTGGAGGAGGTGTGCGCGGCGGCGCGGGCAGCCGGCGTTCTCTCGATCGTCGACGGAGCACATGCGCCCGGCCACGTCCCGCTCGACCTCGGAGCGCTCGGGGCGGATATTTACGCCGGCAACTGCCACAAGTGGCTCTGCGCTCCGAAGGGGGCCGGGTTTCTCTGGGCCCGTCCGGAGCACCACGCCTGGATCGAGCCGGCGGTGGTCTCCTGGGGGTTCGGCGAGGGCTCGGGCCTGGCCGACAGGCACGAGTGGCAGGGGACGTTCGACCCGGCGGCATGGCTTTCGATTCCGACTGCGATCGACGTCTGGCGCGAGCTCGACTTCGAGTCGTGCCGGGCTCTCGCCGACCGCGGGCGCGAGCTCCTGCCGCCCGTGCCCGGCAAGCCCGCGCCGCAGATGTGGTCGACGGAGCTTCCGCCCGGCGATCGGACGGGCTCTGGGCGGCGCTGCGGGAGCGAGGGATCGACGCGCCTGTTGGCGACTGGCGCGGCAGACGCCTGTTGCGGGTCTCGATCGCGCCCTACAACCAGTGGGAGGACATCGAGCGGCTGCGACTCGAGGCACTCGCTGCGAGGTCTCGTAGGCGATCTATCGCCCGAGCCTCGTCCGGCGCCGGATGCCGAGCCGCTTCTGCAGCGCCAGGTCCTCCTGTCCGTCCTTCCTCGCGGCCCAGAAGAACAAGGCTCCGACTACGAGCACGGGCACCACCATGAGCAGGACGAGCACGATCGCTGCGAGCTTGTCGATACACAGAGTCTCTACCACCACTCGGCCGCGCGCGTAACGGACTCGTCCCCCGGCACGAACGAAACCGCCTACGACCTTCGCATCGGCGGGGACGCTGCGCCGTCCCCGGCACGCCCCACGGCGGCGGGCTGCCTTCCGCCGAGCAGCGACGGCCTGTCACTCGTTCCAGGGAATTGTGCGTCGAGGGGACAAGTTCCTGTTCCGACGCGCATCTCTCAGGTACGGCGGCCCCATGGCGGCAAACATAGGGGCCGCCGCTTCCCCGACCTCGCCGGACCGCCGCTTTCGACGTCCGCGAGGGGTACCGGGCGGAGCGGCTATCAGTCGGGCTCGAGCTTCGCCAGGCTCGCTGTGATCTCGGCGAAGTGCTGCAGGCGCGGCGAGCCTTCAACGAGGTATCGCTCGAGCCAGCGCATCGCGGCCTTCTCATACTTCGGCGAGCCGCGATGGGCATAGAGCCGCACGAGCTGTAACGCGTCCTCGAGCGGAAGGTTCGGCAGCTCGCGGGCGGCGTCCTCGGCGGCCCAGAGCGCCCGTCGCTCGATCGCTCGGCGGAAGCGAGCGTGAGCATGCGCGTCCGCGGTCACGAACGTATGTTCTCATGCATGGCGAAGAGATTCGCCTGAACAGCTTCTTGCGTTCCGGCTCTCGGCGCTATGACGTGGAGACGGCGACCTTGTCGTCTGCCAACCCAACGATTGGTTCGGTCGGGACGGCGGCCTTGCTCCGGAAGAGCCAGATTCCCACCACGATCAACCACGGAGGGATGAAGAGTGACCCGAGAAAGCCGATCGGGGTCAGCTGTGTTGCCCCAAGGACGATGGTCGCCCATGCAAGCGCGCTAGGCAGCATTCCGTTGCGACGCGCGCCGAGTCCTGTGGCGAGCAGCACGGCTGCCCAAGCTGCGTTGAACGCCAGCCAGTCGTACGAATGGAGTTGGCTGAGCGCGTACACCGCCTCCTGATGGCCCTCGTGCGCTGCGTTCGCTGCTGCACCTTCGAGTTCTCCGATGAGTGCGAACCCCGCAGCGGCGAGGATCGCGCCGCCGAACGCGACCGAACCATGGCCGGAGTCGCGGTTGTTGCTGCGGAGGCTTCGCTGCAGCCCGGCTCCGAAGAAGATGAGCATGAGCGCGACCAAGGGTGCGAGGAGGAGGCCGGAGATCTGATGCTGGCCCCGATTGTCCTGCCACCACGAGAACGTCTCCTCGAACGAGGTCTCACTATTCGGGATGCTCCACGTCAAGGTGAGTCCACCGGCGAGCAAGAGCCCAGCGAAGACTCCTGCGAGCGGCAGGAAGCGTGCGAATCGGTCTGAAGGCACGTAGCTCCTCTGTCGGGTTGCACGACTCTACAAGGGTGCGGTGCGATCGAAATCGCGCCTGACGCGCGGCTCGCGGTCATCGCCGAGACCGTACGCGTCGTCGCGGCAGGCGGCGCCCTGACGCTCCGCGTTCGGGCGACGTGCCGCGCCGCGAGCTGGCTCGGGCGCGGCCGTGCGCAAGAGACGGCGTTAGCTCGAAGGGGACCCCGACGAGCCGCCTCGTCGAGACACCGGCGAGGGGGTCCTCGCCCGGCTTCGTCGCGCGGATGAAGAGGGTGAGCTGCTGCTGTTGGTCGCTCGCAGGGAAGTTCGCGTCGCGGTGGAAGACCAGGATCGTGGTGCCGTCGTCCCCGGTGAGCTCTTCCGCCGGGATGCTGAACTGGTTGTAGGGCACTGCGGTCACGTAGACGCTCGCGCCTTTGATGTTGACGCTGCAGGTGCTCCCGACGCGTACCTTCAGCGTGAAGCTGTCTCGTCTGCTCGTTGATCGGTCCGGACAGCACGTCGAACGCGACGATCTGCAGCCGCGCGGGCGGTGAGAGGTCAGCGATCGGGGCGGTCTTCGCGCTCTTGTTGCTCGGACAGCCGTTCGGTGTCGCCGACGTCGCGGCCATGCCCACCGCGGCCACGACTGCCAGCGTAAGCGCGGTGACCGCAGCGATCACGAGACGTCTTGCGATCCCTGTGTGCCGCAAGCGTGGATGCCAAGGAAACCGTTCCATTGGTGTCCTCCTCAGTTGACCGGGGCACTTGCTCTTCGCCGCTCGGCGAAGGTAATCCCCTCCACAGAACGTGGGGGAGTCGCGGCCGCAGGCGGCGACCCTACCAAATGCGATCCGCCAAGTGCAGTCGCGCGACCCCAGACCCGACGCGCGTCGCCGCCGGGCGCTCGTCAAGGTCGCGCGCGTTACTCGACCGACAGGCGGTGTCCGTCCGACCGACTAGACAAGCCCTTCGCGCACGCGCCATGCGTGCTCGTTGAGGAGGTAAGAAGTGCGATGTGGACGACGTACGGCTTGTCGGTCGTGACGGCCTGACCGAGCGCGACCTCTACCTGTCAGTCGCTCGCGATCTCAAGTCGTGGTCGCCCGATCTTTCTGGGCTTCGACCCTTCGTCGCCTTCTGCGCCCTCGATAGCCGTCTGGATGATGAGACCCTAAGCACGTTCGCCTCGCATCTCATGGCCGCGGGCTGCCACTACGTCTGCGCATGGGGGCCCGGCTGTGTGCGTGTCCACGACATCACCGACCTCACCTGGAGCCGAGAGAATCCGGAGTCGGCGAATCTGCCAGTCGGTGCCCGGGACGAGACTTACGTCGCAACAACCGCGCACGACGGCGAGACCATCGACGAGGCGCTCTGGTTCGCGATCTTCCTGGCCCACGTGGACGAGCACGAGCTGCGCAACGTCCTGGCGGTTACATCGCCCCGGTACGCAGAGCACGTCGAACGCCGTCTCGCCGACTCCGAGCAGCTAAGTGACGAAGTGGTCGACGAGTAACGCTCAGTCCGACGGGCGTATCGGTCAGCCGGAGGCTACGCGAGGGGCGTATCGGTCAGAGCTCGGGAGTCGATGCGGAGCGTTGAGCGTGAGCTGGAGGCCGACCCTAATTACCAGAGAGGCTAGTGCCGACTCCGGCGATCGGCTGCGCCGGCGCCCCCGGCTCGCCCGGCGGTATGTAAGCCCCGGGCGACAAGTAGCCCGCGCGCCGCCGCCGCTTCTTCCTGGCGGCCACTGCGACCGCGACCACACCGACCCCTACCAATGTCCCTACCACGTAGATTCGGGGTCGGTTGTTCATGCACTCATCGTATGCCGCGCGACGTCTCGCCGGCTGAAGGCCATTTCGTTCGTCTCCTCGGATCCCGAGCTTGCTACCGGCGGATCGAGGAGCGGAAGCTGGAGGCGGGAACGTCGCCGAGCTACAGAGCGCGCGACGCGCAATTCACCCATTCGGTGCTGTTCGTGAGCGAGTTGCCGCAATACGCTGGAGCGCATCGTCGGAGGGGAGGCGAATGATGAGCAGAATCCCAGGCTGGGCCGGACCGGGGCTACGCGAGGCGCGGCGACGCGCCGACGAGTTGATCGCGAGGCGTGAGAGCGGCGATCCATCGTGGTCTGACAAACACGCGCAGTGGTGGCTCGCCGTCTACGTACCACCCGATCGCGAGGTGCCCGCGATGAATAGGGTGATCGAGGTCACAGCCGAGCATGGGCGGGGCGAGTACGTGTTCAAGCCTGACCATGGCGGGGGCTGGGTGCGAACGGACGGAGCGATCTAGCCACCGGTACGCCGAGCCGTGGGCCGAGGGGCCCCCAGGGGCACGGCACGAGCTTTCGCGGCACCCAAAGAGCCTGACTCACGGTTTCAAGCCGTTTCCACGTAGCCAGGCGGGTCGGGATGCGCCCGGCAGGAATCGAACCTGCGACCTCGCGCTCCGGAGGCGCGCGCTCTATCCCCTGAGCTACGGGCGCGCGGGGAAAGGCCAGTGTAGACGAGCATGGGGGACAGTCCCTGCAGGGGCAGCCGCCCGCGATACATTCGCCGCGTGGACGTGAGCGCTCGCATCGTCCGGCTGCGAGCTCGCCGAAACGTTCGTGATCGCGCGCGAGTCGCAGGACGTTGCCGACGTCGTCCAGGTCGAGCTCGGCCACGATGGCCGGATCGGGCGCGGCGAGGCGGCGCCGATCGAGCGCTACGGCGAATCGGCCGAGTCGGCGCTCGCGTTCGTCGGCGAGCACGGCGGGCTGCTCGGCGACGATCCGTTCGCGCTCGAGCACATCGGCGCGCGGCTGGGCGAGGTGCCCGGCGAGCAGGCTGCGAAGGCAGCGCTCGATGCAGCGCTGCACGACCTGCAGGGGAAGCTGCTCGGCATCCCGACGTGGCGGCTGCTCGGCCTGCCGCGGACGGGGCCGCCGACGTCGTGGACGATCTGGCTCGGCGATCCCGACGACATGGCCCGTCGCGCCGAGCGCGCGGCTCGCGACGGCCGGTTCCGCCGCCTGAAGCTGAAGCTCGGCGGCGAGGACGGGCTCGACGTGCAGCGCGTGCGGGCCGTGCGCTCCGTCACCAACCTGCCGCTCCAGGTGGACGTGAACGAGTGGTGGTCGCTCGACGAGGCACTGGACGCGGTGCCCCAGCTGGCGGAGCTCGGCGTCCAGTACGTCGAACAGCCACTCCGGGCCGGCGACGAGGGGGGCCGCCTGCTGCGCGAGCGCTCACCGTTGCCGATCTACGTCGACGAGGACTGCCATACGCTCGTCGACGTTGCGCGTTGCGCCGAGATCGCGCACGGGATCACGATCAAGCTGGCGAAGTCGGGAGGAATCCGGGAGGCGATCCGTATGGCGCATGCCGCCCGCGCGCTCGGGCTCGGCGTGATGCTCGGCTGCATGGTCGAGTCCGGGCTGGGCATCGCGGCCGGCTGCTGTGTCGCGCCGCTCTGCGACCACGTCGACCTGGACGGAAACCTGCTCCTCACCGCCGACCCGTGTCCGGGCGTGACGCTGGTGGACGGCGTGCAGGTGCCGAGCGTGGAGCCCGGCCTTGGCGTCTGACCGCAGGCTGCTGATCCTCGCTGAGGGATTCTCGGACGACGCCCACTACGGGAAGACGATGCGCGGCGTCCTCCGCTACCGCCGCGAGGATGTCGTCGCCGTCCTCGACTCGCGTCGCGCGGGCGACACCGAGCAGGGGGTTCCCGTCGTCCGCGACGTCGACAGCGCCCTGCCCTTCGGCCCGACGGCAGCGCTCGTCGGCGTGGCGACCCAGGGCGGCCGCTTTCCGCCGGCCTGGCGGGAGCTCCTCAGGGCGTGCATCCGCCGGGGGCTGGACGTCGAGAACGGCCTGCACGAGTTCATCGGCGACGACGAGGAGCTTGCGGAGCTCGCGGCCGAGCACGACGTCGAGCTTCGCGACCTGCGCCGGCCGCCACCGGGGCTCGATTGCCCGACGGGCGCGAACCTCGAGGTGCCCGCGCAGATCGTGCTCACGGTCGGCTCGGACTGCGCGATCGGAAAGATGACCGTTGCGCTCGAGCTGGACCGGGCCGCCCAGGCCCGCGGCCTGCGCTCGGAGTTCGTCCCCACAGGGCAGACGGGGATCGCGATCGCGGGCTGGGGGATCGCCGTCGACGCCGTCGTCTCCGATTTCCTCGCCGGTGCGGCGGAACGGCTCGTCGTCGAAGGCCACGAACGCGGCGGCGAGCTGCTCCTCGTCGAGGGCCAGGGCTCGCTCGTTCATCCCGCCTACTCCGGCGTCACTCTGGGCCTGCTGCACGGCTCCACGCCGCACGCACTCGTCCTCTGCCACCTGGCGGGCGCGACCGAGGTGGAGGGCTACCCGGGCCACCCGCTGCCTTCGCTGGCCGAGCTCGTCGAGCTCCACGAGCGCGCCTCGCTGCCGCGGCGCCGTGCCACCGTCGCCTGTGTGGCCCTGAACACCCGCGAGCTCGACGAGGGCGCCGCGCGAGCGGCGATTGCCCGGGCCGAGGTGGAAACGGGCCTGCCCGCGCAGGATCCGGTGCGGTTCGGCGCCGAGCGTCTGCTCGACGCGGTCGTCCGGTCGTTCCAGTAGTCTCCCGCGGGCCTCGCCCTTTGGGGAAAGGGCGCGGCGATCAGGGTCAGGGTGGGAATGCGGTCGAGACAGATCACGCTGCTTCTTGCTGCGCTGTGCAGCGGGCTGGTCGGCGTGGGTACGGCGGCAGCCGCGGGGATCGGCGTCAACGACGACTCGGCCAAGTACGCCGACGACGGCGGCGCGTGGTTCTTCTCCGAGGCGCGGAAGGTCGGCCTGCGGCAGGTCGTGATCAGCAACCGCTTCCGTCCTACCGACCCGGATCGGATCCAGGAGGAGGCGCAGCTCGACCGTGCGCTCGCGGATGCCGCGCGAGAGGGAATCGAGGTCGTGCTCGCCGTCTATCCGTACCCGCCGCGCGAGTTCGAGCTCGGCGGTGTCGACCTCCCTGCCTTCGGCCGCTACCTCGACCGCCTCGCCCGTCGCGTACCCGCAGGTGCGCCAGTACGTGATCGGGAACGAGCCGAACCAGCCCGCGTTCTGGCGGCCGCTCTTCCGGCCGACGGGGGCCATCGCTTCGGCGGCACATGCAGGCGCCCTGCTGGCGCTGGGCCTACGACACGCTGAAGAACGTCGACCCGTCGATCCGCGTCGTCGGGCGTCGGGCTCTCACCGCGCGGGAACGACAACCCGCTGGCCCCGAGCAACGCCTCGGTCTCGCCCGTCCGCTTCATCCACGCGCTCGGCCGCTGGTACCGGACGAGCGGGCGTACTGCGCCGCTGATGGACGGCTTCAGCTTCCACCCCTACCCCAACTCGGCCGCCGATCCGCTCGATCGCGGCTACGCGTGGCCGAACGCGGGCTTCGTCAACCTCGACCGGATCAAGCAGGCGCTCTGGGATGCGTTCCAGGGAACGGCGCAGCCGACGACGGTGTCCGGACTGAAGCTCTATCTCGACGAGCTCGGCTGGCAGGTCGACACCGCCGGGAACTCGGCGTACGCGGGCAGCGAGAACGTCCGCGTCACGAGCGAGGCCCACCAGGCAGCCATCTACGCCGACGTCGTCCGCCGCGCCGCGTGTGACCCGACGATCGCCGAGGTGAACTTCTTCGGGCTCGACGACGACCGTGACCGCGACATCGGCTGGCAGGCCGGGCTCTACCGGGCAGATCGGAGCCCCCGCGCAGCGGCGGAGACCGTCGCGGCCGCGGTCGGCGAGGTCGCGCAGCTCGGCTGCGCAGGCGACGTGAACATGTGGCGGCCGGCGCAGCGCGTCGTCGGGGCGTGGGCACGAGGCCTCCGTGCCGGCGTTTCGGGCAGGGTCTCTGTTCGGGTCGGCGCCCTGGAGGGTGCCCAGGCGCTTGCGTGCCTCTTCGTCGGTTCGGCCTCGACGTCGCGGAGCCAGCTCGCCCGGCGTATGCAGCACGCGGGGGCTGGTCACGCGGGCTGCCGCTCGCTCGCCGTGAAGCCGCCGCGGATGCTCGACATCCGCCTGACGACCCCGGCCGCCGGCGGCACGAGGTACGTCGGTATCCGCCTCACCGCGGAGGCGAACGCCGGTCGCAGCACGACGCTCGTCGTCCGGCCGGCTCGCTGACGCGTCCTTGACAGCGAACAGGTGTTCGTGCATCATACGAACACGTGTTCGCCCGGTTGCTGATCGTCGCCACGCTCACCCTCGTCCTCTGGGCGCTGTTCGCGCGCGAGTCGGGCGCGGGCGGGCCGGAGCGGCACTACCGAGTCCATGCGGGCGACACACTGTGGTCGATCGCGGTCGCCAACTACGCCGGCGACCCGCGCGAGGGCGTCTGGGAGCTGCGAGAGCGCAACGGGCTGCGCGGCACGACGATCCAGCCGGGCCAGCGCCTCGTGCTGCCTGGCTAACCGCGCAAGACCGGAATCCGCTCGCGCGGATTCCGGCCGCGAACACCCCTGAAGGCGTCCGCTTCGCGGCCGCGGTGCTGCCTTCGCAGACCAGCGTCTAGGATCGCGTCTCCTCCCCGGCCGAAAGGAGACCCATGGCGAGCGAGCGGATCCTCGAGCTGCTGCGGCGGCCGGTCGACGCGGCCGAGTATCAAGAGATCCGCGAGCTCTGGAAGCGGCACTCGATCGCCGAGGACAACCGCGACCTACCGGGGCTGATCTCGACGCTCACCGAGGACTGCGTCTACGAGGTGGCGGGCACCGGCGCGCGCTGGGAGGGGCACGACGGCGCGGCGCGGTTCTACACCGAGCTCTTGACCGCGTTTCCCGACATCCACTTCGACCTCGACTACATCGTGATCGGGCCGCAGGGCGTCTGCGAGGAAGCCCGCGTGACCGCAACCCACCAGGGTCGCTGGCTCGAGCACGAGCCCACGGGACAGCGGCTCGAGTGGAGGAACGCGATCTTCTTCCCCTGGGACTCCGAGGCGCGCCTGTTCAAGGGCGAGATGGTGTACACCGACCTGGCGCTCTGAGCCAGAATCCCAGCAGTGGATCTCGACGTCGTCTTCCTCGGGACGTCCGGCTCCACGCCCACCGCGCAGCGGGCGCCGTCCGCGACCCTCGTGCGGCGCGGCGGGGACCGGCTGCTCTTCGACTGCGGCGAGGGCACGCAACGCCAGCTGCTGCGCTCCGATCTCGGCCTCGTCGACCTCCAGGAGGTGTTCCTCGGCCATTTTCACGCCGATCACTACCTCGGCCTCCCGGGCATGCTGAAGACGTTTTCCCTGCGGGGTCGCGACGTGCCGCTCACCGTCTACGGCCCCCGCGGGCTTCGCTCCCTGATCAGCGCGCTTCGCCGCGTTTTCGGCAACCTGACCTACCCGCTCGACATCGTGGAGCTGACGGCGGGGGACAGGCTTGCGCGGGATGGCTACGCGATCGTCCCCTTCGACGTCAACCACGGGGTGGCCGCGCTCGGCTTCGCCGTCGTCGAGGACGAGCGGCCCGGCCGCTTCGACGTCGAGACCGCCAACGGGCTCGGCGTGCCGGACGGCCCTGAGCGCGGCGCGCTCCAGCGCGGCGAAGCCGTGTCGCTCGCCGACGGCTCCCTGGTCGCCCCCGACCAGGTGCTCGGTGAGCCCCGACGCGGCCGCAAGGTCGTCCTCACAGGGGACACTGCCCCGGCTGCGAGCGTCGTCGAGGCTGCCGCGGGTGCCGACTTGCTCGTCCACGAGGCGACGTTCTGCGCGGAGGAGCGTGAGCGGGCCGCCGAGACGCTCCACTCGACGGCGGGCGAGGCCGCGCTCGTCGCCCGCGAGGCGGGTGTCCGGCTGCTCGCGCTGACGCACCTCTCCGCGCGCTACCTCGGGTCGGACGTCGCCGAGGAGGCGCAGGGCACTCTTCCCTGCGACGGTCGTCCCGCGCGACTTCGACGTCGTCGAGATCCCGTTCCCCGAGCGCGGGGAGCCGGTGCTCGTGCCCAAGGGTGCACGGCGCGGCCGGGCTGGAGTAGGGTCAGGGACGTGACAAGCCTCGTCCAGGTGGCGGTTGCGGGCAACGTGACCGAGGCGGAGGAGCTGCAGAGCATCCTCCTTGCTGCGGGGATCGAGTCCTCGTTCGAGATGGCGGTGGAGCACCAGCCCGACGCGCTCGACGATCCACCGCTGAAGGTCCTCGTCGCCGACGCCGACGTGGATGCCGCGCGGGACGCGATCGAGGCGCTCACCGAGCCGGACGAGATCTACGACGAATAGGGCTGGCGGACCAGATCCCCGACAGGGTCTGTCCCGAAAGCGCCTTCGGGGTCAGACACCTCCGGCATCTGACCCCCGGCCGTCACTCGCGCACGAATTCGATCCGCGTCGAGCCCATCAATCCTCCGCTTTCGAGCTCGTACACGCACCGCGTGGTCCCGTCCGCGTCCGGCGGTGCGGGGATGGAGAGATGCGCCACCTCGCCGCTGGGAACCGTCAGTTCGCGGACCCGCTTCCCGTCGCGGCTGATCAGAAGGGGTAGCCCTTCCTTGCCGAGCAACGTCAACTCGAGCCGGCCCGGCCCACACGAAAAGACCTGGACCGTGGCGGGTCCGGCGAGATCGCCGTTCGGCTTCACGCCCGTTGCCCACTGCGACAGGCGCAGGGGATGCTCCACGCGCCAGAGCACGAGCCCCGTCTGGTCGAACGATGCGGGCAGCTCGACCACCCGCTCGCCGCGAAAGACGAGACCTGGGGTTGTGAGGATGAGGTCGGGGTCGACCGGAGAGGGGTCGTCGGTGAGCAGGCGGCCGTCGCCGTCGGGCGCGACGGCGCTCTGGGGGAGGGGCCCCGGCACCTGCAGTTCCGGCCGACTGACGACTCGCGCAATGCGCTCGTTCCAGAAGAGGTGCTGCCAGACGTCGGTCCACGTGCGGTCTCCGGTGTAGAACAGCGTGACCGGGCGCCGCACGGCCTCGTCGACCCAGGTGGGATCGGCGTCGCCGAAGACACTGGCTCGCTCGAGTCCCGCGAGGCGTTCGACTTCCCGCGTCGCAGAGACGGACGCGCCGACGAGCCCGACTGCGACCAACGCGACGAGGACGGGTGCGGCGCGTGCGGGCAGGAGAACGAACACCGCGACGACGAGAGCCGCGCCGACGACATAGGCGGTCTGCAGCGTGGTCGCGGAGGTGTGCTCCTGCAGCTTCGCCAGCGGGATCGTCATGAACGCGTTGTGCGCAGTCAGCTCGTTGGAGAGCACTCGCACGGGGAGAAGGATCACCGGCGCGGCAACGATTCCGGCCGCGATCGACGTCCAGGGCTGTGGCCGCGGAGCGCCGCGGTGCACCCAGAGGGCCAGCGCGAGGAAGAGCGGCGGCGCGACCGTGACGAGTTGGCGCTCCGCCAGATGGCCGACGAAGCGTGAGGCGAAGAGCCCCACCTCGACGGCGAGGAGCGCGACATACGCGAGCGTCGCGGCGAGGAACGCGCGGACGCGAGGCTCGGGCTCCCGGCCCGCAAGCGCCGAGACGAGGAGCGCGATGAACGCAAGAAGCGGGAACCCGACGGTGAGCAGGAACAGGTCGGCGACGTGCCACTCGACGAACGAGAGCGATCTGCCCACCGCGTAGTTGCGCTCGCCGACCGTTGCGTAGGCGCCGAGGAGGGCACGCCAGGAGCCGCCGCCGACGACGTTCAGGGTGACCCAGGCGACGACGAGGAGGGCGATCCCGGCGAAGACGGGCAGGAACGGGCGCACGACACCTTTGCGTCGCTCGAAGAGCGCCAGGAGACCGACGGAGCCGACGAGCACCGGTACGAGCACGATCGCCTGGAGCCGCGTCGCGAGCGCCGCAGCGACGGCGAGCCCGAAGACTGCCTGGCGGGCCACGGTCGGTCGCTCCAGCGTTCGGGCGAGCGCCCAGAGCGCCCAGAGCGAGAGCGGGTAGAAGAGCGACTCGCTCATCGCGAGGCCGCTGTACGCGAGCGCCGGGACGAGCACCGTGAGCGTCGCTGCCGCGAGGGCCCAGCGCGGTGGCATCAGCGTCCGGCCCCAGAAGAAGACCGGCACCGCCGCAGACGACATCACGACGGCCTGCAGAAGTTGGAGCGCCTCGAGCCCGCTCTTCACTCCCCAGAGCGCAAGCGGCAGGCCCGCGAGGGCCGGGTAGAGGAAGCTGTAGTAGGGCGCCGACTCGCCGAGGATCGAGAACGAGCCGTGCTCCCAGAACGAGCGTCCGAGCAGGGCGTAGATCTCCTCGTCGGGGGAGATCCAGGGGATCTCGAAGCGCGCGGACGCGGCGAAGCGGACGACAGCAGAGACGACGACGAGCAGGCGCGAGAGCGAGGACAGCTGATCGCCGGCGGACGGAAGCCACGGCGCGGATCATGCCGGTATGTCTCGCGCAGCCTCGGGATCGCTCGCGCGGACCCGAGACGCGCCAAACCCCTGAAGGCGTCCGCCTTCGGCGGCCGCGGCGGCGGGGCTTCGGTCGAGCGGGAGCACCGTCGACGATGCCGTCGGTCCCCGCCGGTATGCTGCCGCGAACCTTTAAGCCGGTCCAGCGAGGCCGGAAAGGAGTCACATGAGCACGAACGTCCCCAGTCGGCCCGCGCCGAAGACGCTGCTCGACGCCGAGGCCGTCGCCCGGATCCTCTCTCGTCTCGCGCACGAGCTGATCGAGCGCAACGACGACCTCTCTGCTGTCGCGCTCGTAGGAATTCACACGCGCGGGGTCCCGCTGGCGCGGCGCCTCGGGCGCCTCGTCGCCGAGCGGAGCGGCGTCGACCTGGAGATCGGCGCGCTCGACATCACCTTCCACCGCGACGACGTGAGCGTGCGCAACGGCGGCGCGCCCCGGCACCCTCAACCGCTCGTGCGGGGCTCGTCGCTCGACTTCCCGCTCGAGGGGCGTACCGTCGTCCTCGTCGACGACGTCCTCTCGACGGGCCGGACGATTCGCGCCGCGATCGACGCCCTGTTCGAGTTCGGGCGGCCCGCGCGCGTGCAACTCGCCGTTCTCGTCGACCGGGGCCATCGGGAGCTGCCGATCCGGCCCGACTACGTCGGCAAGAACCTCCCGACAGCGCCCGACGAGCGGGTGCAGGTCCAGCTCGTCGAGGTGGACGAGGTGGACGAGGTGCTGCTGACGGGGGCGCGCGATGACTAAAGCCATCCGCCTCGTCGACGAGCTCCGCCCGCCGGGGCCGCCGCCGCGGCGGCACCTGCTCGGGATCTCCGACCTCGAACGGACCGACGTCGACCGGATCCTCGACACGGCGCGCGCGCTCTCCCGCTCGCTGGAGCGGGACGTGAAGAAGCTGCCGACGCTGCGCGGCAGGCTCGTCGTGAATCTCTTCTACGAGGCCTCGACGCGAACGCTCGCGAGCTTCGAGCTGGCTGCGAAGCGCCTTTCGGCCGACACGATGTCGCTGCGTTCTGTCGGCTCCTCGGTCGACAAAGGCGAGTCGCTGAAGGACACGGCGCTGACGCTGGCGGCGTACGACCCCGACGTGATCGTCGTCCGCCATCCTCATATCGGTGCTCCGCACCTCGTCGCCCGGTCGACGGCCGCCCACGTGGTGAACGCAGGGGACGGAAAGCACCAGCATCCGACGCAGGCGCTCCTCGACCTCTACACGCTTCGCGAGGCGCTCGGCCGGCTCGAGGGCATCCACGTCGCGATCGTCGGCGACGTCCTCCACTCGCGGGTCGCGCGCTCGCTGCTCGAGGCCCTGCGGCTCGTCGGCGCCCACGCCACGCTGGTCGGGCCGCCCACGCTCTTGCCGCGCGGCATCGAATCGACAGGATGCTCGGTCTCCCACGCGATCGCTGACGTCCGCGACGCCGACGCGGTCTACGTCCTGCGCATGCAGCGCGAGCGGATGCTTCCCGGGTCGGCGTTCGTGCCCTCGCTGCGCGAGTACAGCGCCCGCTGGGGGATCACCCCGGAACGGGTTCGCGACGGGCAGGTCGTCCTGCACCCAGGGCCGATGAATCGTGGCGTCGAGATCGACCCCCGGGTCGCCGACGGCCCTGCGGCGCTCGTCACGAACCAGGTTCGCTCGGGCCTCGTCGTCCGGATGGCCGTGCTCTACGACCTGCTGACGAGCGGCCCGGTCGCGGTCGCCGCGGCCGAGCGGCTGGAGGTGGCGTGATGCTCGTCTCCGGTCAGGGCCCGGCCGATTCGCTCGTCGTCGAGGGCCGGGTCGTCGATCCGGGCGCTGGCATCGACGAGTGCCTGCGAGTGACGGTCGAGGGTGGGGTGATCGCGCGCCTCGAGCCTGCCTCGGCGGCCGAGACGGTGCTCGCACCGGCGTTCGTCGATCCGCACGTCCACCTGCGCACGCCGGGGCGCGAGGACGAAGAGACGATCGCGAGCGGAACGGCCGCGGCTGCAGCGGGAGGCTACTGCGCGATTCTCGCCATGCCCAACACCGATCCGGTCGTCGACTCGGCTGCCGTCCTCGGTGCGCTCGTGGAAACGGCGCGGGACGAAGCGGTCGTTCCAGTCGGCTTCATGGCTGCGATCTCGCGGGGCCAGCTCGGCGAGGAGCTGGCCGAGCTCTGGGAGCTCGCGGACGCGGGCGCCGTCGCGTTCACCGACGACGGTAGGCCGGTCGCCTCTGCCGGCCTGCTGCGCCGCGCGCTCCAGTACGCCGCCGTCACCGGCAAGCCGCTCGCACTCCACTGCGAGGAGCCGACTCTCTCCCAGAGCGGGCACGTGCACGAAGGCGTCGTCTCGGCCGAGCTCGGCTTCGCCGGGTACCCGTCGGTCGGCGAGTCGGTCATGGTCTCGCGCGACCTTGCGCTCGCCGCCTACGAGGGAAGGCCGCTCCATCTGATGCACCTGTCGGCCCTGGAGTCCGTGGACGCGCTCCGCGTCGCGCTCGCGACGGGTGCCGCGGCGACGGCGGAGGTGACGCCGCACCATCTCTGCCTCACCGACGAGGCGGTTCGCTCGCTCGATCCGAACGTCAAGATGAATCCGCCCCTCCGGGCCGAGGCCGACCGCCTATCGCTGGTTGAGGCGCTGCGGGAGGGCACGATCTCGTGCGTCGCGACGGACCACGCGCCACACGCCAGGCACGAGAAGGAGGTGCCGTTCGAGGAGGCTCCGTTCGGGGTCACCGGCCTCGAGACGGCCTTCGCCGCGCTGCACACGTACCTGGTGGCACCGGGCCTGCTGCCGCTCGCGACGCTGCTCCAGCGGATGTCCACTGGGCCGGCGCGCGCCTTCGGACTTCCCGTGCCCCGCATCGCGGTCGGCGAGCCGGCGAACCTCGTCGAGCTCGACCTCGCCGAGGAGTGGGTCGTCGACGCAGGCGGCTTCCGGTCGCTCTCGGAGAACAGCTGGTGCCTCGGCGCCCGGCTCACGGGGCGCGTGCTCCGAACCGTCGCCGCCGGCCGGGTCGTCTTCGACCGGGCAGCCGCGACGGCGGGAGCCGTGGCATGAGACGCACCGCCGGCTACCTGCTGCTGGAAGACGGCGCCGTTTTCCGCGGCCGCTCGGTCGGCGCCGACGGCCACGCCTTCGGTGAGGCCGTCTTCACGACCGGGATGACCGGCTACCAGGAGACGGTCACCGACCCGAGCTATGCGGAGCAGCTGGTCGCGTTCACCGCGCCGATGGTCGGCAATTACGGCGTCGACGACGCGCGCCTCGAGTCCGCGCGCCCACACGCGCGCGCGGTGCTGATGCGGCGTCTCGGCGGCAAGGCGTGGGCGGCCTGGTTGGCGGAGCATGGCATCGTCGCGCTCGACGAGATCGATACGCGCGCGCTGACGCTGCGCCTGCGCGAGGCGGGCGCGATGCGCGGAGTCGCCGTCTCCGACGAAGCGGAGCTGCCTGTCGGCGATGCCCTCGCTGCCGTCCGGGCCCAGCCGCCGATGGCGGGCCAGGCGCTCGTCGAGCAGGTGTCCACTCCGGCTCCCTATGTCGCGTCCGAGGCAGGCCATCTCAGCGTCGCCGTGGTCGACTACGGCGCCAAGCGGTCGATCGTCCGCCGGTTGGCCCTCGCCGGGGCCGCGGTGACCGTCTACCCGCACGTCGCCGATCCGGACGAGCTCGCGCGCCACGACGGCGTCCTGCTCTCCAACGGGCCCGGCGACCCCGAGCCCCTCACCCGGGAGACTGATGTCGTCCGAGAGCTGCTCGGCCGGGTGCCGGTACTCGGAATCTGCCTCGGGCACCAACTGCTCGGCCTGGCCACCGGCCACGAGACGTACAAGCTCCCGTTCGGCCACCGCGGCGGCAACCACCCGGTGCTCGAGCGCCGCAGCGGCCGCGTGCTCGTCACGAGTCAGAACCACGGCTTCGCAGTCGCGCCTGCCGAGGGCGAGGAGGCGACGCACATCTCGCTGTACGACGGGACCGTCGAGGGCTTCGACCTGCCCGAGCTCCGAGCGCGCTCCGTCCAGTTCCACCCGGAGGCCGGGCCCGGCCCGCACGACGCCTGGCCGATCCTCGAGGGATGGGTGCGCGAGCTGGAGGGCGTCGGGTAGTGCCCGCCCGCACGGACATCTCCTCGGTGTGCGTGATCGGCTCCGGGCCGATCGTGATCGGGCAGGCATGCGAGTTCGACTACGCGGGCTGCCAGGCCCTGAAGGTGCTCCGCGAGGACGGGTACCGGACGATCGTCGTCAACTCGAATCCGGCGACGATCATGACCGACCCCGGATTCGCCGACCGGACCTACATCGAGCCCCTCGACCTGGAGAGCGTGGCCGACGTCTTGCGGCGCGAGCGCCCCGACGCGCTGCTGCCGACGCTCGGAGGCCAGACGGCGCTGAACCTCGCCGTAGCGCTGGAGCAGGCCGGCGTCCTGGCCGAGCTCGGCGTCGAGCTGATCGGCGCCCCCACCGACGTGATCCACCGCGCCGAGGACCGCGAGCTCTTCCGGACGGCGGTGCAGAGCTGCGGCCTGCACGTACCGGAGTCGCGGATCGTGACCTCGCTCGACGAGCTCGAGGGCGTCGCCTTGCCGGCCGTCGTTCGCCCCGCCTTCACGCTCGGGGGCCACGGCGGCGGCTTCGCGGACGACGACGACACGCTGCGCCGGCAGGTGCAGCGGGGCCTGGCCGAGAGCCCGATCGGCCAGGTGCTCGTCGAGGAGTCCGTGCGCGGCTGGGACGAGTTCGAGCTCGAGGTGATCCGGGACCGCTCCGACAACGTCGTCGTCGTCTGCTCGATCGAGAACCTCGACCCGATGGGCGTGCACACCGGCGACTCCGTCACCGTCGCGCCCCAGATGACGCTCTCCGACGAGGCCTACCAGGAACTGCGCGACGCAGCCGCGGCGGTGATCCGGGCGGTCGGAGTCGAGACGGGCGGCTCGAACATCCAGTTCGCGCGGGAGCGCGAGACGGGCGAGCTGCGCGTGATCGAGATGAATCCACGCGTCTCCCGCTCCTCTGCGCTCGCGTCCAAGGCGACCGGCTACCCGATCGCAAAGGTGGCCGCGAAACTCGCCGTCGGCTACACGCTGGACGAGATCCCGAACGACCTGACGCGGACGACCCCGGCGAGCTTCGAGCCGACGCTCGACTACGTCGTCGTCAAGTTCCCGCGCTTCGCCTTCGAGAAGTTCCCCGGCGCCGATCGAGCGTTGGGGACACAGATGAAGTCGGTCGGGGAGGCGATGGGTATCGGACGGACCTTCAGCGAGGCGTTCCTCAAGGCCTTCGGCTCGCGCGAGCTCGACCCGGGCTCGCCGACACCGTGGGCGACGCTCGACGACATTCCGGACGGCGTGCATCCTTGGTTCCTCGAACAGCTCGCGGCCGCCGTGGCTGAGCTCGCCTCGGGCGACCTCTGGCGCGCGAAGCGGGCCGGCTGGGGCGACGACTCGATCGGGGCTGCCTGGGGCACGAGCGGGGAGGACGTCCGGCGGCGGCGGCAGGAGGAGGGCGTCGTGCCCTCGTTCCGCCGTGTCGACTCCTGCGCCGGCGAGGTCGAGGCTGCCTCGAATTACTACTACTCGACCTGGGGCGAGGAGGACGAGCCGGTGCCCGCGACGGGGAAGCCGCGGGTCGTGATCCTCGGCTCGGGCCCGAACCGGATCGGGCAGGGGATCGAGTTCGACTACTGCTGCGTCCACGCCGTGCAGACGTTCCGCCGGCTCGGCTACGAGGCGGTGATGGTCAACTGCAACCCCGAGACGGTCTCGACCGACTACGACACGTCCGACCGCCTCTACTTCGAGCCGCTCTCGCCGGAGGAGGTGCTCGCCGTCCTCGACCGGGAGCAGCCCGTGGGGGTGGTCACGCAGTTCGGCGGCCAGACACCGCTTCGCCTGGCGCGCTGGATCGAGGGCGCCGGGTACCGGATCATGGGGACGCCGCACGCCGCGATCGACCTGGCTGAGGACAGGGAGCGTTTCGGCGCGCTGGCCAACGAGATCGGGGTGCGCTGCCCACCGTGGGCCACCGTCGAGGGCTCGCTCGAGGCGCTCGCAGCGGCGGCACGAGATCGGCTACCCGGTGCTGGTGCGGCCCTCATACGTCCTCGGTGGGCGCTCGATGCGAGTCTGCTACGACGACGACGCGCTGCGAGAGCGCGATGGCGGCCGTCAGCGGCCCCGTCCTGCTCGACCGCTTCGTCGAGAACGCGATCGAGATCGACGTCGACGCGCTCTGCGACGGCGACGAGGTCTACATCGCCGCGGTGATGCAGCATGTCGAGGAAGCGGGCGTCCATTCCGGCGATTCCGCCTGCGTGCTGCCGGCGCAGTCGCTGACGCTGCAGCACGCGCTCGAGGTCGAGCACGTGGTCAAGCGACTCGGCCCGGCGCTCGGCGTCGTCGGCCTCCTCAACGTCCAGCTCGCAATCGCCGACGGCGCCGTGTACGTGTTGGAGGCGAACCCGCGCGCGTCGCGCACCGTGCCGTTCGCGAGCAAGGCGATCGGGATCAACCTCGTCGAGGCGGCCTGTCGGCTGGCGGCGGGCGAGCGCCTGCGCGACCTGGCGCTGCCGACACCGCGGCCGACCGAGGTGAGCGTGAAGGCGGCCGTGCTCCCGTTCGCTCGGTTCCCGGGCTCCGACCCGGTACTCGGCCCGGAGATGCGCTCCACGGGCGAGGTGATGGCGAGCGCCGCCGACCTGCCGACGGCGTTCGCGAAGGCGGAGCGCGCCGCCGGACGGCCGCTGCCCGGTGCCGGGACGGCCTTCCTCTCGGTCCGCGACGGCGACAAGCCCGGCGTCGTGCCGATCGCCGCCGCGCTCGCCGGGCTGGGTTTCGAGCTTGTCGCGACCGAGGGGACGGCGCGGACGCTTCGTGCCGCCGGCCTCGAGGTGGGCGAGATCGCCAAGGTCGCCGACGCGGACGAGGGCGAGCGAACCGTCGTCGATCTGATCCGCGGCCGTCGTTGCGACCTCGTCGTCAACACCCCGCAGGGGTCGGGCGCACGGGCAGACGGCTACCTGATCCGCGAAGCGGCGCTCGTCGCGCGGGTGCCGTGCATCACGACGATCGCCGGCGCCGCGGCCGCGGTCCACGCGATCGCCAACGCCCGTGCCGAAACGGCGCTGTCGCTGCAGGAACGGATCGGCATCGAAGCGTGACCGGAGCTGCGCCGGCCGAGCGCGCCGCGGGCTCGTGCGGGCGGCAGGTGTGGAGCGGTCGGGCCGTACACGCTGCTGCGCGTCGGGCGCGGAGGGCTCGAGCCGGGGGTGCCGGGCCAGTTCTTCATGCTCGAGGCGCCGGGCCGGGTGCTACCGAGGCCGATGTCGCTGTCACTCGCCCCGCCCGGTGAGCTCGGCTTTCTCTTCGAGCCGGTCGGTCCGGGGACGACCGCCCTGGCCGAGCTCGGGAGTAGCGATGCGATTCAGGTGCTCGGGCCGCTGGGGCACGGGTTCGACCTCGCCGTCGAGCGGCCGCTGCTCGTCGGCGGCGGGATCGGGATCGCGCCGCTGCCGTACCTCTCCGAGCAGCTCGGCGGGCCGCCCGCGATCCTCGGCTTCCGCACCGCCGAGCACGCCACGGCGGCGGCACTCGTCCCGAGAGCGGAGGTCGTGATCGAGCCGGCGCTCGTCACCGACCTGCTGCCGGCCGACCCGGGCGACGTGCTCGCCTGTGGCCCCGAGCCCATGTTGCGAGGCGCTCGCGCAGCTCGTTCCGGGCGCGCAGCTCGCGTGGGAGGCGCCGATGGCGTGCGGCTACGGGGCCTGTTACGGCTGCGTCGTCGAGATCGACGGGCGTTACCGGCGGCTCTGCGTCGAAGGGCCCGTCCTGCGGGAGGCTGCGTGAGCGTCCCGATTCTGAATGCGAGCGGCTGCCTTGACGCGCTGACCGCGCCGGAGGTGGCACGGTCGCTCGACGCATTCGTGACCAAGACGATCACGCCGCTGCCGCGCGAGGGAAATCGACCGCCCCGGATTGCGGAGACGGATTACGGGATGCTGAACTCGATCGGCCTGCAGGGCCCCGGAGTCGACGCGCTTCGTCGCGGAGCAGCTCCCTGTTCTGGGCGAGCTCGGTGTCGAGCTTTGGGTTTCCGTCGGCGGGTTCTCGGCCGATGATTTCGCGCTCGTCGTGCGAGCAGCTCGACGGCCGACCCGAGATCTCGACGATCGAGCTCAACCTCTCGTGCCCGAACGTCGAGGAGGCGCCCGAGGCATCCGCGGAGCTCGTCGCCGCCGGGCGCGCGATGACGGGCAAGCCCCTCTACGCCAAGCTCTCACCCGCGCAGTGGGACGTAGCCGAGTCGGCGCGGACCGTGGTCGCCGCAGGCGCCGACGGCGTGTCGCTCGTCAACACCATTCGCGGGCTCGCCCTCGACCCGCACACGCTGGCGCCGCGGCTCGCCCACGGAGCCGGCGGCTACTCCGGCCCGGCGCTGAAACCGATCGCTCTCGCGTGCGTCTACGCGTGCGCGACGGCGGTCGACGTGCCGATCGTCGGGATGGGCGGCGTGGCCTCCGGCCTCGACGCGCTCGAGCTCGTGGCGGCGGGAGCGACGGCCGTTGCGCTCGGCACGGTCCTCTTCACCGATCCGTTCGCCCCGGAGCGGATTCGGGCCGAGCTCGCGCGGGAGGCATCCGCCCGCGGGTTCGGAGACCCGGGCGACGCCCGCGCCGCATCCGTTGTCAACATTGAAAAATACCTGCATATTGCGCACAAACAGTTCAGGTTGCACAGCGCGGGAGGATTGCTAGACTCGTGCGCTCATGGTCACGTCGAAGACGCAGGCCCAGGCGCCGCTCCGCTCGCTCGACCAGCGGATGGAGGCGCTACAGCGGGCAAATGACATTCGCGTCCGGCGTGCTCAGCTGAAGAAGGACCTCAAGGAGGGCCGCGTCGCGATCGAGAAGGTTCTGCTCGACCCGCCCGATTACGTCTCGACCGCGAAGGTGTTCGACATGCTGATGGCGGTGCCGAAGTTCGGGCGCGTGAAGGCGGCGCGCCTGCTCAACCAGTGCCGGATCAGCCAGTCGAAGACGGTCGGCGGGCTCTCGGAGCGGCAGCGGACCGAGCTCGTCTCCCTCTTCAACCGCTGACCGGTCGGCGGTCTACGCGGATGGACCCGGTCTTCGTCGTCACCGGTCCGTCCGGGGCGGGGAAGGGAACGCTGATCCGGGCGCTCTCGGAGCGGATTCCAGGGCTGGAGGTAGCGGTCTCCGCTACGACGAGGCCGCAGCGGCCGGGCGAGGTCGACGGGCGTGAGTACTACTTCTTCTCCGAATCGACATTCCTGGCGAAGGCGAGCGCAGGCGAGTTCCTCGAGCACGTGGAATTCGCGGGCGGGCGGTACGGCACGCTTGCCTCCGAGATGCAGCGGATCGCGCGCAGCCGGGCGCACGTGTGTCCTCGAGCTCGAAATCGAGGGGGCCCTCGACGTACAGGAGCGCATTCCAGGCGCGGTGACGGTCTTCATCGCCGCCGACGTACCCGAGCTCGAGCGCCGCCTCCGTGCGCGGGCGACGGAGAGCTCCGGCGAGATCGAGGACCGGATCCGCGTGGCCCGCTGGCAGCTGGAGCAGGCGTACCGCTTCCGGTACATGGTGCGCAACGACGATCGTGCGCGCGCGACCGAGGGGCTCTCGGCCATCGTCGAGCGCGAGCTCGAACTCGCCGGCGCAGCAGCAGCTACCATTCGCCGCCGATGATCGAGCCTCGCATCGACGACCTGCTGGAGCACGTGGACTCGCGCTACGCGCTCGTCATCATCGCCGCCAAGCGCGCGCGGCAGATCAACAGCTACCACCACCAGCTCGGCGAGGGCATCGGCTTCGAGGAAGCACCGCCTCCGCTGATCGAGTCGCGCTCGAAGAACTACTTGACCATGGCCCTGGAAGAGATCTCCCTGGGCAAGATCAAGTACCGCTACGCTCGGTAGCGTCGTCGCTATCCGAAGCTGCGCCGAGCTTCGAAACGACGCAGCGGCGCGGCCGCCGAAGGCGGACGCCTTCAGGGGCTTTCTGCGCGCCGCGAATCGGCGCAAGCCGATTCGCGGCTTGCGCAACCAACCGGCACAATGTCGGCGTGGCCAGGATCCTCGTCGGCGTCACGGGCGGCATCGCCGCCTACAAGGCGTGCGAGCTCGTCCGGCTGCTCGTCAAGGCGGGGCACGACGTCTACCCGCTCGTGACGCGTGGCGCCGAACGGTTCGTCACCGCCGAGACCTTCTTCGCGCTCGCGCGCACGCGACCCAGCACCGACCCGTACCCGCACCTCCAGCACGCCGACGTGCTCGTCGTCGCGCCGCTCACCGCCCATACGCTCGCGCGACTCGCCCACGGGCTCGCCGACGACGTCCTGACCGAGGCGGCGCTCGCCCACGAAGGTCCCGTCCTGGTCGCGCCGGCGATGAACACGCGGATGTGGGGCCATGCCGCCACGCAGGCCAATCTCGCCACACTCGTCGCACGTGGTGTTCACGTGGTCGGGCCCGAGGAGGGAGAGCTGGCCGAGGGGGAGGAGGGACCGGGCAGGATGTCGGAGCCCGAGGAGATCTTCGCACCGCGTGCAAGCGCTTCTGGCGGCCGATGGCTCGCGGCTGCACGGGACGCGTGTCGTGATCTCGGCCGGCGGGACGCGCGAGCCGCTCGACGCGGTGCGCTACCTCGGCAACCGCTCGTCGGGACGGATGGGCGTGGCGCTGGCCGAGGAGGCGCGCAGGCGTGGTGCTGAGGTGACGCTCCTGGCGGCCAACCTCGCGGTGCCGGCGCCGGCGGGCGTCGAGCTCGTCGAGACACCGACCGCGGCCGACCTCGAGCGCGAAGCGCTCGCACGGGCGGACGCCGACGTGGTCGTGATGGCGGCCGCCGTCGCCGACTACCGCCCTGCCGAGCGCATCGAAGGCAAGCGCGCGAAGGACGGAAACGCCCTGGAACGTGGAGCTCGAGCCGACGGCCGACGTGCTGAAGACACTCGGCGAGCGGCGGCGGAACGGCCAGGTCCTGGTCGGCTTCGCCGCCGAGGCGGGCGAGGAGGGGCGCGAGCGCGCCCGGGCCAAGCTCGCCGGCAAGAACGCCGACCTCGTCGTCTTCAACGACGTCAGCCGCGCGGACATCGGCTTCGACGCTTCCGACAACGAGGTCACGATCATCGGCGTTGCCGGCGAGCGGAACGTCGGCAAGGCGCCGCAAGCAGGCGATCGCGGCGGCGATGCTGGACGAGGTCGAGTCGCTCCTGGGGGGCCGATGAGCGAGCAGCCCGCGGTTCGTCCGGAGCGCCGCCTCCGACGCGGCCGACCTCGTCGACCGCGTCGTCGCCAACCTCGGGCTCGTCGTTCGCGCGTCCGCTGAGACGTCTGCGGCTGCCGGTGCTCTGCCTGCTCGGCGAGGGGCACGTGCTGATCGAGGACTTCCCGGGCGTGGGGAAGACCGTGCTCGCGAAGTCGCTCGCCCGCTCGCTCGAGTTGACCTTCTCCCGCATCCAGTTCACACCCGACCTGCTTCCCTCCGACGTCACGGGGGTCAACGTCTTCGACCAGCGGACCGGCGAGTTCGCGTTCCGGCCGGGCCCGGTGTTCGCGAACGTCCTGCTCGTCGACGAGGTCAACCGCGCCTCGCCGAAGACGCAGTCCGCGCTGCTCGAGGCGATGCAGGAGACGCAGGTGACGATCGACGGCGAGACGCATCCGCTCGTCCGCCCGTTTTTCGTGCTCGCCACGCAGAACCCCGTCGAGTACGAGGGCACGTACCCGCTACCCGAGGCCCAGCTCGACCGCTTCTCGGTGCGGATGGCGATCGGATATCCGCCGCTCGCCGACGAGGCGCGCATGCTGGTCGAGCAGACGACGCGACCCGCCGCTCGACGACCTACGCCCTGTCGCCGGGCCCGAAGAGGTGCAGGCGGCGGTCGAGGCGGCGCGCGAGGTGTACGTCGAGGAGAGCGTGAACCGCTACGTCGTGGCGCTCCTGCGTCACACGCGCGGGAGCGCGCCTCCTGGCTCTCGGCGCGAGCCCTCGTTCCGGGATCGCCCTGCTGCGGATCGCGAAGGCCCGCGCGCTCGCCGAGCGCCGCGACTACGTCCTCCCCGAGGACGTACAAAGCGTCGCCGAGCCGGTCCTCTCCCACCGCTTGATCCTCGCTCCCGAGGCGCGCTCGGGCGGCGTCACGCCGGCGGACGCTGTGCGGGAGGCCGTCGCCGGCACGCCGGCGCCGGTGTGACCCGGCGCAGCACGGCTGCGCTGCTGCTCGGCCTCGCCGCGCTCGCCGGCGCCTGGCTCTTCGGATCGCGCGCACTGGCTCCGGTCGGTCTCGGGCTGGTCGCCGCCGCCGTTGTCGCGCGCGCGTGGTACGGCTGGGTCTCTCGCCGCGTCGCAGTCGCGCGGATCGTCGCCCACGAGCGACCCCTGGAGGGGACGACCGTGCGCATTGGGTACCGCGTTCAGGGCGTCGGACGGGTGCTCCTCGGCATCGTCCGGGCGCGCGAGCAACTGGAGCGGCTCGGTGAGCTCGAAGCGCGCCTGCCAGGCGGCGACGGCGCTGCTGGAGCTCCGTCGCGCACCGCGGGGCCGCTACGCGGTCGTCGAGGCCGAGGTCGTACTCGAGGATTACCTCGGGCTCGAGCGTGTCGTCGTTCCCGCCGGGCCGGCTCAGCCGGTCCTCGTCTACCCACGCCTTCCCGAACTCGACGGGCTCTTTTCCGACACCGCCCGGCTGGGTGCCGGGCAGCGCTATCTGCCGTTGCGCGCGAGTGGTTTCGACTTTCATTCGGTCCGCGAGTACGAGCAGGGAGAGTCGCTGCGGAAGGTGCACTGGCCCACGACCGCACGCCGGGGGCGGTTGATGGTCAAGGAGCTGCGGGAATCGCCGCGCGAGGACTTGGTCGTGCTGCTCCAGTGCGACGCTGCGGCCACTGTCGGCCCGCGTGGCGATTCGAGCTTCGACGCTCAGGTGCGGGCGGCCGGGGCGTTCCTGCGCACGGTCGTTGCGCGAGGGCGCCGTGCCGCTCTCGTCCTCGGCACGCAGCGGATGGAGATGCTCCGCGTGACATCGCTGGACGGCGACTGGGATGCCGCCTTCGCCGCTCTGGCGGGGGTCGAGCCCGACGGCGACCGGCCGCTCGAACGCTTGCTCGAGGATCCGGCGGTCGGAGCGGGCGGGGGAGCTCGTCCTCGTCGCCGGCTCGCTCGGGGCGCGTGCCGTGGAGCAGCTGCTGATGACCGGCGGACGCCGCCGCTCGTCGGTCGTCCTCGTCGACGCGGCGAGCTACGCCGGCCGGCCGAGCGGGCCGCATCCTCAGCTGCTGCGCCTGGCAGCGGAGGGAGTCCCTGTCGCCGTGATCCGTCGTGGGGACGACCTTTCCAGCGTGCTCGGGGCGGCGCAGGTCGAGGAGCGTGAGTGCGTAGCGCGCCCTTCATCGCCTCGCTGCTCCCCGCTGTCGTCGTCGCGGCCGCCTGGCTCCGCCTGGAAGAGCCTCGGCGCGAGGGTGAGGCCGCGCTCGTCGTCGCGCTCGCACTCGCGCCTGCGCTGGTGCGGCCCGTCTGGGGACGCGTCGTCGCTGCGCTGGTGGCGCTCGCTCGTGGTGATCTGGGTCGCGTTCTCGGCTCCTCCTTGGGATCTCGTGCTCCTGCGCGGCCTCTGGTGGGAGCGGCTCGGCGCCGGCCTCGATACCGGCTTGCAGGACTTCGGCGACGTCTTCGTACCGTTCGACTCGGTCGAACGGTGGGAGGTGCACGGCCTTGTCCTGGTGGCCGTCTACCTGCTCTCGTTGGGAATCTCGCTCTGCGCCGCGGCCGGGCGCCCGGTCGCCGGTGTCGCCGTCGTCCTTCTCGGCGCGGGCGTGCCCTTGACGCTCGCCGAAGAGCAGGCAGGTCTCGTCCTCGGTGCGCTCGTCCTGGCGGCATGCCTCTGGCTGGTCGCCGTCTCCCGCGCGCCGTGGGCTCGGAGCGCGCTCGGAGGCGTGCGCTCGTCGGAGGCGTGGTCGTCGTCCTCGCCGCAGGTGTGGCCGGCGCGGGCGTGACCCCGGGAGCTGCAGCCGTCGAATGGAAGGACTGGAAACTCTACGACCGCGCCCGCGGCCAGGTCGGCGTCGGGTACGTCTGGGACGCCAACTACGACGGGATCCGCTTTCCGCCGAACCCGACGACGGTGTTTCGCGTCCGGGGGCCGGGCCGCGCTCACTACTGGCGGGCCTCGACGCTCGACGCGTTCGACGGCACCCACTGGCGCGAGTACCTGTACGCGCTCGGCGTCCGCGTGCCACGTGGCCGGCTGCCGGCGGACGCCTTGTTGCCCGCAGCCGCCTACGACCCGCGGCGCTGGGTGCCGCAGCAGGTCGAGATCGTGGCCCTCCGCAGCAACCGGCTTCCGGCCGCAAGCACGCCGATCGCGCTGTCGACGTCGTCGTTGAGGCAGGTCACGTACCTCGGCGGGGGCGTCGTCGGCTACTCGGACGGGCTCGAGCCCGGACAGCGCTACACGGTGTGGAGCTACGCACCCCGGCCCGGCCCAGCGCAGCTCGCAGCTTCGCCGGCGGAATATCCGGAGAACGTGAGCCGGTATCTGAACCTCAGCGGAGCGACGCTGCCGGCCTTCGGCGTGTCGAGCCGCAACGCCGCAGTCGAACGGCTGATCTCCGCCCCCTATCACCAGGATCTCGCGCAGTACCGGCGCGTGTGGGAACAGGCCCGGGTCCTGACGCGCGGGGCAAGCACGCCGTACGACGTAACCCTTGCGGTCGAGCGCTGGTTCCGCTCGGGTGGAGGCTTCACGTACGACGAGGAGCCGCCGCGGTCGGCCGACCAGCTGCCGCCGCTGGCCGACTTCGTTCTGCGCGGCAAGCGGGGCTACTGCCAGCATTTCGCCGGCGCGATGGCGCTGATGCTGCGCTTTCTCGGCGTCCCGGCGCGGGTCGCGGTCGGGTTCACCGGCGGCTCGCGACGCGACGGTGTATGGAGGGTGACCGACCACGATGCGCATGCCTGGGTCGAGGTCTGGTTCGACGGCTGGGGCTGGTTGCCGTTCGACCCGACGCCGGGGCGAGGAACGCTCTCCCAGACCTACACGACCGCCTCCGATTCGGCCGCAGCCGCCCTGCGGCTCGGCGGGCGGCCGTTCATTCCCCAGGACCCGGGGTCCGGGCTGCCGGGCGAGCCCGCCGCCGCGGCGACTCGGGCGAACGACTCCCGCGGCGTGTGGGTCGCCGCTGCGCTGGCCGGGGCGCTGCTGTCCGCGATCGCAGCGCTCGGGCTGGTCAAGGTCGCGCGCCGGCAGCGCCGCTACTGGACCGACGATCCGCGCCGGCTTGCGTCTGCCGCTCGCGCCGACCTCGCAGACCGGCTTCGCGACCAGGGCTTGTCCCTGCCCGCACGGGCCTCGCTCGGGGACGTGACGAGGGCGCTGCGGCCGCTGGGCCTCACCGGGTCCAGGTTCGCGGCTGCGGCGGCTCGGGCACGGTACGGGCCGGCCGACGACGCGCCCGCCTCGGCTCGCGACGCGCGCAGAGAGCTGCGCTCCCTCCTCCGGGCCCTTCGCTCCTCGCTCCCGCTCCGGCGGCGCGTGCGGGGCTACCTCTCGCTGCGCTCGCTGCGGGCGTCTTGACGGTCCGGGTTGAATGGACGTGCGACCGGGGACGCCATGACCGAGACCTACGACCTCTTCCAGCAGGGCAAGCGGCATCTGCGTAACGGCGACGCCGAGCAGGCGAGCGTCGCGCTCGAGCAGGCAAAGCTGCGCGAGCCGAACAAGGCGTCCATCCGCGAGGCACTGGGGATCGCGTACTTCCGCAGCCGCCGCTGGCAGGAGGCGGAGGCAGAGTTCCGCGTGCTCGTCGAGCTCGCGCCCGCCGACCACTACGGCCACTACGCGCTGGGCCGCGCGCTCGAGAAGCAGGGCCGCAAGGACGAGGCCGCCGGCCACCTCAAGCTCGCCGAAGTGCTGGAACCTGATCGGCAGGAGATTAGGGCCGCCGCAGGGTCAAGCGAACCCCGAGATGCGCGGGCTAGTCAAGGGCCAGCGAGATCCGGTCGCCGGCGACCCGGCGGACCTCGTCGAGCGTGGTGATCCCGGCGAGCGCGAGGCGGACGCCGTCGTCCCGCAACGAGAACATGCCTGCGGCCTGGGCGGCTGCCTGGATCTCGCGGGTCGGGTGGCCGATCAGCCCGGCGATCTCGTCGGTCATCGGCAGCACCTCGAACAGCCCCACTCGGCCGCGGTAGCCGGTACGGCCGCACTCCGGACAGCCGACGGCGCGGAAGAGCTGCAGCTCGCCGCGGCGCTTGGGCAGGTCGAGCGCCCGCAACTCCTCGCGCGTGGGCGTGTGCGGCTCCGCGCAGTCCGGGCAGAGACGGCGGACGAGGCGCTGCGCGATCAGGCAGTTGATCGAGGTGGTGATGACGCCGGGGTCGACGCCGATGTCGAGCAGACGCTGGACCGCGGCGGCCGCCGTCTGCGCATGCAGGGTGGTGAGCACGAGGTGGCCGGTCATCGCAGCCCGGAAGGCGATGCGCGCCGTCTCCTCGTCCCGGATCTCGCCGACCAGGATGACGTCGGGATCCGAGCGGAGGATCGTCCGCAGCCCGCTCGCAAAGGTGAGGCCGGCGCGCGGGTTCACCTCGACCTGGTCGATGCCGGCGGCGCGGTACTCGACGGGATCCTCGATCGTCGTGAGCGTCCGGTCGGAGGTGTTCAGCTGCTGCAGGCACGCGTAGAGCGTCGTGGTCTTGCCGCTCCCAGTGGGGCCCCACGACGACGATCGCGCCGAACGGCTGCCGGATTGCGGTCTCCAGCAGCGCCTGGCTGGGGGGCCACATGCCGAGGTCGGCAAGCGAGGACGGTGCGTCGCGCTGGTTGAGGATTCGCAGCGTGACCTTCTCGCCGTGCGTGGTGGGAAGGACGGCGACGCGGACGTCGACCGTCTGCTCGCCGCGACGGATCGAAACCCTGCCGTCCTGCGGAACGCGCCGCTCGGCGATGTCGAGGTCGCCCATGATCTTCAGTCGGCTCGTGACCGCCGGCGCGAGCGGAGCCGCCGATCGAGGTGATCTCGCGGACGACGCCGTCGACGCGTGCGCGGACATAAGCCGCCGCTGCTGCGGCGTGAAGTGGATGTCGGACGCGCCCAGGTCGAGCGCCCGGGCGATCGTCTTGTTGACGAAGACGACGGCCGGCGTGATGGCGTCGAAGTCGAGAACGGTGGACCCGGCGTCTTCATGGCGCTCGGCGACGTCCTCGATTCGGGCGACGTCGTCGTGCGCGCGCGAGATCGCGGCCTCGATCGAATCCGATGACGCGACGCCGACGCGGATCGGCATCCTCAGGGCAAGCCGGAGCTCGTCCGAGAAGAGCACGTTCGTCGGGTCGGCGACGGCGACGAGCAAGGTGCCGTCGTCGTTGAAGCGGACCGGCAGCGCCAGGTAGCGGCGGGCAAGCGCCTCGGAGAGGAGTCCCGACGCCTCTGGCTCGATCATCGAGTCCTCGAGCTCGACGTACTCGAGCGCGTGCTGCTCGGCGAGCACACGGGCGATCTGCGCCCGAGTGCACGCGCCCTGCTCGACGAGGATCTCGCCGAGGCGAACCTCGGGCGTCGCGAGCTTCGTCGCCAGCGCGAGCTCGAGCTGCTCGGGACTGATCACCTCGTCGCGGACGAGCAGGGTCCCGAGCGCCGGCCAGGGATTGCGCGCGGCTTCCATCCTCGGGGTTATCGGCAGCCCCTAGGGACCCCTGAGCGAGAATCCCGCCATGCGGGCCGTGGTACAGCGTGTGCTGAAGGCGTCGGTGAGTGTCGAGGACACGGACGTGGCAGCAATCGCACTCGGCCTCGTCGTTCTCCTCGGAATCGAACGGGGAGACAACGAGGAAGCCGCCGCCCAGCTCGCCGGGAAGATCGCCCGCCTGCGCGTGTTCGACAACGACGACGGCCGTTTCGACCGCTCACTGCTCGACGTCGGGGGCAAGGCGCTGGTCGTGAGCCAGTTCACGCTGATCGCAGAGAGCAGACGCCAGAAGGGAACTCGACCCGACTTCTCCAAAGCAGCGCGGCCCGAAGACGCAGAGCCGCTCTACGAGCACTTCTGCGACGAGCTCCGCGCTCTGGGCGTCCCCGTCCAGACCGGCGTCTTCGGCGCCCGGATGGCCGTCTCGCTCGTCAACGACGGGCCGGTCACCATCATCCTCGAGACGTAGTGAGGCGCCCAGAGGTCTCGTGACCGCGACAAGCGGGAACGGGCTGGGGCTCCCCGAGGCGCGTCCGCGTCACGGACGTTCGAGCGGGGCTGCGCCCGTAAGCAGTTGTTGCGCCGCGACGACGCACTCCCGAGCTGAACACGCCGCCCATCACGAGTAGGACAGAAACGCCCCGCGCAAGTGAGCGGTCTGTCCGCCGACCGGATCGAGGACTCCGCCGGCCGTCGCTCATCTGCGGCCGGTGGGTTACGGGCTGCGTTGCGCCAACTTCCGCGGTCCGCTTCCGTCCGCGTTCATGACGTAGACCCCGTAGCTGCCGTCGCGGTTGCTGACGAAGGCGATCTTCCGCCCGTCGGGCGACCAGGCGGGATCGGCGTCGTACGCCGGGTTGCGCGTCAAGCTCCGTTGCCCGCTGCCGTTGGCGTTCATGACGTAGACCTCGGAGTTGCCGTCGCGGTCGCTGACGAAGGCGAGCTTCCGCCCGTCGGGCGACCAGGCAGGAGCGGTGTAGGCCCCCACCGGCTTCGGGGTCAGGTTCCGCAGCCCGCTGCCGTCCGGCTTCACGACGAAGATCGCGTTGGGCGATCCCCACCCCCGCACGAACGCGATCGTGCGGCCGTCGGGAGACCAGGCGGGATCGGCTGCCTGCGTCGGATCCGGCGGCCTCGGCGCAGGTGCGGCGTCAGGTCACGCACGTTGCTGCCGTCGGCGTTCATCACGATGACGTGGAAGCAGAACTGGCCGCAGCCGCCCATCGCCCAGGAACGCGAGCTTCCGCCCGTCGGGCGACCACGCAAGAGAGCGCCCGCCCGCCCAGGTGCGCGGATCTTCTTCGTCAGGGGCCGGTGCTCGCTCCCGTCGGCGTTCATGAGGTAGATCTTGGAGTCGCTGAAGAACGCGATCGTCCGCCCGTCGGGCGACCAGGCAGGAGCGCTCCCGTGGCGCGCCAGCCTGCGCTGCCCGCTTCCGTCGGCGTTCACGACGTAGACGCTGCTGGTGCGCACAGGGCCCGCCTTCGAAGGCGATCTTCCGCCCGTCGGGCGACCAGGCAGGAGTGGCGGGGTACCTCGCGTCGCGCGTCAACCTCCGCTGCCCGCTCCCGTCGGCGCTCACGACATAGACCTCCTTGTAGCCGTCGCGCCTGACCAAGAAGGCGATCCGCCCCCCGCCGGGCGACCAGACAGGAGCCTGAACGTCGGGCCGCCCGGGTGCGCTCTGGATCAGAGCGAGGAGGCGATCGCCGATGCCCACCGCCGGCGTGACGAGAACTCCGCAGACCAGGATGGCAGCAGCGATAGCGGAGAGCACCCACCGCTTCTTGGGTCGCAATGGGCGCGGCCTCTCGCTGGATCCGAGCTCACCAAGCAGCAGCTCGCGTGCCGCGGAGACGGCATCTTCACTCGGCGCCGTGACTCCGGAACGAAAGCCGCGAAAGAGGTCGTCCAGCTTATCCATGCAGATCAGCTCCTGAGGTCGCGAGAGGGAAAACGTCCGTCTCAGTCGTCAGCTCGCGTTGTGCCGTCCGGCGAGCACGGTGAAGCCACGTCCGTACCGTCCCGACCGGGACTTCGAGCGCACACGCGATCTCCTCGTAGCTGAGATCGGCGAGCGCGTAGAGGAGTAGTGCGTCCCGCTCGCGCGGGCGCATTGCCGCGAGAGCGTGTGCCAGCCGCCCATCGTCAGGCGAGCCGTCGACCCGTCCGGCCGCCGCATCCTCGTACGCCGCCCAGCGGTCGACTCCGCTGCGAGCGTAGGCGCGCAGTTGTCGGATCTCGGCCCGGCGCCGGTGCCGAAGCAGATTCGTCGCGATTCCGTACAGCCACGGCAAGACAGTGCGGGTCGCTCGGCAGCTCGCGCGCCGCTCGAAGGCCAGCGCGAAAGTCTCCGCGGCGAGCTCGTCGGCAAGATCACGTCCGGCGCGTCGATGCAGGTACTTGTGAATGGAGCCGTAGTGCCGATCAAAGATCAACTCGAACGCGTTCGGCTCACTCAGCGAGCGCGCGACGCAATCCACATCTGACGGAACTGGTTCCATCACCCTGACTGTGCCCGAAGCCGAGGATTGGGTTTCAACCTCTTCACCTAACGCGGCCAGACCGCCCTCAGGTGACATTCCCGAACACTGGCGCAGGTGACGATTCGCTTGCCGGCGCCCCTTGAGCCAAGGTTCTACGATCGGTCGCGTGGAGGAGTTCGTCCCGCGCGACTTCGACGTCCCTCGGCAGCTCGAGACGCCGCAGTTCGTGCTCGAGCCGCTCGACCCCGAGCACAACGACCAGGACTACGACGCGTGGACCTCGTCGGGGGAGCACATCCACGCGACGCCCGGATGGGAGGACAGCAGCTGGCCGCGGGAGATGACGCCGGACGAGAACCGGGCAGACCTGCAGCGCCATGCCGACGACTTTCGCAACCGGACGGGGTTCACGTACACGGTGCTCGATCCGGCGAGCCGCGACGTGATCGGGTGCGTTTACATCTACCCGCTGCCCGACAGCGACTACGACGCCCGTGCGCTCTCCTGGGTACGGGCGAGCCACGCGCAGCTAGACACGCCGCTCTGGCGCGTCGTGAGTGAGTGGCTCGCGTCCGACTGGCCGTTCGGGAGCGTCGAGTACGCGCCGCGCACCTAGGCGTGGAAGCCGTCGAGGCCATCAAGTGTCGAGCAGGCTGACGGCGGCTTCGATCTTCTTGTCGGCGGTGAGTGTTTCGCGCGCCATCGGTGCGGCCGTGGGAAGATTGGCGGGTGGCGTCGCCGCCTACCATCACGCCAGTCTTCGTTGCCGACCTTTCCGTCGAGGGCGAGCGGATGCCGGTCTACGTGCACGTCATCGACCATCCCGATGCGCGCGTGCTGGTCGACACCGGCATGACGGAGCTGCACCCGGCGATGGCCGACATGGATCCCCGCCTCCAGCCGCTGAGCGAACAGGACTTCGATCTCGCCGGCATCGACATCGTCGTCAACACACACCTGCACGCCGACCACTGTCGGCGGCAACCACCTCTTCGCCGGCAAGCCGATCTATGTCCAGCGTCGGGAGCTCGACGACGCGCGCGGCAAGGACGACTACACCATTCGCGAGTGGGTCGAGGCGCCCGGCGTGCGGTACGTGCCGGTCGACGGCGAGCACGAGCTGCTGCCCGGGCTCCGACTCGTCCCGGCGCCGGGCCACACACCCGGCATGCAGATGGTCGTCGTCGAGACGGGCGAGCGCCCGGTCATCGTCGGCGGCGACGTGGCGGTTTGGTTCGGCGAGTTCGACGAGCCGCCCACCGAAGGCCGGCAGCGGGTCCTTGCGCTCGACCCCGAGCTGGTCTGGCTCGCGCACGAGCACGAGCCGTGGCAGCCCCGCACCACATAAGGCACGCCGCGGATAAGGGCGGCGGTGGCCAACAAGTTGGGCCGGGTAGCTTCGCGCCAGGAATCAACGCTGCCCTCGCAGCCTGATCGGTCGGGTGCATTCCCGAACACTGGCGCAGGCTAGTGTCGTCTAGTTGCCTACGGTCGGGTCGGGCATGAACTCCCGGACCTCTTGAGCACAGCGGCAGGCGACGGCGGTCTTGGCAGCCCACTCCAGCGCCTCCTCGCGTGAGGGTACGTCGACGACGCAGAGTCCGCCGATGGCCTCCGGGTACGGGCCGTCGGTGACCGTTCCGTCGGTGGCCACGATGCTCGCGTTCTGGTTTTCCAGTCCGCCGCCGAAGACCCACACGCCGGCGTTGATGGCCTCCTGGACCACCGCGAGCGAGGCGTTGGTCACGGCGGGCATGTCCTCGTCGGGGATGTGGTCCATCGCGTGGGCATCGAACGAGATCAGGTACCGCGGCATCGCATGACTCCTCTCTCGGCGGCCTCCTCCGGCTGCACGTAGATGTTGCTCTCGAAGGTAGACCGCTCGGCGACCCGTAACTCATCGGCCTCTGCTCAGGCTGCGTCAGGGGACATTCCCGAACACTGGCCCATGCGACGTGTGTGCGATCTCAGGAGATAATCGAGCTGTGAACCAGTCCGCATCAGCCCGGGCGGCGCGGCTGCATGCGGCGCTCTCGGCGACGTTTGAGGGGCTGCACTCGACGGTCGGCGGAGCGAGTTTCGAGCGCCGTACAGGTCACGTGCGGCTGTTGCTTCCGTCCGTGCCGATTGCGGTCTTCAACGGCGTTCTCGTCGAGTCGGAGCCGTGTTCAGGGATCGGCGACTCGATCAGCGAGGTCGAGGAGCGCGGCCTTCCCTGTGGTGTGCAGCTGCGGGAGGGCCAGCACCCGGAGGTCGAGGCGGAGGCGCGAGCAATGGGCCTGACCGAACGGACGCCGATGCCGGGGATGACACTCGCGTTTGAGGAGCTGGTCGAGGCGTCCTGCGACGGGCTGGAGATCAGCCGGGTGGAAGACGAAGCAGGTCTTCGCGATGCTGCCAAGGTCGCGGCGGTCGGTTTCGGTGCTCCGCCTGGGTCTCCAGGCCCTGTACCTACCGGAGGTCGTCGAATTGGACGGGATGAACGTCTACCTCGGCCGTGTCGAAGCTGAGGCGGTCACGACCGCGATCGGTTACCGAACCGGCCGCGATGGTGGGATCTTCAACGTCGCCACCCCCGCCGAACATCGCCGCCACGGCTATGGCGCGGCGATCACCGCCTTCGCGACTCGCTCGCTCTTCGAGAGCGGAGCAGACCTCGCGTGGTTGCAGACGAGTCCTATCGGGGAGCGGGTCTACTACCGACTCGGATTCCGTCAGGTCGCCAACCACATTCTGCTCAGCCGGCCGAACCCCCAGAGCTCGTGACATCTGGTGGGCCTCCTCGACCCGACCCAGTCAGACACCTGCTCGAGGCGCGCTCGGGCGACATTCCCGAACGCTCGCGCACGCCAGGGCGATGTCTCCAGCGAACGCCCTAGGCCGGGTGCGGGCCGAATCAGACGTTCCCGACGGCTTCGTCGATGGCCTTGATCGGGGTCCACGCGGCGTTCTCGCCGACGGCCAGCACGGCGAGGGTGATGTCCTTCACCGGATAGTGGCGGAGCATGCCGCTGACTCCGACGTTCACTCCTTCCTTCCAGTAGCAGCGCACGACGTCATCCGCATCGGTCTCGAACTCGAAGCCGAAGCCCATCATGTGGCTTCCCGCACCGCGTGCGCTGTGCCTCGCCTTGGGCGAGAGGAGCTCGGCGGTCAGATCGGGACCGAGGAGACGTCCGTCCAACACGGCCCGGTGGAAGCGCAAGAGGTCGCCGACGGTGACATGGGCACCACCGTCAGGCCCACCGATCGGCGGGTAGGAATAGATGTTTCGGCGCCACCCACTGGCGCCACCGTTTTTGGCTTCGATCGCTTCCACGCCCTCGGCCACATCGGGTTCGACGACGTCCATACGAAAGAACCCCGATCGATCCATCCCCGCCCGGGCGAAGACGTGCTCGGTCACGTACTCGCGGTAGGTCGATCCGGTGGCCCGCTCGATCATCAGACCGAGCAACACATAGCCCACGTTGCAGTAGCGGCAGCCCTCGCCGGGTGCGAAGTTTGGTGGCTTGCCGACGAACTGCGGGAGGTAGTCCGCCGTCTCCGTGACCGAGTAGTTGGGCAGCTCGAGGAAGAGATCCTCGTAGCGTTCGCCCGCCTCCTCGTCAGCATCGTCGGCGATGCCCGAGGTGTGGGTCAGCAGATGGTAAGGCGTGACCGCCGACGAGATTCCGATTTCCTCGAGCCCCAGGTATCCGATCATCGAGGTGTCCAGTGCGAAGGCACCGTGCTCGACGAGCTGTAGCGTCGCCACCGCCGTGAACAGCTTGGTTATCGACGCGGTGTCGAAACGGGTGTCGACCGTGGTCGGAATGCTCCAGGTACGGCTGGCGTAGCCGAAAGCCTCCAGCAACAGCTTCTGATCGCCCTGCTCAACGCCCACGACGCCCGAGAACCTGTCGGCAGCCTCGAGCTCGCGCAACAGCGCGTCGACGGCTCGCAGGGCGACGGCTGCAGATGACACCCGCGTATCCTCGCCGATGCCCAAGCACGAACAGGGAGATGCCGCGAGCCGCATACTCGTTGGCCCTCGACCCACGGCCTGCCAGCGGCAACAGGGCGATGTGCTCAAGCGACATTCCCGCACACTCGCGCAGCCAAGCGGCGCGGTCGTTCATCTCCCTAGCGCGTCTTGTTCCGAGCGCAGATGATGCGTCTCGCTGAGACTCGCAACCTGGCGATTGTGAAAGTAGTCGTCTTCGTGTAGCACGGTGATGCTGCCGGCGGCGGCCCGGAAGTTCACGAAGCCGAGCGATGCAATCGGCATCTTGATCCACGAGGGCCACGATGAACGTGACGGCGAAGCCGTGCGTGACGACAACCTGGTGCTCGCAGCCGCTCCGGAGGATGTCGTCCATGACGGCGTAGATCCGACATGCGAACGCCTTCTTCGTCTCGGCGCCCCGAACACCGTCATCATGGTCCATCCGATCACCGGTGACCGGAGGCGGCCGAAACCGTGCGTCCAGCCACGCTTGCGGTTTCCCCTCCGCCTCGCCGTATGACTTCTCGCGAAGGCGTTGATCCAGGACAGGCTCAGCCTGCAAGCATGCGGCCACGATTCGCGCGGTATGCTCGGCACGCTGAAGGTCAGACGAAAACAGATCGATGCCCGCGCCCGCCGGAATCCTCGCCCGCAACTCGCCGCCGATCGACGCAGCAGTTAACTCACCAGCTGGAGTGAGCGTTGACTCGTGCCAGCCACCGACGACTCGCTCGACGTGGTGGGTTGCCTCGGGTGCGTGACCACGTAGATCGTTCGCATGGCGCGATTCGTATCGTGTCACCTACCGTCGTCGTCATGCCTTTCAAAGGACATTCGCGAACGCCGGCCCAAGCCACGTCTTTCTACTGTGAGGCGAGTAGCAGCCAATCGGCAACTGAGCGAGCGGCGAGTGAGACGGAGACATCTCCTGTGTCGAGCACGAGGTCTCGGTCGTCCCGGCTTACATTGCCGAGTGCGCGATAGTGCGCTGCCAAGAAGTCCTTGTCCTTTGATACTCCGCGCGTGGGATCGGCCATCGCCCGCCGCCACGCCTCGTTGAAATCCACAGTGAGGGTGACAAAGCTCGCGCGCCACTCCTGCGGCAGTTCATCGCAGAACTCGGCTCGCTGTACATCGGTTCCGAACTCGCCTTCAACAACGACAGCCGAGCGTCGCTTTCCGAGTCCGGCGGCGATCTTCCCGGCTAGCCGCCGTGCATCACTCCAGCGAGCCTCATCGGTCTTCGCTCCGCGACTTGGGTCGAGCATCTCGTAGACGAGATCAAGATCGACCACCCCGGAATCAGATCCACGTTCAGTAAGCTCGACCGCGAGCGCGCGACCCAACGTCGATTTCCCACTAGCGATAGGCCCGGTGATGACGACAACGATCATCCCCGTAGCTTGACGGTTCCTCATGGGGCATTCCCGAACACTGGCGCAGCCTGGCGGTCTCTCGCTGAGGTTGATGAGTCGCGACTATTTCTGCGCGGGCGACCAGGCGAGCGAGCCCTCGATCTTCGCCGGGTTCCGCGTTAGGTTCCGCTGGCCGCTGCCGTCGGCGTTCATGACGTAGACGTCCCAGTTGCCGTCGCGCTTGCTTTGGAAGGCGATCTTCCGCCCGTCTGGCGACCAGAGGGGCCACCGACCGCTTTGGGTCAGTCTCCGCTGCCCGCTGCCATCAGCGTTGATGACGTAGATCTTGTCGTGGTTGCCGTTGCCGTCGCGGCTGAAGGCGATCCTCCGCCCGTCGGGCGACCAGGACAGGAGCCCATTCGAGCGCGGCGTTGCGCGTCAGCCTCTGCTGCCCGCTCCCGTCCGCGTTCAGGACGTAGACCCCCCAGTTGCCGTCGCGTAGCTTGTGAAGGCATCTTTGCCCATCGGGCGACCAGAACGGAAAGCCGTCGAGCCCCCACTCGCGCGTCAGGTTCCGCAGTCGCTCCCGTCAGCGTCCATGACGTAAATCTCGAAGTCGCTGGGTGACCGTGCCAACTCGAAAATGCAATCTTCCCGTCGGGCAACCAGGCCGGACCCGTGTTGTCCCGCGAGGCGCGTCAGCCTCCGCTGTCCGCTCCCGTCCGCGTTCATGATGTAAATCTGTTCGCTGTGAGGCCCGTTGCCCCGGCCGAAGGCGATCTTCCGCCCGTCGGGCGACCAGGCAGGAGCGAAGTGGTTTCCCGCGTTGCGTGTCAGCCTCCGTTGCCCGCTGCCGTCGGCGTTGATGACGTAGACGTCGGCGTCGCGCCCGCCGACGAAGGCGAACTTCTGCCCGTCGGGCGACCAGGCAAGTCCCTGCCAGACGTCGCGCGTCAGCACCCGCTTCCCGCTCCCGTCGGCGTTCATCACGTTGAGCTCGAAGGGAGGGCCAGGGCCACAGCACGCGGAGTGCCTGTGGCTGATGAAGGCGAGCTTCGAGCTTGTCGTTCCGGCGGGAAGGCTGGACCCCGCGGCGGTCGGCGACGCCTGCGACGTGGGCACGACCCGCTGTTTTGCTGCGTCAGGGCCGGCCGCCGCAACGGATGTCAGCGTGACCGCCGCCACGAGCGCGGCGGGTAGAGCGTGCCGGGCTTTCATTTCGTACTTCGAGACTCGATCTGGTCGCATGTCGAATCCGATGATCGACCCGGTTCGTTTCAGATCCGTTACAGGCGAGCAACAGCTGTTAGCGGCCTCCGCCGGGAGGCAGGCGGATGGCGTTCCGGGTTCTGGGACCGCTCGAGCTGCGCTCGGCCGGGTGAAACCCGGCCCAGCGATTCTGACTAATGCGCACTCGCCGGCGTTGTGCGATGTCCTTCGTGCCGTTAGTGCTGATGTCGGAGCGGCTGCATCGAGGTTGCGTTGACGTAGTTGGCGATCGCTTCGCCGGCGGCGGCGCTGACCGCGACGGTGCTGGGGTAGTGCATGCCGCCCCAGATCCGGGCGTTGTTACCGTCGGCGCGGGCTTGCGCGATGCTGGTATAGGTCTTGCTGGGCAATCCTGAGGTCGACAGCGTGAACGTCTGTACGTCGGCGAAGCGATTCGAGAGCACGGTCGCAGCGGCGCCGTTGAGGGCGGGGTGGCCGGCTGGATATTCGGGGTGGGACGGCGTCGTGACGAGCGGGAGCCAGTCGGGATCCGCCACGGTTTCCGCGATCGGGTCTGTGTTGGCCAGCGTGATCGCCGTCAGGGGCCGCCAGGTCACTTCGGCTGGATCGGCGCCGTAGTGTCGCTTCGCGCTCCAGATGGTGAGTGCCGTGTCGGCCATGGCGATGTTCAGGACGGCGAGGAGTCGATTGCTGTCGGACCTGGACAGGTGGTTGGCGCGCGCAAGCTGGTTGGCCGCCTGGTTCCAGTGGATGCTGGCGTTGCCCTCCCAGAAAGGCGCGAGCTCGGTCTGCTCTTGAGTGCGCGTCGATCCGGTGCGGCGCCCGAGCGCCTTGATTGCGTTGAAGTCCTGCGTGTAGGTCGCGCTCGCGAGCGCTCGCGGAGGGCCCGGGCGGAACTGCGTGTTGCTTTCGACGACGAACGGCGTCGTGAACGCCAGCCCTTGCGCGCTCATCGCCGTCGCGGGCGCGATTGGGCGCCACTGCCCGACCGCTAGTCCTCCGGTAAAGGACGGATAGCTCGCGCTGAAGCCATCTGTCGTGCGCCAGGCGAGTACCGCCCGCGCGACGTCGCTGCCCCACGCAATGCCGCGCTCCCGTGACTGTCCGCCGTCCGCCATCATCGCTGAGCGTCGCGAGCGAAGCCGCGTAGCTCTCACTCAGCTGTGCCTCGCGAGAAGGAAACAGGCCCACGAGCGCCGTGTACGCCGCAGCAACGACGGCAGCCCGGCGCGACGCTCCCGGCGCGACCAGGCTCCGTCCGCTGCCATCGACGTTCTGCACGAACACCGGTGTGTAGCGGCGCTCGATGCCGTTGTAGGCATCGAAGATGGCTGTGTGAACGATCGCTCCGAGGCGCTGGCTCGAGGAATTCGGCGTGTTCGTCGCGATCAGCGTTTCGATGAAGATCTGATTCCAGTCGAGAACTTGATTCGAATACTCCTCCGACGTCTGCGAAGCCTGCACGCCGGAACCAGGACTCCCGAGTCCAATCGCCGCGGTCGCGCCGATGAAGATCGCTACCGAGATGAGTACGAGCACAGCGCGTGTGCAGGCGAGCTTCATCACTCCTCCCTGAAGTTGGTATGTCCGGAGGTTCGATCTGATGCGCCCAACGACAAGAGGCGCGAGCTTGAATGAAGTCTGCATTTGCTCAGTCCTTTCCGGACGAGACCGCCTCGACGACACGGAAAGGGTCGAGTGCGGCCCGCTGCGCCACCAGCGCGGCCGCTCGCCCAGACTGAGCGTCGAAAACGAAGAAGCAGAGCTCGTCTTCGGGGACGTGAATTGTCCGGTCGAAGCGGACGCACGTCCCTTGTCGCGTCAGCTCCTCGGCAACCGAACGCGCCCGCCGCTCTCGCGCGCGTGCGCTCGCCTGCGGCGCCGCGCGGGAGAAAGGTCTCGACGAGATAGCTCGGCATGCCCCCTCGACGCTACGACGGCGCCAGAGCGGAGGAAACGTCAGAACGTCTGAACTTTGCCCGTGTGGGGCGCGGGCGCTAACGCAGCCTGCGGGCGAGTTCCGTTCGTGAGCGCACTCCGAGCTTGGCGTAGATGTGGGTCAGGTGGCTCGCCACCGTCCGCTCGCCAAGGAAGAGGGTGGCGGCGACCTCGCGGTTCGTTTGTCCGTCGGCGACGAGATTCGCGACGCGGCGTTCGGCCGGTGTCAAACCCACGACGCGGATGCGCCCACCAACGCGCCCGAGCTCGGCACGTGCCCGCTCTTCCCAGCTCATGGCTCCTAGCTCCTCGAAGCCGGCGAGGGCGGCCTCGATCGCCTCGCGGGCTGCGCGCTTTTGTCGTGCGCGCCGTCTGACGACCCCGAGCGCGAGCAGCGCCCGCGCGCGGCCGAACGGGTCTCCGACCGCCTCGTGCTGCGCGACGGCTCGCTCGAGCACGGACAGGGCCTCCGGGACATCCCCACGCGCGGCGGAGACGAGACCGCGGCAGCGTGCCACCTGCGCCAGCACCCACTCCCGGCCGACCCGGGTCGCGTCCGCCTCCCAGCCGTCCAGGACTCCAACGGCATCACTGATCCGGCCGAGCTCGAGCAGCGCCTCGACATAATCGGCGCGCCAGACGTACATGCTCGGCTCTACGAGCTCGACCGCCCGTCCGGCACGCTCCGCAGCGGCGAAGCGCGCGACTGCCGCGCTCGGGTTTGCCATTCCAGAACTCGACGAGTCCCAGCACACCCTCGCACCAGACGACGCCCGTCGGCTGACCTTCGGCCGCATCCCGAGCGCGTTCCCGAGCCGTCTGGCAAGGTCGAAGTCACCTCGATGGACGGCGACGAGCGCGACGGCCGCCGTTCGAAATGGTGGTTCCTTCTCGTCGATCGAGTACTGGAGGGCGACCTCCCTCCCGCGGTCCGCGAACTCGGCCGCCAGAGACCAACGCCCCGTGTGAAGCTCGACCAAGGTCAGGTACCACAGAGGTCCCGAGCCCAGCCACTCGTCACGCTCGCTCCACTCGCGGTGAAGGCGCTCGAGCAACGCGCGCGCCCGGTCGAAGAGGCACGAGAGGACGAGGACCTGAGCAAGGTTCATGCTCGTCTCCAGCAGCTGCCGCGGATCGGCGACCGCCCCGGCCAGCTCATACGCCTGCTCGGCGAATCGAAGAGCATCCGGTTCGCCGACATGGAAGCGAAGGACGGCAATCGCCGACATCGCTCCCGACCTCAGCGCGTCGTCGTCGACCTGCTCAGCAAGCTCGAGCGACGTACGCGCATGGCGCTCCGCGGCCCCCACGCCCTCGGTGAAAAGGACAAGCCAGCCCAGCCGCTGGTGGATGATCGCTTGCAGGGCCGGATCGGTCGCCGCCTCGCCAAGCGCCTCACGAAGCAGCGCGATCCCGAGGGCGACGTCCGCGGCCCCAAGCGCGACGTCGCTGCGGAGGACGAGCGCCTCGGCGCGCGGTGCGCCTTCTGGCGTCCTTTCCTAGGAGATCAAGGGAGAGCACGCGGGCGCGCCGTATCTCGCCCGCCGCGAGGTTCGCGCGCGCGGCCGCCAGTGTGCGGCGATGACCATCATCTTGGGCGTCGGAGGGCGTGAGGCGGAGCGCATGCTCGCCGAGCTCAGCGGCGGCGATCGGCGCGCCGCGGGCGCTCGCCAGGCCCGCCCCTTCCTCGAGGGCAGCGGCGATCTCCGGGTCCTGGCTCTCGGTAGAAAGCGCAAGGTGGCGCGCACGCGAGATCGGATCGTCGACGAGCTGCGCAACGAGTCCGTGTGCGCGCCGTCGCTCGTCCGCGGACACGCCCTGGTAGACGACCGACGCGAGCAGCGGATGCGTGAAGCGAACCGTCCCGTCCGCGCGCTCGATCACGTCCGCGGCAAGAGCGGGTCGAGCGCGTCCTCGGTGACGCCCACGCCCACGAGAAGCGCCGCGGATGGACGGCCTATGACCGATGCGAGCAGCAGCGCGCGGCGCGTGGCCGGCGGAAGTCCATGGAGGCGTGCGCGCACAAGCCCTTCCAGGGTTGCAGGGACATGCAGCGGCTCCATCGGGTCGACCTCCGCACTCAGACCTCGAGCGAATTCGAGCGCATAGAACGGGTTTCCGCCCGAGACCTCGTGTATGCGTACGAGGGTCGGCCGCGAGAACGTGCGGCCGAGCCGTGTCTGCAGGAGCCGGTGGATCGCGCCCAGGCTGAGAGGGCTGATGGACAGCCGCTCGATGCGGTTGCCCTCGATCGCCCGCTCGAGCTCCGACTTCTCCATTCCTGGCCCGAGCCGACGGGCGAGCAGCAGGAGGATGGGTCGCTCGCGCATCCGTCGCAGTGCAAACGCCAGCGCGCTTGCTGAGGACAGGTCCAGCCACTGGCTGTCGTCGAAGGCGAGGACGAGTGGCTGCTGCTCGGCGAGCATCTGGAAGCACGTCCGAACCGCAACGCCCAGCGCACGCGGATCGACGGCGTAGTCCGGCGCCCGATTCATCAGCAGCGCGCCTTCGAGCGCACGTCGTTGAGGAGCCGACAGTGTCGGCAGCAGTTCCTCGATCGACGCCCTCCAGGAGGTCGGTGAGTACGACGTGCGCCAGCCCCCGCTCCACCTCTGCGGGCCGTGATGCGAGCACCTGAAAACCCCGCTCTTGGGCCCCAGCAACGCCCGCCGCCCAGAGCGTCGATTTTCCGATCCCGGCTTCTCCTTCCAGAACCACGGCTCTCAGCTCTCCATCGGAGCGGTCAAGGAAGGCGTAGAGGTGGGCCAGCTCGTCATCTCTGGCCACGATGTCGCCCGTCGTCACTTCACGAACATCGTGACAGAGCGAACGCGAA
>CAVTTF010000013.1:0-178588 GCA_963737565.1 uncultured Actinomycetes bacterium
TTGTCCGCGATCCCCTGGTTGGAGCGACCCTCGGCCATCAGCTCGAGCACCTCGCGCTCGCGCGGCGTCAGTTCTACAAGCGGATCGTCGCTCCGACGCTTGGAGAGGAGTGTCGAGACGATGATCGGATCGATCGCCGAGCCGCCGCCGGCCACACGCCGTACCGCGCCGATGAACTCCTTGACATCGCTGATGCGATCCTTGAGCAGGTACCCCGCCCCTTCGGCGGAGTCGGCGAGCAGCTTCATCGCCAGCCCGATCTCGACGTACTGCGACAGAACGAGCACGCCCACCGACGGATGGAGAGCGCGAATCTCGAGCGCTGCGCGCAGGCCCTCGTCGTTATGCGTCGGCGGCAGCCGGATGTCGACGATCGCGACGTCGGGAGAGTAGCTGCGCACCTTCAGGAGCAGATCCTCCGCCGTCTCACAGCTTCCGACTACGTTGAATCCGTTCTCGCTCAGCAGTCGTTCGAGCCCCTCACGCAGCAGGACGCTGTCCTCGGCGATCACGACACGCATGGGATCTCCGCTCTCAGCCTCGTGCCGCCGCCCTTCGGACTCCAGATCCGAAGCCGGCCCTCGAGAGCCTCGACTCGGTCGGCGAGACCGCGCAAGCCCGAGCCGAGCTCGGTGTCGGCGCCACCGATTCCATCGTCAACCACCTCGACAACCACATGGCCATTCGTGCGAGCGACCTCGACGGATGCCGACGTCGCGCTCGCATGCTTGCCGACGTTCGCGAGACTTTCGGAGACGAGGTAGAACGCAGCGACCTCGAGAGTCTGGAAGCCGGCTTACGAGCTCCACGTTCAGCCGTACCGGCACGGACGCTCTTGCGGCGAGCTGCTCGAGCGCAACTGCCAACCCATGCGCACTCACGACGGCCGGGTGGATGCCGCGCGCGACCTCACGCAGCTCACCGAGCGAGGCCGCGATCTCGCGCCGCGCCTGACCAAGCCGCGCGCTCGCGTCTGGGTCTGCGCCGCTGCTCTTCGAGCAGGCTCAGCTCGAGCGACAAGGCAACGAGCCGCTGTTGTGCGCCGTCGTGAAGGTTCCGTTCGAGTCGCCGGCGTTCGTTCTGACCAGCGTCGACGATCCGGGCGCGCGAGCCCTTGAGCTCTTCCAGACGAGCTCTCAACTCGGCGCGCAATCGGGCGTTTTCGAGTGCGATGGCGGCGGCCGCGCCGACAGCGTCGAGCAGCTCGCGTTCATCACGCAGGGCCGGGTCGTGCAGTAACGCCGCCACGCGCTCTCCGTCTCGGTCGATCAGCGTCGTCGCTCGCCCGCTGTCACTGCTCGGCAGCTCCATCGCTCGGCCGTCGAGGTCGGCCCAGCTTCGAAACTGCGGCAGCCAGTACGCGAGCTGAAGCGACGGATCACGAAGGGCGCGTGCGAGGGCATCACGCAGATCGCTCGGCGCCGGATCCGCTCGCAGCTCGACCAACAGATCACCGACTGCTGAACGAGCCAGCCGAGCATGAAGCAGTCCGACGAGGAAGGCCAGCGGAGCCAGACCCACGACGAAAAAGGTGATCCGCTGGACCGTCTCGAAGCCCGAAATTCCGAGCGCGTGCCTCATCGCAAGAACGGCGATCATCCCAAGCGCGAGGGCGAAAGAATCTGAAGCAGCGCCAGCCAGCGGCGGAGCGGCCGACCTGCGCCTACCCTGCGCACGACGAGGACGACGATCCCGGCTACGGCGAGCGCGGCACTCGTGACCAGCTGAACGCGAAGCATCGCGTCTGCCACGCTCGGCTCGCTCGTCAGCTGGAACATGCCATCTGCCCCGAAGCCGCCAAGCAGCATCCGGACGATCCCAAGGCCGATCCCCGTGAAGTACGCGGCCGCGACGATGACTCGCTCGCCCGGCCGCTCCAGCCGGCCGCTCGGATAGGCGAGGAAGACGTGCAGGAAGAGGATCGGCGGCAGGAAGTCGAGCGTCTGCCCGATCGTTCGCAGGAGCTCGTTGTTCGACCACCCGAGCATCGACACGAAGGTGCCGAAACCCGCGGCGATCATCAGCGGGCCGAGCGGCTCTCGGGCCGGCGCCACCAGGCGATCACTCCGGCCAGGACATACGCGAGGATGACCCAGACGATCAGGGCCGCTTGTACCTCGGGCTCGCGAACGTGGTCGCTCGTGAGCGCTAACACAACTGAGAAGCCGGCGGCCGCACAGCCGGCAAGCGCAATGGCAAAGAGCAGAAGGGGCTTCGGCGGCGCGCGAATGAGACCCGTGTCCCCGCCCGCGGCGCGAGCGCAAAACTGTCATTCCACGCTCCTCTCTGACCCGCGGTTGCCGTCGAAGATGGACGGAACCTCTCAGGGGCGACCGCTAACGGGTCGGCGCGGGCACGAATGAAAGGAAGCGCCTGTCGACGAGGATACTCCTGCGACCACCTCGGCGCCACCTGAGCTGAGACGCCTCGAGCGCAGTTCCTGGTGCGCCGGCGGTCGCAAGGGCACCAGAAAACCGACCCTTGAAACAACAGACCGCCATGTTGAGTGGGACCATCGCTAGGCGTCCCGGCCGTCCTATCGTCACCCGTACTCGGTTCCGCCGCCAATCCGACTCAGAACACTCCGGCGTAGGCGTTCAGCGCAGGCTGACCGCCCAGATGCGCGTAGAGCACTCGCGACCCCGGCGCGATCCGCCCCGACCGAACGAGGTCGATCAGCGCAGCCATCGACTTGCCCTCGTACACGGGATCGGTGAGCACGCCTTCCAGGCGGGCGCACAGACGAATGGCGTCGATCGTCTTCTCGTCCGGGATGCCGTACGTGCCTGCGTGCCACTCATCGAGGAGGACGATCTCCGAGTCGTCGAGCTCGCGTCCGAGCTCGATCGCCTCGGCGGTGGCCCTGTGCGATGCGTGCGATCTGAGCCCACGTCTGCGCGACGGTCGCGGAGCCGTCGATCCCGAGCACGGCACGGTCGGTCTCCTGCGCGGCGAATCCAGCCACCATCCCCGCCTGCGTCGATCCGGTCACGGAGCAGACGACGACGGTGTCGAAAAAGACGCCGAGCTCGTGCTCCTGCGCGGCCACCTCGTCGGCCCAGCGCGCGAACCCGAGCCCACCGAGCGGGTGGTCGGAGGCGCCGGCCGGAATCGCATACGGCTTGCCGCCGCTCTCCTCGACCGACGCGAGTGCGTCCTCCCAGCTCCTCCGGATCCCGATGTCGAAGCCGGACGGGTCGAGCCGCACGTCCGCACCCATGATCCGCGAGAGGAGGATGTTGCCGACCTTGTCGTAGACGACGTCCGGCCATTCCACCCAGCGCTCCTGCACGAGGACGCAACGAAGGCCAAGTCGTGCCGCGACGGCCGCGACCTGACGGGTGTGGTTCGACTGCACGCCGCCGATCGAGACGAGCGTGTCGCACCCCTGCGCGAGGGCGTCTGCGGCGAGGTACTCGAGCTTGCGCACCTTGTTGCCGCCGTACGCCAGGCCCGAGTTGCAGTCCTCCCGCTTCGCCCAGATGTCGACCGCGCCACCGAGATGCTCGCTCAGCCGCTCGAGTCGATGGACTGGTGACGGTCCGAAGAGGAGCGGGACGCGATCGAAGCGCTCGATGCCCACCGCGCGCGATCCTATACCGCCTCCGCGCCGGCGACCTCGGCGCTCATTTCCAAGGTTCCCTTCTGAGATCGGATCCCCGGCCCGCCGACGTGGACCGGGGATCCGATGGGGGTCGCTTAGACGGACGGGGCCGCCGGCATCTCGGGCGCGAGCTCGGACGCCGGCTCGAGCCGGGGCAGCCATTGGAGCCACGTGGGCAGGTACCAGTTCCAGTCCCCGAGCAGCTTCATCGTCGCCGGCAGGAGCACGGCGCGGACGATCGTGGCGTCGATCAGGACGGCCGTGGCGAGCCCGACGCCGAACTGCTTGAACAACAGCATCGAGAGCGCGCCGAAGATCGAGAAGACGCCGACCATGACGACGGCCGCGCTGGTGACGACGCCGGCCGTGCGTCTTGATCCCGTGCGCGATCGCGTCGTCCATGTTCTGCGCCGCGGTCGAACAGCTCCCGGATCCGGCCGAGGACGAGGACGTGGTAGTCCATCGAGAGGCCGAACAGGATCACGAAGAGCAGCAGCGGCACCACGGGGTCGATCCCGGCGGTGGAGCTGAAGCCCAGCAGGCCCTTGCCGAAGCCGTGCTGGAAGACGAGCACAAGCACGCCGTACGCCGCGGCGACCGAGAGCAGGTTGAGCAGCATCGCCTTCGCCGCGATCACGAGCGAGCGGAAGGCGACCAGCATCAGCCCGAACGCGAACAGTAGGACGAACGCGACCACGAGCGGCAGCGCTCGACTTCATCTTGTCGGTGCTGTCCTTCCACTGCGCGCTCACCCCGGTGACGCGGATCTCGGCGTTCGGAAGCGCGCCCACGGTCTCGGGCACGATCTCCTCGCGGAGCTCCTCGAGTGCCGCGATCGACTCCTCGTCGCTTCCGTTCCCGTCGATCGGGACGGTGATGTTCGCGACCGTCGCGTCGCGTTACGTCGACCGTGATCGGCTCGTGCATCCGGCCGCTCGCGAGCGCCCGCTGCTCGAGCCGGTCGATCGCCGTCGCGCACCGCCGGTGCGTTGACGTCCGCGGCCTTGACGACGACGTTGGCCGGCAGCGCCGTGCCGGGGAACGCCTGCTGCATCCGGTTGTAGGTCTTGACGACCGCCAGCGACTGCGGGAACGTGTCCGGGCCCGGCGTGACCAGCTGAGCTGGAGCGCCGGCAGCGCGAGCGCCACAGCAGCCCGCCGGCGAGGACGACGGAGAGCACCGGCCGGCGCAGGACGCGGTCGATGATCGCGCCCCAGAAGCGTCCCTCGCCGTCGTCGCGTCGAAGCCGGCCGACGAACGGCACGTGCACGCGGTCGACGTTGTCGCCGAGCCTCGAGAGCAGCGCCGGCAGGACAGTCAGCGAGCCGAGCATCGCCGATCGCGACCACGATGATCGTCGCGACGCCGAACGAGGCGAACGTCGCGTCGCCGGTCAGGAACATGCCGGCCATCGCCACCATCACGGTCAGGCCGGAGATGAGCACCGAGCGGCCGGACGGTGGCGGCGGCGGCCTCGAGCGCCGCCCGCTCGCTGCGCCCGGCGGCACGCTCCTCGCGTTCCCGCTTCAAGTAGAACATCGAGTAGTCGACGCCGACCGCGAGCCCGACCAGGAGCACCATCGCGGCGGCTGCCTCCGCCACCGGCAACACCTGGCTGGGCAGCGCGACCAGGCCGAACGTCGCGAAGACGGCGGTCGAGCCCGAGCAGCAGCGGGATGCCCGCCGCCACGAGCGCTCCGAACGCGATCACGAGGATGATGAGCGTGATCGGGAGCGAGAAGAGACCGGCCTTCTCCAGGTCCTTCGCGAAGACCTCGTTGACCGCGTCGACCGCGCTCGCGTCGCCGAACTCGCCGATGAAGAGCTCCGGGTGGGCCTGCTGCAGCCTTCTCGACGCGCGTCGAGGACCGGGCCGATCTTGTCGGCCGCGTCGTCGGCGTCGCCGCGGATCTCGAACTCGACGAGGGCGGCGTGCCGGTCCGGCGCGATCTGGCCGGCGTTTCCGGGGTCGAGCGGCGAGCGGACGTTCTGAACCGCTCCGAGCGCGGAGATTCCCTCGACGACGTCCTCGATCGCGGCCGTGAAGGCCGGATCGCTCGTCCTGAGCGAGCTGCTCTGGATGAGGACGCTCTCGCCGGCGGGCTGCTTGAAGCCGGCGTCGAGGATCCTGTCGGCGCGGCCGGACTCGCCCGGCCCGGCCGTGTTGGCGTCGATGAGCTTCGTGCCGACCATGCCGCCGAGCATGAAGGCGACGAGGACGAAGGCCAGCCAGCCGAACGTCGCGGTCTTCCAGTGGGCGGCGCTCCAGCGGCCCATGCGGGCCGCGAGTTGCGATTGCTGTGCTTGGTGCGGGACATGCTCGTCCTCCTTTAGGCCGCGTAGGCGTAGGGGTGGTAGAAGGCATCGAGGGCGCGGTCGGGGGCGACCGCAATCTGGAAGCGGTCTCCGAACTTCGCGTCCTCGACCGACACGGTGACCGCGTTGTCGTCCGGGTGCCAGAGCAGCAGGACGTGCACGCCGTCGTTGTCGCGGGCGGCAAGCTCCCGCGCCTGGGGTGATCCAAAGCTCATGACTCCTCCTTCTTGCTCGAGTGCCAGGGCACGCCCGCTCACGGAAGCTCCCGCCGACTCGCGTGCCGTTCCTGATCCGAATTCCATGACCACGACGCTAGGAGCGCGCCCGCGCGGCGCCATCGTCGGAAGGCCGGATTCGGGCTCGTACCGGCCGACGATCTGGCGTCCTACTCGGTAGGAGGCCGCCAGCGAGCTCGTGCCGGCTAGATGCGGCTGCGGTACGAAAAGACTTTCGGTCATCGCACACCTCCGATTGGACTGCCGCCAGGATCGTTCGATCGACCCCGCTTCGCATCGGGCGCCACCTAAGAACCACCCCAAACTTGGCGCCGTGCGCCCGCCCCCGCCCGGTCGGTTGCCGCCTACCTTGAAACTTGCTGTTGCGGCTCTCCAAGCCGTGGCGCGAGTGACCTACGACGGAGCGAAATCTTCGCCGCTCAGGCCTCGGCGGGCAGAACCGCGCGCGTGCCCGCCGCGGCGAGCGCCGACGCAAGTTGTCGGCGTGAGCTGATCTCGAGCTTGCGGTACACGCTCGAGAGGTGCACCTCGACCGTCTTGGGGGTGACGAAGAGGCCTGGGCGATCTCGCGGTTGGTGCCGCCTGTCGGCTGCCATCTCGGCGACACGCCGCTCGCTCGGGGTGAGCGAGTCGACGCCGCTCAACGCGATGCGGCGCGGACGGGCGCCGGTCGCGAGCAACTCGGTCTCGGCGCGCTCGGCCAGCGGCGCGGCGCCGCAGCTGGTCGCGAGCTCGAGCCCGCGCCGGAGCGGCTCGCGCGAGTCCGAGCGATGGTTGCCTCGGCGCAGCGCGGCGCCGAGTTCGACCAGCGCCCTGGCGTGCTCGAGGCGAGCCTGCGAGGGCTCGAGCACGGCGACGGCCTCGCGCAGCAGCGCGATCCCCTCCTCGCCTCCTTCGGCGAGCCCGGCTGCGATCAGGGATCTCCCGAGCGATCTGGGCGCGCCCCACTGCCGCGACAGCGCGAGCTCCTCGGCCGCGTAGCGGCGGGCTTCGTCTCGTCCGGCCGAGGCCGAGCAGGGCGAGCGCAGCCTGCGAACGCCAGGCGAAGAGCGCGGGATTGCAGGCTTCGGATCCTTCCCATGCCCTGCCACGCTCGACGAGCTCGTGAAATGCCTGCTCGTAGTCGCCCTCCGCGAGCCGAAGCCGTGCACGAGCGTCGAAAAAGGAGGTGTGCATCGGAATCGTGGATCTGATGTCGGTAGCGGTCGCGAACTGGAGAGCCCGCCGCGCGCGCGTCACCTCGCCGCGCTCGATCAGCGCCTGCGCGAGGAAAGCGACCGCGCCAGGACGCAGCATCTCGAGCCCATTCGAGTCGATCACGTCGAGGCAGAGCTCGGCGTCTGCGATGGCGTCCGCTCAGCGCGCCGCGAAGGAAGGCCACCGCGGAGCGTAGGGACGACGCGACGGAGAACTGGATGACGAGGCCTCGTTCGCGTGCGTCCTCCATCGCGTCGCCGTGCAGGCGGAACGCGTCGTCGAGCCGATCCGCGGCGGTGAGAGCCCCGACCGCGAAGAGAAAGCCGGGATCGAAGTGCTCCCTCAGCAAGGAGCCGCCGGCCAGGGCCTGCTCAGCCAGCTCGACCGCCTCGGCCTGCGAGGTTCCGGCGCGCGTCTTCTGCGATGCGAGGAGGGCGAGGACGACGGCTTGACCTGCCGCGAGTTGCGGGACCTGCGGCCTGCAGGCGTTCGAGCCGCTCGGCTGCGAGTGCATGGAGATCTGGATCATGCCGTGCGATTCCGATGAGCTGCGTCTCGAGCTCCAGCGCGAGTTCGGGATCGTCATTGTCGGCAAGCTCGCTGATCCCCTCCTGGAGGGCCACGATGGCGTTCTTGGGCGGCTGGCCCATGGAGAACCGCGCGGCGCCCAGCGCGAGTGCGATGCGGGCGCGGGTCAACGCGTCGCTTGTCGCCGCAAGTGCTTCGGCGAGATGCTCGAGCGCTTCAGGGGCTGCCACTCTCACTTCCGCCATGCCGAGCTCGTGGAGGACTTCGGCTCGCTCCGCTCGCCCGGCGGCTCCTCGAGCGCGCGACGAAGGTAGGCGACCGCACTGTCCGGGGCCCCGCGCGCAATCGCGGACGAGGCTGCGTCACGCAACATCCGCACGGCCCATGGATCGCCGGCGGGTCTGGCGAGGAGGAGATGCGCGGCGATCCGTTCGGGCTCCGCCGCGGACTCGGCAAAACAGGCGGGCCGCCCGGCTGTGTCCCCGATCCTTCTCGACGGCCGGCAGCTCCGCGTACGACGGCTGCCCGCACGACCGGGTGCACGAACGTGAGGGGAAGTTGCCGTTTGAGGATCTCGATCTGTCCCAGGTCGGCGGCGGCATCGGCCGCGGCCGCGTCGTCCAGCCCGGCGAGCGCTGCGGCGTGACCGAGCTCGGCGTCGTCGCCGAGGATCGCGACCGCCTGCGCAAGGCTTGTCGCTTCCCTGGCAGATGTGAGAGGCGAAGCGAGACCGCCCGCGAGACTGCGTGTCCACCGAGGTCGCGGACGCGGGGAGCGTTCGCGGCCGTCGGCGCCAGCCCTTCGCCGGCGACGGCATTCGTGAGCTCGCTCACGAGCAAGGGGTTGCCGCCGCTTGCCTCGTGCAGGGCGGTCCGGAACGCGGGCTCGATGTCTGCCGAGAAGACATGGCCCATCAGCTCCCCGGTCGCCTGCTCGCTCAGGGCGCCGGGTCGCACCACGGTCGCGAGCGGATCGGTCGTGATCTGAGCCAACAGCGAAAAGTCCGCCCCCGGCTCGGCGGGCCGAATCCCGACAATGATCAGGAGCGGCAGACCCTCCACTCTCGGCAGCAGGTACGCGAGCCAGCGCAGCGAGGGCGAATCGCACCAGTGCAGATCGTCGATCGCAAGCAGGACAGGCCTGGCGCTCGGCGAGGTTCGCGGTCAGCCAGAAGAGACCGTGGAGCATCGCCAGTGAGGCGTCCACATCCGGCTCGGCGCCGAGGTGGGCGAGATTGAAGATCGGCGTCGCAAGCTCCGCGGCACCTGCGAGCAGTTCGGCCCGCTCGTCGGCGACATCGAGGCGAGCAGAGGCTCGAAGAGTTGCCGCACGACACCGTACGAGAACTCGTGCTCGAGCTCGGAGCCACGCGCTGCCAGCACCTGCACCCCGGCGGCCTGTGCGCGCGCCGCGCGCCTCCGCCAAGCAGTCGGGTCTTGCCGATCCCCGCCGGCCCCTCGATCGCGAGAAGTCTGCCCCCCGCGGCCGCCGCGGCGATCAGCGCGTCGAGCGCAGCCAGCTCGGCGTCGCGCTCGAGCAGGTCGGCCGCATGAGCGGCAACCTGCCGCGGCGCCGTCGCCCTCGGCGGCGGAAACGCCTCCGGCAGGCCCTCGACGACGAGCTGGAACAGCCGCTCCGGGCGGTCGATGTCCCGCAGCTGGACGAGTCCGAGGTCGCGTAGCCGACGCGTCTGCCGGCAGGTCGGGCTCGACGAGTCGCGCGTGGTGGCCGACAGGAGGACCTGGCCTCCGTGCGCCGACGCGCAGATGCGGGCGGCGCGATGGACTGCGAGACCGCGGTAGCCATCGTCCACCACTGCCGCCTCGCCGGTGTGGATCCCGATCCGCACACGTACGGAAGCATCCTCCGGCCAGCGATGCTCCGCGAGCGCGCGCTGGGTCGCCGCCGCCGCCCGCACCGCCTCGCTCGCGCTCCGGAAGGCAACGAAGAAGCCGTCGCCCTGACGTGTCGACCTCGATCGCCGCCGGCATCCCGAAAGACGTCGCGAAGCAGCCGCCGGTGCGCATCGAGCACCTCGCCGTACGCGCGCCGCGCCGAGCGCCTTCGCGAGCCGCGTCGAGCCCTCGACGTCGGTGAACAGGAAGGTGACCGTGCCGGTCGGGAGATCCATCACGCGCCTCGCGAGACAGTCAAACACCGGCGCAGGGGCCCGGCAACCGACGGCGCGGCAAAAACCTTAGGGACGTCCTTGGGGTGGTCGCATGAGGCGAAGCGTCGTGCTCTGACGCACGCTGGGTCTCGATGTCATCTACGGCCGCCGCCGCAGGCATCGTCCTCTGGACGCTCCTGCCCCTCGCCGCCGGCGCGTGGCGGACGAGGACGCGGGGACGCGTGAAGGAACGACACTGGAGACGAACATGAACGCCAGACCCACGATCGCCATCGCTCGCGCTGCGCCGCCGGGTTCCACGATCGGCATTGTGACGCCGGGGAGCCCGCCGGAGACGCGTGCCGAGGTTCAGCGCGGTATCGCCTGGTGGGAGTCGAAGGGCTATCGCGTCAAGTTGATGCCGGGAGCGCTGGAGGAGGATGGCTGGCACGCGGGTAGCCCGGCGGTGCGTGCCAGCGACCTGCAGGCGGCGTTCGCCGATCCCGAGGTCGATGCGATCCAGACGATGCGTGGTGGCTACGGCTCGGCACAGGTGATTCCCCTGCTCGACTTCGACGCAATCGCAGCGACTCCGAAGATGTTTGTCGGCCTCTCCGATATCACGGCGCTACACGCGGCGCTCCTCGTTCGGGCCGGACTACCGACCTTCTACGGGCCGAGCTTGACGATGTTCGGGTGAACCTTCTCCTTCGCCGTTCACGACCGATCGGTTCCTGCGAGTGCTTGCCGGCGAGACGCCGGGCCCGGTGCCGGAGGACCGAGCCGGCTGACGCGTGATCTCGATCGCCGGCGGCCGGGCGAGCGGTCGTCTGGTCGGCGGCTGTCTCGGCGACTTCATCTACACGATGGGGACGCCGTGGGAGCCCGACCTCGATGGCGCGATTTTCTTCTTCGAGGACAGCAACAGAGCGCCGATTCAGATTGACGGACCTTGCTTTACCTCGAACAGGTCGGCAAGTTCGAAGGAGTCCGCGGGATCGTCGTCGGGGAGCTCGCGGGTTGTGAGTGGTACGGAGTACCACTCGACTCCGCGATCAAAGACGCTGGAGAACGTGCTCGACGACCGCTTGGGCACGCTCGGGATCCCGGTGCTCTACGGCCTGCCCCTCGGGCACGGGGCGAGCTCTTGCCACGCTTCCGCTCGGGGTTGGCGCGACAGTCGACGCAGACACACTGACGCTCACGATCGACGAGCCTGCGCTCCTAGCTCGTCGAGCAAGGTTGAGCAGGCCCCGAGCGAGCGTAGGATTGCCGAGACGTTCGACGGCGGTCGAGGAGGCCCTCAGGCGTCGGAGTTCGCCGGCGGCATGATCGCCCTGAGCCGCTCGAGGCTGGCTTCCGGCCACAGGACCTTCGAGTCGTAGTAGACCTCGAACGCCGGCGCCGAGTCCGGGAGCGTGATCCAGGGCAGCTTGGACCTGGTGAAGATATGTACGTCGGGGGTTACTCCCGATGGCTTATCGAGGGTCCCGCCGCGAACGAACCGAACCTCGGGACGGCCGTACTGGCTGAAGACCGCCACCTGGCAGGTCGGACAGCGGAAGATCAGCTGCGTGCTGCCGTCGTCGCGAGGCACGTCTACGGGCTGCGGGACGCCCGCGAGCAGCTCCACACGGTCGGCCTCGATCAGCAGGTTGATGACGAACGCGCTTCCGGTCTGCCGTTGGCAGTTCAGGCAGTGACAGCAATGCGTGAAGAGCGGATCGGACGTAAGCCGGTAGCGAACCGCTCCGCAGGCGCAGCCACCCTCACGGGGGGCGCTGATGTTCTCCTCCTCGAGGGCAGGCGACGGAATCTGGACAGTATCCCTCCGCGGCTTCCAGCTCGCCGGAGCGTTCGACTGCAAGGGCGACGGCGGCTCGGGTCTTTTCTTCGCCGTGCGCAGTAGGGTCCGCGGGATATGACGCCCTGCCCCAACGGCGGTGCCTCGAAGCTGTGAGCGGGCGGCTCGATCGTCGGCTCGTCGCGGTGATGTTCACCGACATGGTCGGGTACACGGCGCTGATCCAGGCGGACGAGCGCCTGGGACTCGACAAGCGCGACCGATATATGAGTGCGCTCGAGAGCCAGCACGACGCCTTCGGCGGGACGATCGTCCAGCGGCTCGGGGACGGCAGCATGAGCATGTTCCCGAGCTCGCTCGACGCGGTGCTCGCCGCAGTCGCAATCCAGCGCGAGCTCGCAGCGCAGAAGGTTCCAGTTCGCATCGGCGTCCACGTGGGCGAGGTGGTCGTCGAGCCCGAGCGGCTCACCGGCGTCGCGGTGAATATCGCCGCCCGGATCGAGTCCTTTGCAGTACCCGGCGGTGTGATGTTGTCCGACTCCGCGTACGACCAGATCAAGAACCGGAGCGACATCGGCGTCGTACGCTTGGGGCGGTTCAGACTCAAGAACGTCGGGCGACCGTTCGAGCTCTACGCGGTGGCGGCCGACGGCATCGTCGTGCCGGATCCGGCGGCGTTGGAGGGCAAGGGCGAGCGCTTCGCCAGCCTGCCGAGCAACCTGCCGGAGCCGAATACAGAACTCGTCGGACGCGCCGCCGACCTCGCGTCGCTCGTCGAGCTGGCGCGCGAGCACCGGGTCGTCACGATCACCGGTCCCGGCGGCGTCGGAAAGACACGAATCGTCGTCGAGCTCGGCCGGCTCCTCGCACCCGAGTTCCTGGACGGTGTCTCGTTCGTCGCCTTGGCCGACATCACGGACCCCGCGCAATTCCTCCCCGCTCTCGCGGACGCGCTGGACGTAAAGGAGGCCGAAGGGCGAACGCTCGGCGACGGCGTCGTCGCATTGATCGGCGACAAGAAGGCACTCCTGCTGCTCGACAACCTCGAGCAGGTCGTGTCGGCCGCTCCGGAGGTCGCCGGTTTGAGCGAACGCTGCCCTGAGCTGCGGATCGTGACCACGAGCCGGACACCGCTCAGGATCGCCGCCGAACGGGAGTACGCGCTCGACGCGCTCGAGCTGTCCCCGGCGATCGCGCTCTTCGTCGACCGCGCGAGGTCGACCAGAGGCTCGTTCGAGCTGACTGCGGAGAACGAGGACGCGGTCGCGGCTGTCTGCCGGCGGCTGGACGGCCTACCACTCGCGCTCGAGCTCGCCGCCGCCCGGCTTCGGCTCTTGTCTCCGCAGGCGTTGCTCGAGCGGCTCGACCACGCGCTCCAGGTGCTCACGTCCGGCGCGCGAGACGTTCCCGAGCGGCAGCAGACGCTCCGCGCCGCGATCGACTGGAGCCACTCGCTCCTCTCGGAGCCCGAACAGCGCCTATTCCGGCGTATGGCCGTCTTCGCAGGAGGGTGCACGTTCGCGGACGTCGAGGCCGTGTGTACGGACCCCGGCGAGAGCGTCCTCGACGAGCTGGAGTCGCTCGTCGACAAGGCGCTCGTGAAGCCGGATGGCCAGGGCGATCGGCTCAGGCTGCTGCAGACGATCGGCGAGTACGCGCGCGAGCGACTCGACGCTGCGGATGAGGCGCGCGACGTCTCGCTCAGGCACGCGCACCGGTACGCGGAGCTCGGGAGGGAGATCCGCGACGGGATCGAGGGCACCGATCAGATCGGAGCCGTCGAGCGCGGCATCGCCGAGGAGAGCAATCTCCAGGCTGCGCTCGACACGCTGCTCGAGGCGGCGAAGGACGGCGACGCGGACGCGTGCGAAGCGGGACTACAACTCAGCGGCGACCTCTACTTCTACTGGCACATCCGCGGCAAGAACATCTCGGCACGCGAGTACGCCGCCGCGTTCCTCGACGCGGACACCGCACGCGCTCCGACGCTCGGGCGGTCGGGCGCACTGATCACGGCGGGCCTGGCGTCGTGGATCCTTGGTGAGCTCGACCGGTCGAAGGAGGAGCACTCCGAGGCGTATCGCATTGCAACCGAACTCGAAGCCGATCGCGAGCGCTGCGTCGCCGCGTTCCTCGGGGCCGTGGCGCTGATTGGGCTCGATCTCGAAGCCGCGCTCGCACTGGCGCGCGATGCAGTCCAGTGGAGCCGTGACCATGGGCTCCTCTGGGCTGAGGGCTTCGCATCGACGATCGACGGGATCGTCCACACCGTCGCGGGCGACGTCGAGACTGCGCACGCGAGGTACTCCCGCGCGCTCGAGATCCAGCAGCAGCTCGCCGACGACGAGGGAGCCGGCCTGTCCCTCGGCGGCCTCGCCCAGCTCGCGGCGATGCGCGGCGACCTGGCCGATTCGCTCGAGCTGTACCGGCGCTCGCTCGACGCGTTCGAAGCGATCGGCGACCGCGCGGAGGAGGCGCGCATCCTCTCCGAGACGGCGTGGACGCACCTCCGGAACGAGGACCCGGCGCTCGCGCGCCGGTACTTCCTCGACTCGGTGCAGGCGTACACGGAGCTGGCGAGCGTCCGCGGCGTCGGGCTCTCGCTGATCGGGCTCGCGGCCACCGAGGCGGTCGAGCACCGGCCCGAGACGGCAGTGCAGATCGCAGCCGCGGCGGAGGTCTACGCCCAGCAGGAGGGCATCGTCAACGTCTACTCCGACGAGACGCCGGGGCGCGAGTTCGTCGACCAGGCACGCGCGGCGCTCTCGGCTGACGACGTCGCCCGAGCCGCCGAGGTCGGCCGCAGGCTCACGATCAAGGAAGCGCTCGACCTGGCCAGGCTCCCTCAAACAGCCGCGGTGTAGACGATTGGCCGCTCGAGCTCGGTGACATCTCGGCGACGGACCACGCGCGACCCGCGATTGTCGGCTGCCAGCGCCCCGAGCAAGGGGGACGCAGCCGCCCGAGCGGGCGTAGGATGGCCGCGACGTTCGACAGAAGGAGGAGCAATGTACGGACGACTGGTTGAGGTCGAGGGCGTCGACCCGTCCAAGCGCGAGGAAGTCCTGGGGATCATGCGGGAAAGAATCATTCCCGGGCTGAAGGAGATCGACGGCTTCGCCGGCTTCATCTCGCTCGTCGACGAGGAGAACCGCCGTGCGCGATCCGTGGTGCTCTTCGAGACGAAGGAGAGCGCGGAAGAGGCGGAACGCCAATTCGGGCCGAAGCGCGAGGAGATCGTGCGCGGGATGGGCGGCACAGTCCGGTCGGCGGACCTCTATGAAGCGCCGATTGTGGAGGTTCACGCCGGAGTGCGTGCGTAGAGACGATGCGGGCCCTGACGGGCCCGCATCACCTCTCCGTCTGAACCGCTGATCCCCTCAGCGGACTTGGTCAGAATCACGCCATGGCGTCGTACGCAGTCAACGAGCGCGCAGTGGCGCAGGCGAGACGGCTGATCGACGCGCACCAATACGTGCTCGAGAGCGTGTGGGGTGACGTTCAGCCGAGCGCTGACGACGAGAACGCCTTCCTGGAGGCGCACTCATGGGACGACTACGGAGCCTGGCATCTGGGGCTCACCGATGGCGCGAACGACGACACCAAGGCGCGCTACGCATTCGTCTATGGGGACTTCCGGCGTGTTCACCGGATGGGCCTGATCGCCTGTCAGTATCGGGCGGCAGAGTGGCGACACAAAGAGGTCGAGCTTGCTGCCCATGAGCTTCTGCAGCACCTCGACAGCACGCGAGCCTGAGCTGAACACGAAGCCTCCTGCTCCTGGGCCTATGCGTGCGCGGCGGCTTGCTCGAGCTCGTCGATCTCGATCTTCTTCATCTTCAGCATCGCCTGCATGACCCGCTGCGACTTCTCGGCGTCCGGATCGCCGAGCAGCTCGGGCAGGGCGGTGGGGACGATCTGCCACGACACGCCGTACTTGTCCTTCAGCCAGCCGCAAGGGCCCTCTTCACCGCCCTCGGAGAGCTTGCTCCAGTACGCGTCGACCTCGTCCTGGTTCTCGCAGCTCACCTGGAACGAGATCGCCTCGTTGAACGTGAAGTCGGGCCCGCCGTTCAGGGCGACGAACTTCTGCCCGTCCAGCTCGAAGCTCACCGTCATCACCATGCCCTCGGGCCGGGGGCCGGCCGAGCCGTAGCGCGCAACGTCCACGATCTTCGAGTTCGGGAACATCGACGTGTAGAACGTCGCCGCGTCTTCCCCTTCGGTGTCGAACCACAGGCATGGAGTGATCTTCTGCATTTCTCTGTCCTTTCTGTCGGCGGTGATCAGGTGGCGCCTGGCGGGGCGTCTTCCTATCAGACGACTGCAGCAGCAAGAACTCATCGCCCGGCCTGACGCGGCGGGAGCCACTGCGCCTCGTCTGGGCTGCTACGCTGGCAGCTCAACCAAGAGCGAGTCCGGTCTGCGCCATGCGCCTTCCCTACGCGTTCGTCAGGTAGTAGGGGAGGTGTTTTTCATGGCTAACGGAATCGTCAAGTGGTTCAACGATGCGAAGGGGTACGGCTTCATCACCCCGGACGAAGGATCGAAGGATCTCTTCGTGCATCACAGCAACATCGCCGGCGACGGCTTCAAGTCGCTCACCGAGGGTGCGCGCGTGGAGTTCGAGCAGCGCGAAGGGTCGAAGGGGCCAGAGGCGACGAACGTCGCCCTGGTCGCCTAGCGGCCTCGCCCGTGCCCGTGGCCGCTTCCGGCGGTCACGGGCTACGCCACCCTCTCCCAGCGGAGGCGTCATCGCCGAGAAGGAAGAGAAGTTCGAGCTGGAAGGCGAGGTCATCGAGGCCCTCCGCAACCGCATGTTCAGGGTCCGGCTCGACAACGGCCACGAGCTGCTCGGGTACACGTCCGGGAGGATGAAGCGTCACCGCATCCGGATGATGCTCGGCGACCGCGTTGCGATCGAACTGTCGGCGTACGACCTCGACCGCGGACGCATCGTCTACCGGCTTCGCTGACCCGCATGAGCGCATCCCCTCAGAAGCTCTCGTTCGACACCGGTGGCGCGTTCATCCGCGACACCCGGCGCGACGTCGAGCAGTACCTCGCCGACCGTCGGGTGCGGGCGGGCGGCCGTCGCCGCCTGCATGCCAAGGCGATCCTGGCCCTCGGCCTCGCCGCCGGTTGCTGGGCGATGCTGATGCTCGGCGCCCCCGGCGTCGCACTCGGACTCGCCTGTTTCGCGGGCCTCGTGGTCAGCACAGGGCTCATCGCCTTCTGCGTCATGCACGACGCGAACCACGGCGCCTACTTCCGGACGCGGAGGCTCAACCACCTCCTCGGCTGGTCGGCCGACGTCGCGCTCGGGATCAGCAGCTACGCGTGGCGGGTCAAGCACAACATCGCCCACCACACCTACACGAACATCGACGGCTACGACGCCGACATCACCCAGGTCCCCTACGCGCGCATGCTGCCCGCGCAGGCGCCGCGCAGCTGGTATCGCCTGCAGCACATCTACATCTGGCCGCTCTACACGCTGATGGTGCTGCGGTGGCAGACGGCCGGCGACATCTCAGCGCTCCGCCGCGGCTCAATCGGGCGAAGCACGTTGCGCTTCCCACGCGGGTGGGACCTCGCAGGCCTCGTGGTCGGGAAGGCGGCGTTCATCAGCTGGGCGATCGTCGTGCCGCTGCTCGTCTACCCGTGGTGGGTCGTGCTCGCCGGGTATTCGGCCTTCGCAATGATCATGGGGCTCGTCACGGCGACCACGTTCCAGCTCGCGCACTGCGTCGAGGAAGCCGACTTCGCGGCACCCGACGAGATGATCGCCCACAAGCGAATCTGGGCCGTCCACGAGGTCGAGACGACCGTGAACTTCTGCCCGCGCAACCCTCTCCTGACCTGGATGCTCGGCGGGCTCAACTTCCAGATCGAGCACCACCTCTTCCCGCGCGTCCCACACACCCACTACCCGCGCATCGCCGAGATCGTCCGGCGCAACTGCGCGCTGCACGGCATTCGCTACACATCCCAGCCGTCACTGCGCGCCGCCCTCGGCTCCCACTACCGGCACCTGCGGACGCTCGGCCGAAGCGGCCGCCGGTTCGAGATCGAGATGGGCTGAGCTCGTCTTTGGTGGGTGTGCCGGCCTGTCGGCGCCGGCACCTCCACTAGAACCCGGTCGAGCGACGCTCCTTCAGCGCGGCCTTCTTCGCCACGCGGCGCTCCTTGAGCGTTTTCTGCGGCGGTTTCTTCTGACCCTTCTTCGGCTTCTGCTGGCCCTTCACCGTCTCCTCCGATCGCTCAAGGTCGCCGGCTGAAGTCATCATCACAGGCTTGAGCCTCGACAGGTTCGACGCGAACCCGGTAACAGCCTAGACGCACGGAGCTTCGACCGCGAGATCGCCGCCTCCGGCGATGGGTGCACCCTCCAGAGCCAGCTGCGATGCTCGGCGCCCATGACGGCCGTGCATCGGCTCGCCGAGCCACTTCAGGTTCTCGGGAGGGTCTTTCGCAATGGTGATCTGCGGAGACTCGAGCTCGCCTGGGCGGCGTCGAATCTCGCCAACCGCGCGTCGGCGCTTGCCGTTGCCGTGTATGCCTACGAGACCGACGGCATCCGTGCAGTCGGGATCATCGCGTTCATTCGACTCTCCGTCGCGGCCGCGGCATCCCCCTGGCTCGCGGTCCTCGCCGACAGGCGACCCCGTCGGCAGGTCCTGATCGGCTCGAATCTCGTCGGCTGCCTGCTGCTCGGAGCCCTGGCAGCGCTCGTGCTGGTCGACGCTTCCGCGCTACCCGTCTACGTCCTCGCCGTGATGGTCGCGGTGGTGGAGCCGCTCTTCAGATCCGCACAGGTTGCCTTCACCCCGTCGCTGGTGGAGACGCCCGAAGAGCTCACCGGCGCGAACGTCGTCGCCAGCGCGGTGGAAAGCGTCGGCCTGTTCGCCGGACCCGCGCTGGGGGCGCTTCTGCTCGTCCTGACCGGTACCGGAACGGTGTTCGCGGTCGGCGCCGGCCTGCTGCTCGTGTCGACTGCGCTCGTCGCCCGGATCGGCGTCGCGGGGATGCCTTCGCAAGTACGAGGCGCTCGCTCTCACACCCTGTTGGCCGGCTGGCGGGCGATCGTCTCCGAGCCGAGCCTACGGGTCGTGATCGGCCTCTTCTCGGCGCAGACACTGGTCGCCGGGATGCTCAACGTCCTCGTCGTCGTACTCGCGATCGAGCTGCTGGATCTTGGAACTGCTGGAGTCGGCTGGCTCGACGGCATGGTGGGGATCGGAGCCACGCTCGGCGTTCTCGCCGTCGCCGGCCTCGCAGGGCGACGACGGCTCTCGGGATTCTTCGCCCTCGGGCTCCTGCTCTGGGGGGTTCCCCTGGCGCTCGTGGCTGCCTGGCCGCAGCCTGTGGCGGCACTCGTCCTGCTGGCAATCATCGGGGTGGGCAACACACTCGTCGACGTCACCGGAGTCACGCTCATGCAACGAGCCGCGCCGGATGAGGTCCTCGGACGCGTCTTCGGCGCCTTCGAGGCGCTCGTAGCCTTGGCGATGGCTCTCGGGTCGCTGCTGACGCCCGTTCTCATCTCGGCACTCGGCACGCGTGGCGCGACTCTCGTCGCCGGGCTGATCCTGCCGGTGCTCCTCATTCCACTCTGGCGTCCCCTGACCTCGATCGACCGCGCGGCCGCCGCGCCCGCGGAGCAGGTCGAGCTGCTTCGAGGTGTTCCGATCTTCGCGACACTCGCGCCGCCCGCGCTCGAGCGCCTTGCCAAAGCGCTCGTCGAAGTCCACGTCGCCGACGGGACGGCGATCTTCGACGAGGGTGCCCCGGGCGACCGCTTCTACGTGATCGCCGACGGACGTGCCGTCGTCGAAGCCGGCGGACAGCGCATTCGCACGCTGAAGCCGGGCGACTTCTTCGGCGAGATCGCACTGCTCTGGGACGTGCCCCGAACCGCGACCGTTCGCGCGCGCACGCGACTCCGACTCCTCGCTCTCGACCGCGAGACGTTCGTCGCCACGGTGACAGGTCATCCGGCGAGCGCCGAGGCGGCAGGAAGCATCGTCGCGGCTCGCCTGCCGAGCCCGGTCATCAATTGAGCGGCAGACGGCTCGCCTCTCTGGGGGAACCACGCCCGCGGATCCAGCCTGGTTCGACTCGTGCGAACATATGTTCGTGGACGAGGCGACGGTCCTGCACGCTGATCTCGATGCGTTCTATGCGTCGGTCGAGCAGCGAGATGATCGTCGTCTGCGCGGCCGGCCCGTGATCGTCGGGGCGGGGGTCGTGCTGGCGGCCAGCTACGAGGCCAAGGCATACGGCATCCGCACCGCGATGGGAGGAACACAAGCCCGCCGCTTGTGCCCGCAGGCGGTCGTGGTCCCGCCCCGGATGTCGGCGTACGCCGAGGCGAGCAAGGCGGTGTACCGGGTGTTCGAAGACACGACGCCGCTGGTCGAGGGACTCTCGATCGACGAGGCGTTCCTCGATGTGCGCGGGCTGAGACGGATCTCGGGCACCCCCGCCGAGATCGCAGTGCGGTTGCGAAGCACAGTCCTCGAGCAGGTCGGTCTGCCGATCACCGTCGGGGTGGCCAGGACGAAGTTCCTCGCCAAGGTGGCGAGTGGCGTCGCGAAGCCCGACGGTCTCCTCGTGGTGCCGCCCGACGGCGAGCTCGCCTTCCTCCATCCGCTGCCGGTCGAGCGGCTCTGGGGCGTCGGGCGTGTGACCTCCGACAAGCTGCGCAACCGCGGCATCACGACCGTCGGTCAGGTGGCGGCGCTCACCGAGGCCGCACTCGTGTCCATGCTCGGCCGGGCGTCAGGGCGGCAGTTGCACGCCCTCGCCCACAACCGCGATCCGCGGCCGGTGCGCGTCGGCCGCCGTCGCGGCTCGATCGGGTCGCAACGGGCACTCGGCCGTTCGCCGAGATCGGCCGAAGAGGTCGACGCGGTCGTCGTCGGACTGGTCGACCGCGTCACCCGCCGGATGCGCGCCGCCGGGCGCGTCGGCCGCACCGTCGTGCTCAGACTGCGTTTCAGTGACTTCTCCCGAGCGACTCGCTCCCACACCCTCCCTCACGCGACAGCCCAGACCCAGACGATCCTCGCCACCGTGAGGGGGTTGCTGGCCGTGGCCATGCCGACGATCGAGCGTCAGGGACTGACGCTCGTGGGAGTGGCGGTGGGCAACCTCGAAAATGACGGCGCGGTCCAGCTCACGCTGCCGTTCGATGGTCACAGCGGCTATGCGCTCGACGCCGCCCTCGACGAGGTGCGCAATCGGTTTGGACCCGGTGCCATCACCCGGGCCGTGCTGCTCGGCCGCGACCAGAGCTTCTCGGTACCGCTCCTTCCCGATTGAAGGCCCGCCGAGGCTCGCGGCCTACGCGAGCGCGCGACCTCCACCGTTGTAGACCGTGGATGACGCGCCCCGGTTTTCGCTCGTTCCGCAACGGGCGTCGCTGCCGGCCGTCGTTCGGTGATGCCCGACGGGTCGTGGGGGCGCGACGGATCGCGTCCCCACGACCCGGAGATTCAGCCGAGCTGAGCGCGGATCGCGCCCCCGGGATGCTCCTTGGTGTGAACGTTGACGTAGAAGCCTGCCGGGTCGCCGATGATCTCGTCGATCAGCGCGCCGGCCGCCGTGGCACAACCGCTCGACCCGCCATCTGCCCCCGGGGCATTGAACGGTACGACTACCGGGCCGTTCACCCCGGCGGCGCCGCGGTGGATGTGCGCGGCGACCGTGGGCAGGGTGACGTTCTGGACCCGAAGCCGATAGCAGACCAGCCCGGCGTCCTTTCGGATTCGGACGACGGCGGTGCCGGACGCGTTCGGCTCAGTCGTCCCGGTCAGGTTGCGAGCAACGATCCAGCCGAAAGACGCCGCCGATGTCCCAGCGAGCTGTCCGCGAACCGCGCCGGCCGGGAACTCGCCGGTGTGGACGTTCACGTAGTACGACGCCGGGCGGCCGAGCATCGCGGCGACCAGCGTTCGCGCTGCCGTGGCACAGCCGCTCGAGACGCCGGCCTGGCTCGGCGTCGTGAGCGGGACGACCACAGCACCTGCCGCGCCCGCCGCTCCGCGATGGATGTGCGCGGCGACCGCCGCCGGCAGATTCGTGACGGCGAGCCTGTAGCAAACCTGCCCCTGACCTGCCCGCAGGCGGACTGTTGCCGTCCCGGTGCCGGCTGGATCTCCTGCGGGAACCTCCACCTCTCCCGTCAGCGCGACCGTGAAGGCACGGCCGCCCGATGTGGGTGTCAGCAGCGTCTTCGGGCAGGCCCCGCGCGGCGCGGGGATCACATCCGCCGCATGCTTGAGGTGCGTCTTCAGTGTCCTCGCCGACACGGCGAGCTTGACGTACGGCGTCTTGCTCGACGACGTGCGATGGCAAACCGCGAGCGTGGCGTCGGTGCCCGCGCGCGCCACCGCCAGCGTGGTCCCGGCGAGCACGAGGACAGCCAGCAACGAACCAAATACCTTCATCGCGACCCCCTGAGTCGGTATCGCCCGTTGGTACGGAATGCGGCCCCGACTGGATTCAGGCCGCTGAGGGATCACCGGCAGAGCGCGTCTCCTAGACTCACGCCGTGGCCGACCTCAACCTCGGCTCCCGCCTCGACCCGAAAACCGGCAAGCCGGGAGCCGACCGGCTGGCGATCGAGTCTGGCGACCTGACGACGCACGCGGCGATCGTCGGCATGACCGGGTCCGGGAAGACCGGTCTCGCCGTCGTCTTGCTCGAGGAGGCGCTGCTCGCCGGGATTCCGTGCCTCGTGCTCGATCCGAAGGGCGACATGGGCAACCTCCTGCTCACGTTCCCCGACCTCTCCGCGGCCAGCTTCCGTCCCTGGGTCAACGAGGACGACGCGCGCAGCGAGGAAATGTCGCTCGACGACTTTGCCGCCAAGACCGCAACGATGTGGAAGGAGGGCTTGGAGGCTGCGGGGCTCGGCGCTGAACGGATCGCGGCGCTGCGCGCAGCTGCCGAGTTCACGGTCTACACACCCGGATCCCAGGCAGGCATCCCGCTCAACGTCGTCGGCTCCCTGCGCGCGCCTGCCCTCTCATGGGAAACGGAGGCGGAGACGCTGCGCGACGAGATCGAGGGAACGGTGACCAGCCTGCTCGGTCTGGTCGGGATCGAGGCCGACCCATTGTCGAGTCGCGAGCACGTGCTGCTCGCCAACCTGATCGAGAATGCCTGGCGCGGAGGCCAGAACCTCGACCTCGGAACGCTGATCGGGCAGGTCCAGGTTCCACCGGTGCGAAAGCTGGGCGTCTTCGACGTCGACGCCTTCTTCCCGCCGAAGGACAGAACGGAGCTCGCGCTCAGGCTGAATTCGCTCATCGCCTCGCCCTCGTTCGCCGCGTGGGGCGAAGGGCAGGACCTCGATCCGGAAAGCCTCTTGCGCACGCCCGAGGGAAAGCCACGCTGCGCAATCGTGTATCTGGCCCATCTCTCGGACCAGGAGCGCCAGTTCGTCGTCACGCTCGTGCTGTCGAAGCTCGTCACCTGGATGCGCGGTCAGCCGGGCACCTCCGACCTGCGCACGCTCGCATACATGGACGAGGTCTTCGGCTTCGTCCCGCCGACGGCGATGCCGCCTGCGAAGAAGCCGATCTTGACCATCCTCAAGCAGGGGCGAGCGTTCGGAGTCGGCATGGCGCTTGCCACCCAGAACCCGGTCGACCTCGACTACAAGGCGATGTCGAACGCAGGCACCTGGTTGGTCGGCCGCCTGCAGACCGAGCGCGACAAGGCGCGCGTGCTCGAAGGGCTCAGGTCGGCGGCCGGGTCGACCGACGTGGCAGCGCTCGACACGGCGATCGGAGCACTCCAGAAGCGCCAGTTTCTGCTCGTCAGCGCGAAGAGCTCGGCGCCTGTCCTCTTCCAGACCCGCTGGGCGATGTCGTACTTGCGCGGGCCGCTGACGAAGGAACAGATCGAGACGCTGATGCGAGAGGTACCGCGGCCACAGGCGGCAGATGTGAGTCCTTCGGCCGCGGCCACCGCCGGCCCGGCACCCACCGTCGACTCCGAGGACGCCACAACGGTCGCACCGGCGGTGGCGCCCAGCGTCCTGGTCTCCTATCTCGACCCCGCGGCCGGCTGGGCGTCCAGGGTGGGCGCGGTCGCAGGGGCTACGCGCCTGAACGCATTCGTTGCCGCCCGCGTCAGCCTTCGCTACGACGACTCGAGCGCCGGCATCGACGAGAGCCAGGAGTTCGAGGCGCTCTACGGGCCCGTCGACGGCGGGCTCGATCTCGACTCGGAGACGATCGTCGATTACGAGGACCGGGATTTCGGCCCCTCCCCGCCCCCGGGCGCCTCCTACGTGCTCACGCGAGCGCCGCTCGAGAAGCCCTCCTTCTACACCGACGCAGAGCGGGAGATCGAGCAGCGTCTCGTGAGGGCGCGGACGCTCGACGTCTTCCGCAACAAGAACCTCAAGCTCACCTCGCGACCAGGTGAGACGGAGGAGCAGTTCGCGGCGCGCTGCGACGAAAGGGCCCAGGCCGAGGCGGACACGGAAGCCGCGAAGCTGAAGGATCGGCTGGAGGCAAAGCAGGACCGCCTTCAAGCGGCGCTCGAGCACTCCAGACGTCGCGTCGAAGAGCTCGAGCACGGCCAACGCTCCTACCAGGCCAACGAGGTGATCGCCGGCGCCGGCGCCGTGCTCGGGGCATTGCTCGGAGGTCGTCGCAGCGTTCGCTCGATCGCGGGGGCCGCCGGCAGCATGTCCACGAAGCACGGGATGTCCTCACGCGCACGCGAGCGGAAGGAGACCGCCGAGAACCGCGCTCAACAGGCCGCGGACGACCTGCAAGAGCTGGAGCAGGAAATCCTCGACGAGCTCGCCGAGATCGACGAGGAGTGGAAGCAGAAGGCTGCAGAGATCGAAAGCGTCTCCATCCGCCTCGAAGCTACCGACGTGCAGGTCATCGAAACCCGGCTCGTCTGGGTGCCGGGAACCTAGCGCGCCGCCTCATTGCGGACGACGAACCTTCTGGTGGAGAGGCGTCCCTACTCGCCGCCGGCGAGCGCGCGCAGGCTTTCGTGCTCCTCGCGGCAGGCGGGGCAGCCGTCGAGGTGGGCGCGCAGACCCGGGATCGCGGCGTCGGCATCCTTCCCGGCGAGCTCGAGCTCGACGTAGCGGTCGAGCTCCTCGAAGCAGGCTTCGCAGCCGACCTCGGGCTCGGCCGGCCCCAGGAGCCGGCCTAGCGCTTGCTTCAAATCGGGACGCTCCATCAGTGCTCCTCCAGCAGGCTCTCGAGCGAGAGCCCGCGCTCGGCCAGGTGTTTGCGCAACTTCTTCCGGGCGTCGTGCAAGGTCTTGTAGAGGGCGCCGCGGGTCGTGTTCAGCCGTTCGGCGAGAACGTCGATCGGGACGCCGTTCACGGCGAGCGCCACGAGCACCCGGCGCTGGTGCGGCGTCAGCTCGGCGATCGCGCGCTGCAGCGCCGCGACGAGCTCGGCCTGCTCGGCCGCGGCCTCGGGCCCGAGGCCGGCGTCGAGAACTGATCCCAGCTCTCCGGCTCGAGCGGGATCTCGCGGCCCTGCCAGGCGCGCTTCCGCAGCTTGACGGCCGCCTCGAGCAGCGCGAACTTGTAGGCCCACGTGGTGAAACGGCTTGCGCCACGAAAGTCGTCGAGCCGCCTCAGCACGCTCATGAGCGCGTCGTCGGCAGCCTCGACCGCGATGTCGTCGAGCTCGCCGCCGCGGAGGTGCGGGAGCGTCGGGCGCCGGCGGGCGACCTCGAAGCGAGCGGCACGCAGGAGCAGTTCGTGGAGGCGGGCGACCGCCTCGTCCCGCCCGGCCCGTCGGCTCGGAGGTCGCGCAGCCACTCGCGGGACTCGGCGTCGAGCACGAGCGTCCGTGCTCGGGCGTCGGCAGGCCCACAGCAGGCTCCACGACGTCCACCGTAGCGGCCTGCGTCGCGCTCATGCGGCACGATCTCCGTCGAGCGGCGAGAGGATCCGCGCGGCGAGCTCCGGCGGGCATCCCCGCTCGGCGAGCTCGATCAGCGCGTGCAGGTCGTAGCGCTGGTCGCGCGCGAGCCGCGGCCGCGAGCGGCACGGGGAAGCCCGCTCGCGACCAGCTGATCGCGCCGCCAGGCGACGCAGCTCTCGGGCGCCTCGCGCCTCGTCGTCGTTCGGTCGCCATGTCTCGTTGGTGTCGCGACGGTGAGCGGGTCTTACCCTCTGCTAGCGGAACCGGTTCGGGAACTGCTTGACGAGACCGGCCGAGAGGTAGTCGGACAGGTGCAGGATGTGGCGGTGGATCTTGTCGTAGGCGGCGACGTCGGCGGTCCAGTTGCCCTGCAGCCGAGCGACAGCCTCCGCGGTCGTCAGGCGCCAGGTGCATGTGCATCTCCGCCTTCATCGCCGCCAGCTTCCAGAAGCGCGGGTTGACGCTGTTGAGCAGGGCGGCGATGTCGTCGGCGTTCCGCTCCCAGCGCGCCTGAGCGTCGGCGAGCTTCGGCCTGGTCGCCGGCCTTTGCCGCGGCGACGAGGTCGGCAGCGATCAGGATGTGGCGGCGTAGCTCGTCCGTCAGCTCGTCACCGGCAGCGTCGCCGTAGAAGGGCTTGACGGCGTTGCCGATGTCGGTCTGGTTCTGCAGCAGCCGCCCGACCGTGGCCTCGGTGTCCGGCGAGCCGGTCGTCAGGCTGATGATCGCCAGGCGCGTCCAGGTGATGTGGTCCTCCCAGAGCGCGCGCATGCCGCTGCGCGGAGCGCGAGCTCCTTGCGGGTGACCGTCGACCGGCGGTGCGCGTGGGTGTCGTGCGCCGTGCGTGCCGTGCGCGTGCGCATCGTGGCCGTTCGAGACGGCGAGGGCGGCCAGGGCGCTGAAGAAGGCGACCAGCACCGTCAGGGCGATCGGAATCGGGCGGTGGGCTCGTGTGCGTGTTCATGTCAGTGTCCCTTTCGGTTGCTGGAGGGTGAACGGCGCGGTGTCCGGCCGCCAGAGCGAGGCTGCAAGGCTGCGAGCAGGCCGACGGCCTCGAACGCCTTGGTCGCGAGAGCGAGGCCGTCGACCGGCTCGGGGTCGGGATGCAGGACGGGCAGGCCGGTGGTGATCGCCAGCGCGTAGCTCGCGATCAGGCCGGCGAGCACGAGCCGCCGCGCCGGCGAGCGCGGCAGCCTCCCCGGGCCGCGGGTCAGCGCACGACGACGAGCGCCGCGAGCAGCGATCGTCGCGACGAGCGAAGCCGAGCCCCGGCGCCGGCGCCCTCGGCGAAGTGGTCGGGCGACGAGGGCGCCGTGGATGCCGGCGCTGATCGCGCAGGCAAGGATGACGACGTCGTGCTCGAACTCGGCGAGGCCGTCACGAGACGATCACCTCGCCGTCCATGTCGTGCCGGTGCAGCGTGCAGACGTAGTGGTAGGTGCCGGGCGTGTCGAACGTGATCGAGACGCTGTCGCCTGGCTCGACCTCGTGGTCCTCCTGGCCGTCGACCTGGACGGTGTGCGTGAAGTTGTCGTCGTTCGTCCAGGTGACGGTCTGGCCCGCCTCGATCTCGATCGTCTTCGGGTCGAAGCGGTAGCTCTTGGCCATCGTCACCTCGGTCGTCGCCACCGGGTCGCGCTTCGCTCGAGCCGCCGCAGCCCGCCGCGACGAGCGCGACGGCGCGAGCCGGGAGCAGGAACCGGCGGAGCCTCATCGGCTGCGTCGCCTCCAGCGCCGGCCGCCTGACGGTCGGGTAGACGGCCGCCGCGAAGACGAGGACGAACGCGACGAGGTCGAGGACCTCGGCGATCGTGTGCGCGAACAGGAAGACGGTCCAGTCGAGGTGGTAGGTCATGTAGACGAGCTCGGCGGCGGCGAACAGCGAGAACGCCGCGCCGAGCAGGGTGAGCTCGCGCTTGAACGCCAGCCAGGCGAAGCCGGCGCCCAGCGCGAACGCCGCGATGTGCACGACCAGGAAGAACCCGGTCGGGAGCTCGTTGATCCAGTCGCCGTAGGGCACGTGCTCCCTCCTTGATTCGAGTGTTCGGTCTCTTCGTGCGGCCCGGACGCCCGGTCCTTACGTCTCCCGGGGTGCGCTCTTCGGCCGGAGGGCAGATCGCGCTCGACTATCGTCGGCTGCTCGATGTCGTCGGCCCGTACGCGGGAGCGACGTCACGCCGACCCGGATGAGTCCCTGATGCCGCTGCAGAACCGTGTCACGCCGTTCGGCGAGCTCGTAGCCGATCCCGGGCGCGGCCTGGTCTACGGCAACCGTGGGTGCCTCCACGACCGGCACGGCCGGATCCGCCGGCACCACAACGGCAAGCGCTGGATCGCATGCCGGCTTCATTTCCGCGACTGGCACCGCGCGCCACTGCTGCAGCCCGGCCGGTTCACCGAGCTCTTCTTCCTCGACGATGCGACCGCGCTCGCGGCCGGCCACCGACCCTGCGCGCTCTGCCGCCGCGAGGATTACACGCGCCTCGTCGCGATCTGGCGTGAGCTTCACCCAGGCCAGGTCGGAGCCGATGCGATCGACGCGCAGCTCCACACCGAGCGTCTTTCTCAGGGCACGACCGACCAGCTCCTCCACGAAGCCCAACTCGACGAGCTTCCGGACGGCGCGTACGTGGTACACCAAGGCGCGCCCTGGGTTGTCAGCGACGCGTTCCTGCTTCGGTGGACAGCCGGGGGCTACACGGAGCGCGTGCCGACCCCTGCGGGCCGGCGGACGGTGGTGATCACCCCGCCCTCATTGGTCGCGGTCCTTCGTGACGGCTGGGATCCGGTTGTACCCCTCCTGCACGCGCTCGGCACGTCGGCCGGAGCCTGTCAGCTCCTCCCGCCAGGCGGCGCGATGACGTGACGGAGCTCGGTTGCCAGCGTCGCCAGCCTGTCGTCGGCGAGTGAGTAGACGACGTAGTAGCCCTCTCGGCGCGCTGTCAGGACTCCGGCGGCCGCGAGCAGGCGGAGGTGCTTCGACGTTCCCGCCTCGCTGAGCCCGACGAGCGGTGCGAGCTCCTGTGTGCTGCGCGGACGGCGGGCGATCTGCTGCAGGATCCGCAGCCGCGTCGGGTCTCCGAGCGCCCGCAGCACTCGCACGAGCTCCGGCGGCGTCGCGTGGCGAAGGCTCTCGGCCAGCTGGGGCGCCCGGTAGACGAGCGTGAGCGGCCAGGGCGGGTCACAGTTGATCCGCAGGTGGGGCCAGACGTAGACGCTGGGGACGAGCAGGAGCGGGTTCTCCGCGTCGATCGTGACGTGATGGTCGTGCGGGACGTCGAGGCCGAAACTGCGAGCGGTCCGGATCGACGCGGAGTTGCGGGGCGAGCCCGACGAGGAACGCGTGGACGCCCGCACCGGCAATCTCGCGACCCGCTGCCGTGACGCTCTCGGCGAGCATCGGCTCGAGCCGCCGCCACTCAGCGGCGAACGCCTCCTCCCAGTACGCCTCGAGGAGCCGGGCGAACCGGTCGACGAACGCGCTGGGATCGTCGAAGAGGAGCGCCGCGGCGCGACGAGACGCGCCGCCGAGCGTGCCCGCCTGCTTCAGCGCGAGCGACGCGCACCTCCGGATCGGCGAGGATACGCCGCCGCGCAGGACGACGTCCGCCGCCGTGGTCATAGAGCGGACGCAGCAGCTCGAATGCGGCGATCTCGGTGGGCAGCGAGCGCAAGCGTTCGAGCTCCGTCTCGAAGTCCTCATACGGCGTTGTTGCGGAAGGAAGGACGCAGTTCGGCAGCGTCCACCGGTAGAGGAAGGCGAGCTCGGCGATCTCCCGCCGCAGAGGTGCGCTCAAGGCGCGCATCGCCCGCACCCAGCCGTGCTGCAACGCATGGTGTTTGGGCTCGGCGAGCACATGCAGGCTGAGCACGGTCTCCAACAACGGCGAGTACCCGAATGCGAGCGCCGCATCCTGCTCGTCAGCAAATTCGAAACGGATCGCGATCCGTCAAGCTTCCGCGCCGCCGTGGGTCCGGTCAAGCCTGAGCGAAGCGATCCTCTTTCGAGCGAATCAGTTGACCAAGCGCCCCGGCGTCGGGAAGCCTGGGACGGTGCGCACGCTGCTCCTGCTCGTCCTTCTCCCGCTGGTGCTCCCCGCCGGGAGCGCCGGCGCGGACGTTGCCCGTCTTGTCGGCACGGTCGGGCCCGGCTTCACGATCGACCTCGGCGATGCGACGGGCAAGCACGTCGACAGTCTGGTCGCCGGGCGCTACGAGCTCCTCGTGCACGACCTGTCCGACATGCACAACTTCGTGCTGGGCAGCAAGGCGACGGGCGAACGCCTCGCCCAGACCGACGTCGAGTTCGTCGGCGACATGACGTTCACGCTTCGAGCTCGTGCCCGGCCGGTACGCGTATGCGTGCTCGCCCCACTTCGAGACGATGAACGGCCCGCTCACGGTCTTCCCGCGGACCCCGACCGTCACGACGAGGACGTTGGCCGCCAGGGTCGACGCACGTGCGGCGACGCTCAGCGCGAAGAAGGTTGCGGCCGGCCGTTACCGCATCACCGTCGTCGACCGATCGCGCTCGCGGAACTTCCACCTCGTCGGCCCAGGCGTCAACCGGCGCACAAGCCTTGCGTTCAGGGGCACAGCGACGTGGCTGCTGCAACTCCGCGCCGGCGCGTATCGATTCGGGAGCGACCCGAGGCTCTCAGGCCGGCTCGTCGTCACCTGACGCCGGCGCGAAGGCCGTTCTCAGCTCGTCACTCGACACGCCGCCGCTCGCGTACCGCGACGTGCCTTCCGTCAGCAGCTCGCGCGCCCCGCCGACGAGCGACCCGTAGGCGGCGCGGGCCAATGAGCTGCCGGTCGAGACCCGTCGCACGCCCACTGCCGCCAGCTCGGTGAGGGTTGGCCCACTCGCGAGCGCGAGCACGTTCACCGGCACGGCGACCGCCTCGACCACGGCTGCGATCTGGTCGATCTGCGACAGGCCCGGCGCGTACACGACATCGGCTCCGGCCTCTCGGTAGGCGACCAGCCGGGCGATCGTGTCGTCGAGGTCGGCGACGCCGTGCAGGTGGTTCTCCGCTCGGGCAGTGAGCACCAGCGGATCGTCGAGGCGGTGGGCAGCGTCGGCGGCCGCGGCCACGCGGTCCGCCGCCACGGAGACGTCGTCGATGCTGTCGGTGGCCGGGTCGAAGTCCTCGACGGAGAAGCCCGCCGCACCGGCGGCGGCCAGCTGCGCCACGGTCTCGGACACCCCGCCGGGAGCGTCCGGGTAGCAGCGCTCGCTGTCGGCGTTGAGCGGGAGCGACCGTTGCCCGGGCCAGGGTCGCGACGTGCGCGATCAGCTCGTCACGGGTCACCCCCTGGTCGAGCTTCCCGATCGACCAGGCGAAACCGGCGCTCGTCGTGGCGAGCGCCTCGAACCCGCTCGCTGCGAGCAGCCGCGCGGAGCCGACGTCCCACGGGTTGGGCATCACAAACAGCTGCTCTCTGGCGTGCAAGGCCCTGAAGCGGGCGCGGCTGTCGCGGGCGGACATGCTCACCCCTCTGTGTTTCAGCGCCAGTCGACGGTGACGAGCTCGACCGGATCGTCGAAGCCCTTGAGCGTCTCCGAGCGCGGCTCGGAGAGGCGGAAGCGCGAGCCACCGTCGAGACTGTCCGTGCTGACCAGGATCTCGCCGCCGCCGGCGAGCGCGCCGATGCGGGCCGCCATGTGGACACCCTGGCCCGCGTAGTCGTCGCCCTTGTGGAAGGCGCCACCCGAATGCAGCCCGATTCTGACATCGGGCGCCAGGGGCTCGTGCTGGTCGAGCGCGCGCTGGATCCCGGCGGCGGCTTCGACGCAGCCGCGGCAGTCTGGAAGGCGGCGAAGTAGCCGTCACCCGTGTGCTTGATCACCTCGCCGCCCGCCGTCTCGATCAGCTCCCGCAGCGTGCGGTCGTGCCACGTGAGCAGCTTGCGCCACTTGTCCTCACCGAGCGCCTCGACGAGCTTGGTCGAGTCGACGATGTCGGTGAACATGAAGGTCCGCTGGGCGGCGGCCTCGCCGAGGAGCTCCGACGGCGCGTTGGAGGTCGAGGACCGCGCCGAGGCGCTCGAACGTCGCCTTCGCAGCGGTGAGCTCCTCTTTCGCGCCGTCCTCGTCGCCCTCCCCGCGGTAGGCAAGCCCGAGCAGCATCCGGGCCTGCGCCGATCTCGTACGGCGCGCCGACCCGGTCCCAGGTCTCCCGCGCGGCCCGCAGCGCCTCGGCGGCGCCGTCCCAGTCCCGCTCGGCGAGGCGGATCTGTCCCCACGCCAGGCGCACCGCACCTTCCCGCGCGGGTGTTCGCTTGCCGCCGACGAGGTAGGAGTCAGCGATCTGCTCCAGCTCCTCGGTTGCTTCGCGCGCGCCCCGCAGCTCACCGGCAGCGAGGAAGATCTGCACCTGCGCGGGCAAGACGCGCGCGCGGTTCAAGGGGACCATCGCTTCGTCGGCGAGCACTCGCTTGACCGCAGAGGCTGCGGCGTCCACCTTGCCCTGGGCCAGGCGAAGGAGCGCGAGGCCGGGCTGTGGGTCGTAGCCCAGCTCGTCGGCCTTCCGGTACGCCTCCTCGGCCGCGGCGAAGTCGCCGCGGCGGCGCCGGATCTCGCCGATCTCGTAGTAGCCCGATGCCGTGACCCAGCGGTTGTAGTCGTGCAGCTCCGCGCAGGCCTGGACCGCCTGTTCCTCCGCTTGCGGCCAGTGGCCGCGCAGGCGCAGGATCTCGGCGCGGTGGATCCGGCACGCGCCCGGGAAGCCGGTGACGTCGAGGCGGTCGCACCAGCGATTGGCCTCGTCCGTCCACTCCGCGGCTCGGCCGCAGTCGCCGAGTGCCTGGCAGGAGTCGATGGTGACGCAGTAGACGATTCCGGCCGTCAGCGGCTGCAGCTCGCCGCTCACCGCGGCGGTCGTCGCTTCGTCGAGGAGGGCGAGGCCCTCAGTCACTTGCCCACGGTGGACGAGAATACTGCCGTTGAAGACGAGCGCCATCGACTCGAGGTTTCGGTCGCCGAAGCGGGCGCCGAGCTCGTGAGCCCGCCCGAGCTCGTCCGTTGCCGCCTCGAAGTCTCCCAGCTCGAAAGCGCTCAGCCCCCGCACGAGCGCGAGATGGCCGTGTTCGACTTCGTCCCCGGAGCCGAGCAGGCGCTCGGCGCGGGCAAGCCAGCCTGCCGCGACCGACATCGCCCCGCGGGTGAGGTTGTCGATCGACAGCGTCAGGGCGAGCAGCCCGGCACTCCGGCTCGCTCCGGCCGCCCCGTAGGCGGCGTACGCCCGCTCGCGGAGCGTGATCGCCTCCTCGAGGCGCCCGGTCCACCAGGCCGCCTCGGCCAGGTTCTCGAGATCCTCCGCGGTGAGCGTGCCGCTCGCGTCCGCGCTGCGGAGGAGCTCGTAGGCGTCGCGCCAGGCGCGCCGCCGCGCCGCCTCCCTGCCGGCTTCGAGCGAGTCGTCGACGATCTGGGTCATGGCTGCCCAGATAGTACGTTGGCGAGCCGAAGTCCTTCGATCCGGTGCACGCTCGTCAGCCGGTGACTTCGGCCGAGCGTCGCAACCCACGAGCGGCCGCCGTCTCCGCGCCGAGAAGCACGACGATCGCCAGCACGTAGACGAGCAGGAGGAACAGCAGCACGGTCCCGATCGGCCCGTAGACGGAGCTGTGATTCGCCACGTGCGCCGCGTAGAACGCAAAGCCGGCCATCGCGAGCTCGAAGGCCACCGCCGCCGCGAGCGCGCTCGGCCACAGATCCGCCAGAGGCGACCGAACCGGCGGCACGAGCCGGTAGAGGGCGAGCAGCGCGACGAAGACGACGAGCCCCGAGGTTGCGATCTCGGCCAGCGCGGTGGCAACCGTCGCGGCTCCGGAACCGCCAAGCGAGACGCCCGCGCCGGCCTCGGCCACCACTTTGGCGACCACGGACAGCGCGAAGGCGCCCACTACCAGTGCGCCCGCGAGCGCGACGAGCGCGAAGTCCCGGAGCTTGCCGCGGACGTACGACGGGCGGGCAGGCTCGTCCCAGATGACCCGAAAGGCGGTCCTGATGGCTGCCATCATCCCGGTTGCACCCCAGAGCAGCGCAATCAGAGCGACGAGCCCGACAAGCGATGCTGCCGCACCTGACGCTGCGAGGGCGCGGTCGACGCTGGCCTCGATCTCGGTTCCGGGGATCTCCTCGAAGAGCCAGTCGACGAGCCGCTCACGCGCCGTCGAGGGCAACACCAGGTCGAAGACGGAGACGAGCAGCGCAATGAACGGGACGAGCGAGAAGAGCACGCGGTAGGCGATCGCCGCGGCATGCTGTGAGCCCGCGTGGCGGCCGTACGCGGCCGTCCACTCCCGGACGACTCCCACTGCCCCGGCGAAAAAGGTGCGCACGATGCCAGGCGCGACGGCCCGCCGGGCCTACGAAGGACGCCTCGCGTAGTCTCGGATTCGCCCGCGCAAACCCGAGACGCGCCGACCTACGAGGGCAGGATCGTCAGCCGCAGCGGCTTCGTCGAAATCGCGCCGAGAGCGTCGGTCGCCCGCACGGTGATCCGGAAAACGCCGTCTCGACGCGGGATGCCGGACACGCGGCCCGTGCTCGTGTCGAGCCGAACACCGACCGGCAGGCGGCCGCCAACGATCCTGTAGCGGATGGGCCCGACACCGCCGACCTTGGTGATCAGGGTCGAGTAGCGACGGCCCTCCACCCCGGCGCGCAGGCGAATCGACGTGATCGCAAGCTTCTTCGCCACCGCCAGCGGCACGTTGACCGTTGCCGTCAACCCGGCGGTGTCCTTGACGGCCAGCGTGAGCGGGAACGCGCCGGCGGCGAGCGGTACGCCGCGAATCGTCCCGGTGGCCGGGTCGAGCGTCAGGCCGGACGGGAGCGTCCCGCTCGCCAGCGACCACGTGTAGGGCGCCAGTCCACCCTGCGCCGTCTGCGCCTGCGAGAACGGCCTGCTCACCTCTGCGCGCGCGAGCGCGGTCGTCGTCGAGGCGACGAGAGGCTCGACGACGGCGAGCGTCAGCGTCTTCGTGTCGGAGCGGTTGCCCTCCTTCGCCAGCACCGTGAACGTCCAGGCGCCGACCGCAGCTGGGCGTGCCGGAGAGAAGGCCGCTCGTCGAGAGGGTGAGGCCGGGCGCCAGCGTTCCGGAGGCAATGCTCCACGTGTAGGAGCCGGCGCCGGTCGCGGTGAGCTGCAGCGAGTACGGCCGGTTCACGAGCGTCGGGCTGAGCGACTCGGTCGTGACCGTGACCTTCGGCAGGATCGTGATCGTCAGCGGGCGCTCGGCCGGAAAGCTCGGGCAGATGTCGGTCGCCTTGAGCCAGAAGCTCCACGAGCCGGCCTGCGTCGGAGTGCCCTCGATTCGCCAGTTCGAGGAGTCGACCTCGCTGTTGGCCGAACCGACCAGCGCGAGGCCCGGGGGGAGAGTGCCGGAGTCGATCGCGACGTGCTTCCCCTTGCACCCGGACTCGAGGTCGATCTTGTGGAAGTACGGCTGGCCGACGACGCCCTGCGGCGGCATCAACGTGTCATCGGTGAAGCGGAAGCCGGCTGCGACGAGCAGGACGGCGGCAAGCGCGACGATCAGACCCACGTAACGGCGAAAACGCATCAGACCCCTCTGGCGTTCGGAGACACGACCCAATTGCACGACGCCGCAGGGTAGCAGGCCCGGTCGGCTATCGAAACACTTTCGGGCCGACGCCTCGCGGGCCGCGAATAGCGGGCGTCTTCAGGGGGTTTCGCGTCTCGGAGTTCGCGTCAGCGAATCCGAGACTGCGGGTCAACCAAGACGCGCCACCCGGTCGGGCGGCGAGAATCCCGACATGACCGGCTCCGGGACGATCGTCGTCGAGTTGCCCGGCGAGGCGGTCGCCGACGCGGCCGCGATCCGCGGGACTGCCCGGCGGCTGGTCGGGGAGCGCGAACGCGGCAACGAGGTCGTCGCCACCGTGCCGGCAGCGCCCGCGACGGCGGCGTTGCTTCGTGAGCTTGCGAGCACGATCTCGGTTTCCCCGGACGCACGCGAGCTGGACATGCTGCTCTCGGCCGGCGGTCGGATCACGTGCGCGCTCGTCGCGATGGCGATCCACGATCTCGGTCACGAGGCGCTTTCGCTCACGGGGTCGCAGGCCGGCATCCTCACCGACGCCGCGCACACTCGCGCGACGATCCGAGAGGTCCGCGCCGACCGCGTGCGGGCGGCCCTTGCAACGGGAAAGATCGTGCTCGTGGCGGGAGCGCAGGGGTTCACGAGGGAGACGATGGACCTGACGACCCTCGCCGACGACGGTGCTGCGACCGCGCTCGCGGACGCATTGGGTGCGACCCATCGGCCCGGCGCCGAGGGATAGCGGATGGATCTGTCCGACAACACCGTTCGCGCGATCGTCACCGCAGTCGTCTGGCTGGTCGTCTTCTTCGTCGTTCGCGCCGTGCTGCGCCGGGCATTCGGCAGCTGGTCACGGCGCCTGGCTGCGAAGGATCCGCAGGCGGCCGTACGCCAGCGGACGATGCTGAGCGTGCTCGAGCGGGTGGCGCTGGCAATCGTCGTCGCAATCGCCGCGTGGAGCGTGCTGTCGATCTTCCCACGGACCGAGCAGCTCGGGAGGGCACTGCTCGCCTCGGGCGCCGTCATCGCGGTCGTCGCAGGTGTCGCCCTGGCTGCGCCGCTCGGCAACATCGGCGCCGGCCTCCTGGTCGCCTTCTCGCAGCCGGTCCGCCTCGGCGACCGCGTCTCGGTGGGCGACGCAACCGGGTTCGTCGAGGAGATCAACCTGATCTACACCGTCCTCGTCAGCGACGACAACCGCCGCATCTTCGTCCCGAACACGCAGCTGACCGGCAACACGATCGTGAACCGGACGATCAACGACCCGCGACGGACGGTGACCGCAAGCCTCCCGGTGCGGATCACCGCGCCGGTGGAGGAGGCGCGCGCAGCGCTGCTGACGGCGCTCGCCGGACTGCCCGATGCCGCGCGGCTCGAGCTGCGCATCGCGATCGGAGACATCGCCGAGCAGGTCGTCTGGCTGACCGTGACCGCACTCGCGCCCGCCGACGCCGATGTGGCGTCGCTGTCGAGCGAGGTGCGCGAACGGGCGTTGGCGGCCCTGCGCGAGGCCGATCTGCTACCGGCGGCGTGAGCCTAGGGGCAAGCGCCTCGCGCCTGCACAAAATGACGAAGGGGCGGCCGCCGGCCGCCCCTTCTCATTCGCGCTAGACCGCGTCGACCGGCCCGGCCGTCGGCTCGGGCATCGACGGCTGCTCGTCCCCTTCGTCGTCCTGCCCGGAGAGGTAGACGCCGTCGTAGATCAACGCCGCGAGGCCGCCGCCGACGAGTGGTGCCACGTAGTAGATCCACGCGTCGGTCCACTGCCATTCGACGATCTGCGTCGCGAACGCGCGCGCCGGGTTCATCACACCGCCGGTGATCGGCGCCGATCAGCAGCACGCCGAGGGTGATCGCGGCGCCGATGCCGAGCCCGGCGACCGCGGAGAACGACCCGCGCGGGTCGATCGCCGTGGCGAAGACGACCCAGACGAGGAAGAACGTGGCGATCGCCTCGAGCAGGAGGCCCTGCCACGGGTCGACGCCCTGGAGGGTCGGAACCGTGGCGGCGAGGTCGATGCCGTCCGGGAAGAGCTCCCGCACGACGAGGACGGCGCCTGTACCGCCCGCGAGCTGCGCGACCACGTAGACGACGGCGAGGATCACGCCGATCCTCCGGGTGAGCAGCGCGCCGAAGGTGATCGCCGGGTTGAAGTGCGCGCCCGACACGTGGCCGACGGCGGAGACCATCATCGCGATCGCGAGCCCTTGGGCGATCGCGATGCCGAACAGGCCGGCGACCTGGTCCGCGAGCACGATCGAGGCGACGACGGCGAACAGCAGCGTGAAGGTGCCCACGAATTCGGCGAGCGCCTTGCGGAGGGTGTCGATGTTCATGGCGCCGAGTATCGACGCGAGGCCGGACGGCGAGCTCGCCGAACGACTGCCGCAACCGACGCGACGCGCGACGCGGCCGAAGGCCGGCTTGGCCGGCCGGGAGGCCTACAGCGCTGGGCTATGCGGAGCGGTGAAGGAGGGGGCTCGTGGGGGAACCATGGGTTCCGCCACGTTCCTGAAGGAGGGCACGGGGGAGTCCCCCACGTTCGAACCATGTGGTTCCCCCACGCTCCTATACGCAGTCCTTGAGGCCCTGGGCCTCGGGCAGCGACTCGAGCTTCTTCAGGGTGTTGTTCTCGATCTGGCGGATGCGCTCACGGGTGACGCCGAATGCACGGCCGACCTCCTCGAGCGTGCAGGGCTGCGCCCCGATCAGGCCGAAGCGAAGCTCGATCACACGCCGTTCGCGGTCGGGCAACGAAGCGAGCGCGGCCTCGATGTCCTCGCGGCGGAGCGACAGCGACGCCGTGTCGAAGGGCGACTCCGCCTGCTCGTCGGGCACGAAGTCCCCGAGCGACGATTCCTCCTCCTCGCCGATCGGTTTTTCGAGCGAAACGGGAAGCTGGGCCATGCGGAGGATCTCGCGCACCTCGTCCACGGTGATCTCGAGCTCCGCGGCGATCTCGTCGGGACGAGGCTCGCGGCCGAGCCGCTGAACGAGCTGGCGCTCGATGTGTACCACCTTGTTCAGCTTTTCGACCATGTGCACCGGGATCCGGATCGTGCGCGCCTTGTCCGCGATCGCCCGGGTTACGGCCTGGCGGATCCACCACGTCGCGTAGGTGGAGAACTTGAATCCCTTGCGGTAGTCGAACTTCTCGACGGCGCGGATGAGGCCGAGCGATCCCTCCTGGATCAGGTCGAGGAAGGACAGGCCGCGGCCCAGGTAGCCCTTGGCGATCGAGACGACGAGACGGAGGTTCGCCTCGATCATGTGGGCCTTCGCGATCATGTCGCCGCGTTCGATCCGCTTGGCGAGGGCGACCTCCTGGTCGGCGGTGAGCAGCGGCACCTTCCCGATCTCGCGGAGGTAGAGGCGCAGCGAGTCGAGCGACGGCTCGACGGTGAGGTCGAGCTTGGGCGGTGCCTTCTCGTCCTCGGCCGGCGGCGGCTGCTCGTGCGGGAGCAGCTTGTGCTGCTCGCCCTCGACGAGCTCGATCGAGTGGTCGATCAGATAGGTGTGGAAGTCTTCGACCTGCTCCTTCGTGAGCTCGATCTCCTCGAGCACGGGGACGATTTCGTCGTAGGTGAGGAACCCTTTCTCCTGCCCCTGCTCGACGAGCCGGTGGAGTTCCTCGACGTCTGGGAGGGCGATCTCGACGTGGAGCAATGGACCTCGGCTTTCCTCGCGGGTTGACGGGGGCGGCCCTGCGAACCAAAGAGCCGGACCTCTCGCTCCGGCTCTGCCCTGCGGCGCCGAATCCTAGTACGCGACTCACCGTTTGGGAACAGGTCCCTTACGACTCGGACACGATCTCGCCGACGACTTCGCCGAGACTGTTCTCCAGCGGGACGACACCGAGCTCGCCGGGGTCGTAGCCGAGCTCGCGCAGAAACACCGCGACCGCCGGGCGAAGGGCACGCTGCGAGCCGTCCTCGACCTTGAGGGCGAGAGCGACGCCGTCCGCCGAGACGGCGCAGAGCAAGCCCTCGGCGCCACCTTTCGCCGCCCAGCCGGGAAGCGACCGCATCAGGATCGAGTCGGCGGCGAGTGGGCCGCGGATCAAGTCGGGGTGCGCGCGCATGGAAGAGAGAACGCGATCGCCGCCCTCCAGTGACGGGATCCGGGCGAAGGCGTGGGCCATCCGCTCGAGCGAGAGCGCGAAGGTGAGGACGCCGCAGCCGTCGACCGCGATTGGAATCTGGTCCGGGTCGACGTCGGCGCGCCGTCGCGATCTCGGCGTGGAGCTCCTGCTGCAGCGGGTGGTCGGCGAGCCGGTAGCCCTGGGTCGGCCAGCCGCGCTCGCGGCAGAGGAGGAGGAAGCCGGCATGCTTGCCGGAGCAGTTGTGCTCCACACGTGTCGGCTCCGAGCCGCACTCGAGGTCGTCTTCGCTCGCGTCGGCCTTCGCCAGCAGTGATCGGACCGGGACCAGTTGCTCGGGCCGGGCGAGGTGCGAAGCGCAAGCGATCGCGATCTCCGCATCGTCGAGGTCAGCGCGCGAGCGCACGAGCGGCAGCGCCTGGAGGGGCTTCGCCGAGGAGCGGAAGTACGCGACGAGCCGCGGATCCCCGGCTGCCCGACGACCCGGCCGCCCTCGATTGCCAGAGCGTGCACGTGGTGGCGCGCCTCGACGACGTCGCCGCGCCTGACGACTACGCTGATCGGGTCGTCCACGACGGGAGCGTAGAGGTCGGCGTGAAAACGAGCCAACGGCCGCCGAAGGCGGACGCCTCGGGGCGTTTGGCCTGTCGACGTCACGGCCCGGCCGCGACAGCGGCCGGCTTCAGGGATTCTCGCGGCTGGGATTCGCGGTTCAGCGAATCCCAGGCTGCGGGCAGGAGGGATTTGCGCATCGCGGATCCGCGATGAAGCGGATCCGCGACTGCGCGGCAAGCTAGTGCCCGAGTTGCCTGAGGTCGAAGCCTGGGTGCGGGAGCTCGATCCGCTCGTCGCGCGCGCGCCGGTCGAGCGAGCCGGGCCAGCCCACGTCGCCACGCTGAAGACGATCGACCCCCCTTATCGGTGCTCGAAGGACACGCGGCTCGCGGGCGCCGAACGCCGCGGCAAGAACCTGCTCTTCCCGCTCGCTGAGGGCGAGCTCGTCCTCCGCGTCCACCTGATGAGCGCGGGACGGCTTCGTTATCTCAAGCCGGGAGCGAAGGGGCCGAAGAGGCCGATGTTCCGCCTCCGCTTCGCGGACGGCGGCGAGCTCGTCCTCACCGAGGCGGGGTCGAAGAAGCGCGCGGGCGTCTGGCTCGTCACACCCGAGCGGCTGGAGGAGGACCTCGCCCACCTCGGGCCCGACGCGCTCGACCTGGATCGCGGAGTCACTGGCTGCGATCCTCCAGCACGAGCGGCGGCAGCTTCATCCTCTGCTCCGCGACCAGCGCGCGCTGGCCGGCATCGGTCGCGCGCATGCGAACGAAATCCTCCGCCGGGCGCACCTGTCGCCGTTCAAGCTCTCGACCGAGCTGTCGACCGAGGAGATCGGCCGGCTCGCGGCCACGATCCGAGACGACCTCACCGAGGCGCTCCAGCTGCGCGAGCAAGGCAAGGGCGACAAGGACGTGTACCGCGTGCACAACCGGCTCGGCGAGCCCTGCCCCGAGTGCGGCACGCCGATCGCGCGGGTCGACTACGAGGAGCACACGGTCTACTACTGCCCGTCGTGCCAGACCGGCGGCCGCCTGCTCAAGGACCGCCGGCTCTCGCGTTTGCTTCGCTAGCGTGAGCCGGCGTCGGGAGCGGTCTCGGCGCGTATCCTCGGATCGGCCATCGAGCGAGCGAACCGCGCGAGCACCGCGTCACGACCGACGCTCGCAGGCGTCGAGCACGCCACGCGGACGTGCCGTCGTCCTCGGCGGCTCTCCCCGCGCGCGGGCGTCACGCGGGGTGCACAAGGCGATCCGCATCCGCCGGGGCTCGGCCGAGACGGTCATGGCCGCGGAGATCGAGTGCACCGTCGACCTCGACCGGGCGCAGAAGGGCGTCCACATGTCGCGGTTCCCGGAGCTGTTCGACGAGGCGATCGACGAGGTCGTGCTCGGCGAGGCTCTGCTCGTCGAGGCCCTGGCGGAGCACATCGCCCGCCACATCGTCGAGCGGCAGCGCGCGCTGCGCGCCGAGGTGCGGATCACCGCCCGCTGGCCGGTGCGGCGGACGACCCCGGTGACCGGGCTCCAGACGCAGGCGATGGTCTCGTTGATCGGGATCGCCGCTGCGAGCGACGAGCGGACGAGACGCGTGGTGGGCGTCGAGGCGACGGGGATCAACGCCTGCCCGTGCGCCCAGGGCCTCGTCCGCGGCAGCGCGGCCGAGCGCCTGCTGGAGGCGGGGTTCGACGGGACGGACGTGGAGCGGATCCTCGAGCTCGTTCCGCTTGCGACGCACAACCAGCGCGGACGGGGCACGCTCTATGTCGGCACCGGCCACGAGCTCGACGCCGAGGATCTCGTCGGCATCGTCGAGCGCTCGATGAGCGCTCCCGTCTACGAGCTGCTCAAGCGGCCGGACGAGCTCTTCGTCGTCGAGCACGCGCACCTGCAGCCGCGGTTCGTCGAGGACTCGGTGCGCCTCGCCCTGGCCGGCGCACTCGAGGCGTTTCCCTTCCTCGACAACGGCGACTTCCTGCTCTCCAGGCAGGTGAACCTCGAGACCATCCACGACCACGACGTCCTGGCGGAGCGCTGGGGGACAGTGGGCGAGTTGCGCGCCGAGCTCAACGGCGGCGGCGAGCCCGCCGCCGGTCGGCAGACGAGCCTCGTGGAGTGGCTCTCCTCGCTCTCGTAGGGGTGAGGCTCGCGCCGCCCTCGTCGTTACCTCCGCTTGACGAAGACCGCGCGCGCCGCGCTCGGTGCGCCCATCGGGAGGACGCAGGCCGGTTTCGTGCCGCGACAGGCGCCTGACCACGAGCGGAAGCGCCAGCCCTTCGCCGCGGTCGCCGTCAGTCTGACCGGAACGTTGGCTGCGACGGCCGAGCTGCACTTCGTACCGCAGGCGATCGCTCCCTGCGCGCCGCGGACGGTCCCCTTCCCGGTCTTGGCCACACGGAGCGCGTAGGTGGCCGGCGCGAAGAGCGCACCGACGCTCGCCGCCTGTGTCAGGTCGACGGTGCAAGCGCCGGACCCGGTGCACGCGCCCGACCAGCGCACGAAACGCTGCCCTTGAGCGGGAGTCGGTGAGAGCGCGACTTTGGTCCCTGCGTTCCAGTCGCTCGTGCACGCCGCGCTGCAGTCCACCCCGGGAATGTCGCTCTTCACCACGCCCTTGCCGGTGAGCTGCAGCGCGAGCCGCATCTGCGAGTTGAGGAAGACGAGCCACGGCGAGTCCTGCATGTCGAACCAGTTGCCGGAGTGGCCGTAGTAGTCGTCGCGGCCGACGTCGAGGGCGAGCGGGTCGAGGTCGCTGCCCGAGGCGAACGGGTACATGATGTCGTTGACAGCGTCGCACACATGCGCGTCGTCGCCGTCGGGGCACGGGTGCGGAGCGCCGGGAGGCACCGCGCCGAGGGCGTGCATGATCTCGTGGGCGGCCGTCGGCGCCGAGGGCACGCCTGCGCAGGCGCCGAGGTACACCATCGAGACGCCGGACGCCGTTCGTGAGCTGACCGCCCTGCCCGCAGACCTGGAACCCGTTCGGGAGCGCGTCGGTCGGGCCGTCGTAGTAGACGAGGTACTTGGCGTAGCGCGACGTCAGTCCGGCGGCGAACATCGCGCGCACGATCTGCTCGAACCTGCCCTCGACCGGGCGCAGGACCGTGGACGTCTGTGGAACCCGCACCAGCGTGATGTCGAGCTGCGGGCCGCAGGGGAAGCCGAAGAGGTCGAAGCGAAGGGTGCGCGTCGGGTCCTCGCGGCGCCACCAGACGTCCATCTTCTCGGCGTCGTCCACGAGTTGCTGCGCAATTTGCGGCGACCGGTCGGGCAGGTCGGAGGCGACGGCGTAGACAGCGTGGATCGACTGGCCGGCGCCGACCTGCGGCGTCCGATCCGCCGGCGCGACTGTCCCGCACCACGTCGCAGCCTGCGCCGCTCCGGCGGGCGCCGCCCAGAAGGCCACGGCCAGCCCCACGAGCCCGAGACGAACGGCGAGCTGCTTCCGCCTGGTCACGCGCGAAGGCTCTCGGAAGCGGCTAATCGTGCGCTAACAGCGCCCCACTCGATCCGGTTCACGCGCCGGCTGCCCGCGTGCGGCTGAAGCGCGACTCGGTGCCGTTGAGCAGGCGCCTGATGTTCTGCCGATGGAGGACGATCACGCCGGCACCCGCAATCGCTGCGAAGACAACTGTCTGCCACGGCTCACCAAACAGCGCTGCCACTACCGGCAGTGCAATCGCGGTGACGATCGAGGCGAGGGACGAGTACCGCGTGACGAGAAAGGTGACGGCCCAGATGGCAAGGCACAGGGTAGCGACGAGTGGGGCGAGCGCCAATGTGACGCCGCCGGCGGTCGCGACCGCCTTACCGCCCTTCTGGAAGCCGAGGAAGAGCGGGCGCCAGTGGCCCGAGCATCGCGGCGGCGCCGGCGAGGATGCCGACCGTCTCGCCGCCGATCAGGAGGCCGGCGAGCGCCGGCACGAAGCCCTTCGCGGCGTCGAGCAGCGCGACCGGAATCCCGTAGCCGCGCCCGTACACGCGCCAGACGTTCGTCGCGCCGACGTTGCCGCTGCCGAGCGTGCGGATGTCCTCGTGGCGGAGGACACGGACGAGCCAGTAGCCGAACGGCATCGAGCCGACGAGGTAGCCCGCCGCCACGACGAGGACGTCGGTCATGAGATCAGGCTACGCGCCTGGAACGTGGTACGCGTCCATCCACCCGTTGACGACGTCCCAGTCGAGGTTGCCGAAGAACGCGTCGATATAGGCGGCGCGGTCGGTCTGGAAGTCGAGGAAGTAGGCGTGCTCGTAGACGTCGAGCGCGACGAGCGGGGTCGCGTTCCAGACCGGGAAGGTGTTCTGGGCGTCGCCGATGTAGTTGAAGAGCCGCCGCTCGTCCCAGTCGTACGCCGTCCAGGCCCAGCCGCGCGCGGCCAGTCCGGTCGCCTTCAGGTCCTCGCGCCACGCGTCGGCGGAGCCGAAGTCGCGTGCGATCAGCTTCGCCACGGCGCCGGTCGGGTTCCCGCCGACGCCGCCCAGGTGCTCGAAGTAGAGCTCGTGGTTCTTGATCCCGCCGATCGCAAACGTGAGGTCGACCTTGAGGGCGCGCAGCTCGGAGTAGACCTGGTTGGCCGCGCCGAGGTCGACCGACGCGAGCTTGCCGAGGATCTCATTCCGCTTGGCGACGTAGCCCTGGTAGAGCCTGTAGTGGGCCTCGACCGACGCGCGCGAGATGCCGTCCAGCTCGAGCACGGCGGGCTTCAGCTCCCGCGGCTTGATCTCCTCGAAGTGCGGTCATGCGGTTCCTTCCGGGTCGGCGGGACGGGCGGCAGCATATCCTTGACACCGAGACTGCGAATCGGACAAGGAGCGATCCCGAGATGGCGTACACGGTGCCCGACCTGCCCTATCCCTACGAGGCGCTGGAGCCGCATATCGACGCCGAGACGATGCGGATCCACCACGACAAGCACCACCAGGCCTACGTCGACAACGCGAACAAGGCGCTGGACGGCACGGAGTGGGCGGACCGCCCCGTCGAGGACGTCCTGCGGGACCTCTCGTCCCTGCCGGCGGACAAGCAGGGCCCCGTCCGCAACAACGCCGGCGGGCACGCGAACCATTCGCTCTTCTGGACGGTGATGAGCCCCGACGGCGGCGGTGCGCCCGGCGGCGACCTGGCGGGCGCGATCGACGAGGCCTTCGGCGGCTTCGACGCGCTGAAGGAGACGATGACCCAGAACGGGATCACCCGCTTCGGCAGCGGTTGGAGCTGGCTCGTCTGGAACGGCTCGGCCCTCGAGGCCTACTCGACGGCCAACCAGGACTCGCCCCTGTCCGAAGGGCACACGCCGCTCGTCGGCGTGGACGTCTGGGAGCACGCCTACTACCTGCGTTACCAGAACCGCCGCCCGGACTACCTCGCCGCCTGGTGGAACGTCGTCGCCTGGGACGAGGTGGCGCGCAGGTACGCGGGGGCGCGCGGCTGAGCCGCACCCGCTGACCCGCGCGCTCGTCACCGGCGGCACGGGGCGCCTCGGCGCGCCGCTCGTCGAGTGCCTGCGGGAGGCCGGCTGGTCGGTCGTCGCGGCGGGCTCGCGCGACGGAGACGTCGCCCTGCCCCCCGCGGCCGCTGCGCTCGTCGAGCGGGCCGCCGCGGAGCTCGGCGGCCTCGACGTGCTCGTCAACGGCGCGTCGGCCGGCTTCGCACCGCGTCCCTTCGAGGAGGTCGAAGAGGCCGAATTCGACGCCGCGTTCGGCGCAACGGTCAAGGGGAGCTTCTTCGTCACGCGCGCCGCGGTAGGGCACCTGCGCGCCTCGCAGGGCGTCGTGGTCATGCTCGAGGACGCCGCCGCCTACCAGCCGTGGCCCCTCTTTTCCGCGCACTGCGCCGCGAAGGCGGCCCAGGCAATGCTGACGCGGGTGCTCGCCAAGGCGCTGGCGCCGGAGGTGCGCGTCGTCGGCATCGCGCCCGGTCCCGTCGCGGTCGAGTCGGGCCAGGAGGCGCGGCGGGCGCGCGAGACCGTGCTCGGGCGGGTCGGGTCGCCCGCCGACGTCGCCGCGGCGATCGTCTACCTCGCCGGTGCGAACTTCGTCACAGGCACGACGCTTGTCGTCGACGGCGGGCGCCTGCTGCAAACCGGCCCGGCCGCCGGCCCGTAGATCATGCGATGGAGGCCACGCTCGAACGTCGCTTGCCGCAGTACGCGCGAACCGCGAGCATTCCCGTCGTGGTGACGACGCCGCTCACCGACGGCGAGCTGATCGAGCTGGTCGGTTCCGGAGACCAGTCGGCCTTCGACGAGCTCTACCACCGCTACGCCCGGCCGGTGTTGGGACTTGCGCTTCGGCGCCTGAGCGACCGAGGGCGCGCCGAGGACGCGGTCCAGGACGCGTTCGCGGCGATCTGGCGCTCGGCATCGAGCTACGACCGTGCGCGTGGTGGGGGGCGCCGTGGCTCTATGCGGTCGCGCGCAACGCGATCGTGGACGGCCTGCGGCGCTCGCCCGAGCCGCCGGCCGAAGCCCCCGACGAGCCCTCCGGCGAGCCAGGGCCGCCCGACCGCGTCGAAGCCTCATGGATCTCGTGGCGCGTCCATCGTGCGCTCGAGACCCTGCCCGAGCACGAGCGCCCGGTGATCGAGCTCGCCTACTGGGGCGGGCTCTCCCAGAGCGAGATCGCCGAGTATCTGCACCTGCCGCTCGGCACGGTGAAGACGCGGACGCGGAGCGCGCTCGCGCGCCTTGCGACCGCACTCGAGGAGGAGCTGACGTGAGCAAGGGCCCGCCCGACTTCGACGAGCTGATCGGCGAGGGACTCGACCCGGGCGAGCGCGAGCGCCTGCTGCGGGTGCACCAGCTGCTGATCGCCGCCGACCCGCCGCCCGAGCTCTCGCCCGAGCTCGCGGAGAGCCCGGAACGGCAGGAGAACGTCTACCCGCTCTTTCCCCGCAAGCGGGGCGCGGCGGCGGTCCTCGTCGCCGCCGCAATCGCGGCCGCCGCGTTCGGCATCGGTTTCCTGGTGGGCGACGTCGAGCCGCCGGGCCCCGTTCGCGTGATCGGCCTGGCCCCGCCGGGCGGAACATCGAACGCCCGTGCGTCGCTGGCGATCTTCGAGGACGACGACGCCGGCAACTGGCCGATGGAGCTGACGGTGCGCGACCTCCGCGGCGGCGCTTCCTACGAGCTCTGGCTGACGAAGGGCGGCGAGCTCGCCGATTCGTGCGGCACGTTCGCGATCGCCGGCGAGGAGACGATCGTCGAGCTCAACGCGCCGTACAAGCTGAAGCGCTACGACGGCTGGGTGATCGTCCGTTCGGGCACGACGACGCCTGTGCTGACGACCTAGCGAGGTAGGAGGCTTCCCGGGGGCTGGGCGTGCCCGATTTCGTCGTTATGGCGCTACGCGGCCCGCGGCGACGAAGGCGTCGTGGGTCACGGGCATCTTCGCCGCGAGGAACGTCTCGACCGCTTCCGCGTAGCGGCGGATCTCTCGCTGCGCCGTCTCGTGCGCCCGTAGCGAGACGAAGTTCATCAACGCCCGCGCGTTCACGGTCCAGAAGAACTCCGTGTAGGCGCCGACGGGAAGCACCGCCCGGGCGAGCTCCCTCGCGACGCCGGCCTCGGTGAGGCGGGTGTATGTCTCGTACGCCGACTCGTAGACCGCCTGGATCTCCTCTCGCGTGCGCTCCGCGAGCTCGGGGTCGACGGGGTCGAACGAATAGGCGCCCGGCTTGCCGACCTGCGTGCGCACGTCGTCCGCCTCGGGCACGTAGAAGTCATCGGTCGCCTTCGCATATCTCATGCTGAACTCGTTGAAGGAGCCGACCCGGTGTCGGAACCATTCGCGCGCGACGAAGATCGGGCAACGAATATGGAAGCGGAACGAGTTGTGCTCGAAGGGCGTGCCATGCCGATCGCGCATCAGGAACTTGATCAGGCCGACGTCGGAGTCGTCCATCTCCTCCTTGCGCCGCGCGAAGCTGACCCGCGCCGCGTTGACCACGGAAAGGTCGTCGGCCATGGACGCATCGAGCCGGACGAAGCCGTGGTCGAGAACGGAGACGGTGTGCTCGGTGGTCACGTCGGTAGCCGTGGTCACGGGCGCCCGAGCTTAGTCGACCAGTCAGACGACGGGCGCCCCGTTACCGGGGCGCCCGTCCTTGCGGGTGGAAGACGGAAACGGCGTTACTTGCGTCCGTTCCCCTTGCCTTTGCCGGTGGCGCCGCCTGCGGTGGTGCCCTGAATCGTCCCGCTCGGCTTCGGCTTGGCAGTCCCATTGCCATTGCTGCTGCCGCCTCCGGTGCTGCCCTGAATCGTCCCGCTCGGCTTCGGCTTGCCCTTGGCCTTTGCCTTGGCCTTTGCCTTGGCCTTTGCCTTTGCCTTCGCCTTGGCCTTCGCCTTGGCCTTCGCCTTTGCCTTGGCCTTTGCCTTGGCCTTGTTCTGCGCGGAGGCCTGAGCCTGGCACGTCCCCAGTGTGTCGCCATGCCGGCTGTGCGCAGGCCACGCGTTCACCGAGACGGTGATCGTGACGAACTTGCTTCGGACCGGCCTTGTGGCAGATCGTGACCTTCTTGCCGTACTGGTACTGGGCTGCGCCGATCGCGCTCTGCCCAACCCCAACTCCCCCGAGCGCCGCGAACGCAACAAGCGACGCGACGGCGGCTGTCACGGCCGCGATCATCCCGCGTGGCCGCAACTGGTGTTTGCTCTCGCGCAAACGCTCACCTCCGTTGCCCGGTAGATGTTCCATTGCCAACTAGATGCGGCAGTTCCTCGAAACTTGCGCCCGAATTGTTAGGAATCTGTTTGGAGCTCTGCGACCTCGGGGCCTCGCGGGTTCAACGCCCGCGCCCGGTCGAGCGCTGCGGCCCGCCCCCTGCCGGCGGAGACGACGGCGAGGTCGTACCACGCGTGCCAGCTCTCGGGGTCGCGCCGGAGCGAGGCGCGCAGGTGGCCGGCAGCCGCAGCGTCATGTCCCGCGGCGAGCTCGGCCTCGCCGAGCAGCCGCAGCGGAGCCGCCGCCCACGGCTGCCAGGTGCGCGCGCGGCGGGCCTCCGCCGCAGCGCGATCCGGCTCGCCTCGCGCGAGCGCGTCCTCGCTCGCCGCCGCGGCGCGGTTGCCGACATGGGCTACGAGCGCCACGCCGACGAGCACGGTGGCGACGGCGAGGCCGGCGGCGCGGGTGCCCCTGGTCCACGCACGTGCAGACTCCCGAGGCCGCGCGAGCACGACCAGCGACGCGCCGCACGCCAGTCCGGCGAGCGTGACGGACGGGATCTCCCAGTCCCAGTCGAGCCCAGCGTGGACGAGGAACGCGCAGTACGCTCCGCCCGCGACCGGTACGGCGGGATGCCGGGCGCGTCGGCGGAGCGCCGCAAGGGGTGCGCCGAGGGCGGCCAGCAGCAGGGCGAGGCCGACTGGGCCGAGCTCCGCAAGCGTTTCGAGATACAGGTTGTGGGCGTCGCGCGCGTAGCTTGCGACCGGCCGCTCCTGCAGCCACCAGCGCTCATAGCTGCCCGCCCCTTCGCCCAGCAGCGGCTCGCGCTCGACCATCTGCCGCGCCACGTGCCAGTACGCGGTGCGCCCGCTGCTCGAGAGGCTGAGGAGGCGCCCCGGCACGTCGCTGCCGGTCACCACGGGCTCAGCCCGCAGACGATCAAGGGCACCGTCTGCAAGCTTGCTGCGGGCCGGCGACAACGGCGAGCATCCCCGCCGCGACGACGCCGAGGATCGCCAGGCCGACGGCGTAGGGAGCAAGCGCCCGGGCAGCGCGGCCGACGAAGACGCCGGCGGCAGCCCCGGCGCCGGCAAGGAGCGCGAGTTGCCAGAGCAACCGCTCTCCCGCTGCGTCCGCCTGCGCGGACGTGGTCGCTGCATCCGCGAGCGGAGACCTGAGCGCGAGGGCCGCCGCCGCGGCCGGCGCGGCGGCGAGGACGAGCAGGCCGGCAAGCGCCCGACCGCGCTCCCATTCGAGCGCGAGCACGGCGACCACGCCGACGGCCAGCGCGACGACGGCCCCGCGACTGAAGGTGAACGCGAGGGCGGCGGCGAGCGGGACGAGTGCCGCAGAGGCGGCAGCGCGGGCGTACACGCCGGAGCGAAGGGCGAGAGCGGCCGCCGCCAGGCCGCCGAGAACGGCGAGGATGGCGATGGCGTTCGCGTACCCGATCGGCTCGTTCAGCCGGATGCCGGAGACCGGATCGGCCGGGTCGCCAAGCTCGCCGGCGACGAGGCGCTCGCCGAGACCGGCCAGAGCTACGGCCACGGTCCCCGCGACAAGGCCCCCGAGGAGGGCAATCAGGCGCTCCCGCGGCACGCCGAGAAGCAGCGCGCCCGCCGCTGCGACGTAGATCAGCGTTCGCTCGGCCTCGAGGACCGGCCCATCGGGCGCGCTGGACCAGGCGATCGAGAGAAGCTGCCACCCGGCCAGCGCGGCGAGCGCGCCGAGCAGGGCCGCGTCGAGCCGACCGAGCGCGAGCCGCTCCGCTGTGGCGGCCGTGGCGAAGAGCACGAGCGCGAACGCGAGCAGGAGCAGCCCCCACTCCGAGGGGAAGTAACCGCCGCTCGCAAAGGCCGGGGCAGCGACAGCGAGCGCCGCAGCCAGCCCGGTGAGGAGGCGGGCAGTCACCAGCCCACTAGCTGCGCAAGGCCGGAATCCGCTCGCGCGGACTCCGGTCGCGCGAAGATCCCTGAAGGCGTCCGCTTCGCGGCCGCGGCTCTCTGTCGCACATCGAGCGTCGGCAGACGTACCGCCTACGCGCGGCGGATCGTGAGGATGCGCGCCTTCCAGCTCCCGCGCGGCGCCTCGACGGCGACGACGTCACCGACACCCGCACCCATCAGCGCGCGGCCGAGCGGCGAATCGGGCGAGACACCGCCGACGGACGAGATCTCGACCTCCAGCTCCTCGCCGACCTCGTCGGCGACGGTGACGACGGAGCCGACGCCCACATGCTCGTCGGTGTCGTGCTCCACCGTGACGGCGTGCTGGAGGCGGTTGCGCAGCGTGCGGATCCGCGCCTCGAGCAGGCCCTGCTCGTTCTTCGCGGCGTGGTACTCGAAGTTCTCGGAGAGGTCGCCGTACTCGCGCGCGGTCTTGATCGCCTGGACCGCCGCGGCCCGCCGAGGCCCTTCGAGCTCGGCGAGCTCCGCCTCCAGGGCGACCCGCTGTTCCTGCGTCAGGTAGTCGACCTTGTCGGCGCCCATCCGACTACAGGCTATCCGGGTTAGAAGAGGCCCACCGTGCGACCGGTCTCGTCGACGTCGACCTCGAAGGCGGCCGGCGTCGGGGAGAGTCCGGGCATCGTCTGCATGTCGCCGCAGAGCGCGACGATCCAGCCTGCGCCCGTGTACGCGCGCAGGTCACGCACCGTGACCGTGAAGCCCGTCGGCGCGTTCGTGAGCGCGACGTCGTGCGAGAGGGAGAGATGTGTCTTGGCCATGCAGATCGGCACCCCGCCCAGGCCACCCCGCTCGAGCGCTTCCACCTTGTCGCGCGCGGCCGGCAGCAGGAAGGCGCCGTCGCCGCCGTAGACCTTGCGCACGATTGCGTCGATCTTCTCCGGAATCGGGTCGGCCAGCTCGTAGGTGTGGCTGAAGGCGGTCGGCTGGTCGGCCGCGTCCACGACCGCCTCCGCCAGCGCCGGCCGCGCCGGCGCCGCCTCGTTCGAACCCGTCGTTGACCTCCGCCGCGTGCGCGCCCGCGTCGAGGGCGAGACGGCGGACGAGCTCCACCGCGTCTCGGGCGTCTCCGGGGAAGCGGTTCACCGCCACGACGGCCTTCAGACCGAAGCCGGCGATGATGGAGAGGTGGCGGGCGAGATTGGCCGCCCCGCGCTCGATCGCCGGCGCGCCGCCGCCGGGCTCGCCGCCGTGGTGCTCCAGCGCCCGCACCGTGGCGACGAGCACGACCGCGTGCGGGCGTGAGCCCACCCGCGCGACAGACGATGTTGAGGAATTTCTCCAGCCCCATGTCCGCGCCGAAACCGGCTTCGGTCACGACGACGTCGCCGAGCTTGAGCGCGACGCGATCGGCGACGAGCGAGTTGTTGCCGTGCGCGATGTTCGCAAACGGCCCGCAGTGGACGAGGGCGGGCTGGCCCTCGAGGGTCTGGACGAGGTTCGGCTTGAGCGCGTCCTTGAGCAGGACGGTCATCGCACCCGCGGCCCGCAGCTGCTCGGCGGTGACCGGCTCGCCGGCGAACGTCTGGCCGACGGTGATCGCGCCCAGGCGGCGACGCAGGTCGGCGAGGTCGCGGGCGACGGCCACGATCGCCATCACCTCGGAGGCCGCCGTGATGTCGAAGCCCGCCTGGCGCGGATAGCCGTTCGCGCGGCCGCCGAGGCCGACGACGACGTCGCGGAGCGCGCGGTCGTTGATGTCGAGGCATCGCCGCCAGGAAATCGAGAGCGGGTCGATGCCGATCCGGTTGCCGTGCAGCAAGGTGCGCCTCGAGCATCGCCGCGAGCAGGTTGTTCGCGGCGCCGATCGCGTGGATATCGCCGGTGAAGTGGAGGTTCAGGTCCTCCATCGGGACGACCTGCGTGTAGCCGCCGCCCGCCGCGCCGCCCTTGATCCCGAACACCGGGCCGAGTGACGCCTCGCGGAGGCAGAGCACCGGGCTCCGGCCGATCGCGCCGAGCCCCTGCGTCAACGAGACCGACGTCGTCGTCTTCCCCTCGCCGGCCTTCGTCGGCGTGATCGCCGTCACGCAGACGAGCTTGCCGTCGGGGCGGTCGGCCAGCCGCTCGAGCACCGAGAGGTCGACCTTGGCCTTGTGGCGGCCATAGAGCTCGACCTCGTCCGGCTCGAGGCCGGCGCTCGCAGCGACCTCGTCGATCGGGCGAAGGACGGCCCGTTGCGCGATCTCGAGACTCGAGGGCATGCCGCCGGCCACGCGGCGGAGAGTAATCGTCCTGGCTGCGCAATTCTCGGATACCTCGCGTGAGTCCGAGCCGCGCAAGCGCCGGGCGGGCGCGGCCCGCCGTACGAGGCGTCGCTTCGCCGCTGCGGGCTCCTGGTTACGAATGAGGGCTAGTGCTGGGCGACGACGCCGAGGTGCCGCTCGTGAGCGCCCGTCGCGAGGATGTCCTCGATCTGGCCGATCGCGTGCCGCAGCTCGTCGTCGGTCGTGAAGAAGTGCGGGCCGAGCCGGATCCCGGCGTCGGGCCGGAAGTCGCAGAGAATCTGCCGCTCGGTCAACTCGCGGTGGACGGCCGGGAAGTCGGGAACCGCCACGGTGACGGTGCCGCCGCGCCGGGCCGGGTCGCGCGGGCTGCGGACGGCGAAGCCGGCGTCATCGGCGAGGTCGATCAGGAGCTGCGTCTGGCGCAGGGAGTTCTCCCGGATCCGCGGCACGCCGATTGCCTCGATCAGGTCGTAGCCGGCGGTTGCGGCGTAGTGCGCTGGCACGTTCGGCGTACCGGTGAGGAACCGAGTGGCGCCCGCGGCGTAGTCCATCTCCTCCTCGAACGCGAACGGCCGCGCGTGGGCCTGCCAGCCGGTCGCGCGCGGCGTGAGGCGGCCTGCGAGATCTGGACGCACGTAGAGCCAGCCGTTGCCAGGCCCACCGCAGAGCCACTTCACCGAGCCGCCGACGGCGAAGTCGACGTCGAGCGCGATGACGTCGAGCGGGACGATCCCCGCGGACTGGTAGCAGTCCAGGATCACGTGCGCGCCGACGTCGTGCGCGCGCCGGATGATCGGCGCCACGTCCTGGATCTCGCCGGAGCGGAAGAGGACGTGGCTGATCGGGACGAGCGAGCGTCCGTTCGTCGATGGCCTCGACGATCGCCGCGTCGTTCTCGCAGACGACGACGTCGAGGTCGTCCTGAGCCTGGTAGAGGTAGCGAACCGACGGGAAGTTGCCTTGTTCGTAGACGATCCGGTTGCGGCTCCGGTCGGGCGGGAGGAAGCACGAGAGGACGACCGCCTCGGCGATCGCGACGTTCTGATGCATCACGGTCGAGCCGGGCGGCGCGCCGATGATGCGTCCGACCTGGTCGCCGACGGTGACCGGCATCTCCCACCAGCCCTCCGCCCAGGCGCGGATGCCCCGCTCGCGCCACGTCCGCGCGTACTCGGCCAGCCGCTCCTCCGCTCGTCGCGGCATCGGCGCCAGCGAGTGGCTGATCAGGTACGTCGTGTGCTCGAGGGTCGGAAACTCGGCGCGGAACTCGAGCAGATCGCGCATCCGGGCAGCCTAGACCGCCCGGCCACGGGCCGCGTGGGCCATGTCCAGCCTCTGAGGCGTTATCCACAAGCCGCCTCGGACCACGCGCAAGCGTGCAACGAGTTCGAATCGACTTCCCAACGAGCGCCGACGTACCTCCGCCGGAGCCTTATGGTGTCTGCGATGGCAACGCCGATGCGATTGCAGGGTCCGGGCTCCTTCCACGTGTACACCGTCGCGACCGGCGGCGCGCCGTTCTTCGGAGACGACCTTGACCGGCAGACGTTCGTCGAGCGGCTCGGCCGCATCGCCGCTCGTTCGGGTTGGCGTGTCTACGCCTACTGCCTGATGACGACGCATTACCACGCCGTTGTGGAAACGGGCAGCGCCAATCTGTCCCGCGGCATGCAAAGGCTGAATGCCGGTCATGTCCAGCTCTTCAATCAGCGCTGGGAGCGATCCGGGACGCTGGTCGCCCGCCGCTTCGGCTACCGGGTGATCGAAAGCGAGGAGTACCTGGGAGGTGCGTGCAGATACGTCTGGCTGAACCCCGTGCGCGCCGGCCTCTGCCTGGCCGCAGCGGACTGGCCCTGGAGCGGCGGCGAGTGGTTCGACTCGATATACAGCCTCTGAGGCTGGACATGGCCCTGCGCGACGTGTCCGGGGCCACGCCCGCCGCAGACGGTTACGCCAGCCGCTTGAGCAGGCCGAGCGCGCGCTGGTCCCACGGCACCCGGTGCGTTACGCCGGCGTCGCCGAGCCGATCCCGGTGCGCGAGGTACCAGTCGTACGTCGCGCACAGAGCCTCCGCGTTCGACATGCGCGGCTCCCAGCCGAGCAGCTCCCGCGCCCGGTCGATCGCCACGTACGAGTCCCGATGAGCGGTTCGGTAGTGCCACTCCGCGAGCGGCGAAAGCTGGAGCGAGCTCGAGGCCGCGCAGGGCGAGCTCTGCCGGACGGGCCGGGACCGGCAGCAACCGAGAGCCCGAACCCGCGTGGGCGCACAGCACCCCGAGGTCGTCGCGCACGCTGCCGAACCGGGCCGCACCCACGTTCAAGGCCTGACCGGCCACGGGGGCACCGAAGCATCGCACGACCGCCTCGACGAGGTCATCCACGGCGAGGAGCTGGTAGCGGTTCGAGCCGTCACCCAGGATCGGGATCCGCCGACCCTCGCGAATCCAGTCGAACAGGATCTCGAAGACGCCGAGGCGTTCGGGCCCGAGGAACGTCTTCGGCCGCACGATCACCGTCTCCAACCCCCGCAGCTCGAAGGCGCGGCACACCGCCTCCGCCTCGATCTTGGATCCGCCGTACGCCCCGACGCCGACGAGCGGATCGTCCTCACGAATCGGATGACGCTCAGGGACGCCGTACACGGCGGTGGAGGAGATGAAGATCGCGCGGCGCACACCCGCCTCCAGGGCCGCCGCGAGCACCGTCGCGGTGCCGTCGACGTTGACCGACCGGATCGCGTTCGCGGCCGCCTGGATCGGCAACGCCGCCGCCGCATGCACGACGACGTCCGCCCCTGCTACCAGGTCGCGCGCAGCTGCGAGATCCCGCACGTCGCCGACGATCTCCTCCACTTGCGCCTTCGAGCAGGGGGTCGTCGAGCGGCACGAGATCGAGCGACCGGACCGCATGCCCATCGGCGCGAAGGCGTCGGGCGAGATGGAGGCCGAGGAACCCGGCCCCCCCGGAGACGGCGACGAGCACCGGGCAACGCTACCGGCAGCACTTGGCCGGGACACGGCCAGCCGTCATCATCGTGCCCATGCGCAAGCTCGTGACAGCCGCCGCCCTTGTCGGCGCATGCGCGGCCGGGGTCGCGGTTGTCGCCTCGGCCCAGACCCAGGCGAACGGCCTCCCCGCCTACACGCGACGGCTACCTCACGTGGCCGAAGCTGAACCGCAGACCCGTAACGGGCGGCTCACCCGCGCACAGCGGCATCAAGAACGTCTACGCGAGCAAGCGGCGCGCCGGCAAGACATTCCCGAACGGAACCGTGATCGTGAAGACGATCGCCGCTCCCGGGTCGCGCGGCCTGCCCCGACAAGTCGCCGTGATGCGCAAGCTGAGCGGGAAGTGGCAGTGGGCGGAGTACGCGCGCGGCACCTCTCGCTACACGAAGCTCGCCCTGCCGACCTCGGTCTGCACCGGCTGCCACGTCGGCGCCCGGCCGACGGACTGGGTGTTCACGAAGAGCTGACCGCCACGCGGCCGCGCCAAGGCCGTGAACACGCGTTGCTGCGACTACAGCCCATACGCCTCGAGCAGGCGGAGCCATAGCTCCGAGCGGGTGGGGAACGCCGGCACCGAGTGCCAGAGGTCGTCGAGCGGCACCTCGCCGACGACGGCGATCGTCGCCGCGTGAAGCGCCTCCGCGACCTCGGGACCTGTGATCGTCGCTCCGACGACGACCGCCTTGTCCTCGTCGATGACGAGCCGCGCCGTCCCGGGTGCGCCCTTGCCGACGAAGCTGCCGCCGGCGTTGCCGCCCGTCTCGACGTCCACGTGGCGCACGCGCAAGCCCGCCTCCTGCGCTGCTGCAAGCGTCAGCCCGACCGCGCCGACCTGCGGGTCGGTGAAGATCACGCGCGGCGAGCGCCCGCCGTCGGAGCGCAGGCGCACGTCTTTGCCAAGGATCCCGTCGGCCGCCAGCCGTCCCTGGTACTTCCCCATGTGCGTGAACAGCGCCCGCCCGTTGACGTCGCCGATCGCGTAGAGCCAGTCGCGCCCGGGCACCCGCAGCGACTCGTCCACCCGCACGTGCACGCCGGGCTCGAGCCCGACCGTCTCGAGGCCGACGTCGTCGCTGCGCGGAGTGCGCCCGATCGCCACGAGGAGCTCGTCCGCCTCGACGATGGCGCCGTCGTCGAGCTCGATCCGGATCGAGCCGTTCCGCGTCACCGCGGCGGCGGTCGCATCGAGCCGGACGTCGACGCCCGCTTCCCGCAGCGCGGCTTCCACCTGCTCGCCGGCGAACGGCTCCTCCCGCTCGATCAGGGACGGCCCCCGCTGGACCAGCGTCACCCGCGATCCGAGTGCCGACCAGGCTTGTGCCAGCTCGACCCCGACTACCCCGCCGCCGAGGATGGCGAGCCGGCCCGGCGCCTCCTTCGCGGTCGTCGCCTCGACATTCGTCCACGGCTGCGCCTCGGCGAGCCCAGGAATCGGAGGGATCAGAGCTCGACTACCGGTAGCGAGCACAACTGCGCGCAGCGCAACGAGCACGTCTTCCCCCACGCGAACGCGCCGGTCGCCGTCGAGCCGCCCGTGGCCGCGGACGACGACGACGCGCCGCTGCTCGAGCCACGGCAGCATCGAGCTGTCATCGAGATCGTGGACGACCTCGTCGCGCCGGGCGAGGACTGCCGGCACGTCGAGCGGCCCGACCGAGACTCCGCGGACCCGCCGCGCCTCGGCGGTGAGATCCACCGGGCGGAGGAGCGCCTTCGACGGCATGCAGGCGAAGAAGGAGCACTCGCCTCCGACCAGGCGCTCCTCGACGATCGCCACGGAAAGGCCGGCCTCGCCGAGCCTGCCGGCGACGACCTCTCCGGGGGCGCCCGCGCCCAGCACCACGACGTCGAACTCGCGCTCGCTCATTCGCTCCTCCTCCGTTCGGGTCAGGGAGCAGTCTGTCGGTTCAGAACGCGCCGGTGCGCCGGGCGTCCGGGCAGCCGCACAAGAGCGAACTCCGCGCCACTCACGACGCCCGCGGCGAGCACACGCCGGTGGCCGCTGCCGCGCCCGAGCCCGACGACGGCAAGCCGTACGCCCACACACCGTGGCGCGTCGCAGAGGTACGTCCGTGCGCCGCGTTCGACGAGGTAGCCGCTGACGACGACGGGCGTGCTCGAGGACGAACGTGGTGGCCTCGTCGACCGACAGCGGGCCCCGGCACCGGCACAAAGGGCGGCGGAGTCGAGGCGGCCACGATCAGCACCACCGCCGCGAGGATCGCGAGCAGCGTCGCCAAATCGAGCGGGCGCATGTTGTCGCCCATGTCAGGTGAGACGTGCTACGAGCGTAGAGGTTGCGACGTTACCGGCTGTCGCGCCACAGTCCCTGAAGGCGTCCGCTTCGCGGCCGCTGGGCCACCTCACCTCGAGGACAGCGCGCCTTGTGGCGAGATCACAACCGCGTGCTTGCCGAAGTCGGCCCGCGAGAGGTTTCGGACGAGGGCGAGCGCGCGTCCGCTCGGGTCGAGCGCCGGCATGCCGTCGTCCGTAAGCCGTGTGGCGACGAGCACCCCGCGCCGTGAAGCGGCCGTCGCCCCGCAATGTGACGCGAAGCACGCCGGAGACCGAAAGGGGCCCCGAGAGCGCGAACACCTTGTAGCCGGCGAAGTTGCCGAGCGAGTAGGCGATCAGGCGGCCGCGGTACCACTCCATCCCGCGGAGGACGTGGGGGCCGTGCCCGGCGACGAGGTCGGCGCCGGCGTCGACGACGGCGTGCGCGAACGCGCGGACGTTGCCGCGATTCTCGCCCAGGTAATGCTCGGTCGCCGCGGAGTGACGTGCTGCGGTCGCTTCCCTCGGCGCCCGCGTGCATCGTCACGACGACGACATCGGCGTGCGCGTCCGCCTCGCGCACGAGCCGCCGCGCCGCGGCGATGGTCGTTCAGGTCCTGCGCCCAGGGGTAGGGAGCGAAGCCGACGAGGGCGACACGGATCTTCCCCGACCCGCTGGTACGGCGATCTCGCCCGGGCGCCCCGTGTGCCGGAGGTGCATGGCGATCGAGCGCAGCCACCGTCTCCTCGAGGCCTGACGGGCCGAAGTCGTACGCGTGGTTGTTCGCCAGGTTGAGAACCGTGAACCCGGCCTCTTTCAGCCGCCCGGCGTACGAGGGCGGGGTCTGGAATGCGTAGCAATTCGTGCTCGCCGGGCCGCACTTGCTGGACCCCCGCTCGAGAGCGTCCCCTCGAGGTTGCCGAGGACGACCTGGCCCGCGAGCGCCGGCTCCACCGCGTCGAAGAAATGCGCCCCCGTTGCGGGCGGCAGCCGCGGCGTCGACCCCATCACGATGTCGCCGGTCGCGGCGATCGAGACCGTGCCCAGCGGGGCCTGCCTGCGCGCCGCCGGAGCCCGCGGCGCGGGGCGATCAACCCGCGGAGCGGCCTGGGCAGCGGGCTCCGGCGGCCCTCCATCGAGGGTCGCGAAGACCGCCGCCAGCGCCAGCACAACGGCGCCGGCGCGGACCAGGAGGCCGAGCGCGCGCATTACCGTCACCGATTATCGTCCCCTGTGCGAAATCCTCCGCGATGGTGTTTGGTAGGGTTCGTTTTGGTAAAGACTGTCCTCATCGCTCGGTGACGGAAGGAGAGTTCATGGGGACGGTCGTTCAGGTAAGGCCGATGCTTCGCATCTGCGACCGGCCCGGGTGTGAGACCTTGACGCTCGGCCTCTTCTGTGTCGTGCACGAGCCCGCCGGCACACCGTCTGTCTTCGTCCGCGGCCGGCCGTACCCGCGCGCTGCCGAGGAGCTTCCGGCTCAGTTGCGGTTGCCGAGGAAGACCAGCGCGTAGTACGCCAGCTGCGACAGCGCGGCGAGCGCGCCGGCGACATACGTCATCGCAGCGGCTCGCAGCACCTTCGACGCGCCGTCTCGCTCGACGTCGGCGACGAGCCCGATCCCGGCAAGCTGGTTCATCGCGCGTTTCGACGCGTCGAACTCGACCGGCAGCGTGACCAGCTGGAAGAGGACGACGACGGCGAAGAGCACGATCGCGAGCTGAATCAGCCCGAGTGCGTTCATGAAGGCGCCGATCAGGAGCAGGAAGAACCAGGCGTTGGAGGCAAACGCGACCGCGGGCCACAAGGCCGAGCGGACTCGGAAGGCTCCGTACGCGGTCGCGTGCTGGATCGCGTGGCCGACCTCGTGGGCGCCGATCGCCGTCGACGCGACCGCGATCCCGTCGTGCACAGGCTCGGAAAGGAAGACCGCCCGCTTCCGCGGGTCGTAATGGTCGGAGAGCGCCCCGCCCGGTGAGCGCTCGACGGGCACGTCGTTGAGGCCGTTACGGTCGAGGATCGCGCGTGCGACCTGGGCGCCGGTCATTCCGGTCGACACCGGGACCTGCAAGCTGCTCGGCCACCGTCCGCTTCAGCCGCCACTGCACGCCGAGGCCGATGAGCAGGGGCGGGATCAGGAAGACGAGGTAGAGGCCGATGTCGCCCATCGCGGGAAGAATAGCCACGCGAGCGGCGGCCGGCGTGCCATCCTCTGCGGTGATGAAGGGCGTCGTCACGACGGTCAGCCGGAGTGCGGCGCACACAATGGGCAAGCTGCCGCGCGCGACGATCCGGCTGCTCGCCGGGCTCGGCGTCGAGGGCGACGCTCACGCCGGCGAGACCGTGAAGCATCGCTCCCGCGTCGCGCGCGACCCGACGCTGCCGAATCTCCGGCAGGTGCATCTGATCCACACCGAGTTGCACGACGAGCTGGCCGCGTCGGGCTACGCCGTCACGCCCGGGTGAGCTGGGCGAGAACGTGACGACACGCGGGCTCGACCTGCTCTCGCTGCCGACCGGGACGAAGCTGCGCCTCGGTGCCGTCGCCGTGGTCGAGGTAACCGGCCTGCGCAACCCGTGCGTCCAGCTCGACGGTCTGCAGCCCGGGCTGATGGCGGCGACGCTGGGGCGTGGCCGAGAGTGGCGAGCTCGTCCGCAAGGCCGGCGTGATGGCGATCGTTCTCGCCGGCGGCGACGTCCGTCCGGGCGACCCGATCGGAGTCGAGCTACCGAGCGGGCCGCAGCTGCCGCTCGAGCCCGTCTAAGCCGAGGCCGAATCGGCGATCAGATTGATTCGCGGAGCGCGTTCGCCGCGGCTTGCAGCCGGGCGCTGACCTCGGCGAGTTCTCGCGCCGCGAGGTCGATGCGCTCTTGCTGCGTGTTCGCGCGCTCTCTTTGAGTTTCAGCCCGCTCGCGAATTGCCTTGAGCTGGTTCGCCATCTCCTGGACGTCGCGAGTGAGGTCGGCCAGCTGGCGGGCGATCATCGCCGTATCGTCCTCGCGCGTCATGGAGAGCCGACGCCCGGACTCGAACCGGGGACCCCATCATTACGAGTGATGTGCTCTACCAGCTGAGCTACGTCGGCGCGGGCTTTCGAGTATAGCCAGGCCCTTTTCTGAGGTCAGCCGCCGAGTACGCGGCGACAGCGGACGAAGAGCGCCTCGAGCGCGAGTGAGGGGTTGACGTTGAACTCCTCGGCCGCGCGCCAGGCCTCGCGGCAGAGCTCGGCCGCGCGCTCAGGGCCTTCGCCGAGGCCGCGGGCAGCGTCAGCGCGGAGATCGTCGAGCCGGTCGGCGTGCTGGACGGCGCCGTCGGCACCGGCCGCGACGACCACGAGGTCGCGGTACCACGCTGCGAGCTCCTCGAGCGACGCGAGCAGCTCCTCCCGTTCGGCTCCCCGCTGTGCCCTGCGAACCCGCTGCTCGGCCTCCCGCGCGGGGAGATCGCGGCCTTCGAGGAGCTCCTGCTCCCGGTCCTTCGCGGCCGCGCCGCGCTGCGCCGCTCCCGCCAGGATCGCCTCGGCCGCGTCGGCCGGCTCGAACTCCGGGTCGAGGTAGGGGCCGCGTGCCGCCTCGATCAGCGCAGCACGCCGCTCTTCGGCCGCCGGGTCGAGCAGACGGGCTGCCCGATCGAGTCTCCCCCCGGCGACGCGAGCGAGGGCGGTCGTCTGGCTCTCGGTGAGACCGGGAGCATGATCGGCGACCCAGCTCCGTACCGCCGACTCGGAGAGCCGCCCGAAGGGCACGAGCTGGCAGCGGGAGAGGATCGTCTCCGGCAGGGAACCGAGCTCGTCGGCGACGAGCACGATCGTCGCGTAGGCGGGCGGCTCTTCGAGGTCCTTGAGCAGCGCGTCCGCGGCGTCGTCGTTCAACCGGTGCGCGTCCAGCACGAGGTAGACGCGCCGGTCGCTCTCGTACGGTCGCATGTGCAGGTCGTGGTGGAGGGCGCGCACGTCGTCGATGCGGACGAACTCGCCCAGCGCCTCGAGGACGTACAGATCCGGGTGCGTCCGCTCGACGACACGCCGGTTGTCGCCAAGCAGGACGCCGGCGAAGGCGAAGGCTGCCGCCCGCTTCCCCACGCCGGCGGGCCCGTGGAAGAGGTAGGCATGCGCAGGCCCGTCGTCCAGCGCGGCCGTCAGCAGACGTTTTGCCTCGGGCTGGTCAGGAACCGTTGCGAAGCGCTCCATGGATCCTCTCGGCCAGGACCTCGGGCGGGAGCGCGCCGTCGAGCGCGACGATCCGCTCCGGGTACAGCTCGGCAAGCTCGCGGTAGGCCGCGTCGACCCGCTCCTGGAACGCCAGGCTCTCACGTTCGATCCGGTCCCGGTCGGCGCTCATCCGGCCGGCTGCCGTCGTAGCGGCGACGAGCAGGAGGAACGTGCGCTCGGGGAGGAGCCCGTCGACGGCGGTCAGGTTGAGCTCGAGCACGCGCTCGAGCCCGAGTCCGCGCGCGATCCCCTGGTAGGCGAGCGAGGAGTCGACGTAGCGGTCGCAGAGCACGGCCGCGCCACGGTCGAGTGCGGGTCGGATCACCTCGGCGACATGCTGCGCGCGCGAGGCGGCGAAGAGGGCGGCCTCGGCCCAGGGCGCCACGTCGCCGGCGTGAAGGACGAGCTCCCGAACCCGTTCTCCGAGCTCGGTCCCTCCCGGCTCGCGCGTCTCGACGACCTCGAGGCCGTCGGCGCGCAGCAGCTCGGCCACGAGGCGCTGCTGCGTGGTCTTTCCGGACCCGTCGAGCCCTTCGAAGGTGACGAACATGCGACAGCGCGATGCTAACGGCGCGCGAAGGCCCGCTCGACGAGCTCTGCGGTGTCGGGCCAGAGCGCCTTCGAGCCGAGCACGACCACGATCACCGTACGATCGCCGCGCCGCACGGCGACCGCAACGCAGGCACCGGCACGAGACGTCCAGCCGGTCTTGACACCGTAGGTGCCGGGATGCGTGAAGAGCATTCTGTTGTGGTTCACCCACTCCTTGGCGAGCGTCGGGCGCCGACCAGCGGGTGAAGTAGCGGCGGGTCGAGACAACCTGGCGGAACGCCGGATTGAGCAGAGCCGTACGCGCGAGCAGCGCCTGGTCGTACGCCGTCGAGGAGTTGTGGAAGTCGTCCAGGCCCGACGCGCTCGCATACATGGTCTCGCGCATTCCGATCCGCGCCCCGCGCGCGTTCATCAGCGCGTAGAACCGTTCCAGCGAGCCGGCGCCGAGGTCGTAGCCGAGCGCCGTGGCGCTGTCGTTCGCGGAGACGAGCATCGTCGAATAGAGGAGCGTCAGCCGCCGATAGCGCCCGCCCGGGCGAAGCCCCTCGTTCGTCGGCTCGACCTGCGTCGCCGCGAGCGGCACTCGAATGCGCCGCTGGAGATCGCCGGCCTCGGCGACGAGCAGCCCGGTCATCACCTTCGTCAGCGATGCGATCGGCCGGCGCTCGTGCGCGCGCTGCGAAAGCAGCACGTTGCCCGTTCCCGCGTCGAGCGCGACCCAGGCGCGCGCGGTCGGCCCGCGAGGCTTGGCGCCCGCCAGCGGCGAGGTGACCGCGGCCAGCGCGAGCGTCGCGGCGAGGACGATGACCGCAGCCGCAGATCGGCGCATGGAGGCATCCTCGCCGCTGTGCCGGACGAGCGCCGTCTACGATCGCCGCGTGCGCGTGCTCGTCACCGGTGGGGCCGGGTTCATCGGCTCGCACCTCGTCGATGCGCTCGTCGAGCGTGGCGACGAGGTGACGGTCGTCGACGACCTCTCGACAGGGCGTCGGGAATTCGTCAACGAGGCGGCCCGCCTGCTCGAACACGACATCCGCGGCCCCTTTGAGACGGATGCAGACGTCGTCTTCCACCTGGCCGCGCAGGCCGATGTGGGCACATCCGTCGAGCGGCCGGCGTTCGACGCGGAGGTCAACGTCGTCGGCACGGTGAACGTGCTCGAGGCCGCGCGCGGGGCCGGGGCTGCGGTCGTGTTCTCCTCTACGGGGGGCGCGATCTACGGCGACGTCGACAGCCCGGCTTCGGAGGACGCGCCGCTGCGGCCGGTGTCGCCCTACGGCATCGCCAAGCTCGGCGGCGAGGCGTACGTGGACGGCTGGCGCCGGATCCACGGGCTGCGTGCGGTCGCGCTCCGCTTTGCGAACGTGTACGGCCCCCGGCAGTCGGCGTCGCTCGAGGGCGGCGTGATCGCGATCTTCCTCGAGCGAATGGCGGCCGGCGAGGAGACGGTCGTGTTCGGCGACGGCGAGCAGAGTCGCGACTTCGTTCACGTCGCCGACGTGGTGCGCGCGCTGCTCCTCGCCGCTGACCGGAACGGCGGCGTCTACAACGTCGGCACAGGAGTCGAGACGAGCGTGAACCGCCTGCACGAGCTCTGCCGTTCGGTCGTCGGCGACGCTGCGGAGGCGCGGCACGCGGAGGCGCGGGCGGGCGACGCCCGGCGCAGCGTGCTCGACGTGTCGCGCGCCGCGGCCGAGCTCGGCTGGCAACCCGAGATCGAGCTCGAGGATGGCCTGCGGGCCACCTGGGAGGCGATCCAGCAGGAGTGAGGCGGCGGCGGGCGAATCACCCCTCGCCGTGGATCATCCACTCCCGCCGCCGAACACGCTGATCCACCCCTGGCGCACCGCGACCCTCGTCGCCTGCGCCGTGGCCGCGTTCGAGCTCCTGCTGCTCGTCGTCCTCGGGGGCGCGCTCATCGCGCGAGAGGCGGCGACCCCCGACGCGAAGCCGAGGACGAAAGTGTCCCGGCCGGCTGCGGCGGCGGCGGCGAAGCCGGCCCGCGCGCGGAAGGTCGCGCCTCCGGCCGTCGCCGAGTTGAAGCGCTCCAAGGTCACGGTGCTCGTCCTGAACGGCAACGGCCGCCAGGGCGCGGCCGGGGCCGCGGCAGAGCGCCTGCAAGCACGCGGTTACCGCATCGGCGGCGTCACCAACGCGCCCCGGATGGATCACGTGCGCAGTCTCGTCATGCACCGCCGGGGCTTCGAGGGCGAGGGCACGCGGCTCGCGCGCGACCTCGGGATCGCGATCGTCGGCCCGCTCGACGGGATGCGGCCGGCGCAGCTCCACGGTGCTCACGTCGTCGTCGTCGTCGGCGCCTGACCGGCTGGCCGCTCCGGCCCCGTCCAGACACGGCCGCGCAGGTACACGTCTAGCCTCAGAGGCGTTATCCACATCCCCGCGTATCCATGCGGCCCAGACGCACCGCTGAGAGCGGTTCTCCACAGAAAGCCCTCTCGAGGAGACGTGTCCGGAGCGGCTTGTCCGACGGAGGCCTACCGACGACGCTTGCAGGCGCCCGCATTGACCGCGTCGCGGGCGACGTCGAGCGGGCCGCCGGGACTCCACCGCCGGCTCTTCGGATCGAGCGTGTACGCGCGGTTGAGCGCCTGGTAGGCGCCGCACGCGTCGCGCAGCACGTCGAGGCGGAAGAGGCCGAGCGCGTGCCAGGTGTCGGCGTTCTCCGGCTGCAGCTCCGTCGCGCGGATGTAGAAGACGTGCGCTGCCTCGATGTCCCCAGCGCGCGCGGCGGTTCGCGCGCGCGCCCACACCGGCTGCACGGAAAGCGGATCGAGCTCCTCGGCCCGGCGCGCGAGGTCGGCAGCGCGGGCGACCTCGCCGGTGTCGAGGAGCTCGTAGGCCCGCTCGACACCTCGCGCGGCCAGCGCGGGTGATCCGATCGCCGCGATGATCGCGAGCGCCGCCAGGCCACCCCCGGCGACCGTCAGCCACCGCGCGGGCTCCCGCGCCGGGCGCCCGGCCGCGAGCAGCGCGCCGACCGCAACCAGCATCGGCCCGGTGACCGCGACGAAGTCGACGTCGTAGTCCACGACGGCGTGCATCGCCCAGGCCGCCGGGAACGCGACGAGGGCGACCGCGGCCGCCCGCTCACCTCCTCCAAGCCGGCGCAGCGCCCGCGCCGCCGCCATCCCGACCGCGACGGCGAAGCCGAGCAGGAGCGCGAGACCGACGACGCCGCCTCCCGCGAGCACCTGCAGCGGGACGCTGTGCGGCTCGGTGACGGCGGTCGCGTCCTCCCGGTACCGCGTGCGAGCGATCTCGAACGTCCCGGCACCCGCACCGGCCAGGGGATGTGCGCGCCAGATCTCGATCGCCTCGCCCCACCACTGCAGCCGGTTGTTCGCGCAGACCGAGCCCAGGCGACTTGGATCGTTCGCGCACTCACGCTGCGAGAACTCCTCGCCTGCCGCTGCGACGAGGCCGGCCGCACCGAGGAACACGCACACGGCCGCCGTCCCCGCGAGCACCCGCACGACAAGCCGTCGCCGCTCGCGAGCGACCCGCGCGAGCGGAAGCAGGACAAAGGCCGTCGCGAGTGCCGCGCCGAGCAACGCCAGCACGCCGAACAGCGCGCCGTCGTCCACGCGCGCGGCATGCGCCGCCCCGTCGTCGACGAGCGCAGGACGGGTGAAGGCCCACGCGCCGACGAGAACCGCCGGCACCCCGGCGGCGCACGCAACCAATGCTCCCTCGACCCGCTCCTGCGGGGAGAGCCAAAGCCAGAGCGCGAGCACTCCGAGCGCCGCCCCCACACCCGCACGCGACTGCGTCAGCAGCAACGACAGCACCGACATGTAGACGAGGAGCCCGCCGGCCACCCGCCAGCGCCTCAGGCCGAACGACGTCGCCAGCCAGAGACCGAGCGCGAGACCGACGTCGGCGAGCAGCGCGAGCCCGTTCCAGTAGCCGACCGGTTCGCGCATTCGTGCGATCCGGCCGCCGTCCGGGAAGAGGCCCGGAATCGCCTTGCCGGCCAGCGCCCACAGCAGGGCAAGCCCGATGACACCCGCGAGCACGGCCGCCGCGGCTCTCGTACAGCGGCCTCCGAGGCAGCCGAGCAGGACCCCGGCGAGCAGGAAGAGAACGTAGAGGAGGCCCTTGTTGAGCGCAGACCAGGAGCGATCGCCCGCGACCGACCAGACGATGGACACTCCCACCCACCCCACCAGCCCGAGCAGGAGGGCGACCGCCGACGCGCCCGCCGGCTCGAAGCGCGGCAGCGTGACGAGGCCGAGCGCGGAGGCTACGAGCCCGGTCCCGCAAACGACGAGGGCGAGCAGGCCGAGCTCCAGAACGGACGAGTCTCCCGAGGCCCCGCCACCGAAGACAGCGGCGAAGACCAGAACGCCGACCCCGCCGGCGACGACCCACGGCGCCGCCCGTCGCGGGCCGGCCGCGGGGTTTGCCGCCGCCTCCATCGCGGGGAAGCTAGCAACGCCCCCGGCAGTTTCCGGCGCCGTCTGCCTTACAATTCGTTTACCCTGCCCTGACCCGAGCCACACCGCCAGCCGGAAGACTGGGCACAATCGTCTTGCCGAACCGTCCCGGCTGCCCCCCTCGTTCGTGACCGCCGTCCCCACCGCAGATCACATCCGCGCCGTACTCGTGGCCATCGCCGCCGCTCTCGCCGCGACGCTCGTCATGGCCGGACCGGCCGTGGCCGCGAAGAAGCCGAGCTGCGCCGAACAGGTCGTGGCCGACTGGTACGACAACGGCCGGGTCGACTACCTCTACCCGCTGCACTGCTACCGCGACGCGATCAAGAGCCTCCCGCCGGACGTGAAGGACTACTCCTCGGCCAAGGAGGAGATCGAGCGCGCGCTCCAAGACGCCGCCAACCGCCCGCCGGTGAAGGAGCCGACGTTGCTCGAGACGACGGGCTCGAACCCCGACGACCCGAGCGAGACCGAGACCGACCCAAGCGGCGAGACGATCGCAGGCGGCGGCGACGGTGACGGCCCGAGCACCGCGGGCCCCTCCTCGGTGCCGATCCCGCTGATCGTCCTGGGCGGGCTTTCCATCCTCCTGCTTGCCGCCGGGTCGGCCGGCTATCTCGCGCGCCGCTTCGGTAAGGGCGATGGCGCGGACAGCGGCGATCCGCCCGTCGCGGTATAGAGCCTGAGCCTCTCGCCGGGCGGGAAGGCGAGGAGCAGTCCGACTCCGGCGTCTGCCGGCTACGAGCTGCGTGACGACGACGGGTCCGGACGCACGGTCGAGCTCGAGCGACCCCACTCGCTAAACGCCCTGCCGGCTGACGCGAAGCCGCCAAGCCAACGGAAGAGCACCAGCATCAAGACGTAGAGCACGGCGACGATCACCCAGTCGAGCACACGCGCCTCCTTCGAGTCGCCACCCACGATACTCCTTGCGGCCGCGCCCGCCCCACCTCGTCCGGGTAGAATGACCGAATGACGCCCATTCCTGCGATTTGCAGGGCTTTTTCGAAAGACCAGACGACGGGCGCCGCTAGTGCGAATCCGTCCGATCCTCCTCCTAGCATGGCCGGTCCGCTCGCACGACGTGCCGAAGGCCGCCGGGGGCGACAAGGCTGCTGATGTCTGACGGACCGCTCGGGAGGAAGAGATGGCTAGCACCAAGGAAGCGACGCAGACGCCCCAGACGGCCGTGGAGGATGCGAACGCCGTCGTCGACCAGGAGGCGCGCGTCACGCCGCGTCGCTTTTTCACGATTCCCGGGCGCGACCCGTTCGACGAGATCGACTGGGAGCTGCGCGACGCGCTGATCCCCGGCCGGGACGGCCCGGCGTTCGAGCAGCGCGAGGTCGAGTTCCCCAAGTTCTGGTCACAGACGGCGACGAACATCGTCGCGCAGAAGTACTTCCGCGGCCGCCTCTCCTCCCCGGAGCGCGAGCGCTCGGTCAAGCAGATGATCGGCCGCGTCGTCGACACGATCGGCGCCTGGGGCCGGCGCGGCGCGCTACTTCGCGGACGAGACGGAGGCGGAGACGTTCGAGGCCGAGCTGAAGGCGATCCTCGTCAACCAGATCGCCTCGTTCAACTCGCCGGTCTGGTTCAACGTCGGCTTCGAGGAGCGCCCGCAGTGCTCGGCCTGCTTCATCCTCTCGATCGACGACACGATGGACTCGATCCTGGACTGGATCCGGCGCGAGGGGATCATCTTCCGCGGCGGCTCGGGCTCGGGCGTCAATCTCTCCCGGCTGCGCTCGTCGCAGGAGCAGCTCTCGAAGGGCGGCTACGCGAGCGGCCCGGTCAGCTTCATGCGCGGCGCCGACGCGTCGGCGGGCACGATCAAATCGGGCGGCAAGACCCGGCGCGCAGCGAAGATGGTCGTGCTCGACGTCGACCACCCGGACGTCGAGGAGTTCATCTGGTGCAAGGCCAAGGAGGAGCGCAAGGCGCGCGTCCTCGAGCAGGCGGGCTACGACATGTCGCTCGACTCGCCCGATTGGGCCTCGATCCAGTACCAGAACGCGAACAACTCGGTCCGCGTCAGCGACGCCTTCATGGAGGCTGCGGTCGAGAACAAGGAGTGGAACCTGACCGCGCGCACCGACGGCACCGTCGTCCAGACGACCGACGCCAGAGCGCTGCTGAAGGACGATCGCGGCCGCAGCCTGGGAGTGCGCCGACCCGGGCGTCCAGTACGACACGACGATCAACTCCTGGCACACGCTGCCGAACACGGGCCGGATCAACGCGTCCAACCCCTGTTCGGAGTACATGTCGATCGACGACAGCGCCTGCAATCTCGCCTCGCTCAACCTGATGAAGTTCCGGCGCGAGGACGGCGAGCTCGACGTCGAGGCGTTCGAGCACGCAGTCGATGTGATGCTCCTCGCGCAGGAGATCCTCGTCGGCTACTCCTCCTACCCAACGCCCGAGATCGGCCGGAACGCGATCGACTACCGCCAGCTCGGCCTCGGCTACGCGAACCTGGGCGCGCTGCTGATGGCGCGCGGCCTGCCCTACGACTCCGACGAGGGCCGGGCCTACGCGGCTGCGATCACGGCGCTGATGACCGGCCGGGCGTACCGGAAGTCGGCCGAGGTCGCGAAGCGGATGGGCCCGTTCGCCGGGTATTCGCAGAACGCAGCGGCAATGCTCGGCGTGATCGCGAAGCATCGCGCGGCAGTCGGGAACATCCAGGATCCCGAGTCCGTGCCCGACGACCTGCTAGCGGCCGCGCGCAAGGCGTGGGACGACGCGCTCGACCTGGGCGAGGTGGCGGGCTTCCGCAACGCGCAGGCGACCGTGCTCGCGCCCACCGGAACGATCAGCTTCATGATGGACTGCGACACGACCGGCGTGGAGCCCGACTTCTCGCTCGTCAAGTCGAAGAAGCTCGTCGGCGGCGGCGAGATCACGATCGTCAACAAGACCGTGCCGATGGCGCTCGAGAAGCTCGGCTATGCGCCGCGCGAGATCGAGGAGATCGTCGCCTACATCGACGAGCGGAACACGATCGTCGGCGCCCCGTCGCGTCAAGACCGAGCACTACCCGGTCTTCGACTGCGCGATCGGCGAGCGGGCGATCCACTACATGGGCCACGTGAAGGCGATGGGCGCCGTCCAGCCGTTCATCTCCGGCGCGATTTCCAAGACCGTCAACCTGCCCGAGCAGACGACGGTCGAGGAGGTCTCCCAGCTGCTCGTCGAGGCCTGGCAGCTCGGCGTGAAGGCGATCGCGATCTACCGCGACAACTGCAAGGTCGCGCAGCCACTCTCGGGCAAGGACAAGGACGCCGACGCCGGCGCTCTCACCGGCGATGACCGGCGTCCACCCGCAGCGGCGGCGGCTGCCGGACGACCGCGTCGAGATCGGCCGCAAGTTCAAGGTGGGCGAGTACGAGGGCTACATCCACGTCGGCCTGTTCGACGACGGCACGCCCGGCGACATCTTCCTCGACATCGCCAAGGAAGGCACGACTCTCGCCGGACTGATGAACTCGTTCATGATCTCCGTCTCGCTCGGCCTCCAGTACGGCGTGCCGCTCGAGGTCTACGTCTCGAAGTTCAGCCACATGCGCTTCGAGCCGTCAGGGCTGACGAACGACCCGGACATCCGCGTGGCGAAGTCGATCGTCGACTACGTCTTCCGCTGGATGGGCAAGAAGTTCCTCACCGCCGACCAGCAGGAGGAGGCCGGCATCCTCACGCCCGAGGTGAAGGCCCGGCTCGCGGCGGCGTACGGCGCGGCTCCGGAGGCGGGCGCCGCCGTGGCGACCCTGGAAGCATCGCCACCAGGGCAGACTGCCCTCTTCAACACCCATGAGGACGCGGTCGAGTGCGCTCGCTGCGGCGGCCGGATGGTCAGAACCGGCAGTTGCTACACGTGCCGCGACTGCGGCACCAACACCGGCTGCTCCTGAGCAGCACGTCTATCGACTGATCCGCTTTGGGGCGCCGCAAGGCGCCCCAAGCTCGTTGCCGGCCGAAAATCGAGTCTTGCGCGACGACGAACTCCGGAACAAGCCGGTTTGCCGCATTCGCAAACGGGAAGGCCTCCTCTGACACAGCCAAGGAGGCTTCTCATGGGAACGAAGGTGCGCGATGTGATGACCGAGCGGCCGCGCTCGGTGACACCCGACACGCCCGTCAACCAGGTCGCGGAACTGATGGAGACCGAGGACGTCGGCGCGATCCCGCTCGTCGAGGGCGAGCGGCTGATCGGCATGGTCACCGACCGCGACATCGTCGTGCGCGCGGTCGCGAGAGGAAAGGACCCGCGCGGCATGCCGGCACGCGAGGTTTCCTCGCAGGACCTGGTCACGGTCGAGCCGGACACGAACCTGTCCGACGCGCTGCAGCTGATGGCGCGCTACCAGGTTCGCCGGTTGCCCGTGGTGGACGAGGACGACCGGCTGGTCGGCGTCGTCTCGCAGGCGGACGTGGCGCTCGAAACGAAGGACAAGACGACGGGCGAGCTCGTCGAGCAGATCTCGCGGCCGCCCGACGGCCCGCGGACCGCGTAGCCTCAGATTGGACGACCGCCAGGAGGGCCGCCCGTCCGGGCAGCCCTCCTTCCGGCTACGCGTCCGCGTTCGCGCGCTCGAGCAAGGCCCCGAGCCGTGCGTGCTCTGCGGCCGGCCAGACCCTGCCGAGCGAGCGAGCGGCGGCCTCCTCGGCCGTCGCGGCAGCCTCGGTCGCGACCCGATCACCGGCCGGAGTGAGTACGACGAGCGCAAGCCGTGCGTCCGTCGGATTCGACTCGCGACCGACGACTCCGATCCGCTCGAGCGGCTGCAACTGCCGCGCGACCCCCGATGTGGTCACCGCGAGGCGCCGGGCAAGCTCAGCCCGCCGCATCCGGCCGTTCGGAGCGGACTGGAGCTCGAGTAGCACCGCGAGGTCGTTCAACCCCAGACCGTGGTGGCTCCCGAGCGCCTCGTCGAGATCGCGAACGACCAAGCTGCGAGCGCGCGTCAGATTGAGAACTGTGGCGATATTCGTTGACATGTCGTCATTCTATCAACGATATGTCGGGCAGTTGCGGTGCTGCCGTGGACGCCGTCGACGAGCCGCCTACGCGTCGTCTGAACGCGGGCCGCGGAGCGCTTCGATCCGCGCATGCAGCTCGCGGCGCCGGGTGGAGAGCTCGCGCTCCTGCTGCTCGACCTCGGCGGCAGCCGCAGCGTCGCCCGACCCGGCGAAGTAGTCGATCCGGTCCTGCAGCCGGTGCCGCTCGGCTGACATCAGCCGCTCCTCCTCGTCGAGCTGCTCGAGCAGCCGGTCGAGGTCGGTGTGCGCGTCAGCAGACATCGACGTCTCCCCTATCGGCCGCGAGCCGCGTCCCCTCAAGGCATTTGCCAGCCGCGCAGGTCGCGGATCCGCTCGCGCGAATCCGCGACGCGCGACAGACCGCTGAAGGCGTCCGCATTCGCGGCCGCGGCCGCTCGGGTTTCAGGTCAAGCGCCTACCCTCCAACGTATGAGGCACGACCGAGGGCGGGGCGTGCGCCTGCTTCGGCGCCTGCGACTCATCCTCGTCGCGGCGTTCGTCGTCTGGTTCTTCTCGCCGCCCGACATCCGCTCGACCATCCCCATCTGGCTGCCGTTCGTGCTCGTGCTCGCGCTCGAGGCGCAGTTCGTCGTCTCGAGCTGGCGCAGTAGCGCGCCGCTGCTCCACCGCGACGACCCGAAACCAGGCGCTGCGGACCGTGAGCGCTACGGCGACGGCACGGTCGCCGAGTGGGCAATCGCCGAAGACGACGGCACGCGGGTGTGGGTCGATATCTCGGAGCTCGACGACGAGGACGTGGACGATCGTCCGCCGCTTCCTGCCCAACCCTCCCGCCCCCGCAGACTTGTCCGCTCCCTCGCCGAGGCGGCCGTCGTCCTCGCTGTCCTGGCGGCACTCGTCCTCCTGCTCGATCGCGGCGACTGGAACGACCTCGACGCCCGCGCCCAACAGGCAGCCGAAGACCGAATCTCGCTCGAGGCCTCCACGGTCGCGGGCAAGCCCGTGCGCGTCGGCTGCGACACGTCGGGCCGTTACGTCGGCGCGGTCCGGCACGCCGACGGTGTCGCAACTGTCGGCGGACGCCTTGCCTACCTGACCCCGGAGCTTTGCTATGCCCTGCAGCAGCTCGCCGCCGACGGCGACGTCCCTTCCTTCTCGCAGGCCGCCCGCGCAATCGCGGTGCTTGCGCACGAAGCCTGGCACCTTCGCGGCGTGCGGAACGAAGGACGGACGGAGTGCTTCGCGCTGCAAAGCGGTGTGCGCGTCGGCCGCCGGCTCGGCCTCGATGAGGAGACCGCCCGGCGAATGATGCGCTCGCAGCTCGTCGCCAACCAGCTGCACCGGCTCGGGACGTCCGAGTACGTCGTCCCGGCATCGTGCGTCAACCGCGGCCCGCTCGACCTGAGCCCGAACGTGGACCGTTTTCCTTAATCCCTCGTTGGAGTGATTTTCACCCGTTCGAGTATCGGTCGCGCCCGAAAGGGGATAGAACGTAGGCAGTGCCGTCGGTCCTCCATACCCCGTGTGACCCGATCGAGGCGGCGGCGCTGGTGGAGGATCTGCGGCGGGCGATTGGCGAGCTCCAGCTCGGAGATGCCGAGCGGATGACCTACGAGCTGATCCGCTTTCACTGGCAGTGCGACGGTCGCCGGCTCGAGCCGGGATATGCGATCCTCGCCGCGCTGGCGACGCACAACCTCGGGGACGCGCTCGAGGTGTGCGAAGAACTGCTCGCGTACTACGCCGACGAAGTGAGCCCGTCGATCGTTCGGGTCGGCGCCGCGTAGCGATAGGTCTCGGGCACGCCCGGCCGGGAGACGAGGCAAGCCTCGCCGCTACAGCAGCCCGCGGACGTCAGCGCTTCGTGCTGCGCTTGGTCTCGCCGTGCTCGCGGCGCTCCTTGTTCACCGTCGCGGCGGCACGCCGCTTCGCCTCTTTCGTGGAGACGCCTTCCTCCTTGTATCCCTCCTTGATGTGCTCGTACTGCCGTTCGCGCTTTTCGCTCCACTCCTTCGGCATGTCGCCTCCTGTCGATCGCGTTCCCCCGGCCCGGTGCCCGGTCGCTCCGGGCGACAAACATGAAAACCCCACCGAAGGGGGTTGGCGAAACCGGCAGGTCGCGCCACAATAGGTGCGGGGAATGGCCGACGCGGTTACCGAAACGGTCGCAGCCGACGGGCTGCAGCTCGTCATACCGGCGGACGCGAGTCTGCTCGCGGCGGCGCGCTCGCGTCTGACAGCGTGGCTCGGGCGCATCGGCATCGCACACGACGACCGGTTCGCGATCGTCCTCGCCTGCTCGGAGGCGATCGCGATGGGCATGGAGCGCGTCCAGCCGGGCGGCGCAATCGCGTTCGACGCGACATTCGTCGACAGGGCGCTCACCGCGAGCATCCGCGACTTCACCCCGTGGACGAAGAGCATGCGCAACCCGGACCGCGTGCGCCGGCTGCTGTTGATCGGGCGGTTGACCGATTCGTTCGACCTCGAGTACACCGAGGCCGGAGGCCGGATCACGCTGATCTGGAAGACGCAGCAGCCGAGCATCCTCGGTCGCGCGGCGGCAGCCGCCGACGAGGAAGCCCGCGCCGTCGTTTGAGCTCGAGCGGCGGCGGTTAAGCTCGAGCCGCATGCGTCGTACTGCGCTCGTCATCGCCGCATTCGCGTGTCTCACCGTTGTTGCCACCGGCTGCGACGGCGACGACGACGAGACCACGCCTCCTACGGTCCCGACGATCACAGAAACCGTGGTCACGGAGACCGAGACGACCGAGACCGAGACAACGGCCGCCCAGGGCGACGCGGCGGCAGGTGAGCAGGTGTTTGCGAGCGCCGGCTGCGGCGGCTGCCACACCCTCTCGGAGGCGGGCTCCAGCGGCACGGTAGGCCCGAATCTCGACGGCGCGAACCTCACCTTCGACGAGGTTGTCACCCAGGTGCAGAACGGCGGCGGAGCGATGCCGGCCTTCAGCGGCACTCTCAGCGAGCAGCAGATCCGCGATGTCGCCGCGTTCGTCGTCGCCGCGTCGGCCTCCTAGCGAGCAGACGAAACGACATCGGCCACCGCCTCGTCAATCGCGGCGAGGGTGGCGTCGTCGAGATCGAGACCGGAGGCGATCACGTTCTCGTCGAGCTGCTCGGGTCGTGTCGCGCCGACGAGCGCGGCTGCAACGTTCGGCTCGCGAAGCACCCAGGCGAGCGCGAGCTGAGCGAGCGTCACGCCGAGCCCGGCCGCGATCGGCCGCAGGCGGTCGACCGCCAAGAGCACGTCCTCTCGCAGCCAGCGACCGATGAAGAGGCCCATGCGGCTCGAGTCGGCGCGCGTCCCCCGCGCCGGCCGCTCACCAGCCAGGTACTTGCCGGTCAACACGCCCTGCGCGAGCGGCGACCAGACCAGCTGAGAGATCCCGTGCTCACGGCAAGCCTCGATCACCCCGCGCTCGGGACCTCGGAACAGGATCGAGTACTCGGGCTGGCTCGCGACGAATCGCTCGACGTCCGGCACGTCGAAGGATGCCCGGAGCTGTTCCGGCGTCCACTCGCTGAACCCGAGCGTCCGGACCTTGCCCTGCCGAACCATCCCGTCCAGCGCCGTCAGTGTCTCTTCGAGCGGCGTCTCGTGATCGAAGCGGTGGCATTGGTACAGGTCGATGTAGTCGGTCTGCAATCGGCGGAGCGAGCCCTCGAGTTGTTCCACAACGTGTTGGCGCGCAGGTCGGCCCATCGCCACAGTGAGCTTCGTTGCCAACACGTATGAGTCGCGGGGCCGCCCTACGAGCGCATCGCCGAGCAGCGTCTCCGCGGCGCCGGCGTCGTAGACCGGGGCCGTGTCGAACAACGTGATCCCGAGGCCGAGCGCGCGATCGACGAGCGCGAGCGCGGTGTCGCGCGGTATCCCGCGGCCGAGCGTGAGCCAGGAGCCAAGACCGAGCTCCGAGACGACCAGGTCGCTCGAGCCCAGCCGGCGATACTGCACCGTCAGAGCGCCTCGACGCGCCCCACGACGGAGCCGAGCAGCAGAGCCAGCATGTCTGCGCTCGTCATCCCGCAGAGCCGACGAGCAGGGCGGACGACACGTCTGCCGCGACCCGAGCGCCGCCGTTGTCGACGAGCACCGTCTCGAGCCGTACCTCGCGCACGGCCGCAGAATATCCCGTAGTCTCGCGCCCGCTGAGGCTGCCCTCGACCCCCTCGGGCACGCCGGCGCGCCGCTCGGGGCGCGCAAGCACGGTCGGCGCGGCGGGGCGAGAGCCCCGGCGCGCCGCCGGTACAGAGTTACCGCGCAACCTGCAAGAACCCCTGGAGGCGTACGCTTCGCGGACGCGGCACTGCTTCGCTTCACCGCTCGCTACGCTCGCCCGGTGGAAGAGCGTCTGCTCGGCCGGAGCAGCATCGCGGTCACGCGCGTTGCACTCGGCTGCGGCAACTTCGGCGGGGTCGGCTCGGCGCCGGAGCTTTTCGACCGGGGCACGCCGCGGGACGAGGCCTTCCGGATCATGGACGCAGCCTGGGACCTCGGAATCACCACGTTCGACACCGCTGACGCCTACGGCGGTGGACGGAGCGAATCGGCGATCGGAGAGTGGCTGCGAACCAAGCCGCTGGACGTACGGGCGCGGCTGACAATCCAGACCAAGACCTACAACCCGATGGACGCCGGCGAGGACCGTGGCCTGTCGCGCGCCCGCGTGCGCCGGCAGATCGACACGAGCCTGCGCCGCCTCGGCGTCGAGCGCGTGGCGGTCTACATGGCCCACGAGTTCGACCCGGACGTGCCGCAGGAGGAGACATTGCTCGCGTTCGACGAGCTCGTGCGCGCCGGGAAGATCGGAGTGGCCGGAGCGTCGAACTTCACAGCCGAGCAGCTCGCAGAGTCGGTAGAGCACTCGGAGCTGGAAGGTGTGACACGGTACGAGGTGGTGCAGAACGAGTACCACCTGCTCGACCGCCGCGACCGCGAGACCGTGCTTCCTGTCTGTCGCGAGCATGAGCTCGTCCTATCAGGCGTTCGGCCCGCTCGCAGGCGGCTGGCTGACCGGCAAGTACCGCCGCGGCGAGGAGGCCCCCGCCGGGTCGCGGATGACGCTACGTCCCGGCCCGTACGAGCGCTACCGGGACGAGCGCACCTACGCCGCCGTGGAGAGCCTCTGCGACACGGCGGCCGAGCGGGGCGCTACTCCGGCCGCTCTGGCCCTCGCGTGGCTGCTGCTCCAGGACGACGTGACGACCGTCGTCGTCGGCCCAGGGCGCGCCGAGCACCTCGCAGCGGTCCCCGAGGCGCCTCGAGCTCCGACTCAGCCCCGGATGAGCGCGAGTCGCTCACGGAGGTGTTCGCATGAAGGTGCTGATCCTTGGCGAGGACGATGTCCGTCGGCTGCTCGACATGGAGGCCTGCATCGCGGCGATGGAGGACGTGCTGGCGGCGCTCGCGCGGGAGGAGCTCTCCATGCCGCTCCGCTTCATCGTCCGGCCTCCGGGGCCGGCGCTGCTCGGGTTGATGCCCGCCTACCGCGGAGGCGGAGACCCTCTCTTCTCGCTGAAGGAGATCGTCGTCTCGCCCGGGAACTCGGCGCGCGGCCTCGACCCGCACCAGGGAACCGTGATCCTCCACGACGGCGAGACAGGCCTGCTCCGTGCGGTGCTGAACGCATCGGCGATCACCGAGATCCGCACCGCTGCAGTCTCAGCGGTCGCGACCAAGCGGCTGGCGCGGCCTGGAGCGCGGGTCGTGGCCGTGCTCGGCTCGGGCGTGCAGGGCCGCTCGCACGTGCAGGCGATGCAGGCCGTCGTGCACGACCCGGAGATCCGGATCTGGAGCCGCAACCCCGCACACGCCGAGGCGCTCGCGCTGGAGTCGCACTCGGTCGTCTGCGAGACGGTGGAGGACGCGCTTGCAGGCGCCGAGATCGTCTGCACGACGACGGCCTCGCGCGAGCCGATCGTTCGACGCGGGTGGCTCACCCCCGGAGCGCACGTGAACGCCGTCGGCTCGTCGATCCCGACCGCGCGTGAGCTCGACTCCGAGACCGTCGCCGCCGCATCGCTCTTCGTCGACCGGCGCGAGTCCACGCTGAACGAGGCGGGCGACTACCTGCTCGCGGTCGAGGAGGCCGGGATCGGGCCTGACCACATCCGCGCCGAGCTGGGCGAGGTGCTCGTCGGCGCTCACCCAGGGCGGTCAGCCGACGACGAGCTGACGGTCTTCAAGTCGCTCGGGCTCGCAGTCGAGGACCTCGCCGCGGCCGACCTGTGCGTGCGCCGGGCGCGCGAGCAGGGCGTCGGGACCGAGGTCGACCTCTGATCCCACTCACCGAGATCGAGCGAGCGCGGGAGACGATCGCCGACGTCGCCGTCCGGACACCGCTCGTCCGCCTCCACGGGCCGGAGGTGCCCGCCGGAACCGAGATCTGGCTCAAGCTCGAATGCCTGCAGCCGATCGGCTCGTTCAAGATTCGCGGTGCGCTCAACGCCGTGCGGCAGGCCCCGGCCGAGGCCGTTGCCGAAGGCGTGGCGACGACGAGCGCGGGGAACATGGCCCAGGGTGTCGCGTGGGCGGCCCGCGAGCAGGGCGTGCCCGCGACGATCGTGGTTCCCGAGCACGCGGCCGCGACCAAGCTCGCCGCCGTCGAGCAACTCGGCGGCACCATCGTCCGCGTCAGCGCAGAGCGCTGGTGGGAGACGATGCTGGAGGGCCGCGTGGAAGGCGGCGGCTTCTTCGTCCACCCGGTGCGCGACGACGCCGTGATGGCCGGCAACGGGACGATCGGGCTCGAGCTCGTGGAGCAACTCGACGCGATCGACTCCGTGATCGTTCCCTGGGGCGGCGGCGGCCTCTTTACCGGAATCGCGAGCGCGCTCAAGCAGCTCAGGCCCGACACGCGTGCCTACGCCGTGCAACCGGCGACGGCGTCGGCTCTCGTCGCGTCGGTCGCGGCCGGCGCACCGGTCGACACGGGGAGCGAAAGGTCGTTCGTAGACGGAGCCGGTGCGGGCTCGCTCCTCCCGGAGATGTGGGAGCGGGCCGAGCCGCTCCTGTCCGGGGCGTTTGCCGTCTCCCTCGACGAGACGGCTGCCGCGGTACGCCTCGTCGCCGAGCGTGTCCGTGTCGTCGCCGAAGGCGCCGGCGCGCTCGCGTTGGCCGCGGCGCTCGCGGGCCGCGCCGGCGGCGGCCGGATCGTCTGCATCGTCTCGGGCGGCAACATCGACTCGCCCGTGCTGGCCGAGATCCTCGCCGGCGGGACACCCGAGGTCTGACGGCCTTCGAGGTCTATCCCTGCCGGGGTCTGACCCCGCCTACGCCTTCCGGAACCAGCTCTTGCTCGTCGGGCTCGTCTTGAAGAAGCGGAGCAGCAGCCCTGCGACCTTCGCCTGCCCTGACGGCGACGGATGCGTGCCGTCCTCGCGCACGTCCGCGCAGGACCACGCGAGGCCGTCGCGACGCCCCTTCGTCCCGTCCGTCCACAGGTACGGGCCCCAGCCGAGCCACGGCCCGCCCAGCCTTCCCTCGATCCGCTCCTGCACGAGCCACTTGACCGCGAATCCGCTCTGATACGCGTACGGCTCGGGATTCAGCGGCGTCGTCGCGTAACCGGCGTACGTGCGGCTGGACACGTAGACGAGCTGGAGGTTCGGATAGCGGTCGCGCAAGATGCCCACGATCGTCCTCAGGCTCGCCTGCAGTCCGCGAGAGTCGGACGGGAACGCGCGCCTCTCCCGCGCGATCGCCTCCTTCAGCCAGACCGCCTGCACCTGCGCGCCGCTCGCGTCCGCGGCGGCCAGCCGCTGCTCGACGCGTGTCCAGAACGGCGCTGCCGGATCCTTGATCTTCTCGGCGTCCTGCCCGCCCTGCGCACCGTCAACGAGCAGCACGCGTGGGCTCGTGCTCACGTCGGCGGCGGCGGCCCGCATAAAGGCCCCGTACTCCTGTGTCGTGTTCGACATCCCGATCGAGAGCAGAACGATCCGGCCGGCCGCGGAGGGCGCTCCGTCGGAGCCTCGCGGCACAACCTTGCGCGCGTGTGCCAGGCCTTGCGCGAGATACCGCGCGGACGGCGCGTTCGCTCCGGCCGGGTAAAGCCCACCTCGGAATCCCTTGTACGTGCGCGCTGCGAGATCGGTGAGTGGGACGAGACCGGTGTGGGCTCGCCCGCAGTCGGCAGCACCGGCGTCGCCCGCCGTCGTCGCCAGGCCCGCAGCCGCGGCGAGGGTTGAGACGAGGACGGCTACCCCGATCCGTGCGCTGCTCATGATCCGACGCTACGACGGAGTCGTAAGGCGCACATGAGCGCGCCGTAAGGAATTGTCTAGCGTGCAGCGGGATGCGCGAGATCTCGCTTCCTGCGCTCCGCCGGCTGATCGTCGGCGCCCAGGGGTACGCCGGCCGGGCGCGCCGCGGCTCGGCTCGCGAGGTCGAGGCGGCGGTGCGCCGGCTCTCCTGCGTCCAGCTCGATTCGATCTCTGCCGTCGAGCGCAGTCACCGGATCGCGATCGCGTCGCGCACGGGCGCCTACCCTCGCGGCGCAGTCGACCGGCTGCTCGCGCAAGGCCGCTTGTTCGAATACTGGGCGCACGAGGCGTGCCTCCTCCCGGCGGAGGACTGGCCGCTCTTCGTGCCAGCGATGCAGAACGGCGGCCGCCGCTGGTACGGCGAAGTGCAGCGCACGCACCCGCACCTCGCCGGGGAGATCCTCGCAGCGATCCGCGACCAGGGCCCCCTCGGCTCGCGGCACTTCGAAGGCTCGGGCGCGGGCGGGATGTGGGATTGGAAACCGGCGAAGGCGATGCTCGAGCGGCTCTGGAACGGAGGTCAGCTCGTCATCGCCGGCCGCCAGGGATTCCAGCGTCTCTACGACCTGCCTGAGCGGGTGCTGCCGCCGGAGGTGCTCGAGGCGCCGGTGCCGGGCAAGGACGAGCGGCTACGGGCCCTCGCGCTCCGCGCTGTGCGAGCTCGCGGTGCGCTGACCGAGAAGGGGATCGTCGAGCACTGGCGGCTTTCCGGCGGCGTCGCGCGCATCCGTCCGCACGTGGACGCCCTCGTCGCCGAGAGACGGCTGGAGCGAGTGTCCGTCAAGGACGAGGGCACGCCGGTGGTCGTGCCGGCGGGCGCAGACCTCGATCCGCCGCGGCCGACGGCGGCCGTCCTGCTCTCGCCCTTCGACAACCTGCTCTGGGACCGCGCCTTCGCCAGTCGGGTGCTGGGGTTCGACCATCTGATCGAGGTCTACAAACCCGAGCCGCAGCGTCGGTACGGCTACTACGTGCTGCCGCTGCTCTGGCGCGACCGGATCGTCGGGCGCGCCGACCTCCGCTCGGATCGCAAGCGCGGGGTGCTCGTCGTCAAGGCGTTCCATCGCGAGACCGGCGTCCGGAAGTCGGCCGCGCTGGACACGGCGCTCGACCGGGCGCTCGACCGGCTGCGCGCAGTCGTCGGCCTGGACTCCGTCGAGCGATGAGGCTTGTCTCCGCGGAGCGAGGCTCGGCGCATCGCCGTGCGGGCACAGCTGCTGGACGGGTCCGCAACCGGCGTCCTGGACACGGTTCGCCGGCTCGGCTACTCCAGCTCGACCCGATCGCGACGGTCGCGCCCCCGCAGCAACTCGTGCTCTGGAGCCGGCTCGGCTCGTACGACACAGCCGAGCTCGACCGGCTGCTCTGGGAGACAGGCGAGCTCTTCGAGTGGAACGCGTTCGTCTGGCCGGTCGAAGACCTGCCCCTCGTTCGTGCCCTGATGCGACAGCGGCGCCGCAGGAACCGGTACGCGAGGGATCGCTGGGCGCGCGACTTCCTGGCGGAGAACCGCTCGTTCCGCCGGTACATCGTCCGGGAAATCGAGCGGCGTGGCCCGTTGCTCTCACGCGAGCTGGAGGATCGCGCCGCCGGGGAGTCGCGCGACCACCGCTGGTACGGCTCGCGACGGGTCGGCCTGATGCTGATGGTGCTCCACCAGCGCGGCGACCTTGCCGTCGCGGGCCGCCGGGGCGGCCAGCGGCTCTGGGACCTGGCCGAGCGCTGGTATCCCGAGACCGAGACCGTGCCGCTCGCAACGGCCGAGACGCTGCTCGAGGAAAGGCGCTTTCGTGCGCTGGGCGTCCGGCAGGGAGCCCGCGGCTGGGAAGCTCACGCCGAGGTCACCGACGGGTCGATACCCGTCCGCGCGACGTTCCTCTCGCCGTTCGACCGGCTGGTCTACGACCGCGACCGGGCCGAGGCGCTGTTCGACTTCCACTATCGCCTCGAGATGTACGTGCCGCGCGCGAAGCGGGAGTACGGCTACTACGTGCTGCCGATCCTCCACGGCGACCGGCTGGTCGGGCGCATCGAGCCGGTCTTCGACCGCAAGGAGCGGGTTCTCCGCGTGGTCGGCCTCTGGGCACAGCCGAACGCCGCGGCGGATGACGGCCCGCGCATCGCCGCCGCACTGCGCGCGCTCGCGGCCTGGCTGGATGCCGAGGAGATCCGGCAGGAAGCCGACGTGCCCGACCCCTGGACCGAGGCGCTGCGGACGTAGGATCCCGGCATGGACTTCGAAACACGCGCGATCCACGCGGGCCAGGAGCCAGACCCGACGACCGGCGCAGTGACGACCCCGATCTACCAGACGTCCACGTTCGCGCAGGAGGCGGTCGGTGTGCACAAGGGCTACGACTACGCCCGCGTCGCCAACCCGACGCGCACCGCACTGGAGGAATGTCTCGCCTCCCTCGAGGGCGCCCAACACGGGCACGCGTTCTCTTCCGGGCTCGGCGCCACGACGACGCTGATGCATCTCGTCGACCCCGGACAGCGCGTCGTGTGCGTGAACGACGTCTACGGCGGCGTCTACCGCATGTTCTCGCAGGTGTACGAGCCGAAGGGCTACCGATTCACGTTCCTCTCGCCGGACGAGATCAACGAGGATCTCGCGGCCCACCTCGACGAGGACGTCGCGTTCGTCTGGCTCGAGACACCGACCAACCCGCTGCTGAACATCGTCGACATCCGGCCGGCCGCCGAGGCCGCGCACGCCGCCGGCGCACGGGTCGTCGTCGACAACACCTTCGCGACGCCGTTCCTGCAGCAGCCGCTGGCCCTCGGCGCCGACGTCGTTCTCCACTCGACGACGAAGTACCTCGGCGGCCACTCCGACGTCGTCGGCGGCTTCGCCGCCACGAACGACGATGCGATCGCGGAGCGCCTGCGCTTCCTGCAGAAGTCACTCGGCGCCGTACCGGGCCCGTTCGACGCGTGGCTGGTGCTGCGCGGCGTCAAGACGCTCGCAGTCCGCATGCGCCAGCACTGCCACAACGCGCAGGCGATCGCCGCGTATCTGCTGCGGCACCCGCGCGTCGAGCGCGTCTTCTACCCGGGGCTGCCGGAGCACCCTGGTCACGTCATCGCCGCGCAGCAGATGCGTGACTTCGGTGGCATGGTCTCGTTCCTCGCCGAGAGCGAGGAGGAGGCCGTCGCGCTCGTCGCCCGCACCCGCATCTGGACGCTTGCGGAGAGCCTCGGCGGCGTCGAGAGCCTGATCGAGCAGCCGGCACGGATGACACATGCCTCCACCGCGGATGCGCCCTTTGCCGTCCCGGCCAACCTTGTCCGCCTCTCGGTGGGCATCGAGTCGGCCGAGGATCTCCTCTTCGACCTCGACCAGGCGCTGGCCGCGATCCCGACGGCCGCGAGCTCGTAGGGGCCGGGCTTCGCCCGGGCGACCCGGAGGGTCGCCCCTACCACTCGACGTCCACGCCAGCCGCGAGCAAGACACCCGCGACGAGCGGCAGCAGCACGGCCTGATGGCCCAGGTAGACGGCCAGGGAGTGACGGCCCGGCGCCCCGGCGAGCCTCGCCGTGCGGGCGTCGGGAGCCGGTAGCCGACGTCCCCAGGCGCCCCTCCTGCCACGCGGATACAGGCGTCCGCCCGCCCAGAGGCCGACGAGGAACGGCGCGAGCCAGGGGACGATTGGGTACCAGTCGACGCCGACGCGGCCTTCCTCGGGTCGGATCCCGAGTGGGAGCAGACCGGGGACGTCCGAGTGGGCGTCAGCCGCCAATGGGCCTGCCGCGACGAGCGCGGCTGCGAGCAGGAGGTTCCAAGTACCGAGCCTGGCGAGGAACGGGGCGAGGAAGAGCGCCACTGCGATCAGGTGGAGGATCCCGAAGCGGATGTAGCGCTCGTCGAGCAGCGCCCACGTGACGGCCGAGACCGCCAGCGCCGCCGCCAGGATCTCGGCAGCGCGGCGCCACTGCTTCAGCAGGAGCTCGCGCCCGCCCAGCCCGCGCTCGCGCGCCCGAGCCGTCGACACCGTGAAGCTGACGCCGACGAGGCCGAGAAACAGCGAGCCGGTCGCAAGCTGGAGCAGTCGCAGGCCTCCCTCGCGCGGCTCGACTCCGAGGCCCGGCGCAAGCAGGTCCACGTCATAGGAGGCGTGGAAGACCACCATCATCGCGATCGCGACCGTCCGCGCCGCGTCCAGCTCCCACAGCCGAGAAGGGGCGGGCGCGACCGCCTCCGCCTGCTCGAGCGTGCCCACGGTCACCGCCATCGGGCCGAAAGTACCCGCCTGACGGCCTCCGAGCGTGGGGTACGGTCCGAGTCGATGTCCCTGGAGCCGATCGACCTCCTTCACCTGGGCAGCCCGCAGACGATCGGAGCCTTCCTCGTCGAGACCGATGACGGCCCCGCGCTCTTCGACTGCGGGCCGGCGTCCTGCGTCGAGCGCCTCGACGAGGGCCTCGCGGAGCGCGGCCTCGCGCTCGAGGACGTGCGTCACCTCTTGCTCTCGCATATCCACCTCGACCATGCCGGTGCCGCCGGCGTGCTCGTCCGCAGGCATCCCGACCTGGTCGTGCACGTGTCGGAGGTGGGTGCACCCCACGTGGTCGACCCGTCCCGGCTCGAAGCGAGCGCGCGGCGCCTGTACGGCGACGCGTTCGACGAGCTGTGGGGTGAGCTCGCGCCGGTGCCGGAGGCGAACGTTCGGATCGCACAGGGCGACGTCGTCGGGCTCACGACGTTCCCGACCCCTGGGCATGCGCGCCACCACGTCTCGTACCTCCACCGCGACGGAACGCTGTACGCAGGCGACGCGGCTGGCGTTCGCATCACGCCCGCGCGCTTCGTCCTGCCACCGTGCCCGCCACCCGAGCTCGACCTCGAAGCGCTGGGAGCAGACGCTCGACGAGATCGAACGCCGCGGGCCTGCACGGCTCGCCGTGATCCATTTCGGCGTCTTCGACGACGTCCAGTCGCACCTCGCCCGGATGCGCGAGGCGCTCGGCCGCTGGGCCGAGTGGGTCGAGAATGGGATGGACGAGGCGACCTTCACCGCCGCGGCTCGGGCCGACATCGCGTCGTCCGACCCTGGGCTGGACGAGGTCTACGACCGCGCCGCACCGCTCTGGCACACCTACCTCGGGCTCGAGCGCTACCACCGCAAGAGGAGAGAAGCTGCGGCTTCCTGAGGCGCTCGCGCCGCTGCGATACCGCACCTTCCGGCTGCTCTTCGCCGGCCGCGTGGTCTCGTTCGCAGGCTCGGCGATTGCTCCGATCGCGCTCGCGTTCGCCGTCCTGGAGCTGACCGGCTCGAAAACCGACCTCGGCCTCGTCCTCGCCGCCCGCGCACTCCCTCAGGTGATCTTCCTGCTCGTGGGCGGCGTCTGGTCGGACCGGCTGCCACGGCACCACGTGATGGTCGCCTCGAACGTGCTCTCGGGCGCGAGCCAGGCTGCGCTCGCGGTGCTGCTCCTCTCGGGCCGGGCGGAGATCTGGCAGCTCGCCGTGCTGGCGGCAGCCAACGGTGTCTCGTCCGCATTCTTCTTCCCCGCCTCGGCGGGCATCGTCCCGCAGACCGTGCCGGAGGCGATCCGCCAGCAGGCGAATGCGCTGCTCCGCTTGGGCATGAACACGACGGTCATCTCCGCGACCGCATTGGGCGGCCTGCTCGTCGCCGCAACCAACCCCGGATACGCGATCGCGTTCGACTCCGTCACGTACTTCGCTGCTGCGGTCGTGCTCGCGCCGATGCGGCTTCCGGCCGGCCTGCGCCTGGAAGGCTCGAACTTCCTCGCCGAGCTGCGCGAGGGGTGGCGCGAGTTCCGGTCGCGTACCTGGCTCTGGGTGATCGTCGTGCAGTTCTCGATCTTCAATGCCGTCCAGCAGGCGCAGAACGTGCTCGGCCCGGTCGGTCGCGCAGGAGAGTCTCGGCGGCGCGGCCGGCTGGGGACTGATCGCGGCAAGCTTGGCGCTCGGCCTCGTGCTCGGAGGCATCGTGTTGTTGCGGGTACGGCCGAAGCGCATGCTCCTCGTCGCCACGCTCAGCGTGCTGCTGGCGACTCCGCTGCTCGCGGCACTGGCAGTGCCACTCCCGCTCGCGGCGGTCTGCCTCTGCGCCCTCGTCGCCGGGATCGGGATCGAGGTGTTCGGGGTGATGTGGGAGACGTCGTTGCAGCAGGAGGTGCCGCAGGACAGGCTTTCGCGCGTGTACTCCTACGATGCGCTCGGGTCGTTCGTGTTCATTCCGATCGGCCTCGCGATCGTCGGGCCTGTCGCCGAAGCCCTGGGAACGAGCGAGACGCTCTGGCTCGCCTTCGGTATCAACACGCTGATCACGGTCGCAGTTCTTGGCGTCGCGGACGTCCGTCGCCTGCGGCGCCGCCCAGTCGCCGAAGGCCAGACCGCGGCGGAGGCAGCGCGCGCCTGAGGAGCAGTGAGGTCAGGCCCAGCCGGTGACGAGCCAGCGGCGCCGGCGGAAGCGCAGGCCGAGCGTCGCCAGCCGCACGAGGATGAGCACGACGAGCGCCGCCCAGGCACCGGCGATCCCCCAGCCTGCCTGCGAGCGCGAGCAGAGCGACGGCCGTGCACGACGCGAACGCGGCGAGCATCGACCACATCAAGTAACGGCCGTCGCTCGCGCCGATCAGGATGCCGTCCAGCGCAAAGACGGCCCCGTTCAGCGGCTGCATCAGGGCGAACAGCGGCCACAGGGCGGCAGCCTGGGCGAGTGTCGCCGAATCGCCCGTGAAGATGCGCGGCACGATGTCGGCGAGCAGCAGCATCGCGGCGGCGAACGCGCCGCCGAGCGCAACGGAGAGCCAGATCATCCGCGCACTCGCGGCGTAGGCCTCGTCGCTGCGCCCCGCGCCGAGCGTCCGCCCGACGATCACCTGACCGGCGATCGCGATCGAGTCGAGCACGAGCGCGATGAAGACCCAGAGCTGGAACGCGATCTGGTGAGCTCCGAGCGAGGCGTCGCCGAGCCGGGCGGCCACGGCGCCAACGACGACGAATGAGGCCATCAGCGCGGTAGTGCGGACGAAGATGTGGCGCCCGATCGTGAGCAGCCGGCCCATCAGGGCCAGGTTCGGGCGGGCGTGACCGGCGAGCGGCAGCCCAAACAGCACGAACGAAGGCGACCCCCATGCCGGCCTGCGCGAGCACGGTGCCCCAGGCCGAGCCTGCGATGCCCCAGTCGAAGCCGTAGACGAACAGGAGCTCGAGGACGACATTCGCCACGTTCGCCCAGACGACGATCAGCAGCGGCGTGCGCAGGTCGGCGAGCCCGCGGAGGTAGCCCGAGCAGCCGAGCGCCAGGAAGGCGAAGGGAAGGCCGAGCGCGGCGATGCGCAAGTAGGTCTCGGCGAACTCGGCGGTCTGCCCCTCGCCGCCGATCAGGGCGACGAGGCCGGGGGCGAACGCAGCCGTCAGCGCAGCGACGACGCAGCCGAACGCGAGCGAGAGCCAGAGGGCCTGCGCGCCGAGCCGGCCCGCGGACTCTCGCTCGCCGGCGCCGCTCGCGCGCGCGACCTGCGCCGTCGTCCCGTACTGGAGGAAGTTGAAGATCGCGAAGACGGCGGTCAGGATCGTCGCCGCGATGCCGAGCGCGGCCAGCTGCGAGCGGCCGAGATGCCCGACGATCGCTGTGTCGACCAGGACGTAGAGCGGTTCCGCCGCGAGCGCGCCGAGCGCGGGCAGCGCCAACCGCAGGATCTCGCGGTCGTACGGCGAGCGGAGCTGCACCTCGGTGTTGTCCTACGTCTCGCGGCGGACGATCCGCGCGCCGCTCGACTGGGCGAGCGCCTTCACAACCAGCTCGTCGATGTTCACGTGAGGCGGGCGCGTGAGCGCGAAGAGAACGCAGTCGGCAACCTCGTCGGGCGTGATCGGCTCGAGCCCTGCGTACACGGCTCGAGCGGCGTCCTCGTCGCCGTGGAAGCGGACGCGGGAGAAGTCGGTCTCGACGAGGCCGGCGTCCACGGTCGTGATCCGGATCGGCCGGCCGAGGAGGTCCTCGCGGAGCGCGTAGACGAACCCGCGCAACGCGAACTTCGAGGTGACGTAGACGGCGCCGTTCGGATACGCCTGGCGGCCGGCGATCGAGCCCATGAAGACGAGGTGGCCGCCGTCCCGAAGGTGTGGCAGGCAGAGCCGCGTGATCCGCACCGCCCCTTCGACGTTCGTCCGCAGCACCCGCTGCTCGTCGTCCTCGCTCGACTCCCAGAACGGGGCGCGTCCGAGCGCGAGGCCGGCGTTCAGGAAGACGATGTCGATGCCCCCCAGCCCGTCCACCGCCGCGTCGACGAACGCCTCGCAGCTCGCCGGATCGGTGACGTCGAGCGGCAGCGCGAGGTCTGCGTCCACGCGATCGACGCGCCGCGCGCCGCCCGCAACCCGCACGCCCGCAGCGCGCAGTTTCCGGACGGTGGCGGCGCCGATGCCGCTGGAGGCACCGGTGACGACCGCCGTCTTCCCCGTCAGGGTCACGTCGCGGAGCGTAGTACGAGCCTGCGCAACGACCGGAATCCGCTCGCGCGGATTCCGGTCGCGCAAGTCCCTGAAGGCGTCCGCTTACGCGGCCGCGCCGCTTGTTTCCGCTCAAGCCTCTCGAGCTCTGTACCCCTTTCGAGGGACGCTCGCTCGCCGCAGTCTGATGACAATCGGAGCGGTGCAGACCCCGGACTTGTCGCTGCATGACTTTCGGCTCGAGCGGATCGAGGCCGTCGTTCGCGACGCGCTTCCGGCCGAGGACGCCGACGTGCTCCTCGAGCGGATCCGCGCCGAGCTGCTGGCTGACGTGGCTCCGGCCGACTGGGAGGAGCTGGCAGCCGAGAACGCACGGCTCCAGCACGAGCTCGAGCGACAGGCGGAGACCGATCCCCTGACGGGCGTTCGCAACCGGCGGCGCTTCTTCGCCGACCTCCGCCGCGAGCTCGAGGCGGCGCGGCGCCACGAAGAGACGCTGTCGCTGCTGGTCGTCGACCTCGACGGCCTGGCCAGGATCAACGAGGCCCACGGCCACGAGTCCGGTGACGGCGTCCTGGTGGTGCTCGCGGAAACGCTCCTCCGCACCGTCCGCGTGACCGATCTGGTCGCGAGGATCGCCGGTGACGACTTCGGCGTCATCCTTCCGCGCACCGACCTGGTGGGCGCCGAGCGCGCGGCCGAGCGGATCGCCGACGCAACCGAGGTTCCGGTACTGATCGGCGCCGCCCAGTTGCGGGACGACGTGACCTCAGGCGCGGAGCTGCTCGAGCTCGCGTACGGCACCCTCGCCAACCGGCGCGGCGCGGCCCGTCGCAAGGACTCGTAACGCCAAGCGCGTTCGGGGTCAGACCCGCGGGTCTGACCCCGACCTAGGATGCCGAGTCTGACCAGGCCTTGTGCGTGCTCCACTTGGAGCGTCGTGTGGTCGAGCTCGAAGCGGTTCGCGGAGCAGTTCTCGAGCTCGGCGCGGATCGCATGGCAATCGGCGGCCCGGCTCGACGAGCACGTGCGCGGACAGTGAGGGAAAGCCCGACGTGATCGTCCAGATGTGCAGGTCGTGGACGCCGACGACGCCGGGGTGGCCGGCGAGCGCCAGTCCGACCTGCTCGGCGTCGATCCCGGCAGGCGTCTTCTCCATCAGCACGTCGGTCGCCTCGCGCAGGATGCTCCAGGCGCTGGCGAGCACCAAGATGCCGATCAGGATCGACACGGCGGGGTCGGCGCGCTCCCAGCCGGTCGCGAGCACGATCAGCCCCGCCGCGATGACCCCGAGCGAGCCGGCCAGGTCGGCGACGACGTGCCGCAGCGCGGCACGGACGTTGAGGCTCTCAGCCGCCGAGCGCCAGAGCACCCGCGCGGCCACGAGATTGGCGGCGAGGCCGATCGCGCCGACGACGACGACGGTTCCGGCAGCAACGGTGGGTGGATCGTCGAGCCGCCGCGCCGCCTCGATGAAGATCCACACGGCCAGCCCGACGAGCAGGGCGCCGTTCGCGAGCGCGGCAAGGATTTCGGCCCGCCGGTAGCCGAAGGAGCGCGACGGCGTCGCAGGGCGCGAGGCGAGCCACGACGCCCCGAGGGCGAGGCCGAGCGCAAGTCCGTCCGAGAGCATGTGCGCCGCGTCGGCGAGGAGCGCGAGCGAATCCGAGAGGAGGCCGCCGGCGACCTCGACGGCGGCGACCCCGAGCGCAAGTGCCAGCGCGATCCCGAGCGCGCGCCGGTCGCCGCGCGCGCGCGCGCCGTGCGCGTGGTCGTCCGCGTGCATCGCTCGGGACGGTAGCGCGAGGCACCGTGTGACGGAGCAGCCTCGAGTGTGTATGAATTCAGGGCGAAACCAGGCGGAGTGGCGGGAGGTCGTATGGCTGAGGTGCGCTTCGAGGACGTCGCGAAGATCTATCCGGATGGAACGCGGGCGGTCAGCGACCTCGATCTCGAGGTCGGCGACGGCGAGTTCATGGTGCTCGTCGGACCGTCCGGCTGCGGCAAGACGACGGCGCTCCGCATGCTCGCCGGCCTCGAGGAGATTTCCGAGGGAGTGCTCCGGATCGGAGACCGCGTCGTCAACCACGTCCCCGCCCGTGACCGCGACATCGCGATGGTCTTCCAGAGCTATGCGCTCTACCCCCACCTCTCGGTGTACGAGAACATCGCCTTCGGGCTGCGGGTCAAGAAGATCCCCAAGGACGAGATCGAGCGCCGCGTCCAGGAGGCCGCTCGCGTGCTCGACCTCGAGCCCTTCCTGAAGCGCAAGCCGCGCGCGCTCTCGGGCGGACAGCGGCAGCGCGTTGCGATGGGACGCGCGATCGTGCGGCAGCCGCAGGCGTTCCTGATGGACGAGCCGCTGTCGAACCTCGACGCGAAGCTGCGCGTGCAGATGCGAGCCGAGATCGCCCGGCTGCAGCACGACCTCGGCGTGACGACGGTCTACGTCACCCACGACCAGATCGAGGCGATGACGATGGGCGACCGCGTCGCCGTCATGCGCAAGGGCGAGCTGCAGCAGGTTGCCGAGCCGCAGGACCTCTACGACCGGCCGGTCAACCTCTTCGTCGGCGGGTTCATCGGCTCGCCGGCGATGAACATGCTGGAGGCGACGCTGAGCGGCAGCGACGGCAGCATCGTCGCGACCGCAGGCTCGCACTCGATCGCACTCGACGCCGAGACGGTCGCCGCCCATCCCGCGCTGAGGGGCTACCTGGGCGAAACCGTGATCCTCGGCATCCGGCCGGAGCACCTCGAGGACGCCGCGCTCGTCCCCGACACGCCGGCCGACCGGCGGCTCCGCGGAACCGTTCGGCTGCGCGAGTCGCTCGGCTCGGAGGTCATGGTGCACCTCGAGGTCGACGCCAAGCCCGCCATGACCGAGGACGTCCGCGAGCTCGCGCACGACACGGACGCCGTCGCCGTCCAGGAGCTGGACGAGACGAGTCCAGAGACGACGATCGTCGGCCGCTTCGGCGCCCGCTCGCGCGTGCGCGAGGGCGAGGTCGCCGAGGTCGCCGTCGACACGAGAACACTTCATTTCTTCGACCCCGAGACCAGTCTCGGGATCTACGACCAGCCCAGAAAGAAGGAGGCCGCATGACCAAGTTTCGCCTTGCCGTCGCCGCGCTGTGCGTAACGGCGCTCGCCATCGCAGCAGCGGGGACCGCGTCACAGGCGCAGGAGACACGGACGGAGGCCGTCTCGGGGAACCTCTCGATCATCGGGATCTGGACCGGTCCCGAGCAGAAGCGGTTCCAGGCCGTTCTCAACGGCTTCAAGAAGCTGTATCCGCAGGTGACCGTCAAGTACACCTCCGGCGGCGACAACACGCCGACGATCCTCTCGACCGCGATCGCGGGCGGCAACCCGCCCGACCTGGCCTCGATCGGCCAGCCGGGCCTGCTGAGCGACTTCGCCAACCGCGGCGCGCTGAAGTCGATCGGCTTCGCACGGGCGACCGCGGCACAGAACTACACGGCCGACTGGCTCAAGCTCGGCACCGTCAAGGGCAAGCTCTACGGCCTCTTCTTCAAGGGGGCGAACAAGTCGACGGTCTGGTACTCGACGGCCGCGTTCAAGGACAGCCGGCGTCAAGGCCGCCGGCGACCTGGCCGGCACTGCTCGCGGCGGCGAAGACGCTGCGCGGCGTCCGGCACTCCCGCGTTCTCGATCGGCGGGGCCGACGGCTGGACCCTGACCGACCTGTTCGAGAACATCTACCTCCGGCAGGCCGGCCCGGCGAGGTACGACCAGCTGACGGCGCACACGATCCCGTGGACGCACCCGTCGGTGAAGGCGGCGCTCCGGACGATGGCGACAGGTCCTCGGCGATCGGCGAACATCGTACGGCGGCACGTCGGGCGCGCTGCAGACGGACTTCCCCACCTCGGTCAACAACGTCTTGAGCAAGCCGCCGAAGGCCGCGATGGTGATCGAGGGCGACTTCGTCCCGGGTGTCGCGACGACGAAGGCGACGGCGATCAAGGACTACAACGTCTTCAAGTTCCCGTCGATCGGCGGCTCGCGCGCCGGCGGTCGTCGGCGGCGGCGACATCGTCGTCATGTTCAAGGACAGCCCGGCCAGCCAGGCGCTCGTCAAGTACCTGGCGACGCCCGCGGCGGCGACGATCGCGGCGAAGTACGCGCCCGGCTACTCGTCCCCGAACAAGAACGTCAAGCCGAGCGCGTACTCGGACGCCGCTCAACCGCGCGACGGCGATCCAGCTCGCGCACGCGAAGACGTTCCGCTTCGACCTCTCCGACCTCGCAGCCGTCGGCGTTCGGCGGGACCGTCGGGCAGGGTGAGTTCAAGCTGTTCCAGGACTTCCTCAAGAACCCGTCCAACGTCAACGGCATCGCCTCGCAGCTGGAGGCGGCCGCGAAGAAGGCATACAAGTAAGCGAGGGTGAGCGCTACCGCTCAGCCCCCGGTCCGAAGCCGCGCCGGAGCTCGAGGAGCCCGGCCGCTGGCGGCGTCACGCCGTCACGGCCGTGTTCCTCGTGCCCGCCGCGCTCATGCTCGGCGTGTGGATCGTCTACCCGACGGTCTACACGGCGTGGCGCAGCCTCTACGACCGCGAGGGCGACGACTTCGTCGGGCTCGACAACTACAAGACGCTCTTCACGACGGACATCCTCGTCACCGCGATCAAGAACAACGCGATCTGGCTCGCCGTCGTCCCCGCGCTCGTGACCGCGATCGGCCTGATCTTCGGCGTGCTGACGGAGAAGATCAGCTGGTCGGTCGCGTTCAAGACCGCCGTCTTCATGCCGATGGCGATCTCCCTCTTCGCGGCCGGCGTGATCTGGCGGATCATGGATCAGAAGGAGCCGGAGCGCGGCACCGTCAACGCGATGATCGGCGTGGTCGCCGACTACGTGAACCCGCCGGGCCCGCTGCCGTCCGCGTTCCCGGCGACGCCGGCGCTCACCGGCTCGGTGGACGAGGGGTACACGCTCCGCACGCCGGTCCGGCCCGGCGGCACCGCGCTGCTCCCGCTGACCGGCATCCCGCCCACGGACGTGCCGGTGGGCGCAGTCCAGGCCGCACAACCCGCGCCTCAGGCGGACGGAATCACGGGCGTCGTGTGGCGCGACTTCAAGCCGGGAGGCGGACAGACCGGGGTGGTCGAGGAGAGCGAGCTCGGCCTGCCCGGACGTCACGGTCGAGCTGCTCGACTCGTCGGGCAAGCAGGTCGGCTCGACGACGTCGGCGGACGACGGCAGCTTCGCGTTCGAGAGCCTCGAGGCCGGCGCCTACCGGGCCGAAATCGGCGCCGCGACCTTCCAGGAGCCGTTTGCGGGAGTCGCCTGGCTGGGACCGAAGCTGATCACGCCGGCGGCGATGATCGCCTACATCTGGGTCTGGGCCGGCTTCGCGATGGTCGTGATCGCCGCCGGCCTGGCCGCGATCCCCCGTGACACGCTCGAGGCGGCGCGAACCGACGGCGCGACCGAGTGGCAGGTCTTCCGCCGCGTCACCGTGCCGCTGCTCTGGCCCGTCATCACCGTCGTCTTCATCACGATGCTGATCAACGTCCTCAAGGTCTTCGACATCATCCTCTCGATCGCGCCGGGCTCGGTCCAGGACGACGCGAACGTGATCGCGCTCGCCATGTGGCGGACCTCGTTCGGCGGCGTCAACGACTTCGGCCTCGGCTCGGCGATCGCCGTCTTCCTCTTCCTGCTCGTGATCCCGATCCTCGCTCCTGAACGTGCGCCGCTTCCGGAGGGAGGTCTAGTGGCCGTCGCCGCCGAGGAGCTGCGCGCCCCCGTCGTCGTCGAGGAGAGCGTGGCGAAGAAGATCGGCCGCTGGGCGACGCGGCTGCCGATCCACCTGCTGCTGCATCTTCGTCGGGCTCATGTGGCTGCTGCCGACGTTCGCGCTGTTCATGACGTCGCTGATGTCGCCCGACGACTTCAACTCCTTCGGCTGGTGGAAGATCTTCGCCGAGCCGAGCATCGCCACCTGGAACAACTACAGCGAGCTCTGGAACAACACCGACATCCCGCACGCGCTCTGGACGACGCTGCAGATCACGATCGGCGGCGACGATCCTGCCGATCCTGATCGCCTCGCTCGCCGGCTACGCGTTCGCGTGGCTCGAGTTCCCCGGGCGCGACTGGCTCTTCGTCGTCGTGATCGCGCTGCTCGTCGTGCCGCTGCAGATGGCGCTGATCCCGATCTTCAAGCTCTACAACACGATGGGCCTGTTCGACACGGTGCTCGGCCTGATCCTCTACCACACCGCGTTCGCGCTTCCGTTCGCGATCTTCCTCCTACGCAACTTCTTCATCGGGATCCCGAAGGACATCTTCGAGTCGGCGCGGATCGACGGTGCCTCGGAAGCTGCGCATCTTCCTGCGGCTCGTCCTGCCGCTCGGCCTGCCGGCGATCGCCTCGCTCGCGATCTTCCAGTTCCTCTGGGTCTGGAACGACCTGCTCGTCGCGCTGACCTTCGGCCGCGAGACGCAGCCGATCACCGTCGCGATCTTCAACAACGTGCGCCAGTTCGGCAACAACATCGAGCTGATCGCGCCGGCGTCGTTCATCTCGCTGGCGATCCCACTCGCGGTCTTCCTGGCCTTCCAGCGCTACTTCACCCAGGGGCTGCTGGCGGGCTCGGTCAAGTAGGGTCGCGCCGTGACCGACGTCGCGATCGTCGGCGGCGGGCTGGCGGGCTTCGTCGCCTACCAGACCTTCGCCACGGCGGCTTCGAGCCGGCCCAGATCGTCGTCTTCGATCCAGACCCGGATCCCGTCGGCGCCTGGCGGCCGCGCGCCGAGGCGATCCGCCAGCAGCGCATGCGCTCCGAGAGCGACGGCCACTGCCACCCGAGCTCGTTCCCGGGGCTGGCGCCGAGCGAGGCCGTACGCCGCGGCAACCTGACGCCGCTCGTGCAGACCGTCTGCAACCGCTACCGGCCGACCGTGGGCGAGTTTCTCCGCCACGTCGACGAGTTGCGCGAGCGACAGCGGCTGGGACGAGAGCGTGCAACCGACCCGCGTCGAGCGCGTGCGCGCCGGTCGACGGCGGCTTCGAGCTCGAAGCGCGAACCCCCTTGCAACACAGTGTTGCAAGGCTCGGTTTCGCCACGTGCTGCTCGCACCTGGCCACCCGGGCCTCGCCCTGCCCGCCGAGCTTGCCGGCGACGCCCGTGTCGTCCACGCGTACGAGCCGCACGGGTATGCGCGACGCGTCGCCGTCGTCGGGGCCGGGATGGCCGCGGCGACGGAGTGGCTGAACGCGCTGGCGGCGGGGGCCGAGGTCACCTCGGTTCGCCGGCGCGATCCTCTGCGCCGGCCGCTCAACCTGCCGCGACCGCTCTTCTCCAAGCGGGGGCTGGCGGGGTACCACGCGACGGCTGCGCCGGCCCGCGCGGAATTGCTCACGGAGCTGTCTGCCCCGTCCTACCCGCCGGGACCGGGCTGGGACGAGCCGGTGGAAGCGCGCCGAGCGCGAGGGCCGCTTCCGCGTGGCCGCCACGCTCGACGGCGAGGACCAGGTGATCTGCGCCACCGGCTTCCAACGAGGGTTCGCGCCACGATCCGCTGCTGCGCCGCCTCGTCGAGGAGCACGGGCTCGAGACGGAGGGCCGTTGGCTCGTGCTCGCGCCTGACTCGACGGTTCCCGGGCTCACCGACGGCGGCCGGACGCTCTCCGTCGCCGGCGTCCACGGACAGTGGGCCTACCCGGCAGCGGACACCCTGGTCGGGATGAAGTACGCGGCTCGTCGCTTCCGCAACCGGGTCGAGGCATGTCGTACACGCTGAGAGGACGCCTGGAGTCGCGGCTTGCGGCGTCGCTGCTGCCGTTCCTCGCGGCCTGCGCGGCATCGCTCGCCCTCGACGCCTGGTGGCCGGTCGAGCTCGCGGGAGCCATGATCGGCGCCGGGCTCGCACTCGACGTCGGCCTCTACCACCGTGCGCTGCCGTATCAGCCGGGCTGGGCGGCGGTGCCACTCGGGCTGCTCGAGCTCGCAGCCACGATGGCGCTCGTCAGCCTCTTCGACATCGCGGCGCCACTCGAGCCCGCGATCTGGTTCTTCGTCGGCTCGTGGCTGCTCGCGCAGGTGCTCGGCCACGCCGGCCTGCCGCTGATTCGCCTGACGTATGCCGAGGACGGCGGCGAGCTGGGCCGAAGCGGCGCGGCGCTCGTCGCGCTCGCACCGACGGCGCTCCTGCTCGTGCTGGGGACCGCGTGGGCGACGCAGCCGCCCACCGTCCACCTCGCGGCCGGTGTCCACCGAGGGCCGATCGTGATTCGAAGCAGCCAGGTGCTCGACGGCGAGCCGGGGACGATCGTGAGGGGCGGCATCGTCGTCCTCGCCGACGACGTGACGATCCGGGACATCACGGTGATCGGCGGCGAGAACGGAATCGAGGTCGACGCGGCGGACGGCGTGCGGCTCGAGCGCGTCTCGGTCTCGGGCGCCAAGCTCGACGGCATCCACGTCCGCCGCTCGTCGGTGACGATCCGGGACTGCACGGTCGACAGCCTCGGCAACCCGCTGGGCCCAGGGGATCGACATCTCGTTCGCGTGGGACAAGCACCCCAGCCGCGTGCGCAGGCTGCACCGTCGTCGGCGGGCTCGAGGGGATCGTCACGCACTTCGTCATGGCGGCGATCGAGGAGAACCGCGTCAGCCGGACGCAGCTGCGGGCGATCTCGATGACGGAGATGTCGATGGGCACGATCCGCCGACAACGAGGTGTGGGGCGCGCTCGGCGTCGGCATCTTCTGCAACGACATGTCGATGTGCGAGGTCGAGGGCAACGTCGTCGTCGCCACCCGTCCGGATCGATCGTCGGGCGACCGGTCGCGGCTCGGCTACGGCGTCCTCTCCAGCTACCACGCCGAGGTGGAGCTGGGCGACAACGAGCTCGCCACGAACCCGGTGCCGGTCGGCGCCGTCGCCGACGCGCACATCGTGCGGCAACCGTAGCGGGCGACCCTCCGGGCTCGCCCGGGCCGGGCATGAGCCCGGCCCCTGCAGAATAGGCGATGACGCCACGCCTCCAGCTGCAGGCGCGCACCGGGCATCCGGATTTCCTCGACCTGCCCTGGGAGCAGCCGCTCGAGGAGTGGGAGTCCGACCGGCTCGTACGGGTCGTGCGCGGCATCGGCCGGCACGTCGTTCGTTTCGTCGACTACGACGGCGCCATCTATGCACTGAAGGAGCTTCCCGACGACCTCGCACGGCGCGAGTACCGGCTCCTGCGGGAGCTCGGCAGCGAGGAGATGCCGGTGGTCGAAGTCGTCGGCGTGGTCACCCGCGCCGCCGACACGCTCGAAGCCGTTCTGATCACCCGTCACCTGGACTACTCGCTCCCCTACCGCACGCTCTTCTCGGGGCCCGGCCGACCCGACCTCGGCGACCGGCTCCTGGACGCCGGTGCGGAGCTGATCGTCCGTCTCCATCTGGCCGGTTTCTTCTGGGGCGACTGCTCGCTCTCCAACATGCTCTTCCGCCGCGACGCAGGCGCGCTCTCTGCCTACCTGGTGGACGCCGAGACCGGAGAGCTGCACCCCGCCCTCTCCGACGGACAGCGCCGCCACGACCTCGAGATCGCGGAGGAGAACCTGGCCGGTGAGCTCGCGGACGTCGCCGCCGAGCTCGGGCGGCCGCTCGAGACCCCTCCCGAGGAGACCTCGGCCGAGCTGGTGCTTCGCTACGACCGTCTCTGGGAAGAGCTCGTCCACGACGAGCTCTTCGGCCCGGACGAGCGCTACCGCCTGCACGAGCGCCTCAGCCGGCTGAACGAGCTCGGGTTCGACGTCGAGGAGATGGAGCTACTCGCCGCCGACGAGGGCTACCGGCTCCGCCTGCACCCGCGCGTGGTCGAGCCGGGCCACCACCGTCGCCGGCTGCTGACCCTGACCGGCCTCCACGCCCAGGAGAATCAGGCGCGCCGGCTGCTCAACGACCTGGCCGAGTTCCGCGCCCACCTCGAGCAGGAGGAAGGCCGGACACTGCCCGAGGCGATCGTCGCCTACCGCTGGCTGGCAGAGGTGTTCGAGCCGACGATTGCAGCCGTGCCGCCCGAGCTCTACGGCAAGCGGGAGGCCGCGGAGATCTTCCACGAGATCCTCGAGCACCGCTGGTACCTCTGCGAGGCGGCGGGAAGCGACATCGGGCTCGAAGAGGCGACCGAGTCGTACGTCGACGAGGTGCTGCGGCATGTCCCCGACGAGCGGACACTTCTGGACGACGGGGACGGATCCCGAAGGGGTCTGTCCCCGAACGCGCCTTCGGGGTCAGACCCCCTGTCGGGGATCTGACCCCTGCACCTCCACGCGGTCGAGCGTCACCGGCGTCTTCGGGCGATCGCGTCCGTCACGCTCGACGAGCGAGATCCGGTCGACGACGTCCTGGCCGGCGACGACATGGCCGAAGACGGTGTGCTTGCCGTCGAGCCACGATGCTTCCTGCGCGGTGACGATGAAGAACTGGCTGCCGTTCGTGTTCGGCCCCGCGTTCGCCATCGCGAGCGCTCCGCGCACGACGCTGTGGTCGTTGGCCTCGTCCTCGAAGGTGTATCCGGGCCCTCCTGTGCCGTCGCCTGTGGGGCAGCCGCCCTGGATCATGAAGTCGGGGATCACGCGGTGGAACGTGAGCCCGTCGTAGAAGCCCTCGCCCGCGAGCCGGGTGAAGTTCTCCACCGTCTTCGGCGCATCCGCCGGCGTGAGCTCGAGCTCGATCGTGCCTTCGCTGGTGTGAAAGGTGGCATGTGTCATGGGCACAACCTAGCTCGGCGGAACCGGACGAGGCCCCGCGGCCGCCGCAGGCGGACGCCTTCAGGGTTTTGCGCGTCGCGGATCCGCGCGAGCGGATTCGCGACTGCGCGGCACTTAACAGCGCGCCAACAACTGCCGTTATCCGCCGTCCGTACACTAAGTAGATGGCGACCGTCGACACCGGTCTGGACCGTTTGGTGCCCGAAGGGGAGGCGTCGCACGAGCTCGCAAACAGCTGGCGTCGCCTGACTCGCGCCGCAACCGTCGTCGCCGTGCTGACGGCGCCCGCGCTCTACGTCTGGTTCACGAAGCAGAACGGCTGGGACTGGTGGGTCGCCCTGCTCGCAACGATCGGGGTGATCGCAATCTTCCGCGGCCTCGCCGACCTGATCTTCCGCCGCGTGATCCCACGGCCGAGCCTGTTCGGCCTCGACAGCAAGCAACTGCAGGAAGAGGACGTCGTGGCGCGGCGACGCGCCTGGTTCTGGCGCTTCTGGTTCCGGATCGGCGCCTTCCTGATCGTCGTCAACACGATCGTCTGGCTCTTCCAGGGCGGCACCTGGGGCGGTGCAGCAGGGACGATCATCGAGGGACTCGGGAACATCCTCTCGAATCCGCTGCTCTGGACGCAGGTCATCTTCGTCTTCTTCCTCTTCATCGCCAACTTCGGCATCCTCTTCGGCCCGCTGCTGCTCATGAACCTGACGCAGATCAAGGCATTCGAGCCGGGTGACGCGCAGTGGGGCGTCAAGCTCGAGGACGTCCGCGGTCAGAAGGAGGCGAAAGAGGAGATCCGGCGCGTCGTCTCGATCTGGCAATCCGGCGAGCAGTTCGAGCGCGCCGGCGGGAAGCGCGAGCGCGGCGTCCTCTTCAACGGGCCGCCGGGCACCGGTAAGACGATGCTGGCGAAGGCGATCGCGACCGGCTTCAACTCGCCGTTCGTCTCCATCCCCGGCTCCGGCTTCGCAGCCACGTTCATCGGGATCGACGCGATCGTCGTTCGCTATCTGGCCTGGAAGGCGAAGCGCGTCGCGCGCAAGTGGGGCGGCCAGTGCATCGTCTTCATCGACGAGATCGACGCCGTGGGCATGCGCCGGCAGGCGCTCGGCCAGGGCGGCGGCTTCGGCGGCGCGACGCCGCTCCCACCGCAGAACCTCGAGCAGCTGCAGTTCTACGGCCCCTGGGGGGCCTGCAACCCGTCCGGCGACCTCGTCCTCGAGACGCGCACCTGGCGCGACCGGATCTTCGCCGACCGCGAGGAGCACGCCATCGGTGTGAACGGCTTCCAGTCGAGCATCATGCGGTTCTACAACTTCATGTTCCCCGGGATGGGCGGCGGCATGGGCTCGCTCGCGCTCAACCAGTTGCTCGTCGTGATGGACGGGATCGACAACCCGCCCTTCTTCAAGCGCTTCTGGACGAACCGGACGAACACGCTGCTCGACGGCATCTACATCGTCCCCCGCCGGATCCGCGGACGCTCACTCCGCCTGCCGGCCCCTCGGCCACGGCGCGAGCAGGTGTACTTCATCGGCGCCACGAACGTCCCGCTCGACCGGCTCGACCCGGCGTTGATCCGGCCGGGCCGGATGGGCCGCCACGTCTGGTTCCGCACGCCGACGAAGAACGACCGGCTCGACATCCTCGACCTCTACATCGGCAAGGTCTCGCACGACACGGAGCTCGACTCGCCGCAGCGCCGTGACGAGATCGCCCGCATCACGAACGGCTATTCGCCGGCGATGATCGAGCAGGTCACCTCGATGGCGCTGACGATCGCGCACCACACGGGACGCGACCGGTTCCAGTGGGAGGATCTCGTCGAGTCGATCACGACGCTCGAGTCGGGTACGGCAGTGGGGATCGAATACGTGCCCCAGGAGAGCCGGGCGACCGCCATCCACGAGGCGGGCCACGCGATCGCAGGGCACGCCTACATGACCGAAATGGAGTCGACGCGGCTCTCGATCCGCATGCGCGGCGGCTCGCTCGGCCATCACCAGGCCCGCGAGAAGGAAGAGCGATTCAGCCGCTTCCAGAGCGAGCTCTTCGCGCGACTGGTCTGGGGCCTCGGCGCGATGGCCGCCGAGCGCGTCTTCTACGGCGAGAACTCGAGCGGCGTCGGCGGCGACGTCCAGGCCGCCACGTCGGACGTGGCCTGGATGGTCGGTTCCGCTGCGATGGGGCCGCAGCCGTTCCACGTCGAACCGCGGAACGGAGAGACCGAAGAGCAGGCGCGGGGCCGCGTGCTCGACCGGTTCGAGCGGATCGGGCTCCAGATCATGAGCCGGACCGGCTCGGGCAACCCGATGCAGGAGAACCCGGTCGGCTCGGCGCTCGGCGACCCGGCGAAACGACGCGAAGCCGCGCAGATGCTCGGCCAGGCGTACGTCGCCGCGCACCACCTCGTCGTGCACAACCGCGAGGGCCTCGAGCGCGTCGCTGACGCCGTGCTCGAGCGCAAGGAGCTGTTCGGCGACGAGCTGCTCGGGTTGCTCGAGGCGCAGCAGATCACCGTGCCGGAGGTCGACTTCAACGACGAAGACAGGTGGCCCGCCCCGGTCTTCTCCGTCTCCCCGTCGCAGCGTCCGGCCCTGCCGCCGGGAGAGATGCCGACGTGAGCGAGGATCAGGCAGACCGGACCGTCGTCGACGCCGAGCCGGCGCGCCCCGTGGGCGCCACGCCCGCGCCTAGCCGCGCCGAGCGAGCCCGGCGATCCGCCTACCGATCACGTTTCGCGGCCGTCTACGTCGCGCTGGCGGCCGTCGTCGGCGTCGCCGTCGGATCTTTCATCGTTCTTGCCGGACGCGAGGATCCGCCGCCAGCGCCGCGCTGGTCCCAGTGGGAGCCGACGGGCAGCGGCGACGCGCGGCTGAAGCAGATCGCCGACCGCATCTCGCGCAGCTACACCCTGCCGAGCGGGAACGAGCTCGCCCACGCAATCGTCAGCCCGCCACAGGTCACCTCGCCCGGCCAGTCCGGCAACCCGCCGCTTACTTTCCCCGTCAGCGCAATCGCCGTCCGCCCAGATACGTCGCGCGGCCAGGCCGAGGAAAGCGACATCGACATCGTCCGCGCCGGCAGCGGCGTCATGTTCATCCTCTGCGGGCTCGGCGAGAGCTGCTCGATCAGCGAGGGCCAGCCCTCCGAGGAGCGCCACGCACTCCTGCGGCGCCAGGCGCTCGAGCTCTCGCTCTACGCGTTCAAGTACGTGGACGGCGTCGACACGGTCACCATCTTCCTGCCGCCCAGGGTCGACGTGGAGGCCGCGCCGACCTCGGTGTTCCTCAAGCGCTCAGACGTCCTCGACCAGCTCCGAGTGCCGCTCGCGCGGACGCTCGCTACCGTCGCGCCGCGGCTCGGCGAGATGCCTGCCCAGGAGCAGGTCCTGATCGACAACATCACGCGACCGCGGCTCTACACGTACGAGCCGACGAACGCCCCGGACGGCAGCGCGATCCTCGTGCTGACCCCCGTCCCGCTCGGCGCCTGATTTTAGCCCGCAGCCTGGGATTCGCTGACACGCGAATCCCAGGCGCGAGAATCCCTGAACTGACCCGCAGTCTCGGATTCGCTCCGCGAATCCGAGACGCGAACACCCCTGAAGGCGTCCACCTCCGGCGGCCGCTCAGCCGGCCGCTGTCGCGGCCGGGCCGCAGCGAGCTCACACCAACCGTGGCGGTCGGCATTCGTGCCGCGGTCGGCGAAACTGCGCCGATGGGACGCGCGCTCGACCCTCGAGTCGTCCGAGCCAAGGCGCGGCTCGACCGACTCCATCTCTACCCGCGCCCTGTGCGCATTGAGCGCGTCCGCCTCGTCGTCGTCCCGTGGTTCTTCCAGCTCCCTTGGTTCCGGCGCTTCGACGGCTACGCGCTGCACGGGACGATCTTGCTGCGCAGCACCCAGGCGTCGGACGACCTCGTCACGCACGAGCTCTGCCACGTCTGGCAGCTGCAGCACAAGCCGCTCGCGATGCCGCTCAGCTACCTGTTGAGCGGCTACCACGCGAATCCGTTCGAGCGGCAGGCGCGCGCGGCAGTCGCGGCGACGCAGCAGGAGTAACGAGAACGCCGTCCTACACTGGGCGCATGGCGCTGAGGCGCGTCACCGCCGCGTTGCTTTCGTTCGCCGTGCCGGGAGCCGGCCAGCTCTACGTCGGCAAGCGTGCGCGCGCAGCCGTGCTGCTCGGGCTGACGGCACTCGTCACGGTCGGAGCTACGACGCTCGTCACGCTGCAGCCGTTCGACGTGCTCGACGCCGCCGTCCGCCGCGAGACGCTCGTAGCGTTCCTGGCGGCGAACCTGCTCCTCCTGGCGCTGCGCCTCTTCGCCGTCGTGGACGCGTGGCGCGGCGGTTCGAAGGCTCCGGCGACTCTCGCTGCCGCGGTCGGGCTGGCAGTGCTCGTGTCGCTGACGCTCCTTCCCCACGCGGCCGCGGCGTGGTACGCGGTTCGTGGCTACGAGACGCTTGCCGACGTCTTCGCCGACGAGGAGCCGCAGGATGTGCTGCCGGCGGACGGCCTGTTCCTCGACGAGCCGTCTCCGCAGGCCCTGCTCGTCGCACGCGACCAGCCGGGCCGCGACGCCTCCCGCCCGGTCAGCTCTCCGTCGACCACCTTCCACGGCCGCACCCTGCGCCTGGGGCAGACGGCACCGGGGACTGTGGTGTCGGGTCGGGGACGCGTGCAGCACCCCTGGGTGACGATCCTGCTCGTCGGCTCCGACCATGGGCCGGAGCGTGCCGGCCACCGCACTGACACGATGATCGTCGTCGCCCTCGAACGGGACAGCGGCCGGGCGGTCGCGCTCGGCGTCCCGCGGAACATCGTCGAAGTGCCGCTCGTCGGACCTGCGGCGAAGACGGTGCGCCGGTTCCGGCTGCCGCTCAACGCGCTGTACCAGTTCGGCCTGGAGCATCCCGATCTCTTCCCCGGCGGTGAGGACGCCGGCGCGACCGCGCTCAAGCAGACGATCTCGTCGCTGCTCGGGCTCCGGGTGGACTACTACGCCTTCGTCGACCTCGACGGCTTCGTCCGGATGGTCGACGCTCTCGGCGGCGTACGGATCCACGTCAAGGAGCGGCTGGTGGACGAGGTGACCCGCCCGGCCTGGGGAGAGACGAAGCCGACGATCGACGTCGAGCCGGGCCGCACGTACCTCTTCACGGGCCGGACGGCTCTCGCCTATGTCCGCTCGCGGAAGGCGTCGAGCGACTATCGCCGGATGGCGCGGCAGCGCTGCTTCCTGAGCTCGCTCGCAGCGCAGATCGACGCGAGAGCCGTACTCCGCCACTTCGGAGCGCTGACGGCGATCGCCCGCGACTCGGTTCGCACAGACGTGCCGCTGCGGAGCGTCCCCGATCTCGTCCGGCTCGCCGCGGCAGTCGACCCGAGACTGACGGTGACGGAGACATTCGGCACCGACTACATCCGCGCGCGTCGGGCAGACGACGGCTATCCGTTGCCGGCGATCGGGCTGATGCGCGCGGCAGCGCGCGACGCGATCGTGCTCGACCCGGGCGAGCTCGAGCGGCGTCGCGGCATCGCGACCGCGGCGCGATCGTGCTAGCCGAGCTCGAAAGAGCTCGAGTAGTCTGGGCGAGATGGGCATCAGCGAAGGCGCGAGCACCAAGGCCGACGACATCGCGCTCGCGCTCGAGCATGCGATCGTCTCCGGGGACATCGCGCCGGGAACGGTCCTGCGGCAGGAGCAGCTCTCGGAGCAGTACGCCGTCAGCCGGACGCCCGTCCGCGAGGCGCTCCGGCGCCTGGCTGCGCTTGGCCTCGTCTCCTTCGAGCCCAATCGCGGCGTTCGCGTTCGGACGCCCTCGCTCGACGAGCTCCGCGAGGCGTTCCTGGTGCGGCGGCGCTGGAAAGTCTCGCGACGGAGCTGGCGGCCACCCGAATCGGTCCCACCGAGCTCGCCGAGCTCGACGCGGCCGAGGACCGCTTCGCCGAGCTCACCGATCGGCTCCGCGGGATGTCCCACGACGAGGACGGCCGCCGCGCGATCGTCGGAGAATGGGTGCGCGCCAACCATGCCTTCCACGACGTGATCTATCGCGCCGCCGCGCTACCGCTCGTCGAGCGCGTGGCGAAGAGCATGCGCTTCTCCGGCTCGGCCGTCTGGAACCCCCGCGACGCCCGCGTGCTCGACGAGCTGTACCTCACGAACGAGAGCCAGCACCGCGCGATCATCGGAGCATTGCGCGCAGGCAGCGCTGCGGGCGCCCGCGAGCTTGCGCGAGAGCATGTCCTCGCCTCGGGCGCGCTGCTCGAGCGAATCGTCGAGCAGACGACGCTGCTCCTCGGCCCACCGCCGCGCTTCTCGGATCCCATCCTCTGAGGCATTGGATCCGAAAGCGGGCTATTTCGCGTTTGCATGCCGTCCATTCGGGCATGTAGGATCCGGTATCTCTTATTTCGGATCCCAAAGGAGCGTCATGACCGACCTGACCCGCACCAACGCCGCCGCCCAGCTCACCCGTGAATGGGCGACAGACCCACGCTGGCGAGGGATCGAGCGCGACTACTCCGCCGAGGACGTCATCCGCCTGCGCGGCTCGGTGACCATCGAGCACACGCTTGCCAGCCGCGGGGCCGCGCTGCTCTGGCGGCTGCTGCACGAGGAGTCGTACGTCAACGCCCTCGGCGCGCTCACAGGCGGGCAGGCGGTCCAGATGGTTCGCGCCGGGCTGCGTGCGATCTACCTCTCGGGTTGGCAGGTCGCCGCGGACGGCAACCTCGCGGGATCCGTCTATCCGGACCAGAGCCTCTATCCGGCGAACAGCGTCCCGGCGATGGTGCGCCGCCTGAACAACGCACTGCTCCGCGCCGATCGGATCGAATGGGCCGAGGGCGACGGCGAGCGCGAATGGCTCGCCCCGATCGTCGCCGACGCCGAGGCCGGCTTCGGCGGGCCACTCAACGCGTTCGAGCTGATGACGCAGATGATCGAGTCCGGCGCGGCCGGCGTGCACTACGAGGACCAGCTCGCAGCCGAGAAGAAGTGCGGCCACCTCGGCGGCAAGGTGCTCGTCCCCACCGGCCAGTTCCTCCGGACGCTCGGCGCAGCTCGTCTCGCCGCCGACGTCGCGGGCGTGCCGACGCTCGTCGTCGCCCGCACCGACGCGGACGCCGCCACGCTCCTGACGAGCGACGTCGACGAGCGTGACGCTCCGTTCGTCACCGGCGAGCGGACGCCCGAGGGCTTCTTCCACGTCAACGCCGGGATCGACGCGGCGATTGCCCGCGGCCTCGCCTACGCACCGTACGCAGACATGGTCTGGATGGAGACCTCCACCCCCGATCTCGGCGAGGCGCGCGAGTTCGCCCAAGCGATTCACGAGCGTTTCCCGGGCAAGCTGCTGGCCTACAACTGCTCCCCGTCGTTCAACTGGAAGCGGCACCTCGACGACGAGACGATCGCGACCTTCCAACAGGAACTCGGCTCGCTCGGGTACCGGTTCCAGTTCATCACCCTGGCCGGCTTCCACGCTCTCAACGCGTCGATGTTCGAGCTGGCGAGCGGGTACGCCGAACGTGGGATGAGCGCCTATGTCGAGCTCCAGGAGCGTGAGTTCGAGCTCGAGCCCCTCGGCTACACGGCGACCCGCCACCAGCGCGAGGTCGGCGCCGGCTGGTTCGACGAGGTCGCCCAGGCCGTCTCCGGCGGCGCCAGCTCGACCCTCGCCCTGCGCGGGTCGACGGAGGAAGCGCAGTTCCAGGCGGCGTAATAGAGGCTGGCGAAAGGAGCGAGCATGACCCATACGGTCGAAATCGAATCGTCGCGGACGATGGACGTGCACGGCCTCCTGTCCGCGCTAACAGCGCACGGGCTCGTCGGCGAGGTCGTCGAGGCGGGCCGCCGGTTCCGACTCTTCGTCGAGGCTGACGACGACGCGCGTCCGCTCGCGCTGGCCGAGGTCGAGCATGCGGTTGAGCGCTGGCTCGACGAGCGACACGTCGAGCTGCTGCCGCAGCGCGTCGGCGACGGCGGCCTCGTCCTGCGGCCCGCAGCAGCCTGACATACGCCCGTGCGCACGGCGCAGCCGCGTAGGCTCGCGCGGTGCACGAGTGGACCCCCGAGCTCGTCGTCGACGAGGACCTGGCCCGGCGCCTGATCGGCGCGCGCTTCCCCGAGCTCGACGTGCGTTCGCTCACTCTCCTGGCCGAGGGCTGGGACAACGTGCTCTGGGTCGCCGACGGGGAATGGGCGTTCCGCTTCCCCCAGCGTGCGCTGGGCGTGCGCGGCGTTGCCCGCGAGCTCGAGATCCTGCCGCGCCTGGCGCCGCTGCTCCCGCTCGCCGTCCCGGTTCCGGTGTTTCGCGGCGAGCCGACCGGGGACTACCCGTGGCCATTCTTCGGTTTCCGGCTCATCCCCGGCCGCGAAGCCGCACTGGCAGCGCTCGACGATGCCGACCGCGTCGAGCTCGCGCGTCCGCTGGGCCGGTTCCTACGCACGCTGCACGAGGTGGGCGCGGCCGCCGTCGCGGACGTCGATGTCCCGCTCGATCCGCTCGGACGGGCAGATCCGTCGATTCGGGTTCCCCGCGCCCGCGAACGGCTCGCCGAGCTCGAACGGGCGGGCATCGTCGAGCGCGATGCCGGAAGCGTACGAACTGCTCGAAGCTGCGGCACGTCTTCCTCCGTCGGCGGCGACAGTGCTGGTGCACGGCGACCTCCACTCACGCCACCTGCTCGTCGACGACGGCGGGCGCCTGGTCGGCCTGATCGACTGGGGCGATGCCTGCCTGGCCGACCCGTCGGTCGATCTGAGCATCGTCTGGAGCTTTCTGCCTGCCGAGGGTCGCCGCGTGTTCGCCGACGAGTACGGGCCCATCGACGAGGAGACCCACCTCCGGGCACGGATGCTCGCTCTTCACCTGACCGCGTCGATCGCCTACTACGCGCACGTCGAGGGGACTGACCGTGCTCGAACGCGAGGCACTCGAGGGGCTTCGGCGCGCGGTAACACACTGATCTCGAACGGGCTACCCCGACCGAGTGATTGACCGCGGTCGCTCGAGGCCGACAGTACGAAGCCTGCGGTGATCAATGAGCCCGTCTGCGGCACAGACAGCTCGGCGGAGGGCACTGTCGTCCCTCCAACCGACCCGGCCCTCACGGTCCGGCGCCTGTATGACGGCTCCGAACGGGCCAGGAGGCTGGATGCTGAGCGAATACGTGTGGCGGAGATTCTTCTCGGAGGTGCCCTGGGACGAGCGACTGCTGCGGGCCACAGCGGGAGTCCGCCGCGGCGCGCGATCGACGTTTCAGCTCACCCACGGCGCGTGGTCACTCTCGCTCTCCAGCGAGGGAGCGACGGTCGCGAACTGGGTATTCGGCGAGGAGCCGGCCCACATCGACCTCGCCGAGTTCGAAAGCCTGGTCGAGTCGCGGCTCGAGCCGTGTCAGGCATGCGGCACGCGAGCCCGCTTCCCGCGCCTGCGCGACTGGACCGAGTACCGGCTGCCCGACGGCGCCGCCGTGTTCATGTGCCCGGATTGCACGAGCGCCGAGCAGCCTGCCGCCGCGTAGCGCTCAGCGGGAGATGCGGATGTCGAAGCCGAACAGGAGCAGCGGCCAGAGCAGCACGGCCGCGACGGCGCTCAGCACGCCGCCCGCCGTCTCGAGGTTGTCGAAGTAATCCTGCGTCGCGGCAACGACCAGGCCGACCACGACCCAGACGGTTGCGAGCAGCGAAGGCCGGCGGCTGAAGCGCACCCTTCCTGGTGCCCGGACGCGCTGTCCGCCAAACGACACGAGCTGCCCCAAAAAGCTACTCCACCGATCGCTGCGTCACCTCGAGCGGCCGCGAACCGGCTCGACCGAGTCCCGCACCAGGTCAGCGCAGAGGCGCTTGCTGGAGCTCGAGGTTGCGAACCCAGAGCGTGCCCGGACCGTCGAAGGCAACATTGAGCCGGATGAGGTCGGGGCGCTCCGCCGCTTTGAGGCTGAACGGCACCTCGTACGACGACCACCCAGTCGTGCCCTTGGCCTTCTGTTGAAGGCCCTTCGAGAAGAACTCGCCGCGACCGGGAAAGCGACACCACATCTCGAGGTAGGCGCCGCGCTCCAGGTCGGCCGCCTTCAGCTCGGCGCGATAGGTCAGCACGCAGCGCTCGACGGCTGGCTCGGCGAGCTCGAACAAGCGGATGGAGCCCGCTTCGCGCGCCTCGATCCGCCATCCATCCTCGTGGGTCGAGACCCCGCTCTCGGTGATCGGGCGGTCAGACGGCCCGAACGTCCGTAGAGTCACAGGGAGACCAGAAAGCTGCGGTCTCCTGAACATCGATCTGAGCCGTGCCAGCACCCGCTCATCCTATGGGTCGCGGCGGGCCAGGCCATCGACCGCCCGCGCTTCCGGTAGACGCATTTCGTTGAAGGACCTCCTAGCGCTCGTGCTCGACATCAACCTCTAGCCGAATCGTTGCTCGAGGGCTTGCCGCGTCCGGTTTAGGGCCTGTGCGACCCGCGACCACGGGCGCTCCCGCGGCGAAAACGATCCCGAGCTCGCGAGCTACCTGCGGATCGAGCTGGAGGCCGACCCTAATTACCAGGGAGGCTCGTTCCGACTCCGGCGATCGGCTGCGCCGACGCCCCCGGCTCCCCTGGCGGTAGGTAGGCCCCGGGCGACAAGTAGCCCGCGCGCCGCCGCCGCTTCTTCCTGGCGGCCACCGCGACCGCGACCACGCCGACCCCTACCAATGTCCCTACCGCGTAGATTCGGGATCGGTCCTTCACGCACCCATCGTATGCCGGGCGACGTCTCGCCGGCTGAAGGCAATTTCGTTCGCCTCCTCGAATCCCGAGCTTGCTACCTGCGGATCGAGGAGCGGGAGCTCGAGGCCAGCGGGCTGAACTAGTCCTACCCAGACGGCTAGTTTTGGGCAAAGAGGGCTAGCTTTGGGAAATCGCAGCGTAGCGCCCCGTGAACCCTGTCTACAATCCCTCGCCGGGATCCTGGCATGGATCAGGATCCGTACTGCGGCTCTAAGGGAGAGGATCTTTATAGGAAGTGCAAGTTCTGGGCGCAGCGACGCTTGCCGTCGTAGGCCCATCACATCAGCCTGTACACGCCGATCCTGCCTGGGGCGGGAGTCGGTGACTGCGGAACAACAGCAAAGGGAGAACTGGGAATGAAAAGAAGTCTCTTCGGCACGGTGGCTATCGCCGCCGTCGCCCTATCAGTCGTGCTGATCGGCGCGGCATCTGCGGCTAAACCGCCGCCTGCTCCTACCAACAACACCTGTCCGACGAACGCAAGGAACCTACCGACCTCGGACATCGTCGGCGCGTCGGCATCGAGCAGCGCCTCGACAAGCACGTACACGTTCGAGTCGTTCACGGACCCGGCCCAGACAAGCCAGGGGACACCGGGTCTCGTCAACTACTGCGTCTATACGACTGCAAACCCGGGGCCGACCGCCGTCACCGCGTCCTCGGGTCTCGCAGGGGCGGACGGGAGTCTCTGGAAGGCATCCAAGCCAGGCAAGAACTTCGGGTTCTCCCGGCCAGGCGGAGAGAAGACCAACATCGAGCTCAACGGGCCTCCGCAGTCACGATGGGCACCGCTACGTGGGCGGGGACGCTCTGCTCCGAGGCGCAGACGCTCGTCCTCCACATCAGCGGCGCGGCCGAGTGCGCCCGTCTCGGCGTCGCCAGTGCCACCTGCTTCGTCCTTCCGGGGACCGAGCCGGGGCCGGTCTGTGACGCTGCTGCTGCTGGCGATCGCGAACGCGGCCTACAACAACATCCCCAAGGACGCGATCAACTGTGGCCCGCCGAGCCACGCCTTCGAGGGGACGTCGACGAAGGAGTTCGGAGACGAGGTGGAACTCGGCAAGGACGGGAACCTCCAGTCGCTGACCGTGCTCTTCAACAGCTACGCGTGCAAGGACTTCCCCTTGTGGAATAGCGGCCAGTGCACGACAGATCCCCTGTCAGATCCCGTGGGGGACACGTTCACGCACGAGATCACGGCTCACATCTACTCAGCGAGTTCCGGCGGAGTGCCGGGTGCGCTCCTCGCGTCCGCGACCAAGACCTTCACCATCCCGTACCGGCCGTCAGCAAATCCGGCGGTAAGTGGGGACAACGGTGGAGACCCCGCTGCGCTGGTTCAACACCGTCTCGGGGACCTGTGCGTACTCCGATCAAGACGCTCCTCACGTGGAACGCGGCAGAGTTGGGATAGCGACCCCCTTCCTCTCGGGGAACGTGGTCTGGACGGTCGAGTTCAACACGAGTCACTACGGCGACTCGCCTATGGCCCCTGCGGACTGCAACGCAACCGTTGCCGGTTGTCCGTACGACTCGCTGAACGTCGGAACGAGGACGTTCGACGATTCGCCGTACGCCGGTGGCGTACGTTGACGACCACGGAGCCTTCATCGACTCCGCCTGGGCGGGCATCTACTGCGACAACGGCCCGACCACGGGGACGCTCCGCGCGAGCACGAACCCGCCCTCGCCCTGCGACAACTTCGGGGCCGTCCCGGCGACGCCGGACACCCCGAGTAACCCGAACTACGCGAAGGACGCCTGGCTCGGCTACCAGCCGCTGGGCATGATCGTCGTTAATCCCACTTAGGGCGACGGCTTAGACGTTCAAGCTACGACGATCGAAAGAGAAGCGGCCCCTCACGGGGCCGCTTCTCTTTCGAGAGCAAGCCGCCGCGGCGAGATTGGCTGTACTGTCGCGAGTTCGGGTGCGGCCGTGGGTTAGCAGGCCGTGTCGGCGCTGCTCTTTCTCCCAAGTTGCGAGTGAACCCGAGCGAGCCGCATCTGACTCTTTCTGGGACACACGCCGCGCGCCGCCAACCTTCTGAATCTGAAGTACGAGAAGGCCGCGATGCGGTGGCTCGAGCGTTACCTGACCGAAGGCTCGCCGAGGCTCCAGCACGTCGCCGAGATCACGGCAAGTCTGGCGCAGCGGCAGGCCGAACGCTCACGACCCCAGGAGGCGCGTCTTGCCGAGTGGATTGACCCAATTGTGTCCTGGCGGGCGAGGTGAAGGAAGGACATGCTTCCTGCGATGGCGCGCCTGCTCGAAGAACTCGGGCGCAAGAACGCCAGGCACTGAGCCTCGTTCGGCGGATCCATCAACTCAACTCAACAAGGAAGGAAGATGAGCATGATCTCGAGATCACGCTTGGCCTGGCTCGGAACGAATCCGAGCACGGGCGGAATCACACGAAGGACGCGACTCACGATTTTGTTGGCGCTGTCGGCTTTGGCGCTGCGGCAGCTTTCGCTGTCGCAGGCGCGAACGCTGCCACGCCGAGGTCGTACTCCAACGGCTTCGAGACCGACACGCCGGACTGGAGTGCGGCGCCGCGACGCGTGCGTGTTCCTCCGGAACCAACGGCATCACCTCGGCGTCCGGCAGCTTCCACGCCGAGAGCAGCGCGGCTGGTTCGTTCTCCCGCTGGGGCGGCTACAACTTCGGCGCTGGCAACGCGGTGCCGACCGCGTTCCAGGAGTACTCGACCTCGGTTGACATCTACCTGAACGTCGACGGCGGATGGGCCAACAACACACGCTTCGACTTCGACTCCGCCATCAACAACGCGGCCGGTACCCACAAGCGCGACTTCATCTTCAACGCGGGCTTCTACAACGACACCGACGGCAGTCCCGGCTCGGGCACTAACCGGTTCGTGATCAGCGCGAGCAACAACAGCCAGCCCGGCAGCGCCTTCGCCAAGAACCCCGGCCGAGGGGCCGATCGCCATCTCGACGAGCGGCTGGTACACCTTCGAGCACCACTTCTACAACGACGCGGGTGTGCTGGCGGTCGATCTGAACATCTACGACGCATCGCACGCGCTCGTCAACTCGTGGACGCTCAGCGATCCCAGCGACCTCATCACCGGCATCGGCGGCAACCGCTACGGCTGGTTCGACTACAACGAGTTCTCGACGCTCGCCTTCGACAACAGCAAGCTCACCGTCGTTCCGGTCATCGTCCCTCCGACCTGCACGACGGTCACTACGAGCCTGGGATCGTTCACGGCTGCGGTCGTCAATCCCGGCACCGACTACGCAGGACCGCTCCCGCTGAGTGGCTGCCAGATCGGTGTCTACTTCGATCAGGCCGGTTCGGTGACGAATGCCGACATCGCCGGTGCGACCCACTACGGCGTCTTCGCCGACAAGGGTGCGAAGGTCGATGTGACCGGCAGCCAGATCCACCAGATCGGCGACAGCCCGTTCAGCGGCAACCAGAACGGCCGGGCCGTGTTCTACGCCAACGGCGCGACCGGAACGGTGAGCGGGAACAACATCTACGACTACCAGAAGAACGGCGTGGTCCTGACCGGCGACAAGACCGCCGTGCAGGTGCTGAACAACACGGTCACCGGCCGCGGGCACCTCAGCACGATCGCGCAGAACGGCGTCGTCATCCTCGCCAAGGCAACTGCGCTGATCAAGGGCAACAGCATCTCCGGCAACTGGTACACGGGGACGACCTGGACCGCCTACGGCCTGCTCATCATCGACGCAAAGGGCGTCAAGCAGCAGGCGAACTCATTCCTCGACAACCAGGTGAACCTCGGCAACTTCGGCCGCGGAGGCGGCAACACCAACGCCTGACAGTCCGGCGCGACAACTGATGCACAGAGAGGCCCGCTCCGGCGGGCCTCTCTGTGCGAGAGCTCAACGATGACGCCCGGCGCGCGGATCAGCCACACTTCCGTGATGGCCACTGGCCTGAAAGTCGGCGGCGACGTCGAGCAGGCTCTGGAGAGCGTCGGCGTCCCGAGCTACGTCCTCGACACAACGGGAGTCGTCCGGTGGATCAATCCGGCAGCCGAGCAGCTTCTCGGCGACGTTCGCGGTCGCCACTTCACCTCCGTCGTCGCGCCCGAGGACAGCCGCCGCGCCCGCGAGCTGTTCTCCCGGAAGGTGCTCGGCACCTCCCCGGCCACAGAGGCGACCGGCGTCTTGGTTTCGACCGCCGGCACGCGGGTGGCCGTGGAGATCAGCTCGGTGCCGCTCATGAACGGTGAACGGGTGGTCGGCGTCTTCGGGCTGATCGAGGAACGCCCCGACGACAGCCCCACAGCGCCACCCCCGCATCTCACCCCCCGCCAGGTCGAGGTGCTTCGTCTTCTGGAGCAGGGCCGCTCGACGAAGCAGATCGCCGCCGAGCTCCACCTGAGCACCGAGACGGTCAGGAACCACATCCGCCGTCTCTTTCGGGCCCTCGGCGTCAACTCCCGACTCGAAGCCGTCGCCGCCGCCCGGGCCGCAGCTCACCTGGGACAGCCACGCCAGCCGGGTAAGCGCCGTTGTGCATGCTGCGGGGCCCAGCCGAGCCCGAGCGACCTGCGCGGGTCGGATTGCAGGCGAATAGACCCAATCGTGTCCTGTGCGACGTGGCTGCCCGCACCTACCGTATGCGATGTGAGTCCGGCGCTGGGAGCCTCCGCTATCGGCGCACCCCTGTAGCAGGTGGGGCCTGCGCGGGCTCGCCGTCGCTGCGCGAGAGACTCGAGCGTCCTGCCGGACGAGTCTCTCGCGCAGCCCTCACTCTCACCGGCTAGTCGCCGCTTTGGCCGCGTGCGGATCTCGACGTCTGCACCGGGGACTGCACCGCAGTGCTTTCGCGGCACCCATGAGCCGCCTGACCCGGGGTTCAAGCCGTTCCCGCATGGTCAGGCAGCTCGCAATGGGCGGTGCAGGTATCGAACCTGCCTGCAAATCGGCACCTTCTCAGCGGCCGGGTATGCCGTGGGGTATGCCGCCCACGCTCGCTCACGCGCGGCGCTCGTCCAGCCACGCCGCCTACCGGGGCCACGACCGGTCCATCGCAGGAACGTAGCCGTGCCTCAGGCAGGCTCAGGGCCATCCAGGTTGACGACGAGCGGCCCTTCTCCGACGAACGCGATGACGAACTCCTGCGGCTCGTCGAGCGGGTTCACGTCCCGGTGGACGAGCCCGACGGGCACGTGGAAGAAACCGCCCTCCTCCACCTCCGTGCTCTCCGCGCCGCCCGGCCCGAATTCGAAGCGGAGGCGACCCCGGACGACGTACCCGAGCACTTCGCGATCTCCGTGGTGATGCCAACCCGACACGACACCACCGTTGACACGACCGCGGACGTGGAGCGCGCGATCCGTCGCGAATGCGACCTCCCGGACGATGCCCGGCGTCGAGTCGCCCTGCGTCAAGCCGTTTGGTGCGACCGCAGAGACTCGATCAGCTGATGCCACGGACGTTCCTCCGCTCCCGAGGCTAACGCATCCGCTCGCGCTCGGCTGCGTGCGCGCTCGACCAGAAATGTCTTACCTCGGCGATTGCCTGCTTCGTGGTCATGTGGAGCTCCTTCGTCAGGTCGGGACGCCCGATGCGGCCACGTCACGAGAGAATGTCACTCCCCGTCGTCACCGGGGACAACGAACCTTTCGTTCAGGTTCGTGAGTGGACCGACCCGCTACGAAGAAGCGCGACCCACATCTCAACCCTCATACGCAGTAAAGCTTCGGGTCATAAGCGAAGGGCACGTCTCGCGGCGGCTGAGCGGGCTCCGACGAGTACACCTCGACTCGCCCACGTACCTCGGCACCAATCTGCGGTGCGATCGCCTCGACGAGCTCGCCGGCGGCATCCGCAGATGACGCCCACACCTTCATGGCCAACCAAGCCGGGCCGACCTGTGAACCCAGGTCGGCGTCGCCTTCGATCACGCGAACGTCAGCGAGGACGGTGAAGTGCTCGTACGGTGTCTTCAGGCGACCGTACCGGAGCAACAGCTTCCAGTTCGGGAGTGCTTCCTCGGGCTCCACGGCGACAGCGTGACGAGCGCGGCGGCGGCTGTCGAGATCCGAGGGCGGGGGTGGCGGTCCACGACGCGAGGCCGAGGTATCTACATAGGTATGCCGCCGGTGTCGGTTCGCAGCCTTACCGAGGCACCTGGCCCGCATGGTTGAGCCAAATCCGCTCGGCCATGCGGGCCGGAATGGGCGGTGCAGGACTCGAACCTGCGGCCACCTGCGTGTAAAGCAGGCGCTCTACCAGCTGAGCTAACCGCCCCGGGCGCTCGCTGCCGGAAGCCTAGCCCGGCTACTTGTCGATCCCGCGCTTCTCGAACGCGAGCATGAGGCGACGAAGCAGGCTGTCGAGCTGCTCGCGCTCCCGCGCGGTCAACGCGGCCGCGAACAGCGCTTCCTTCTCTGCCTGCACGCCCAGCGCCTCTTCCCAGACCGCGCGACCCTTGTCTGTCAACTCGACGAGGACGCCGCGCCGGTCATCGGGGTCCCGCAGCCGCCGTACGAGCCCAGCCTCCTCGATCTGGTCGAGCCGGTTCGTCATCGCACCTGTCGAGAGGTCGGCGATGCGCGCGAGATCACCGGCGGACCGACGGTACGGCGGCCCCGCCCACCGCAGCGAGCTCAGCACCTTCCACTCGGCGTGCGAGAGGCCGTACTCCGAGACCGTCTCGTCGAGCACCTTCTGCAGGCGCCGGGCGATGCCCTGAATGCGGTCGACGATGCCCTCGACGGTCATGTCGATGCTCTTGGGGAGCTCCGCGCGGATCTCGTCCAGGAACCGGTCGACGTGGTCGCGCTCGTCTGTCTTCGCGGGAGTCACATGGGGAAAGTTGGACGACAAGTGTCTTGACGTCAAGTGGGTCTCCTTGCTAGCGTTCCAGTCGAAGTAGCTTAAGTTAAAGATACTTTACCGAAAGGAGCCCGCTACGTTCCCGTTACCCGATGTCCGGCTTCACCGCATTCTCGTCAGCGAAAGGGTCGACCAACTTCGCGAAGCTGCACGCACTCAGCTCGATCCGACCCTCGCGGCGAACAGCAATCCCGACCTCACGGTCAGTCAACCCCAGGGAGGGCATTCATGGAGACAACGATGGACACGTTCAGGGTCATCTCCCTCAACCATTCCTTCGAGCAAGGAGACGGAGCCGCAGAGGGAGAGCGAGCGTATGTCCGGTTGCGGCGCGAGCTCGATATCGGCTCGTTCGGCGCCTACGCGATCCGCGCCGCCGGTGGCAAGGAGCTCGTGCGCGGGCGGACCGCAACCGGCCCTGCTGCCGACCGGCACGAAGAGCTCTTCGTCGTCGTCGACGGCCACGCAAGATTCACGGTCGACGGACAGGAGATCGACGCCCCCGCCGGCACGGCGATCTTCGTCCGAGACGTCGACGCGACGCGCTCGGCGGTCGCGACCGACGACCTGACGACCGTTCTCCTCGTCAGCGGGCGACGCGGTGAGGCGTGGCGGCTGACCCCGGGCGAGGCGACGGAGGAGTTCTGGCCGCTCTACGAGGCGAAGGACTACGAGGGTGCGCTGACGGTCGTCCGGCAGGCACTCGAGGAGTACCCGGGCAACGCGCTCGCCCACTACAACGTCGCGTGCATGTCGAGCCTGCTCGGCCGGAGCGACGACGCGCTCGAACACCTGAGGGCCGCCCTGGACGGGTACCCGGCGTACGCCGAGAACGCTCGCGCCGACGACGATTTCGCTGCAATCCGCGATGATGCGCGCTTCCTGGAGCTCGTCGGGGAGAGCGAGAGCGGCTAGTCGCTTCGGTTGTCGGCCGAGTGGAGGGGACATACGGTCGGCCGTCAGGTCATGCCCCCAGCGGGATTCGAACCCGCGCTACCACCTTGAAAGGGTGGCGACCTGGGCCGCTAGTCGATGGGGGCGGCCGCCCGAGGATAGCCGCCGGCCCCGCGCGGAGCAGTTCGGGCTAAAGGACCGTGTCCCTTAGAGGGGTGAATGACTCGAACGAGGGGTGTGCCGATACCACCCCCGAGCATGCTCGCCGCATCCGCATCGCCGCGCGGGGCGCCACCCCGGGCGCTGGTCTCGCCGTCCCCGGGCGGAGGCTCCGCGTGAAGCGCGCGGCTGCACCCGCGCCGGTCTCGCCGCAGCGCACGATCGGCGAGATTCTGCTCGAGCACGGCTACGTCACCCAGGAGGATCTCGACGGCGCGACCCAGCGTCAGCAGGAGACCGGCTTCCCGCTGGGCCAGATCCTGGTCGAGGCGGGCGCGATCACCCGGCTCGAGCTTGCGAGCGCGCTTGCCGTCCAATGGGCGGACGTCGCGCCGGCGCGGCCGCCCGCCGACGAGCGAAAGGGTAAGCAGCGCTCCGAGTCGAAACGCGACACGCAGAACGCGTTCGAGGAGCGGCTCTTCGCGTACGCCGCGCCGCCGCCGGACGATGCGTGGCGCGACGAAGTGCGGAACGCGGCACGAGCCTTCGCGCAACGGCTCGACGCCGTCGAGATCGCTCTCGACGAGCTCCGTGAGGAAGCCGAGACCGAAACCACACCGGAGGACGCTGTCGACATCGAGGGAGCGATCGCGCCGCTGACCGGTCGCCTCGACGAGGCGATCGACCGCGTCGCCGCTCTCGACGTTGCACTCGGCGAATATCGCGGCCTGCAGGAGGCAACCGCCGAGGGGCTGGAAGCTCTGCGCGAGGAGCTCTCCCGCCGAGCGGGTGCGGTCACGGCTGCGCTCGAGGCGCTGTCAGCGCAGGTCGAGCACAGTGCGCCGAAGGCGGCTCTCGACGAGCTGCGCTCCGCGCTTGACGCGCTCGCAGCCCGGCCTGCGGCAGACGAGTCGCTGACCGGAGCCGTCGCTCAGCTCGCGGCCCGCGTCGAGGGGGTGGCGGGCCAGGTGGACGCGCTTGCGGATCCGACCGCGCTCGACGAGCTTCGCCGCGCGCTCGACTCGCTCGCCGACCAGCCTTCGTCGGACCCGGTGCTCGCCGGGCGGCTCGACGAGCTGGCCGCACGACTCGACGAGCTTGCCGCTCGTCCCGCCTCCGATCCGGTGCTGGCAGAACGTCTCGAGGAGCTCGCAGCCGCGCAGGAGGAGCTTGCTCAGCGCCCGGCGGGCGACCCAGCCGCGAGTGCACGCCTGGATGAGCTCGCTGCTCGAATCGAAGGACTCGCCGACCCGACGGCCTTGGAAGAACTGCGGCGCGCGCTCGACTCGGTCGCCGAGCGACCGACCTCGGACCCGATGCTCGCCGGAAGACTCGAGGAACTCGGCGAGAGGCTCGAGGAGCTTTCGCAGCGGCAGGCTGCCGACCCGGAGCTTGGTGCGCCGAGTCGACGAGCTGGCAGCACGGTACGCCGCTCTAGCCGAGCTGAATGGCGACGCGCCCGTGGCAGCCGGCTCCGACGACCTCGCCGCGCGAGTCGACGAGCTCGGCGGCGAGGCAGCGGCGCTCGCACGCCGTATCGAGGAGGCGGTACAGAGCTGGGCGGAGGAGCGCACGCGCCTCGAGTCGCGGCTCGCCCAGATCGCCGATCAGGCTGGACGACCAGACGCCATGGCCGCGGCGCCCTCGGAGCCGGCGGCAGCCTCGACGCCGGCGGCCGAGACGACGCCGTCCGCCGAGCACGACCTCAACCGCCTCTGGTTCGCCGTCGAGCGGCTCTCGCTTCAACTCACGGAGCATCACCGCACGCTCGGCACGCTGATGGGCGGCGGCGCGTCCGAGGAAGGACGAATCGAGTCCCTTGCGGCCCGGATCGACATGCTCGAGGCTGGCGGCGCCACACCGCTGCCGACGGACGGCTCCGCACCGGCGCCGAGCGCCGCCGGGCGCGGTATCGGCGCGGGGCACGCGGAGTTGAGCGCGCTCGCGCGCAAGGTCGAAGAGCTCGCCGTCGCGTCGGAGGCAGGCCGCGAGAAGCTGCTGATGCAGATCGAGCAGATGATGTCGTCGATCGACTGGCGCTTCCAGCGCCTCGAGTCCGGCGGCAAGGCCGCGTAGCCGACGCGCACGAAACCAGCGGGTAGCGGCTAGCTTCCGACGCGGCGCCTTGGACACGGTCTTCCGCGACGAGCTCATCGCTCGACTCCAGTACTTCGATGGCCATTCGGACACGCTCGGGCTGTTCGCCGACGCAGCCTTCCTCGCGCGGGCGGCCGAGGCTGTTGCCGCTCCGTTCCGCGAAGCCGGCGTGCAGAAGGTGGCGGGCATCGAGGCGCGCGGCTTCGTCCTCGCGACGGCCGTGGCGCTCGAGCTCGGCGCCGGGTTCGTGGCGGTGCGAAAGCCGGGTGCGATCCACCCCGGTCCGAAGGCTGAGCTGCCGGCACCGCCGGATTGGCGTGGGAACGAGACCGTCCTGCGCCTGCAACGACACGTGATCGAGCCCGGAGATCGCGTGCTCATCGTCGACGACTGGGCCGAGACGGGCAGCAAGGCGATCACCACCCGCCGGTTGGTCGAGGCGTGCGGCGGGCAGTTCGTCGGCCTCTCGCTGCTCGTCGATCAATTGCCTGAGCAGCTTCGCGACGAGCTCGCGCCCGTCGCCGCGGCAGTGCTCGCGGAGGAGCTTCCCGAATAGGAAACCGGGAAGCGCGATTCCGGTCTTGTCGCCATGGATCAGTGCGTGCTGGAGCCTTTCGGATTGCCGACCTTGAGCAGTCCGACCTGACCGAGGTCGACGTCCGCAAAGGCGTGCGAGACGAAGGGATAAAGCCCCTCGTCGTTGATCCTGACGTCGAAGACCGCGCCCCCGCCGGCCGGGACGACGACTGTCTGGACGCCCTGCTGCGGCGGGCTCGTGAGGTCGGAGTTGGGCCAGGCGCGGTCGAAAATCGTGCCGACGATGTGAAAGTTGACGTTGTTGGTCGGCCCTGCCGCGACGACCCAGAAGCGCGTGGTCTCCCCCAGCTTCGCGGTCAGCGGATGCGTGACGTACTGGTTGGCGTATCCGTTGAAGGTGACCCAGTCGGACATCCTCGCGCGCGCCTTCGCCATGTCGAGCGACGCCGGCTCCTTGATGCCGTCGCCATTCATGTACCACTCGCTTCCGACCAGGACGTACTCGTTGTCGACCTTCGGCATGCCCTCCTTCGGCTGGACGACGATCGCCCCGTACATGCCGTTGGCGATGTGCGCGAGCACCGGCTTCGTGCCGCAGTGGTACATGTAGACGCCAGGATCATTTGCCTTGAAGCGGAAGGTGAACGACTCGCCTGGCATCGCATCGCGGAAGGCGCGGTCGGGGGCGATGCGCGCGGCATGGAAGTCGATCGAGTGCGGAATCGAGCCGCCGTTCGTGAGTGTCATCTCGACCGTTTGACCTTGACGGACATGGATGATCGGCCCGGGAGCGCCGTGGCCGTCGAAGGCCCAGGTGTTGTACTGGACGCCCGGCGCGATCTCGACGGTCATGTCCTTGAGCGTCATCTGCACCTTGACCAGGTCGCCGGGGGAAGCTGCGGGCAGACTCGCGTCGTAGGCAGCGTGGGCCTCAGCGAGCGCTTTCGCGTTCTCGGGAACGACGCCGGCAAAGCTGTTCAACGGCAGGGCGGTGTTGGGGTCGGTCGAATGGCTTTGCGTCGCCGCAGCGGACGTTGAATCGCGCGCGTCACGGGCGTCGGCCCACATCATCAGGGCGAAGAAGCCGACGACTGCGACGAGCAGTCCGAGCAGCAGCGCGGCGACCTTGTAGAACGCGGCGGACTCTGTCTCGACGGGTCTGGGATACGCGGCGGCGCGACGTGAGGCCATGTAGTTCTCTCCTTCGATGGGTGTAGTTCGAAGGTAACACGTTCGCTCGGCCGGGACGCCCTGACGTGTCCGCAGGTCTGGGGGGATATCACCGCACACTTCCTCCGGCTTTCCCGCAACTGAGGGGCCGGTGGCGACTTGACTTTCGGCTTGTCGACCGTAGCCTTGTTCTCGATGCACGGCGCCGACGAGCCCCGCCCGCCCGTTGATCAGTTTGTCGTGCGCCCGTTTCCGGGCTAGCCGGCGCCCGGGACCCGCTCGCGCCGGCTAGCGAACTCACAGCGAGGGACCAGGGGCCGGTCTCGGTCGTCTATCCCGGCCGCGAGGGGGCGCACTCCGCTGCGGCCTGCGAAGCGCTCTTCCCGCAGAACGCCACGATCACGCCCACCCCGGGGTTTCGCGCCGTCGCCCGGGCCGTCAGCGAGGGGGAGGCCGACTTCGGGGTCCTGCCGATCGAGAACTCACTCGTCGGTCCCGTCGCCGAGACCCACGACCTGCTCTTCGAGCTCCTGCTTTCCGTCGTCGCCGAGACGATCCTTCCCGTCGACCATCACCTCGTGGGACTGCGACCGATCGAGCACGAGGAGATCCGCGTCGTCCACTCGCACCCGGTCGCGCTCGACCAGTGCCGGCGGCTGCTCGACACGCTCCCGCACGCGACTGCCGTCGCGGCCCCGACCACGGCGGACGCGGCACGCCACGTGGCAGAGAGCGGCGATCCGACGCACGTCGCGATCGCAAGCGAACGCGCCGCCCGGCTACACGGGCTGGCGGTGCTCGCCGAAAACGTCGGCGACCACCCCGAGGCGTACACGCGGTTCGTCTCGATCGCGACCTACACCAGGCTCGACGGCGACGGCGTGCCGTTTCGCACGGCGCTCTCGTTCGTGACCGACCACCGGCCCGGTGCGCTCAACCGGGCGATCGAGCCGTTCGCGCGGTTCGACATCGACCTGATCCAGCTCGTCTCGAGACCGATCCCGCAGACGCCGTGGCGCTACCGCTTCGACGCGGTCCTCTCCGGTCACCCGCTCGACCCCACGGTGCGCCGCGCGCTGCAGGAGGTGGGAAGTCGCACCCGGCTCCTACGCGTGCTCGGCTCGTATCCGGCCGCGTCCTAGCCGGCGCGAAGCTCGAGTTCCACGCCGCGCGGACGGCTCGTCATTGGTCGCCTGTTCGACCTGCGACGCCCTCACCGGTGCGGCGCGAACGGTCGGAGCTCGTCGGCGCCCGGCTGGATGATCCCGACGTGGGACTCGGGCACTTCGTTCCAGGCGCCCTCGAGGTCGCCGAGAGGCTCGGACACGACGACTCGCGTCTCGTCTGACAGCCCGGCGAGCTCCTCGATCTCGGGATAGAGGGACTTGAGGGCATCCATCCGGGTGCTGAAGTAGAGCGACCGCGATTCGCCCTCGCTCGAGTAGCGGAACGCGTAGACGCTGCGCCCGTCTGACGTCCCGATCGTCATCTGGAGGGGATGCTCGACGCCGTGCCGGCGCCCGGTCTCTTCGACGAAGCCCACCATCTTCTCGACTGCACCGACGGGGTCGCTTTCGAGCCCGAAGGTGAGGGCGAGGTAGAACATCGTCTCCGAGTCGGTGGTGCCCTCGATCGAGGCGAAGAGCGATTCGTCGACCGCGAGCACGAGCTCACGCCGGAGCCGCGGGAACTCTCGGATCAGACCGTTGTGCATCCACAGCCAGCGCCCGTACCGGAAGGGGTGCGCGTTGGTCTCCTGGATCGCCGTCCCCGTCGACGCACGGATGTGGGCGAGGAAGAGGTGCGATGAGATCCCGGCGGCGAGCTCGCGCAGGTTCCGGTCGTTCCACGCCGGATGGACGCTCCGGTAGAGCCGCGGCGTGTCGCCATCGTCGTACCAGCCGACGCCGAAGCCGTCACCGTTCGTCGTCGTCGCGCCCAACCTCGAATGCAGGCTCTGGTCGATCAGCGAGCGGTCGCGCTTGAGCAGCAGCTCCTCGAGCCGGATCGGCGACCCCGAATACGCGAGCCAACGGCACATCTTCTACCTCCTCTCCGCCGCAGCCGGAGGCCTCGACGGGATCGTCTGTGTGGTGGTCTCGACCGTGTTCACGAGGATGAGGCTCCGGCGACTCCAGCGGTGCGCGGCGCAACCTGCGTGAAACGGCGTGGCAGGACCACCGTGGAGACCATCAGGCCGTAGGCGATCGACATCGCCGTCAAAAAGGTGTCGAACCCCGCGTTGATACCACTGACCGCCTGGTCGTTGAAAAGCTGAACGATGCTGTTGAAGCCCGCGCTGCCGGGCACGAGCATGAGCACGCCGGGAACGATGAAGACGAGGGGCGAGCGCCGAAGCAACCAGCCGGCGAGGCCGCCGGCGACGCCGACCGTGAGTGTGGCGACGAACACGGCAGCCTCACTGCCGAAGACTGCGGTCGCGAGCTCGTTCGCGCCGAGCGCGAGGACAGTCGCGCAGCACATGAAGAGCGCATCTCGAGAACGAGCCCGTAGCGTGAGCGAGAATGCGAACCCGGCCGCGACGGCGGCCAGGAGCTGGACGCCGACGAAGACCTGCTGCGGGGTCGCGGCGTCGACCTCTCCGAACCAGCTCGCCGCGACCGATCGGCCGATCCCGACGCCGAAGGCGAGCCCGAGGAGCTGGACGAGCGCGCTGGCGGTGTTCGCGACGCCGGACTGGAGGTGCTGCGTCGCGAGCTCGCGCATGCCGGTCGTCAGCGTCATCCCGGGCAGGAAGGTGACGATGGCCGCGAGCGTGACGATGTTCGGCGCCGCGTCGAGGCCGAGCCGGCTCAGCGCTGCGGCGCAGAAGCTGGCCGCGATCGCCGCGACCGGAGCGATCATCGGCTCGAGGCGAGCCGCTCGTGCGGCCGGCAGCGCGATCGCCCCGACGACGAGACCTACCCCAGCTGCGGCTACGGCCTCGTGCCATCCGCCGCCGAGCACCGGCGTCAGCGCCGCTCCCGCGATTGAGTAGGCGGCGAGCATCGTCGGCCATTTCCGGTCGAGCGGCGTGGCCTGGATGTCCGCGAGCGCCGCGAGCGCCTGCTCGGGACCGAGTGGATCGTCGAGCACGGCCTGGACGAGGTCGTCCAGGCGGGCGATCGCGTCCAGGTCGACGGTCGTCGGCTGGACACGCAGCGTGTGGGTTCGCTGGTTCGGAAGCGACCCGAGAGAGACCTCGACGACGGTCGGGGTCGCGAAGACCTGCGCCTCTCCGAGCCCGAGCGAGGACGCGAGCGCGAGAATGCGCTCCTCCAGCTCAGCGGTCGGGTAGCCGGCCCGGTGTGCGACACGCGTGAAGCGCAGCAGGAACTCGGCGGCGGTCGCGTTGGCCGTCGGCGGCTCGCTGTGCGCGTCGCCGCGGTGCGGGGGGTCGACGATCCGCCGCCCGGGCAAGGCGCCTATCCCCCTATGCCTGGTCGGGCGGAGTGGACGGCGCTGGAAGCACTGGGACGCCACTCGCTTCTTGCCGACCGTCCGACCAGCAGCACACCGCCCTAGACCGTTCCGATGGCGTCGTCGGGCAGCGGCCCCCGCGCGCGCTTCCAGACGAAATCGAGCACCACCGCGAGTACGGCGATGGCAACGATCGCCGCGAAGGTCTCGGGTGCGTTGCGAATCGTGTCGATCGCGAAGAAGACGAGGACGATCGCCGTGGCCGCGATCCCGAGCAGGATGATCGGCGCGCGTGAGCCGGTCTCGTGCCGTAGCTTGAAGGCGGACACGCCGACGAGCAGGAAGATCAGGAGTGAGCACGCGCTGCCGACCGATGCGATCGCCGAGAGGTCGACCAGGTTCGAGACGACGAGGACGATCGCGGCGGTGACCAGCAGGCCGGCGGGCCCGAGTCGGGTCTCACGCCCGAACAACGAGGGGAACTGCCCGACCTGGGCGAGCATCGAGGTCAATCCGCCCGAGGCGTACAGGGTCGCGTTCACCGAGGACGAGGTCGCGAGTAGCGCGGCGATCGCCATCATCGTGAAGCCGGCATCTCCGAGTGCGGGGCGGGCCGCCTCGGCGATCGCGGTCTCGCCGTATCCGACGACCTCATCGACGGTCAGGGTTCCGAAGACGCCGAGCGCGATCAGGACGTAGAGCACCGACGTCACGCCGAGCGCGAGATACATCGCCCTCGGCAGGTCGCGGGTGGGGTCACGCAGATCGCCGACGGCGAACGTGATCACGCTGAACCCGAGGTAGGCGAAGAACGTCAACGCGACGCTCGCGACGATGTCGGAGAACGACGGGTAGCCGCTGAACGCGAGCAGGTCGAAGTCGATGTCGACGATGGTGACCGCGATGAACACCGCGAAGACCGCGAGCAGCACGACCACGATCAGCGACTGCGCGCGGTCGACGAAGCGGGCGCCGATGACGTTGATCGCCACCATGCCCAGCACGACGGCCGTCGTGAAGAGGTTGTCCCACCAACCGGCCGCGTCGTCGCCGACGAAGAGCGAGGTCGCGTAGCTGCCGAACGAGACCGCGACCATCGAGCAGACGATCACGATGGCGGCGAAGTAGCCGAGCCAGGAGGCGACGCCGACGAGCCGTCCGTTCCCGAACCCCTGGAGCAGGTAGGCGATCAGCCCGCCCGACGACGGGTAGCGCACGCCGAGCTTGACCACCGTGTAGCCGAGCAGGGCGGAGACGACGCCCGCGAGCAGGAACGACAGCCACACGGCCGCGCCCGCAACGGCGCCGGCCTCGCCGAGCAGCGCGAAGATCCCGGCGCCGACCATCGCCCCGATGCCGAGGAAGGCGGCGCCGCGGACGCTCATGTCACGGTGTCGCCGGCGGCGCCGGCGGCGCCGGCGTGTGGCCACCGAAGAACAGCCACACGATCGCGACGCCGACGAGCGCGGTCACGATCCAGACGACCTGCAATGGCAGCTGGAAGGAGTGATCGACGACGCGCTTGCCAAGGGTCGTGGTGCCGGTGGTGTCGGCTTCGGCCGCCGCGATCTGCGTCCCGTTGGCCGGCAGGAAGATCACGCCGACAACGGCCGTCCACATGGCGATCATGTAGCCGGCCCCGATCCCGAGTGCCAGGCCGAGCGGAATCATGGTCCGGGTCGCGGCTGACTGGCTCGTCGTCAGCGCCGCGACGGCGAAGATCGCGATCGCGATCGTGAACGGCCAGTTCTCGGCCAGGCCCCCGAGGAGCTCGACGATCGCGTCCTCGTTGTTCGCGATGAAGGTGTCGGCCATCCAGGCGATGCCGAAGAGCGCGATCATCGCGACCATCCCCGACCTGAAGATGTCCGTGACAGGAATCGCCGCCGCCTTGACGTGGCAGAAGATCATGATCAACGCGGCCGCGGCGAGCATGAACATCTGGATGAGCGGCGTGATGGACATCGGCTCGACGCCGCCGCCCTCGGCGGCGACCGTGGGCCGTAGCTCCTCCCAGAGCCCGAAGACGCAGATCGCGAGGACGCCGGCGAGGAAGATGGCGACGCTGCGCTTGGCGTAGGGCTGGAGCACGATGTCGGCTGGAGGGGCGGGCGGCTGCACCTCGCCGCTCGCCAGCCGGCGCTGGTACTCCTCGTCGTCGTCGAGGTCCTTGCCGTGCCGGCTCATCACGAGCGCCATCGCGAAGATCCCGACGATGCTCGCCGGGATCGTGATCATGAGCACGTCGACGAGGTCGTAGCCGAACGGCTCCACCAGCGGAAGAAGGGTCGCGGTGGCGGCCGCGACGGGGCTCGAGGTGATCCCGACCGTGGAGGCGGCGGTAGATCCCGCGAGCGCCCGCTCGGGCCGGATCTTGTTCGCATACGCGATCTCGTTGATCACCGGGATGATCGAGAAGAAGGTGTTGCCCGTTCCGGTGAGGATCGTGAGCAGGTAGGAGACGTAGGGAGCGATGAAGTTGAGCGCCTTCGGCCTCGCGCGGAGCGCCGCGCTGGCGACCTTGACCATGTAGTCGATGCCGCCCGCCGCCTGCATCGCCGCCGCCGCGGAGATGACCGCGATGATGATCAGCATCGCGCTCGTGGGTGGCTCGCCGGGATCGAGCCCGAACACGAAGACGAGGACGAGCGTGCCGACGCCGCCCCAGAGCCCGAGCCCGATACCACCTGAACGGACTCCGAGAGCGATGAAGCCCATGACGACGAGGCCCTGTACGGCGACGAGGATCCAGTCCATGGTCGTCATCGCTTAGCTCGTCTCCTCTCGCAGTTGCTGACAGGTGCTCGACTCCTGCAGCGCACTCGCGAGCTCGGGGTCGAGCTGTGCGAGATCGGCGATGGTCTGCACTCCACTCCCCAGCGTGGACGCGATCGCTCCCGCCGCCTCGGTGAGCTGCTCGATCGACTCCTCGAGAGAGTCCGCTTCCTCGTCCAGCGAGTCCTGCGCGTCCTCGAGGTCCCCCAGCGCGGAATCGGCCCAATCGGAGACCAGTCCAGCAGCCTCGTCGCCTTGGGCGGTGTCCGGGATCCCGGCATTGTCGACGCCGTCGACCAGGGTCTCGGTCGCTTGAATGGCGCGCTCGAGCCCCTTGCGCACGAATCCCGTCCGGCTCTGTGGGGTCTCGGACTGCGGCTCCGCGCCCCCCGCGGTGCTGGATGCGTTCGGCGTCCGGATGTCCTCGACGATCGCCTCCATCTGACCGCGCCAGACGCCGACCGCGCCGCAGGTGCTCTGTGCCCACTCGCCGGCGGTGACGGTCTCGCCGCTCTCGTCACGGTTTCCGATCAGAGCGGTGACGCCGAGCACCAGCACGACACCGGCTGCAATGCCAATGATCCAGGTGAGCGGTCCGCGCCCCACGTCCTACGTCTTCCCCGGAGCGGACAGCTCGTCGACGACCGCGACCAGCAGCTGCCAGAAGCGCTCCACCGTAGGGATGCTCACCCGCTCGTCGGGCGAATGCGGAAACTCGATCTGAGGGCCGAACGAGAGCATGTCCAGGCCGGGCACCTTGGTGCCGATGACCGCGGTCTCCAGCCCGGCGTGCACCGCCGTCACGATCGGGGCCGCTCCGAAGCGGCGCTCGTACACGGTCTTTGCCGAGGCGAGAGCGCGCGAGTTCAGGTCTGGACGCCAGCCACCGTAGTTGGATTTGACCTCCAGCGTGCCACCGGCCATGCGTGCCGCAGCGTCGAGGGTGGCGATCACGTCTGGAAGCGCGGAGTCGTTCGACGAGCGTGAGAGGCTGTGCAGCGTCAGCTGGTCACCCTCCGTGATCGCCTCCCCGAGCGACGTGCTCGTCTCGACGAGATCGTCGAAGTCCGGGCTCAGCGCGAGCGGCCCGGTCGGCACGAGAGCGACGGCATCGAGCAGCGAGGCGGTGCCGGCATCGGTCCATGGGTCCGCCGAGCCCTCGACGGCGGCGACGTCGATCGACACGGCGGCGTCCGTCTTCGCGAACGCATCGCGGATCGTTCCCGCGGCGGTCGCGACCGCGTCCCGGAAAGCCTGCTCGCGGTCTCCTGCGACCGAGCAGACTGCGATCGCGTCGCGCGGGATCGCGTTGCGGCTCTTGCCGCCGTTGAGGGAGACGAGCCGGAAGGGCACCGTCTCCAACGTCTCGCGCAGAGCGCGCCCGAGCACCTTGACCGCGTTCGACCGCCCCAGTGCGATCCCCGTCCCGGAGTGGCCGCCCTGCCCGCCGCTCACCGTGACGCCAAGGGTCACCGCTTCGCCGGCTGCCTGCTCCCGCGGCGCCTCGATCCGGATCCACGTGTCGGTGCTGCCGGCGCAGCCCACCGTCAGCTTCCCGTCCTCCTCGCTGTCGAGGTTGATCAGGATCGAGCCCGTCACGAGCGCGGGGTCGAGCGCGTTCGCGCCTTCGAGCCCCACCTCCTCGGCCACTGTCATCAGCAGCTCGAGCGGCCCGTGCGGCAGCGACTCGTCTTCGACCAGCGCCATCATCGCCGCGATCGCGACGCCGTCGTCGGCGCCGAGCGTCGTCCCGTCGGCGGTCAGCCACTCGCCGTCGCGGACGAGCTCGATGCGGCCCTCCGCCGGGTCGTTGGGGCTCGAAGGATCGCGCTCGCAGACGATGTCCAGGTGCCCCTGGAGCACCAGGGTCGGCGCGTTCTCGCGTCCAGAGGTCGCCGGGACGCGGATCACGAGGTTCCGGCCGGCGTCCTGCACGAGCTCGAAACCGTGCCGGTCGGCCCACTCGCGAACGTGCTCGATCGCGGGCTCCTCCAGGCGTGACGGTCGCGCGATTCTCGTCAGCGTCTCGAAGTGCGCCCAGAAGGAGCGAGGCTCGAGTCCCGTCAGAACCGATTCCTTCGTCGCCATTCCGCCGCTCCTCGCCGACTGTCGAGCTAACGAGACCCCTTTGGTTTCCGCCCGGCGGCGCGATTCTAGGCAGACAAGTCGAAGCCACGGCAAGGACAACGGCGTTGCCTACCTCCGGACGGATCTCGTTGGCATGCGCCGGGGGTGCGCACGAGCGCGTGTGGCGCAGGACGTCGAGGTAGCTGGGTCTAGAGCAGCGGCGAGATCGCTGCGAAGGCCGCTGACTTGGCTCGTTCCTTGAAGCCGTTGGGCACGCGACCGGGGCCTGACACGGCTTCCGCAGGGTTGAAGAAGCGCTCGGCGAACTGCTGCGCGAGCGGGGGTGACTGCAGGCGAAGGTCTATCTCGTAGAACCGCTTGAGGCTCCATGCCTCGAGGTTGCAGGTGCCGGCGAGGACGTCTTCGCCGTCTCGCACGAACGCCTTGGCATGCACCATCGTCGGGTACTCGAGGATCGTCACGCCGGCGTCGAGCAGCCGCTGGTGGTGGAAGCGCTCTGCTGCGGCGCAGGCCCAGTTGTTCGCTTCGGCGGGGACGACGAGACGCACCTGTACACCGCGGCGTGCCGCGCGCTCGATGCGGCGGATCATGCCCCGGTCTGTGACGTACGGATTGACGACGTCGAGAGTCTGCTGGGCGCCGTCCAGGATCTCCGCGATCGCGTCCGAGATCGGCCGGTATCTGCCTGGGGCGTTGTGGAGAACGACGGCTGGGGCTGCGTCCGGTCGGGCCTCGAATGCCGGAAAGAGTGTGTCCAACTCGCTCTCAGGAATCGAGCCGCCGAGGAAGCGAAAGCTCGCGACGAATACGACGCCGAGTTGCGCGACAACGGGGCCCTCGACGCGAACGAACAGGTCGTGGAACCGCCCGTCCTCGAAGTGATCCTCGATTCCTGCACCGCCTACCCATCCGATCCGGCCGTCGACGACTACTGCCTTGCGGTGATCGATGTGGCCGAGGGCACGGATGTTCCAGCGCACCGGAGAAGAGGAGCCGAGCGGGCCTGCGGGCGTCCGCGGCTTCGTAGCTCGTGTGACGACGATCTCGACGCCCTCCTCGACGAGCGCGGCGTAGAAGTCGCGCGTCGTGTCGAAGGGATGCGAGCCCTGCTCGTCGACGACGAGCCTGACAGGAACCCCGGACCGGGCCTTCTCGGCGAGCGCCCGCGCGAAGACGTCGCCGACCTTGCCTGGACGAAACCCGAACTGGTTGATGTGCACGGAGGAGGTGGCAGCCTCGATGTCGGCCAGCATCGGCGGATAGAAGCTCCGGCCCTCGACGAGCACCTCCGCGCTCGTGGCTCGAGACTCCTCGAACGCGAGCGCAAGGTCATGTCGATCGACCCGCGTGGCTGCCAGGAGCCCGCGCGCGTGCTCGCGGAGCCGGTCGTTCGGGACGTGGACGCTACGCGCTGCCACGCGTGGACCGTACAACGCGGGCCAAGTCGTGCCCTCCGCGTTTCGGCCGCCGACCGGACGGTAAAGACGCTCGCACCTAACGAATCGGAGGCGGCATGGGAATCATCGCGTTCATAATCCTCGGTCTGATCGCAGGTGGAATCGCCAAGGCACTGTTGCCCGGCGACGATCCGGGCGGCTTCATCGTGACGGCGCTGATCGGCATCGCCGGAGCCCTGCTCGGCGGCTTCCTCGCCGCGGCGCTCTTCGACGCTGACCCGATGGACGAATTCTTCGACATCTCCAGTTGGCTGACCGCCATCGTCGGGTCGATCATCCTCCTGCTCATCTACCGCGCTGTGACCGGCCGCAGACGCCATGCGATTGGAACCTGACCGATCGTCGCGCGCAGCCGGTGTGAAGAAGACCTCGAACGGGCACTCTGCTTTGGTGGTCACCGACAACGAGGTCACGGACAAGGCGAGCACATTGCTTGCGATTCCGCAGTCCGTGCAGCGAGCGGCGGGCGACGTGGTGCACCAGGCATTCGAGCGCCTTCTCTCCTCCGACGTGCACGTGACGACCGCCGCCGAGGGAAAGCGCCTGTTGGCGGAGGACGATGACACGGAGCAGATGACGGACGCGATCCAGCGATTCGTCGCGATCGCGACCCCAGTTGTGAGGATTGCGCTGCGCGGTGCACGGTTCACGCGCATCCCGTGGGTGCTCGTGGCGTCGTCGAGCGTGTCGATCGGCGTCACCGTGCGGACCGGTGTCCGGGAGCTCCAGGTGCTCGCCGCGTTGCTGGCTTACCGCTTCGAAGAGGAGATCGGCGCCCAGCCAGATGCGGCGCTCCTGCAAAAGCTGACGCTCGAGCTCTATCTCAGTCCGCGCCGGACGCCGAACGTCTCGGATGTCAGCTTGCCGCTCGCACGGCTCGCCCGGCGCTGGATCGTTAGCGGCGTGCTGGGTCGGAACACGCTTGGCAAGGCGAATAAGGCGCTCGACGCCGCAGAGCGACTTGACATCAAGACGTTCGCGTCGCGATCACCCCTGGCACTTGGCCGCAGCTGAGCACGTTCCTGGTGGCCGTCTAATAGCTCCGAGAGTGGGCCGTGCTGGGATCGAACCAGCGACCTTGGGATTAAAAGTCCCCTGCTCTACCAACTGAGCTAACGGCCCGGGCGGAAGATCATGGTACGCGCTCACCCTGGAAAGTCCCGGTCACCGATACCCCGCGCACCGCGCATGACGGCCGGCGGCGGGGCTTCGCCGGGTTTCAGAGCCCACTCCCAAATGGAAAGACAGGTCTGTATCATCCGTGTGGTGGAGGCCCGCATGATCGAGGATCGTGACGCCGTCGGAGTACTGCTCGTGACGGACGCCGAACGGCGCACCGTCTCTCTCGACGCAGCCGGCATCGATGGGTCGGCGCCCGAGCTCCTCGATCACGAAGGGCGCAACTGGGCCTTTTCCCACGCGGAGTGGGCGTGGGGCAGCGAGGGTCGCAGAAGGCTCCTCGTTTACGTGGCCCAGTAGGCGCCGCCAGTGCGAGGAAGCGCTGCGGCCCGGGGGAGCGCGTTCTAGCTTGCCCGCCGGGGCCGAGCCGAGTACGGTCGGCCCTGACCACGATTCGGGGGATGCGATGGGCGACTACACGATCAAGCCGCTCGGCGAGATGCCGGACGTGCTTGGGGATTACCCGGGCGAGATGCGAATGATCACGTACGACGTCGACGCGGAGCAGGTCGCGCTGACGTTCCGCCGGATGCCGCCGAGCACCGGGGGCAAGGGTTCGTACGGGCATTTCCACAAGACGCAGGAGGAGCTGTATCTCGTCCTCTCGGGCACGCTCCAGTTCAAGCTCGGCGAAACGGTCGTCGACGTCCCGAGCGGTACCGCTGTCCGCGTCGCGCCCGACACGGCACGCTCGGTCTGGAACGAGGGCCCCGAGGACGCCGAGTTGGTCATCGCCTCCGTGAAGATCGAGGACCCGAGCGGTGATTCGGTCGCCGTCGAGAACTTCTGGCCCGCCGAACTAGAGGCCAGGTAAGTCACGGAAGCGCCCGGCCGCCGACTGATCTGAGCGCAGTGCCGCGGCCGCGAAGCGGACGCCTTCAGGGGTTTTCGCGCGACCGGGATCCGCGCGAGCGGATCCCGGTCTTGCGCAAGGTCAGTCGGTCACGCGCTCGAGAAACGCGCACGGTCGTGCATCGCCCGGCAGGGGCGACCGACCGAGGCGGGCAACGACCAGAGGCCCTCGAACGAGCGGAAGCTCGACGGACTGGCCGGCAGACGGAGGTGCGCCTTCGCGCGCAACGAGCTCGTACCCCTCGCCTGTCGGCGCGAAGAGGACATGCTCGGCCGCCCGTGCCGGCTCACTCGCGGTCTCCTCGCTAGCGGTCTCGATGTGCGGCTCTACTTCGGCACGTGGAGCGGCGGGCTCCGGCGCGCGCTCCCGTCCGCCACGCACGGCTGCCTCGAGCTCCTCCAGACGCTCACCAACCTGGCCGAGGAGGCTGAGGGTCTGCTCGGTCCGCCCGCGCAGCCGGTCGACCGCCCGCCAAAGAATCGCGGCGGCCGCGTCCTCGGCGCGCGCGTCTACCACCTCGGCGAGGCGCTGCTCGATCTCGTCGAGCCGAGGGACAGCGGCATCCAGAGCCTCGAGACGCCGCATCGCCTCGTCCAGCCCAGAGCGCGCCTCGTCCTCCGCGGCGCGCAGCTCGTCCGCCCGAGCCGCGAGAACGCCAAACGCCTCGTCAAGTCTGTGCTCGGCAGCCGACGCGTCCTCCGCGTGGCGCCGCTCGAGCTCCGCAAGCCTGTTCGGGAGCGCCGGATCGGCAATCGGTCGTGCCGTGAGCTCGTCGAGCCGCACCGTCGCTGCCTCGATGCGCGACTGCAGTTCCTCATCGGTTCTGCCCTCGACGGCCTCCAGCCGCGCGCCCAGCACGGAGAGGCCCGCGCGCAGCTCCTCGTCGCTGCGACCTTCCAGGGCCTCGACCCGCGACGCCAGCTCCGGATCCACGACCGGCCGAGCAGCGAGCTCCCGCAGGCGCCGGCCAAGCCCCTCGATCCGCGATCGCAACTCCTCGTCACTTCGACCTTCAACGACCTCCAACCGCGCCGCCAGCTCGTCAGCGCGCGCCGGATCCGCCTCCGGGCGCGCGGCCAGCTCCTCCAAGCGGCCCGTAAGCTCCGCCAGCCGCGACCGCAATTCGTCATCGGTTCGGCCCTCGACGGCCTCTAGCCGCGCACCCAGGACGGAGAGGCCCTCGCGGAGCTCCTCGTCGCTGCGACCTTCCAGGGCCTCGACCCGCGACGCCAGCTCCGGATCCGCGACCGGCCGAGCAGCGAGCTCCTGCAGGCGCCGGCCAAGCTCCTCGATCCGCGATCGCAACTCCTCGTCGCTTCGACCTTCAACGACCTCCAGCCGCGCCGCCAGCTCCTCTGCGAGCGCCGGATCCGGAGCCGAGCGCGCGGCGAGCTCCTCTACCCGGCGGGCAAGCTCCTCCAGCGACGACCGCATGCCCTCGTCGCCGGAGCCCTCGACAGCATGGAGCCGGACGCCGAACTCGTGCAGCCGAGCGTGCAGCTCCTCGTCGGTGCGGCCCTCGACCACTTCCAACCGCGCCGCCAGCTCGTCAGCGCGCGCCGGATCGGCCGGCGAGCGCGCCGCCAACTCCTCCACCCGGCCGGCAAGCTCCTCCAGCCACGACCGCATGCCCTCGTCGCTCCGACCTTCGATCGCCTCGATCCGCCCGCTGAGCGTCGGACAGGACCCCGCGCAGCTCCTCGTCGCTGCGACCTTCGACGGCCTCCAACCGGGCGCGCAACTCGGCCACAAGCTCCGGATCGGCGGCAGGGCGAACCGCCAACTCCTCCAGCCGCCGACGCAACTCCTCGTCGCTCCGACTCTCCACGACCTCCAACCGCGCCGCCAGCTCGTCTGCGAATGCCGGATCCGCGGCCTGACGCGCGGCCAAGCTCACCCACGCGGCCGGCGAGCTCCTCCAGCCGCGACTGCAGTTCCTCGGTAGTTCGGCCCTCGACGGCCTCCATCCGCGCAGCCAGGCCGGACAGCGCCTCGCGCAGCTCCTCGTCGCTCCGACCTTCCACCGTCTCCAACCGCGCGCCGAGCTCGGCCACCAGCCCCGGATCGGCGACCGGGCGACCCGCCAATTCCTCCAGCCGGCGCGCAAGTTCGTCGAGCGCGGGCCGCACGCCTTCGTCGCCGCGATCCTCGAGCGTCTGCAGCCGGACGACGAGCTCGTGCAACTGGGCACGCAGCTCCTCGTCGCTCCGACCTTCCACCGTCTCCAACCGCGCGCCGAGCTCGGCCACCAGCCCCGGATCGGCGACCGGGCGAGCCGCCAACTCCTCCAGCCGGCGCGCAAGCTTCGTCGAGCGCGGGCCGCACGCCTTCGTCGTCGCGATCCTCGAGCGTCTGCAGCCGGACGACGAGCTCGTGCAACTGGGCACGCAGCTCCTCGTCGCTCCGACCTTCCACCGTCTCCAACCGCGCGCCGAGCTCGGCCACCAGCCCCGGATCCGCGACCGGGCGATCCGCGATCTCCGCCAGACGCTCGCCGAGCTCCTTCAGCCCCGACCGCACGTCCTCGTCGGAGCGACCTTCGAGCTGCTCCGTGCGCCGTCGCAGGCCCTCAACCTCGGCGGCCAGCGGTGGCATCTCGCCGGCAAGCTCGCCGAGGCGACGCGCGCCTTCGGCGCGGGCCTCGTCGACGCCTGCCAGCGTCGCCTGCAATTCGGCCTCTGCCGTGGCGAGCGCCTCAGCCAGCGTGTCCAGCCGAGCGGACAGCTCGTCACGGAGCGCCGCGGCGTCTCGTCCTTCAAGGTCCGCGAGGCGCGCCTCGAGCGCGTCCACCCGCTCGGTCTCGGCCGCGTCGAGCAGCCCGGCAGGCCCAGGCTCGTCGCTTGCCCCGCGCAGGCGCCCGTTCCCGGGCACCGGCTCGGGTGGGCGCAGCTTCTGCAGGCTCGCCCACTGGTCCGCGAGCGCGCTGGCCAACTCGAGGCGCGAGATCGCCCCGCGCGCGACAAGGATCTCGCCGAGCCGACTGCCGGTCCTACGCTGCTCCTCGAGCGCGTAGGCAAGCTCCTCCTCGGTGATCATCCCCTGCTCGACGAAGATCTCGCCGATCGGCCGGCGGTCTTCTTGGTCGACGGGAGGGACGTTCCGCTGAGCCGCCGGCGCAGCAAGGGCGTCGACCGGCTCGTCTCCCGAATCCGGGCGCTCGAGGTCCGACCACTGCTCGGCGATCGCGCTGGCCAGCTCCAGACGCGACACGCCGTACTCGGAAACGAGAATCTCGCCGAGAAGAACTCCCGTCTCCTCCTGCTTCGCCAGCGCTTCGTCCAGGGTCTCCTGGGAGACGAGCCCACGCTCGACGAAGATGGCTCCGATCAGCTTGGCGGAAAGAGCAGGAGATTCCACGCCGGGCTTATCGGCATTCCCTCGGATGAGGTATAGCGTCTGCTCTCGTAGCGATCGCTACGAGCGGGCCCAGGTGACGAGGGCGTCGACGACGAGCCGTAGGCGCCGGCCAGTGTCCGTCAGGCGGTACTCGACCCGCGGAGGCCGGGCGTCGACGACCACGCGGTCGAGGACCCCTGCTTCCTCCAGCTCGACGAGCCGCTGCGCCAGGGTTCGCGGCGGAATCGTCCCGACGGCCTGGCGGAACTCGTTGAAACGGGACGCGCCCTCGTAGGAGGCGTAGAGGATCGAGACCGTCCAGCGTCGCTCGAGGAGGTTCGCCGCGCGGCGAACCTCCTCGGGCACCGGTGCGCAGCTTCTACAGCGCGACATGGCGCGACGCGGGCTCGGGCTCGAGCGCATACTCGAGCACCTCGGCGAGCGACATGACCGGGTGGAAGCTCATCTCGTCGCGTACGTGCTCGGGCACGTCCTCGAGGTCGGCGCGGTTGCGCTCGGGCAGGATCACGTCCGTCAGGCCCGCGGCATGCGCGGCGAGCACCTTCTGCTTGAGCCCGCCGATCGGGAGGACGCGTCCCTGCAGCGTCAGCTCGCCGGTCATGCCGACCGTGTGCCGCACCGCGCGACCGCTCAGGAGCGACGCCAGCGCGGTCGCCATCGTGATCCCGGCGCTCGGCCCGTCCTTCGGGATCGCGCCCGCCGGGACATGGACATGGAAGGAGCGGTCGTCGAACAACTCGGGGTCGATGCCGAGCTCCTCCGCGCGTGAGCGCACGGCGGAGAGCGCGATCTGCGCCGACTCCTGCATCACGTCGCCGAGCATTCCGGTCAGGACGAGCCGGTCGCCGCCCTTCAGCGCCGTCGCCTCGACGAAGAGAACGTCGCCGCCCGTGGCGTTCACCGCGAGCCCGGTGGCTACACCGGGCACGGCCGTGCGTTCCGCCGCCTCCCGGAAGAACTTCTGCCGGCCGAGCGCATCGCGCACGGCAGGGACATCGACCATCACCGGGGGCTCGACCTTCTCCGAGGCGATGCCCGTCGCGGTCTTGCGCAGGATCGTCCCCAGCTCACGCTCGAGCTGGCGAACGCCTGCCTCGCGCGTGTACTCGGAGACGACCGTCTCCAGCGCGTCGTCGGCGATCGAGACCTCGTCCTCGCGCAGCCCTGCCCGCTCCCGCTGGCGCGGCCAGAGGTAGCCCTTGGCGATCGCGGCCTTCTCGTCGCTCGTGTAGCCGTCGAACCGGATCACCTCCATCCGGTCGAGCAGCGGCCCGGGGATCGTCTCGGCGACGTTGGCCGTCGCGATGAAGATCACCTGCGAGAGGTCGACCTCGACGTCGAGATAGTGGTCGCGGAACGAGTGGTTCTGGGCCGGGTCCAGCACCTCGAGCAGCGCCGAGGACGGGTCGCCGCGCCAGTCGGCGCCGACCTTGTCGACCTCGTCGAGCAGGATGACCGGGTTCATCGTGCCGGCGTCGCGCAATGCCCGCACCAGCCGGCCGGGCAGGGCGCCGATGTATGTGCGCCGGTGGCCCCGGATCTCGGCCTCGTCGCGCACGCCGCCGAGCGACATGCGCACGAACTCGCGGTTGAGCGCGCGGGCGACCGACTCGCCGATCGACGTCTTTCCGGTGCCCGGCGGGCCGATCAGGGTCAGGATCGCCCCGGCCTTCCGGTCGGCCTCGATGCCGCGCTCCTTGCGCAGCTTCGCGACGGCGATGTACTCGACGATCCGGTCCTTGACGTCGCCGAGCCCCTCGTGATCCTCGTCGAGGACCGTTCGCGTGTGCTCCGGGTCGAGCCGATCCTCGGAGCGCTTCGACCACGGCACGGCGAGCAGCCAGTCGAGGTAGTTGCGGATCATCGTCGCCTCGGGAGAGCTCTCGCCCATCCGCTCGAAGCGGCCCAGCTCGCGATCGGCCTGCTCCCGCACCGACTCGGGCATCCCGGCGTCCTCGATCTTCGTGCGGTACTCCTCGACAACCGAGCCCTCGTCCTCGCCGAGCTCCTTGCGGATCGACTCGAGCTGCTTGCGCAGGATGTACTCACGCTGCTGCTTCTCGACACCTTCGTCGACGTCCTTGCGAATCCGCGCGCGCATCTGGAGCAGCGCCAGCCGCTCGCGCTGCAGCCGCAGGGCGAGCTCGAGGCGCTCGGTCACGTCCACGGTCTCGAGCAGCTCCACCTTCTGCGCGAAGGTCAGGTCGGGCGAGTAGCCCGACGTGTCGGCGAGCGTGCCCGGCTCGCCGATCGAGCGGACGAACGCCGCGATACGGCCGTCGTCACCGCGAAGCTCCAGGATCTCCTCGACCACGGCGCGGTACTCCTGTTCCAACTCGCGCGTGCTTGGATCGCTGGGGACGTCGTCCGGTCGCTCGTCGACCTCGACGAGCAGCCGCCCGCTCGGATCGGTCTCCGCGGCGCCGGCGACGCCGCGATGGAGACCGTTCAGTGCAACGGCGGTGCCGCCGCCGGGCAGGCGAACGCGGTCGGTGACCTCTGCCACCGTGCCGATCTTGGCGTACTCGCCCTCGTGCTTGGGGACGAGCAGCACGCGCTCCTCGTCACCCGTGTCGACGGTGAGCGTAACGTTCATGTGCGGGAAGACGACGACGTCCTCCAGCGGGACGAGCAAGAGCTTTGTCACCGTGTCACTCGCTTTCGATGTGTTATTCGGTTACCAGGTACAAAAAGTATAGCGTCGAGTCGGATGGTCGCGCAGACGGGAAACGAGGCTCGCGGCAGGCTTTGCAGAACCCTTACAGCGAGCCGCAAACCGGCGCTGCCTGACGGCGTCTGAGTCTCATGAAGCCGACAACTCCGCGACGTGGGGTCTTCGGAGCTCGGCCGAGCAACAGGCGATCGACCGCGCGCTCCGAGGCTCGGACGGCGTAAGCAACAAGGTGACTCCGGCACCCCCGGACGGGTCCCGGTCGCGCGGCCGATCGGGGTCAGACCCACTGAGGCCTGACCCCGAAGGCGCTTCCGTCCTACCCGCGAAAGCGGTCGAGGGCGGCCTTCGCCACCCGACCGGCGAGCGCGTCCTCGCGGACGCCAGTGCCGCCGGGGCGCCACGTCATCACCGCGGCGACGTAGATCCCGCCCGGCCAGACGACGAGGCCGTTGTCGTGCCTCGCCGCCCGGATCCAGCCTGCCTTGTGCAGGACCCGGACGCCGGGGTCGCGCGCGATCTCGCGGTCGAGCTTGCCCGGGTCGCGCACGTGCGCGAGCAGGTAGAGCAGGTGACGCCCATCCGCAGCCGTGAAACCGGCCGCGCGCCGCGCGAGCGGGCCGAGCCCGGCCGACGCCAGCCAGACCGCGCGTGCCATCGACGCGAGATCGTAGGCCGTCGTGTACTTCCCGATCCCCGACCGGGGCTGCTCGTCCACGCGCCGTGGGATCGCAACGGCAAGAGAGCGCTCTACCGCGTAACCGCCGTACATGAGCGAGTCGTCGATCCCGATCGAGCGCAGCAGCGCGTCGACCCGCCGGCCCCCGGCGCTCGTCGAGCCGCCGAGCCAGACCTCGAGTTGGTTGGCCGCGGCGTCGTCGGAGACCTCGAGCATCTTCCGCAGCACGCTGTTCACGTACGAACCAGGCACCGGGACGCCCTCGTGCCGCTCGAGCACGGCCATCGCGATCGCGAGCTTGAGCGTCGAGGCGGCGGGGAAGCGCGCGCGGGCGTTCCAGGCCGCACCCGCACCCGTGGCCAGGTTCTGGACGTACACAGCGCACGTACCGGGATACGCACGGCTGAGCGAGCGCATTCGGCCGGCGAGGAACGGGTCGAGCAGCGATGCGCGCACTTGCGGACGAGACGCCCACGGCAGGCCGTAGACGTGCGCCACCGTTGCGCCCGCCCGGCGGCCGCGGCCGTCCACCGTGACGACGCGCACCGAGGTCTCGCCCGCCGGCAAGGGCACGCGGACATGGAAGCGGCGCCCACGCAGCGTTCGGTCGGCGAGCACGAGAGCGCCGGCCCGCACGACCACACGGCGCGTTCCCGCATCCGCAGTGCCGGCGACGATCCCGTACGAGATCTGGTACGGCGCCGGCTGCTCGATCGCTGGCGGGGACGGCGGTGGCGGCGTCGCGAGCGCGGGCACGACGGTCATCGTAATCACCGAACGTCCGTTCGGTCGGTGAAGTAGCCTCCCCGTCTGCGTGCGCATCCTGGCCCATCTCGACCTCGACGCGTTCTACGCGGCCGTCGAGGAGCTGGAGGACCCGTCGCTGCGCGACGTGCCGCTCGTCGTCGGCGGAGATCCCGAGAGCCGCGGCGTCGTCTCGACCGCGAACTACGTCGCCCGCCGGTTCGGCATCCACTCCGCGATGAGCGCGGCCGAGGCGCGGCGGCGCTGCCCGCAGGCCGTCTTCCTGCGGCCGCGGCACACGCTCTACCGCCAGTACTCGAACGCCGTCTGGACCGCCGTGCGAGAAGTCGTGCCGCGCGCCGAGCGAACAGGGCTGGACGAGGGATACCTCGACCTGAGCTCGGTCACGGTCGACTTCGGCCGCGCCCGCGCCGTCGCGGAAGCCGTGCAGACGTCGGTTCGGGCTGCGACCTCGCTCTCGTGCTCGCTCGGCGTCTCCACCTCGAAGGTCGTCTGCAAGGTCGCGTCGGAGCGACGGAAGCCAGGCGGGATCACCGTCGTTCCCCCGGGCACCGAGGCCCGCTTTCTCGCGCCCTACCCCGTGCGCGCACTGCCCGGGGTGGGGCCGCGCGCAGAGGAGCGGCTCGCAGCGGCCGGAATCGCCACGATCGGCGCACTCGCGGCGCTCGACGACGCGACGCTGCGCGCGCTGCTGCCCGGAACCGTCGGAACCGTTCTTCGGGATCGCGCTCGCGGCATCGACCCGCGCGATCTCGAGCTCGAGGTGGAGGCGGTGTCGATCTCGGTGGAGGAGACCTTTGCGCGTGATGTCGCCGACCGGGCCGTCCTTCACGCCGAGCTGCGGCGAATGGCCGACGACGTCGGCGAAAAGCTGCGGCGCTCCGGCTTGTCCGCACGGACCGTGACCGCGAAGCTTCGCTACGCCGACTTCTCGATCCGCAGCCGCTCGTCGACGCTGCCGGCGGCGACCGACGAAAGCAGTCACATCGGCGAGTTGGCGTGCGCGCTGCTCGACCGAGGGCTCCGCGACCGTCCCGGGGCGTTGAGGCTCGTCGGCGTCGGCGTCTCCGGGCTCTCACCCTTCCGGCAGCTGACGCTCGACTGAGCTAGACGTGCGCCCGCCGTGTGCGCGCAGCAGCTCTTCCATCGCCTCGTCCCGGTTCTGCACGGCCGCGTCGAGGGGCAGGAAGCCGTGCCTGCTGCTCGGCGTTCGGATCCGCTCCTGCGGCGAGGAGCAGCCGCGCTCCCTCGACGTTCCGCCGGGCCGCGGCGCTGTGCAGCGGCTGGACCCGCATCGGATTGTCGGCGACCGCGGCGGGATCCGCGCCGGCCTCGAGCAGCATCCCCACGGTTGGCCCGTCGGCGAAGAAGGCCGCGTAGTGGAGCGCCGTGAAGCCATCCGGCGAGCGAAGCGCGACGGCCCCGGGTTGGACCTTCAGGATCACCCGTAGCTCGTCGCTCCGGCCCGTGGCGGCCGCGTCGAAGACGTCGACGGTGCCGGCAGCCGCGAGGAGCTCCGCAATCGCGTCCTGCCCGACGTACTTCGCCGCCAGCACAGGTGAGAGACCGCGCTCGTCGCGGGCGTCCAGGACGTCGGGGTCGGTCGCGATCAGCTCGCGCACCCGCTCCTCGTCGCCCGCCTCGATCGCCGCGACCAGCTCCACCCCCCGGATAATGGCGCCCTGGGCGAGGGCGTGGGCGGTTGGGCGTGGGCGGACTCCCTGGATGCCGTTTCAGCAGAAGGGCTCGAGCTAGCCGACCGCATTCGCCGGTGCGCGATCCTCGAGCAGGACCGCGCGCAGCGCCTCGACGCAGAGCATCCCCATCGCCACCCTGGTCTCGCGGGTCGCGCTGGCGATGTGCGGTGTGAGCACGACGGTGTCGAGCTCGAGCAGCCCGTCATGGACGCGAGGCTCGTCCTCGAAGACGTCGAGTGCAGCGCCGGCGATGCGTCGCTCGCGGAGCGCCTCGACGAGCGCAGCCTCGTCGACGACCGCGCCGCGCGAAGTGTTCACGAGCACCGCGGTCGGCTTCATCAGCGCGAGCGCGGCGGCATCGATCAGGTGACGTGTCTCGGGCGTCAGGGGGACGTGCAGGCTGACGACGTCCACGTCCTCGAGGATCGGCTGGAGCGGCTCGCCGCGCCGGGCGAAGCGCGGCTCCAGGCCGAGCGCGTCGCCCAGCCGGGCCACCTCCCGCCCGATGCGGCCCGGCCCGACGATGCCGAGCACCTTGTGCTCGAGCCCCTCGCCGAGCATGAACTCCAGCGAGAACTGCCATGGCTTGCCGCCACGCACGAAGCGATCGCCTTCGGCCACGCGACGAAGCAGCGCGAGGATGAGCGCGATCGTCAGTTCCGCGACCGAGCGAGTGAGGACATCCGGCGTGTTCGTGACGACGACGCCTCTCCGGCTCGCGGCCTCCAGGTCGACGTTGTCGACGCCGACGCCGTAGTTGGCCACGACGCGCAGCCGGTCGCCGGCTGCCGCGAGGAACTCGTCGTCGACCCTGCGGGTCAGCATGGCGACGACCCCATCGGCGCCCACGGGCGAGTCGACGAGCTCGAAGTCCCGCGCAAGCGCCTCTGCGACCGGCGCCGGCACCCGCTCCATCACGTGGACGCGCGGGGGCACCTGTCAGCCGGAAAGGACGCGCGGCCGGTGCGAGGACGAGTAGACGTCCTTCCGCAGGATCAGCCCGTCCCGGACGGGGAAGATGTCGACCCCGTCCCACTCGAGCCGGCGTCCCTGCGGATCCGTGGCAGTCGCCGTCCATTCGCTGACGACGAGCTCGTTCCGGGCGTAGAGCCGCCGTCCGCGAAAGGCGAGATCGGGCCAGTTCTCGAAGATCCGCGCGAGGTGGGGCCCGACCTCGGCCCCCGTCATCCGCTCCCCGGCGGTGTGGTTCTCGAAGACCATGTCCGGCGCGTGGAACGCCACGATCGCCTCCACATCGTGCGCGTTCCAGGCCTCGTTGTACCGCTCGATCATCTGCTCGAGCGCCGCTGCGGAATCGGTCACGGCCGCGAGTATCGCACGCGAAGACATTGACAAGCATCAATGTCTGCTGCTACCGTCATTCATCGACGCATGTCGATGAATGTGATAGACGCCCAATGTTGCCGGCCGCTTTCGGCTCCGCGCCTCAGCGCGACCGAGGCCGAGGCGACGGCGGCGCTGTTCAAGGCCCTCGGCGACCCGGCGCGCGTTCGGCTCGTCAACCTGCTCGCCCTGAGCGACGAGCCGGTCTGCGTGTGTGAGCTGATCGATCCACTCGGGCTGTCACAGCCGACGGTGAGCCACCACCTGAAGAAGCTCACGGCCGCGGGCCTGCTCCGGCGCGAGCAGCGCGGGGTGTGGGCCTACTACTCGATCGATACGGAGGCGCTCGCCCGCGTGGCGGCGCTCCTCGACGTGGAAGGAGCAGAGCGATGACGACCACGGCAGACGACCTGCGCGAGCAGGTCCGGGCCCGCTACGCCCAAACGGCTTTGGCGGTAGTGAAGGGCGAGGGCGGGTGCTGCGGAGACGACGCGTGCGGCGACGGAGCTTTCGGCGCTGCTCTCTACGACGACGACGCGCGGGGCGAGCTGCCCGACGCAGCCCGCCTGGCCAGCCTCGGCTGCGGCAACCCGACGGCGGTCGCCGAGCTCCGCGAGGGCGAGACGGTGCTCGACCTCGGCTCCGGCGGAGGCATCGACGTTCTGCTCTCCGCCCGCCGCGTCGGCCCCACCGGCACCGCCTACGGGCTGGACATGACCGACGAGATGCTGGCGCTCGCGCAGCGCAACGCCGCCGAGTCGGGCGTGACGAACGCGCACTTCCTCAAAGGCCACATCGAGGCGATCCCGCTCCCGGCACAGAGCGTGGACGTCGTCATCTCCAACTGCGTGATCAATCTCTCTCCCGACAAGGCGGCCGTGCTCACCGAGATCGCGCGGGTGCTCAAGCCGGGCGGCCGTGTCGGAATCAGCGACGTCGTCGCCGACGACGAGCTCTCGCCCGCGGAGCGCGCGGAGCGCGGTAGCTGGTGCGGCTGCGTCGCTGGCGCGCTCTCGCGCTCGGAGTACGTCGCCGGCTTCGAGGCGGCCGGGCTCACGAACGTCGAGGTGCGGTTCACGCACGGCGTCGCCGACGGCATGCACGCCGCGATCGTCAAAGCGACGAAGCAGGTGGCTTCGCTTCCTCCAGCCGCTGACTGAGCTTCTGCAGGAAGAACCCGCCGGCGAGGAGAAGCGCGCCCACGGCGAGGAACGAGAAGGCACGGGTGACGGAGCTGAGCGCGCTCAGGTCGTAGAGGAAGAGCTTCGCGAGGCTGATCCCGAACAGGGCGAGCCCGCCGAGCCGGAGCGGGCGGGAGTCGCGCAGCAACCCGGCGACGAGGAGCCCCAGACCGACCGCGCCCCACAGCGCACTGACGGCGGTGTGGCCGCGCTCGAAGTCGGTCTGCACGGATGCGGTCGAGGCGCGCTCGGCGAGCTCGAGGATGACGAGCGACGCGGTGTAGAGCGCCGAGGGCGGCCGAGATCCAGCCCAGCTGCGAGCGGAGCGGCGGCTGGAGCAGCGCGATCGCAGCTCCGGCGACGACGCACGCTGCGAGCGCCCAGACGGAGCGGCCCGGGCTCTCGCTCGCCTGCAGCAGGTGCGTCGGAGGCGTCAGCGCAGCGAGCGTGACGAACGTCGTGGAGCCGAGGAGGACGAGTGCCGCCGTCCCCAGCCGCCGCTCCGCGATGCTGCTTCCAATCCACGCGACCCCGACCGACGTGGCCGCGTACGCGACGACGATGCCCCGGCTCTGGATGATCGCCGCCTCGCCCATGAGCAGCGCGATCAGGCCCGGCACCCACATCGCCGTCGCAAGGTTGCGCAGGCGCGGCTCACGTTGAGCGAGCGCCGCCAGGACGGCGAAGACGCCGGCGACGACGAGCAGGGCTGCGCCTGCCGCCCGGTCGCGCTCGATCAGCTGGTCGATCGCGACCGTGGCCGAGACGAGCGCAACGGCCGCAGCCAGCGCGGACACTGCCGCCAGCGGCTCCTCGCGCGTGGACAAGGCGCGCACGAGCCAGCCGGCGAGTAGGACGGCGGCGCCGGCGACCAGCAGCTCGGCCGCTCCCTGGTTCGCCCCGAGCTCCGGCCAGTCGTAGCCGGCAGCCTTCCCCAGCGTCGCGACGAGCAGACCGCCTCCGGCCAACTGCGGCACGACCCAGTCGCGGCGCGCGGCGTACGCGACTGCCACGAGACCCGAGACCGACCAGAGGATCACGGTCAGCATCTGCCCGGCATCGCCGAGCGCATCCGCCAGCGTGAGGCCGGCGGCGCCGAGGCCGAGCGCGCCGGCAGTGCCGGCGAGGGCGCCGCGTACCGCTCCACGCCCGCTCAGCAGCGTTTCCAACTCCTGCTCCCGCCCTGTAAGCGAGCCGAGGCGGGCGATGCCGCGCTGCTCCGCCGGCAGCAGCAGCGCCGAGATGGCTGCCGCGAGCCCCGCCGCGGCCACCGCGGCGGCGCCGGCCAGCCCCGCGGAGAGCTGCGGATACAGATCGGGCACGAGCGGGGCGGCGACGGTCAGCGCCTGCACGGCCGCCAGCCCGGCCGACGCCAGCGCGAACGGTACGAGCCTGAGCTCGGCCAGGCGCCAGGCGCCGACTGCGAACGGCAACGCCGCCGCCGCCCAGGTCACGGCCAGCCACGCTCCGGACAGAAGGTCGGAGACAGCGACGGCAGCGAGCGCGAACGCGCCCGCTGCGAGCAGCGCGCGGAGGTCGACGCGCGCGCGGCCGAGCCACGCGTGCAGGGGCTCGAGGACGGCGAGGACGCCTCTCGAGACTCTGGCCGCTTCCGCTGGAGCGAGCAGGCCGGCCGCCAGCGCGGCAACCGCGGACGCGGCAAGACCAAAGGCCGCCTCTCCGCCGGAGGCAACCCCGTCCGCCCACTCTGACTGGACGGCGAACGCCTCGACGAGCGCGACACCGAGATACGCATACGCGCCGAGCAGGAATCGGCGCTCGCGGAGCCTGTGCGCGATCGCGCTAGCGAGCATCGACTGGGCCGCGAAGACGATGGCGAGCGACGTCCCCGACAAGAGGTCGGCCGTCGCGACGCCGGCGAGCAGGAGCGCGCCGGCGCCGAGCACGTAGGCCAGGTCGAGCGCCCGGCGTACAAGCAGCGTCCCGGCGATCCCGAGGCCTGCGGCCACGGCGAACAGTGCGATCGCCTGGTCGCTCTCATCCGGATAGAGCTGAACCGCAGAGCCGAGTGAGACGGCAACGGCGGTGGCGGCGAGGCTGCCGGCGAGACCGTCGAGCCCTTCATGGCGGAGCGCGAGCTGCCACGCGGCGGCCGCACCGACGAGCAGCGCAGCTACCACCGCGGCCACGACAGCAGCCGCGGTGTCGCCGGCGTCGGCGGCGCCGACCATCCAGACGACCTGCATTACGGTGACGGCAGCGCCGGCGACGAGCAGCCGCTCCCACTGCCGCCGTGTCGCGACGACGGCGAGGGCCGCGAAGACGACGGCCGCGAACACGGTTCCCGCCGCGCTGACGCCCTCGTCGAGCGCCAGCGCCGCGGGCGAGAGAGCAGCTCCAAGGAAGCCGAGCGCGGCCAGCGCCTGGGACGACCAGGCGAGCGCGACGACCACGCCCGCGGCCGCGATCCCGGCCGCCGCGACGAGCGCGCCGGCCGCGGGCAGGAGTCCGTACAGGATCGTCGCGGCAGCGAGGGTCGCGTAGCCGCCCGCGATGCCGGCACCGCAGGCGGCGAGGGCGGCGTGCAGCTGGCCGTAGCGGCGGTGCACGACGATCCCCGCGACGAACAGGAGTACCGACGCGGCCGCACCGAGCGAAACACGGGCGAGGGGGCCGATCCACCCGCGGTTCGTGGCGAGCACGAAGAAGAAGACGATGCCGAGCAACATCACGACGCCACCCGCGAGCGCTACGCCGCGGGCGCCGAGCAGGTCCCAGTCGGCTGCCAGCTCGGCGAGCGTTTTCTCTCGCGGCTTCGGCTTCGGCGCAGGAGCGGTTCGGCGCGGAACCGGCTTCGCGGTCGGCTCCGCGACCGCCGTCGTGGGTGCCGGGAACGGAGCCGAGGCCGCGGGCGCCGTGGCTGGTCCCGCGACGGCACGCGCGTACTCGGCCAGCCGGTGCGCATACGCCTCCCAGGCCGGGTCGGCGGCGGGAGCGATCCGCTCCGCCTCGGCGGCCAGCGCCCAGAGCGTGGCTGCGTCCTTCTCGGCCTGCGCCCGACGGACGGCGTCGGCGAGTGCCTTCAGACGCGCCTGCGAGCTGGAGGGTGCGGCCTCCGTCCGCGCAACGACCGGCGCCTGTTGTTCCGCGCGCGCAAGCGCCCGCAGCTCGGTGAGCTCCTGGTCCAGGGAGCGGAGCTTGCGCTCGAGCTCGTCGATCCGGGCGGTCAGGTCGGCGCTCATTCCTCTCGGCCTCGATCGTCGAACACGCGGCTAACCGGGGACCAACACCACGCTATGCAGCTGTTGCCCATGTTGCGAAGGCTGCCATGCGGGCCAGTCGGCGCCTACCGGGCAGACGCTGATCTCGCCTCGGGGCATACCCGGAGGCGTCAGAGGCGCGCGAGACGGCCGGTGACGGCCAGCCACGGCGGCAGCGAGGGGTCGATCACCGCGAAATGGTCGGCGCCGTCGACCTCGACGAGCTCGACTGCGTCGCCCGCGGCGCGAGCGGCAACGGCGTAGGCCGCGCTCTGGGACGGTGGGACTACGTCGTCCAGCCGGCCATGAACGAGCTGCTGCGGGACTCCGAGTGGGACGAGCGCAGCGGGCGACGCGAAGGCGTAGCGCTCGGGAACCTCCGCCGGCGAGCCGCCCAGGAACGTCTCGCAGGCCCCGTCGCCAAGTCCTTCCTCCGCGCCGCGGATGAGATCGGCGACGCCTGCGAGCGAGACGGCGAGCCGCAGCCGGACGCGAGGGCGGGCGCCGGGAGCTTCGGCCGGCAGCCGGTTTCGGGCAGCGAGCCAGAGCGCAAGCTGCCCGCCCGCCGAGTGGCCGACCGCGGCGACGCGACTCACGTCGGCGTCGGGCACGTCGACTAGGGCGTCGACGGCGGCGGCCACGTCGGCGAGCGTCCCCGGCCAGCCGCCACCGTCCTGGCCGACGCGGCGGTACTCGACGTTCCAGGCGAGGAAGCCCCGAGCGGCGAGGTCGTGCGCCAGCGGCGTCATCAGCGTCCGATCCCAGCCGTCGCGCCAGAAGCCGCCGTGCAGGAGGACGACCACGGGCCAGGGGCCGCCGCCGGCCGCGGGAGCGTGGAGGTTCGCGACCTGGTCGGGATGGTCGCCGTAGCGGACGACCGGCGCCGGCGGGAGCGTCACGCGCGCCACTCGCCTTGCAACACAGTGTTGCTTGCCGGCGCTTGCAACACGGTGTTGCTTGGCTGCGGTGTCACGCCAGCAGGCGGCGGTGCTTCGCGAGCGCCTCGAGCACGCGGTCGACGTCCTCCTCGACGTTGTAGAGGTGGAGCGAGATGCGCAGGTTGCCGTCGCGGGAGGAGGTGACGATCCGCTCCGTCGCGAGCGCCGCAACGAGCTCGTCGGCGTCGGTCGACGTGACGCAGATCAGCGCGCCATGGTGCTCGCTCGCGCCGGGGCGTCGCGACTGTCGGCGCCGAGCTCGTCGAGCCCTGTGAGCAGCCTCCGGTTGAGAGTGCGGACGTGCGCCTCGATCGCCTCCACCCCGGCCTGCTCCACGATCGCCATCCCGGCGAGACCCCCGTAGATGCTCGGCACCGGCGGCGTGCCCGCGTCGAAGCGGCGGGCGCTCGCGTGGGGCGAGTAGTCCGAGATGTCCATCCGGAAGATGTCCTCGTCGGCGAACCAGCCCGTTTGCGTCGGGCAGGAGGCTCTCCGCCAGCTGACCGCGGCAGTAGAGAAAGCCGAGCCCGGCCGAGGCGAGCAGGTACTTCACGGTCCCGGCGGCGAGGAAGTCGACGCCGAGAGCCCGCGCGTCGAGCGGGATCGACCCGGCCGCCTGGTAGGCGTCCGCGAACACGAACGCTCCCCGGTCGTGGGCGATCCGCGCGATCTCGGCGACGTCCAGGCGGACCCCGGTCCGGTAGGAGACGCCGTGCAGCAGACGAGCGCCGTGCGCTCGTCGATCGCCTCCTCGAAGCGCTCGAGCGGGATCGTCCCGTCGTCGCCGGGCCGGACGTGCACGACCTCGGCCCCGCGGAGCTCCTGCGCGTGCGCGATCTGTCCGACGGTCGGGAACTCGAGCTCGGTGATCACGATCCGGCGCCGCTCGCCCGCTCGAGCGGGAGCGCGGAGACGACACCGCTCACGCCCTGGGAGACGGACGTCGTGACGGCGACCTCGTCCGGCGCGGCGCCGACGAGCTGCGCGAACGCCGCGCGGGCAGCCTCCGCGCGCTCGACCCAGTGCTCCCATTCCGCGCCGTGCGCGTCCCAGCCGTCGAGGTAGGCGCCGTAGGCCTCTCGGACGTCGATGGAGAGCGCGCCCTGCGAGCACGAGTTGACGTAGGTCGTGTGCTCGAAGATGGGGAAGCGTTCGCGAACGTCTGCGCCGACGCCGGTCATCGACCGAGGTATGCCTTCCGCAGCTCGTCGTGCTCGAGGAGCTCCGACGCCTTCCCTTCGAGCACGACCCGCCCGGTCGAGAGGACGTAGCCGCGGTCGGCGATCGAGAGCGAGACGTTCGCGTTCTGCTCGACGACCAGCATGGCGACGCCCGATTCGTGCACCTGCTGGATGATCTCGAAGGTCCGCTCGACGAGGATCGGCGCGAGGCCCATCGAGGGCTCGTCCATCAGCAGGAGCTTCGGGCGCGACATCAGCGCGCGGCCCATCGCGACCATTTGCTGCTCGCCGCCCGAGAGCGTTCCGGCCAGCTGCTTACGGCGCTCATAGACGCGCGGGAAGAGCGAGTAGACCCGCTCGAAATCCTCCGTCAGATCGGCACGGCCGCGGAGGTAGGCCCCCAGCTCGAGGTTGCCTCGGACGCTCAGCGGCGCGAACAGGCGTCGGTTCTCGGGGACGATCGCGAGGCCGCGCTTGATGCGGTGAGCGGTGGCGACACGCGTGACGTCTCGACCGTCGAGCGAGACCGTGCCTGCGCGCGGCCGGACGATCCCGAGGATCGTCTTCAGCGTTGTCGACTTGCCGGACGCGTTCCCGCCCAGCAGGCAGACGAGCTCGCCGTGGCCGATCTCGAGCGTGACGTCGCGGAGGATGTGGATCGGCCCGTAGAACGTGTCCACGCCGGCGAGGCGAAGGAGGGGCGCAGGAGCCGGCACGGGTGCGGCCGCCGCGTTCACGTGCGCGCCGCCCCGCCGGTACCCAGGTACGCCTCCACCACCCGGGGGTTGGTCGCGACGGCCTCGAACGTCCCTTCCGCGATCTTGACGCCGTGGTCGAGGGCGACAACGCGATCGGAGATCCCCTCGACGACGTGCATGTCGTGCTCGATCACGAGGATGGTGTAGCCGCCCTCCTCGCGGAGCTTCGCGATCAGCTCGGTGATCTCGTGCGTCTCGACGGGGTTCATGCCCGCAGCCGGCTCGTCGAGGAGGAGGAGGCGAGGATGTCGTTGCCGTCGCGCGCGCGATCTCGAGCCGGCGCCGGTTCGCGTACGAGAGGCTGTACGCGGGCTGGTCCCAGCGGTAGCCCGCGAGCCGCTCGCCGAAGAAGGCGAGCTGCTCTTCCGCGTCGCGCTGGATCTGCCGCTCCTCACGGCGCATGCCGGGCGTCCGCAGGGTGGAGCGGAGGATGCCGGCCTTCGTCCGGCCGTACGCAGCCGCCATCACGTTCTCCTTGACGGACATGTTGAGGAACAGGCGCAACGTTTGGAAGGTGCGCGCGATCCCGCGGCGCGTGATCGCATGCGGCGGCAAGCCGACGATCGGCTCGCCGTCGAAGACGATCTCTCCGGAGTCGGGCGGGTAGACGCCGGTGACGATGTTGAAGAGCGTCGTCTTCCCCGCCCCGTTCGGCCCGATCACGCTGACGATCTCGCCGGCGTTCACATCTAGGTCGAGCTCGGAGATGCAGAGGAGGCCCCCGAACGACTTGCTGACGTCGCGGAGGGCGAGAAGCGGCGTCTGTGAGGTTGGAACGGCCATCAGACGATCTCCACGCGCTGGGTTCCCAGCAGCCCTTGCGGCCGGGCCGCCATCAGCCCGATCAGCAGCGCCCCGATCAGGATGTACCGCGCGATCGCGGGTTGCGGCAGCATCGCGCTCTCCCACATGCAGACCGCAAGGTAGAGGACGGGTGGGAAGGCGACGAGGCGCCGCCAGCCGCGCAGCATGGTCAGCGAAAGGACTCCGGCGATCAGGACGAGGAACATGATCCGATTCCAGGTGACGGGGTCGGCCGGGAGGATCACCCAGCCCTCCGCGAGCTCGTCGAGACGAGTCCCGCCCACAGTGGTGCCCTCGACTCCCTCTGGCCAGAGTTGCTCGACCACGGCATGAGCAACGACGCCGAAGACGAGAGTCGCCGCAGCGACGGCAGCCCAGCGCCACAGCGGCCGGATCACTGCGAGCGTGACGACGAGCGCCGTGAGGAAAAAGACGATGCTCGCGTCGTCGGGCTCGCGCAGAACCTCGAGCGCGACATTGAGGACGATCGCGCCCAGCATCACGCCCGCCAGGCTGCCGAGGCCGCCGAGGATCACCATCGCGTACACGGTGATCAGCACGGTCAGGTCGAAGTCGACGGGAAACACCGCGCCGTGCGACGCCGCGAGGATCGAGCCGGCCAGGCCCGCCACGGCGGCCCCGTACGCGAATGCGGACAGCTTCAGCCAGCGCACGCGCATCCCCATCAACTCGGCGGCCAGCACGTCCTCGCGCTGCGACCGCCAGCCGCGGCCGACGCGTGAGTTGTTCACGAGGTACATGGCCGCCAGCAGCAGGACGATGGCGCCGACAGCGACGAAGTAGTACGCGTCGAGCGAGTCCAGCTCGACACCGAAGAACTCGAACGGGTCCACGGTCGAGATGCCGTTCGGGCCATTGGTGATGTGCCACTCGGGCGCGATCTCCCAGAAGGCGAAGTCCGGGCTGTCGATGTTGATCGACAGCGTCAGGAACATCTGCAGGAAGAACAGCGTAACGATCGCGAAGTAGTCGCCGGACACCCGCCACGAGGTCAGGCCGAGCAGGAGCCCGAGCGCCGCCGTCGCGAGCACCGCAACCGAAACGGCCCACTGCGCCGACCAGTGGACTCCGAACTGCTCGGAGGCGAGCCAGGCGTAGACGTACGCCCCGAAGCCGTAGAAGGCGACGTAGCCCAGGTCGAGCATGCCGGCCCAGCCGAGCGTCACGTTCAGCCCGAGCGCGAGGATGATGAAGACGAGCGTGTCGAGCGCCGACCTGCAGCTTGTAGTCGTCGCTCGTCAGAAGCGGGAAGATCGCGATGGGGATCACGATCGCGGCGTAACGGACCGCCGGAGGAAGCCGGTTGAACGGCGGCCAGGCGCGCGACCTCGGCGAGGCTCGTGCGCGACGTTCTCGGCCCCTCGCGCTTGACGACTCCATTCGTCGCGACCGATGCCGGGGCCCTGCGATCGGCGCTCAGACCTTCTTCACCTCCGGCTTGCCGAGCAGCCCGTTGGGGCGGACGAGCAGGAACGCGATCAGGATCGAGAAGACGATGAAGTCCTTGAAGCTCGAGGTGAGGTAGCCGATGGTGTAGGCCTCGGCCAGGCCGACCATCAGGCCGCCGAGCATGGCGCCCGGGATCGAGCCGATCCCGCCGACGACCGCAGCGGTGAAGCCCTTGAGGCCGTAGTTGAAGCCCATGAAGTGATTGATCTGTCCGAAAACCAGGCCGACGAGCACACCGGCGGCGCCCGCCAGCGCACCGCCGATGAAGAAGGTCGAGGCGATTACCCTGTCGACGTCGACGCCCATCATCGCGGCTGCCTCGCGGTCGAACGCCGTAGCGCGCATCGCCTTGCCGAGCCGCGAGCGGGCAACGAGCAGCGTCAGCACGGCCATCATCGCGAACGCGGAGCCGATCACCACCAGGCGGATCACCCAGACATGCAGCGGGCCGGCATCCAGCGCGACCTCGGGTTCGACGAGGTCGAACGTGTCGTACGAGCGGAACTCCGCTCCGTACAGCAGCAGCACCGTGTTCTGGATGAAGAACGAGGCGCCGAGCGCCGAGATCAGCGGAGCGATCCGCGGCGCCGCGCGTAGCGGCCGGTAGGCGAAGCGCTCGAGGACGAGACTGATCCCGCCGCAGGCGACCATCGCCCCGAGCGCCATCAACGGGAGCAGCAGCCAGACGGCGACGTTGGGGTCCTGGGCGCCGCCGAGCCAGCTGAGGATCCCCCAGCCGACGAACGCCCCCACCATCATCACGTCGCCGTGAGCGAAGTTCAGAAGCTTGAGGATCCCGTAGACCATCGAGAAGCCGAGCGCGACGAGCGCGTACACGCTTCCCAGCGTCAGGCCGTTGACGGTCAGCTGGACGAACTTGTCCCAGTCCACGGCGGATCAGCGAGCGGTGAGGCGTGAACGGAGCGCGGCCGCCAAGCGGCCGCGCTTCAGGGATGTTGCGCGTCGCCGAGCCGCGCGAGCGTGTCGGCGACTTGCGCGGGAAATGCAGGGCGGCCCGCCGCGAGGACGGGCCGCCCGATCGGTCACGCTCCGCTTACGCGACGTACGTGTACTTCCCGCTCGTGATTCGGAAGAAGTACCAGTTGACGCCCGCGGCGTCGCCCTTCGGCGTGAAGCGAAGCGTTCCGCCGAGGATCGACGGCATGTTCGTCCGCCTCACCTGGGAGACGACTTCGCCACGGTTCACCCTCCCGTCCGCGCACGCCTTGCGGATCGCGTCCATCACGACCCACGCCGGCAAGGTACGTCGGCGGCCCGAAGGTCCCCCACGTCTTGCCGGGAGCGAACTTCGCGTAGCCGGCGACGAGCGCGCGGTCGGCCCGGATGTTGCGGATGTCGGGGGCGAAGGCCGAGACATAGCCGAGCTTGGGCTTGTACTGGCTCGGCGAGTACGCGCCGTCGCTGCCGAGGACGACTGCTTTCTTGCCTTGCTCGCGCAACTGGTTGGCGAGCGTGTTCGCTGCCGACGCGGTCTGCGTGGCGAAGATCACGACCTTGATGCTGCTCGAGACGTTCGTCACGATCGAAGAGAAATCGGTCTCCGTGTTGGAGACGGACTGACGGGAGACCTTGACGCCCTTGGCCCGGAAGCCGCGGCTCATGCCAGACGCAAGCGCCGTCGAGTAATCGTCCTGCGAGTCGATCACCATCACGTTCTTCGCCTTCAGGTACGACGTGACGAACTTGACGATGCTCGCTGACTGGATGGTGTCGTTGGGGATCACGCGGAAGAACGTCGGGTACTTCCCGCTCGTGAGGTCAGCGCGGGTCGCGGACCCAGAAACCGACGCGAGCGAGTTGCGCCGGTAGAGGATGCCGCTCGAGATCACGGACTGACTCGTCGATCCCCCGATGACCCCGAGGAGGCTCGTGTCGGAGACGAACTTCTGCGCCACCGTGCGCGAGAGCGAGGCCGCGAGTTGCGTGTCGCCCTGCTTGAGCGTGAATGACAGCCCGTAGCGCTTCTTGAAGTTCGCGATCGCGTATTGCAGCCAGCTCAGCTGCTCCTGGCCGATGACGGCGACCGCGCCTGTCAACGGCGCAGCGATGCCGATCGTTGGGCCGGTGCAGCTGAACGCTGCGGCGCCGGCCGGCGCCGCGGGCCTCGCGATCGCTGTCGCGGCGAATACGGCTGCAACGACGAGCGCGAACCCCAGCGCGATGACCTTCTTCATGTGCGTGCCCTCCTTGTTGGTGTGTCCGCTGTGACGGCTGGGAACCTACGTTGTTGCGGCCTCTGCTGCCGCCGCGTCGTACGAGCGCGCCGCCGGGCTCTCGGCCGGATGGAAGACGCCAAGGATCTGCATCACGTCGGGCCCGGAGTTCTCGATGCAATGAACATGGTCGCGTGGCAGGTGAAAGCACGAGCCGGGCCCGATCGGAATCGGATCGCCGCCCATGTGCGCGAAGCCGGTGCCGGCCAGCACATAGCCCACCTCGTCGTAGGGGTGGCTGTGGTCAGGGGCGCGGAACGGCTCGACAAAGCCGACGAACTGCGTCGCCTGCGTGCAGCCCGTCTCCGCGCCGAAGAGCACGCGATACGTCCGTTTCTCGTCGGCTCGCTGCTCCGCCCGGTCCTCCAGGCGGAGGACGTCCTGCCGGTTGAGAGGCACGATCACGTCGGTCTCCACCGGCGGGATCAGGACCGAGACGATCACGAGGTCGTCCGCGCCAGTGTTCTCGACGACGGCCGACTCGCCGGCGGCGAGGTGGACCGCCGTTCCGGGCTCCAGCGGGTGCGTTCCCGTCGGGAGCTCGACCGTCCCCGCGCCGGAGACGACGAACAGCAGATCGTCGTGGTCCAGGTCGCGCCGCGGATGCGAGCGGCCGGCGCTGAAGTGAATCACGCGCTGCGTGAGCAGCTCGCACCCGTCGAGCGGCCCGATCGTCTCCATGACGACCGCCGAGTCGCCCGACTCGCGCACGCCAAGAGCCTCGTCCTGCGAGACGACATACGCCGCACCCACGAGGGCAATCCTCGCCCCGGCGCTTCGACATGTCAATCCGTCGCCAGCGCCTCGACCCAGCCCCGGGTGTCGAGAAACTGGCGGAAGCACACCGCCTTGCCCTCGCGAAGCGTCCAGAGATGTGCATACGGCACGTCGAGCCGCCTCCCCGTCCCTTTCGCCCGGCCGACGTAGCGGCCGAGCACGAGCACGTGCGCGCCGGCATCGATGAACTCCTCCGGCTCGGCCGAGAACTCCTCCCACCACTCCTCGTGCAGCGGGTCGAAGACGTTTCGACGGACCTCGTCGATCCCGCGGTAGTAGCCACCGTGCGGGAGGCCCTGAGCCTGATGCCACTCGATCTCCGGGTGCATGTCCGCCATGACGCCGTCCAGGTCACCACGGGCGAAGGCCTCGTAGGAACGCCTGACGATGTCGACGGCCATGCCGCTAGCGTATGGCGGGCATGCCGCCCGTCGTCGAGGCTGTCGACCTCCACCGCTCGTACAAGACCACCACCGGCTCCGTCCGGCGGCGGTCGCTCGAGGTCGAAGCGGTGCGCGGCGTCAGCTTCGAGATCGGCGAAGGCGAGCTCTTCGGCCTGCTCGGCCCCAACGGCGCCGGGAAGACGACGACGATCAAGATGCTGATCACGCTGCTGATCCCCACCGCGGGCTCGGCGCGCGTGCTCGGTCACGACGTCGTCGAGGATGCCCGCTGGGTCCGCGGGCACATCGGCTATGTCTTCGGCGGCGACCGCGGGCTCTACGAGCGGCTCTCCGCGCTCGACAACCTGCGCTACTTCTGCGAGCTGTACGGCGTGGAACCCGGCCGGCAGAAGCAGCGGATCGCCGAGCTGCTCGACCTCGTCGGCCTCGCCGGCCGGGAGAAGGAGCGCGTCGAGGGGTACTCGCGCGGCATGCGCCAGCGGCTCCACATCGCCCGCGGCCTCCTCCACGACCCGCCGGTCGTCTTCCTCGACGAGCCGACGATCGGCGTCGACCCCGTCGGCGCCCGCGAGCTCCGCGCGACGATCGCGTCGCTCGTCCAGTCGGGCAAGACCGTCCTGCTGACGACGCACTACATGTTCGAAGCCGACCAGCTCTGCGATCGCATCGCGGTGATCTCGAAAGGGAAGATCGTCGCCGAGGGGACGCCGCGTGACCTGAAGGGAATGGTGAGCGAAGGCAGCGTCGTCGAAGTCGAGGTCTACGGCGTCGAGGACGGGACGGTCGAAGGCCTCCGTAGCCTGCCCGGGGTGAAGGCCGTCTCGGTCGAGGACCGGGAACAGGCGCAGGTGATCGTTGTCCAGGCCGCCGCCGGGGAGGAGTTGACGCACGCGATCCTCAGCCGCCTCGACGGCGCCACCGTCGGGCGCGTCTCCTCGCGCGAGCCGACGCTCGAGGACGCGTACGTCGCCCTCGTCACCGAGGACTGACATGAGACTGGCGCGGGTGCTCGCGCTCGGCTGGCTCTTTCACCTGAAGATGCTCGTTCGCGACCCGTTCAACGGGCTGCTCGGCGTGCTGTATCCGCTCTTCTTCGCGACCGTCGCGTTCTTCATGTTCCAGGCCGGAGGCGATCCCGCGTTGCTCGTGTACGCATCCCTCGGCGCGGCGGTGATGGGCATCTGGTCGGCGACGAGCACGTCCGCCGGTGCGGCGATGCAGCGCGAGCGCTGGCACGGGACACTCGAGCTGCTCGTCGCCTCCCCCACCCCGTTCGCCGTCGTCCTCCTCCCCGTGACGATCGCGATGGCGACAGTCGGGATCTACAGCATGGTCGCGACCCTGCTCTGGGGTCGGCTCCTCTTCGGAATCGAGCTGACGATCGAGCATCCGCTCATCTTCGTGCTCTCGATCCCGGCCACCGTGATCTCGATCGGGACGCTCGGCTTCCTGCTCGCCGTCGCTTTCGTCCGCCACCGCGCCGCGTGGGCGCTCGGCAACATGTTCGAGTACCCCGTCTGGCTCATCTGCGGCTTCCTCGTTCCCCTCACATTGCTCCCGGACTGGGTGCGGCCGATCTCGTGGGCGCTCGCCCCCACCTGGGGCATGAACGCGGTCCGGGAGTCCGCGCTCGGCGGCGACCCGCTGCTCGACATCGCGATGTGCGCCGCCCTCGGCACCGTCTACACCCTCGCCGGCATCCTCGTCGCCGACCGCATGCTCACCGCCGCCCGCGCCCGGGCAACGCTCTCGCTGACGTGACCAGCGTCCGGGTTTTCTTCGTGGGTGGCCTGATCAGCTACCGGGCGCTTTTCGGCTTCCTCAATCCGTGGATCTTCGTACCGAGCTTGCTCGTGGCGCCGATCTTCCAGATCCTGCTTTTCGCCTACATCGGCCGCTCGGCAGAGCTCGAGTCGGACGAGTTCTACGTGATCGGAAACGCAGTCCAGTACACGGCGATCCCGTGTCTCTTCGCGATGACGCAGACGATCGCGGGCGAGCGCTACCAGCAGACGCTGGGCTACATCCTCGTCACACCGGCCCGGCGACTGCCGCTTTTCCTCGGTCGCGCCGTGCCCGTGATCGTGAACGGATTCTTCGTCGGCGTGTTCGCCCTCGTGGTCGGCGGGGCGATCCTGCGCATCGACGTGCCCGCCTCCGCCTACGCGCCGCTCGCGCTCGTGACCGCCGTCGCCGCCTATTCGTGCACCGGGCTGGGGCTGATCAACGCGGCGCTGGGACTGATCATCCGCGAGACCGCGGTCCTCTCGAACATCATCTTCGGCCTACTCCTGATCTTCACGGGCGCCAATGTTCCGATCGACGACCTACCGGGTTGGATGCAAGCCGTGTCCGAGGTGCTCCCGTTCACCCACGCGATCGAGGCGGCGCGCGAGCTGGCCGACGGCGCCTCGCTCGCGGACGTGAGCGGCCTCGTCGGAGCGGAAGCGCTGATCGGGACGGTGTATGTCGCCGTCGGCTACACGATGCTGCGCTGGGTCGAAATCGTCAGCCGCCGCCGGGCGACGCTGGAGAAGGCCTAGCCGAACCGCTCGACCAACCCGCGCGCGTAGGTGTCTTCCCAACGCTCCTCCGAGCCCGCCGCGGCGTGCTCGCGGTCGAGCTCGACCAGAGCGTGCACGAGGTGACTACGCACGGGGCGGGTGCCCAGGAGCTCGGGCAGCTCCGAGAGGTCGAGGAGCCAGTCGGCGTACCACGAGGCCCAGTCCGCATCGTCACCGTCGGTCACCCGGTAGACGACGTGGTGCGTCTCCGCCGCCTCGTGCAGCAGCTCTGCGATCTTCGCCGGGTCGGCCATCTGCGGTGACCGTAGCCGACGGGCTAGGTTGACGAGATGCTGCGGCTGCTCGGCGTCGGGTGGCTCTTCCACCTCAAGAGCCTGACGAACTCGCTGTTCTTCGTCCTGATCTCTGTCATGCAGCCGGTGATCTTCGCCTCGATCGCGTTCCTGATGGTGGAGAACGGGAATCAGTCGGGGACGCTCCTCTACGTCGCGCTCGGCGCGGGCCTCATGGGGATCTGGTCGTCGACGCTGTTCGGCTCCGGCGGCGCGATCCAGTGGCAACGGTGGCAAGGGACGCTCGAGCTGCTCGTCGCCGCGCCGGCCCCGTTCGTCTTCTGCCTCCTCCCCCTGACGGTGGCAACGTCGACGATCGGGCTCTATTCGATCGTCGCCACGTTGTTCTGGGGACGGGTCTTCTTCGGCGTTCCACTGGACTTCGTACACCCGCTGCAACTCGCCGTCGCCCTTCCCGTAACCGTGCTCAGCCTCGGCATGCTCGGCCTGGTCCTCGCCTCGACGTTCGTCCTCGCGCGGCATGCGCACCGCCTTCTCGAACCTCCTCGAGTACCCCGTCTGGCTCGCCACAGGACTGCTCGTCCCACTGACCCTGCTGCCGGCCTGGGTCGGGCCGATCTCGTGGGTGCTCGCGCCGACCTGGGGCATCGAGGCGATCCGCGACGCGGCGATCGGTGGCTCGAGCGCGTGGCCGGAGATCGGCATGTGCGCAGCGCTCGGCGTCGTCTACCTCGCCCTCGGCACCGTCCTCCTCCGCAACTTCGAGCGGCTCGCGCGGCAGCGCGCGACGCTCGCCCTGACGTGAGCCCGGCCCTCCGCGTCTTCTTCGTCGGCGGCGCGATCTCGTATCGCGCGCTCTTCAACTGGATCAGCCCGCTGATGTACGTGACCACGATGCTCGGCAGCCCGCTCTTCCAGGTGCTCTTCTTCACCTACCTCGGCCGCTACGCGGGCAGCGAGGACGACGCGTTCTTCATCGTCGGCAACGCCGTCCAGGTCGCCGCGATGTCCGGGATCTACGGGATGACGATGGGAATCGCCAACGAGCGCCAATTCGGCACGCTCTCGCCGCTGCTCGCCACGCCGGCCAACCGGCTCGCGGTCTTCTCCGGGCGAGCGCTGCCGTTCGTCGCCAACGGGCTCGTCGTGTCCGCCTTCGGCTTCGCGGTCGGGTGGCTGCTGCTCGACTTCGAGCCCGCGGCCGGCAGCCTTGCCGGCGCTCGCATTCGTCGTCGTGGTGACGACGTCGTCGTGCGTCGCGCTGGGGATGCTGATCGGCTCGATCGGCCTGCGGGCCCGCGACGTCTTCTTCGGGGCCAACCTCGTCTACTTCCTGATGCTTCTCGTCTGCGGCGTCAACGTCGCCGTCGACGACCTGCCCGGCTGGCTGCAGCCGATCTCGAACTCGCTGCCGATGACACACGGGATCGAGGCGGCCCGCGAAGTCGCAGCCGGGGCGCCGCTCAGCGACGTCTCGGGCCTCCTCGCGACGGAGGCGCTGATCGGGCTCGCGTACGCGGCGGTCGCGTACGGCCTCTTCCGCCTGTTCGAGCTCGAAGGCCGGCGGCACGGCACGCTCGAGACGTACTGAGCGCGCACGTGCAAGACTCGGGTCGTGTCACGCGTCGTCGACCCGGAGCAGACGCACCTCGCGCGTCCTGCGCGGGCTGGCGGACTTCCGCGGCGCCCGCGTACTCGAAGTCGGCGCCGGCGAAGGCCGGCTGACGACGGGCTTCGCGGCCGGAGGCGGCGTCTGTGCTGGCGATCGACCCGCGACACCGATTCGATCGCGGAGGCCGAGCAGGCGCTCGCGGCGGACCTGCGCGAGAAGGTCACTTTCCGCGTGGCGTCGGCCGGCGAGGTCGACGTGCCGCGGTCGAGCTTCGACCTCGTGCTCTTCTCCTGGTCGCTCTGATGACTGGAGACGGAGGGCGTCGTGGACGTCCTGCGCCACCTCTACGAGACACTCGCGCCCGGCGGCGTCATGCTCGACCTCCGCTCGGTGCCGCCGCCCTCGCTCGTCGAGGTCGACGGCAAAGCGATCGGCGAGCTCGACGAATCGGAGTTCTTCCCGCGGAGCGAGCACAACGGCGACGCGCTCGCGGCGCTCGCCGCCGAGGGGTTGCTGACCCTCGAAGGCGAGGAGCGGCACGAGATCCTGATCGTCTATCCCACCGGCCGCGACCTCGTCGACGACGTCGCCGACTGGGGCAGCACGAAGGTGCCGGAGACGCTGGCGGCGCGGCTCATGGCGATCGACCGCGAGTGCCGGATCCGCGATTCTGCCTGCATCGCGCGTCACCCGTCGCCGCCCGCAGCGGTGCCCGGAAGCCTCGGACCGGACGAGCTCGCGCTAGAAGAAGAACTGCTTCCAGGCCTCCCACCAGGTGTCGGCGCGCGAGACGATCGTCCGGGCGTCGACCCGCTCGACGCCGTGGCGGTGGCGGAGCTGCGTCGGGCGCGAGCGTGTTCTTGAACTCGACCCGGATCTCGCACGGGCTGCCCGGGTCGTACGGCTCGACCGCCGCGAGATCGGCGAGCGCGCGCTTCGCGCCTTCCTCGATCAGCTTGCGCGCCCGCAGCGGCGCGACATCCGCGCGCTCGAATCGCCGAGGCCCTGCTTGACCGCGACGGTCGTCAGCCCGTCGCCGAGCAGCTCCGTGCCCTCGCGGCACGCGGCCTCGTCGCCGGTGACGAGGAGCGACCGGGCAGCCCCAGGTCCCGCAGAGCGCGGCGTTGATCCCCGTCTCGCCGACGAGCGTGCCGTTGAACCAGAGGTTCTGCCAGTCGCTGGCCCGAAACCGTGTGGTTCATCACGCCGTCGGGCGTGCCGGCCATGCGCGTGCATGCCGACGAAGAGCGCGGCATCGCACGCCGTCCTCGAGGAAGCTCGGTGTACTCCGTCCACTCGTCCTGGACGACGTAGTCGCACGTCCTCGTCGAGCAGGTCGGGAACGAGCGAGTTGAACATCCACTCGTCGCCGGCGCCGTGGCAGTCCATGACGACGATCTCGGTCGCTCCGGCCGCCTTCGCGCCGCGGACGGCCGCGTTGATCTCCTCGGTGTAGAGCCTTGCGGCCTCGTCGTAGAGCGGCGCGGCCCCCGATGGATCTGCGCGCACTTGACGATTCCGGACACGCCCTCCATGTCGCTGATGACGAACACGCGCATCCGCGCGGATTAGCCTAACCCGACCATGGAGACAGGTCTCGCGGGCAAGCGCGTGCTCGTCACGGGCGCGTCCGGCGGCATCGGCGCCGCGTGTGCGCGCGCGTTCGCCGCCGAGGGCGCGCGGGTCGCGCCGCACTACCACCGCGGCGCGCGAGCGCGCGCGAGGCGCTGGCCGAGGAGCTCGGCGACGCGCCGATCGTCCAGGCCGACCTCACCGCCGAGGACGAGGTCGACCGGCTCTTCGACGAGGCGCGTGAAGCGTCGGCACGATCGACATCTGCGCTGCGGTCGCCGGCGTCTGGCCGGCGAGGACGTGCCCGGTCTGGGAGCTGCCGCTCGAGCGCTGGGAGGCGACGCTGCGCGCGAACCTCACGTCGACGTTCCTCACCGCGCGCGGCTTCCTGCGCGAAGTGGCGCGCAACGGCCACGGCTCGCTCGTTCTCGTCGGCTCGACCGCGGGACTCTTCGGCGAGGCGGGGCACGCGGACTACGCGGCCGCGAAGTCCGCCGTCCTCGGCGGGCTGCTGCTCTCGCTCAAGAACGAGATCGTCCGCGTGGCGCCGCCGGCGAGGGTGAACGCCGTCGCGCCGGGCTGGACGGAGTCGCCGATGACGCGCGGCCACGTCGATCCGGAGGCGGTCACCCGCATCTCGCGGACGATGGCGCTGCGCAAGGTCGCTCAGCCCGAGGACATCGCCGCACAGGTCGTCGTCCTCGCTTCGGACGTGCTCTCCGGGCACGTCACCGGGCAGGTCGTCACCGTGGCCGGCGGAATGGAGGGCCGAGTCGTCCACGAGCGTGACCGGTGAAGGGGAGTGGCCGTCGCGTGGAGATGCGGACGTGGGCACTGAACGACCCGCAGATGCTCGCGCGGCCCGATCGATCGGTGTGGTCGCGACGCGGTCGGCTCGACGTGGGGCGCGATTCGGAGGTTCATCGAAGCGCCGTCGCCGAGCTCGGCGTCCGAGCCGCGTAGGGATCGACGCGACGGCGAGGCTAGCGGCCGCGCCCGGCAAGCCCGGGCGTGGAGCCTGTAGGCGGATATCACGCTCGTCGAGCGGCGTTCTCACGTGTCGCATCACCGCGCTCCAGACATGCACCACAAGCGCGCAGCTCACGAGCATGGTCGAGCCCGGAGCCGGACGCACAACGTCGTCGCGTACGAGACGGCCGTGCTCCGACGTCGCGGGCTAAGGCGCAGGACTACGAAAGCGCGCGCTTCCTCGACCGCTCGGACCACGTGACTGTCGGCCGTCAAGTCCCCGATCCCAGGATCGGTCATGTCCCGCTATCGGCGAAGCAACGGCCTTCAGCGTCGTCCGTGGAACGGAGGTTCGGCGCAGGCGTCATGCCGGACCCGCCGAAGCCGTCGACCGAGAGCCGAAGGGCACGCGGCAGGCCGCCACTCCGATCTCGTCGCGCCAGGGTGATTGCCGTCAGTCCCCGATCCGGAGTACGCCCGTATCGGCAGGCGCTGAAACTGGAGGCCGGGCCTCGCGGAGAGCGATGCGGCTGTCCCGCACGTAAAAAGAAGCGGGGCCCGCCGCCAGGGCCCCGCTTCAGCCCAGGTTCCCGTGGAGGAGGAACCGGATCGTCCACCGCGCCGCGTCCGCCGCATCGTCGCGCGCGCTGGACTTGTGCGCTCAGTATCCACACGCAGGGCCGGTTGACCAATCACTCGGACGGAGTTGACGAGCGTGCTTCACGTTTACGCCGGCACGGGGACAGTCCCGTCCGGGGACAGTCCCAGGTCCTCTAGGCTCAACGCGATGAGCCGGTTCCTCGAGCGCCTGCAGTCGGGCCCGCCGATCGTCGGCGACGGCGGCATGGGCGCCCTGGTCTCGGCCGCCGTGCCCCGGCTGCGCTGCCCGGAGGAGGCGAACCTGCGCGCGCCCGAGGCCGTCGTCTCGCTCCACGTCGGCTTTATCAACGCCGGCGCGGAGCTGATCGAGACGAACACCTTCGGCGCCAACCGGCGCAAGCTGGCCGGTCACTTCCTCGAGGACGAGCTGGAGCGCGTCAACTCGACCGGGGTCAAGCTCGCCCGCGAGGCACGCGAGATCACAGGCCGTGACGTGTTCATCGCCGGGTCGATCGGCCCGATCGGCGAGGCCGCGACCTCGCGGGTCCGCCGGGAGCTCTTCGCGGAGCAGGCCGGTGTGCTCGAGGGGCGCGGAGCCGACCTCTTCATGACGGAGACGTTCTACGACCTCGAGGAGCTCGTTGACGCGATCGAGGCGGTGCGGAGCGTGTCGAGCCTGCCGATCGTTGCGCTGCTGACCTTCGACGAGGACGCGGAAACGCTCGCCGGAGTCACGGCGGCGGAAGCGGCTGAGCGCCTGGCGCAGCTCGACGTGGCCGCGATGGGGGCGAACCACGGAGCCGGCCTCCTCGCGGCGCTCGCCGCGCTCGAGCAGATGGGGCGCGACAAGGGCGCCGCTTGCCGCGCTGCCGAACATCGGTCTCGCCAGCCTCGCCGGCGGCCGCGTCATCTTTCCGCACGCGACGCCCGAGTACTTCGCCGAGTTCGCCGCGCACGCGCGTGACCTGGGCGCGCGGATCATCGGCGGCTGCTGCGGCACGACGCCGACCGAGATCGCCGCGATCCGCGCCGCAGTCGAGGAGGAGCGGCAGCCGCACGCGCGGCTCGTCTTCGCCGAGCGGGAGCTCGTCGTCTCACTCGGCGAGGAGCGGAAGGAGACGGGCCTCGCGCGGGCGCTGCGCGAGGACGAGTGGGTCGTCTCGATCCAGCTCGACCCGCCGCTCGGCGGCTCGAACCGAGGTCTGATCGAGGTGGCGCAGGTTCTCGGAGCGACAGACGGGCGTCGGGCTTCGTCGACCTCAACGACAACCCCGCGGCGCGAGCGCGGATGAACGGACTGATGGCTGCGGTCGCGATCGAACGCGAAGCGGGGATCGAGACGATCCCCCATCTCACGCCTCGCGACATGACTCTCGCCGGTCTCGAGTCGGTGCTGCTCGGCGCGCACGCCGAGGGAGTGCGCAACGTGCTGGCCGTGACGGGCGACCCGCCGGAGGCCGGTGATTACCCGGGCGCGGGGGGCGTCTACCAGGTCGACTCGATCGGGCTGACGCAGCTCGTCTCGCAGCTGAACCGGGGCGAGGACGTGAACGGCCGCGCGATCGACGCGCCGACGTCGTTCTTCGTCGGGGTCGCGGTGAACCCCTCGGCTGACGACCTCGAGCTCGAGCTCGAGCGCTTCCACGCGAAGCTCGAGCAAGGTGCCCGTTTCGCGATGACGCAGGTGCTCTTCGACCTCGACTACCTCGACCGCTTCCTGGAGCGGCTGGGCGGCACGTCGCCGATCCCGCTGCTTGTCGGCCTGTGGCCGCTGTGGAGCCACCAGCTTGCGCTTCGGGTGCACAACGAGGTGCCGGGGATCGTCGTTCCGGATCCGGTACAGCGGGCACTCGAGCAGGCCGGCGCGGGGGCGGCCGACGAGGGGATGCGGATCGCCCGCGAGCTCTACGCACAGTGCCGCGATGTCGCTGCGGGCGTCTACGTCGTCGCGCCCTTCCGCAGGCCACTCGCGGCGCTCGGCATTCTCGAGTAGCCGGGCCGCGGCGCGCGCACGGGGACTGTCCCCGCAGGGGACTGTCCCCGCCGTTCAGCGGTCGACGCAGTCCGTCTCGAGCGCCGTGCTTCCCACCGAGGCCAGTGCGTCTCGGACGAACGAGATCGGTACGCCGTACCCGCCCGACTTGTCGATCCGCTGGGCGTAGACGACGGTGCGCACGCGACCGGCCGTGTCCACGGCCGGCCCGCCGGAGTTGCCGGGATGGATCGAGCCGCGAACGGTGACGACGTCACGCCCGAACGCGACGCTGCCGTACGCGTCGCGGGCCAGCGTCATCACCGTTTGGCCGAGACGCGCCGAGACGGCGGCGAACGGCCCGTTCTCGGGGTACCCGAGCAGCGCCACGGACACGCCACTCTTCGCCTCGGCCATTGGCAGCGGGCGGCCGCCGAGTCCCGGCACGCGCACGACGGCCAGGTCGTTGCTCCGGTCGAACGAGACGACATACCCGTCTCGGTACGCGCCGTCGTTGCGGTCGACGCGGAGGCCGTTCACTCCGGCCACGACGTGCGCGTTCGTGACGACGAGCCCTGGCCCGGCGATCCAGCCCGACCCTTCCACGCCCAGGCCGCACGCGTACCCGGTCACGCGAACGACGCTCGCGCCGGCCGCAAGCACGTCCGGGTCCTGTGCGATCGCCGCGTCCGGCGGGCCGACGTTCGCCTGCGGACCTGCGATCGCCGTGAAGGGGTCAACTCGTGCGAGCGCGTCCATCAGCTTCTCGGGCGGCAGCTCGTCGTTGATCGCCGACAGGATTCGTGACTCCTGGGCATAGCGGCGCAGCTCGGTCTGGCCAGGTGCATAGAGGAGAACCGCCCCGAGGACCCAGCAAAGAACCAGGCCGGTGGCGATACCGAGCGCCAGGCCGCCGATCGAGTCGAGCGGGGCCAGGGGGCCGACGCGGATCGAGTCGCGCAGCGAGCGGGCGCCCCAGATGGCAATGGACTGGCCGAGCACTGCGCCGATGACCGCGCCGCCGAAGGTGACGAGCGGCGTGTAGCGGCTGTCGTAGCCGCCGAGCAGCTCGGGCGCGAGCTTGATCCCGACGTAGCCGCCGAGCAGAAGCCCGGCGAGCGAGGCGAGGCCGACGACGAGCCCGCGCCGGAAGCCGCTCAGCGCGAGCACGCCGATGACGACGATCAGAACGACGTCGAGCAGGCTCACCGTCCCACTGTACGCCGCGCCGCTGGAATCTCCCGCCTGGCGGTGGCCGCCGTCGGGGCGGCGCTACAATGCAGCGCCCGCGGGGGCGTAGTTCAGTTGGTTAGAACGCCGGCCTGTCACGCCGGAGGTCGCGGGTTCGAGTCCCGTCGCTCCCGGTTTCAAGAAGCAGCCGTTTAGCGGCTTTTTCGTGGATCTCAGCCCACGCGGAAAATCTCAAGCGCGGCGCTATGGAACGTGAAATGGAACGCGTGCGCTGTAGCTCGTCCCAGAGAAACGCCAAGAACGCAAGACCCGCGAGCGAAGGGCAACGCGACGACAAGGATCCAGGCCACCAACTATTACTCGCTATGCGCAACCTATGTCGGCGGGCTCTCGGTGGAGCCTTCAGTTTCCTCCCCGCTCACTTGCCTCTGAAGCTCAGCAATCAGGCGATTGGCCGAGGCGTCAGGATGCTCGGAGAGAGGGTCACGCGCTTCCGTAACGCCATGACGTCGTGCTGCACCCCGTGGAGCCGGACACTGTTCAGGCGCAGACCTGCTCCTCGTAGGCGGTGAGCCGGGTGTCGTGATCCAGGACGTCGGGATGGGAGAAGGTGAACACCGCTCGATCCTCGGGCGTGCCGTCCAGCCAGATGCGGCGGATGTCGTAGTCGTACTCGGCCACGACGCTCGCTCCAGCTGCTGCGGAACCACTCGCTCACGGCCTCTTGGTCCGCGGCGATGTCGTCGGGTGCCGTCTCCTCCAGCGCATCGAGGCTCTCCGTAAAGCTGTCCGCGGTGAAGACCGACCGCATCACGCCCGGATCGAAACGCGAGGACGCGACCTTCTCGAAGCCGCGCTTGAAATCGCTCAGTGCCGCGCAATAGGACTGTGACGAGGTGTCCGCCTTGAAGGCGACGTTCGCCGCCGGCGGCGTTGCCACCCCGCACACCCGGTCCTCGTAGGCATGGATCGCGTCCTGGGCCTTCTGAGCCTCAGGAGTTGGTTCCCCGAGAGCCTTCTCGGCGGCGGTTCCTTCCTTTGCGATCCGCTGGACGTCGAAGTCGTACTTCTCGAGCACCGGGGTCAGGACGGTTCGAATCGCGCGGTCGCTGACGATCCACTCGTCGCGGATCTCGGCCGGTGCCTGCTGGAGCGAGGCCTTGTTGAACTCGAGGTAGTCCTTCCAGTACGCCCGGAATGCGGCAGGGTTGGGCTGATCGTCGCCCGTACCGCCGTCGAGCTCGTGTACCTGCCAGGCCCTGTACGTGTCGCAGTAGGCGCTCTCTGTGCCGTCCACTGGCGCGAACGCGGCCTCGGCGCGGTCGGTGCCTCCGCAGCCGGCGGCTGCCACTCCTAGCCCCAAGCTGAGCAGGAGCGTTGCGGCGCCGAACAGAAGGCGTCGCGTCGAGGGTTGACGCCAATTCGGAACCTCTGTCGGCAGCAGGCTTTCTGGTGATCACGCCGGTGCCCCTTTCGCGACCCCTCTTCTGTGACATGTTACGTAACGTGTAACGTAACACGTCACGCTACGATTTCAAGGTGGGCCGGCCGCGAGTTCACGACGAGGAGACCCGGGCAACCCTTCGTGCGGTGGCAGAGCAGCTCGTCGCCGAAGGCGGAGCGCCCGCTTTCTCCGTGCGTGCCGTCGCGGAGAGGGCGGGCACCAGCACGAGAGCCGTTTACAGCCTGTTCGGGTCGAAGGAGGGGCTTCTCGTCGACGCGCTCGCGCAGGACGCGTACACCTTTCTCGCCGACGGAATGGACAACATGGCCGAGACCGACGATCCCGCCGCCGACCTGGTCGAGAACGGCGTGTCCGTCTACCGGCGTCTCGTACTCGAGCATCCAGCTCTGTATCGCATCGCCTTCCAGCGAATCGTGCCCGATTTTCGCGCCGGGCCTGAGCTCACCGAGGCGCGAGAACGCTCGCTCTCTCGGCTTCTGGCGAAGGTTCAGCGAGTTGCCGACGCCGGCCAGCTCGGCTCGATGTCTGTGCAAGACGGGGCGGTGGCGTTCAACGCCATGTGCGAGGGTCTCGCAAACTCCGAGCTGCGGGGCACGATCCTGCGCATCCTCCCTGCAGGCGAAGAGGAACGTGTCTGGCGCGACTCCCTCACGGCGCTGGTCCGAGGCTTCAACGTGAGCTAGGCCCCGCGGGCTCGAGTCCCGTCGCTCCCCGTCAAATTCGCGTCCGCTTGATGTTGTCGTGGCCAGCCGGCCCGAACAATGGAAAGTCATCGGTGCGCGATGAGTTCGCGGCGAGCTCTGGGTCTACACAGACATGTCCACCACCACGCAGACTGCGCTCGACGAGCTCGTGAAGGGCGTTCGGGCCGCGGTGAGCAGGCACGCCGACTGGCGCGAGACCGCCCGGCTCGTCGCTGACGAGCTCGAGCGGCACCTCCCGTCGCCGGACGTGCTCACGGCGGAGCAGCGGGTCGGAGACCCCGACGGCTACCGGAGCCACGCTCCTGCACACGGAGCCCGACGGCTCGTTCTCGATCGTCGCGCTCGTCTGGCGCCCCGGTCAGATGACGCCCATCCACGACCACGTCACCTGGTGCGTCTTCGGCGTGATCCAGGGGACGGAGTACGAGGAGCTGTTCACGCTCGACGAGGAGCGGGAGTGCCTCGTGGAGGCGGGGAGCTCCGCGAACAGGATCGGCGACGTGAGCGGGTTCGCGCCGCCGGGAGACATCCACCGCGTCCGCAACGCCGGCGACCGGACGGCGATCTCGATCCACGTGTACGGGACCGACGTCTCCAGGATCGGCACGAGCGCCCGCCGCTACTACGACCTCCCGGTCGTGCCCGCGCGCTCGGCGGCCTAGAGCTCGGGAGGCAGCCCGAGGCGGGGGAAGATCTCGGGCGTGACGAACGCCGTGATCTCCTTGATGAGCGCGCCCTCGAGCGTGAAGACGTCGATCGCCAGCGGCAGGTGGCGGCCGGTGTCCGCGTCCTCGCCGTAGTACGCGACCGCCGGCTGGCCGTTCACGCGGGTCGGCAGCGTGCGGGCCTTGGCACAGATGTCTTTGGCCTCGGGGGCGAACCCGGCAATCGTGTCGCGCCCGCGCCACCACATCGACCACGGCGGCATCGAGAAGACCGCGTCCTCGGCGAGCAGCGCCTTGACGGCGTCGACGTCGCCTCGCGCCCAGGCGTCGACGTAGGCCTCGACGAGCTCGCGCACGCGCTCGTCGCCGAGCAGGCGCAGCGTCTCCTGCTGGCTCCGGTCGGGCAGCCGCTCCTCGACGGTCTTGCGGGCGCGCTGGAGCGCGCTGTTCACCGACGCGACGGTCGTGTCCAGCGACTCCGACACCTCGCGCGCGGAGAAGCCGAGCACCTCGCGGAGGATGAGCACGGCCCGCTGCGTCGCCGGCAAGAGCTGGAGCGCCGCGATGAACGCGAGCTCGACGGCCTCGCGCTGCTCGTAGCGCGCCTCGGGCGAGGCGTAGCCCTCCGCCGTCCCCAGCGCCTCGTCCGGGTACGGCTCGATCCAGACGGACTCGGCGAGCGGCGGCCCTGGCTCGTTCGCCGTGGGCGTCGCCATCGGGCCGTAGTCGACCGGGAGCACGCGCTTCGGCCGGCGCGCGATCGCGTCGAGGGACGCGTTGGTCGCGATCCGGTAGAGCCAGGTGCGCAGCGAGCTGCGGCCGCCGAAGTCGGGCAGCCCGCGCCACGCGCGAAGCAGTGTCTCCTGGAGCGCGTCCTCGGCGTCGTGCAGCGAGCCGAGCATCCGGTAGCAGTGCGCCTGGAGCTCGGCCCGGTGCTCCTCGACGATGCGCGCGAATGCGGTCTCGTCGCCGGCCCGAGCCGCGTCGAGCAGCTCCCGCTCCTGGGTCGAGGTCGAAACAGCAGCCATCCTCATCAGGGTAGACGCGCGCCGGCGCCGAAACTCATCGCTCGGCCGATGAGTTCGGCGAACTCCGCCGGTCGAACGAAGCAGGATGCGGCCGCATTCCCTCGATCCCGTCGTCCACCTGGAGCTCCACACCGGCAACCGCGCCCGCGCGTCGGACTTCTACACCCGGCTGTTCGGCTGGCACGCGGAGACAGTCGAGGTGGGGCACTGCACCTACCTCTCGCTGAAGCTCGGCGACGGGATCGAGGGCGGCATCGTCGAGCACGACGGCGAGGGCTCCCTGTGGCTGCCCTACGTCGAGGTCGCCGACCTCGTGGAGGTGACCGAGCGGGCTCGTGGGCTCGGGGCGGCGGTGGTGCTCGAGCCGCGCGAGGGCCCGGTCGGCTGGCGGAGCATCCTCGCCGTCCCTTCCGGCGCCCGGATCGCGCTCTGGCAGCCGAAGGTCTAGCCCCTGAGCAGGCGCTTGGCGAAACGGGTGACCCTGAGGCCGGGCGCGACCTCGATGTCGTCGATCTCCTCGAAGCCCTCCCCGCGGTACAGCCGCCTGGCGGGCTCGTTCGCAGCGCCCGTCTGGACGATCGCCCGCTCTGCCTCGGGCTCGGCAGCGAGCGCGGCCCGGACGAGCGCCGTCCCGACCCCAGCTCTGTGGCGACTCGGGTCGACGACCAGCCGATGCAGGTCGATCACTCCGTCCTCGACGCGCCAGGAGATCGCGCCGGCGAGGATCCCGTCGAGAAAAGCGCCGAGGAACGTCTCACCCGATGCCTGCAGCTCCTCGAGCGATTCGTGGAGCGGCGGGATCTCGTCGGAGCCCAGGAGCGCCGCTTCGATCCGGTATGCGCGACGCTGCAGCTCGAGGACGGCCGAAGCGATCTCCCTACGGGCGATGTCGAGTTCCTCAAGGTGCAACGCCGCAAGGTACAACAGTCGCTGAACCGTGGATCGCGCCGGCGGTTCCGCCGGCCGCATCAGGACATTCCTGAGTGACTGGATCGCGAGCCTCTTCAGGGTCGATCGCAGGATGTGAACCCGACGGCTTTTTGGGCGGGGCGCGTCGCTGAGTCACGACTCCGTCCGAATCCGTGATCGTTTCTTGACGTCGGCGTGATCTGCGCCAGCGGGATCGGCTCGGGGCCGAGGGCCGCTCGGGACACGCCCCTTCGAGGTGTGTACGGGGGTGTGCACTGCGGGAGCATCCGCGACACTCGCGGCACACCTGACCCGCATTGTCAAGCCAAACCGGCTTGGCTATGCGGCATCCGATGGGCGCACCTGGATCGAACATCGGCAATCGGCATTTTCTCGGCGGAGGTAGTGCCACCGGTAGCGCCACGACCTGAGCGCGTCCGCTCACGTTTCAGCGCGAAACGAGGCCCGTGTAGTCAAGTTCGCGCTCGTCCGTCGAGAACATGCGTAGTACGTGTTCGCGGTGACGGCAAGGTCGCGCTGGCCGACGTGCTCGCCGATTCGAAGCCCACGGCACGCCGCCTCAGGTTAAGAAGCAAAGATACGCCGGTGGCGCAGGTCGTGAGGAGAGAACACGGGCACGCCGGCTCGCGGCGCACGCGCGCCAGATCGCGGTCCGCAGCCGGTCGGCCGTCACGCCCTGGAATACCCGCCGCTCGCGGCACACGGTCGTCGCGAGGGCAAAGCACGAGTACGACCGCGAATAGCGCCGGCGGCACGCCACAAAGCGCGCCGAGCGAGTCTTCGCGACTGCACGGGAGACGCGTAAGCGCGAGCGGGGCTCGTCGACGTCGGCCCACGTGAGCGCGACAGCTCGCCGACTCGCATCCCGCGTCGCGTCGAGCGAGGAGCAGCGCGAGCTTGTACGCGCGCGGGCGAGCAGGCGTGTACGGCCTCGACATGCTCGGCGGTGGGCGGCACAATCTCGGGCCGATTCTCTCGGGGTAGCTTTACGCGCGACGCGGTCACGCGCCGGGTTCGGCGTCACGTTCTCGAAGTCGAGAATCATCGCGAGCACCGTCACCGTCTTACGGATCGTCTCGCGTGATTTGCCCGGCATCGGCGAGCGAGCCGATAAGCGCGGCAATGTCGGCGGGCGTGATCTCGTCGAGCCGCCGACCGTGCAGCGACTTCGCATCGGTTGACGCGCCGAGCGCTGATAGGTGGCCGTCGCCTCGGAGACGTCGACGCGGCTCGCCTGCCAGCGCTTCGCAGCCTCGAGGAGCGTGGGGGAGCGAGGCGTCGTGACTTCGAGCGAGCTACCTGCGGATCGAGGAGCGCGAGCTCGGGGCGAGCGGGCTGAACAGCGGTTCGGTCACCCTTGCAGGGGTCGGCTACTGAACGACGGGAGAGCTCCGCTCAATACGGAAATCAGGCCCGTGGACGGTCAGCTCACCCAGATCGGCAACGAGGGCTTGGACGAGCGGCGTCTTCATATCAGCGTCCATCGCCGCCTGGTTGGGAAACGTCTCAATGAAGTACAGGACCGTTTCGTCATCGGAATCGACAGTCACGGCGGCCGTCCCTCCCAGAGCTTCGACATCTGGGCGCAGCTCGACCATACGCCGGGCAAGCTCGGCCTGCTTACCAGGCTTGGCCTGGAACCGGACATTGATATGAATCGCCTGGGTCATCTCGTCCTCTCGAATGGTCAGCGGAGCTCAAAGGAGGTCGTAAGCGTAGGGCCTAGCGACCCTGCGGCTCGAGGACGCGCTACAGCTCGTGCATCGGGCGGCGACTGTCGGGTCGGGCAGGATTCAGGCACCGGCTCGGGCCTCGCGGCCGGACCGAGCACCAATGCACACCATTCCGACCGCTCCCAGCGCCGACCGGCATCGCGTTCGACTTGGACGGCACGCTCGTCGACACCGTCGGCACGCGCATCGACGGCTGGCTCGCCGCGCTCGCGGCCGCCGGCATGCGCACGACCCGCGTCGAGGTCGCAGCGATGATCGGCATGGACGGCAAACGGCTGGCGCGTGACGTCGCGGAGGCCAACCACAGGCGGGTTACGAATGACGAGATCGAGGAGATCGACCGGGCGGCAGGGGAGGCGTTCGACCGGCTGAACACCAGCCCGCAACCTTTGCCCGGGGTCGGCGATTTGCTCGCGGCGATCGAGGCGCGTGGCCTCCGCTGGGTCATAGCGACGTCGAGCCGGGCGGAGCAGGTCACGCGGTCAGTCGCGGCACTCGGGGTAGCGATAGCGCCGACGATCGTTGACGGCAGCCAGGTGAAGCGCGCGAAGCCGTGCTGGACCTACTGCTGCTCGCGGCCGAGCGTCTCGGCGCACCGGCAGACCGATGCTGGGCGGTCGGGGATGCCACCTGGGACATCCGGGCCTCGAGGGCGGCGGGCCTGACGGCGATCGGGTCCTTGCCGGCTCGGCGGTCGATCGGTCGGCGCTCGAGGAGGCCGGGGCTGCACTGGTGGTCGAGATGTTGAGCGAGTTGGTCGAGCTGCTCGACGGGGCCGGCGAGCACTAGCCCGCGTCTAGGGCATCCTGGTTACGACCAGCGGCTCCGGGCGAACGCTCGCATGTATGTCAGTGCATTCCCTCGACTGAGACTCGGTCACCCTCCCCCCTCGCGGGGTGCTCGGGCGTGGGGCCCGCTCTCGGGGGGTTCCTACTCTGAGATCGCGGAGATCGCCGTACTCAGCATCGCAGCCTCAGCTTCCGACTCCGAGATGCGGCCGCCTCGGATCTCCGTGCTGGCGGCGTGAACGATCGCTCGGAGCACTGCGAGATGCCAGGCGACCGGGAGATCACGTCGGAAGACGCCCATCTTCTGTCCGCGTTCGATCAGTGGCTCCAGCTGGTCGAGCATGGGGCGGTGACGCCGGTGAAGCTCCTCCGCCGAGAGCCGGGCGATGTTGAGCGCGAGCAGGCCGTGGAACTGCCCGAGTTGCCGCCAGGTCGCGCGGAGCACTCGCTCCAGCGCCTCCACTGGCTCGCCGCGCTGGGGCTCGGCACCTCTCATCGACTCGACGACGAGTCCGACCGCGTATTCCATCACGGCGTCGAGGAGATCCGTGCGGGTCGGAAAGTGGACGTAGATCGTCGCCCTGACAACGCCTGCCCGGCGAGCGATCTCCGACATGCTGCTGTCGGGATCGCTCGCCAGTGCTTCCAGAGCGGCGTCGAGGATGGCCGCGACGCTCCGTTCGGCGTCCGCTCGTCGGCGCTTGCGGCGCGGACGCCTCGGCAGATGTCGTCGACTTCGCCACCTAGTGACTCGGCATCGCGCTGGGGTTCAGCCGGAGCTTCGGCACGAAGTGGCGTGCCCGCGGCAGCACGGCCAGAGCGACCACGCTGGCGACACTAGCGACCAGCGCGGCCGCGATGAACGCGTGCGCGATTCCTGACGCGGCCTGCGGCCCTGCGATCGCGCCGCCTCCCGCCGCGATCGTCGCGAAGATCGCGATCCCGAGCGTGCCGCCGATCTCATGGCCGGTCGAGTTGAGACCCGAGATCATCCCTGACTCCTCCTCGCGAGCGCCGGTCAGGATGGCGATCGAGACGGAGACGGAGGCCACGCCGAGGCCGACTCCGGCGATGAGCATGCCGGGCAGTACGTCGCGGAGGTAGCTCCCGCTCTCGCCGATGCGGGCGAGAAGGGTCATGCCGACCGCGCTGACCAGGAAAGCTCCGGCGAGCGGGCCGCGGACACCGTGCTTGCTGACGATGTGTCCCGCTGCGTGAGCGCCCGCTCCTGCCGCGAGAGCCAGAGGGACGAAGGCGAGGCCGGTGGAGAGCGGCCCCATGCCGAGCACGTTCTGCAGGTAGAGGGAGATGAGCAGGAAGAGGCCGAAGATCGACCCGGCTGCGGCCAGCATCAGGAAGAGTCCGCCGCCGACAGCCCGATCCGCGAGACGCTCGATCCGCAGGAGCGGGGCGTCGGTGCGGCGCTCAAGAACTGCGAAGGCAGCGAGTCCGGCGAGACCAGCGAAGCCGACCAGGAGCGTCTGGGCAGAAGTCCAGCCTGCACCCTCGCCCTGAGTGATCGCGAACACGATCGCGCCGAGGCTCGTGGTGGCGAGTAGAGCGCCGCGGAGGTCGAGACCGCTCCAGCGTGGCTTTCGGGTGTCGGCCGGGACGACCTTGAGTACAGCGATCGCGAGTGCGGCTGCGACTGGGAGGTTCACGTAGAAGATCATCCGCCAGTCGGCGAGTTCGGTGAGGACGCCACCGACGAGGACGCCGATCGCAGCACCTGCGCCGCCGACCGCAGCCCAGGCGGCGAGGGCTTTCGCCCGCTGCCTCCCTTGGAAGGCGGACATGATGATCGCGAGCGCGGCGGGAGAGAGCATCGCCGCGCCGAGACCCTGACCCGCCCGAGCGGCGAAGAGTGCCTCAGCGGTGCCGGCCATCGCGGACGCGAGAGGAGGACACGGTGAAGATCGCGAGGCCGGTAAGGAACATCCGGCGTCGTCCGAGCAGATCGGCGGCGCGGCCTCCGAAGAGGAGCAGGCTGCCGAAAACAAGCGTGTAGCTCGTAATCGTCCAGCTGATGTCCGAGCCAGACAGATGCAAGTCGCTGGCGAGGCTCGGCAGCGCGATGTTCACGGCGGTGATATCGAGGATGACCATCAGCTGTGCGACGAGGAGCACCAGCAGAAGTAGGCCGCTCTTCGTGCCCGAGTCCTCGTGGTGATGGTGAAGACCATGAGCCGTTCCTGGTGTGGCGGTGTGGGACTTCTTGTGGAACATCGCGACCGTCCTCTCTAAGTCAGACAGTCAGTGTCTGGAGTACTAAAGCAGACACTGGTGTCTGATGTCAAGTAGGTCGTCGCAGAAAGTTCTGCCCGCTAACTCCCGGAGCACGTCGCTGGCGGCCGTGACGCGGAAAGGCCACCAACGACCCTGCGTGCCGCTACCGATGGCTGCGCCGACAGAGAAGAAGGAGACTCCGCGTTGAAAGGAGAACGGATGTCCACTCACGCCTCATCGCCCAGATGGCCCGAGAGGGATGCCTGGTCGGGAACGCTCTCGACGTCCCCGGTTCGCGTGGACCGCCACGATCGACGACGCGACCGTCGCCGAGGCGACGACATGAGGACGGAGGGGTCACCATCTACACTCATCTGGTTCGTGATCTGGTTGGTCTGCGATCTCGTCGGCGACGACGAGGTGTTGACGTTTGACCCGGTCAATTGGTGGGCCGGAACCCTGCTCCTCGCCATTGCACTCGACCTGAGCAGACAGCATGCTCCGCCGCTCGGCAGGAAGCCGCGCACGAGTAACCCGCGTGCCGCCGCGAAGTGCTGCACGCTCCCGCCGCGTCGAGGACGACGCCAGCCGCCCCGTGCGCCTTGCGATGGACGAATCCGCGCTCCGCGGCGGTTGTCGTCCGTGAACGATTGGATTGCGTGACGATGGACGTTTTCGTCGTCTTCGTCGTTGCACTCGTCACGGCGCTTGCGACCGGGCTCGGAGCACTGCCGTTTGCTGTTTCACGACGCCCCGACCGCACTTGGCTGGGAATGGCCAATAGCCTCGCAGCCGGCTTCATGCTCGGCGCCAGC
>CAVTTF010000014.1:0-174117 GCA_963737565.1 uncultured Actinomycetes bacterium
GCAGGCGACTGAGCCCTCGCCGAGCTACGCCGAAGGGTCCGGTCTGAGCGATGCGTCGTGGCGGAGGCTGTCGAGTCGCCGGCGGACCTGGGCCGCGCGCGCGAGGTTCTTCTTCCGCCGGCAGCGGTCGAGCGCCTGCTCGAGCGCGGCTTCCGCCTCGTCGGGGCGCCCCGCCGCCGCGAGAACCTCAGCCAGGTCCCAGAGGGCGAGGCACTGGTCGTCGAGCGAGTCGGTTTGCTCGCTCGCGGCCACCGCCTCCCGCGCCAGCCGCTCGGCCTCGGCGAGCTCGCCGCGGTGCGCGTGGACGCGTGCCAGCACCTGGCGCCAGAGATAATGTCTGGCACTGCGTCACCACCCTCGCCGAGCGTCTCGTCGATCGCCCGCGCGCGCTCCGCGAACGGCTCCGCCTCGTCGAAGCGACCGAGCAGGCAGAGTGAACGGCCGAGGAGCGGCAGGTAGGTCGCGAGGTGCGGAAGCTGCTCCGTCGCCTCGAGCCAGTCGCAGACGATGCGCAGCCGGTTGCTCGCGTCCTCGTGGTCGCCGGCGAGGCCCGAGATCTCGGCGAGGTGCCAGTCGGGCCAGCGCGCGGTGCTCTGCTCGCGGAGCCTCGCGTCCGCCTCCTGGGCGTCCTGCCGGGCCTCGTCGCCGCGGTCGAGCATGGCGAGCAGCCAGGCGCGGATGAGCAGCAGCCCGGGCGACCCCGTCTCTGCGAGCAGGCGCTCGACGGTCTCGAGCGCCTCGTCCGCCGGGCGCGATCCAATGCACAGGGCGACGCCGAGATCGGTCGCACGGGCGAGGCCCGGGCGACCGGCGAGCCGGCTGTGGTGGAGCGCCTGCTCGGACGCCGCCGCCCAGTCGTCGGTTCGGCCGCGCGCGTTCGCAACGCCGTAGCCGAGTGCCGACCAGACGTAGGCCAGCCCGACGTGATCCTCCGCCTCCTCGAGTCGGCGGCGTGCGTCGAGGAGGAGCGCCTCGAGCTCGTCCGGCGAGCACTGGGCGATGAAGAGTCGGTGGAAGGCGGCCATCGCGCGGGCGAGAGCCTCGCCGGTCTCGTCGCCGGCCTCGCCGGCCCGCACGGCCGCGTCCTCGGCGATCGGGGCGGCTCGCTCGGGCTCGTGCCAGAGGGCCTGGGCGAGGTCGAGCTCGGCGTGGACGTCGAGGCGAAGCGGCCGCGTCAGCGTGAGCGCCCGCTCGAGCAGCCCGGCCGCGGCGCGCTCGTCGTCTCTGTCGAGCGCGCGCCGCCCCGCGGCTGCGAGCCGATCCCCCGCGCGGAGCGCGAGCGCGGGGTCGGGCCGGCCCAGCTCGGCCTGGTAGCGGGCGGCCTGCTCGAGGTGGTAGCCGACGACCTCGTCCAGCTCGACGAGGGCCGTCTTCTCCTCGAGCCAGGCGGCGAACCGCTGGTGCAGCTCTGCGCGGACCGCCTTCGGAAGAGCGTCGTACGCCGCGTCGCGGATCAGCAGGTGGCGGAAGCGGAACCCGTCCTCGCCCGGCAGCTGGGCGGGGTGCGGGCGGATCAGCTCGCGGCGGACGAGCGCGGCCAGCCGCGGCAGCACCTCGGGCTCGTCGGGCGACAGCGCCTGGACGGCGCCGCGGTGGAAGATCTCGCCCTCGACCGCTCCGCGCTCCACGATGCGGCGCTCGGGGGGGTCGAGCTGGTCGAGCCGGGCGGTGAGCAGCGCGCGCAGCGTCGGCGGCACCTCGACCTCGTCCTCGCCGTCCGCCTGCCATCGCCAGCATCTCGGTGACGAAGAGCGGGTTGCCGCCCGGCCGCCCGCTCGATCCGCGCGCGCAGCTCCGGCGCGACGCGGTCCCGATCAGCGCGCCGACCTCGTCGTCGTCGAGCGGCTGCAGCCTGACGGCGACGGACCAGGACGGTCGGCGGTCGAGCAGCTCCGGGCGGGCGATGCAGAGGAGCAGGAGCGGAACGCGCCGCCGAGAGGAGCGCCACGTCGACTCGACCAGATCGAGGAACGTGTCGGCTCCCCACTGGAGGTCGTCGAAGAGGACGACGAGCGGCGCCTGCTCGTCGAGGAGCTTGCGGAACGCCCAGGCGATCTCGTCCGCCCTCGTCGCCTGTTCGCTCTCGCCGAGCAGCGAGCGGATGGCCGCGGCGGCCGCCGGGTCGGTGGGCAGGGCGTCGAGCTGCTTGATCACCTCGACAACGGGCCAGTATGTGATCCCCTCGCCGTAGGGAAGGCAGCGCGCCCTGACGACCCGCGCGTCCATCCTCTCGAGCGCCTCGGCGACGAGACGCGACTTGCCGACACCGGCCTCGCCGAGCACCGTCACGAGCTCGCACGTGTGCTCGGCGCTCGCGCGCTCCCACGCCCCACCAAGGAGCTCCAGCTCACGCGTGCGTCCGACGAAGGGCCGGTCGTGCGGACGGTCGGGCGCCTCCCCGACCGCGAGCAGGCGAAACGCCGCCACCGGCTCCGGCTTCCCTTTCAGGGCGAGCGGCGCGAGCTCCTCGGCCTCGGCCGCCGCGCCGACCAACGCGCGCGTCGCCGCGCCGACGAGCACCTCGCCCGCGTCAGCCGCCTGTTCCAGCCGGGCCGCGACGTTCACGGCATCCCCGGTGACCAGCGTGCCGACCTTGCTCGTCAAGATCTCGCCCGTGTTCACCCCGATCCGTGCCCGGAGCTCGAGCTCCGGCATCGCATCCCGCATCTCCGCCGCCGCCCGCAGCGCCCGCAACGCGTCGTCCTCGTGCGCGACCGGCACGCCGAAGATCGCCACGACGGCGTCGCCGATGAACTTCTCGACTGTGCCGCCGTGCCGCTCGACGATCGCCTTCATCCGCTCGAAGTACCGCCTCAGCCGAACCTCGAGCACCTCCGGATCGGTCGAATCGCCCAGAGCGGTCGATCCCGCCAGGTCGCAGAACACGACGGTTACGGTCTTGCGCTGCTGCTGGCCGGCCTCGTCATCTTCGAGCGCGGCGCCGCAACTCCCGCAGAAGGCGAAGCCCTCAGGGTTCTCCTGGCCGCATCGGCCGCACAGCATCATCCGTCAAAACTAGAACGATTGACGTCCAGTTGCTAACGCGCGCCAGGTAGGACTCGAACCTGCCTTGGAGAGTGGTTGAGACACGGGCTCGCAGCCTTGAACGGATCGGACGGACTAGACGGAAGATCTCTCGCCGCGCATGATCGGGCCCGTGCATCAGGAGCTTCCAACCGGAACCGTCACCTTCCTCTTCACCGATGTCGAGGGGTCTCGCATCCTGCTCGGTGAGGTCCTGCACGGCGAGGCCGTCGAGTCCGACGAGACCGAGACCGCCTAGTGGCGATCTGCTGAAAGACCGTAGGTCGCCTGCGCGAGACAATGCGCGTGGTCGTAGAGGACTCGCCGTGAATCATTCCCCACGGCGAGCTGCAAATCCCTGCAAACGGGCGATTCATGGAGGCGGCGGGTTCGACATGGGCGAAGATCCGCTCAACCGCGGCGTCGTCAAGCCGCTTTGCGTCCTTTCTGCGACCCATCCGCCGCGACGCGAAAGTCGCATCAGCGCCTGTCCCAGTGCTCACGGTAGGCGCGGACGAGAAACTCGTCCACTGCGTCGTAGTCGGGCTTTGGAGGTAGCGGCGACGTCTCGAGCAGATCTTCGAGATCGCGCTCGAGCTCGCCAATCTCCGTCAGCACGTCGTTCAAGGGCACCAGGCCGCGACGGACGGCGAAGACGCGCTCGCGCTCGTGCTCGCGCATCGGCAGGCTGATACGGCACGTCTGGAGCAGTTCGCGGCCTTGGTAGCCGAGGCGCAGCACGTGCATCGCGTACTTGGTGTCATACCCATGCTCGTCCACGAGCTGCGGACGGTGGACGCGACGTTGACCGCGTTCCCCGAGTAGCCGCTGCTTCTGCGCGGTGAGATAGCCGAGGAAGGCCCTCCCAGCCTGGCGTGAGGCGAAGGCGGGAGCGAGCGCCTGCAGCTCGTCGCCAAGCGACGTTCGCAGGAGCAGCGCGTCAGGGGCCACGTAGAAGAGGAGCAGCACGGTTGGATTGCCCTTGAGCGCGAGGCGCGCGAACTTGCGGAGGCTGTGCACCACGAGATCGAGATCGCCGGCCTCGCTGCGCACGCCTTCGGGTTTCGTGCGGTAGACCCACTTCTCAAAGTGCCGGAGGCCGATCACATGCTCGGGCGGCTCGATGCAGACGCCCATCTCGTCGCGGTCGTCGGTGCCTTCGAGCTGCAATCCGTGGATCGTGTACCCGACCAGCGAGCGGATGATCATGCCACTTTCCGCGATCTCCTCGGGCGTGTTCTTCACAGGTGAAGGCAACATGGCGTCGTCATCGGAGCTTGAGTTCTTGCAATACGACAGCGCTGCTGCGCGGACGCAGGTGGAGGGGGAGATCCTAGAGGGGGAACCTAAGGTTCCCCCTCTTGGACGGGCATGGAGGCGGCGGGAATCGAACCCGCGTCCGCGGCCGCACCGGACAGAGCCTCTACGAGCGTAGTCTGCGCTTTGCATTCGCCCGCCGGCCGGTTCGCAGACGACCTACCGTCGGGCTAGCCATCCTGAAGTGTCGCGCCTCCGGCGATTGGCTCTCCATCGGCGCCGAGCCCGATCGTTGGCGCCGCTACCCGAGCCTCGGGCCCAGCTCGGAGCGACGTCGCCTACCTAGTTTTGGCTAGGCGGCGAGTGCGAGATCGTTCTTCGCACTTGCGTTTGTCCCGGTTGATTAACGAGGCCGACCGGGGACCTCGACTCGCAGCTCTACCGGAGAACCGACCACGTCGAAACCTGATCGCCCCCGTATGTCGTGCTCATTGTAGCCGCGGTTCGGCTCCGGTCTCCGGGCGCGCTAGGGTTGACCTCGAGCCGAAATCGAGGGATACCAAGGGGAGTAATGCCACGCGCGACGCCGTCATACGTCCAGTTCGAGACCTACGACAACCTCAGCATGCTGCGCGAGCGCGCGAAGGCGGAGGCGGGAAAGGTCGTCGTCGGCCAGGAGAAGGCCGTCGAGCTGATGCTCGTCGCCGCGATCGCGCACGGCCACGTCCTCGTCGAAGGGCCGCCGGGCAGCGCGAAGACGCTCCTCGGCCGCGCGATGGCGCACGTGCTGGGCGCATCGTTCAAGCGGATCCAGTTCACGCCGGACACGACCGCCACCGACATCATCGGCGAGTACGTGATGCGCGCCGGCGAGCCGGTGTTCATGCCGGGCCCGCTGTTCACGAACGTGCTGCTCGCGGACGAGATCAACCGTACGCCGCCGAAGACGCAGGCGGCGCTGCTCGAGGGGATGCAGGAGCGGCACGTGACGGTCGACGGCGAGCTGCACCGGCTGCCCGACCCGTTCCTCGTCGTCGCGACGCAGAACCCGTACGAGCAGGAAGGCGTCTACCCACTCCCGGAGTCCCAGCTCGACCGTTTCCTCTTCAAGGTCGACCTCGAGTACGTCTCGCCCGAGCACGAGATCGACATGCTGCGTCTGCCGCACACCGGCGTCACGCCCGACATGCTGGGCGAGATCCGCCCGCTGCTCGGCACCGTCGGCCTCGATCGCGCACGGAAGGAGCTCGACTCGACGGTCGCCGATGACGCGGTCCTCACCTACATCGTGGCGCTCGTCCGGCGCACTCGGACGATGCCCGGCGTCATCCTCGGCGCCAGCTCGCGCGCCGCAATCCACCTCAATGGCGCCTCGAAGGCGAATGCGCGCGTCCAGGGTCGCGACTACATCACGATCGAGGACGTGCGCGCGATGGCCCCGTACGTCCTCCGCCACCGCCTGATCCTCGAGCCCGGCGTGTCGGCGGACGACATCCTGCGGATGGCGCTGGACGCCGTCCAGCCGTAGCGCTAGCTGCGCAAGTCGCGGCCGCGGCCGACAATTTCAGAATCAAGCGTGTACGTGGGGTCTGACCCCTTGCGGGGCCAGACCCCCAGTGGCCGCAGATCTCCCCCTACCGAGCCAGTGCCTCCTCGATCGCGCGGCGGCCGAGGACCCTGGCGAGATGATGCCGGAATTCGGCGCTCGCTGCCGTGTCGGACGGCGGCTCTGTGCCCTCGGCGATCTTCGCCGCCGCGTCGGCAGCCGACGCTCCGTTGCCCAGGGCCTCCTCTGCCGCGGCCGCGCGCACCGGCGTCCCGCCCATGTTGGCAAGCGCGATCGACGCTCCCGCCACGTCGCCGTTGTCGCGGTGCACGAGCGCCGCGACGCCTACCGTGGCCCAGTCCTGGGACCGCCGGTTGTACTTGACGTACGACCAGCCGGCGGAATGGGCGAGCTTCGGCACGTGGATCTCGACCAGCATCTCCCCCGGCCCGACCGCCGTCTGGAAGACGCCGGTGAAGAACTCGGTCGCGGGCACACGCCGCTCGCCGTTCGCGCCTCGGATCACGAGCTCCGCTCCCAGGGCCAGCATCACCGCGGGCAGGTCGGAGGCCGGATCGCCGTGCGCGAGCGAGCCGCCGATCGTCCCGCGGGCGCGCACCTGCGGATCGCCGATCGTCCCCGCTGTCGTGGAGACGAGTCGGGCAATGCTCCTGCAGGAGCGGGTCGTCGCCGAACAGCCCGGTGCCGGGTGAGGGCGCCGATCGCCAGCGTCGTTCCTGCGTCGCGGACGTACGCGAGGTCCGAGAGCCGGCCGACGTCAACCAGCAGCGAGGGGCGGACGAGGCGGAGCTTGAGCGCCGGAATCAGCGAATGGCCGCCCGCGAGCAGCTTCGTCTCGTCGCCCCCGCCCAGCAGCTCGAGCGCATGCTCGACGCTCTCCGCGACCTCGTAGTCGAACCGTGCGGGGATCACTGCTTCGCCTCCTCGATCGCGCGCCAGACACGCTCGGGCGTGGCCGGCATCTGGATGTCCGTGACGCCCAGATGCGACAGGGCGTCGACGACCGCGCTCACGACGGCAGGTGTCGCGGCGATCGTGCCCGTCTCCCCCACGCCCTTGACGCCGAGCGGGTTCGTCGGGCTCGGCGTCTCGGTGCGGGCGAGCTCGAACGACGGCAGCTCCGCCGCCGAGGGGACGAGGTAGGTGGTCAGGTTCTGGGTGAGCAGGTTGCCGTCCTCGTCGTAGACGCCCTCCTCGTACAGCGCCGCGCCGACCGATTGGGCGACGCCGCCGTGCACCTGCCCGTCGATGATCATCGGGTTGACGGGTGAGCCCACATCGTCGACGGCGACGTAGCGGACGAGCCGCGCGTCACCCGTCTCGGTGTCGACCTCGACGACCGCGGCATGGGCGCCCGACGGCCAGGAGAAGTTCGGCGGGTCGTACACCGCCGTCGCCTCCAGCCCGGGCTCCATCCCGTCCGGGAGGTTGTGGGCCGAGTGAGCCGCGAACGCCGCCTCCTTGATCGACATCGCCTTGTCGGGCGAGCCCTTCACCGAGAAGCTGCCGTTGGCGAACTCGAGGTCCTCGCCGGCGACTTCGAGCTGGTGCGCGACGATCTCTCGCGCCTTCGTCGACGACTTTCTCGCTCGCGTGCACAGAGCGCGATGCCGCCGACCGCGAGCGAGCGGCTGCCGTAGGTGTCCATCCCGAGCTGCGAGACGGCGGTGTCTCCGTGGAGCACCTCGACGTCGTCGACGTCGACGCCGAGCGCGTCGGCCGCGATCTGCGCCCAGGAGGTCTCGTGGCCCTGGCCGTGCGGCGAGGTGCCCGTGACGACCTGCACCGAGCCGAGCGGCTGGAAGCGGATCGGTGGCGCTGTCCCAGCCTCCCACCGCGTAGCGGATCGCGCCGAGGATGCGCGAGGGCGCGAGCCCGCACATCTCGTTGTAGGTCGAGAACCCGACGCCGAGCTGCTTCGATGTCGCCGCGTTCGCGGCGGGCGGCCTGCTCGGTGCGGATCGTGTCGAGATCGAGGAGCTCGAGCAGCTTGTCGAGCGCCGCGTCGTAGTTCCCGGAGTCGACGGTGAGGCCGGACGCAAGCGTGGCCGGGAACTCCTTGATGAAGTTCTTGCGGCGCAACTCGATGGGGTCCATGCCGAGCTCGGCCGCCAGCGCTTCCATCGTCCGCTCGATCACGTACGTCGCTTCCGGGCGTCCTGCCCCGCGGTACGCGTCGGTCGGCGTCGCGTTCGTGAACACGCCGGTGAACCGAACGCTGTAGTTGGGGATCGCGTAGGCGCCGTTGTAGATCCACGCGCCGAGCAGTGGGATGCCAGGCGTGACCAGCTGCAGATACGCGCCCATCGCCGCCTTCACCTCGGCCTTGACGGACGTGATCGTGCCGTCCTTCGTCGCCCCGAAGGTGAACTCGGTGACGACGTCGCGCCCGTGGATCGTGGCGACGGCGTTCTCGGAGCGCTCCTCGGTCCACTTCACCGGCCGGCCCAGCCGGCGGGCGAGCGTCGCGACGAGCGCCTCCTCCGCATAGACGTTCAGCTTGGAGCCGAAGCCGCCGCCGACGTCGGGTGCGATCACGCGGATCTTCGCCTCCGGGATGCCCAGCACGAGCTGCAGGGCGAAGCGCAGGATGTGCGGTACCTGCGTGGCCGACCAGAGCGTCAGCTCGCCGGTCGGGCCGGCCTGCGCGAGCGCGCCGCGCGGCTCGATCGCGTTCGGGATCAGGCGAGGCTGGTAGTAGCGCCGCGTCACGGTCACGTCGGCACCCGCGAGCGCGGCGTCGAAGTCGTCGGTCGCGAGCGTCCAGACGTAGCACTCGTTCGTGCCCAGGTCGGAGTGGACGAGCGGCGCACCGTCTGCAAGCGCCTTCTCTACCTCGACGACGGCCTCGAGCGGCTCGTAGTCGACCTCGACCAGCTCCGCCGCGTCTTTCGCCGCGGCCGCGGCTGTCGGCGATGACCACTGCCACGCCGTCGCCCTGGAAGCGAGCCTCGTCGGTCGCGAGCGGGTAGTGCGGCGGCATCTTGATGTCCTCGGTGACCGGCCAGGCGCAGGGCAGCGAGCCCTTCCAGTCCTCGGCCAGGTCGGCACCGCTGTACGCGGCGACGACGCCTTCGGCGGCGCGGGCGGGATCGAGCGAGACACCGCGGATGCGTGCGCGCGGATAGGGGCTGCGCACGACCGCCATGTAGACCGTGCCCGGCAGGGTCAGGTTGTCGATGAAGCGGCCCTGACCGGTCAGCAGCGCCCGGTCTTCCCGGCGCGGAACGGAGGTGCCGACGAAGCGGGTGGTGCCGGCGACGGTGCTCATCGCGCGCTCCCCGCCACGGCCTCGACGGCGCGGACGATGTTGTGGTAGCCGGTGCAGCGGCAGAGGTTGCCCTCCAGGCCATCCCGGATCGCGGCCTCCGACGACGCCTCTCCGTGCTCGAGCAGCGCGACGGCCGTCAGCACCATGCCCGGCGTGCAGTAGCCGCACTGCAGGGCGTGATGCTCGTGAAATGCCTGTTGCACAGGGTGCAGCTCACCGTTCCGGGCCAGCCCCTCGATCGTCGTGATCTCCGTCCCGTCGGCTTGCACGCCGAGAACGGTGCACGACTTGACCGCCTCTCCTTCCAGCAGCACCGTGCAGGCGCCGCAGGCAGAGGTGTCGCAGCCGACATTCGTCCCGGTCAGCCCGAGGCGCTCCCGGAGCACGTACACGAGCAGCTCCCGCGGCTCCAACTCGAGCTCGTGGCGCGTGCCGTTGACGGTCAGCGCTACGCGTCGCACGTGGCGACCTCCTTCTCTCGCAGACGAACAGCGATATCGAGCCTACTCCTCCGCCCAACGCGCGAAAAGCCTTCCGTGGCTAGGGTCCCGGGCATGGTCGAGGTCCGCCAGATCGGCAGGGACGAGCTGGCCGACTGGGTCGAGCTCGCGCAGAGGTGCGGCGCACGGCCAGGATCGCTCGAGGCCTACGTCGACTGGGCACGGCAGGCGGCGGAGACGCAATGGTTCGTGGGATCTCTCGACAGCGTCGACAGTGCCGCCGGAATCTCCGTTCTCGGCTGGCATTCGCCGCCCGGCGTGGCGCGAATCGAGCTCAACGTGATGCCGGAAGGTCGCGGCCGTGGCCTCGGGTCGGAGCTCCTCGCCGAGATCGGCGCCTGGTCGCGCGAGCGCGGCTACACCGAACTGCTCGGCGCCGTCTCCGAGGACGATCCGGAGAGCTTCGCCTGGGCCGAGCGCCGCGGCTTTCGCGAAGTGGGCCGCAACTCGATGCTCGCGCTCGACCTCGCGGGCGTCGAGCCCCCCGAGGTGGCTCCGCCGGAGGGGATCGAGATCATCACGTGGGCCGAGAGGCCCGACCTGGCCCGTGGCATCTACGAGGTGGCATGCGAGGCCCTCCCGGACGTTCCCGGCGAAGACGAGGCGGAAATGGCGCCGTTCGAGGAGTGGCTGTCGGTCGACATGCAGGGCTCGGGCGACCGGCCTGAGGCGACCTTCCTGGCGCTCGCGCGCGACGAGGTCGTCGGGTACGCCAAGTTCTCGCTCTCCGGCGCGAAGCCGGGCGTCGCGGCCCACGACATGACCGGCGTGAAGCGCGCGTGGCGAGGCCGCGGGATCGCCGGGGCGCTCAAGCGGGCCGAGATCGCGTGGGCGATCGAGAACGGCTACACCCGCCTCGAGACGCACAACGAGGAACGAAACGAGCCGATCCGCCGGCTCAACGAGCGCCACGGCTACCGCATCGCGCCGGGCCACATCGTCGTGCGCGGGCCGATTCGCGACGCGTGAGCGAACGCAGCGAGCGCGAGAAGATGCTCGCGGGCGAGCTCTATCGCGCGGACGACCCCGAGCTCGTGCGCGGGAGCGCCTGCGAGCCCGAGAGCTGACGGCCAGCTTCAACGCCAGCGACCCGGGTGACGAAGCTCGGCCGTAGGTCGCTGCTCGGCGAGCTGCTCGGGTCGATGAGCGACAGCGCTTTCATCGAGCCGCCGTTCTACTGCGATTACGGCTGGAACATCTCGCTCGGCGACCGGGCGTTCCTCAACTTCGACTGCGTCGTGCTCGACTGCGCGCCGGTCGTAATCGGAGACGGCTGCCTCATCGGTCCGGGCGTGCAGCTCTGCGCGGCGACACACCCGCTCGAGCCCGCGCTGCGGGCGGACGGCCTCGAGTCTGCCGGCCCGATCACGCTCGGCAGGAACGTCTGGATCGGCGCCGGCGCGATCGTCGGTCCCGGCGTGACCATCGGCGACAACTCGGTGATCGGGGCCGGCAGCGTCGTCCTCCGCGACGTTCCACCAGACGTCCTCGCCGCGGGCAGCCCGTGCCGCGTACTCCGGCCGCTCTGAGCCCAGCTCTCCGGCCTGGTCGACGACTTGAAGCTCGTCAACGACGCGACTTGAGCGCGCGCTCGACCTGCCGCTGCGCGTCCCGCTCGGCGATCGCCCGCCGCTTGTCCGCTTTCTCCTTGCCGCGCGCGAGCGCGAGCTCGACCTTGACACGTCCGTCTTTCAGGTACATGCGGGTCGGGACGAGCGTGAGGCCCTTCTCGCGCACCTTGCCGTAGAGCGAATCGATCTCGCCCCGATGGAGCAGGAGCTTGCGGTCGCGGTCGGCGACGTGGTTCTGGCGGTTGCCGGCCTCGTACTCCCCGATCGAGGCGCCGACCAGCCACATCTCGCCGTCTCGCACGTCGGCGAAGGCCTGCCCGAGCTGCACGAGACCGGCGCGCAGCGACTTCACCTCGGTGCCGCTGAGCACGATCCCCGCCTCCACCCGGTCCGTGAGGACGTAGTCGTGTCGTGCACGACGGTTGTCCGCGATCAGCTTCTGTCCGTCCGTCCGGGCCATCCGCGCAGTGTAGGGACGGCCCAGCGCACCCGAGGAGAGCGGAGAGCTGCTACCGCGCGTACACCCCGTACAGGCGACGCGCGAGCTCGCGCAGGACCTCGAGCGCGAGCGGCGGCTCCGACTCGAGGAGCGCGAGGAAGTCGTTGCGGGGGATCGAAAGACAGCGCGCGCGCGTGGCAGCTCGAACGCGCGCGACGCGGCCCGCATCGGGCACGAGGAGGGCGAGCTCACCGAAGAAGTCGCCCGGCCCGAGCGCGATCGGGCCGGAGCGGGCCTCGACCGTGACCTCGCCCTCGCGGATCACGAACATGCCCGAGCCCGGGTCGCCGGGCAGGGCGAGGACCTGGCCCGCCTCCACCTCGCGTTCCGTCCCGCTTGCGGCGATCCGTTCGAGCGCGGCGTCGGTCAGGCCCGCAAAGAGTGGGATCGCACGTACCTCGTCGGCGGTCACGACGCGTTCATATCACGCCCGCGCACGGCCGAAGCAGCGATCGCAGAGCGGGAACCACGGCGCGCAGGTCCGGCCGCACGAGCGGCAGCGACCGATCGTCGGCTCGCTCACCTCGAGCCGGAGTCGAGCCACGACGCGAGCTGCGGCGGCCTCCTCGAGCGCGGCCGCGCGCTCGATCGTGACGCCACCGACGCCGGAGAACTGAAGCGCGAACCAGCGCAGGATGCTCGCTACGCGGCCGGCCTCCTCTGCGTCCTCGAGCGACGCATCACGCAACCGCCGGGCGTCGAGAATCGGGGCCAGCAGCCGCCGTGCGCCCTGATCGCCGGAGACGGCGAGTGCGAGCGTGCCGAGCAGCTCGACGTGGTCCTCGTCCACCGGGGCTGTGACGAGCGTCCATGTGTCCTGCAGCGAGAGGCGGCGGCCGCGCGAGCCGAGGCGGCGCTGCACGGCGTCGAGCCGGAGCCGCAGCGGCTGCAGCGACTCGACGGCGAGCCAGCTCTCGTGCTCCCACTCGCGGGTGGCGACGCGGTACCACGCGTCGAGCGCGGCCCCGAGATTGCGGGGGTCGTCGATGCCGAGATCTCCAAGCCGGGGCCGGATGCGCGCTTCGTCGACGACGCGGTAGCCCATGTGGCCGCCCGGCAGCCGGACGTGAGGCTCGAGGCCGGACTCGACCAGGTCCGGGTCGGCGACCGCCCAGTCAACGCCTGTGAGGACGCCGACGTGCCCGCGCTCGACCAGGCCGAAGCGGCCGGCCCGGCCTGCGATCTGCGCGAGCTCCCAGGGGTACAGGTCGCGGCGCTCCTCGCCGTCGAACTTCGACGTCTCGGCGAAGAGCAGCGTCTCGCAGGGCAGGTTCACGCCGTGACCGAGCACGTCCGTCGCGACGCAGACGTCGGCGCCCCCGGAGAGGAAGCGATCGATTTCCTCGCGGCGCGAGGCCAGCGGCATCGCCCCGTAGAGCACGGCGACCCGGCCGGGCCGCGCCCGGTTCGCCTCGCCGGCCAGCGCCAGCACCGCCCGGCGGCTGAACGCGACCACGACGGTCCCGGGCGTCAGCGACCGCAGCGCGCGAGCGCCGACGAACTCGAGCGGCAGTTTGCGCTCGAACAACCGGAGCTCCGCCCCGGGAAAGGCGCGCTCGACGAGGGGCAAAGCGTCGAGGGCACCAAGGAGGAGGATGTGCCGGTACTCGCCGCCAAGGAGCAGCCGCGTCCAGGCGGAGCCGCGCTCGGCGTCGTCCGCCCATTGCACCTCGTCGAGGACGAGCACCTCGCCCGAGCTCGGGGCCATCTCCACGGTGCAGCAGACGATCGGCGCGTTTTCGTTGATCCGCTCCTCGCCGGTGACGAGCCCCACACGGTCGACGCCGAGCTCGGCACCGAGCCGGCGGTGCGCCTCCTGGGCGAGCATCCGCAGCGGCCCGGCGTACACACCTCGCCCCTGCTCGGCGAGGAAGCGGAGCGCGTCATGGGTCTTACCGGAGTTCGTCGGGCCCAGATGCGCGACGACGCTTTCCGGGGTCACCCTGCGCTCGGGAAGGCGAATCTCGATCCCGCGCTCGGCACGTCGCGCCGCGGCTCGAGCGCCGGCACCGTGGCCGGAGCGCCGCTGAGAGCGGCTCGGGCGCTTCGTTCGCGGCGGCCTGTCACGTCGTCCGGGCATCGGGCAACCGTACCGGGGGACAGATACCGCAGGTGTCTGTCCCCGCTCTTCGTCGGATACGCTCGCCGGCGTGGATACACGCTACGACGAGCTGATCGAGCGGCTGCGCGAGGCCGCGCGCCCCGACCGTCCGGCCCCGGCCGCGATGCAGAACTACCTCGACACGGTCCGCCTTCACGCCTACCGCGTCACCGACCGAGACGTCGAGGAACTGAAGGCGGCGGGCCTGAGCGAGGACGAGATCTTCGAGCAGACGGTGGGCGTGGCCGTCGCCGCCGGGCTCGAGCGCCTCGACGCCGCCCTCGGAACGCTGCGATGAGACTCGCCTGTGTCGACGCCGTCGACGTTCCGCGGCCGCTGGGCGTCTTGAAGACCTTGAACTACCGCCAGGAGATCTTCGGTCGCCCGTATTCGGAGGCGCTCGACCTCGCGATGCGCGGCCCGTCGGACTGGACGCCGGGCGAGCGCGAGCTCTTCGCGGCGTTCGTCTCGTCGCTCAACCAGTGCCCCTTCTGAACGAACGCCCACGCCGCGGTCGCGGCGTATGCGCTCGGCGAGGACGTGTGGCGGGCAGTCGAAGCGGACTGGCGCACCGCGCCGATCGGCGAAGGGCTGCGCGCGACGCTCGGCTTCGTCGAGACGATGACGCTGCGGCCCGACGAGCTCACGACCGAGGACGCCGATCGCGTGCGCCGCGCCGGCGTCTCCGACGAGGCGCTCGTCGACGCGATCCACGTGGCCGCGCTCTTCAACACGATCGTTCGCCTGGCCGACTCTCTCGGCTGGGACGTGCCGCCGTTCGAGGCGTTCCAGGCCCGCGCGGACGCGATGCTCGCGGGCGGCTACGCGCTCGATTGAGGGGCCGGGGACAGATGCCACAGGCGTCTGTCCCCGAACGCGCTTTCAGGGACAGACCCCCTTCGGGGATCTGTCCCTAGATGCGGAGGAAGCGGCGCAGCGTCAGCCCGGAGCCGAGCGCTCCGACACCAAGGCCGACGAGCAGGAGGATCAGCGCGGTGGCCGAGAAGGCGAGCGCACGCACGTCGGACGTGGTCTCGATATGCCCGAGGATGGCAGGCAGCGCGAGCTCCTTGCCGAGCAGGAGCAGGAAGATCGCCGCGATCGAGCCGAGCGCGCCGCAGAGCAGGCCCTCGAGCATGAACGGTCCGCGTACGAACCAGTTCGTCGCTCCGACGAGCTTCATCACCTCGATCTCGCGTCGACGCGAGAAGATCGAGAGACGGATCGTGTTCGCAATCAGCAGGGTCGAGGCGATCAGAAGCACGATCACCGCGACGAGGAACACGACTTCGATCACCCGGGCGACCTGCAGGATCCGCCTGGAGGTCTGCTGCCCGTCCTTCACGCGCTCGACGCCCGCGAACTTCTGTGTGCGCAGGTCGGCGGCGATGGTCTTCACTTGCTCGGCCTTGACGGGTGTCACCTCGTACGATGCCGGCAGCGGGTTCGACGGCAGGTTCGCGACGAGCTTCGGATAGCGCTTCTTCATATCCGCGAGCGCTTCCCGCTTGGAGACGAATTGGTAGTGCTTCACCCGCGGGTCCTTGTCGAGGTAGATGCGAACCCCGTTGATCTGCTTCGTCGTCGCGTCGTCCACGAAGAAGACCTTCACTTCGAGCTGGTTCTTGACGTGGTCTGACCAGGACACCACCCAGGTACCGAGCGCGATGAACAACCCGAGCAGGAACATCCCGATCAGAACGGTCATCGTCGCCGCGATCGTCGTCGAGAGGTTTGCCCCGAGCGAACGCAGCGACTCCGAGAACATCAAGCGCAAACGGCTCATTCGGACTCGTACCCGCCACGCCGCTCGTCGCGCATCAGCTTGCCCTGGTCGAGCGCGATCACGCGCCGACGCATCTTGTCCACCATCTCGCGGTCGTGGGTGACCATGAGGATCGTCGTCCCGGCCCGGTTGATCTTGTAGAGCAGCTGCATGATCCCGACGGACGTGTCGGGGTCGAGGTTGCCGGTGGGCTCGTCGCAGACGAGCAGCGGCGGGTGGTTGACGACGGCGCGCGCGATGGAGACGCGCTGCTGCTCGCCGCCGGAGAGCTCGTCCGGCCGCGAGTTCATCTTGTGCGCCAGGCCGACGAGGTTGAGCACCTCGGGCACCTTCCGGCGAATCTCGGCAGTCGGCTCGCCCTGCACCTTGAGGGCGTAGGCGACGTTCTCGAAGGCCGTCCGGTCGCGCAGCAGCTTGAAGTCCTGGAAGACGCAGCCGACGTTGCGCCGGAGCAGCGGCACCTTGGAGCGCTTCAGGCGGGTCAGGTCGCGGCCGCCGACGATGATCCGGCCGTCGGTGGAGTCGAGCTCCTTGAGCAGGAGGCGCACGATCGTCGACTTGCCGGAGCCGGAGGCGCCGACGACGAAGACGAACTCACCCTTGTCGATGACGAACGAGACTCCGTCGAGTGCGACGACGTCGGGCTCGTAGACCTTCCGCACGCCCTCGAACACGATCATCGCCCCCGGTGACGGGTGAACGAATTCCTCGTTGCCGTCCCCGGAGAATGGCTCGGCAAGAGCGGTCGCGTGAGTGGACTCCATCAGATCTGCCTCTGGCTCCTGCACCGGGACGAAAGCCGGCGGCTCGACGGGCCGCTCCGGTTCGGGGTGGCCAAGTGTAGCCGACACCGCGGACTGCCCCTGCCTAGACGACCTGCCCCGCGGCCTTCGCGAGCAGGTACGAGCGGACGAAGCCGTCGAGGTCGCCGTCGAGCACGCCCTGCGTGTTACCCACCTCGTGGTCGGTGCGGTGGTCCTTCACGAGCTGATACGGGTGGAGCACGTAGGACCGGATTTGACTCCCGAAGCCGATGTCCTGCGCGGCGCCACGCTCGCGGGCTATCTCCGCCTCGCGCTCCTCTTCCTGCAGCTCGGCGAGCCGCGAGCGCAGGATGCGCAGCGCCGTCTGCTTGTTGGACGTCTGCGAGCGCTCGTTCTGGCACTGAACGACGATTCCCGTCGGCAGGTGGGTGATCCGAACGGCGGAGTCGGTCTTGTTGACGTGCTGGCCGCCCGCGCCGCTCGCGCGGTAGGTGTCGATGCGCAGATCCGACTCGTCGATCTCGACCGCCTCGTCCTCCGGCAGGAGCGGGGCCACGACCACCTGCGCGAACGCCGTATGACGGCGGTGCGCCGCGTCGAACGGGGAGAGGCGAACGAGCCGATGCACGCCGCGCTCGGCCTTCAGCACGCCGTAGGCATTCTCGCCCTTCACCGTCGCGGTCGCGGACTTGAGGCCGGCCTCCTCGCCGGGACTGGCTTCGATCACCTCGACGTCGTAGCCGCGGTCGGCGGCCCAGCGCTCGTACATGCGCAGCAGCATCTCCGCCCAGTCCTGGGCGTCGGTACCACCGGTCCCGGCGTTGATCGTGAGGACGGCATCGCCGGCGTCGTACTCACCCGTGAACAGCGCGTCTTCCTGCAGCTGCGCGAACTCGGCCAGAAGCGGCCCGAGCTGCTCGGCGACCTCGTCTTCGTAGTCCGGATCGTCGGCCAGCTCGCGGGCTTCGGCGAGCTCACGGCTGAGCCGCTCCCAGCGCTCCAGCTTGCGCGTGGTTCTCGAGTGCTCGGTCGAGATTCGGGCCGCTTCGGCCTGGTCGTCCCAGAAGCCGGGTCGCCCCATCGCCTCCTCGAGCTCGGCCTTACGGGAGCTCAGCGCATCTGGGTCAAAGGTACTCACGGACCCAGGCAAGCTGGGCCCCGAGCTCCTCGAGCTGCTCGGCAAGCGGGAGGCGGGCGATCTCGGTCACGGCGGGATGCTATCTGTGCGCTCGGCGGCCTCCGCGCCTATGAGTTCGTCAGGGCGGCGACCGTCCAGCGGCCGCCGCCCTGCGTCTGCCTTCAGCCTGGCGCTGATCGCGCCGGTCAGGTGCTGACGCGAACGGCCAGGTGCGACGGGCAAGCCGCGTCCGCCTGAACCGTGAAGCCGACGGCAGCGTCGAACGCACGCCGCGGGCACCGGTAGCGACGAGCGCACGCGCGTTGACCTTGACGGTCGCACCCTGGATGGAGATTCCCGCGGTTGGCGACGACGTGATCCCGGCGAGGCACAAGTCGTTAGGCGCAACGGCGCCTCCGGCGAGCTGGGCCGTGTGCGCGTGCCACCCGCGCGGGTTCTGGTGCGAGTCACGGCCGAGCACCGGATGGATCGTGACGACGAACACCTTGCTCGTCTGCGCATCGACCCAGGCGATGCCGACCACAGGGTTCGAGCGAATGAACGCGTCTGGATGCGTTGGGATCGCGGCCTTCGTCGTCGCCGACAGACGCGCGGTCCCGTTGTTCTTCGCGGCCGCCTTCCACGACGCGACGTCGAGGTAATCGGGCCCGGGTGTAGCCGCGATGGCCAAGCCGACGAGCCCAACGCTGACGGCTGTGAGAGCTGCAAATGCAAGAACAAGCTTGCGCATGCGAATAAACCTCCCCCTTTTCCAGCGTCTTCTCAACTTACCCGCCGTGCGCCGCCGCATGTCCACCCGCGCCGACCCTTACAAAGCACTTACACCTCGGGGCGGCGTACCCTCAAGGGCCGCCGTTCAGCCGCAGAACAGGTCCCACATGCGCTCGCCGAAGGCCTCGTTGATCGGGCCGCTCGTCATCAGGACGGCTTGCCTCGCGCCGTCACGCGTGCTCAGCGCCGCGCAGGTGCAGCCCGGCATCAGACCGAGGTGGCCCCACGCGCTCCCGCACGGCGACGGAACGATCCCCAGGAACGAATCCATTTCGGCGATCCCCAGCCCGTAGCGCGCGAACTCGCCGCCGTCACCCGGAACCGTGTCGAGCATCTCCTCGAGCGAGGCCGGCTCGAGCAGTTCGCCCTGCAGTAGCGCGCGGAGCAGACGGGCGACGTCTGCTGCCGTCGAGACCAGGCCGCCGGCTGCGGCGCCGCCTCCTGGTGCGAGGTGGGACTCCTGCAGAGCGAGTGGCTCGAGAACGCGACGCGCGAGTTGGTCTCCCAACGCGGCACCGCCCACAGCTTCGATTACGAGGCCCAGTACCACGTAATTCGTGTTGGAGTACGCAAACGAACCAGCACCAGCTGTCGTCCGTCCCTGCGAGCTCGAGCAGCTCCTCGGGGTGCCAGACAGCCGTGGCGTCGCGAACGTAGCGTTCGCGGAACGCCGGGTTCGCCGCGTAGTCCGGCAGTCCGCTCGTGTGCTGGAGCAGCTGTCGGACCGTGATCCCGGGCGGCGCGCCACCCAGCGGTCGGCGGGATCGTCGAGCCCGAGCCGGCCGTCCTCGGCGAGGAGGAGGACGAGCGCCGCGACTGCGGTCTTCGTCACGCTTCCGGCCCGGAATCCCTGTCCGACGCGCAGTGGGCGGCCGGACTCGACGTCGGTCCCGGCTGCGGCGCCAAAGGCGCCCTCGGGCCCGGCGGCGAACGCGAGCGCGCCGGGCGCGCCCGCGGAGACGAGTTCCGTGCAGAGGCGTTCCAGGCCATTCACTCCGCGAGCCTCCGCGCATACACGCGACCGCGGGCCGGCCTCGCGCACTGCGGCAAAGCCATGTGTCTCGAATAGTCGCTCCGGCCCCGTCCAGGCGTCGTCCGGTGTCGGTAGTGCCGCGGCGTGGATAACCCTCGAGTCGCACGGCGCCTTCCGCGCGGGCCGTCTCGATCGCCGCGTCGAGGAGGGCACGTGCGACGCCGCGCCCGCGGGCGTGCGGGGCGACGAGAAAGCACGTCACCGCCCACGTCTCCGGCGACGGGTCGAGCTCGAGCTGGAGCACGAGCTTCTCCAGCCGGTCCCGCCGTCCGAGCTGGCACCAGCCGACGGGCTCGTCACCGGCGAACGCGAGCAGCCCGTCGTACTCGCCCGCGTTGCAGAGCTCCTCGCGGAGCGCCGCGTTCTCGGCTGCGGTGCGCTCGCCCCAGCCGTCCCAGCTGGGAACCCACCAGGCGACACAACGACACCAGCCGGCGCCGTTGGCGTCCGAGTGGAGCGCGGTCGAAGTCGTCGCGCAGCGCCGGGCCGGAAGCGCTCGACTCGGATACGGCTCACGGCGCGATCGTATGTGCCTCCTAGACTTGCGCGCGTGACGCGCGCGCGCGAGATCGCGGCCTTGGCTCTCGTGGTTGCCGCAGCGGCGACGGCGCTGCCGCAGGCCGGGTGGAACGCGGCCGCCCACTTTTCGCTCGTCGAGGCGCTCGCCGACGGCACGCCGCGGATCGACGACCACCTCAACCAAGGCGGCGACATCGCCTACGTCGACGGGCACTTCTACGCCGCCAAGTCGCCCGGCCTCGCCGTCTTCAGCCTGCCTCTCTATCTCGTGCTCCACGCTGCCGACGCGTTCCCGCCGAAGCAGCCGGCGTCGTCTGGCCCCCCCGGCGCGCAGGCCGTGCCCGAGCGGGCGATCTGGCGGATCAACTGGGTCGTGCTGACGTCGTTCTTCGTGCTGCTCCTCCTCATCCGCTGGGCGGTCGACCGCGCCTATCCGCGCGCCGGCGTCCTGGTCGCGGTGATGCTCGGCCTCGGGACGATGCTGCTCCCGTTCGCCGCCGCGTACTTCGCGCACGTGCTGTCGGCGACGCTTGCCTTCGCCGCGTTCGCCCTCCTCCTGCGCGAGCGCGAGCGTTCGTCCTCGTGGCTCCTCGTTGCGGCCGGCGTGCTGGCCGGGCTTGCCGTCTTCGTCGAACTGCCGCTTGCCGTCGTCGCGCTGTGCGTCGGCGCCTTCGCAGCCGTCGCCCGGCCCCGGGCGCGCCGCGCCGCGCTCTACGGCGCCGGTCTGGTCGTCGGCCTGCTGCCGCTCTTCGCCTACAACGCGTGGGCGTTCGGCTCGCCCTTCCGGAACGGCTACTCCAACGCCGTCCTGGAGCTCGGGTCGACCGGGCACGACGTCATCGGCGCCAACGACATCGGCTTCTTCGGCTTGACCCGGCCCCGGCTCGACGTGCTCTTCGACTTGCTCTTTTCGGAACGAGGACTCTTCGTGCTGATGCCCGTGACCCTCGTCGCGGTCGCGGGACTGCCGCTGCTGTTCCGCCGTCGCCGAGAGGAGGCGGTTCTGGTCGGCGGTCGTGGCCGCAGCCGTGCTGCTCTACAACGCCGCCTACTACCTGCCGTTCGGCGGTGGGTCGCCCGGTCCGCGGTTCCTCGTCCCCGTGCTGCCGTTCCTGAGCCTTCCGCTCGCGGCCGCCCTGCTCCGCTGGCCGCTCGTCACGTTCGCCGCAGCCGCCGTCTCGGCCTTCTGGATGATCTCGGCGACGACCGCGGGGCCGTTGCTCGCCGAGGACCTCAGTCCCGCGTCCTGGATCGGCGACATCGTCGACGAGCACGAGCTCGCCAACTCGGTCTTTCTCAACGGCCGTTCGTCGGTGGTGCTGATCGTCGCCGTTGCCCTGGGTGCGGTTGCGCTGGCCACTCCGAACGCAGTCGAGATCGTGCGAGCAAGGCGAGCGCGAGCACCGCAAGCCCGAGCAGAAAGCCTGCGCTGACGTCGCTGACCCAGTGGACGTTGAGCACGACCCGGCTCGCGCCGATCGCGAGAGCGACCGTCGCCGCGGCAACGAAGGCCGGGAGGCGGTACCGGACCGGCGCCATCGCGGCCAGCAGGCCGAGGACGACGACGGCGGTCAGCGCGTGGCCGCTCGGAAACGAGTAGGAGCCCGGAAGCGGGACCGCGCTCCCGGCGTGCGGCCGCTCGCGGGCGAACGCGTACTTGGGCCCGTGCGTGGCCGCCTGGGCGACGAGCGTGGCGACGACGAGGATCGCCGCCTCCCAGCGGCGCCCGGCTCGCAGCAGGAGGACGGCGGCGAGCGTCACGATCAGCGTCATCCCGATCACGCCGCCCACCCAGCTGAACGGTCGCGCGGCCCACTCAGCCGCCGTCGGCATGTGAGCCGCGTTCCAGTTCGCGACGCGCGCGTCGAGACGCGTGAACGCGCCGTCGTTCGTGACGTCGAGTGCGATCGCGGCGAAGCCGAGGAGCGCGGCGACGACGACGGCGAGGGCCCAGCGAGCCTCATCGACGACGATTCAACAGCAGACGCGCAGGAAAGAGCGGGGCAGTCCCCGGCGCGGTCGCTGACCTACGCGTATCGCTCGAAGGCCGAAGGGCGATTCATTCGCCCGAAAGGCCAACAGCGCTGGGCTACTCCGCGGCGTGAAGGAGGGGGCTCGTGGGGGAACCATGGGTTCCCCCACGCTTTAGGCGCCGTGGCACTTCTTGAACTTCTTGCCGCGATCCGCACCAGCAGGGGTCGTTACGGCCCACGTCGCGGTGATCGTTGACGACCTGCTGCTGACTCGGTGGCGCAGCGAGCGCCGTCGCGGCGGCGCCGCCGCCCGCCGCGGCGATCACGTCGGCCCCGGCTGCGGTCTCGTGCTCGTACTGCATCCGCGCGGTCCGCTGCTCGGCGGGCTGCAACTGCTCGACGTCGGAAGGCGCGAGTTCCACATGGAAGAGCATCAGCACGACTTCCTCGCGGATCAGGCGACCGAGCTCCTCGAACATCACATGGCCCTCGCCGCGGTACTCGACCAGCGGGTCCTTCTGAGCCATCGCGCGCAGGTGTACGCCCTCGCGTAGGTAGTCCATGTTCTCGAGGTGCTCGCGCCAGCGGGTGTCGACCACCTGCAGGATCACGAACCGCTCGATCTCGCGAAGCACCGGGAGGCCCGTCCCGGGATCGGCGCCGAACATCTCCTCGCGCTCGGCGTAGGTGTCGAGCGCGTCCTCCGTCAGCTCCTCGATCAGCGCCTCGCGCGGTCGGCTCGACCTCCTCGCGCAGCTCCTCGACGGTGATGTCGGTGCCGTAGAGCCCGCTGCATCTGCTGGACGAGGCCTTCGAGGTCCCAGTCCTCGGGCACTTCGGCGTCGGTGAACTGCGCCACGTTGTAGGCGACGACGTCCTGGATCCACTCGCGGATCTCGTCCGAGAGATCGTCGCCCTCGAGCACGCGGCGGCGCTGCTCGTAGATCACCTGCCGCTGGACGTTCATCACGTCGTCGTACTTGAGAACGTTCTTGCGCGCGACGAAGTTCTGCTCCTCCACCTTCTTCTGCGCGTTCTCGATCTGCTTCGAGAGCAGGCCGGACTCCATCGGCTGGTCGTCCGGGAGCTTGAAGCGCTCCATGATCGAATGAATCCGGTCGCCGGCGAAGAGGCGCACGAGATCGTCCTGCGCGGAGAGGTAGAAGCGCGACACGCCCGGGTCGCCCTGGCGGCCGGAGCGTCCGCGCAGCTGGTTGTCGATGCGGCGCGCCTCGTGCCGCTCGGTGGCGAGCACGTAGAGGCCGCCAAGCTCCTTGATCTCCTCGTGATCGCGCCGCCACTCCTCCCGGGTGTCCTCGGCTCGCCGGCGTAGCTCGCGCTCGAGCTCCTCCCCGTCCTCGAGCCCTTCGGAGTGGAGCTGCTTGCGGAGCTCGTGCTGCGGATTGCCGCCGAGGACGATGTCGACGCCGCGGCCGGCCATGTTCGTCGCGATCGTGACGGCGTGCTTGCGGCCGGCCTGGGCGATGATGTCCGCTTCGCGCTCGTGCTCCTTGGCGTTGAGGACGTTGTGCGTGATGCCGTGCCGCGTGAGCAGCTCGGCGAGGTACTCGGACGTCTCGACCGCGATCGTCCCCACCAGCACGGGTTGGCCCGCCTCGTGCCGCTCGACGATGTCCTCGACGACCGCATCGAACTTCGCGCCCTGCGTCTTGAAGATGTAGTCGTTATGGTCGGCGCGCTCCACCGCGACGTTGGTCGGGATCTCGACGACGTGGAGCCCGTAGATCTCGACGAACTCCTTCTCCTCCGTCTTCGCCGTCCCCGTCATGCCGGCGAGCTTCTCGTAGAGCCGGAAGTAGTTCTGCAGCGTGATCGTCGCGAGCGTGACGTTTTCCTCGCGGATGCGCACGCCCTCCTTCGCCTCGATCGCCTGGTGCAGGCCCTCGCTCCAGCGGCGGCCTTCCATGATCCGCCCGGTGAACTCGTCGACGATCTTCACCTCGCCGTCCTGGATCACGTAGTCGACGTCCCGCTTGTAGAGCGACTCCGCCTTGAGCGCCTGGCTCAGATGATTGACGAGCTGGACGTGTCGCGGGTCGTAGAGGTTGTCGATCCCGAGCGCCCGCTCGACCTTCTCGATCGCGATCTGGGCCGGCGACACGGTCTTGTGCGTCTCGTCGTAGAGGTAGTCGGCGCCGGAGAGCTCCGTCTCGTCGAGCCCCTTCGCCGCCTTGCGCGTCGCCGGTTGTCCGTCGAGATCGCGGACGACGCGCGCGAAGTCGTAATACGTCTTTGCCGCGGTCTCGGGCTCGCCCGAGATGATCAACGGCGTGCGGGCCTCGTCGATCAGGATCGAGTCGACCTCGTCCACGATCGCGAACGCGTGGCCGCGCTGGACGACCCCTTCGAGCGAGACGGCCATGTTGTCGCGCAGGTAATCGAAGCCGAACTCGGAGTTGGTCCCGTAGGTGACGTCGGCCGCGTACGCGTCACGGCGCTCCCGGAAGGGCATGAAGTTCTGGATCGCGCCGACGGTCGCTCCGAGCCGTTCGAAGACGCCCCGGTTCCATTCCGCGTCGCGTTTCGCCAGGTAGTCGTTGACGGTGACGAGGTGCGTGCCCTCGCCTCCGAGCGAGTTCAGGTACAGGGCCAGGCTGGCCACGAAGGTCTTGCCCTCACCGGTCTTCATCTCGGCGATGTCGCCTTCGTGAAGAACGATGCCGCCCATCAGCTGCACGTCGAACATGCGCTGGTCCGACTCGCGCACACGGGATTCGCGAACGGCGGCGAAGGCCTCGAAGAGGATCTCGTCCAGCGACTCGCCGTTCTCGATCCGCTGCTTGAACTCGGCCGTCTTCGCGCGCAGCTCGGCATCGGAGAGCGCCTGGAACTCGGGCTCGAGCGTCGTGACGTACGCGGCAGCGTTTTGCAGGCGCTTGACGCGGCGGCCCTCGCCGACGCGGAGGACCTTTTCGAGGCGGCCGTAGCTCTCGGTGGGCATGGGGCAAGGGTACCGGCTTCACCGTCCGCCACTCCTCCGAGCGGATTCGCCGACTTGGCGCAGCTCAGAGCGGAGCGACCGAGTACTCCCAGAGCGGTCCGTCGAGGCGCGATGCGCGCACGACCCAGGCGTCGTGGCGCTCCGAGGCGATGCGCTCGAGCGCCGGAACGCTGCCGAGCGTCGGTTCGCCGTCGACGCGGATCGCACGCTCGCCGTCGTTCCACGAGAGCTCGAGCTCCTCCCCGCCCGGGTCGGGGTCGAGCTCGATCACCTCGATGCGCCGTGCCCCCACGGTCCAGAGGTCGTCATGCCGGACGGCCGCCGCCCGGTACGGAGGCTCGACCTGGCCCTCGAGCGCGTCTGCGAGCGGCGACGGGTCGGCATCATCCTCCCCAGCCTCGATCACGACCGATCCGTCGGCCAGGGTGACGAAGCGCACTTCGTCGCCCGCGATCTCCGCCGCCACGGCGACGAGGGCGTCCCAGTCACGCTGCCTGTGGATGCCGTGGATCCCGACCTCGCCCCAGTGGGGCCCGGGGTCATGCGGCTGAGGTTCGGGCGTCAGGCCGGCTTCGCGCGCGAGCCGGCGGTGGAGCGGCTCGCGCCGCCTCAGCCATGGCACCTGCTAGCTGGGCGGCCGCTGGCGCCGGGTCCGATCAAGTCGCCCGCGCACCTAGGCTGCCGACTCCTCCGCCTCCGGAGCAGCCGGCTCGGGCGGCGTGGCTGCCAGCACGTCGTGCTGAGCACGACGGCGGCGCTCCAGCGTCCGCTTGTCGCGCGCGCGCTCGACCTGCCGCTCGAGCTTGTCGACGAGCGCATCGGTCGCCGCCTCGAAGCTCCCGGCAGCCTCACGGCCGTGCAGGTTCGGCCCCTTGACGTACAGGGTCGCTTCGACGACGTGGTCGTCCGCGATCTTCGGGTTCCGCTCGCGATCGAGTACCACCTCGATCAGCGTCGCCTCGTGGAGCCGCCGCTCGAGCTTGCGGAACTTCGCCTCCACGTACTGGCGAACCGAGTCGGGGGCCTGACCGTGGCGCACCGTGAGCTGAAGTCGCATCGGCTCTCCTTCTACGGGGACACTCTCAATCTAACGAACTGCCCGCGCGAGCGATACGACCGTGACCGACCGCGCGCCGGCGCGGCGCAGCGCGGACGCGCACGCGTTGGCAGTCGCCCCCGTCGTGTAGACGTCGTCGACCAGGCAGACACGGACTGCCACTTGCCGCTCGCGCGACGAACGCGCCGCGCACGTTACGCCGCCGCTCGACGAGCGAGAGGCCTCGTTGGGGCGGCAGTCGCCGGGTGCGGCCGAGGAGGTCGGCGACCGGAACGGCCCAGCGCTCGGCGAGGGCTTCGGCGAGCGCACACGGCGGCGCGTGGCCCCGCTCGAGCCGCCGGTCGTCGTCGGCGGGCACGAACGTGAGAACGGACGCGGCCGGAGGCGGCACGGCTTCGGTGACGAGCTTCGCCGCAACGTGGACGAGGTCGCGACGACCGTGCTCCTTCCAGGACCTGACGAGCGCTCGAGCGCGTTCGTCATAGACGAGAGCCGAGCGAGCGGCGGCGAAGGAGAGGCGCCGACCGGCACACTCGGCACATCGCCGAACCGGCCAATGTCCCGGCGAGCCACAGCGCTCGCAGAGCGGCGGCGCGACCCGCAGGAGCGCAGCCAGACACCGGCGCAGACCGCCTCGCCGATCAGCCCGCAGACGGCGCAGCGCTGCGGCAGGACGGCGGAGACGAGGCGGTCGAGCAACATGTTGTTGTCATATTAGACAACCATTGCGGATGGAGTGCTCCAAGACCGAGGGCCCGAGCTGCGCCTACTCCGACGCGGAGAAGACGGCGTTCGCGTGCTCGAGCGTCTCGGCGGAGCCGATGTCGTACCAGTCTCCCGGCACGCGCCACGTGTAGACGGGCGTGCGCGGGTAGAGCCACTCGACGAGTCGTCCCGGCTGATCCGGGTTGTTCCCCTCCACGAGGTACTGCCGGACCAACGGCAGCGCCTGCCTGGGGTAGAAGTAGAGGGCAACCCCCATGAGGGTCGTGGTGGCGCGGGCGGGCTTCTCCTCGAAGAACGTCACCCGCCCGTCGTCATCGGTCTGCACCTGGTTGTACTTCGACATCTCACCCAGGTCGCCGACGTCCCGCACTGCGAGCAGCGGCGCCTGCCGCTCACGCGCGACGCGGCCGAAATCGCTGATGTCAGAGCCGAACAGGTTGTCGCCGGCGACCACGACGACGTCTCCTTCCAGCCCCACCCGGTCGAGCACGAAGCCGATGTCGCCGATCGCGCCCAACCGGTCCTCTTCGCTCGTCGTGCCGTCGTCGAGAACCCTGACGTGCTCCTTCCCCGCCGCCCATTCCTCGAACTGGGGCGCGAACTTCGCATTGGTCACGACGATCGCTTCGTCGACGCCGCCGATCGCAAGGACGCGCTCGAGCACGCGATCGAGCATCGGGCGGCCGCCGACCTCCAGCAGTGCCTTCGGCCGGTCGAGCGTCAACGGGTACAGGCGCGTGGCGTACCCCGCCGCGAGGACGATCGCCTTCACACGAGCACCGCCGCGGCGAGGCTCTCGGCATAGGGCGGGCGATGGATACCCGCTTCGGTCACGATCGCCGTGATCAGCTCCGCGGGCGTGACGTCGAACGCCGGGTTGCGCGCCGGGAAGCGGGCACTGATCTCCGCAGGGTCGCGCTGCTCGATCGGGATCGCATCCCCGTCGGGCGCCGCGAGATCCAGCGTCGAGCTCGGCGCGACAACGTAGAACGGGACGTTGTGGTGCCGCGCGAGGACGGCCAGCCCGTACGTTCCGACCTTGTTCGCGGTGTCGCCGTTCGCCGCGATCCGGTCGGCGCCGGTCAGCACCGCGTCGACGTCTCCCGCGGCCATCAGCGCACCGGCGGCGCTGTCTGCGACGACGGCGAAGGGAATTCCAAGCGCTTCCAACTCCCACGCCGTCAGGCGAGCGCCCTGGAGGAGCGGCCGCGTCTCGCCCACCCAGACCTGCGCGACGAGGCCGTGTTCCCAGGCCGCGCGAACAGCGCCGAGCGCGCTTCCGTAGCCGCCGGTGGCGAGCCCGCCCGTGTTGCAGTGGGTGAGCACGCGCGAGCCGGGTGCGAGCAGGCTCGCCGCGTGTGCGGCCATGCTGCGACATCGTTCGACCTCGTCCTCGTGAATTCGCCGCGCGCGGTCGGCGGTCGGGTCGTCGCGCATCTCCTCCAGCGCCCAGACGAGGTTGACGGCCGTCGGCCGCGAGCCGGCGAGCACGTCGTAGGCCGCTTCGAGATCCTCCCCTTGCTGTGCAGCGAGCGCGAAGCCGTACGCCGCTGCGATTCCGATCGCCGGTGCGCCGCGTATCGCGAGCGTCCTGATCGCCGCTGCCACCTCCGCAGCTGAGGCGCAGCGGAGCTCCACCTCCTCATCGGGCAGGCGGCGCTGATCGAGCAGGACAACCGCGTCGCCCTCGAGGCGGACGATGCGGTCGGGGGCGAGCGGCCGTGGAACGAGGGCCTCCGGATCCATCAACCCAGGGCGATGCGCTGCGGGCGGAGCCGGGCTTTGCCCGGCGGCCGCGAGGCGGACGTCCTTCAGGGATGCTACGCGTCGCGAAGCCGCGCGAGCGGATTCGCGAGTTCGCGCACGTATCAAGTCCCCTCGTCCCACGAGGACAGGTACTTGGCCTGCTCCTCCGTCAGCTGGTCGATCGTGACTCCCATCGTCGCCAGCTTCAGGCGCGCGATCTCGTCGTCGATCTCCCGCGGGACGACGTAGACCTTGCGCTCGAGCGACTGCGCGTTCCCGACGATGTACTCGGCGGCGAGCGCCTGGTTCGCGAAGGACATGTCCATCACGAGCGCCGGGTGCCCTTCGGCCGCACTGAGGTTGACGAGCCGCCCGTCGGCGATGAGGTAGAGGCGCCGCCCGTCGGCGAGCGTGAACTCGTCGACGAACTGGCGCGCCTCGCGCGTCTCGACGGCCAGCTCGCGGAGCGCCGGGATCTCGATCTCGACGTTGAAATGGCCGGTGTTGGAAAGGATCGCGCCGTCCTTCATCCGCTCCATGTGTGCGCGGGTGATGACCGCCTTGTCGCCTGTCGCGGTGCAGAAGATGTCGCCGATCTCGGCGGCGGCCGTCATCGTCAGCACCTCGAAGCCGTCCATCGCCGCCTCCAGCGCCCGCAGCGCGTCGACCTCGGTGACGATCACGTGCGAGCCCATCCCGCGCGCACGCATCGCGACGCCGCGCCCGACCCAGCCGTAGCCGGCCACGACGAAGCGCTTGCCGGCGAGCAGGACGTTGGTCGCACGGATGATCCCGTCGATCGTCGACTGGCCGGTGCCGTAGCGGTTGTCGAAGAGGTGCTTCGTGCGCGCCTCGTTGACGGCGACAACGGGGAAGCCGAGCTTGCCGTCGCGCTCGAGCGCGCGCAGGCGGATGACGCCAGTCGTCGTCTCCTCGGTGCCCGCGATCACGTCGCCGAGCTGCTCACGGCGGTGCGAGTGGAGGACGCCGATCACGTCGGCGCCGTCGTCCATCGTGATGTGCGGGCGATGGTCGACGGCCGCCTCGATGTGCTGGTAGTAGGTGTCGTTGTCCTCGCCCTTGATCGCGAAGACGGAGACGCCGTACTCCTCGACGAGCGCTGCGGCGGCATCGTCCTGGGTGGAGAGGGGGTTCGAGGCGCAGAGGACCGCGTCGGCGCCGCCGGCCTTGAGCGTGCGCATCAGGTTCGCCGTCTCTGTGGTGACGTGCAGGCAGGCTGAGATCCGGTATCCCGCGAGCGGCTGCTCGCGCTCGAAGCGCTCCCTGATCGCCGCGAGCACCGGCATCTGCCGGTCGGCCCACTCGATCCGGCGCACGCCTTCGGCGGCGAGGGCCAGGTCCTTCACGTCGTGCTTTTGCGTGGCTGCCATCAGTCTCGGTCTCGCTTTCGTCGTGAACGGGGCGAGTGTACCCCCGCCCCGAGGCGGCCGAGACTGCCCAGGACGTCCGTAGGGGCCGGGCTCTGCCCGGCCCGGGCGAGGCAAAGCCTCGCCCCTACGAGCGCATCAAGCTCGCCCGTAGCGGTCGTCGAGGCGCACGACGTCGTCGAGGTGAGGGGTCGAGACCTCGAGGATGAGCGTGTCCTCGAGGGCGGTGACGCGATGAACGGTGCCCGGCGGGTAGCGGAACGCGTCGCCGGCCCGAATCTCGACGGTGTCGAGCGCGCCGTCGACCTCGCCCAGCTCGAGCGAGGCGCGGCCCTCGTGGACGAGCCACGACTCGTCCTTCTCACGGTGGTACTGGAGGCTCAGGGCCTGCCCGGCACGCACGAACAGCAGCTTGCCGACGTACGCCTCCGCCTCGGCCCAGATCAGCTCCCAGCCCCAGGGCTTCTCCACGCGGCGCGGCTCGAAGGCGTAGCGATCGCTCATGCGAAGCGAAGCGACTCGTCGGGGATCTCCTGCCCGGCGCCGACGCGGAGGCCGAAGTCGAGGACGTTGCCCCTGCCGACGATCGCCTCGGGGCCAACGACCGCCAGGTTGCGAACCTCGCAGCCCTCGCCGAGGACGGCTCCCTCACCGAGGATCGACCCGACGACGACCGTGTGCTCGCCGAGCGTCGCGCCGGCGCCGACGACCGCGTTCTCGACGACGGTGCCCTCTCCCACCCTCGCTCCTGCACCGATCACCGCCAGACTGCCGGCGCGCACGCCGGCGCCGAGGACCGCGCCCTCGCCCACGAAGACCGGCGGCACGAGGCGGGCCGCCGCGTGGACGGTCGCGGTCGGATGGACGAACGTGTAGTCACTGCCGAGGACGTCGCCGACCTCCGTGGCGAACGTCCGCTCGAGCACGTCGCGGTGCGCCTGCAGATAGGAGTCGGGCGTGCCGACATCGAGCCAGTAGCCGGGAAGAGCAAGCCCGTACACGCTGCCCTCGGCCGCGAGCCGCGGGAAGACTTCGCGCTCGATCGAAACCGCTCCGCCGGGCGGAACGAGCGCGAGCACGTCGGGCTCGAGGACGTAGAGGCCGGCGTTGATCAGGTTCGTGTCGATCTCCTCCGGGCGGGGCTTCTCGAGAAACGTCTCGACGCGACCGCCGGCACCAAGACGGACCAGCCCGTAACGGCTCGGGTCGGCCACCGGTGTGAGCAGGATCGTCGCCTTCGCCCCGGTCTGGCGGTGGAAGGCAGCGAGCGCATCCAGGTCGGCCTCGCGCAGGGAGTCGCCGTTGAGCGCGAAGAAGGTCTCTTCGATTCCGCGGGCCGCGTAGGCGATGCCGCCGCCGGTGCCCAGCGGCTCGTCCTCGACGCAGTAGTCGAGGGTAAGCCCGCCGTAGGCCTCGCCGAAATGGTCGCGGATCTGCGTCGGCAGGTACCCGCACGAGACGATCGTGCGCTCGACGCCGTGACGGCGCAGGTGCTCGAACGTGAACGCGAGCAGCGGCCGGTCGACGAGCGGGAGCATGTCCTTGCGGATCCGCTCGGTCAGCGGTCGCAGCCGCGTCCCCTCGCCGCCCACCAGCACGACAGCGGGCAAGCTCATAATCCGCGGCCGATGCCTTCGTAGACGAAGCCTGCCGCGCGGATCGTCTCCGGGTCGAGCATGTTGCGCCCGTCGACGAAGACGCGCGTGCGCATCGTCGGGGCCACCGCCGCCCAGTCGATCTCCGCCAGCTGCGGCCATTCGGTCACGAGTACCACCGCGTCGGCGCCGGCAACGGCCGCCTCGACGGTTTCAGTCTGCTCGACGCCGTACAGCCCGTCCGGGCGCGCGACGGGATCCCAGGCACGGACGTCGGCGCCCTCGGCGAGCAGCCGACCCGCGAGCACGATGCTCGGCGCCTCGCGGGTGTCGTCGGTGTGCGGCTTGAAGGCGAGCCCGAGCAGCGCGACCGTCTTGCCACGCAGGGAGCCGAGGTGCTGCTGCAGCTTCCCGATCACGCGCCGCTTCTGCAGCTCGTTCACCTCGATCACGGCGCTGAGCAGCTGGAAGTGGTAGCCCGAGTTGCCGGCGAGCTGCTTCAGGGCGGTGATGTCCTTCGGGAAACAGCTCCCGCCAAACCCGACACCGGCCTCGAGGAAATGCGGGCCCAGCCGGTGGTCGAGGCCGATCCCGTTCGCTACTTCCTTGACGTCTGCGCCGACGAGCTCGCAGAGGTTGGCGATCTCATTGATGAAGCTGATCCGCGTCGTGAGAAATGCGTTGGCGGCCAGCTTGATCATCTCGGCCGAGGCGACGTCGCAGCGGACGATGGGCGCCTCGATGCCGCGGTGGAGCTCGACGACCGCGTCCGCGTCGGCTTGGTCGAAAGCGCCGATGACGGTCCGGTCGGGATGCATGAAGTCGCGCACGGCGGAGCCTTCGGCAGTGAACTCCGGGTTCGAGACGTAGCCGGCATGACCCAGGCCGCGTTCGGCCAGACGATGACGCGCCTTCTCCCCCGTCCCGACGGGCACCGTGCTCTTCATCGCGATGACGACCCGCCGCTCCACCGGCGGCAGCTCGTCGATCACCGTCCAGATGGCCGAGAGGTCGGCGTCGCCGGAGTACGTCGGCGGCGTTCCGACCGCCACGTAGACGAAATCCGCCCCGTCAACGGCCTCGCCCACGTCCGTCGTGAAGCGGATGCGCTCGCGGTTCCGTTCGAGTAGCTCGTCGAGGCCCGGCTCGTAGATCGGCACCTCACCGCGGCGAAGGGCCTCGATCCGGTCGGGAAGGATGTCGCGGATGACGACCTCGTGCCCGAGGTCGGCGAAGCACGCGCCCGTGACGAGGCCGACGTAGCCGGCACCGAAGACGGCGACTCGCTTCGGTTCCTGGGCCACGACGGGCCGCAGGATACTCGTCCCCGCGTTCCTGGGGCGCTGCTGACGGTGGCGGGCCGGAGGGCACAGTATGGAAATACGGCCCGTAGAGCACGGCGCCGTCAGCAGCGTCAGGCGGCGGCGAAGCCGGGCTCCGCCCGGCGGGAGCCGTCGCCGGCCAGGGGCGGGGCCACCTTGCTCACGGCGGCGGAGCCCTACCCCTTGACTTTGGAGACGGGGCGAAGACCCTTCGCGATCGCGATCATCGTCTCGTTCGAGAGCCGGTCGAGGAGCGTGTTGACGACCCAGTAGCTCGCGCCCTTCGTCCGCAGGACGACCATATGGAGGCGAGGGCCGTCGTAGTAGAGCTCGTACCGGCGGCCGCCGATGTTGCGCACGAAGCTCCTGCCGGAGAGGACGGGTGCTTCCTTCCAATCGGTCATCTGCACGCCCCAGTACTCGTTCGAGCCCATCCGGTAGACGAGGCGCACTGCTTTGTGCTTGCGGTCCGGGTCGACGCGGTACAGGCGGACCGGCCGCTCGCGGTCGATCCAGGAGGAGCGCTCGATCACGGTCGGCACCATCAACGGGAACGCACGCGGTGCTGCCGCTCGCGGAGCAGGTCGAGCGAGGCCTCGGTTCCCGGGGAGACATTCGCCTCCTGCCGCTTCGGTGTCTGGTCGACGGGTGCTGCGGCCAGGCTGCCATGGAATGTCTGGCCGACGACGCCGACGAGCATCGCGCCGTTCGAGAGCGCGCGAATGGCCACGGGCATCTTCGCCACGTCGGCCGACCCGAACAGGTTTGCGATGCGCTGCGCGGCCAGCTTGGCGCCGGTCACGGAGGAGTCGAAGTAGACCTTCGTGCGGAAGTAGCCGAAGCTCGGGGCGTTCGCGGGGATGCCGTTCGGCGGCGTCAGGATCTGATAGCCGCGCTGGCCCAGCAGGTAGCTCGCATTGGAGGCCGAGCCGGTGATGCCGTTGCCGTTGAGCACGGTCACGGTCGTGTCGCGGGCCGGCGGCGCCCTCAGCTTCACCTTCTCGCCGAGAGCGACCGCAGTCGCCTTCTTCGGCGCCTCGGTATCCGGATGCGCGAATTGCTGTACGGCGCGCTGCATGTTCTCCGACGACGTCGTCAGCTCGGCGTAGCCCTCCAGGCCCTCGATCCGCGACTGGAAGACGTGACCCGGCGGGAGGTCGTAGGCAAGCGCCGCGTAGGAGAGGATCGTCGAGAGGCTGACATTCCTGCCGCCCCCTTGTCCCACCGTGACGTTGTTCCTGATCACCCTGATCACGGCGGGAAGCTTCTTCGGCGAGAACGAGTGGTTGATCTGGTCCTTGAGCGCGCGGACGAACAGCTGCTGGCGCGCGACACGGAAGAGGTCGGAGTCGGTGTGCCGGTACCGGACGTAGTCGAGCGCCTGGTAGCCGCCGAGCCGCTGGTAGCCGGGGTGAAGGTTGATGGTGGCGTAGCCGCTCGCGCCGCTGCGGTCGTTGAAGTAGCGCCGGTCGATGTCCATCCAGACGCCGCCCACCTTGTCGACGAGTTGGCGGAAGCCACGGAAGTTGACCGTGACGATGTAGTTGACCGGCAGCCCGGTCAGCGCGCGGACCGTGTCGAGTGTTGCGCGGGGCCCGCAGAACGTGAACGCGGTGTTGATCTTCCCGGTGTAGGGCGTCCGCCCCGGGCAGTGGATCGCGACGGTCATGTCGCGGGGGAACGAGAGCAGCGAGATCGTCTTGCCACGTGGGTCGGCCCGCACGAGCATCAGCGTGTCGGACCGCGACGGCGTCCCGGCCGCCTCGTCGTCGCGCCGGTCGTAGCCGATCACGAGCGCCGTGGCGGGTTGGCCGGGGAGCGCGAGGTCGAGAGTCTTGGCCGCTTCGCGCTCGGCACGCGAGTCGGGCGCGAGGGCGGCAACGGACTCGTGCGCGTAGAGATATCCGCCGCCCGCGACCCCCGCGAGGCAGACGAGCAGCGCCAGCCCCGCCCAGCCGACGATCCGAAGTACGACGGAACGGCGGCTGCGCACCGCTGGTAGCGGCTGCCGGTAGAGCGTGACGGGCGACGGGGGGCTGGGCGGGTACGTTGCGCGGCCGTTCCCGTTGGCCTCCGCGGCGCGCCCGATGCCTCTCTTCAGAGTCGTGCGCATACGAAGCCGGGCGCCACGGCGCCCGTCGGGCCAGGATAGCCGACGCCTCGGAGGTGTCTCGTTAGGCGCTCGTTAGCGACGCGAGCTGCTCGCCGAGGAAGGCGATCTCGTCGGGGGTGCCCGCGGTGATGCGGAGCGCGCGCGGCGCTCCGAAGGCGCTCATCGGTCGCACGACGACGCCGCGCCGCAGTAGCGCGTCGTTCACGGCCTCGACGTCTTCGACCTCGACGAGGACGAAGTTGGCGACCGCCGGCCCGGCCGGCTCCCACCCGTGGCGGCCGAGGACCTCCTGGAGCAGCCGCATCGACTCGCGGTTCACAGCACGACGGCGCGCGACCTCCGCTTCGTCGCCGAGGCTCGCGAGCGCGGCCTCCTGCCCGGGCTGGGTGACGTCGAACGGCCGGCGCACCTTGCCGATCGTGGCAATCACCTCGGCCGGGCCGATGCCGTAGCCGACCCGAAACGACGCCAGGCCGTAGATCTTCGAGAACGTCCGCAGGACGAGGACCCGTGCGCCCGTCTTCGCGTACTCCTCGATCGCGTCCGGGTAATCCGGCTGTTCGACGTACTCGAAGTACGCCTGGTCGATGACCGTGAGCACGTGGGCCGGCACGCGCCCGAAGTAGTCGTCGAGCTCGGCCCTCGTCGTCATCGTCCCGGTGGGGTTGTTCGGGGTCGCGATAAAGACGAGCTTTGTCCGCTCCGTGACCGCGTCGAGGATCGCCTCGAGGTCGAGGCGGTAGTCGCGGAGCGGCACCCGCACCGGCACCGCGCCGAGCTTCAAGGGGTCGATGACGTAGCTCGGGAAGGACGGCCAGCCGGTGACGACCTCGTCGCCGGGATCGAGCGTCGCGTAGGCCGTGTAGCCCACCACGGCGTCCGCCCCGGCGCAGACGGTCACCTCGTCGAAGCCGACGCCGTGCCGCGAGGCGAGCGCATGGCGGAGGCGGAAGCAGCCGCCGTCCGGGTAGCGGTTCGCCTCGGCCAGGCTGCGCTCGATCGCCTCGAGCGCGGCGGGAAACGGGCCGAACGGGCCCTCGTTCGATGCGAGCTTGACGATGCGCTCGAGGCCGAGCTCGCGCTGCACCTCCTCGACCGGCTTGCCAGGCTCGTACGGGACGAGATCGTGGAGCGCGGGGCGCAGCAGTCCCGGGGCGACGTCCGCCAGTCGGCCGCTCACGCAGCAGGCGGGATGTCGTCGTCCGGCGGGACGGACGAAAGCGGCGACGGATCCTCGGGCGCCCGGTGCGCGTCGAGCGGCTCGGGCGTCGCCCACTCATCCTCGCCGCCGCGGAGCTTCCGCCAGACCGCGACGAGTCCGAGCGCCGCGACGACAGCGACCAGCGTCCTGCCGAGCCGACGGAGCCAACGGCGAGGTGGGCTCTCGTCGCGCCCGAGTGCCCGGCCGGCCTTCCGGTGGGCCCATTGCCGCATGATCGCCCACGTCGCCCACCCGAGCAGGGCGTTGCGGCGGTTGAACATCCGGCTCACCGGAGGAGCGTAACCGACAGCGTTACTCTCGGACGGATGCGGGAGCTGCTCTCGAGCTTCGACTCGCTGCGAGAGCGGCCCTTCCGGCTGCTCTGGATGGGCCGCACCCTGTCGAGTGTCGGCGACGCGCTCGTCCCGGTCGCGACGACCTTCGCCGTGCTCGACCTCGGCGACGCGAGCGACCTCGGGCTCGTACTCGGCGCGTACATGACGTCGCGGATGCTCTTCGTCGTCGTCGGCGGCGTCTGGGCGGACCGGCTCCCGCGCCAGCTGGTGATGGTCGCCGCCGACGTCGTGCGGGCCGTCGTGCAGGCGGTGATCGCGCTCGCGTTCTTCACCGACATGATCGCGGTGTGGCAGCTGGCGCTGTCCTCGGCCGTGTTCGGGATCGCATCCGCCTTCTTCGGGCCGGCCTCAACGGGGCTCGTGCCGCAGCTCGTCACCCCCGGCCGGCTCCAGGAGGCGAATGCCCTGCTCGGCCTCTCCCGAAATGCGATCGAGATCTTCGGCCCCGCTATCTCCGGGATCCTGGTCGCGACGGTGGGCTACGGCGTCGTCTTCGCGATCGACTCGGCGAGCTTCGTCGCCAGCTTCGCGTTTCTGATTCGCATCCGCCTGCCCGCCCGGATCCAGCAACCGGAGCGCAAGGGCTTCCTGACCGAGGCGCGCGACGGCCTGCGCGAGGTGCTCGCCCGCCGTTGGCTCGTCGTCACGCTCTGCTGCGATGCCGTCACGAACCTCACGCTCGCGGTCTACTTCGTGCTCGGCCCCGTCGTCGTCGCCGAGCACTTCGGCGGCGTCACGGATTGGGGCTTGATGATGACCGCCGGTGCGGTGGGCGGACTTGCCGGCGGCGCCCTCGTCCTGCGCTTCAAGCCGGCGCGGCCGCTCTTTGCCGCCTACGTGATCCTCATCGCCTGCCCATTGCAGCTCGCCGCCCTCGCCGTACCCGCTGTCTTGCCGGTGTTGATGGTGGGCGCAGCGCTCCTCGTCCTCTCCATCGTCGCGGGCAACACGTTCTGGGAGACGATGGAGCAGCAGTACATCCCCAACGAGTCGCTCTCGCGCGTCGACTCGATCTCGTGGATGGTGTCGCTGATCGCGATGCCGCTCGGCTACGCCGTCGCAGGGCCGATCTCGGACGCCGTGGGCGTGACGACCACGCTGCTCGCGGCAGCCGCACTCAGCGCCGTTTCGCTCGCAACGGCGCTCGCGATGCCGAGCGTTCGCGAGCTGCGCCGACTCGACCTTCCGGGACCCACTCCAGCAGTGCCTGTCGGCGCCGCATCGCACGAGTAGGTTGGTCCGGTGGGTCGCCTCGCCGACAGTCTGAGCCCACTTGCCGAGCGCCCCTTCCGCCTGCTCTGGTTGGGGCAAGCGACGAGCGCGGTCGGAGACGCGATGACTCCGATCGCGCTGACGTTTGCCGTCCTGGAATCGACCGGCTCCGCGACCGACCTTGGCATTGTCTTCGCCGCGTTCACGCTCGCCCACGCGGTCTTTATCCTCGCCGGTGGCGTCTGGTCCGACCGGCTCGAGCGGCGGCTCGTGATGCTCTCGTGCGACGTCATCCGTTGCGGCGCGCAACTCACGCTCGCGGGGCTCGTGATCACCGACCAAGCGCAGCTCTGGCAATTCGTCATCCTGGCAGTCGTCGTCGGATCCGCCGAGTCGTTCTTCAGCCCTGCGTCGACGGGCTTGATTCCTCAGACGGTGAGCGCGGGGCAACTCCAGCAGGCGAATGGATTGATCGCTCTGACGCGCAGCGGCAGCTGGATCTTCGGGCCGGCTGTCTCGGGCGTCATCGTGGGTACTGCGGGCGCAGGGTGGGTATTTGCGCTCGACGCCGTTACCTTTGCCGTCAGCGCTGCCTTTCTCTCGGCGCTCCGCGTGGCGCCGGCACCAATCGCGGAGCGACAGAGCTTCTTCGCCGATCTCGCACACGGCTGGCGCGCTGTTCGCTCTCGACGGTGGCTGTGGTCGAGCCTGATCGGATTCGGCATCGGCAACATGGCTTGGGGGGCACAGGGAATTCTTGGGCCGCTCGTCGCCGAGCAGGACCTGGGCGGCGCCGCCGCCTGGGGGGCGATCCTCACCTGCGGCGGCATCGGCGGCGCGCTCGGGGGCGCGGTCTCGCTGCGCTGGCGGCCGCAGCGTCCGCTCTTCGTCAGCCACGCGATCATTCTCACGCTGGCGGTGTACATCCTCCTCTTCACGCCGCCGTTTCCGACGGCCGTGATCGCTGCCGGGTCGCTGGTGAGCATCTTCTCGATCGTCCTCGCGAACACGCTCTGGGAGACGGTGCTCCAGAGCGAGGTCCTCTCGGGACACCCTGTCGCGCGTCAGCTCCTACGACTGGGCGATCTCGCTCGTCTTCATGCCGATCGGGTACGCGGTCTGGGGGCCGCTTTCGGACTGGATCGGTGTCGACACGACGCTGATCGCAGCCGCCGCCGTCGTCGCCGGCTCGAAGTTGTCGCTGCTCTTCGTTCCGGAGATCCGGAGCATGCGGCGACCGGAGGCGGTCGCGGCGGCGGCATAGGGCCGGGCCGTAAAGGCGAGGCTCGGCTCGCCCTCCTGCCGGCTCCTACGCCGGAGCGGCGGCTTTGCGCTTGGGCGGCAGGTGGATGGCGCGGCCGAGCGCGACCAGCCCGGCTTCCTTGATCGCCTCGGACAGGGTCGGGTGCGCCGCCATCCCGTCCGCGACCGTCTCGACGGTGGACTCGGCGTCGATCGCGACCACGGCCGCCTCGATCAGATCGGTTGCATGCGGGCCGACGATCACCATTCCGAGCAGCTCGCCGTAGGTCGTCTCGTGGATCGACTTGACCCACCCCGTTGTCTCGCCGGACATGACCGCGCGCGCGTTCGCCACCCAGGGGAAGACGCCGACGGACACGTTGTCGCCGTGCCGCTCGCGCGCCTGCGCCTCGGTGAGCCCGACGCCCGCGATCTCGGGGTCGGTGTAGATCGGCCGCGGCACCGCCGGGTCGGCGATCGTCGCCTCGTGCCCGCAGGCGTTCTCTGCCGCGACCTCGCCTTCGCGGAAGCTCGTGTGCGCAAGCTGCCAGTACCCGGCGACGTCCCCCGCCGCGTAGATGTGCGGAACGGTCGTGCGCCGGTGATCGTCGGTGCTGACGCCGGCCCGCCGGTCGGCCTCCACCCCGATCTCCTCCAGGCCCAGGCCCTCGACGAGCGGCGCGCGCCCGACGGAGACGAGCATCAGGTCGCACTCGACCGTCTCGCCGTCGCCGAAGTGGACTGCCAGGTGAGAACCGTGATCGTCGACCTGCTTGCACTGCTTGCCGAGATGGAGCGCGATCCCCCGCTTGCCGAAAGCCTTCGCCAGCTCCTTCGCCGCGTCCGCATCTTCCATCGGAATCAACGTGTCGAGCATCTCGATCACGGCGACCTCGGAGCCGAACCGCTGGAAGATCGAGGCGAACTCGCACCCGATGATCCCGCCGCCGAGCACGACGAGGCGGCGCGGGACTTCCGTCTGGGCGAGCAGCCCCGTCGAGTCGACGCAGCGCGAGGAGTCGAGGCCCGGGATCGGCGGGCGGATCGGATACGAGCCGGTGGCAACGATCGCGCTGCGGAAGGTGACGTCCTCCCCGCCCTCGACGGCGATCGTGTTCGCATCCCGGAAGCGCCCTGCTGCCCTTGACCCACTCGACGCCGTTGGCCTTGAAGAGGAACGCCACGCCGCCGGTCATCTGCTTGGAGACGGCGGCCTTCCACTCGTTGGCGGCGGCGAAGTCGAGCTGCGGCTCGCCGACGCGCACACCGAGCTTGGCGAACGTCTCGTGTGCGGCGTGCACCGCGTGAGCGGTCTGCACCCATGCTTTCGTCGGGATGCAGCCGACGCGGAGGCAGGTGCCGCCGAGCTCGGGCTCCCGCTCGATGCAGACGGTCTTCGCCCCGAGCTGCGCCGCGCGAATCGCGGCGGTGTAGCCGGCGGGGCCGCCACCGAGGACGGCAACGTCACATTCCATGGTTCAACACCCTTTCGTCGTCTCCGGCGCGGATCGTATCCGCCTGCTACAAGGCCGCGACCATCGTCAGCGAGGCATCGTCCTCGGCCACCCGGCGGAAGCCGTGCTGCTCGTACATGCGGATCGCCCCCTCGTTGAGCCTGTCCACCGAGAGCGAGATCGCCTCGTGCCCCGCCTCGCGCGCGCGGGCGAGCAGCGCGTCGAGCAGAGTGGTGCCGATGCCCTTACCGCGCGCGTTCGGGACGACCGCGATCGCGAGCTCCGGCGTCCGCTCGTCGACGAAGCCGAACCCGGGCAGGCGTGACGAAAAGACCCGGTACCAGGCCGCGCCAACCGGAAAGCCGTCGTCGATCGCGACGAGGGCGGTGTCGCCCGGCCGTCCCCAGCCCTTCACGTAGAGCGCAACCGGCCCGGCGCCCTCGCCGGGAGTGCGCTCTTTCCAGTAGAAGGCGTGGTGGAGCATGTCCCGCAGGAAGCGGATGTCCTGCGCTCCTCCACGCCGGAGCACCACGATCAGAGGGCGAGTGCGGGCTGCTCGACGAGCGCAACGAGCGTCCGCAGGAACTCGGCCCCGTCGGCCCCGTCGATCGCGCGGTGGTCGCAGGTGAGCATCAGCTGCATGACGGGCGCGATGTCGATCTCGCCGTCGACGACGATCGGTGTCTCCTTCACGGCGCCGACCGCAAGAATCGCCACCTGCGGCGGGTTGAGCACGGCGACGAACTGCTCGACGCCGTACATGCCGAGGTTGGAGATCGTGAAGGTCCCGCCCTCGAGATCCTGCAGCGTGAGCTTGCCGTCGCGCGCACGGCCGACGAGGTCGGCGCGCGCCCGGGCGATCTCCTGGACGGTGAGCCGGTCGGCGTTGGCGATCACCGGGACGATCAGGCCGTTCGGCGCCGCAACCGCGATACCCACGTTGGCCGCCGCCGAGCGGTGGATCTCGTCGCCAGTGAACGTCGCGTTCACCGCCGGATGGCGCGTCAGCGCAACGGCGACGAGCTTCGTCAGGACGTCGTTCACCGTCGGCTTCGCGTCGCCCTCGGCAAGGCGCGCGACGAGCTGCTCCCGCAGCGCGAGCGCCTCGGTCATCTCGGCGGAGACGCCGAGCTGGAAGACGGGCGCCTGCCACGCTTCGGTGAGCCGGCGGGCGATCGTCTTCCGCGTCTTCGTGAGCTCGACCACCTCCACGTCGGCCGAGGGTGTGGTCGCGGGTCGCGCCGCCGGGGCGCCGGCGGGCGCGCCGACCGCGGCCTTCTCCACGTCGTCGGCGACGATCCGCCCCTCGGGCCCGGTGCCCTGCACGCCGGCGAGGTCGACGCCGCGCTCACGCGCCAGCCGCCGGGCGAGCGGCGAGGCCTTCACCCGGCCCGTCACGCCGCTGCGCTCGACGACCTCCGCCGGAGGCGCCGGCGTTGCCGTCGGGGCCTCGGCCTTCGCCGCAGGAGCGGCCGCGGCGCCGCCGTTGCCGGCTGCCGCCTCCTCCGCCTGGAGCAGACCGGAGACGTCCTCGTCTTCCTTCCCGATCACGGCCACTGTTCGCCCCACCTCGACCTCGCCCTCGCGGACGACGATCTTGAGCAGGACGCCATCAGCCTCGGCCTCGACCTCCTGCGTCACCTTGTCGGTGTCGAGCTCGTAGAGCGGCTCCCGCTTCTTCACGGGATCGCCCTCGCTCTTGAGCCAGCGCACGATCGTCCCCGACTCCATGCCCTGGCCCAGACGCGGCAGCTTGACCTCGGTCGCCATCGCTACCTCAGCCCTGCGAGACCGTCCGCTTGATCGCAGCGAGCACGTCGCCGGCGTCCGGGATGACGTACTCCTCCATCACGGGCGCGAACGGCAGCGGCGCGAAACGGGCGCCGACACGCTCGATCGGCGCGTCGAGGTAGTCGAACGCGCCGTACTGGACGACGGCCGCCAACTCGGCGCCGAACCCGCCCTGGACGACGGCCTCGTGGGCGGTGACGCACCGGGTCGTCTTGCGCACAGAGGCGAGGATCGTCTCCGAGTCGAGCGGCGAGAGCGTCCGCGGATCGACGACCTCGACCGAGACCCCGTCCTGTTCCGCCTCCTCCGCGGCCTTGAGCGACTCGTGGACGAGGCGCCCCGTCGCCACCACCGTCACGTCCGTCCCTTCCCGGTGGACGCGCGCGCGGCCGAGTGGAATCGGCTCGATCTCGTCCGGTACGTCACCGCGCAGCGGGTACAGGGTGCGGTGCTCGAAGAAGATGACCGGGTTCGGGTCGTAGATCGAAGACCAGAGCAGGCCGCGCACGTCCTCCGGCGTGGAGGCGAAGACCACCTTCAGCCCCGGCACGTGGACGAACCAGGCCTCGAGCTGCTGGGCGTGCTGGGCTCCGGGCGACCAGCCGGCGCCGCCCTGCGTGCGGATCGTCAGCGGCACCTGGATCTGCCCGCCGGACATCGTCCGGTGCTTGGCCGCCTGGTTGACGAGCTGCTCCATCGAGATGGTGAGGAAGTCCTCGTACATGATCTCGACCACAGGCAGCATCCCCTGGATCGCAGAGCCGATGCCGGCCCCCACGATGGCGATCTCGGAGATCGGGGTGTTCCGGACCCGGGTGGGGCCGAACTCGTCCAGCATCCCTTGCGTAACGCCCATCGACCCGCCCATCTCGGCGATGTCCTCGCCCATGATGAAGACGCGGTCGTCACCGCGCATCGCGGCCGAGAGCGCGTCGCGCACCGCCTCGCGATACGTCAGCTCAGCCACGCGGGGGCTCCAGGGTTCCCTCCGCGTAGACCCACTTGAGGGCGTCCTCGGGCGTCGGGTCGGTCCCGGCCTTCGCGAAGTCGACCGAGGCCTCGACCTCGGCGGTGACCTCCGCATCGATCGCCTCGAACTCGTCCTGGCTGACGCCGAGCCGCGCCCGCAGCAGCTCGATCGGGTCCTGGGTCTCGAACAGCTGCCGGACGTCCTCCTTCTCGCGGTAGACCTGCGGGTCGCCGACGTAATGGCCGGTGAGCCGGTGCGTCCGCACATGGAGCAGCGTCGGCCCCTCGCCGGCAGCGGCGTGCCCCCGCGCCTCACGGGTGGCCGCGTAGACCGCCTCGACGTCCTGGCCGTCGACCTCGATCACCCGCATCCCGTAGGCGGCGGCGCGCCGGCCGAGCTCGTCGGGTGCCAGCGGTAGCTGTTGCGATGCCGGCGTCGACTCGGCCCAGCCGTTGTTCTCGAGCACGAAGAGCGCGGGCAGCCGCCAGAGCTGGGCGAGGTTGAGCGACTCGTGAAACGCGCCGGTGTTCGTCGCGCCGTCACCGAAGAACGCGACCCCGACCCGGTCCTCGCCCCGGAACTGGAACGCGAGCGCGGCGCCCGCGATCTGTGGCAGGCCCCCGCCGACGACGGCGTTCGCGCCCAGGTTCCCACGCTCCACGTCGTAGAGGTGCATCGACCCGCCGAAGCCGCGCGAGCAGCCCTCCTGCTTGCCGTACAGCTCGGCCATCACGGCGTTGATGTGCGTGCCTTTGGCGATCGTATGCCCGTGCGCGCGGTGCGTCGACGCGATCACGTCGGCCGGCTCGAGCGCGGCGCAGACGCCCGGACGCAACGGCTTCCTGGCCGATCGCGACGTGCAGGAAGCCGGGAAGCTCACCCGCGCGGAACCGCTCCTCGACCTTCTCCTCGAACCGCCGGATCAGGAGCATCTCGCGCAGCAGCTCGCGCAGCCTGTCTCCCGAGAGCCCCGTTTCCGCGCGCTCGTGTCCTGCAACCTGGCTCATGGAGACCCCATTATGCTGACTGCCCTCATGCGGCTCGTCGACCAGTGGAACCGCCTCGAACGGGATCTGCCCGAAGGGTGGCGAGAGGCAAACCTCGCGGTCCGGACCGAGTCACCCGCCGAGCTGCCCCGCGCGGCCGCCGTGCTCGGGCCGGCAGCACCGGGCCGGAGCGGCGACAAGCTCGTCCTCACGGTCCGCCGCGCCGGCGGGCCGGCCGGCCCGGAAGGCGTGCGACGTCTCTTCCGCCGCCTCGACGAGATGCGGATCTGGTGCGAGCTCGAGTTGCTCGGCGTCGAGACCGAGACCGAGGCCGAGCGCGAAGCCGAGGCTGCGTCAGACGAGGCGGCGTCGCCACCGTCACTCGTGGCTGCCTGGGACGAGGCGGTCGCCGGGTTGCCGGACGACTGGAGCGATCTCCTCTGCTCGCTCGAGATCGACTCGAGCGACCTACTGCCCCGCGCCGCGCTCCTCTGCGCACCCATCAACCCGACCCGGGACCGAGAGCGCACCGGCTTCGTTTTCCGCGTTGCCCGTCGCGCGGGCTACGGCGTCTCGCCGGGGATGGCGCAGCGTTGTCTCGAGCGCTGCGACGCGGAGGGGATCACGGGCCGCATCCGGATCCTGCATGTCCTCGCCGAGACGGACAACGTCGCCACGCAGGGCGCGGTCTGGTACGTCGGCGGACGGGTGTTGTAGTTCCGCAGCGCCTGGTACCTGCCCCTTTCAGCCCGACCTCCACGGCCGCAGCACCGAGGGCACTAGACGATCTTCACCGATCCTCGCATCCTCGCCCGATGCGGGTCGCAGCGGAAGACGAGCGTCCCCTTCTTCAGCGTGAGCTTCCAGGTCTTCGTGCCGACGAACGGGACGGTGGTCAGCTTGTTCACGCCCCCACCGAGGAGGTGCGCGTTGTGCGCGTTCGAGCGGTCGCGCGCGACAAACGTGTAGCGGCCGGCCTTCAGGACCTTGACCGCCTTGCCGGCGACTGTCTTCAGGGTGATCGAGGCGGCCGGACCGACGGTGAGCAGGAGCTTGGCGCCGATGGGCGCTGACGGCGTGACGACAGGCGGTGGGGGCGGCGGCGGGGGCGTCCCGACCGTGAACGTGCCGCGCATGACGGTCGAGTGCGGGTCGCAGACGAACCGGTAGTTCCCGTCCTGGAACGTCACCTGCCATGTCGTCTCGCCCGTGAAACCGACCTCCGTCATCCGGTTCACGCCCGGTCCGGTGAGGTGGAAGTTGTGCTCGTCGCTCAGGTCCTTCACCTCGATCTCGTACGGGCCGGGATCGAGGTGCGTGACCCGGTTGCCCTGCGCGTCCTTGAACGAGATCGTGAAGCCGGGCCCGACCTCCCCGAAGAGCTTCGGTCCTTCTGCCCTCGAGCCGCCGGCAGCGCCGGCGAGGCCGAGCGCGAGCGCCACTGCGGCGGCGACGGCGGTCACTGCGCGGCTCATCGACAACAGACTACGGCCTCGGCCGGGATTCGGATTGCTGAGGACCCCCCAGCTCTCGTAGACTCATCAGCCAGATGCTCCGACGGCAACGAGAAGGTCGCGCTGATCAAGTCGGTTCCGCTCTTCCAGCATTGCTCGAAGAAGGAGCTGGCGGACGTCGCGAGTATCGCGGACATGCTCGACCTGCCGGAGGGCAGGGTGCTGACCCGCGAGGGCGACCGCGGACGAGAGTTCTTCGTGCTCGTCGACGGGACGGTCGAGATCCGTCGCGGCGGCGAGAAGCTGCACGACCTCGGCCCCGGCGACTTCTTCGGCGAGATCGCGCTGATCACGAAAAGCCCGCGCACCGCGACCGTGACGGCAAGCTCGCCGATCGAGGCACTCGTGATCGAGGGGCACGCATTCCGCGCGCTGCTCGGCCGCTCGCCTGGAATCGCGGTCAAGGTGCTGCTAGCGCTCGCGGAGCGCGTTCCGACGGCCGTACCCGGGTAGTGTCGAGGAGCGGCCGGCACTCGGCAATGCTGGCGCTGGGGGTGAGCGCAACCGTGCTCGCCGGCGGCGTCGCGCTTCATCTCGCCGGAGCGAAGCCGGCCGCGGGTCCGGCGCGCGGCGGGGCCCAGGAGCTCGGCGAGCAGCGCGAGACGACGCTACAGCGGCTCGATGCGCTCTCGCTGGCGCGCGCTCAGGGGCGTTTCGGTGAGGCTGCTCCGCTCATGGCGCGGCCCGCGGTTGGCTGGTCGGGGCGAGCGCCTGCTCAATCCGGCGACGGACGACTGGGAGCCGGCGGTAGCGGCCGACCGCAATGCGCCGTACGTCTATCTGCTGACCACCCGCTACGGCGAGGCCAAGCCATGTCCGGCCAAGTGCCCCACCCCCTTCATCGTGCTCGCCGTCTCGATCGACGGAGGCGCGACCTTCGGGCCGCAGAGGCCGCTGTGCGCGTGCAAGTCGTCGGGCCAGTTCGACCCGATCGTCGAAGTCGTGCCGGACACCGGCCACGTCTATGCCGTGTACATGAACGAGTTCAACGTCGAATTCGTGAAGTCGCTGGACCACGGAGCGTCGTGGTCGACGCCGGTCAAGACGTACGGGACGGTCGCCTGGACCGACAAGCCCGTGCTCGCGGTCAGCGACGACGGACGTGACGTCTACATCTCCTGGAACGGGCCGAAGAAGGGTGCGCCGTGGGCGGCGATCTCGCACGACTACGGGCAGACCTGGACGCAGAAGCGGCTGGACGACTCAGCCGAGCGCTACTACTTCGCGTACGACGCCGACGTGCTGCCCGACGGAGTCGATCGTGTTCTCCCAGGGAAGCCTGGTCTACCCGGTGTGGAAGAAGACGCAGCCGGTCGGCCCGGTGCGCCACCACGCGTTCGTCTCGGGCGACGGCGGGACGACCTGGCGGAACGTCGTCGTCGACGAGGTCGAGCAGGGCGAGGCCTGCGTCGCCGCCGGCTGCGGCCCGGACTTCTACTACGGCCATTCAGCGGTCTCGGCCGACGAGGACGGCGACCTCGTCTTCCTCTACGACGGCGCCACCACGCCGGGCGGTCGCCAGTCGATCTTCGCGCGCCGCTCGAGCGACGGCGGCCAGTCGTGGAGTGACCGCGCGGTCATCTCGGCCGACCGGAGAGCAGTCGGTCCAGCCCGCAGTCGAGCAGACCGATGACGGCGACGTGCGGGCTATGTGGGCGACGACCGCAGGCGGGAGCCACGACCGTTGGAACACCTGGTACCGGAGCTCGATCGACGGCGGCGTGACCTGGAGTGCCCCGGTCAAGCTCTCCGACGCGGCGTCCGGCGCCGCCTACAAGACCGCGACCGGCTTCCTCGAGGTCTACGGCGACTACGGCGAGATCGCGGTGACGAGCGCAGGAGACACGTTCGCGACGTGGGGCGAGGGGTTCAGCTGGACCGGCCCGGGCGGCACCTGGTACGCGCTGGGGAAATAGGGCGAGGGCAGGCTTCGACCTAGGCGCGCAACTCGGCGCCGAACTGCTCGCGCAGGGCCTCGACGATGCGCCCGCGCAGCACGGCTGCGTCCTCGTCGGTCAGCGTCCGCTCGGGCGACTGGAACGTCACGTGGATCGCGACGGACTTGCGCCCTTCGCCGACCTGGCCGCCGCGGTAGACGTCGAAGACGTGCGCCTCGCGTAGCTCCGGCCCCGCCGCCTCGCGCGCCGCGTCCAGCAGCGCGCCTGCGGGCACCTCTTCCGGCACGGCGAAGGCGAGATCCTGTTTCAGCGCCGGGTAGGAGACGACGTCCTCGTAGAGGATCCGCTCGGGCACGCGCGCGAAGAGCTCCGCGAGATCGAGCTCGAAGACACCCCACTCTCCGTCCAGCCGGAGTGGATCGAGCTGCGCGACCCAGCCGCCGGGAACGCGAGCGCAGACCGGCGTCGCCATGAAGGGATGCGTGTCCGGCTCGAAACGGATCTCGGCGTGGAGCGCCTCGAATACCGCCTCGACGGCGCCCTTCGCGCGAAGAACCCGCCCTGCACGATCCCCCCGACACGCCAGCGCTCGTCTGGCAGCGGCTTGCTCGACGGAAGGTAGACATGCGCGATCTCGAACAGCGCGACGCGCTCGTTCCCGGCATCGACGTTGTGGCGGGCCGCGTCGACGATCCCGTTCAGGAGCGTCGTCCGCAGAACTCGCTGCAGCGCCGACAACGGCACCGGCAGCTCGAGCGCAGCCGGATCCGGGTCGTCCGCCTGGAGCGAGTAGGTGTAGACCTCGAACAGGCCGCAGCCGACGAGCACGTCGGCGACGAACCGACGCAGGCGCTGCTCACGGCTGAGCCGGCCGAACATCGCGCGTCCGTTCGGGCAGCGTCGCCGGGATCTCGAGCAGGTGGAACCGTGCGACCTCTTCGACGACGTCGATCTCACGATGCACGTCGCGGGCTCGCCAGGTGGGCACGGTGACGGACCAGTCCTCCGCGACGTCGAAGCCGAGGCGCGACAATCGCTCACGTTGCTCGTCCTCGGCGAAGGGGATCCCCGCAACCTGCTCGGCCCGCGCGAGGCGAAGGCGAACGACCGGGCGCTCGGGCAGCTCGCCGCGAACCTCGGTGTCTCCCGTCCAGCGGGCGCCGGTGAGCTCGACGATCAGCTCGGTGGCATAGACCGCCGCCTGCCCGGCGAGGTACGGGTCGACTCCCTTCTCCCAGCGGGTCGAGCCTTCGGTGCGCAGGTGCAGGCGTTCCGAGGTGCGCCAGAGGCCGTACGGCTCGAAGTTGGCCGCCTCGAGGAGGACGTTGGTCGTCGCCTCGCCGACCTCGGTCTCCTCGCCGCCCATGATTCCCGCGATCGCGACCGAGCGCGATGCGTCCGCGATCATCAGGTCCTCGGGCTCGAGCTTCCGCAGCTGGCCGTCCAGCGTGCGCAGCTCCTCCCCCGGCTCTGCCCGGCGGACGACGATCCTCCCCTCCGCCAACGTGTCGAAGTCGAAGGCGTGCAGCGGGTTGCCGAGGGCGAGCATGAGGTAGTTCGTGACGTCGACGACGTTCGAGATCGGCCGCATCCCTGCGGCGAGGAGCCGCGCCTTGAGCCATGTGGGCGACGGCCCGACGGCGACCTCGCGGAACAGGCGTCCGATGTAGCGCGGACACCCGTCGAGATCGTCGATCCGGACGTCAACCGGCTCGTCGCCGGCGCGCTCGGGCTCGCGCCCGGGCAGCGGGCGCGAGCTCGGCACCGTTCAGCGCGGCCACCTCCCGCGCGATCCCGTACACCGAGGTCAGGTCGGGCCGGTTGTAGCCCGTATCGATCTCGAGCACGGTCTCGGTGAGCGGCAGGACGTCGGCCAGCGGCGTCCCGGGCTGGGGGCCTTCGGCCAGCACCATGATCCCGGAGTGGTCGGCGCCGAGCTCGAGCTCTCGCTCCGAGAGGATCATCCCGTCCGAGACTTCACCGCGCAGCTTCGCGCGCTCGAGCGTCTGGCCGCCGGGCAGCACCGCCCCCGGAAGCGCGACCGCCACCGTGTCGCCGACGCCGAAGTTCCACGCGCCGCAGACGATCTGCCGCGGCTCCCCCTCCCCCACGTCGACGCGGGTGAGCTGGAGCCGGTCGGCGTTCGGGTGCTTGCCGGCTTCGAGCACCCGGCCGACCAGGTAGAGGGCGAGGTTCCCGTCCAGGTCGGGCACGCCGCGCTGGATCACACGATGGACCTCGCAGCTCGTGAAGACGAGCGTGCGGGCAAGCTCCTCGACCGGCAGGTCGAAGTCGACGTACTCGCGCAGCCAGGAGACGGGGACCTTCATCGCGCGCTCAGAACTGCGCGAGCACGCGCAGGTCGTTCTCCCAGAACGCCCGCAGGTCGGGGAGGCCGTGCCGGAGCATCGCGATCCGCTCGATGCCGAGGCCGAACGCGAAGCCCGACCAGACGTCGGGGTCGTAGCCGACGTTGCGGAAGACGTCGGGGTCGACGACGCCCGCGCCGCCCATCTCGATCCAGCCGGAGTGCTTGCAGACCGCGCAGCCTGCGCCGCTGCAGAGGAAGCAGGTCACGTCGAACTCGACCGACGGCTCGGTGAACGGGAAGTAGCTCGTCCGCATCCGCACCTCGCGGTCGGGCCCGAAGAGCGCCGGAAGAAGGCGAGCACCGTGCCCTGCAGGTCGGCGAGCGTGATGCCGCGGTCGACGGCGAGGCACTCGACCTGGAGGAACGTCGGCGAGTGCGTCGCGTCCGGCGTGTCGCGGCGGTAGACGCGGCCGGGCGAGATCATGTAGATCGGCGGCTCGCGCGACTCCATCAGGCGGATCTGGTCGGGCGAGGTGTGCGTCCGCAGGAGTGTCTCGTCGTCGAAGTAGAACGTCTCGTGCTGCGAGCGCGACGGATGGTCGGGCGGCTGGGTGAGCGCGTCGAAGTTGTGCCAGACGTCGGTCACCTCGTCGCCGTCGAAGACCTCGTAGCCGAGGCCGAGGAAGATGTCCTCGATCTCCCGCTGGATCTGGGTCAGGAGGTGAAGCCTGCCGCGTGGCGGCTTCTCGCCCGGGAGCGTCACGTCGACCTGCGCTTGCGCGTAGAGCTGCTCCAGCTCGGCGCGACGCAGTGCTTCGTCGCGCTCGGCAACGGCCGACTCGAGCCGCGCTCGCGTCGCGTTCAACGTCATCCCCGTCTCGCGGTCGCGGACGTCGCGCAACGCCTGCTTGAGCTCGCTCTTGCGGCCGAGGTACTCGACGCGCGCCGTCGTCGAGCTCCTCCACCGTCGTGGCGGCGGCGATCGCGGCCAGCGCCTGCTGCTCGAGCGCGTTCGGGTCCACCCGACGACTGTACCGCCAGACCCGTTGCGATTCCTCGGCTACAAATGAGCGCAGTGGGCCTGTACGACGAGATCGCGGAGATCTACGACCCGTGGAGCCGGTCGGTCACGGAGGACATCGACTTCTACGTCGAGGAGGCCGTCCGCTCCGGCGGTCCCGTGGTCGAGCTTGCCGTCGGGACCGGCCGCATCGCGGTGCCGATCGCCGCTGCGCGGGATCCCGGTGATCGGCGTCGACCAGTCCGCGGCGATGCTCTCCGTCGCGCGGACCTACGCCGAGGAACAGGGAGCCGAGGCGCGGCTCGACCTTCGTCTCGGCGACCTGCGAGAACCACCCGTCACGGAGCGCGTGCCCCTCGTCATCTGCCCCTTCCGCTCGCTCCTGCACATGCGCTCCGAGGACGACAAGCTCGCCGCCCTCCGCGCGGCGCACACGCTGCTCCTGCCCGGCGGTCGTCTCGTCTTCGACGTCTTCTCGCCGAGCCGCGACGACATCGAGGAGACACACGGGCGCTGGCTCGAGCGGGAGCCGGGCATCTTCGAGCGAGCCGACTGGAACGAGGAAACGAGGACGATCACGCTCTCGGTACGCCGCGACGAGATTGCAGCGTCGTTCACGCTGCACTGGCTGTCGCCGCCCGAGTGGAGGCGGCTGATCGAAACGGCCGGCTTCGACGTCGAGGCGCTCTACGGCTGGTTCGACCGGCGCGCCTTCGAGGACCAAGAGGACACGGTCTGGGTCTGCCGCCGGCGCGACTGATCAACCCCGTCGCCGCAGACGGTTACCATCGTTGTCAGACGCTGGAGGAGCCTCGATGTCGTCGAAGACCCGAGCAGTCGTCGGACGCGAGCGGGAGCTCGACTCGTTGGAGAGGTTCCTCGACGCCGTTCCCGAGGGACCGGTCGGGCTCCGGATCGAGGGCGAGGCGGGTATCGGCAAGACGACGCTCTGGAAGCACGCGGTCTCGGCTGCCCGTGAGCGGTCGTACCGGGTGCTGGTCAGTCGGCCCGTCGAGTCCGAGACGCAGTTTGCCTTCGCAGCGCTGGGCGATCTGCTGGAGGACGTCGATAGCGGAGCCGCTGGCGGGACTCCCCGAACCGCAACGGCAGGCGCTCGAGGTCGCGTTGCTGCGGAGGGAAGCGGAAGGCCCGGCGCCGCAGCCGCGAGCCGTGTCCTCGGCCTCCTCGGCGTGTTTCGCTCGCTCTCTCGGGCCGGCCCGGTCGTGGTGGCCGTCGACGATGTCGCAGTGGCTCGATAGAGCCTCGGCGAACGCGCTCGAATTCGTGGCTCGCCGCCTCAGAGAGGAGCCGATCGCGCTTCTCGTCGCCCAGCGACGGGAGCCGGGAGACCGTCCCGCGCTCGATCTCGAGCAAGCGCTGCCAGACGATCGCTTCGTAGCGGCTTTCCGTCGGCCCGCTCGACGTGGAGGTACTGGATCGGCTGCTCCGTGCCGGTCTCGATGCCCAGTTCAGCCGTCCAGTCCTGGTGCAGCTCCACGCCGCCTCGGGCGGCAATCCCTTCTTCGCCCTCGAGATCGCGAGAAGCGTGCTCCAGCGCGACGTACCGCTGACTCCGGGCCGGCCGCTCCCGGTTCCCGACAACCTGCGCGATCGCTCGTCAGCGAGCGACTGGCGGGGCTCTCTCCGTCGGCTCGCGACGTCGCGCTCGTCGTCTCGGTGCTCCCGCGGGCGACCGTCGAACTCGTTCAGGCAGCCGCCGGCGGGCGCAGCAAGTGTGACCGACGTCGAGGAGGCCGTCGACGCCGGCGTGCTCGAGGTCGACAGCGATCGCGTCCGCTTCGCCCACCCGCTCCTGGCGTCCGTGCTCTACGCGAACGCGACAGCCACGGAGCGGCGCAGGCTGCACGCGCGCCTCGCGACCCTCCTCGACGATCCGGAGGAACGCGCCGGGCATCTCGCGCTGGCCGCCGAGGGACCCGATGCAGCCGTCGCGGCCGAGCTTGACGAGGCGGCCCAGCGGGCGCGGGCCCGCGGCGCCCCGGATGCGGCGGCGACGCTGTGGGAACAGGCTCGCCGGTTCACTCCCGGCGAGCTCGCCGCCGAGGCAGCGCCGAAGGGGGATCGAGGCCGCCGAGTGCCACTTCGAGGCGGGCGAGACCGAGCGGGCGCGCGACGCTGCTCGAGCAGATCGTCGCCGCATCGCCGAGCGGACGCGATCGCGCCCGTGCGCTCAACCGGCTCGCCTGGGTTCGCACCTTCAGGGAGGGCTCCCACGTCGGCGCGGAGCTCTTCGAGGCGGCGCTCGCCGAGGTGGGCGATGACCTCCGGCTGCGGATCGAGACCGAGCGGGGCCTCGCCTGGTGTGTGCATTCGACCGGCAACGTTGCAGCAGCCGAAGCTCGTGCGCGCCACGCGCTGGAGCTGGCGGAGAAGCTCGGTGAACCTGGGGTGCTGGCGAGTGCGCTCGCCGACATGGCCTTCCACGAGACCGTACGCGGACGCGGAATCGCGTTCTCGACGATCGAGCGCGCGCTCTCCCTCGAAAGCGAGTTCGGGTGGCGCCCGATCCTCGGCCGTCCGGGCTGGATCCACGCGATGTTGCTCGAGTGGGCCGGGAAGCTCGACGACTCGCGAGCCGCACTCGAGACGCTCCGCCGAAATGCTCTCGCCCACGGAGACGAGCACTCGGTGCCGCACATCGCCTTCCATTTGGCCCGCGTCGAGTGTATGGCCGGTAACTGGGAGCAAGCCGCCCGCTATGCCGAGGAGTGCCACGAGACGATGGCGCAGACCGGGCAGGAGAACGAGCGTCCCTACGCCCTGACGATCAGGGCGCTCGTCGCCGCCCACCTCGGCCTGGTCGAGCCGACGCGCTCGGCGACGGACGAGGGCCTGCCGCTGGCGCTCCGCCTCGGAGTCCTGCCGGCGTATTTCGAGCTGCTCGCCATCCGCGGCTTCCTCGAGCTCTCGCTCGGAAGTGCGGCCGAGGCGCACCGCTTCCTCGGCCCGCTGCCGCAGGCCGTGAGGGAGGCGGGCTTTGGCGAGCCGCTCTTCCGCTTCCACGGCGACGCGATCGAGACCCTGCTCGCGCTCGGTCAGACGGAGGAGGCGACCGCCCTCCTCGCCGAGCTCGAGGAGCAGGGCAGAGCACTGCAGCGCGTCTGGGCGCTGACGATCGCGAGCCGCTGCCGCGCGTTGCTGAGCGCGGCGGCCGGAGACATCGAGCGGGCGTACGCAGAGCTCGAGCGGGCACTCGAGCTCCACGAGCGACTCGGGGAGCCGTTCGAGCGCGCACGCACGCTCCTCGTCCTCGGGACGATCCAGCGCCGCGCGCGGAAGAAGCGGCCGCCCGCGAGTCGCTCGAGCAGCGCGCTCGCGGTCTTCGACGAGCTGGGAGCGAGTCCTGTGGTCGGAGAAGGCGCGGGCGGAGCTCGCTCGCATCGGCGGCCGGGCGCCCGCGTCGGGAGCCCTGACGCCGACCGAGGAGCGAGTGGCGGCCCTCGTCGCGGCCGGGCGCACCTACCGTGAGGTCGCAGACGCGCTCTTCATCAGCCCGAAGACGGTGCAGTGGAACCTCTCGAAGATCTACCGGAAGCTCGGCGTCCGGTCACGGGCGGAGCTCGCCGCCAAGCTCGCGGCCGAAGGCGGCTCGCCGGGCGACGCCCCGCTTCCGGCCGGCGGTCAAAGTCCAGCAGTTCCGCCGGTTCCCGAGTAGCTCGTCCCGCGCCAAATACCGGCGACTCCGCCGATTTCGCGCGCAGCGCCTGCAGGCGTACCGTCGCTTCAGGTCATGACGACGAGCGAGAGGAGCGGCATGAACGGTCGAGCGGACATTCGGACGGGTCATCGCAGCGGTGGTGGTTGCGTCGGCTTTGCTGGCAACGTCGGCGGTGGCCGCGTCGGATGCGCTCACGCCCGAGGCGATCCACGCACTGGGCGCGCGGTACGAGGCAATGGCGCAGTACTACGCTCGGTCACGTCGTCTTCGCTCCCGCCGCAGGCGGTTAGGGCCCTGGGCGAGCGGTACGAGGCGATGGCGGATCACTACCTCGGCGCCGGAAGCGGTGGCTACAGCCCACAAGCCCTGCGCGCGCTCGGTGAGCGCTGGGAAGCGGTCGCCCGCTACGAGCAGCAGGCACAGCTCGAGCAGGCGAGGCGGCAGGCGGCGGCGTTCGACTGGGCCGACGCCGGCAATCGGAGCGTTCGCCGCGATCGGGGTCGTTGCCCTTCTCGGCCTCGGTGCAGTCGGGATCCGCTCGCGGACTGCGGGCGGTCGGCGAGCCCGGCCGCGTCGTAGGGCGACGCGGTCACAGCGGGGGAGCGAGCGCCACACTCGCTCCCCTCCGCTGGTTGGCGAGATCTCTCCGAGCGCGTACGGGGTCAGACCCTCGGGGTCTGACCCCCGAAGGCTACTCGTCGTCCGTCGCGGTTACAGCAGCTCGAGCTCGTCGCCGACGGCGACGTCGCCGCTCTCGACGACGCGCGCGAGCATCCCGCGCTTGCCGTCGAGCTCGCCGCGCAGCCCGTCGCGAAGCTCGTCCATCCTGTGGCACGGGTCGCAGACCATCGTGATCTCGAAGACCGCGTCTCCCGCGCGCACGCGCTGGCCGACCGGCCAGGACTGGACGTCCGTGCCGGTGACGGTGACGTTCTCCCGGATCGCGCCCGGCTCGACATCGACGGAGTCCAGGTGCTCTGCCGAGACGAACAGCACCTCCCGTTTCGGCGGGTTCGCATGAGCGCAGCCTTCGAAGCCGTGTCCTGCGACCGCGCGGGCGCGCTCGAGCGCCGTCGAGACGCCGCTGCCGCGAGCGGGTGAGACGAAGAGTCCGGCGACGGTTGCCATGCGCACAGCGTAGCCACAGCGCCTGATCGACTAGAGTCGGAGCCGATGCTCTGGCTCTGGATCCTGATCGGTGTCGTCGTTGTCCTGATCCTGGCGCTGATCACGCTCTACAACCGGCTCGTCCGCTTGCGGAACCGCGTCGACAACGCGTGGGCGCAGGTGGACGTGCAGCTCAAGCGCCGGTGGGACCTGATCCCGAACCTGATCGAGACGGTCAAGGGCTACGCGGCGCACGAGCGCGGCACCTTCGAGGCCGTCACCGAGGCGCGGGCAGCCGCGCAGCGGGCGGGCACGAACGAGGAGCGGGCGCAGGCCGAGGGCCTGCTCGGCCAGGCGCTCGGCCGCCTGTTCGCGGTCGCCGAGGCCTATCCGGAGCTGCAGGCCGACGAGAACTTCCGTCAGCTCCAGTCGGATCTCGCCGACACCGAGAACCGGATCGCCGTCTCGCGCCAGATCTACAACGACACCGTGTTGACCTTCAACAACGCGGTGCAGACGTTCCCGGCCGTGGTGATCGCCGGCTGGTTCAACTTCGCCGCGAGGGAGTTCTTCGAGGTCGAGGAGCAGGCACAGCGCGAGCCGCCGCGCGTCGACTTCGGCACCCGCGGCGCGCCGGAGCCGCCGGCCCCGCCGCCCGCGCCGGGTGCCGCGAGCTAGCGGCACTCTCCTCGGCGCACTTCTCGCGGCGCTCGTCCTCGCGGGCGCGGCGCACGGCAAGTCGTACACGCTTCCCCGGGCCGACGTCTCGGTGCGCGTGGGCTCGGACGGATCGCTCGTCGTCGACGAGCAGATCACGTTCTCCTACTCGGGCTCGTTCAGCGGCGCCTACCGCGACATCCCGCTCCGAAAGGGCGAATCGGCGGGAGGTGTAAGCGTCTCGGAGGGGGGCACGCTCTACCGGCCGGGCGCGTGCACCGAGCTCGGCTGCGACGACACGGCGGGCACCTACGGCACCGAGATCACGGGGTCACGGCTGCGGATCGTCTGGCACTACAACGCGATCGACGAGGAGCGCACGTTCCGGATCCACTACGTATTACGCGGGATCGCGGTCGCCTACGACGACGTCGTCGACGTCAACCTGCAGGTCTGGGGCGAGCACTGGCCGGTCGGGGTCGGCTACCTCACCGCCCAGCTGACCGCGCCGGCGCCCGTGCAGCGCGCCTGGGGCCATCCCGCCTGGGTGCGCGGCGATGTCGAGCTCGCGGGCAAACGGGCAGTCCTCAGGGCCGTCGACGTTCCCGCCCACCAGTTCGTGGAGCTCCGCGCCCTGATCCCCCGCTCGGCGTTCCCCTCGACGGCAGGCATGCAGGTGCGCTCCGGCACAGGGCTCGCGGCGATCGTCGCTGAGGAGGAAGAGGACGCAGCCGAGATCGGCCGCGACCAGGAGCGGATCGACGACGCGAAGGCGCACCCGTGGCGGACCGCGCTGATGCTCCTCGCGCTTGCCGTCCTCCCGGCGCTGGCCGTGATCGCGGTCGTCTTCTGGCTCTACGGCCGCGAGCAACGGACGGGCTACGACCGCGAGTACGAGCAGGAGCCGCCCACGAACACGCAGCCGGCCCTCGTCCCCACCCTCCTGCGCCAGGGCGGATCGGCCGGCTCATACGAGTTCACGGCGACGCTGTTCGACCTGATCCGGCGCGGTCGCTACGAGGCGAAGCCGGTGACCACCCAACGGTCGCTGTGGATGGGCCTGCGACACGAGGACGTCGCCGACCTCGAGCTCTCGGCCGGCGAGGAGATCGCGACAACGGACTGGGAGGACGCCGTCGTCGAGGTTGTCGACGGCGTCCTCGACGGCGGGACGGAGCGCCTGTCGCGCTTCCGCGACGAGATCGAGGACGAGCGCGAGACGATGAGCGAGCGGTTCACGTCGTTCAAGACGCTCGCCGCCGCAGATGTCGACTTTCGCGGCTGGTTCCGCTCCGTCGGCGTCGTCTGGCTGGTCGGGTCGCTCGTCCTCTTCGTCCTCGTCGGAGCGTTCCTGATCTGGCGCGCCCAGGACGGCTGGCGCTCGGTCTACCCGCGGTGGAGCGACGTCGTCATCGTCGCCCTCGGCGTCTGTGCGCTCGTCAACGCGGCGTTCCTCGGGCTCGCGCTGTTTCAGGTCCGGCTCTGGCGCCGCCGCACGCCGGCCGCGCAGCTCGAGGCGCAGCGGTGGCAGGCGTTCCGCCGGTTCCTCTCCGACTTCCCGCGCCTGCACGAGGCACCGCCTGCGTCACTCGAGCTCTGGGAGCGCTACCTCGTCTACGGGATCGCCTTCGGGATCGCCGACCGCGTCCTCCAGGGCGCGCAGCTGCACATGCCGCAGGCGGTGCACGAAGCAAGCTCGCTCTACTGGATCTCGAACGGGCCGGACCTCGGCTCCGGCGTCACGCACATGGCGATCGCCGACCTGGCCTCGGGCTTCGGCGACGCGCTCGCACCGCCGAACTCGGGCGGCGGAGGCTTCGGCGGGGGCTTCTCGGGCGGCGGCGGCGGAGGGGGCGGCGGTGGCGGCGGCGGCGCCTGGTAACACGGCCGAAACGGACAGCTTGCGTGGAGTGCACCCACAGGCACCCTGAGTTGATGGAAGGCGAGCTCGAGTTTCAGACGCTCTTCCTCCTCACGATGTACGACATCAGGGACCAGCTCCGACGAATCGCAGATGCCCTGGAGGACACACAGGCCGATGGCCAAGAAGGCGAAGAAGACGGCTGAGGAACGGCGCGCCGAGCGCGAGGAATACGATCGGCGAACGGCGATTCTCCGCGCGGGAATCGAACGAATGATGGAGCGGCTCGAGCGCGCTTACGGCCTGAAGAGCTCGTAGAGGGCGATCGCGCCCGCGGCAGCCACGTTCAGCGATTCCGCTGCCCCGGTCAGCGGAATAGTCGCCTTGTGACACTGTGTTGCAAGGCTGTCCGGGAGCCCCTCGCGTTCAGCGCCCAGCATGAACGTCAGCGGTGGTGAGAGGTCGAGCTCGGTGAGCGGCGTGCCGCCGTGGGCGACGAGGGCGACCTTCTCGCCCGGCGCGTCGTCCCATCCGAGCACCGGCACGCGGAAGATCGCTCCGGCGGATGCCCGCACCGCTTTCGGTCCGGTCGGGTCGGCGCACCGATCCGAGAGCGCCACGCAGGCGCCGAACGCGTCCGCAGTTCGCAGCAGCGTCCCGACGTTTCCGGGATCGGAGAGCTGCCACAGGGCAAGACACACGTCGCGTGGCCCGCGCGGCAGGTCGGCCCGCCGGTAGACACCGACGACCCGCGCCGGGTGGCCGAGTGTGGACACACCCGCGAGCAGCTCCGGGAGCACCGTCTCGCCGGCGACGAGGAGCTCGACGGGCTCGATCCCCGCCGTCGCAGCCGCATCGACGAGGTCCTCGCCCTCGGCGACGAAGAGGCCGGTCTCGTCGCGCTCGCGCCTGCGCGCGAGCCGGCGCACGCAGCTTCAGCTTCTCGTTGTCGCGAGAGGTGATCAGGCGGCTTCGGCGTCTGTCTCGAGCGCGGCCTTCGCCTGCTCGGCGATCAGCGCGAACGCCTTCGGGTCGACAACGGCGAGGTCGGCGAGCGACTTGCGGTCGAGCTCGATCCCGGCCTTGTGGACGCCGGCGATGAACCTGTTGTACGACAGGCCGTTCGCCCGCGCAGCCGCGTTGATGCGGACGATCCACAGCGAGCGCATGGTGCGCTTCTTGTTCTTGCGGTCACGGTAGGCGTAGCGCAGCGAATGCTCGACCTGCTCCTTGGCGTAGCGGTAGCTCGTGCTCTTGAGCCCCCAGTAGCCCTTCGCCTGCTCGAGGACCTTGCGCCGCTTCTTGCGCGCGTGAACCGATCGCTTGACGCGAGGCATCCTCAACCCCTCCCGAGCAGCTTCTTGATCGACTTCGTGTCGCTGCGCGCGACCTCGTAGTCCTTGCGAAAGCCGCGCCTACGCTTCGACGACTTCTTCTCGAGGTTGTGGCTCTTCATCGCGTGGCGGCGCAGCAGCTTCCCCGTCCCGGTCAGCTTGAAGCGCTTCTTCGCCCCGCTCGATCTCTTCACCTTCGGCATCTCGTTTCACTCCTGCGTTCTTTGTCGGCCCCAGCAGCATCACCATGTTGCGCCCGTCGAGGAGCGGCGGCTGCTCGATCTGTCCGATCTCACCCACGTCCTCGGCGAGCCGCATGAGCAGGTCGCGCCCGCGCTCCGGGTGCAGGTTCTCGCGCCCCCGGAACATGATCGTGACCTTCACCTTCGCCCGCTGGTTCAGGAAGCGGACGACATGGCCCTTCTTGGTCTCGTAGTCGTGGTTTCCGATCTTGGGCCTGAGCTTGATCTCCTTGACGAGGATCTGCAGCTGATGCTTCCGCGCGAGCTTCGCCTTCTGCTCCTGCTCGTAGCGGTACTTGCCGTAGTCCATGACCCGCGCGACCGGCGGATCCGCGTTCGCCGCCACCTCGACGAGGTCGAGGTTCTTGGAGTACGCGTACTCGCGTGCCTCGTCCGTGGACTTGATTCCGATCTGCGAGCCGTCGTCATCGACCAGTCGCACCCGCGGAACGCGAATGCTCTCGTTGATCCGATCCTGGTGGACGACGGGGCGCGTCCGGTCCTCGGGACGCCGCCTGGGTCTCAAAGGCTCTTCACCAAGCCGACTGCTTCCTCCTCAACGAATGATGAAACCGCTGCACGCAGCGGCTCCGGTCCCTCGTCTGTCGACTCGGTTGAACCTCCGCGAGCTCAGGCCCGGGAGGTGAGGGGCGGATCCGCTCCTGCTTTGCAGGCCCGCATCGTAGCAAGCGGAGATCCAAGGGTCGGAACCCGGAGACGGTCAGGCCGTCTCGCGCCCGAGCTCGGCGACGAGCTCGCCGAGGCTCTGCGTCGACTGGCCGCCGCCCCGGACGCGCACGGCGAGCGCGTCTTCGGACTCCCGGTCGCCCCAGACGACGACGTAGGGGACCTTCTCCAGCTCCGCGTCGCGGATCCGCCGGCCGAGAGTTTCGTCCCGCTCGTCGACGTCGACCCGCAAGCCCTCCGCGGCCAGCCGAGCCAGCAGCCCCGCCGCCGCCTCGCGATGGCTCTCCCCCACCGGCAGGACGCGCACCTGGACGGGCGCGAGCCAGACGGGGAAGTCGCCGCCGTAGTACTCCACGAGGATGCCGACGAACCGTTCGAGCGAGCCGAACAGGGCGCGGTGGATCACGTACGGCATGTGTTCGCGGTTGTCCGACCCCATGTACGTGCAGCCGAGCCGCGCCGGCTGCTGGCCGTCGAGCTGGATCGTCCCCATCTGCCACGGTCGACCGAGCGCGTCGTCCATGTGGAAGTCGATCTTCGGCCCATAGAAGGCGCCCTCGCCTTCGGCGACGCGGTAAGGGATCCCCTGCTTCTCGACCGCCCGCAGCAGAATGCCCTCCGTGCGGTCCCAGTCCTCGTCGGTTCCCAGCTTGTTCTCCGGTCGCGTGGCGAGCTCGGCGTGGGCGATCTCCCGCACGCCGAAGCGGTCGTAGAGGAAGCCGACGTAGTCGAACATCGCGTCGATCTCCTCCTCGATCTGCTCCTCGGTGCAGAAGACGTGCGCGTCGTCCTGGCTGAACTGACGCGCGCGCAGGAGGCCGTGCAGCGTGCCCGCCGGCTCGTCGCGGTGGAGCACCGTCGGCTCCGCGAAGCGGACCGGCAGATCGCGGTAGGAGCGCAGCTTGCTGTTGAACAGAAGCATGTGGCCGGGACAGTTCATCGGCTTCAGCCCGAACTGCTTCTCGCCGACCTGGACGAGGAAGAGGTTGTCGGCGTACTTCTCCCAGTGCCCGGAGCGGCGCCAGAGCTCCGTATCCCACATCAGCGGCGTGCGCACCTCGAGGTAGCCACGGCGCGCGTTTTCGACGCGCCGGAGATCGTCGAGCGCATTCCACAGCGCCATCCCTTTCGGGTGCCAGAGCGCGGCGCCGGGCGCGTACTCGTCCCAGTGGTAGAGGTCGAGCTGCGGTCCGAGCCGGCGGTGGTCGCGGCCCCGCGCCTTCTCCAGCCGCTCGAGGTGGGCGTCGAGGTCGGCCTGCGAGTAGAACGCGGTGCCGTAGATCCGCGTCAGCTGGGTGTTCCGCTCGTCGCCGCGCCAGTAGGCACCGGCCAGCCCGGTCAGCTTGAGCGCCTTGATCGGGCTCGAGTCCTGCAGGTGCGGGCCGCGGCAGAGGTCCGTGAAGTCGCCCTGCGTGTAGAGCGAGATCGGCCCGTCGGCCGTCTCGACGAGCTCGACCTTGTACGGCTCGCCTTCCGCCTCGAACCGAGCGGTGGCGTCCTCGCGCGAGATCTCCTCGCGCGTCCACTCGCGACCTTCCGCGAGCTCGCGGCCGATCTCTTCCTCGATCCGCTCGAGGTCCTCCTCCCGGATCGGCTCCGGGAACTCGAAGTCGTAGTAGAAGCCGTTCTCGATCGGGGGACCGATCGCGATCTTCACTCCTGGGTAGAGGCGGCGCACGGCCTCCGCGAGCAGGTGCGCGGACGAGTGGCGCAGGACGGCGAGCGCGTCGGCATCGCCGGTGTCGCGCGTCGTCACGAGCTGGATCTCCTGCCCGTCGGCCAACGGCAGGCGCAGGTCGTGCACCTGCCCGTTCGAGCGGACGAGCACGGCTTGCTCGGCGAGCTTCGGCCCGATCGCGCGCGCGGCGTCGAGCCCCGTCGCGCCGTCGGGCAGCTCGAGCTCGGACCGGTCGGGGAGGATCACCTTCACGGCCGCGGAGGATAGTCGAGTTTGCGCCGGATAGGCGCTCGCTAGACGGCGGAAACGGCCGCGCGGCGCCTGGCTGTGTCCAGGAGCTTCACGGCTGTCCAGCTCTAGCTGGCGCAAGCGTCCCGCAGGCGGGAACCTCATCGGCACGCGCGGTGTAGGAGAATGAGACTCGTCGAAAGGATTGCCATGCTCAGGTATCTCGTCGCCGCCGCGCTCTGGCCGCACTCGTGCTTCCGGGCCTCTCGGCGGCGAAGGGCCCGTCCGGCGCCTCGATCTCCGGGCCGGGACTGGCCCGCTCGCTCGCGATCACCGGGAAACGGCGAAGGGCCGGGAACGCTCGGAACTCTGGCCAGCCTCCGGCGGCTTCTTCGCGCAGATGTTCGGCCAGACCCCTGATCCGACGCTGCGGACCCGGCCGAGGGGCACGCTCGGGCCCCGCTACGTCGCCGTGTACGTCGTCCCCGGACCGAACAACGTCCAGAGCCGGGTGACGCAGTCCATCTACCCGTACGCCAGGCCCGTCGCGCTGACCTACATGAAGCCGGGGCAGTCGTTCTGGGACGGCAGCAAGACCCACGGCGGCTGGTTCCGCGCATCCGCCGGGCTCAAGCGGGTGCTCGTCCGGTTGGGGCTGCCGGCCACAGCCCCCTCGTAGCCGGGAGCCGCCTGATCCAACGCGCGATCCGGCCGGCGCTGCTCGCGGCCCTGACGTGGACGCTCGTGTCCGCGGTCACGGCCGCGAGCCCGGCGGCGTCCGGCAGCGGAGATCCGCGTGCCGCAGGACGCGCCCACGCTGCAGCTGGCGATCGCCCGGGCGAGCCCGGCGACACGATCGTGCTCGATGTCGGCATCTACCCCGGCGGGAACGTCGTCCCGCCGGCGAAGCACGACATCACGATCCGGGGCGTCGACCGGAACAAGGTCGTGCTCGACGGCGCCGACCAGCGCAAGGACGGCATCGTGGTGCACGCGGACGGCGTCTCGATCCTGAACCTGTCGGCCCACAACTTCCGGCGCAACGCCTTCTACTGGGAGGGAGCCGACCGCTTCCGCGCCGCCTACCTGACCGCCTGGAACGTCGGCGCTTACGGGATCTACGTCGAGGACGGAGAGCAGGGAGTGCTCGATCACGATTACGTCTCGGGCGCCGCGGACGCGGCGTACTACGTCGGCGAGTGCAGGCCGTGCCGCGCCACGCTGTCGCAGGTCGTGGCGAGGCTCTCGGCGGTGGGGTACTCGGGCACGAACGCGACCGGCGTCGTCATCCGCGACTCCGTCTGGGACCGGAACGGGGCCGGGATCGTGCCCAACACGTACGCGAACGAGGCGCTGCCGCCTCAGGCCCGGACAACGATCGTCCGCAACACGGTCACGAACAGCGGTCGTGCGCGGGTGCCGATCCGCACCGCGCTCGCCGGCTTCGTCGGCATCGGCATCGCTGTGGCCGGGGGAAACGAGAACGTCGATCAGCGGCAACCGCGTGACGGGCAGCGAGCGCTACGGCATCGCCGATCTTCCCGACTGCGCGCTTCGTCGTCTTCGACCCGGGTACCCCCGAGCCCGGACCGCCCTGGCGCCCGCGCGGCAACCGGGTCTCCCGCAACGTCGTCACCGGCAGCGGTTGGGCCGACCTCGCGCTGGCGAGAGGCTCGGGGCAGGGAACTGCTTCACGGCCAACCTCGCTCGGCGGACGCTGCCGCGTGGGCTGCAGACGGCCTTCTGCTCGGGTGCCTCGCCGACGGGAGACGCACGTGTCGCCGCGGTCCTCACCCGCCCTGTACGTGTCATGTACGAGGACACGCTGCGGCGCACGGCGCCCGCCCGCGTACACGGAGATGCCCGCCCCGCCGGCCCAGCCGAACATGCCCTCACGCAGCTAGTGGTAGACCTCGGCTCGGCGGACGCGCGGACACGTTATCGTTCCGGTACCAGACAGACCTGTCTGCCTCGGAGAACACGGAAGGAAATCTCATGTCGCGCTACGTCGTCGCCGTCCGCTACCCGTCAGGAGAGACGGAGTTCAGGTACACGAGCCGCTTGCCGGAGGCTGGAGAGCTGATCGGAAACAACGGAAATGCAGGCATCGTGGCGGATGTGAAGCTGGACGGAAACGAGGCCAGCGTCACCGTTCGCGTCGCCAAGTCCTCGCCGAAGCCCGTCAGCACGACGCTTCACGCCAACATTCGTCCGAGCTCCAGCGCCCGTGAGCGCATCCTCGACGCGGCCTACGACCTGTTCTCCCGGCGGGGCGTGCGTGACGTGGGCATCGATGAGGTGATCGAGCGTGCCGACGTGGCCAAGGCGACGCTGTATCGACACTTTCGCTCGAAGGAGGATCTCGTCCTGGCCTTTCTCGAGCGGCGCGAGCAGCGCTGGACGCGCGACTGGGTCGAGTTCGGCGCGAGACGGCGGGGCTCGACGGCGGAGGAAAGCCTGCTCGCGATCTTCGACGTGTTCGACGGCTGGTTCCGCAGGGATGATTTCGAGGGCTGCTCGTTCATCAACATCCTCCTCGAGATCAGCGACGATGCGGACCCGATCAACAGAGCGAGCGTGGGCTACCTGGAGAACATCCGAGCGAGAGTCCGCGTTCTCGCCGAGGAGGCCGGCTTGCGCGACCCCGAGACGTTCGCGCACTCGTGGCACCTCCTGATGAAGGGCTCGATCGTCGCGGCCGGCGAAGGCGACGCAGAGGCCGCGCAGCGGGCGAAATCGCTCGGCAGGCTGCTCCTCGATCTGCACCGCCCGGAGTCCGGCAACGTGGCGGCGGCATAGAAACCGCTAGGCGGCGCGTGGAGATTCGACCGCTGAGAGAGGCGGACTCCCAAGCCATCTCGACGTGGCGGTACCCGGGCCGGTACGCGACGTACGACATCGGCGACGTGGCGAGGGATGCCGACGCGTCCTGGGCGGTATGGGATGCCAGGGAGCTCGTTGGTCATTGCTGTTTCGGCGCCGAGGCTCGCGTCCCCGGCGTCGACGAGGAGGACGGGACTGTCGACGTCGGCTACGGCATGCGCCCGGATCTCGTCGGGCAGGGGCTCGGCAGGGACTTCGTCTCGGCGATCCTCGACTTCGCCGTCGCCGAGTTCTCGCCGCGGCAGCTGCGGCTGCTCATCCTCAGCTGGAACGAGCGCTCACGGAAGGTGGCGCAGGCGCTCGGGTTCGAGATCGAGCGAACCGTCCAGAGCGCGGAGGGAGAGTTTTTCGTCCTCGTGCGGCCGGCAAAGTCGTGATCGCCGGCCTCCTCAGGTACGGCGTGGAACCGCGCCGTGTGGGCTCAGCGCGACGGTGACGAGTCCGATCTCCCGAGAGGCGTGGATCGGCCTTGGAGTGACGGCGCTCGCGATCGTCGCGATGGCCTTCGACCATCTGATCGGCGACGATCCAGGCCTCGAGGACCCACCTGCCTTTCTGATCAGTTCAGGCCTCTCGGTCGCCTTCGCGGTGATCGTGTTCCTTCTCGTCATCCCTCGGGTGGTGGCAGGGCCCAAACCCGCTGACCGGGCCGCGAAGTACGGGATCGTCTTCAGTGCGCTCGCGATCGTTCCCGGCCTTGGGCTCTCCTGGCTCGGCCTGCCGTTCGTGCTCGCCGGCGGCGGGATCGCCTTGGGACTCGTTGGCCGGCCCGGTGCACGCAGGCGCCTCGCCACCGCCGCGATCGTCGTCGGCCTGCTCGCTCTCGTCCTGAATGTCGTGGCGGTGGCCGACAGCGGGTAGCAACGGAGAGCGACGACTCAGCCTGCCGTCGCTGGTACGGGCTCTGTAACAGCCGCTTCCTGGGCCTTGCGACGCCGCTCCAATGCCGAGATCACGAGCCACGCCGTAGCCGCCGCGACCACCGCCGCCGGGACGGCGTCCACGCCGGTCGGTCCTACGAGCAGGGCGGCGAAGACTATGGGTGTCAGGAGCATGCGGGTGAAGGCCGCCATCCCGGCAGCTGTTCCGACCGCGACCGCCAGCGTCGGCGAGATGTCGAACCAGATCACCGGGAACGTCGCGAAGGCTGCGCCGAGAAAGACGGCGGGGAAAACGGGACCTCCCCGGAAGCCGCATCCAAGGCACACTCCGTAGGCAAGGGCCTTGGCCACGAGCAGGATCAGGACGATCTTCGCCGAGTCCTCGGCAACGAGAGCCGGTACACCCGCTTGCCCGGAGAACAGCACGGTCTCGGCATCGGCTCCGAGCCAGCTGGCCGTCTGAGCCAGCAGGCCCACAGCGAGCCCACCGAGGATGAGCAGCAGAGGCATGCCGATGCGCTTTTCGCCGTCCGAGACGGAGAACGCGAATCGACGAACCGCCACGACCACCAGCGCCGTGAGCACACCGACGAGGACTGCGAGAACCATGTCGCCGGGATGCACACCGGTGTACTCCGGCAGGCCTGTGAAGGAGATCGCCTGCGCGTCGAGCCCGCCCCAGTCGCCGAAGCCGACGAAGACGAGGTAACCAACGCCGGCCGCCACGAAACCAGGCAGGAGGATCGCGATAGTCGAGGCGCCGAAACCAATCGCTCCCTCCATCATCAGAACGCCACCGACGATCGGTCCGCCGAAGAGAGCCGAGATGGCAGCGAACGAGCCGGCATTCCCGAGCACCGCGCTTTCCTGTGCGCCGAGCCGTGCAATGCGGGTGATCAGCGATTCCGACCACTGCTCCAAGCGCGATGAGCGGCCCCTCTGGGCCAAGCACCGCACCGAAGGAGAGCGTGCCGATCGCGGCGAGCGCGATGCCAGGCGCGTACGAGAGAAGCGGCGGCTTCCCCGCGAAACCGTGAAGCGGGCGGTGGCCGCCGTCGCCCGGCAGGAAGCGGCGGGCAAGCGCGACGAGGCATGCCCCGGCCACGGGCAGGCCGATGACCAGGTACCAAGGCGGAGACGATTCGTCCAGGTGCTGTGGAAGGTCGTGCCAGAGCCAGTGCTCCAGGTCGTGCACGAAGGACAGGAAAACGGACGCGAGCAGCGCGGCCGGGATCCCGATCACGGCGCCCAGCAGCACCAGGCGGAGGTAGCCCCATCCGCCCAGCTCGGGCTGCGCCCGCTCGCTCACTCGGATCCTGACATTGGTGTTGGCACGCTCAATCCAGCAGGTGGATCGTGAATGCGACCGCGAACCCGCATCGTAAGGATCGCGCCAGCCGCGAACTCGAGGCTGCGTGCGCGGGTCGAGACGTAGTAGGTCGCCGCAGATCCCACGGCCGCTACTCGCGCCAGTACATGTGAAACGCTTCTCCACGTGACCGTAGACAGGGACGGTGGAGAGCAAGGGCGCGTGTTCATCGAGCCGCGCTGGCCTATCGCACTCGTGGTCGGCTCCTACCTTGCGCTGATGATCGTTCTTCGCATCTACGAGCCCGACCGGCCGTCGTTCGGAACCCGTTGGCTCGTCCCCGGAATCATGGGTGGTCTGCTGGTCACGCTTCTCCTCGCCGACCCCGCACGCATCGAGGGGCGGGCTCGGTGGCTGCGCCGGGTTGCCGGGGTGCTCATCCTGGCGTTGGCCGCGATTGCCCTCGCGGCGACGGCGATCCTGATCGCCGATCTGGTACGGGGTGCGCACGTGACCGAGTCGGCGTCGACATTGCTCACCTCGGGCGCGCTGATCTGGTTAGGCAACTGCCTCGTGTTCAGTCTGCTCTACTGGCACTTCGACACGGGCGGGCCCCTCGCGCGATATCGCGGCGAACGCCCGTATCGCGATTTCGCCTTCACGCAGCACATGAGCCCCGAGCTGGCGCCGGAGGGCTGGCGGCCGCAGTACGTCGACTACCTCGTTCTCGGGCTGACGACGAGCACCGCGTTCAGCCCCACTGACGTCATGCCGGTCGCGGTGTGGGCGAAGCTGACGATGTCGCTCCAGTCGCTGATCTCGCTCGCGGTCGTCGGCCTCGTCATCGCGCGCGCCGTGAACGTGTTCTCATGACCCAGCGCGCGGAGTCGTCGCGAGCGCGCGCACAGGCCTCGCGAAGGCTTCAGGCTGGTGCCGACCTGGGCAACCATGGGCGGTACTGGGCTGGAACCAGTGACCCCAGTTTGTCGAGCTACTTCGGTGGCGGCGACGGTCGTCCTCATCGACCGCTAGCGCCAGCATCCATGCGGGTTTCCGGGCGTTCCATCTCTTGGGCTGCGTTCCCGGCCTCTCTGGACGAGCGCCTCGCTCAACCAGCCGGCGTTCAGTCGGTTCGGCTGGCGACTCTGACTCCTCCAAGAGCCGAGCTCTGTCTCCCGCAAGAGCTCAGAGCCGCCAGCACTAGTTCGTTAGACGGCAGTCCGGGTCAGTCGCTAGCACTCTTCACACTCCCCGAACAACGACCAACCACGGTGGATGCTGCAACACTGGCCCCGTGCGACGGATCCTGGTCGGGTACGACGGGTCGCTCGGCGGCCGTCGCGCGATTGATCGCGCGATCACCGAGGCGCGTGCCTCGCGCGCGCATATCACCGTCCTCAGCGTCGCCAATGTTCCGCTCGACCCGAACATGCCCCGGAACTTCGGAACCCTCGGCGACATCTCCTCTCGGGAAGGCGCTCCGCTATCCGCGCCACCCGACGTCGTCGGCCATCTGACCGAAGCTCGCGATCTTCTCGGATCAGCCGGGTTCGATCCGGACCTCACCTGGGCCGCTGGCGAGCCGGCTTCTGCGATCGTCGAAACGGCCCGACGGATTCGCGCCCAGGTGATCGTGCTCGGCGAGCACCATCACAGCTCTCTCGGGCGCTTCTTCGGTGCTGACGTAGACGCCGAAGTGCAGCGACATGCCGGCTGCGACGTCATCCTCGCCTGAGTGACATCAAGCTCGCCCGCCGAGCAGGCCCGAAAGGCGTCACAAGCGGTCGAGGAACTCGTCGATCTCTCCCGTGGCGTGCCGTCGCCGGTTGGTGTGGCGGCGCACCGGCACCCGCGCCGGCGAGAGCATAGGCCCGACGCGCGACCCGACGACGCGTGCTGATCAATCGCGCTAGCGTCCTCGGGGTGGACGGTGTTCTGCGGGAAGTGGTCGACAGCGACCTCGACGCGTTCTTCGAGCACCAGCGCGAGCCCGAGGCGAACCGGATGGCGGCCTTCCCGGCCCGCGACCGCGAGGCCTTCGACGCGCACTGGCGGCGGCTCCTTGCCGACGACTCGTTGACGAAGAAGACGATCGTCTACGAGGGCGAGGTGGCCGGCAACATCGGGTGCTGGGAGCAGGAGGGGCGGCGTCTCGTCGGCTACTGGATCGGACGGGAGTTCTGGGGCAAGGGCCTTGCGACACGTGCGCTTCAGGAGCTCACCGGCGAGGTGACCCAGCGACCGCTGCACGCGTGGGTCGCGACGAGCAACGTCGCCTCGATCCGCGTGCTCGAGAAGTGCGGGTTCGTCCGCGTCGGCTCGCAAAAGAACGACGTCGAAGAGCTGCTCTTCGAGCTACGCGACGGCCCCGGTTGAATTGGTCGAGCGGCTTCGCGAGCTTGCAGACCGAGCAGGTCTTCGTCACTCGGACGAGCGAATCGACGTGCCATAAGACCTCGGGCGGCGTTGTCAGCCGTGACGACCGAGGCCGTCCAAACGCGATCCGGTGCGGCCATTTTGCGGCCACGACCCCGCGAGCGTTTCCATCCGAGAAAACGAAAACCCCGCCTGAGCGGGGCCTTCGTAGGTGGGCGGTACTGGGCTCGAACCAGTGACCCCCAGCTTGTCGAGCTGGTGCTCTCCCAACTGAGCTAACCGCCCCGGGAGGCTGATGATAGCGGCCTCGGCGCGCCGAAAGCGGTCAGCAATTCAGAAGATCTCGGGGCACCAGGGCGCCGTGTCGGTGCGGAAGGCCGCGTCGGCGCGAGCCAGACCGCCGCGGGCGGCCTCCTCGAGCCGGCCGGCGCGCGCCAACTGGGTAAACGTGAAGCCGCCGAGATAGGCAGAGCCGAGAGCCTGCACGTCGAGACGCACGTCGGGGCGCCGACGAGCTCGGGCGACGCGGCCGTCTTCGACCGTCCAGGTGCCGACGTTCTCCGGGAACTGCGGGTCGGCGGTGACCTCGAGCGTTGCGCGCGTGCCGGCAGCGTAGGTGCGGGCTGCAAGCGCGGCGGGCACATCGACGGGCCGGATCCAGAGCGCGTCTTGCATCGTGAGCGCGAGCCGATTGATCCGAGCGACGAGCAGGAAGAGCGGATGATCGACGAGGGAGCAGCCCGCTTCGATCATGTCCATCCAGTCGATCGAGAGCAGGAAGCGCCAGAGCTCGCGGGTCGCGACAGGGCCGTCACCGACCGCCTCGAGCACGCGAACGGTTCGGGTCCACTCGCCGGCGTTGCGCTCGTTGGCGATCCGGTAGATGGCATAGCCGGCGGGCCGTCCATCGAGCTCGAGTACCACGCGGTTGAGCGGTCCGCCGCCGCGCCTTCGGTCGGGGTGGTCGTCGAGCCGCTGGATCTCCCACCAGTCACGCGAGCGCGAGATGAAGCCGATCGTTCGGGGCCGCACGCGGTCGTAGAGGCGCGGGAAGTGACGCAGTGCCTCGTCGTGGTCGACGAGCCGTGTCTGCGCATTTGCCCTGGGCAGGTCGGAGCGCAACCCCGCCCAGACGCGCGGCAGGCGCAGCCGCACGTCGAGCGACGCCATCCCGTAGCCGTAACGGCCGTAGATCGTCTCCTCGGAAGCCCAGAGGGCGGCGAGCGGCTCGCCGCGCTCGCGTACGTCGGCGAGTTGCGCGTGCATCATCCGGGTGAGCAGGCCCCGGCGGCGATGGGTCGGCAAGACGCCGACGACGGTCACGCCTGCACAGGGCGCGACCGCGCCGGGGACGGTCAGCTCGAAGGGGTAGACCCCCGCCCCGCCCACGACTGCGCCGTCTTCGAACACGGCGTGAATCCGGTCGAAGGGAAGGATCCGCTCGAAGCGCCGGGCGTCCTCCTCCGTCGGCTGCCAGCCGAAGTAGTGCCCGATCGCTCCGACAGCGGCACGGAACTCGTCGAGGTCGCGAACGGTCCGCACCCTGTACGCCACGCGCGCGATCCTAGCCGGGCGGCTACGGCGGACGTGTCGCGCGTCGGGCGGAACGGCCACGCCCCGCCTCTGAGGCGTTATCCACACCGCCAACACCGCCCGGCCCGACATCGACCGCGGCGGTCCCGTCCGTCGGGCCGAGGACGTCGTCGCGTCCGCGCATGGCCGGACGCCGCCCGGTGCGAAGGACCAAGAGCGCAGCCTCTGAGGCTGGACCTGGCCCTTCCAGGCCTGGCTGGTGGACGTGGCCTCGGAGGACCTAGCGCGGGAGCTTCTCGAGCGGCGCGTAGTCGAGCATCAGCCGGCGCTCCGACCCGTCGTCGGCAAACCGAACGGTGACCACCCCGCCCGGCTCCACTTGCGTCACGACGCCCTCGCCGAGGGAGGCGTGGCGCACCGAGTCACCGGTCTGCAGCGCAGGGATCTCCGCTGCATCTCGCGCCCCGGTCTGTCGGGCCGACCCGTAGGCCGACCAGGATGCGGGACGCAGCCGCTCGCGTTCAACCGACGAGGGCAGCTCGTCGAGGAACCGCGACTGCAGGTTGTAGGAGCGCCGTCCCCACAGCGTGCGCGCCATCGCGTGCGTCAATGTCAGCCGCTCCATCGCCCGGGTCATGCCGACGTAGCAGAGCCGCCGCTCCTCCTCGACGTCGTTCTCCTCGATCGAGCGGATGTGCGGGAAGACGCCCTCTTCGAGCCCGATCACGTACACGCCGCGGAACTCGAGTCCCTTCGCGTTGTGGAGGGTCATCAGCGTGACGAGCCCGTCGTCGCCGCGCAGCTCGTCCTGGTCGGAGACGAGCGAGATCTCCTGCAGGAAGCCGGACAGCGACGGCGTCCTCCGCGCGGTGGCGGTACTCCCGCGCCACGCCGACGAGCTCCTGCAGGTTCTCCACCCGGCCACGGGCCTCGATCGTCCGCTCTGCCTCGTACGCGGCGATCGTGCCCGAACGTTCCAGCACCGCCTCGAGCAGCTCCTCGACGCGCAGCTCCTGCGCGGCGGAGAGCAGCGACTCGAGCAGCGTGCGAAATCCCCGTACAGCGCGCGCCGAGGCGGGCGCCAGGCCCGCGGCATCGGGATCGGCGAGCGCCTCCCAGAACGAGATCCCGAGCGCGTCTGCGTGCGTCACGAGCCGGCGGATCGAGGTGTCGCCGATCCCCCGCCGCGGCCGGTTCGCGACGCGCATCAGCGCCACTGCGTCGGAGGGATTGTCGAGCGCCGTCAGGTAAGCGATGGCGTCCTTGATCTCCGCCCGCTCGTAGAAGCGCGGGCCGCCGATCACCTGATACGGGATCTGCTGACGCACGAGCACGTCCTCGAGCACACGGGACTGCGCATTCGCCCGGTAGAAGACGGCCAGCTCGTTGGCCGACCAGCCGTCGCCGATCAGCCGCGCAATCTCGGCGGCGACGAACCGCGCCTCAGAGTGCTCGTCCTCGACTTCGACCACCTGGACCGGATCGCCCGGTCCGAGATCCGAGAACAACCGCTTCGGCTTGCGCTCGGTGTTGTGCTCGATCACCGCGTTCGCCGCCTCGAGGATCGCGTTGGTCGAGCGGTAGTTCTGCTCGAGTGGGATCACCTGTGTGCCGGCGAAATCGCGCTCGAACTCGAGGATATTGCGGATGTCCGCGCCGCGAAAGGCGTAGATCGACTGATCCGGGTCGCCGACCACGAACAGGTTGCGGTGTTTCTCGGCCAGCAGCTGGAGCAGTCGGTACTGCGCGTGGTTGGTGTCCTGGTACTCGTCCACGAGCACGTAACGGAACGCCTTCTGCCAGCGCTCCCGCGCCTCCGGAAACCGCTCCAGGATCTCGACCGTGAGCATCAGGAGGTCGTCGAAGTCGACCGCATTCGAGCGGTGCAGGGTTCGCTGGTACACCGCGTACACCTCCGCAACGGTCTGGTCCCAGAAGGAGGACACTCGACGCGCGTACTCGTCAGGCCCGACGAGCGTGTTCTTGGCATTGGAGATCTGCGCGTGAATGCCACGGGGGGTGAAACGCTTCGGATCCTTGCCCAGCTCTTCGAGCGCCGCCTTCACGACCCGGACCTGGTCGGACTGGTCGTAGATGGAGAAGTTCGAGCGGTAGCCGAGCCGCTCAGCCTCGCGGCGCAGGATTCGTCCGCAGGCGGCGTGGAACGTGAGGATCCAGATCGCCCGCGCGGTGCGGCCGAGCATCAGCTCCAGCCGTTCCCGCATCTCCCCCGCCGCCTTGTTCGTGAACGTGATCGCGAGAACCTCGTTGGGCTTGACTCCGTGCGCCCTGATCAGGTGTGCGACGCGGTGCGTCAATACGCGGGTCTTGCCCGACCCCGCTCCGGCGACCACGAGCAGGGGGCCGTCGACGTGGAACGCAGCAGCGCGCTGGGCAGGGTTCAGGTCGACTTGGTGCTCCGGGCTCGGGGCGACGGTCACCGTCCGATGCTAGCCGCCGCCTCTGTTGAACTCCGTCTACATCGGCTACGGCGTCTTCCTCGTCTGGCTGCTCGGGACGAGCGTCCTGCTGACGATGAGGACCTCGTCGAGCGAGGAGGTCGTCGCACAGCCCACCGCCGGCTAGCGCGCGGTTGGATCGAGCAGCGGGCGCTTCGCCCAAGCCCAGGCGAGCGCGCCCGCTGCGATGCACACGAGGACGATCGTCGCGGGAACAACGAGTCCGAAGTGCGGACCAGAGCGGCGTCCACGGCGCGTGCTCGAGCCACACCGCGCCCGCTGTGAGAACCGCCACGCCGGTCGCGAAGGCGAGCGTCACCGCCGTGGCGAGCAGCACGCCTGCGGCGCGAGGGCGGTCGAGGAACGCTGCCGCGACGGCCGCCGCGCCCAGACCGAGCGCCGCCAGCCAGACACCCACCGCGACGAGTTGGGTCGCCGTCACAGACACCGGCTTCGCCTCCCATTGCGCAGGCCCGAACGTGTTCTCCGGAATCGCGTAGAGCGGCACCACGAGCAGAGCGAGCGCTCCCAGCGCGAGCACGGCCGCGCGCCTGGTCGCATGGACGGCGGCAACGCCGGCGAGACCCCGGGCAACCTCCTCCACGGGGCCGAATGCCTCCACTGCCCGGCGCTCGGCCTCGACGGTCGGAACGCCGGCGGCCACGAGCGCTGATGCACGGTCTCGTAGGTGATCCTCCGCCTCGCGAAGGAACCGCTCGCGACGTGTGCTGGGGAGCAACCGGGCGAGCTCACGCAGGTACTGCTCGATCACGCGAGCACCGTCTCCATCGCCTTGGTCAGCTCCCGCCAGTCCGCTCGCCGGCGCTCGAGCGCGCCGTGGCCGCGCCGTGTGAGCCGGTAGACGCGACGGCGACGGCCGCCGACCGACTGCCAGCCGCTCGCGACGAGGCCCGCTCGCTCGAGCCGGTACAGCGCCGGGTAGACCGTTCCCTCTGCGAGGTCGAACGCGCCGCCGCTTCGCGTGCGTAGCGTCTCGACGATTCCGTAGCCGTGCGCGGGTGCAGCAACGAGGACAGCGAGAAGGAGGAGCTCGACCTGTCCCTTCGCGACTTCCGCCTGCATGCCTAGCAAGACTATACCTAGTGATGCTAAGTGTCAACTCAGCGCGAGACGAGGGGAAACTGCTTTCCGGCGAGTGCCGGGAGCGTCTGGGCGGTCACCCAGACGGGAGTCGTGGCATACGCAGCCGAGTAGCGGTAGCTGCCGTCAGGGCGGCGCATCCGGGCAAGGAAGCGGAATGGGGCCGTTCCGGGCGAGCGCCCAGCGGCAACGTACGCCTGGATCGCCCAGGCAGTGGACTGAGTGTCGGGCGCACGTCCGGCAACCAGCGCGAAGCCGCCACTGGGGCTCCTGTGACTCGCCAGGAAGGCGATGCCCCGGTCGATCGAAGCGCCGCGGATCCCGGCCGCACGCAGCGCCTGGACCGCGGCGGCAGTGTCGTTCGAGTCGGGGGCAATGCCCTTGGCCCACGACCAGCCGCCGGAGGCTGTCTGAGCCGCAAGCAGCGAGCGCACGAGCACAGGCGGCGCCTTCTCCCCCGCTCCGCGGAGCGCGAGGATCGTCCAGATCGTGGCGTTGACCGCCTTTCCGGGCCGGTACGCACGAAGATCTGCCAGCGGCCCGGTGGCGTTGGTGTCGAGCGCCGCCCGCGCGAGGACGTGCAATGCCTTCTCGGTCGGAGTGTCAGCCTCGGCTTCGTGGGCGCGGAGATACGACAGCGCGCGGACCCGCGCTTCAGGCGCGGTACCGGCGGCAGCAAGGCCAAGCGCTGCCCAGGCGGTCAGCTGTGCATCGGGCCGTCGTCCCGTCTCGGCGAAACCGCCGTCCTCGGATTGACGCGCCACGACGAAGCGGCTCGCGCTTGCGATCGGCGCGTCGGCAGCCGGAGCGCTCGAGGCGGCCGCCGCGATCGCCACCAAAGCCACCGCGATCGACCGGTTTACGCCCACACGATCTCCGTCCGCGACGCTCGTGCGTACCGTTCGAGCACGCGTCGCAGCTCCGGGCCGACCGCGAGCGCGAGCACGAGGTTGCCGGTCGCGTGGGCGACATTGAACGCCACCCCCGCCCCGAGCACGGCGACGAGCGCGGCCCCCGTGTGCGGATAGAACGTGAACCAGAGCCAGAGGTCCATGAGCGTCCCGAAGGCGAAGCCGAGTAGGACGCAGAAGGCCGCAAAGGGGACCCGCTGCCGCAGGAGTGGCGCGACGAGGCCTGCGAGCAGGCCGCAACCGCCCCAGGCGAGCATCTGCCACGGAGTGTGGACACCCTGGCCGAGGAAGATGTTGGAGACGAGGGCAGCGATCGCACCCACGGCGAAGCCGCGGCGTGGGCCGAGGGCGACTCCGGCAGCCGCGACCATCACCGTCACCGGCTGGACTCCGGGCACCGGCGCGAACAGGACGCGCCCGGCGGCCGCGAGACCGGCGAGGGTGGCGACGAGCGTGAGGTCCCGCGCCGAGGAGACGCCATACTCGAGCCAGGCAAAACCGCCCGCCACGACCGCGAGCGCCGCGAGCAGCACGGCAAGCCCTCCGTGTGCCGGATCGAGCGCCGCCCAAGCGGCGGCCGCAAGCGCGGCTGCCGCGAACACCGACGGCCAGTGACGGCTAGGCCGCAACGCGCTCCTTGGTCGAGGCGCCGAGCTGAACGCGTCTGTGTGCAGGCAGACCGCGATCGTGCGTTGCGAGCAGGATCGCCCGCCCGGCCACCGCCTCGTCGGTGAGCCAGGCCGCGAGTGCCGCACGGCGGTCGGGGTCGATCCCTCGGGTCGGCTCGTCGAGGACGAGCAGGTCTGCGTCGGTCACGGCGACCGAGGCGAGCGCGAGGCGTTCTCGCTCCCCGCTCGAAAGGTCGCGCGGATGGCGGCTCGCGGCGCCGGCGAGGCCGAAGCGGTCGAGCGCAGCGTGCCCCCGCCGCCGGTCGCCGCCGGCTCCGAGCGAGGCCTCGTCGAGCGCCGATTCGCGGACGAGATACCGGCCGGGGTCCTGCGAGAGATATGCGGCGCGGCCGCGCCGCTCGACGATCCCGGCGGCCGGGTCGAGCAGGCCGGCTGCAAGCTTGGCAAGCGTTGTCTTCCCTGACCCGTTCGGGCCCTCGAGCGCGACGATCTCGCCCGGCCACACCTCGACCCCGGCTCCGGTCAGTGCCTCCCTGTCGCCGTAGGCGAACGAGACGCCGCGGAGCGAGACGAGCGGCGACGAGACTCTGTCCGACCGATGTGGCATGCTGTTGTCGCAATGGTAAACAGCATCCTCCGCATAGCGAGGTCGCTCCTCGCGAAGCCACGCGCCCGCCTCCGACACCGGCGCGTCGAGGAGAATCCGACCCTCCTCGACGAAGAGCACGCGATCGGCGATTGCGAGCGCGCGGTCGACGCGGTGCTCGGCGAGCATCGCGGCAATGCCAAGAGCGCGGATGTCGGCGAGGAGTCTGTCCGCTCCGTCGATGTCGAGCTGCGACGTCGGCTCGTCGAGAAGGAGGAGCTGTGGACCGAGTGCGAGCGCCGACGCGAGGCAGACGCGTTGCAGCTCGCCGCCCGAGAGCTCGTGCGTCCGCCTCCCCCACAGGTGCGCAATGTCGAGCGATCCGAGCGCCCGCTCGACCCGGGGCCAGATCTCGCGCGGCTCGACACCGAGGTTCTCGAGCCCGAACGCAACCTCGTTCTCGACGAGGCCCATCACGACCTGGTCCTCCGGATCCTGGAACAGCGACGCGACCGCTCCGGCGAGAACGGCGGGCCGAGACGTTCGGGTGTCGAGCCCCGCCACCGTCACGGAGCCGGAGAACCGGCCGCCGTGGAAATGCGGGACGAGCCCGGCGAGGGCGCGCAGCAGCGTGGACTTGCCCGAGCCGGAAGGGCCGAGCAGGACGACGACCTCGCCGCGCCGGAGCTCGAGCGAGACGTCTCGCAGCGCGACCGAGCCGCCCGGGTAGGCATACGTCAGGCCGGCGGCGACGGCGATCGCGCCGTTCACAGCCAAAGCACCGCCACCAGGACGAGAGCGCCCCCGAGCACCACAGCGACCCGGTCGCCCGTCCGCCACGACGCGCGGGGTGCGCGCGTCGCGCCTTGGCGGCCGAAGCCGCGCGCTTCCATCGCCTCGGCGAGGCACGAGGCCCGCTCGAGCGAGCTCGCGACGAGAGGTGACAGGAGCGACGCGTAGCCTCGGACGCCGTCGAGCTCGACGCCGCGGCCGCGGACTGCTTCCGCCATCCCGAGTGCGTCACGCTCGAGCGTCGGCAGGAGCCGGGTCGCCAGGGCGACGGTGAGCGCAGACCGCCGCGCGCCCCTGGCCGCCGCGACCAGCTGGTCGTGGTCGAGCAGGAGCGCATATGCCGAGAAGGCCAGCGCGACCGCCGCGAGGCGCAGGCCGCTGAGCGCAGCTTCGTACAGCTCATCGGTCGAGACGTCGATCGTTCCGAGCACAGGCACGGTTGGCCCCTCCCAGAGAAGCGTCCCTGCACCGGATGACCAGAGGAGCGGCGAGAGGACGATGACACCGACCGCGCTCGAGAGCGCCCCGACCAGGTACGGGCGCCGGCGACGCACGGGCGCGCGCAGGCACAGCGCCAGCAGCACGCCGACAAGGAGCATCAGAGTCGCCAGCCTGTCGGCGAGCAGCGCGGCCGCGGCGACGCAGGCCAGGACGAGAGCTGCAGCGCCGGGTCTCACGGCGCAGCCACCGCCACCGTCTGCCTGGTGAGAGCGACGGGATCCCCCGCGAAGCGGAACAGGACCGGGCTACCCGGCCCTCCGCCGGACCGGCGCAGCGCGGCGGTCATCCGACCTGGGCCGGGGATCAGCTCGAGAACATTCGCGTTCCGCGCAACGGGCGTTCCGAGTGGCGCCACCGAGCCGGCCCCGACGACCGACGCGGCCCGACGGACAGCAGCGAGCGCCAGGCCCTCGTCGTACCGGACCGCAGCCGGCCGCCGCTGCCCTCCGTATCCGCGCAGAAAGAGTGTGGGGAAGCCGGACGTGAGCACGGGCTCTTCCGGCTCGCGCCACGACCGGTAGAGCCACTGGACGACGTCGCCGCTGTGCAGCCGGTACTCCGCGGCGCTCCGGTCGGCCAGGTAGCCGTTGACGTAGTAGAGCCAGTCGAGCTGCGAGGTCGTGTCGCCCGCAAGACCATCGATCGCGACGACGAAGCGACCGCCGTAGCGCGTCTCGACGTCCGCCAGCGAGCGCAGCGCGCGCAGCGCCGTCTGGCCCGCGGCCACGCCCTCGCTCCTCACCTCGCCCGACCCTGGCGAGATGACGACCATCGCCTGCCCTTCCTGGCCGCCGTCCGTCCCCCCGCAGCCCGCCGCGACCGCCAGCGCGATCGCGGCGAGCACCAGCGAGATCGAACGTGAAGGCCTCACTTCACGGTGTTGGAGCGCACCGCGCCGACCGCGTAGGCGCGGACGAGGCCGGCATGGCGCCCGATGCAGCCACGCCCGGTCGCAGACGTGCGGACGCGGCGGCCGTCGACGTGAAGCACGGCTCCGGCGGCGGCGGTCTGGCGACCGGCGTCATCGAACTGGGTGACCGCGTAGCACGAGCCGCCGGCGGAGCGCAGGCTGAGTGTCGGCGGTCCGCCGGCCGGGCCGAACGTCGCCCAGTACCAAAGTACGACGTCGCCGTCGCGGAGCGTGACGGCGTCGGCGCCGACCGGCGGCGAGGCGCCGTTCACCTTGAACACCCAGCCGGAGCTCCCGGACGCTGGGTAGCGGCCGATCTGGCTGACGTAGTTGCCGAACGACGAGCTCGTGACGACGTAGTGGAACTCGCCGAGCAGGCTCGCCGACTCGAGGGCGTCGAGCGCGTTGCCGGCCTGGACTCGGACGGGCGTTGAGCCGAAGATCGTCTGCGTCTTGCCTTCGACCCGAACGGTCACGGCCGCGGCGAAGGCGGCCGCCGACAGGACGAGTGCGCCCACGACGAGGACGAGTAGGACAAGGAAGCGCCGAAGCATTGCGAATCCTCCTTCCGCGAGGGGTTCGACATGTCGGAGCAGGGCAGGTCTTCTGACTCGGGGCTCCCTCTTCCGCCGCCTTCCCGGCCCTGGGGCCAGTGGCAGTCCGACGGGAGAGCATCTCCCCTCACAGCGGCGGGACCGTCCCGGATTCGCACCGGGTTCCCTCACCGTGCTCGCGTTTTCGAGGGCGAGCCTATCATCGCGCGATGGCCGCAGCACTCCGCCTCTGGCTGCCCGTCGCCGCGTGGGCCGCGCTGATCTTCGCCCTCTCGTCGGTGCCCGACCTGGGCACCGGTCTTGGCACCTGGGACCTCGTCCTGCGCAAGCTGGCACATGCGGCCGAGTACGCCGTGCTGGGCGCCTTGCTTGTCCGGGCCACCGACAGACCACGGCTTTCGTTCGCGCTGGCCGTTCTCTATGCCCTCGGCGACGAGCTGCACCAGCACTTCGTCCCGGGCCGCAGAGGCGCACCGCTCGACGTCGCGATCGATGCAGTGGGAGCGTTCGTCGGCGTCGCGCTCTGGCGCCTGGCGCCGCGGAGGTTCGCGTGAAGGCTCTGCTGATCGACCTCGACGGCGCGCTCGGCGATACCCGGCCGCTCTGGCGCGACTGGCTCGCCGACGCGGCTCGCGTGCTCCCCCTCGATCCCTCAGCACTGCCCGCCGACCGGGGAGCGGCCGCAGCCGCCCTCGACGCGGCGGGCGCCGGCAACTGGCGCGTCCTGCTCGAGCGGTTCGCCGAGGATCACGCCCCGGTCTACCTCCGGCCCGACGCCGACGCAAGCACGGCGCTTCGCCGGCTCGAGGCGGCCGGTGTGCGGCTCGGCGCCTTCACCGACGCGCCGGCCGAGCTCGCCCGCATCGCGCTCGCTCAGCTCGGCGCCGCGCGGCGCGTCGGCTCCCTCGAGACCGGCAACCACGCCCTCGAGCGCCTTCGTGCGACTTTCGGCCCGGATGTCACCGTCGCGCGGACGCGGCTGGAGCTCACGGCCTACTCGTCGCCGACAGCACCTGCGCGGTAGATCCGGCGCACGATCACCAGAGGCGCAAAACGGCGCAGGGCACCGCCCGCGTAGAATTGCGTCCATGGAGCGCCGCGATCTCGGTGACCGCCAGGTGGACGCACTGCTCGAGCGGCTGGACCGGATCGTCGAGCAGCTCGAGCGGATCGACCACCGCCTCGAGGCGCAGGAGGGTTTCCTCCACGTCAGCCGGGAGCTCCGCGCGCTCAACGAGTCGCTCGGCGCCGTCGCCTATGCGGCGCTCGGACAGCGCCCGCAGGTGCGTCGCCGCACCGGCTCGTGATGCCACCGGAGGCTCGCCTCGAGGAGTCGGAGTACGGCCTGGCGCCGGCGACCGAGGGCTGGTTCGTGGTCAACGTCCGCGACGGCTCGTGGGTGACGAACGAGGCGTTTGGCGCCGTCTGTTCCTTCGAGAGCGACGAGGTGTCGTTCGCCGACGTCGGCTACAGCCTCTTGGTGTTCCAACCCGGGCAGCCGAGCGGCATGTACCACCGCGAGACCAACCAGGAGGACTTCCTCGTCCTCGCCGGTGAGTGCCTCCTGCTCGTCGAGGGCGAAGAGCGGCAGCTCAGGGCCTGGGATTTCGTGCACTGCCCGCCGGGGACCGAGCACATCTTCGTCGCGACCGGCGACGGCCCGTGCATCATCTTCATGAGCGGCGGCCGCACGAGGGAGAAGCACATCGTCTACCCGCGTTCCGAGCTCGCGTTGCGGCACGGAGCCGGTGTCGAAGAGGAGACGAGCGTGCCGGCGGAAGCGTACGCGCCGTTCCCGAAGTGGCTCCCCGGGCGCCCGGACCTGACCGACATGCCCTGGGCGACACCGCCGACCTAGCTCAGCCCGCCGACCTAGCTCAGCCCGTCATTCGGTAGATCGTGCCTTGGTGGGAGACGAGGTACAACTCGCCCCCGGCGCCTTCGCCGAACGACGACAGGCCCGCCAGGCGCAGCCCCGGTTCGGAGCGCAGCCCCGTCGCCCGGCCGTTGCGAATGACGAAGCTCCACACCGTGCCCGAGCAGTAGTCGCCGTAGAAGTAGCGGCCGACGGCCGTGCGGACGGCCTTGCCTCGGTACACGTGGCCGCCGGTGACGGAACATCCCTCGCCGTGGTCGTACTCGGCGACCGGCCCGACGCGGCGGCCGGGGCCGAACGGCTTGTTCTCGAACGGTCGTGAGCCCTCGCGGACATCCCACTCGTAGTTCTCGAGGCCGGGGCTCGGATTCTTGGTGTAATCGATCTCCTCGACGTCTCCCTGCCCGACGTCACCGATGTAGAGATCGCCGTTCGCGCGGTCGAACGAGAAGCGCCACGCGTTGCGGAGCCCGAGCGCAACGGTCTCCGCACGGGCAGGTCGTACGTTGACGTCGAAGCGAAGCAGCTTGCCGAACGGTGACGCTGGATCCTGCGCGCGGTTCTCAGGGTCGCCCCCAGAGCCACCGTCGCCGATCGTTGTGTAGAGGAAGCCGTCGCGCCCGAATACGACATGCCCGCCGTTGTGGTTCCCGTACGGGTCGTTGACCGCAAGCAGCACCCGCTGCGTGGCCGGGAGGACAGCCGTGCCGGCGGCGTTCGTTCGAAACTCCACCACGACGTTCTGCGTTTGCGTGGTGTACGCCACGTAGAGGCGCCGGTCCCTGGGAAACCGGGGATGGAACGCCAGGCCGAGCAGGCCGCGCTCGGAGCCGGAGGTGTCCACCGTGCGGCGCAGGTCGAGGACGACGGTGCGGCGGCCCTTGGCAAGCCGGAGCACGCGGCCCGGCTGCTCGACGACGTAGAGAACGTTCGGCTGGCTGCGCGCAGAGGTCAGGAGGATCGGCTCGTCGAAGCCCGAGGCAACGCTGCGAAGGCCGAACGCACTGCCGGCCCGTCCGCTTCCCAAAGCGCACGTCGCAAACGTCGCCGTGGCGACGAGCACGGCGAGGAGCACGAAGCGGGCGCGCACGGTCACGGGCTGCACGCTAGCCAAACGGCAACTGCCGCGACCAGGCGCGGCAGGAGGGAGTAGCCTCTCGCGCTGGGGTGAGGATCTTCGTGATCGGCGCCGGGCAGGTCGGCTCGACGATCGTCGAGGCGCTTCACGACGAGCACGAGGTGACCGTGATGGATCTCGACCGCGGCCGGCTGAGTCCGCTCGCCTACCGTTACGACGTCGGCGATCGTGGTGGGCAGCGGAGCGAGCCGCCGCGCGCTCGCGGATGCCGGCGTCGGCAAGGCCGACCTCGTGATCGCCTGCACGTCGCGGGACGAAGTCGAATCTCGTCGCCGGCAGCTTCGCGCGCGTCGAGGCGCCGAAGGCGACCACGGTGATCCGTGCGTCGAACATCGAGTACATCGAGCTCTGGCGGCAAGGACGACTCGATCTCGACTTCATCGTCTCCTCGGAGCTGGAGACGGCGCACGCGATCTCGCGCACGATCGGAGTCCCGGCCGCGCGGCAGACAGACGTCTTCGCCGAGGGTCAGGTGCAGATCGTCGAGTTCGACGTCGTCGAGGAGGCGCACGGCGATCCGATCGGCGTGCCGTTGCGCGAGGCGCAGCGCATCCCGGCCGACTCGAAGGTCGCGAGCATCATCCGCGGCGACACGATGATCCTGCCGCGCGGAGACGAGGTGATCCGGCCGGGCGACCGCGTCGTCGTGATCGGCTCCCCGCGGGCCGCGCGGGCGTGGAGCGAGCTGCTCTCGCCGGGCGGGGCGACCGTTCGCGACGTCGTCGTCTACGGCGCCGGCCGGGTCGGCACGGCAATCGCCCGGATGCTGCTCGAGCAGGGCATCGCCGTGCGCCTGATCGAGGCCGACCGGCGCGCGGGCGCGCGAGGTGGCCGAGGAGCTGCCGCGGCGCGCGCGTCTACAACGCGTCCGGCATCGACCCCGACTTCCTCGAGCGCGAGCGGATCGGGCACGCACAGGTGGCCGTGTTCGCCATGCGCGACGACGCGAAGAACCTCTTCGCGGCGACGCTCGCCAAGGTGCACGGCGTCTCGTTCACGATCGCGATCATGCACGAGCCGCGTCTCGCGGGAGGTCTACGAGCACTCCGGAGTCGACGTGACCGTCAACCCGCGCCAGGTGACGGCGGAAGAGATCGTCCGCTTCGCGCACGACCCGCGCACGCAGCAGGTGGCGATGCTCGAGGGCGACCGCTTCGAGGTGCTCGACATCGTCGTCCGCGCGGAGAGCGAGTACGTCGGGCAAGCGCTTCCGCGAGATGCCGATCCGGGGCGCGCTGATCGGCGCGATCGTGCGGAACGGCGAGGCGATCTTCCCGCACGGCGACGACGTGCTCGAGGCGGGCGACCGGGTGATCATCTTCACCGAGTCGTCGCGCGTGCCCACGGTCGAGAAAGCTCTGTGAGCCCGACCCGGTCGGGCCGCATCCGGCCTCCCCGCCGGCTGGCGCTCGAGCTCGGCGCGGCCCTCGCGCTCGACGGGCACGCTCGTCAAGTACCTCAGCCTCGCCGCGCTCTTCCCGGCCGCGCTCGCCGTCGGCTACGGCGAGCCGGTCTGGCCGTTCCTCGCCGGCGGCGCGCTCGCCGCCGGCGTCGGTCTCGGCATTGGAGCAGGCCGGCCGCGGCAGCCGCAGGCGTGCTCGGGTTCCGCGAGGGGTACCTCGTCGTCTCGCTCACCTGGCTGCTCGCGGCGGCGTTCGCGGCCAGCATCTACCTCCTCTCCGGCGAGCCGCAGCTCGACCGGCCCGTCGACGCGTACTTCGAGTCGATGTCCGGCTTCACGACGACCGGCGCGCAGTGTGCTCACGGACGTCGAGGCGCTCGACCGCTCGCTGCTGATGTGGCGCCAGTTCACCCAGTGGCTCGGCGGGCATGGGGATCATCGTGCTCGCGCTCGCCGTGCTGCCGCGACTGCGCGTCGGCGGCCGCCAGCTGCTCGAGTCCGAGCTGCCCGGCCCGGAGGTCGATCAGCTCGCGGAGCGGATCCGGCAGACGGCGCAGCGGCTCTGGCTGCTCTACATCGGCCTCACCGCCGACGCAGGCGCTGATCCTCACGCTGCTCGGCTGGACGGGCGTCGACGACGAGATGGACCTCTACGACGCGCCGTCGCGCACGCCTTCGCGACGATGCCGACCGGCGGCTTCGGCACGGAGGCGCGGTCGGTCGAGCCGTTCGGGGCCGCCGCCCAGTGGGTGATCGTCGTCTTCATGGTCGTCGCCGGCGCGAACTTCGCCCTCACCTATCGCGCGCTCGTCCGGCGCGCAGCCGCAGCGTGCTGCTGCGCGACGAGGAGCTTCGCCTCTACCTCCTCGTGCTGGCCGGCGGCTCGGCGCTGCTCGGGCTCGAGCTCTGGACCGAGGGCATCGCCGAGGGCGAGGCCGCGGTGCGCGAGTCGGTCTTCCAGGCGGTCTCGATGATGACGACGACGGGCTTCGCGAGCGCCGACTTCAACTTCTGGTCGGCGCTCGCGCTGATGACGCTCGTCGCGCTGATGTTCGTCGGCGGCTCCGCCGGCTCGACCGGCGGCTCGGTCAAGGTCGTCCGGCACCTCCTGCTCGGGCAAGTCGCTGCGGCGCGAGCTGCGCCAGACCGTCCACCCCGAGCTCGTCCTGCCGGTCCGGCTGAACGGCGTCGTCGTCGACGAGCGCACGCTGCGGGCGCTGATGTCGTTCGTGCTCCTCTACGTCGGCATCTTCATCGCTGGGCACCGGCGGCGTCGCAGTCGACGCCTCGATCCAGGGCCCCGACGCTGAGCGTGATCGACGCGATCGGCCTGTCCGCGACGACGCTCGGCAACGTCGGGCCGGCGTTCGGCGTCGCCGGGCCGATGGGCTCGTTCGCGCCTTTCAGCGACGTCTCGACCGTCGTCATGGCCGGGCTTGATGTGGCTCGGGCGGCTCGAGGTGATCCCGATCGTCGTCCTGCTCAGCCGCTCGTACTGGCGCCTAGCGTGGGAACCATGGTTCCCCCGCGAGCCCCCTCCTTCACCGCTCGACGCGCACAGCGCTCGGGCCTACGGCCGAATGAATCGGCCTCGCACGCGCGCTCTTGGAGTAACCCGAGCTACGAAGCGCTGAGGAGCACTCGCCGCAACGCGTCTTCCTTGCCCGGCTGCAGAATCGCGAGCACCTGGTCGCCGGGGCGGAGGACGGTCGTGCCGTCGGCGATCTCGGCCTGCCCGTTGCGCACGACCGAGACGACGCTCGAGCCCTCCGGCAGCTGCAGCCCGGCGACGCGCTTGCCGGCCGAGGGCGAGTCCGCGTCGATCTGGACCTCGACCAGCTCGAGACCCTCGCGGCGAAGCTCGAGCAGCCGGACGAGCCCGTGCTCGGGCACCTCGTGCTCGACGAGGCCGAGGATCCCGGAGGTGGCGCAGACCGTCTGGGTGATCCCGAGCAGGTCGAAGTGCTCCTGGTTGCGGGGATCGTTGACGCGCGCGATCACCTTCGGCACCTCGTAGCCCTCTTTCGCGATCTGCGAGATGACGAGGTTGTCCTCGTCGTCGCCGGTGACGGCGAAGACGAGGTCCGGCGGCCGCGCGATCCCCGCCCGCTCGAGCACGAAGAGCTCGGTGGCATCGCCGAGCAGCGCGCTCGGCCCGAACTCTTCCTGGAGCGCCTCGAACCGCGGACGGCGCTGCTCGACGAGCGTCACCTCGTGGCCCATGTGGAGGAGCGAGCGCGTGACGTTGGCGCCGACCTTGCCGCCGCCGGCGACGATCACGTACATCGGCGGCGGCTTGCTACGCGGCACCGCTCGGCTCCAGGGGCCGCACGTCGCACGCGCGGACGTGGTCGGTGAGCACGGAGATCGCTGTCTGGGTCGGGCAGACGGTGCGGAGGCCGCGCTTCGCGTAGAAGTCGGCCCGCGCGGGATCGAGGATCCTGACGACGACGCAGTCGACGCCGAACCGCTTCTGCGCGACCTGCGCGACGACCACGTTCGTGTTGTCGCCGTCCGTGGAGACCACCGCCGCATCGGCCTCCTCGATGCCGGCCCGGCGGAGCACGTGGGTGTCCATGCCGTGGCCGACCACGAAGCCACCGCGCCAGTCGGAGCCGAGTCGCGCGAGCGCGTCCTCGTTCTCGTCCACGGCGGTGACGTCCCACCCCTCGCGCGCGAGTTGCGCCGCGACGGCGGAACCCACCCGGCCGCAGCCGATTACCACCGCCTTCATCAGGATGAGCTTAGCCCTCGAACACGCCCTCAGGGAACGCGACGACGAGAACCTCGCACTGAGCGTTCCGCAGGACGTAGTCGACGGTCGGCGAGAAGAACCGCGCCTGGCGTCGCCACCTGGGCGAGGAGCCGACCACGATCAGATCGGCGTTCCGGGTGCGCGCCTCCTCGACGATCGCGTGGCCGATCGAGCGCGCGCGTACGGTCTCGCCTGCGACGACGACGTCGTTGTCCTCGCCCAGCAAGCGCGCCTCCTCGAGGGACGACCGGGCGCGCTCCTCCACCTCGGCCGGCAGAGGGGCGTCGAGCGCGAGCTCCCGCGGCACCGGGAGGACATACAGCGCCTCCACGGTCGCGCCGCGCTCCTTGGCGAGCGCGATCGCCGTAGCGACCATCTCCTCGCCGATGTCACCGAGCTTCATCGGGACGAGAATGTGCCGGAACTCGGCGCCGGGTGGGAGCACCTCGACGAGCTGGACGTCGTCGAGCAAGCCTCGGCCTTCGCGGCGACGTACGACGAGGAAGACGACCAGGCCGACCGCGAGCCAGGCCGGCCCCGCGTAGCGGGCACCTGGATGCATGACGATCGCGAGCACCCAGGCGGCGAGCGTCAGCGGAGCTCCCACGAGCGCCGGCAGTGGGAGCAGCACGCCCCTCACCCGGATCTCGGGTCGCGCGCGAAACGGCCGTGCCAGGGCCGGCTCGCGCACCCGCAGCGCGATCACCGCAAGCTGCGCCGCCGTAAAGGCAAGGAGCACGCCGAACGAGTACGCGCTGGCGAGCACAACCGGGTCGTCGTCGGCAAGGATGCCCACGGCGAGGACGATCCCGATCGCAACGAGCGCGATCGCCGCGATCGCCTCGACCGAGACGAGCGTGCGGCGCTCGAGGCGGCCGAGCTCACGCGGCAGCATCCCGTGCTCGCCCATCGAGTGGGCGAGCCGAGTGCAACCCGAGACGGACGTCGTCGCCGCGGCGAGCAGGACGAGGACTCCCGAGAGCCCGACCGCAACCCGAATCGCGTCGGCGAGGAGGCCGGGCACGGCGGTGCCGTCGAACGCGGCCGCGATCCCGAGGAGCGGGGCTTCGAGCCACTCGTCGCCGAGCGCCGTGGTTCCGTCCGCAGGCGGGTAGGCGCTGAGGCCGACGGCTGCGATCAGGACGGTGACGAGAACGACGAGCCCGATCGAGGAGAAGAGCGAGCGCGGCACCGCCCGTCCCGGCTCGCGTGTCTCCTCCGCCAGGTTGGCGACGGTCTCCAGGCCCGTGTAGGCGAGCATGGCCAGGGGAAGAGCGAACGCGAGGTCTCGCCAGTCCAGCCCCGCCGAAACGCCGAGGCCGGCATCGAGCGCGTCCGGCGTGGCGAGGAACGCGAGCCCGAGCACGACGAGGACGAGCTGCACGGCGAGATCGACGCCCGCGATCGCGAGCGAGCCGGAGTGCAGCCGGGTCCGCTTCGCGAGGCGCGCCACCGCGATCGCGGCGATCACGACGACCGCCCCGACGACGTCCCACGGGCTCTCGCGCAGCTCCTCGACGCCGAGCGCCCCGCCGAGGTAGTGCGGCAGGAACAACGCCGAGAGGGCGATCACGATCAGGTAGTCGAGGAAGAGCGCCCAGCCCGGCGACGAATCCCGCCAGGTCGTTGGAGGCGCGGCGGACGACGTTCACCGTGCCGCCCGTCTCGGGCAGCGCCGCAACTGCCTCGGCGTACGAGAGGGCGACGACGAGAAAGAGCAGGCCGGTCGCGAGCAGGACTGCCGGGGTCAGCCCCAGCGCCTCGGCCGCCACGATCCCGAGCGCGAAGTAGAGCGACGACGCGATCTCCCCGTAGGCGACGGCGAACAGCCGCGGAGCGTCGAGGACGCGCTCGAACCCTCTCAGCTTTCGCGCCATCAGCGCGACTTCCGCCGCTCGAGGGTGAAGCGGCCCGCGCCGAGGGCGACGAACAGCGCGCCGAGGAGGAACCCGACGACGCCTCCGCCCTGCGCCGCCGTGACCGCGAGCAAGGCGAGGCCGATCCCGACGAAGACGACCGAGAACGCCAGGACCGCGCGCCGGTACCAGGTCACGCAGCCTCCCTGGTCGGCGCGGTGACCATCACGCGGCAGGGCGCGTTGCGCAGCACGTGGTCGACGGTGCTGCCGAACACCGCGCGCTGAGAACCGAGCAGCTCCTGCCGCGGCGCGCCGAGGACGACGATCTCGCTGTTCCGGCGCCGCGCCTCCTCGACGATCGCCGCGCCGGCGCTGCGGTCGCGAAGCAGGCGACCGACGACACGGACGCCGTACGAATCTCCGATCGCGACTGCCTCGTCGAGCTCGCGGTTCGCGCGCGCTTCCGCGTCCGGCAGGTCCGCGTCGAGCGGCTGGTCGAGCGGAATCTCGATCACGTGCAGCGCGACGATCTGCGCGCCGCGTTCGGCGGCGAGGCTGCAGGCGACGTCGGTGGCGTCGTCGGACGGCTGCCCGGAGATCACGGGGACGAGCAGACGCCGGTACTCGAGCGCGAGGGCCGGGCCGAAGGCAGGCGGTGCCTTGACGGTCGCGCGCAGCGGAGCGCCGACGACGCGGCGCCGGTAGGCCGCATAGCCGACGAGGCCGAAGGCGAGCCAGCCGAGACCCACCCAGCGCGTGAGCGGGTTCTGCAAGACGAGGACGACGAAGGACGCGCCGGTCGCGACGGCCGCCGACGAGAGCGAACAGCGGCCACTGGACGTCTCCGAGCGTGAGGCTCGGCCGCCCGCGATAGGGCACGTCGCCGCCGCGGTCGGTCATGCGCAGCCGGACGATCGGAGGCGTGGGCGACCGTGAACGACAGCGTGGCGCCGAGCGAGTAGAGCGTCCCGACGAAGTTCACGTCGCCCGGGCAGGAGCACGAGGATCGGGGCGATCCCGGCGAAGACGACGAGCGCGAGCCAGGGCGTCTTCAGCCGCGGGTGCAGGCGGCGGAACGTCTCCGGCAGCTGGCGGTAGCTCGCCATCGAGTAGGTGATGCGCGAGGCTCCGATGACGCCCGCGTTCGTGGCGATGAAGAGGATCGTCGCCGCGAGGATGCCGACGTAGATCTCTGCCGCGTCGAGCAGCGTCCCTTCGATGCCGAGGTTCTGGACGACGCCGAGGATCGGGTCGTTGGCGAAGCCGCCCTCCTCGGGCGGGCAGCGCGAGGCGGGTCGTCAGCTCGCCGTCGATCTCCTCCACCGGCAGCGCCGAGAGCGCGACGAGCGGCAGCGTGAAGTAGATGGCGAAGACGGCGAGGGCGACGAGCTTGTACGCGTTCGGCACCGTGCGCACGGGGTCGCGCGCCTCCTCGGCGAGGTTGGAGACGGTCTCCACCCCGGTGTAGGCGAGCATCGCGACCGGGATCGAGACCGCCAGGTTCTGCCACGTCGGCGCGATCCCCCAGTGCACGTTGTCGACGAGCGACCTCGGGGCTGAGGACGAGCGCGAAGCCGATCGCGACGAGCAGGAGCTGCGTGGCGAAGTCGACCACCGCCAGCGTCACGGAGAGCTTGGCTGCCTCCTGCACGCCGACGACGTTGAGGCTGACCAGCACGACGATGACGACGATGCCGCCGACGATGTCCCACGGGTTCGTCCGCAGCGGCTCCCAGAAGATCGAGAGGTAGTGCGGGACGAAGAAGGCCGAGACCGCGACCGTGACGATGTAGACGAGCATCTGCGCCCACGCGGCGACGAAGCTGACCAGCTCGTCGAAGGCGTGGCGCGCGAAGCTGGCCGACCCGCCGGCCTCCGGGTAGCGGGCAGTTCCCTCCGCGTAGGTCGCGGCCGTGGCCGCGAAGATGATCCCGGCGACGACGAAGACGAGCGGCGTCAGGCCAAGCGCGTACGCGGCGGTGAGGCCGAGCGCGTAGTAGATCGAGGAGCCGACGTTCCCGTAGGCGGTGGCGAAGAGCGCCGGTGTGCCGAGCACCCGCTCGAGCTCGACCTCGCGTCTGCGCCGGCTGGGCACCGCGCGAGTCTAGATCACGAGAGGCCGAGGCTCACTGCTGCGCAGTCGCGGATCCGCTAGCGCGGATCCGCGACGCGCGAGAACCCCTGAAGGCGGCCGCTTCGCGGCCGCGGCTCTTGGCTTCCTCAGCCGTGAATCGAGGCGATCAGCGGGATGATCAGGATCGCGACGATGTTCGCGATCTTGATCATCGGGTTGATCGCCGGCCCGGCCGTGTCCTTGTAGGGATCGCCGACGGTGTCGCCGGTGACCGCAGCGGCGTGGGCCTCTGAGCCCTTGCCGCCGTAGAGGCCGTCCTCGATCGACTTCTTCGCGTTGTCCCAGGCGCCGCCGCCCGAGGTCATGGCGATCGCGAGGAAGATGCCCGTGACGATCGTCCCGATCAGCAGGCCGCCCAGCATCTCCGGCTTGATGATCCCGACGGCGATCGGAATCGCGAGCGGAATCATCGCCGGCACCATCATCTCCCTGATCGCGGAGCCGGTGACGATGCCGATCGCCTGCGAGTAGTCGGGCCGTGACGTGCCTTCCATGATCCCGGGGTTCTCGCGGAACTGGCGGCGCACCTCCTGGACGACCTGGCCGCCGACGCGCCCCACGGCCTGCATGGCGAGCGACGCGAAGAGGAACGGCATCATCCCGCCGACGAAGAGGCCGGCGATCACCCACGGGTCGTTGAGCGAGAACGTGACGTCGACTCCCTCCTCGCCGAGGCCGCGCGCATATTCGTCGAAGAGGATCAGAGCGGCGAGCCCGGCCGACCCGATCGCGTACCCCTTGGTCACCGCCTTGGTCGTGTTGCCGACGGCGTCGAGCGGGTCGGTGACTGCGCGCACCGACTCGGGCAGGTCGGCCATCTCGGCGATGCCACCGGCGTTGTCGGTCACGGGCCCGTACGCGTCGAGGGCGACGATCAGGCCGGTCATCGACAGCTGCGCCATCACCGCGACGCCGATCCCGTACAGGTTCTCACCTGCGGCGTAGTAGGCCCCGATCACGCCTGCAGCGATGACGAGGACCGGTGCCGCAGTCGCCTGCATCCCGACGGCGAGGCCGCTGATGATGTTCGTCGCGTGGCCGGTCTGCGAGGCCTCGGCGATCTCCTTCACCGGCCTCCAGCGGGTGCCGGTGTAGTACTCCGTGATGGCGACGAGGAGGAACGTGACGGCGAGGCCGATCAGGGCGGGAGCCGTAGAGGTTCCAGAACGAGAAGGTGCCGCCGTCGAAGGCCTGCGTGACGGGGATGAAGCCGAGCGCGCTGAGCACGGTCGCGACGATGACGCTCTTGTAGAGCGCGTTGATGATCGCGTTCGGCCCGCGCCCGACGCGGGCGAAGAACGTCCCGATCACCGACGCCAGGATCGAGATGCCGCCGAGCGCCAGTGGATAGAGCCAGAGCTCGCCCGCCGGGAAGGCAATTCCGAGGAGCATGACGGCGACCGCAGTCACGGCGTAGGTCTCGAACAGGTCGGCGGCCATGCCGGCGCAGTCGCCCACGTTGTCGCCGACGTTGTCGGCGATCACGGCCGGGTTGCGGGGATCGTCCTCCGGGATGCCGGCCTCGATCTTCCCGACCAGGTCGGCGCCGACGTCAGCGGCCTTCGTGTAGATGCCGCCGCCGAGCCGGGCGAACACGGAGATCAGTGAGCCGCCGAACGCGAGGCCGATCAGGTCGTCCACGGCCGACTCGGGTGAGTTGCCGATCCAGTCGGTGAGAATCCAGTAGTAGCCGGCGACCCCGGCCAGGCCGAGGCCGACGACGAGCAAGCCCGTCACCGACCCGGCGCGGAACGCGACTGTAAGCGCCGGCTTGACACCCTCGCGGGCAGCCTCGGCGGTGCGGACGTTCGAGCGCACGGCCACGTTCATGCCGATGAAGCCCGCCGCCGCAGAGAAAACCGCGCCGATCAGGAAGCCGATCGCGGTCCCCCAGCCGAGCTCCGAGTAAAAGCCGATCAGGACGAACGGGACGACTGCCACGGCGGCAATCGTCGTGTACTGCTTGCGGAGGTACGCCTCGGCGCCCTCCTGGATGGCGCGCGCAATCTCTTGCATGCGCTCGTTCCCGGCGGGGCGGCGCATCAGCCACCACGTCAGGTAGACGCCGTACAGGATCGCGACGGCCGCACAGGCGAGCGCGAACCCTACGGCGTGGTCAGTGAAAAAGTCCATCCATCCTCCGGAGTCCAGCCCGACACAAAACGAGCGCCGACCTCGCGTCAGCGCGGGGCATTATGCACACACCTGACTTTCGGCTCGCCGGAGAGGCGAGCCCGAGGTTCCCCGGCAAAATGCGTTGCGTAGCGGGTCCGCCGTTTCCGGTCTAGCCAAGCGCCGGTTCCGCGATCACGAGCTGCTCCCCGTAGATCTCCTCGAGCGTTCCACCTTCCTCGTACCGTGCGATCTGACGCTCCGCCGCATTCCGCTCGGGAAGGGCAAGCCATGGCGCAGCGCCGATCTCCTCTGCGACGGGCAGGACCCATTCGAGCAGCGACTCGAGACGGGCACGCGTAGGGACAGCCTCGCCGCGCTCGAAGTCGATCAGCTCGCCCGAGAGGCCGTAGCGGATCGCCCGCCAGAAGTTCTCCTCGATCAGGCGGTGCGGCAGGTGGGCGAGCGGCTCCCCCTCGTCGTGCGCACGCGCGATGCGGGCGGCCAGCGACGCCGCGAATGCCGCGAGCGCCTGGGCCTCGGCCAATTCGGGCTGGCCGTCGCAGATCCGAATCTCGATCGTCGGAAACGCGAGGTGCGGGCGAACGCTCCACCAGAGCTGGGTGGGCTCCGTGATCGATCCCGTCTCGTACAGGAAGCGCACGTAACGCTCGAACGTCTCCCAGCTGTCATATGCGTCCGGGACGCCGCAGCGAGGGAAGAAGCGGGTGAAGATCTGCGTTCGCGCGGAGTGCAGACCGGTCGCAACACCGTCGACGAACGGCGAACTGGCGGAGAGCGCGAGCAGCTCGGGAAGCAGGCGGCGCAGGCCGTCGTTGACCGCGATCGCGCGATCGGCGCCGGCGATGCCCACGTGGACGTGCAGCCCGAAGCTGTTGTTGCGCCAGACCACGTAACGCAGGAGCTCGTCGTTGCGCCGGTAGTGCGGCGTGTCGATGATGCGCTGAGCCTTCCAGTCGGCCCACGGATGGGTGCCCGTCGCACCGAGGGCGATGCCCATCGGCTCGACAACAGCCGCGAGCTGCGCGCGACGCTCGGCCATCGCTGCGGGAATCTCCGAGAAGGTCTGACGGCGGCCCGTCTTCACCTCGGCCTCGGAAGCGATCAGCTCGCCGACGAAGTGCTCGGCGAGAGGAGTGTCGGCGACAGCCGCCTGCACCTCCTCGAAGCGGTTGACGAGGTCAAGCGTCGAGGGATCGAGCAGCGCGAACTCCTCCTCCACCCCGATGGTGAAGTCCGTGCCCGCGTCGAACCGCTCGCGTGCCTCCCTCAGGAGGCGGTCGTACGGAAGCAATGCCTCGTCGGCCATGGGCGCGAAGGCTACTGAAAGGAAAGCGAGGTCTCGTCCCGTTGTCCACGGGGCGCCGTTCGCGAAGCTATGCCGAGTCGACCGCCAGGTCGAGCAGACGGCGCCCGGTCTCCGCCCAGCTCCAGCGCTCCACCACAGCGGCACGGGCCGCTTCGCGGAGAGCCGTGCGATCGGCTGCGGGCAGCGACAAGAGCTCGCGGAGCCTGGCTCCGAGCTCGGCAGCGTCTCCCGTGCCGAAGGCGGCCAGATGGCGAAGCGGCTCCGGATACGCTGCCTCGAGCCCTTCTGCGACCTCGGCCAGACCCGAGTGCCGGGCGACGAGCGGAGGGCAGCCGGCGGCCGCTGCTTCCGCGGCGACCATACCGAACGCTTCCGGGAACACCGACGGCACGACACACACGTCCGCGAACGCGAGCAGCTTCGTCAGGTGGCGGTGCTCGAGCGGCCCGGTGAAGAGCGTGCGCGGGGGAGCAGCCGCCTCCAGCGCGTCGCGTTCCGGCCCGAACCCGACGACGACCAGGCGGGCGGCCAACCCCGCCATCGCCTCGAGGAGCACATCGACGCCCTTCTGCGGGATCAACTTGCCGAAGTACACGATCGTGGGCTCCGGGCCGGCCAGGAACGCAGCGAACCGGTCCGGGTTGCCCTCGTCCGGCAGACGCTCGTTTCCGTTTCCCGGATTCGGCGCGTCGCGACGCGCCTCCTCGACCAGCTCGGACAGCGCCTGCTCCCGTTCCAGGGGGCGCCACTCCTCGACGTCCACGCCGGGTGGCACCTCGTGCACTCGGTCGACGTGGCCGCACACGTCCTCGAGCACCTCGCGGATATGGCCCGAGCCGACGAACACCGCCGCCGCATCCGCAAGCACGTCCTTCCCCCACGCTTCGAGCTCCGGCCGGCCGCGCATCGAGTACTCGAGCTCGGAGCCGTGGGCCTTGACCGCGAAACGCGCCCCGGTCGCCGCTCCCACGGCCCCGCCGAGCAGGACGTGGTTCGTGAACAGGAGATCGGCCGGGAGCCACTCCCGCACCGCAGCGGCGTTCGCCTCCACCCAGGTGTCCAATCGTCCGCGGGAGCAGTCCTGGAGGAGCACTACCTCATAGCCGGGGTAGCGGTCGAGGACGAACACCGGAAGCAACCCTGCGACGTCGGGACGGACGACCTCGGCGCCGCCCAGGTCGTAGCGCTCCGGATGAGGATCCTGGGAGAAGACGACCACGTCGTGTCCCGCCCGCGACCACTCGCGGGCGAGCTGGCGCGTGTAGACGTTCGAGCCCGTCCCACCGAGTAAGTACCCATGCCACAGCAGCAGCCGCATTCAGACCCGTCCTCCCGCGTGCCACAAAAGGAGCCCCACCGCGGCTGACGCTACCGGCTACCGTCCGGCGAATGCGGTTCCTGCTCCCTCTCGCCTTCGTGCTCCTCCTGGCCGCCGGTTGCAGCGACGACAACGAGGCCACTCCAGCCCAGCCGGCGACTCCTGCGGCAAGCGCCGTGGCCGTGGGCGGCGCCCAGCACGCGGCCGAGCGGGGCCAGGAGCCGGACGAGGACGAGCTATGGCCCGAGACGGCTCCGGTCAAGGTTCCCGCCGTCATCGGGATGACGCTCTCTCAAGCCGCAGCCGCGCTCCGTGCAGCCGGGCTCGACGTCGCCGTCCGCGGAACCGGGACGAAGGTCGTTGCGCAATCCGTCCGGCCCAGCCGAGTGGTTCCGCGCGCGACACCCGTTACCGTCACGGTTCGGTAAGAACTCGATTCGGAATGACGCTTCGCCGCCGGGGCGGGCTGGGCGAGTGCGATGCGAGGACGCAGGGAGCGCCGATATGTGACATATCGGTGCGACCGAGGACGACGCAGCGCGCCGCACAGCACGTCCCGGCGGCACAAGGCTTCATTTCGAAACGAGTTCTAAGGCCGGTTCCGACGAAATCGCGGCGAGGCAAGCCTTGCCCCGACGTTGCCTGAACCGTCACCGTGTGTCAGAGAGTCGGCTGGACGGCCGGAGGCCGGCTTCGCCGGCCGAGAGGCCAACTGCGCTCGGCGATGCTGAGCGGAGAAGGAGGGGGCTCGTGGGGGAACCATGGGTTCCCCCACGTCGATCAGGTGAGGTGGAAGTACAGGGCGTAGAGAAGCTCGACGGCCGGGTTGGAGGTGTGCACCTGGACGTCCGCGGGCGTGTCGAGCAGCGCCTCCGAGTAGTTGAAGATGATCTTCACGCCGGCCGCGACAAGCGCATCGGCGGCGTCCTGGGCAGCAGAGGCGGGCACCGCGATCACGCCGACGATGATGTTCTGGGCACGCGCTACGTCGTCGAGGTCGTCGAGCGAGCTGACGGTGATGCCGCCGACGGCGCGGCCGATCTTGGCCGGATCGGTGTCGAAGATGGCGGCGACGCTGATCCCGTGCTCCGCGAAGATCGGCGAGGAGGCGATCGCGGCGCCGAGGCGGCCCGCGCCGATCAGGGCAATGTTGTGCTGACCCTGCGTGCGCAGGATCTTCCGGATCTCGCCGAGCAGTGAGTCGATGCTGTAGCCGACGCCGCGCTTGCCGAACTTGCCGAACGCCGACAGATCACGCCGGATCTGCGTCGCGTTGATGTTCGTGTATTCGGCGATCTCCTGCGAGGAGATCCGCTCCTTGCCCATCTTCTTCGCCTGCGTCAGAACCTGCAGGTAACGACTCAGACGGGACGCGACCCCGACTCCCAACCGTTCAGCCAAACCTCGACCTCGCTTCCCAGCTCCGACCTTGTGACAGCGCCCCATTCTGCCTGCGCAGTCGTTCGGGCCGAACGGGGAACCGTCAGGCGATGGCCAGCGCCGCCCGCAACGCCGCGGCGTCCACGAAGTACGTGAACCTCGACTCGCCGTCGATATCGACCACGGGGAGCCGCTCCCGGTAGGCGAGCTCCAGCGCGGGGTCGCCTGTGATGTCCACGACGTCGAGCTCGAACGAGAGCTCGGCCTGCACGCCGCGCACGACGTCGAGCGCCGGCCCGCAGAGCGAGCAGTCGCGCGCGACGTACACCGTGACGCGCCGTGAAAGCACCATGTGGTTCCCCGACGCTACAGCCGCGGCATGACGAGACCGTGCGCCAGCGGCCGCGACAGCGGCCGCCTTCAGGGATTTTGCGCGTCGCGGGTCCGCGCGAGCGGATTCGCGACTGCGCTACGGATACAGCCCGCGCGTCGTCGTCGCCTCGGCGACGCGCTGCACCGCGAGCCCGTACGAGGCGATGCGCATGCTCGTCCCGACCTTCTCGCGCGTCGACCACGTCTCCTCGAACGCTCGCACGACGATGTCGTTCAGCTTCGCGTTGACCTCGTACTCCTTCCAGAAATACTCCTGGAGGCCCTGCACCCACTCGAAGTAGGAGACCACGACGCCCCCGGCGTTGGCGAGGACGTCGGGCAGGACGAGGATGCCGCGGTCGTCGAGGATGTCGTCCGCCGCCGGCGTGACCGGGCCGTTCGCGCCCTCGCAGATCATCGTCGCCTTCACGCGCGGTGCATTCTCCTCGGTCACCACCTGCTCGAGCGCGCACGGCGCGAGCACGTCGCAGTCGACCTCGATCAGCTCCTCGTTGGTGATCTCCTCCGTGCCCGGGAGGCCCGCGAGGACGCCGTGCTCCTCCTTGTAGGCGAGCGCCGAGCCGACGTCGATCCCGTACGGGTTCGCAACGCCGCCCTGCGAGTCGGAGAGAGCGACGATGCGGACGCCCTCGGCGGCGAGCAGGCGCGCGAGGTTCGAGCCGACGTTGCCGAAGCCCTGGATCGCGACGCGCGTCCCGTCGAAGCGGCTGCCCTGCTTCTGGAGCGCGGTGCGAATGCAGTACAGCGCGCCGCGGGCCGTCGCCTCGATACGGCCGACCGAGCCGCCGATGGCGAGCGGCTTGCCGGTGACGACGCCGAGGACCGAGTGGCCCTTGTTCATCGAGTACGTGTCGAAGATCCACGCCATCACCTGCCCGTCGGTGCCGACGTCGGGCGCCGGGATGTCCTTCTCGGGGCCGATCTCGTTGATGATCTCGCTCGTAAACCGGCGCGTCATCCGCTCGAGCTCCACGGTCGAGAGCTTCTTCGGGTCGCAGACGACACCACCCTTGGCGCCGCCGAAGGGAAGGCCCATCAGCGCGCATTTCCAGGTCATCCACATCGCGAGCGCCTTCACCTCGTCGCGGGTGACCGCCGGGTGGTAGCGAATGCCGCCCTTCGACGGGCCGCGCGCCACGTTGTGGGTGACGCGGAAGCCCTGGTAGACGCCGATCGACCCGTCGTCCATCTGCACCGGGATCGAGACCTCGACGGTCTTCTTCATCTGCGAGAGGACGCGGATCAGGTTCGGGTCGAGCGCGAAGATCTCGCCGACGCGGCGCAGCTGCGACTGCGCCAGGTCGAAGGGGTTCTCGCGGAGGTGCGTCGCGGGGGCCTGCGTTGCGCTCATCGATCGAACCGGGCCTCGACCACGACGGGCGCCAGTATACGCCGCGGTCTACCGAATCCGGAAGGGGACGGTCACTTCTTCCGTGCGGCCGCCGCCGGTGGGGAGCGCGACCAGCCTGAGCTCGTAGGTACCGGCGGGCAGCACCCGGCCGAGCGAGTCGCGGCCGGAAATGCCGATGGCGTAGCGGCCGGGCAGCAGGTCCCGCAGACGGGCGAGGGTGCCGCGGCGGCGGCCGCTGCTGCGAAGCTCCACGTCGAGGCGCTCCACCGCGAGGAGTTGTGGGCGCTCCGGGCTGCCGTCGACACGACCGGCTGCAAACGACGAGGACGACGGGATCGGCGTCGGACGGGGCGAACGCCGCCCTGGTGAGCCGGACGTCGCGTAGCAGCGGGCGGTCGGTCACGGGAACCGCGACCACCCACGGAAGCTCGAGCACGGAACCGTTCGCGACCCGTGCGACGACCAGACCGCCGAGGGCTGCCGGCGGGCGGGGCAGCACGGGCACGCGCGCTGAGACGGCGATCTCGGCCGACTGGCCCGGCCAGATCCGGACTTGCGACGGAGTCACGGTCAGCGCCGCGACCGAGGTCGGTCGCTCCACCGACTCGAGCGCGACCTGAAGCCGGCGGCGGGAGACGTTCCGCAGCGTGATGATGCGGCCGACCTCGGCGTTCGCGTCGAGGGCGGCACCCAGCCCCACGAGTGGCGGGTCGGCAACCAGCTCGACCGCCGCCGCTCGCTCGAGATCGGGCGTGCCCGCGCCTCCGGCTCCGAGATCGCCGCCGCGCACGGGCCGCGCCGTCGCGACGAGAGCCGACCGAAGCGCGGCCGCGTCGAGGTCTGGGCGAGCGTCGGCGAGCAGCGCTGCCGCTCCAGCGATGACCGCGGCGCCGGCGCTCGTCCCGCTCACCGTTCCGTACCGGGCGGCGCCGCCTTCTGCGCGGCCGGGGACGGACGTGGCGAGGCCTACGCCCGCTGCTGCAAGCTCCGGCTTCACGCCACCGTCGAAGGCAAGTCCACGCGAGGAAAACGGCGCCACCGCATCGGCGTCGGGGTTGGCGCCGATGTCCGCAGCCCCGATCGAGATCGTCACCGGGTGGCCCCGAGCGAGCAAGGCCCGTACCCCTTGGGCCGTCGCGTGCGCCAGCCCGACGACGGGGACATCCGGTGTCTCGTCCAAGCCGAGGGCGCCGGCGGGCAGCGGGCCGTCGACGAGCACCGCCCGCGCGCCCGCGGCGACCGCCTCGCCCACCGCTTCGGGGGACGTCGCTCCCGCGGGCAGTAGTGCGGCGGCACCTGCAACTTCGCTGTAGCCACGGCGGTCGAAGTAACTCTCCAGGCCGGCGCGGGTGCCCGTCGCAGCCAGCGCCACGCGCGGTGCGGCGACCACGGGAACGGTCGCCGACGCATGTGGAGCCAGGGCGCCGCCGAGCGGCTGTTGGCCCGAGAGCAACACGCCGAGGCCGCTGCGCAGCAGCACGTGGACCGAGGGACTGTCGAGGCGGGTGTCCAGCGCACCGACGGTGAGCGCCGCCGGAGCGCCGCCGGGGCCGCCGACACTGCCGTAGGCTGGACCGGCCGGGCCGTCGTTGCCGGAGGCCACGACGACGAGCATGTCCAGTGCCACCGCTCCGGCCGTCGCCTGGGCGAGCGCACCCGTGCCGAACGCGGCGAACGGCTCCGCCACCCCGACGAGCGCGACACGGGCGGCGTCGTGTGTATCTCCGTTGCCGTCCGGATCGGCGGCCGCCTCGAGCCCGGCGATCACCTGGTCGGTCCGGGCATAGACGGCCACGCCTCCGGCTGTGTCGGGCTGCCACCCGGCCACGCGGACGGGGCGGATCGAAGCAGCGGGCGCGACTCCCCGCAGGCCGCCGGGGCCGCGGTTCCCGGCGACGATGCCCGCGAGCTCGGTTCCGTGCCGCTCGGGCCTCCCGGCGACGGCTGGGTGCGGCCGTGCGGACGCGTCGCCTCCGGGATCGACGATGTCGATCCCGGGAAGGAGGCGGCCACGGATGTACGGATGGCTGAGATCGACGCCGGTGTCGAGCAGGGCGACCGTGATCCCCGAGCCGTCGAACCCCGGCAGCACGACGCCCTGCCGATGCAACCCGGCGGCGGCGACGATGTCGACCACGCTCGTCTCGCCCCCGAGCGCCGTCGGGTAGGCCGCCCGCACCGGGTAGATGCCGGCGACGAGCGGATCGCGCTCCAGCAGCGCGACCGCGTCGGCGTCAAGGGGGGCCGAGAACCCGTTGAGAACGCGGAGGTACGAATGCTCGGGCTCCACCGGCGCACCACGGAACGCAAGCCGCGAGAGCACGACCCGCTGCGCCGCTCCGGCCGCTGACGCCCAACCGCGCATCTGGGCCTCGGTCGCGCGCCCGCCGGCCCGCCGCACATGCTCGGCGACGGAGGGCGCCCGCAGGACGACGATCTGGCGCGCCCCGAGGCGCGCCGCAGTCCGGCCGCCCAGCAGCCCCTGCCAGCCCGCGGCCCCCGCCTGCGTGACGACCTGCTCCGCCCGCGCATCGCCGCCGCGCGAGACGAAAGCCGCCGCTCCAGCGAGCAGGATGGCGGCGACGGCGGCGAACGCCCCGCTACGCGAGCGATGCATAGGCGTCCAACCCGAGATAGTCGGGAGAGTGCAGGGCGCGGGCGAAGCGCCCGGCCGACGCAATCATCGCCGCGTTGTCGGTGCACAGCTCGAGCGGCGCGAAGACAGCTGGGGAAGCGAGGCGCGCAGCTCCGAGTTCGCGGCCACACCGCCGACGACGGCGATGCGCCGCAGGCCCGTCTGCCCCGCGGCCTCGTTCGCCCGCTCGACGAGCGCAGTCACGATCGCGCGCTGATACGACGCGGCCAGGTCTGCGCGCCGCGCTGCCAGGTCGGCCTGCGCTCAGCTCGCGCACCGCGTAGAGCAGCGCCGTCTTCAGCCCGGAGAACGAGAAGTCGAGGCCGGGCACCCGCGCGACCGGGAAGGCGAACTGCCCGGGAATCTCCGGTCTGCGCCAGCCGGTCGAGGGCGGCGCCGCCGGGGTAGCCGAGACCGAGCAAGCGAGCGCCCTTGTCGAATGCCTCGCCCGCGGCGTCGTCGAGCGTCGTACCGAGCACCTCGAAAGCGCCGCGCTCGCGCACGGCCAGCAGCAGCGTGTGGCCGCCGCTGGCGAGCAGGCAGAGGAACGGGGGATCGACCGGATCCGGGCGCAGGTAGAGGGAGGCGACATGACCTTGCAGGTGATCGACCGGGACGAGCGGCAGCCCGCGTGCCCACGCGAGCGCCTTTGCGGCGGACAGCCCTACGAGCAGCGCCCCCACGAGCCCGGGGCCCTGGGTGACGGCGACTCGTCCGACGTCTCCGAGCGCGACCCCGCCCTCGGCGAGGGCCTCGCGCACGACGGGCTCGATGAGCTCGAGATGCCTGCGCGAAGCCACCTCGGGCACGACACCGCCGTAGCGTCCGTGGAGGTCGGCCTGAGAGGCGACGACGTTTGCGAGCACGTCGCCGTCGGGGCCGACGACCGCCGCAGCCGTCTCGTCACACGACGTCTCGATCCCGAGGATCGCTCGGCCTCGTCAGGACGCCTCATCGGTGCGGCCTCCGGCGCCGACCGAGAGCGGGCCTGCGTCGCGCCACATGATCAGCGCGTCCTCACGGTTGTCGGTGTAGTAGCCGCGGCGGACACCTCGCGCTTTGAAGCCCAGCCGCTCGTAGAGCTGGATCGCGGCCGTGTTGGACACGCGCACCTCCAGGGTGTAGCCGCGACTCGCGTCTCGCCCCGTCTCGTCGAAGAGCCGTTCGAGCAGCGCGACGGCGATCCCTTGCCGCCGGTGCGCGGGCGTGACCGCGATGTTCATCACGTGCCATGCGTCGACGTAGCGCGAGATGACCAGAAAGCCGACGAGCTGGCCACGCTCGTCGAACGCCCCGAGCGAGACGGAGCTCGGCTTCGCCAACTCGCTGGCGAACATCGAGCGCGACCACGGCGTCGGATACGAGGCGCGCTCGATCCGCTCGATCGCATCGAGGTCCCCGAGCGTCAGCGGGCGGAGCTCGACCGTCATGCCAACGCCCTGTCCGCGTCGGGCGCGCGTACGTAGATGGGCTGGATCGCGCTCACCGGGCCGAAGTCGCCGGCCAGAGTCACGTGGAAGCGGGCGCGCGGGACATGGAGCTCACTCTCGTCGGGCGGTACGTCGGCCCCGCGCGACTCGAGCAGGTCGCGGTAGCGGCGGGCGCCGTCGCCGACGCAGAGCGTACCCGGCTCGAGCTCGAGCGCCTCGGGCGAGACGCCCCGGCCCCGAGACGAACACCTCGCGCCGCTTCGCGTCGATCACCGGGAAGGCGCCGGCGTGCCCGGCGGCGAGGGCGTCGAGCGTCGAGACCCCGGCCGCCGGCAGGTCGAGAGCGAGGGCCAGCCCGCGTGCGAGCGCGAGCCCGACCCGCGTGCCGGTGAAACTGCCCGGCCCGGTGCCGACGGCGAGCGCGTCGAGGTCGGTCGGGCGGGCGCCGGCCTGCCGGAGCAGGGCGTCCACGTCCTCGAGCAGGGTGCCTGCCCGCGAGACGCGCTCGCCCAGCAACTCGCCGTCGGCGACGAGCGCGCTCGTCGCCGACCTCCGTCGCCGTGTCGAACGCCAGGATCAGCATCGCTGCGATGATCCTTCGTCGCAGCGCGTCCCTGAAGGCGTCCGCTTCGCGGCCGCAGGGGCACGTTCACATCAAGTCTAGCAGCGCCCTCTCGCCGGTGTCGAGCGACGCTCGATCCCACGTGCTCGTGCGCGAGCCGCGGCGCGGCAATGTCCCCGCCCTGCCTCCGGCCACTCGACAAAAGCGACCGCATCGTCGAAGTACGGCTCGAGATCGCCCCACTCCGCCGCAGACATCCCGGTGAAGCGGAAGAGATCGAGGTGCGACACGTCGACCCGCCCTCGATACCGGTGCCCGATCGTGAACGTGGGGCTCGTGACGGGCTGCTCGACCCCGAGCGAGCGGCAGGCGCCGCGCACGAAGGTCGTCTTCCCCGACCCGAGCTCGCCCGAGACGGTGACGACATCGCCCACGTGAGCCGCTCCGCGAGCCTGGCCGCGAGGGCCTCGGTCTCCTCGGCCGAGCCGGACATGACCTCGACGATCAATCCTCCTGGCCTAGCTCTAGAACAGGCCGAGTTGGACGGGATCGCCCTGGAGCTCTTCCGGCACCGGCTCGACGGTGAGCGGCCGTGCAGGTGCCACCTCGGCCCGCTCGAGCAGTGCGGGGATGCGCGCGAAGTCCTCTTCCAGCACCTTCAGCATCGACGGCGTGTAGAGCGCCGCCGCCGGATGGTAGAGCGGGAAGAGCACGACCCGGCTCGCCCCGAGCGTGACCTCCTGCTCCTGCCCGTGCACGCGCGTGATCCCCAGCGGCTTGCCGGAAAGGAGCTTCGTCGCGAAGTTGCCGAGCGTCGCGACGAGCCGCGGCTGGATCAGCTCGATCTGCCGGAACAGGTGCGGCTCGCAGGCCGCGATCTCCTCCTGCATCGGGTCGCGGTTGCCCGGAGGGCGGCACTTCAGGACGTTGGCGACGAAGACGTCGGAGCGCTCCAGCCCGATGCCGCCGAGCAGCTTGTCGAGCAGCTTTCCCGCCTGGCCGACGAAGGGGATCCCCTGCTGGTCCTCGTGGAAGCCGGGCGCCTCGCCGACGAACATCAGCTCGGCGTTCGGGTTTCCGGCGCCGAAGACGACCTGCGTGCGTCCGGCCGCAAGCGCACAACGCGTGCATGTTGCGGTCTCGTCTGCGTAGGCCCGGAGTGCGGAGGCACGGTCGACGACGTCGCTCACGGCGATCAGTCTAGGCGCGAACGCGGACGACTGCGGACTGCGCGCTGTCCCGCGAACTCGCTCGAACGGCTGCGGGGCAGCCGCCCTAGTGAGCCGCAGCCGCAGGAGCCGCCGCAGCAACCGCCGCCACCGGAGCCGGTGTTGAACGACGGCTTCGACGACGTGCCGACGACGGCGAAGGTCGAGATCTGCTTGACGACCTTGGCAGCGCCGCACTCGGGGCAGGTGACGACCTGGCCCTCGCTGCGCACGAGCTCGTCGAAGTGACGCTCGCACTCCATGCACGCGTACTCGTAGATCGGCATCGACGTCAGTGTAATGCTCGCGACGTGGGGACCTGGGCAGCTCCCTGAGCCTCGAGGGCGAGATCGTCCGTCTCGCGCCGCTGGCTTCGGATCACGAGGAGGGCCTCTGGGCAGCCTCGCGCGATCCGGCGGTATGGACCTGGCTCTCGATCGACCAGCCACAGTCACGGGCCGAGCTGCGCGCGTGGCTGAAGCGAGGCGCTTGCCGGCCCCGACCTTCCCTTCGCCACGATCCTGAAGCCGACCGGACAGCCGGTGGGATCGACGCGGTTCATGGCGCTGCGGCCCGAGCACCGGTCGGTCGAGATCGGGTGGACGTGGCTGGCCCGCGAAGCATGGGGGACCGGCGCCAACGTCGAGGCGAAGCTGCTGATGCTCGAGCACGCCTTCGACACGTGGGGCTGCCGGCGCGTCGAGCTGAAGACTGACGCCCTCAACGAACGCTCCCGAGGCGCGATCGAGGCGCTCGGCGCGACGTTCGAGGGCATCCACCGGAAGCACATGCTCGTCCGCGGCGGCGAGAACCGCGACACCGCCTGGTTCAGCATCCTGGACGAGGATTGGCCCGACGTGCGAAGCCGCGCTGCAGAGGGCGCTTGCGAGCAGAGCCTGAGCCCCAGCGCTACACTGCGCATGCCCGGTATCCGGACGGAACTGGAGCCATGACCCACTTCGAGAGAGTTCACGTCATCGGCGCGCGCGGTCGCGTCGGCTCTGCGGTGAGCGCCCGCCTCGCCGAGCGCGGCGTCGCGCTGACCGAGGACGAGCCTGAGCTCGTTCTGCTCTGTGTGCCCGACCGTGCCGTCGCGGAGGTCGCGGCCGCCGTCGATCCCGGGCCCTGGGTGGCTCACGTCAGCGGCGCGACGCCGCTCGCTGCGCTCGACCCGCATACGCGGCGCTTCGGCCTTCATCCGCTGCAGACGTTCACGAAGCGGCGCGGCCCGGAGCAGCTCGACGGAGCCTTCGCCGCCGTGACGGCGGAGAGCGAGGACGCGCACGCCGCGGGGTTCACGCTCGCGCGCCTGCTCGGCCTGGAGCCGTTCGCGCTCGACGACGCGCGGCGCGCCGCCTATCACGCGGGAGCCGCGACCGCGTCCAACTTCCTCGTCACGCTGCGCCGGGCCGGCGGCTCGCTGCTCGAGGCGGCCGGGCGCGCCGCCCGAGGCGCTCGACCCGCTGATGCGCCGCGTGATCGAGAACGACTTCGAGCTGACCGGCCCGATCGAGCGTGGGGACTGGGAGACCGTCGCGCGGCACCTGGAGGCGATCCGGCGGGAGCGCCCCGAGCTCGAGCGCGCCTACCGTGCGCTGGCCGACCTCACCGCCGCGCGGGCGCGGACAGCCAAGCAACACTGTGTTGCAAGGCCGGCAGGCGCGGTCTGCCGGACGATCGGCGAGCTTCGGGCCGCGCTCGAGCCGCTGCGTCGCGGCCGGATCGGGCTCGTGCCGACGATGGGCGCACTGCACGACGGGACACCTGTCGCTCCTGCGCGCCGCGCGCGCAGAGTGCGACACCGTCGTCATGAGCCTGTTCGTCAACCCGGCCCAGTTCGGCGACGGCGGCGACGACCTCAACGGCTACCCACGCGACGAGCGCCGCGACCTCGAGCTCGCGGCCGAGGCGGGCGTCGATCTCGTCTTCGCGCCCTCGGTCGAGGAGATGTACCCACCCGGCTTCCAGACGTGGGTCGAGGTGACGGAGATCGGCTCGATCCTCGAAGGCGCGGCGCGGCCGGGCCACTTCCGCGGGGTCGCGACCGTCTGCCTGAAGCTGTTCACGATCGTCCGTCCCGATGTCGCCTACTTCGGCCAGAAGGACGCACAGCAGGTGGAGGTGCTGCGCCGGCTGGTCGGCGATCTCGCGCTCGACCTCGAGCTGCGCGCTCTGCCCACCGTCCGCGACGCGGACGGCCTCGCGCTGTCCTCCCGCAACGCACGACTCTCGCGTCGAGGAGCGCCGGCGCGCGCTCGCGCTGCCGCGGGCCCTGGCGACGAAGGATCCCGTCGAGGCCGCTCGCGTGCTCCATGGGCTCGACGTGGACTACGTCGAAGTCGCGCCGTTCGACCCACCTGTCCTGGCCGCCGCCGTCCGCGTCGGCTCGACCCGCCTGATCGACAACGTTCCCCTGGAGGAGGCCGAATGAGCACTCGCCCACGCATCCCTGCACCGAGCACTCCGGCGCCCGGGAAGCTGCCGCTGACGGAGCTCGTCGAGCTGAAGCAACGACGCCAGCCGATCGTGATGGTCACGGCCTACGACGCGCCGTCGGGCCGCCTCGCGGACGCGGCCGGAGCGGACGTGATCCTCGTCGGTGACTCCGCCGCGATGACCGTCCTCGGCCATGACTCGACCGTGCCCGCGACGATGGACGAGATGGTGGTGCTCACGCGCGCCGTCACGCGAGGCGCACGGCGGCCGCTCATCGTCGCCGACATGCCGTTCGGTTCGTTCCAGGTCTCCGACGAAGAGGCGCTGCGCAACGCGATCCGCTTCGTCAAGGAGGCGGGCGCCGACGCCGTCAAGCTCGAGGGTGCCGGGCCGTCGCTGTCACGCGTCGCCGCGATCATCGGCGCCGGGCATCCCCGTGATGGGGCACGTGGGCTTGACGCCACAGTCCGCGACGATGCTCGGCGGCTTCAAGGCGCAGGGACGGACGGCGGAGAAGGCGCTGCGGCTGATCGAGGACGCGCGCGCGCTCGAGGCGGCCGGCTGCTTCTCGATCGTCCTCGAGGCAGTCCCTGCGCCCGTCGCGGTGCGCGTGACCGAACGGCTGAGCGTCCCGACGATCGGGATCGGCGCCGGCCGCGGCTGCGACGGCCAGGTGCTCGTCTGGCACGACCTGCTCGGGCTCTACGACGGTCGGGCACCTCGTTTCGTCAAGCGCTACGCCGACCTCGCAGAGCAGATCCGGACGGCGCTCGAGGCCTACGCCGCTGACGTCCGCGAGGGCCGATTCCCCGAGGACGTCCACACGTACGCGATGCCGGAGGAGGAGCTGGCGGTCTTCGAGGCGGCGATGGCCTCTCGCTAGCTGCGCGAGTCGCGAATCCGCTCGCGCGGCTCCGCGACGCGCAAACACCCCTGAAGGCGTCCGCTTCGCGGCCGCGGGCCTCTTTCGCATCAACTCTTGTCAGGCGGCTTCGTAGCCGGCGCCGGTGGCCACCGCGGCGGGAAGCCGTGGCGACGAGAGGTACTGGGAGACCCCGAGCCCCGCGAGCGGGGCGCCGAAGTAGTAGCCCTGGGCGTACCCGCACCCGAGGCGCGCGACCTCGGCCGCCTGCTCGGCGGATTCGACGCCCTCCGCGACCACACCCTGGTCGAGCGTCCCCGCCAGCTGGACGATCGTCTCCACGAAAGCGGCGTTTGCCTGGCCGTCGTGGAGCGCCGAGACGAACGGCTTCGCGATCTTGAGCGTGTCGATCGGGAACTCACGGAGGTGAGCGAGCGACGAGTGCCCGGTGCCGAAGTCGTCGAGCGCGAGCGAGACCCCGAGCCCGCGGAGCCGGCGCATCGTCGCTCTCGCCTCCTCCGGGTTGCGCATGACGCCGTCCTCGGTGATCTCGAGGACGAGGCACTCCGGGGCGAGGCCGGTCTCTTCGAGCACCTGCTCGACCTCCCGGGCGAGGTTTGCGTTCAACAGCTCGCTCGGCGCGAGGTTGACGTTGACGGCGAGGTTTCCCCGCCCCGGGAACGCGGTCTGCCACGCTCGCGTCTGGCGGCACGCCTCGCGTAGGACAGCCCGGCCGATCTCGATCATCAGGCCGAGTTCCTCTGCGAGCGGGATGAAGCTCGCCGGCGGGATCACGCCGTGCCCCTCCCGCACCCAGCGGGCGAGCGCCTCGAGACCGACCAGCCGCCTGTCGCCGAGCTCGACGATCGGCTGGTAGTGGACGACGATCTCGCCGTTCTCGATGGCTCGCTCGAGGGCGGAGGCAAGCTCGGTCCGGGTGCGCACCCGTTCGTGCATCTGCGTCTCGAAGATCACGTACCGGCGCTTGCCGCCCTGCTTCGCTGCGTACATGGCCACGTCCGCGTTCCGCAGCAGCTCCGTCGCCGATCCGCCGGCCGCCCCGAAAGCGAGGCCGACGCTCGCGGGCACGGAGAGCGTCTGGCCCTCCACGTAGTACGTCTCCGCGAGGGCGTCGACGATGCGCTGCGCGATCCGCTCCGCGTCCTCCTCGCGGGCGCCACGCGCCAGGATGGCGAACTCGTCGCCGCCCAGGCGCGCCGGCACGTCGCAGCGGACGGATGCAGGAGGCGATCCGCTCGCCGACCGCCTTGAGCAGCTGGTCCCCGGCGTTGTGGCCGTAGCTGTCGTTGACCAGCTTGAAGTCGTCGAGATCGAGGAAGAGCACGGCCGGGCGCCCCATGTCGGTGCCCGAGGAGAGGGCTTGCGCGACGTGTTCCGTGAAGAGCGTCCGGTTCGGCAGCCCGGTGAGGGCGTCGTGGTAGGCCTGGTGGCGCAGCTGCTCCTTGAGCGCCGTGAGCTCGTTGAGCGACTGCTCCATCTGCCCGTGCTCGAGCAGGATCGCCGCCTCACCGGCGTACGTCTCCAGCAGGCGCGCATCCTCGTTCGTGAACGGCGCGTCGGCGTTCGCGACGGCGACCACTGCGACCGCCCCCGACGGGCCGCGGAGCCCGGTGAACAGCGCGGTGCGGAGCTTCCGCTCGGCGAGGAACGCCGGCAGCCCTGGCGCCGGCGCCATCAGCACCCCGCGGGCAGCCAGCGCTGCGCGCACGGCCGCGTCCTCACCGGCGCTCAGCGCAGCGGGTCGAAGCTCCGCGACTCCCCGCTCGGAGCATTCGGCCACCAGCGTCGGATCGGACTGCTCGCGCGGCAGCAGCACGATCCAGGCGAGGTCGGCCCGGAGCAGGTGCCGCGTCGAGACGAGCAGCTCGGACAGGCTCGCACCCATGCCCGGCTCGCTCTGCGCGAGCCGCATCGAGGCGTAGAGGGCTCGCAAGTCGTCGTGGCGGCGGCGCTCGTTGACATACGCCCGGAGGACGAGGCCGGAGAAGACGAACGGCGCAACCAGGAGCAAGGCAGCAGCATTGCTCTCGCGGAGCAGCTCGACCCCAGCGAGCGCGAGGGCGATGCTCGCCGCCGTTCCGGCGACCGCCGTGAGCACAAGAGCCGGCCGCACGGTGTCACGCGCCGGCGGTGAGGTCAGCCCGTACATGGCGAGCGAGGCGCCGATCGCGGCAAGCGTGGCGGCGACCCAACCGGCCCAGCCGGCCGCGGAGCCGAAGCCGAGCGCGAAGTTGAAGATCGCGATCGCGACGCAGCTCGAGAAGACGAGGTTGCGCAGCCGCGTGACGACCGATCGTGGCCGCCTCGGCCCGACGGCGGCGGTCGCGAGCAGCACGCCCGCCACCTGAGCCGCCAGGAGGCCCCAGGCAGGAACGAGGAAGAGCCCGAGCACGATCGCGGCCTCGTGCGACGAGAGCCAGCTGAAGCCCGAGCGGCCGCGCGAACCAAGTGCGTACCACTCGGCGATGCAGAAGATCGGAACCAGCGCCCACCAGTGGAGAAGCCCTGCCTCGGGCGGAGTCCCGTAGGGAAGGAAGCTCACGCGGCGCCTCCCTCGGAGGAGGGACGGCGGAACGCATGGCGGCCGGGGAGAGTGACCATGGCTCGAGGCCGCCGCGCAAGCCGAGAACCGCGCCGTCGGCGACCGACGAACGGTGACCGCTGCCGAGGGGGCGAACGTCCCCCGAACGGGGGGTCAGAAGACGGACGGAAGAACTGCCAGCCCGGCCACGAGCACGCCGGCGAGCAACACGGTTCCGATCACTCCGCGCCACGGCAGTCCGAGCGTCTCGCGCAACCCGACCACGAGTAGGCCGGCACTCCAGGCGACGAACGCGAGCCCGATCCCGAGCAGAACATCGCCCCCTGCCCCCTCGTCCGCTCCGCCCAGCCGGAACCAGTCGCCGCCGTACGCCACGAGCGCCGCCGGCGCGACCACTGCGAGCGAGAGCGCGAGCGGCACGGCGGAGAAGGCGAAGATGTGGCGCGTCGTGCGGAAGCGCCCGGGATTGCCCATACCGCGTGTCCCCAGGTGGAGCGCACCGCCGACCAGGAAGTAGGCGACCGCCCCCTCGGCGCCGCCCACGACGAAGGTCAGGACGAGTGCGGCGAGGCCGTCCACGTCCGGCTGGTCGAGCACCTCGCGCCACGCAGGGCTGAGCACGGCGCCCGCCATCCCGGCCACCAGGACGACGAGCAGCACCGGCTCCTGGCGCGCCGCTTCGTCGTCCTCGTCGGTGGAGCGGAGCGCGGCGAATACCTCGTGCGGCCGCACCAGCACGAGCGGCAGCCGCCGCCACCACAGTCGCTGCTCGGGGCTCACGTGCCGAGCCTATCCCCGCTCGCGCGCCGCCCGTGCAGGCGCTTGGCAGCTGCGCAAGACCGGAATCCGCTCGCGCGGATTCCGGTCGCGCGAAGATCCCTGAAGGCGTCCGCTTCGCGGCCGCAGGCGCCCCCCGTTTCAGACGAAGCCTCTAGTAGTAGTGGAGGCGGCCGCGTCCACTAGAGTCGTCGTATGGCGACCTGCACGGCGTGCGGCGCCGAGAACGAACCGAACCGGAAGTTCTGCGGCGAGTGCGGCAGCGCGCTCGCTCGCGCCTGCCCTTCATGCGGCACGCCCAACGCGGCCGGCAGTCAAGTTCTGCGGCGAGTGCGGCACCCAGCTCACGGCGGACACCGCTCCGTCGACGCCTCCCGCCGCACCAACGGCGGAACGTAAGCTCGTCTCGGTCCTCTTCGCCGACCTGGTCGGCTTCACGACCGCGTCCGAGGCGCGTGACGCCGAGGAGACGCGTGAGCTCCTCTCGCGCTACTTCGAGGACTGTCGGCGGCTGATCGAGCGCTACGGCGGCACGGTGGAGAAGTTCATCGGCGATGCCGTGATGGCGGTGTGGGGAGCGCCAACGACGCAGGAGGACGACGCCGAGCGGGCGGTGCGCGCTGCGCTGGACCTGGTCGCCGCGGTGCCGGAGCTCGCGCCCGGGCTCGCGGCGCGCGCGGGAGTCCTCACAGGCGAGGCCGCTGTCACGCTGGGCGCGGAGGGCCAGGGCATGGTCGCCGGCGACCTCGTCAACACCGCCTCGCGCATCCAGTCGATCGCGGAGCCCGGCACGGTGCTCGTCGGCGAGTCGACGAAGCGGGCGGCGGAGGCGTCGATCGCGTACGACGACGCCGGGTCGCACGAGCTGAAGGGAAAGGCCGAGCCGGTGCCGTTGTGGCGAGCGCTCCGCGTGGTCGCGGGCGCGCGGGGCTCGATGCGCTCGACCGGTCTCGAGGCCCCGTTCGTCGGCCGCGACCGTGAGTTGAGGCTGGTGAAAGAGCTGTTCCACGCCTCGGTGGAGGAGCAGCGGGCGCAGCTCGTCTCGATCATCGGGATCGCCGGGATCGGCAAGTCTCGGCTGGCCTGGGAGTTCGAGAAGTACGTGGACGGCCTCGCGGACGATGTCTGGTGGCACCGTGGCCGCTGCCTCTCCTACGGCGAGGGCGTCGCCTACTGGGCGCTCGCGGAGATGGTGCGGATGCGCTGCGAGATCGTCGAGGACGAGGAGCCGGAACCGGCGCGCGAGAAGCTCCGCGCCACGCTCGAGGAGCACCTGAGCGATCCGCAGGAACGTGCCTGGGTCGAGCCGCGCTTGGCCCATTTGCTCGGCCTCGAAGAGGGCGCGCCCGGAGACCAGGAGAACGTCTTCTCCGCCTGGCGGATCCTCTTCGAGCGCCTCGCTGAAACGGCGACGACAATCCTCGTCTTCGAGGACGTGCAGTGGGCCGACGAGGGGCTGCTCGACTTCCTCGAGTACCTCCTCGACTGGTCGCGCGGCCACCCACTCTTCGTGCTCGCGCTCGCCCGCCCCGAGTTCGCCGACAAGCGGCCGACCTGGGGCGCGGGCAAGCGCAGCTTCACGCCGCTCTACCTGGAGCCACTCTCCGAGCCCGCGATGGACGCGCTCCTCACCGGTCTCGTTCCCGGCCTGCCGGCGGACCTGCGGAGCAGGATCCTCGAGCGGGCCGAGGGGGTGCCGCTCTACGCCGTGGAGACGGTCCGGATGCTGCTCGACAGGGGCCTGGTGGTGCAGGACGGGAACGCCTACCGGCCGACCGGGCCGATCGAGACGCTCGAGGTGCCCGAGACGCTGCACGGCCTCGTCGCCGCACGGCTCGACGGGCTGCCGGCCGAGGAGCGGCGGCTCGTCCAGGACGGGTCGGTGCTCGGCAAGACCTTCACCAAGCAGGGGCTCAGCTCACTCACCGGAGTCTCTCTCGCCGAGCTCGAGCCGCTGCTCGCGTCGCTCTTGCGCAAGGATGTCCTCTCGGTGCAGGCGGACCCCCGTTCTCCCGAGCGCGGCCAGTACGCCTTCCTGCAGGACATCGTCAAGCGCGTCGCCTACGAGACCCTGTCCAGGAGGGAGCGGAAGGCAAAGCACCTGGCCGCAGCGCAGTTCCTCGCCTCAGGAGCGGCCGGCGACGAGGACGAGCTCGCCGAGGTCGTGGCGGCGCACTACCTCGATGCGCTGGAGGCGGCGCCCGACGCGGATGACGCCGGCGACATCCGCGCGAACGCGCGCCTGATGCTCGTCCGCGCCGGCGAGCGGGCAGCGTCGCTCGCCGCCGACGCCGAGGCCCAGCGCTCCTTCGAGCGGGCGGCGGAGCTCGAGGACGACGAGACCGCGCGCGGAGAGCTCTACGAGCGCGCCGGCCTGATGGCCCATACCGGAGCCCGCCCGGAAGCTGCAGCAGCGCTGTTCGAGCAGTCGATCGCGCTGTTCGACGGCGCCGGGGCGACGCACGCCAGGGCGCGCGTCGAGGCGCGGCTCGCCGAGCTCATGTGGGACACAGGACGGCTCGAGGAGGGACTGGAGCGAATGGACCGCTCCTACGGGATCCTCTCCGCAGAGGAGCCCGACGCCGACCTCGCGGCGCTCGCAGCCCAGCTCGGGCGCTTCCTCTTCTTCGCCGGCAGGCACGACGTCGCACTGGAGCGCATCGAGGCTGCGCTCGAGCTGGCCGAGGCACTGTCGTTGCCGGAGACGCTCTCGCAGGCGTTGAACACGAAGGCGATCCTGCTGGTCGCCCACGGCCGCAAGCTGGAGGGGCTCGCGCTGCTGCGGTACGCGCTCGAGGTCGCGCTCGAGCACGACAAGCCCACGACCGCTCTCCGCGCGTACTTCAACCTCTCCGACACGCTGAGCCACCTCGACCGGTACGAGGAGGCCGAGGCCCTCGCACGCGAAGGCCTCGCCTACGCCCGGCGGGTGGGCAGCCGCCGGCAGGAGCTCCTCTTCCTCGGCCAGTCGTACGCGTTCTTCTCCCTGGGAAACTGGGATGAGCTGATCGAGATGGCAGCGCTGCTCCCGTCCGAGGAATGGATCGCGGCCCGGCAGGCCTACGGGACCGTGGCCTGCGTCTGCGTCATCGTCAACGTCCACCGAGGACAGCTCGACGAGGCCGAGCGGCTGGTTGCGCTCGTCTCGGAGTTTGCGACCTCCGACGACGCTCAGGAGCGCGCGAGCTATTTCTGCGGCCGGTCGCGCCTGCGGCTCGCCCAGGGCGATCCCGCGGAAGCGCTCCGCCTCGCCGAGGTCACGATCGAAGCCGCACATGAGATGGGCTTCACGCAGGAGTACGTCAAGGAAGCGTTCGTCACTGCGTTTGAGGCGACGCTCGAACTGGGCGACACCGACAAGGCCGCGGAGCTGCTGAGCGTCATCGACGCACTCCCGCCGGGGAAGCTGCCGCAGTACCTGCAGGCTCAGTCGATGCGTTTCCGCGGACGGCTCGCGGGGCTCGCAGGCAATCCCGAAGCGGAGCGCCTGTTCAAGGGCGCTGGAGGGCTGTTCCGCGAGCTGGCCATGCCCTTCTACCTCGCCGTCACCCAGCTCGAGCACGCCGAGTGGCTGACGGCCCAGGACCGCGGCGACGACGCCTCGCCTCTGCTCTCGGAGGCCCGGGAGGTGTTCGACCGGCTGGCGGCAACGCCGTGGCTCGAGCGCCTCGACGGCGTCGTGACGCGCAGCGGAGTGCCTGCATGACCTGCCTCCTGCGGAGCTAGGCGGTAATCGGCTCGCCGGCCGCTTCGGCGCCGGCGAAGCGCAGGATCACCTCGGCCCGCGACGAGACGTCGAGCTTGCGATAGATCCGGGTCAGGTGGAACTCGACGGTCTTCGGGCTGAGGAAGAGCGCGGCTGCGACCTCCTTGTTCGCCTTTCCCTCCGCCACCTGGAGCACGACCTGGAGCTCCTGGGGCGTCAGCTCGTCGCGTGCCTCTTCCCGGCGGCGCAGGCGCTCACCGCTTGCCCGCAGCTCCGACCGTGCCCGCTCGACCCACGGCGCTGCCTCGAGCCGCTCGAACGTCTCGAGCGCCGCGTGAAGCTCACGCCGGGCGTCGACGCGGAGGCCTTTGCGCCGGAGTCGCTCGCCCAGGCAGAGCCGCGTCCGCGCTTCGCCGAAGCTGTCCTCGAGCGCCTCGTGACCCTCGATCGCCTGCGAGAACGCCGCCGCGAAGCCGTCGTCGTCCGCGAGCAAGCCGCGGCAGCGAGCGGCCAGCGCCTCGCCGAGCCGAAGCTGCGACGGGACGCCGCGCGCGACCCACGCCTCCAGCGCCGCTCGGGCCTCGTCGACTCGGCCCAGGCGGACGAGCGTCTCGACCAGATCTGGCTCCGGCAGCACGTCGCCGTCGAAGACAGCCATGTGCTCGGCCACGGCCGAGGCCTCGGCGAGCGTGGCCGACGCGTCGTCCAGCCGGCCGACGCCGAGCTCCAGGAGGCCGCGTCCGCACGCGACCTGGGTGAGCGGCAGCAGCATCCCTGCCGCGCTCAGAACTCCGTCGGCTTCCTCGGCATGGCGCCGGAAGCCCGCCTCGTCGCCACGGATCGCCTCGGCACGCGCCAGTACCACCAGGAACGTCGCCGCGATGTTGGACTGGCCAAGCTCGCGGGCGAGCGAAAGACCTTCCGTCGCGCTGGCAACCGCGCGCCGCCGGCGACCGCCGCGAAGCTCCGTCTCCGCCGACAGCGAGAGTGCGTAGGCAAGCGCCATCGGCCCCTCTTCGCGGGCCAGCTCGAGCACCGTCGCGACGAGCTCCCGTGACTCCCGATGCCGCTCGAGCACACTGAGACACGTCGCTGCCGCCGCCAATCGTGCCCGAGGCAGCACCTCGGACCCGAGGGCGGGTGCGATCATGCGCTCGAGCAGCGGCGCACCGGCCTCCCGATTCCCGGCGAGGAGCAGCGAGCGTCCGAGCACGTAGTCCGTGCGGGTGTCGCTGGCGCTGCCGTCGGCAGGAACGATCGCACGGCTATCGCGGGCGACGCGCAGTCCTTCGGCGATCAAGCCTTCGAAGTGGCAGCAGAAGACCACGTAATTGAGCGTCAGCGCGGCCGAGGCGGGATCGAGGTCCTCGATCAGCGACGCCGCCTTGCGGATTCGGTCCCGTGCCTCGGCCAGAACGCCTGCCTGCAGCTCGATCCGCCCTCGCAGCACCTGCAAGCGCGAGCAGAGGCGCCGCTCCTGCGCCGCAGCGAGAGCCTCCTCGACGAGCCCCACAGCACGAGCCTGCGCCCCGCCCGCCCAGGCGGACTCGGCTGCCTGAGCCAGGCGGTCGAGACGGGTGAGCTCGTCCGTGCTCAGGCGCGCGGCTCGCTCGAAACCGGCCGACGCTGCGCCGAAGCCGCTCCGCTCGCGCGCGCGGGCGGCGGCAGCGGCCAGCGCGTCCGCAGCCTCCGCGTCGGCGCCGACCGCGGCTGTTGCAAGGTGCCAGGCACGCCGGTCCTCATCGACCGGTCGTGTCAGGACGTCGGCCAATGCCCGATGGGCGCGACGACGCTCCGGAACCGGGGCCGAGTGGTAGACGACCGCCCGTAGCAACGGGTGCCTGAAGGCAAAGCGGACGCCGTCCAGCTCGAGCAGACCCGCTTCCTCAGCCGGCTCCAGCGCCGAAGCGGCGAGGCCAGCGCGCCCAACGCTGCCACCGCAGGCGCCAGTTCTCGCGTGCTCGATGCAGCCAGCACGACGAGCGCGCGCCGGGCGTCCGGGTCGAGCCGGTCGAGCCGTCTCGAGAAAGAACGCTCGACACCCGAGCCCGGCGGCAGCGGCTCGCTGACGGGGGCCAGGCCGGCCAGCTGTTCGGGATCGAGTAGCTCCGGCAGCTCCACGAGCGCCAGCGGGTTGCCACCTGTCGCCTCGCACAGCTCCTGGGCGACTGCGTCCGGCACCGGCGCGCCCGCGGCATGTTCGAGAACGCGCCGGGCGTCGCCTGCGGCGAGCCCTCCGAGCTCGAGCTCGTCGAAGCCGTCGGCCTCGAAGCTACGCGGAGCAGCGGAGCGCACGCCGATCAGCACCGCAGACCCGGTCGGCGACCAGGCGGCGGGCGGCAAAGCGGAGGGCGTCGGCCGACGCATCGTCCAGCCAGTGCGCATCGTCGACGACGACGAGCAGCGGCTGGTCGTCCGCGGCAGCCGAGAACAGCCCCAGGGTGGCCGCGCCGACGGCGAATCGCTCGGCCGAACGCGCCTCGGCAAGCCCGAGTGCCCCGCGCAGGACGTCCGCCTGGTGGTTCGGGAGCTCGTCGAGCCAGCCCAGGAGTGGACGGCAGACGTCGAGCAGTCCCGAGAACTCCAGCTCCGCCTCCGACTCCACGCCTGCCGCCCGCGAGACGGTCATCGCCTCGGCCAGGTCGATCGCGTACCGCAGCAGCGAGGTCTTGCCGATTCCCGGCTCGCCGCGGACGACCAGCACCCCGCTCTCCCCGCGCCGAGCCCCGTCGAGCAGGCGCTCGATCCGCTCCCGTTCCGCGCTCCTGCCCACGAGCAGCACGAATCGACGTTACTCCCGGCCGCCGGGGGGAGCAACGGACACGACTAGGGAGATCCCCGGCGCGACAAGGGGCGCCTCGAGCCAACCATGCCTGCGAAGCACGAAATCGCAATCGAAGGAGGACGAATGCTTCGCAGACTCACTCAGATCGCGGCCGGCGCCCTGGCGCTCGCCGTGGTGGCGGCCGGCGCGGCCCACGCGGGCACCGCCGTCGCCAAGCCCGGCTTCCTGCCGGGAACCTGGCTCGGCAAGGGAACGATCAGCGGCAACGTCACCGACGGCCCGATGTCGACGCACTTCAGCGGCGGGATCTCCTTCACGCTGAAGGTGAGCCCGAAGCTGGCTGTCGGGGGCAGCGGGACCCGGCAGCTGAACATGCTCGGCGCGCAGGACGCCCCGTCCAGCTACGGCGTGGACACCTCGATGTTCGGCACGGCGTCGATCCGCATGGCCGGAACGTCGACCAACGTGACCTACGCGGGTCTCCAGCACATCACCGGCGAGATCAGGACGGCCGGGGTCAAGCGTCCTCTCACGATCCCGGACCAGAAGGTCGCGGGCCGGCTCGTGATCAAGAGGGCCGGCAAGTGCAAGGTCACCGGCACCTCGACCATCCAGCCGGGCGTGACCCTGACCTGGAGCGCTCAGCTCAAGGGCAGCGGCACCTGCAACGCCTGACCCACCAACCAGCGAAAGGACGAGTCATGAAGCTCAGCACACTCATCGCAGTCGTCATGGCGGTCGCGGCGCTCGCCTCGGCAGGGATGGCCGCCGCCGCGGAGACGAGCACGCCGAAGCTCTCGATCGGGCCCTCGGTGGTGAAGGCGAAGGGCGGCAAGATGACCCTCAACGCGACCTGCCACGGGGAGTCACGCTGTCAGGCCGTCCTCACCGCGCGCATCGACGTCCGGAACGGGGGCCTCGGCGGTCAGATCTTCCGAGTCGAGCCCGGCGCGACGAAGCAGCTCGTCTTCACCTTCAGGCCCGAGGTTCGCAAGTGGCTCCAGTCCCATCCTCGCTCGACGCTCGTCGTGGAAGCGCGGACGAGCAACGAGGAGTACGAGGTCGTGTGGCGCGGGACGTTCCGCCTGCGCCTCGTTACCTGAACCCCCACCTCACAACACGACACGAAAGGACGAACACCATGCATCGCAAGCTCATCTCACTCGCCGCCCTAGCAGTCGCGATCGCGGCGATCGCCGGGGTCGGCTACGCGGCGATTCCCAGCTCGAACGGCGTGATCAGCGCCTGCAAGGACAGCAAGGGCACGCTCAAGGTGATCGACGCCGAGGCCGGCCAGACCTGCAACGCGAACCAGCAGCCCCTGAGCTGGAACCAGCAGGGCCCCGCCGGCGCGCAGGGCCCTGCCGGAGTCACCGGCTATGAGGTCGTCACGGCCGCCACCGGGCTCGGACTGCAGGACAAGGCGTACGCGGCGTTCTGCTCTGCCGGGAAGACGCCGGTCGGCGGGGGCGCATGGGCGACGAACGACGACCACAACATCATCGACGACGTCGCGCTCTCCAGGAGCGTGCCGCAGTGGGGGACGCCCGCATCGAATGGATGGGCTGCAGCCGCGTTCGCGACGGGCCAGGTCACCGAGCCCTGGCAGCTCATCGTCTACGCGAGTCTGCGCGAACGGTCGCAGTAGCACGGGGCGGAACCAGGCCGCGGCCGCCGCTCAGGCGGCCGCGGCCGCGGGCTGCGCGAGCACCCCGCGGAGGAACTGTCCGGTGTACGAGCCTTCGACGGCGGCCACGTCCTCGGGCGTGCCGGCGGCGATCAGCTCGCCGCCGTCCTCCCCGCCCTCGGGCCCGAGGTCGACGATCCAGTCGGCCTGCTTGATCACGTCGAGGTTGTGCTCGATCACCAGCACGGTGTTGCCCGCGTCGACCAGCCGCTGGAGCACCTCGAGCAGCTTCTCGATGTCGGCGAAGTGCAGGCCCGTCGTCGGCTCGTCGAGGATGTAGAGCGTGCGGCCGGTCGCAACCTTCGAGAGCTCGGCGGCAAGCTTGACCCGCTGCGCCTCGCCGCCCGGAGAGCGTCGTCGCCGGCTGGCCGAGCTTGACGTAGTCGAGCCCGACGTCGTGCAGGGTCTGCAGGCGGCGGCGGATCTTCGGGATCTTGGCGAAGAACTCGAGCGCCTCCTCGACGGACATCTCGAGCACGTCGGCGATCGCCTTGCCCTTGAAGCGGACCTCGAGCGTCTCCTTGTTGTAGCGCCGGCCGTGGCAGGTCTCGCAGGGGACGTAGACGTCGGGCAGGAAGTGCATCTCGATCTTGATCGTCCCGTCGCCCTTGCACGCCTCGCAGCGGCCGCCGCGCACGTTGAACGAGAAGCGGCCCGGCTTGTAGCCGCGCACCTTCGCCTCGGGCGTCAGCGAGTAGAGCTCGCGGACGTGGGTGAAGAGATCGGTGTAGGTCGCCGGGTTCGAGCGCGGCGTGCGGCCGATCGGCGTCTGGTCGATCTCGATCACCTTGTCGAAGCACTCGATTCCCTCGACGGTCGTCGTGCTCGCCGGGCTTGACGCGCATCCGGTTGAGCCGGTTGGCGAGCGCCTTGTAGACGATCTCGTTGACGAGCGTCGACTTGCCCGAGCCCGGACACGCCGGTGACGCAGACGAACTTGCCGACCGGGAACTCGACGTCGATCCCCTTCAGGTTGTGCTGCGCGGCGCCGCGGACGGTGAAGACGCCGCGATCGTCCGTGCGCCGCGGCGGTACGGCGATCCGCCGCTCGCCCGAGAGGAACTGCCCCGTGACCGAGCCTGGCGCGCCCTCGACGGCCTGTGCAGGGCCTTCGGCGACGACCTCGCCGCCGTGCTCCCCTGCTCCCGGGCCCATGTCCACGAGCCAGTCGGCGCTCCGCATCATCTGCTCGTCGTGCTCGACGACGAGGACGGTGTTGCCGAGGTCGCGCAGCCGCTCGAGCGTCGCGATCAGCTTGCCGTTGTCGCGCTGGTGCAGGCCGATCGACGGCTCGTCGAGGATGTAGAGGACGCCGACGAGTTGCGAGCCGATCTGCGTCGCCAGCCGGAGCCGTTGCGCCTCGCCGCCGGAGAGCGTCTTCGCGGCCCGGTCGAGCTGGAGATAGCCGACGCCGACGTTGTCGAGGAACGTCAAGCGCTCGCGGATCTCCTTCACGATCCGGTGGCCGATCAGCTGCTCGGTCTGCGTCAGCTCGAGCTCGTCGAGAAACCGGAGCGCCTGAGTGACCGACTGCTGCGTGAAGCCGTGGATCGAGCGGTCGCCGACCGTGACCGCGAGCACCTCGGGCTTGAGGCGCGCCCCGCCGCACTGCGGGCAGGCGCGGAAGCTCATGTACTCCTCGATCCGATCGCGCTGCTGCGCCGAGTCGGTCTCCCGGTAGCGGCGCTCGAGCGAGCGCACGATGCCCTCGAACGCCATCGTGTACTGGCGCTTGCGGCCCATCCGGTTGCGATAGGAGACGAAGATCCGTTCTCCCTTGGTCCCGGTGAGGAAGTACTCCTGCTGCTCGGGAGCGAGCTCGCGCCAGGGCGTGTCGGGATCGATCTCGTAGCGGTCGCAGATCGCCTGGATCACGTTCTCGTAGAAGCCAGAGCCGCCGACCGACCAGGGCACGAGCGCGCCGTCGGCGATCGAGAGCGACGGGTCGGGCACGAGCAGGTCGGGGTCGATCTCGAGCTGCGCGCCGAGCCCGGTGCAGCGCGGGCAGGCGCCGTGCGGCGAGTTGAAGGAGAAGATCCGCGGCTCGAGCTCGGGCAGCGAGACGCCGTGCTCGGGGCAGGCGAAGTTCTCGGAGAAGAGCATCGGCGTCCCGTCGATCACGTCGACGGCGACCAGGCCCTCCGCGAGTGACGCAGCCGTCTCGACCGACTGCGTCAACCGCTGACGCAGGTCTGGCTTCGCCACGAGCCGGTCGACGACGACCTCGATCGAATGCTTGTACTTCTTGTCGAGCTCGATCGGCTCCTCGAGCAGCTTCTGCTCGCCGTCGATCTTGACGCGCGTGAACCCGTCGCGGCGCAGCTCCTCGAGCACGTCCTTGAACTCGCCCTTGCGGTCGCGGACGACGGGCGCGTTGACCGTGAAGCGCGTCCCCTGGGGGAGCGCGAGGATCTGCTCGACGATCTGGTCGAGGCTCTGGCCGGCGATCGGCCGCCCGCAGACCGGGCAGTGCGGACGCCCGACACGCGCGTAGAGCAGGCGCAGGTAGTCGTAGATCTCCGTCACCGTGCCGACGGTCGAGCGCGGGTTGCGCGACGTCGTCTTCTGGTCGATCGAGATCGCCGGGGAGAGGCCGTCGATCGAGTCGACGTCAGGCTTCTCCATCATCTGCAGGAACTGGCGCGCATACGCGGAGAGGCTCTCGACGTAGCGGCGCTGGCCCTCGGCGTAGATCGTGTCGAAGGCAAGGCTCGACTTCCCCGAGCCGGACAGGCCCGTGACGCAGATCAGCGCGTTCCGCGGCAGCCGGACGGTGACGTCCTTCAGGTTGTGCTCGCGCGCACCGTGAATGACCAGCTCTTCCGCGGGCATAGCCCGTGAAGTCTACCTGGCGAACATATGTTCGTCTAGCGACGGTTAGCCGCCTGTGAGAGGGTGATGAGCCGCTCATGGGAGCCTCGAGACGGTGACGGCATGAGACGCAGCGCCTGGCTCGGGCTCCTGGCCGCGGTCGTGTTCATTCCGGCGGCCGCGGGAGCCGCAGGGGACGTCGACACGAGCTTCGGCAGCAACGGCCTGGCGATCGTCGACGTACGCCCCGGCTACACCGATCAGGTGCGGGACATCGTCGTGCAGCCCGACGGCAAGGTGCTCCTCGCCGGGGAGAGCGCTGAGCCCGGCAATCCAATCAACTCGGAGCCGGCGCTCGTCCGGCTGAACGCCGACGGGACGCCCGATGCCGGGTTCGGCACGGCCGGCGTCGTCGTCGGCGACTTCGGCGCCGCGATCGACGACACCGCCTACGCGGTCGCGCTCCAGAAGGACGGCAAGATCCTGCTCGGAGGGCTGCGCGGGCGCCCGGACGTGGATGGCGCGATAGCGCGCTACCTGCCGAACGGGACGCTGGACGCATCCTTCGGCACGGGCGGGATCGTCACGACACCGGGTAGCTGCGGCTCGGTCATGGATCTCGTCGTGCAGCCGAATGGACGGATCGTCGCCGCACTCCTCTGCGCCGGCGTCGGCATCGCCCGCTACCTCCCCGACGGCTCCCCCGACGCCGGCTTCGGCACCGGCGGCGTGACCGAGGTTCCGCTGCCATCGGTCGGGGCCAACAAGGTGACGACGGTGCTACTGCGTGGGGACGGGAGGATCGTCGTCGCCGGCTCGGGCTGGACGCCCGTCACCGACGGCGACGACCTCTTCGCGGTGCAGTTGCTCGCCGGCGGCGCGCCGGACCCAGGCTTCGGGAACTCCGGACTGGCGTTCCTGTACCACTCCGGCGGCGAGCTCGCAAACTCTGCGGCCTTGCAGCCCGACGGCAAGGTCGTCGTCTCCGGCGGCGGCGTGCTCGGGCGCGTGACGACAGCAGGGCAGCCGGACGTTTCATTCGGGACCGGGGGCATCGTCCCCATCCTGACCAGCACCTTCCAGGGCGCCGGGGTCGTCATCGCACAGCCGGACGGCAAGCTCCTGCTCGTCGGGCCGGCCGCCGTGTCTCCTCCGGAGCCCACGACGGCCCTCGTGCGACTGCTCGCGGACGGGAGTCTCGACCCATCCTTCGGCACCGGCGGCATGAGCGTCGCCAAGGCGAGCAGGTGGGGGGAGACGATTCTCGTCGCCTGGGTCGCGGCCGCTCGCGGTCCCAACGACAAGCTCGATCACCGGTGGCATGGCCGGCGTCGGCTACGCCTCGTTCGCCGCGATCCGCTGGGAAACGGACTGCGCGCGCCTGCCGGTCCGCCACGAGCGCGTGTGCTCGCGGTCGCGGCCCTGACTCCGGCCCGGACGCGGGCGGACGGCTGCGGCTCGCGGCGAACTTCACATCGGCTTCACACACGTGGAGTAGAAAATCGACGTGCTCCGGGTACTGCTGTCCGTGTCTCTCGCGCTCGCCGTCGCGGGGTGCGGAGGCGACGACGGCGCGCCCGCCTGGGACGGCCCGGACAGGCCGTTCGCGGCCGACGGAACGGTCTCTGTTGCCGAGTTCAACGCCTACGCGGACGAGGTCGACGAGCCCTGGGAGCGCTCGCCGGTCCTGCTCGCCGGCGAGTTCCTCCGGCTCGACCGCAGCCAGGCGCCGCACGTCGGTCGTGGCGGAGGCGCCGGGCGAGGGCAACGACACGGCGACCGTGACGGTGACCTGCAGGGCCTGCAGGACGACTCGGTCGCCGCCGCCCGCTACTACTCGGGCTGCAACGAGACGGAGAGGCGTGGCGACTCGCCTCGGCGATGTGGGCCCAGAGCTGCCAGGCAGGACGCGGCCACGAAAACTTCTCCACCGAGCTCTGCATCTAGGCCGAGGACCAGGCGATAGTCCCCTCGAGGGGCAGGCTGCGGAGGTTACGCCTTGCGCCAGCGGCCGAAGACGAGGCCGCCGAGGGTGAAGCCGAGGCCGAAGGTGCCGACGGAGAAGGCGCCGATCGCGATCGACTTGCGCCAGACGGAGAGGCGGTGCCAGCGGCCGAGGGCTTCAGCCTCCTCCACCGTCAGCTCCTCGCCGCGGCGCTGCTTGCGCATTGCGCCACCGGCGCGCAGGCCGAGGTAGAGGTCATCGAAGATCTCGGGCCCCTCGGACATCGTCGCCGAGTGTATAGCCTCGCTCGGGTCGTGCATAAACCGAGCTCCCGGGCGCTCCACGTCTCCGACCTGCACTTCGGCCGGCGCGAGACGCCGGGTCTCACAGAGGCGCTCGCAGCGGTTGTCGCCGAAACGCGGCCCGAGGTGCTGATCACGACCGGCGACCTGGCCCACCGCGGCCGCCGGGCCCAGCTCGAAGCGGCTCGCAGCGCGCTCGAAGCGACTGGCGCCCCGATCCTGGCCGTGCCGGGCAACCACGACATCCCCTACACGTTCCCGGCCCGTTTCAGCCGTCCGTGGTCCGAGTGGGAGCGGACGTTCGGGTCGACCGACCCGTCATACCGGTCGGACACGCTCGTCGTCGTCGGCCTCAACTCCGTGCGCCCGTGGCGCCACCAGTCGGGCCGGCTGGTGTCCGAGCGGCTCGAGCGTGCGGCAGCCGAGCTGCGCGCCACGCGTTCCGGGGCGCTGCGCGTCGTAGCCTGCCACCACCACCTCGCGGGCTCGCCGTGGCGGGCGCCGCGCAAGCGGCCGCTGGCACGCCGCGACGCGGTCGTCGAGGCACTTGCGGCGGCCGGCGCCGAGCTCGTGGTGGGGGGCCACATCCATCAGGCGTCGATCGCCCTCCGGAGGGAGTTCGAAGCCTTCAACGGGGACGAAGGCGCCTCGCTCGTCCTCGCTACGGCGCCCGGCGCCGGCCGTCCACGACCGCACCGCCGGGGCGAGGCGCAGGGCCTCCTCCTGTACGAATGGGACCCGTCCGAACTTGGCGTCGTGACGTATGTCTGGGAACACGGTAGGTTCCGCCCCGTCGCCCGGCGTCGGTTCCCCCGCGCCGGACACCCGAGCGAGCAGGAGGACACGTCACTGTGGATGCAGCGTTCGACGAGCTGAAGCGTCGCCTAGCCGAGGTATTCGACCTCGAGAAGGCGCACGAGCTCCTCTACTGGGACCAGGTCGTGATGATGCCGTCGAAAGGCGCGGCTGTCCGGGCCGACCTGCGCTCGACTCTGAGCCGGTTGGCGCACGAGCGGCTCGTCGACGACGAGATCGGCCGCCTGCTCGAGGAGGTTGCCCCCCAGAGCCGAGTCGTTCCCCTACGACTCCGACGAGGCGAGCCTCATCCGCGTCGCACGACGCGACTGGGAGAAGGCGCGCAAGGTGCCCACCGAGCTCGCCGCCGAGACGGCGAAGGTGACCGCCGACGCGGAGGAGGCCTGGGCGGCGGCCCGCCGCGACTCGGATTTCGCAACCTTCAAGCCCTGGCTCGACCGCGTGCTCGAACTGAAGCGCCGCTACGTCGAGTGCTTCGCCCCGTACGACGATCCGTACGACCCACTCCTCGACGACTTCGAGCCGGGGATGAAGACCGTCGAGGTGCGCGCGGTGTTCGACCAGCTGAAGCAGGAGCTCGTGCCGCTGATCGCGGCGGCGACCGACAACGGCGAGGACGAGTTCATGCGAGGCCCGTTCCCGGTCGAGCGGCAGCACGCGCTGTCCACGCAGCTGATCGAGCGGTTCGGTCTCGAGCCGAGCTCGTACCGCCTCGACACCACCGTGCACCCGTTCTGCTCGAACATGGGGACGCGGGACATCCGCCTGACGACGCGGTACTCCGAGAACGAGCTGACGTCGCTGTTCATAGCGATGCACGAGTGCGGGCATGGGCTCTACGAGTACGGCGTCTCCCCCACGCTCGAGCGCACGCCGCTCTGCGCCGGCGCTTCGATGGCGCTGCACGAGTCGCAGAGCCGGCTCTGGGAGAACGTCATCGGGCGCTCGCGCCCGTTCTGGCGCTGGTTCTTCCCCTCGCTGCAGCAAGGCTTTCCCGACGTCCTTGGCGACGTGGACGTGGAGGCGTTCTACCGCGCCGTCAACCGCGTGCGCCCGTCGCTCGTCCGCGGCGACGCAGACGAGGCGACGTACGGGCTCCACATCGTGATCCGCTTCGAGCTGGAGCAGGAGCTGATCTCGGGCACGCTCGACACCGCCGATCTGCCGGAGGCCTGGAATGCCCGGGTGCACGAGTACCTCGGGCTCGAGGTGCCGGACGACCGCCTCGGCGTCCTCCAGGACGTTCACTGGTCGGGCGGCGGCTTCGGCTACTTCCCGACCTACCAACTGGGCAATGTCATCTCCCTGCAGATCTGGGACAAGGCGTGTGAGGCGATTCCGGACCTCGACGCCCGGATCGAACGGGGCGAGTTCGGCGAGCTGCACGAATGGCTGCGCGCCAACGTCTATGTACACGGGCGCAAGTACATGCCGAGCGAGATGCTGAAACGAGTCGTCGGGGGGCCACTCGACGCTGAGCCGTACCTGCGCTACCTGCGCGCGAAGTTCGGCTCGCCGGTCGCCGCGTAGGTCAGGCGAGGGCGACCCAAAGGGTCGCCCCTACGGGCTCGTAGGGGCCGGGCTTTGCCCGGCCCTCGAGCTACACGGCGACCGCGAGATCGGCGCTGCGCTCGCGGGCGAGCAGCCGCTCGAGCGCGCCGACGCAGCGCGCGTCGAAGAGCTTGCCGGAGCCCTCGTGGAGCAGAGCGATCGCCTGCTCGTGCGTCCACGCGTCACGGTAGACCCGCTGCGAGCGCAAAGCGTCGTAGACGTCGCACACCGCCAGGATGCTGGTGTCGAAGTCGATCTCTGCGGCGCAGAGACGTCGTGGATAGCCGCTTCCGTCCAGCCGCTCGTGATGGTCGAGCACCAGCCGAAGAACGTCGTGGCCGAAGCCTCCCAACTCCCGGAGGAGTCTGCAGCCGCGGGTGGGGTGCTCCTGCACGAGTGCGAACTCGGTGTCGGTGAGCGGCCCGGGCTTCTTCAGGACCTCGTCGGGAACGGCGAGCTTGCCCACGTCGTGCAGCAGGCCGCCCACGGCCAATGCCCGCAGACGGCCGCGCTGAAGACCGAGCTCCTCCCCGACCTGCACGGCGAGCATGGCGACACGGCGGGTGTGCTCCTCCGTGTACACATCCTTCGTCGCCAGGGCGACCGTCAGGGCGCGGACGTGCGAGCCGAGGAACGCCTCTTCGGCGCCGACCAGCTCGGCCGCACGCAGGTCGCCCGTGAGCGGCCGGGACTGCACGCCCCGCCAGAGGTCGAGTGCGACGGGAACGCCGATCACGAAAATGCCGACGACCTCGAAGCCGTGGCCGAGCCACCAGCCGAGGTTCCGGAAGTCGAGCAAGAGCGCCGCGGCGAGGGCGGCGGCAAGCCACACGATGCCGACGGCGACGAGTAGGTCGGCCAGGCGGCGCGTCAGCAGATGCGTGCGGACGGCTCGGAGCGCAAGGAGCGCGTAGCACGCCAACCCGATGCCGAGCACCGCCAAGGCCAGCGGGCTGCGAGGCTCCGGCACGGCCGGGACAAGCGCGGGATCGAGCACGGCCGCCACCCCCAGGCCGACGATCGCGACCACGAGCACGGCGAAGCCGACCAGCATCGGCCGCACGGCTGACGGCCGCGCGAGAATGGGCAGCGCGCCGAGGGTGAGCAGCGCTCCGCCGACGGGTAGCGTCGCACCGCCGGTGAAGGCGACGACGCCGTTGTTCCCGACGAGAACGCCCGGGGTCGTCGCACCGTGGAGACAGAGCAGCGCGGCCATCACCGAGAAGGCACCGCCGACGAGGACGGCACGCGCATCGTGGCGCCGAGCCCCGACGACCAGGAGCGCGAGCGCGGCGGCGGTTGCGGCCAGAGCGCCGACCGCGACGACGCTGAAGTGGATGCTGCCGCCGAAATAGACCTTTTGGCGGCCGACGAAGTGCAGCACTGCGGGAGGGACGCACGCGACGATCGCTGCAGCGGCGAGCACGGGGACGAGACGGTCCTTCACAGACGTGCGTATCGGCACGACGGGCCGCCGCTTGAGTGGGCGTGCGCGGCCGCCGATACGGCACCGGTGAGGCTGTTTCGCGGCGGCAGGGCCAGCAGGTCGTCGGACGCGCACGAGCGCGCCCAGCTCGCCATGCTTCACGAGACCGCGCTCGGCCTGATCGAGCGGCTCGACCTGCAGGAGCTGCTCGAGGCGATCGCCGAGCGCGCCGGCGATCTCGTCGGGGCCGGCAACGGCTTTCTCTACCTGCTCGAGCCGGACGGGCGCGAGCTCCGGATGCGGGCCGGCACCGGTCTTTTCCGGGAGCTGGTCGGCTTCCGCCTCCGCCTCGGCGAAGGATTGAGCGGGCGGGTTGCGGTCACCGGCGAATCGCTGGTGGTCGACGACCACGCGACGTGGGAAGGGTCCCGGCCGGCGCTCCGCCATCTTCCCTTCCGCGCCGCCGTCGGCGTTCCGCTCCGCCGCTCGAACGGCGTCACGGGCGTGCTCGGGCTCGCGCACGTCGAGTCCGGTCGCTCCTTCAGCCCGACCGACGTCAACCTGCTGCTCGGATACGCGCAGCTCGGCTCGCTCGCCCTCGAGAACGCCCGCCTCTACGAGGCCACACAGGTCGAGCTGGAACAACGGCGGCGGACGGAGGAGGAGCTCCTCGACACCGTCGCCCGGCTCAGCCGCTCCGCGCTCGAGCTGAAGCGCGCTCACGCGGAGACGATCCGGCGGCTCGCGGACGCCGCCGAGTTCCGCAACGCCGAGACGGGCCGCCACACCGAGCGGATGAGCCGCTACTGCGAGTTGCTCGCCCGCCGGCTCGGTCTCGACGAGGAGCGCTGCTCTTGATCCGTGCGGCGAGCCCGCTGCACGACATCGGCAAGATCGCCGTGCCGGACGGGATTCTGCTCAAGGCCGGGCCCGCTGACACCCGACGAGCGGCGGGCGATGGAGCGGCACGCCGAGATCGGCTACGAGCTGCTCTCCGGCTCGTCGTCCGAGCTGCTCGACGTGGCGGCGAGATCGCCTGGACGCACCACGAGCGCTACGACGGCAAGGGCTACCCGCGCGGCCTGGCTGGCGAAGCGATTCCGCTCGAGGGCCGGATCGCGGCGATCGGGGACGTCTTCGACGCGGTCACGACCGACCGCGTGTACCGCGGCGCCTTGTCCGTCGAGCGAGGCGATCGAGCTGATGCGAGACGGTCGCGGCACACAATTCGATCCGTTCGTGCTCGACCTCTTCCTCGAGCTCTCGAGGAGATCGGCCGAGCTCTCCGCCGAGGAACGGGCCGAGGCGCGGCCGCCGAGGACTTCGCCGCTGCTCGAGCGCGCACGAGCCGCCGCCGGACTCGCGGCCGCCGCGGCGTCGACACCCTGAAGCCGATCGACGGCCGCGCGTTCAGCGGGCGTGCAAGGCGGCGGAGCGGGCGTTCGAGCGCGGCAGCGGGCGCGAGGCGATCGAGGTCGCCCTGGAGGCGCTCGTCTCGGGCTTCGACAGCCAGGTGCTCGCGAGCGTCTACGTGCTCGAGCACGGCCGTCTCTGGCTCGTCTCCCAGCAGGGCTACACCGAGGTCCGCGACGGGTTTGCGCTCGACCGCGGCGTGATGGCGCCGGGCGCGTGCGCACGGGGACGATCCAGGTCGTCGGCGACATCCGCTCCGACCCCGACTACATCGCCGCGACGGACGGCATCGTGTGCGAGGCAGCCGTGCCGTTTCACTCGCGCGGCAGGCCGGCAGGAGTCCTCAACGTGGAGACGGTCGACGCACTGCTGCCGCGCGGCGCCGGAAGCGCGCTCGCGCCGCTCGCCGCGCTGCTCGGCTCGCGGCTCGAGGAGGTGCGCGGGCAGCTTGGGACGGACGTCGGCGAGCTGGTGCGCATGTGCGTGCACGCGAGCTCGCTGCGCGGGGTCGGTGCGATCGGAGAGTTCGCGACGCGGTCGCTCGGCCGGATCCTCCAGCTCGAGTCGGCGCAGCTCGACCTGCGCCGCGACGACGAGGCCCAGCCGCGGCTCGTCAGCTACTGGCGCCCGCACGACTCCGAGGTGGAGCCCATCGACGCGCCGACGACTCGCCCGGGTCGACACGCTCGCAGCGTCGCGGTCGGGCGTCGCCTACGGCATCATCGACGCGCGCCAGGCCGGCATCGACGACGGCTCCGCGCGCCGGATCGTGTCGCTGCCGCTGCGCGTCGGCGGCGCGACCGGTGCGATCACCGGCAGGCTCTCGAGAGGGGAGCCGTCACACGAGCGCTTGGAGGCGGCGACGCTCTTCGCCCAGCACACCGCCGCGCTGGTCGACGTCGCCTACGCCCTGCGGCGCGAGCAGAGAGCAGCGGTGACCGACCCGCTCACCGGCCTGCTCAACCGCCGCGGCTTCGAGGAGCGTTTCCAGGAGGAGCTGCAGCGCTCGACCCGCGACCGGCGCCCGTCGCGATCATCGTCTGCGACTGCGACGGCCTGAAGCGGATGAACGACGTCCGCGGCCACGTGCAGGGCGACGCGCTGCTGGAGCTCGTCGCGAGCTGCTTCCGCACGCACAAGCGCTCGGGGGACGTCGCCGCGCGCTACGGCGGTGACGAGTTTGCCCTCCTGCTCCCCGAGGCGGAGATCGAGACGGCGCTCGCGGTCGCCGAGCGGCTCCGCGCGGCGGTCGCCGAGGAGATCATGGCCGGTTTCCGGCTCAGCGCTTCGTTCGGCGTGGCCGCATTCCCGGACCACGGGCGACGACTGCCGAGCTCCTGCGCGCGGCCGACGACGCGCTCTACCGCGCCAAGCAGCGCGGCGGCGACGAGGTCGCCTGCGGGCCGTCCGAGCTCGGCCGCACTCCCGTCTGACGGCTACGCGGTTCCGAATCGCGCGACGGCCCGGGCGCGTGCTCGCTCCGCCTCGACCTCGCGGTCGCGCGGCGGCGCGGCCGTCACGAGCGCGTCGAGGAGATGCCGCGTGGCGTGCGCGACCTCGTCCACGGCGCGCTCGAACGCGGCCTCGTTCGCCTGCGACGGCTTCGTCGTAGCCGCTCACCTTGCGGACGTACTGGAGCGCTGCGCCGCGGATCTCCTCGTCGGTCGCGGGCGGCTCGAAGTTGTGGAGCGTGTTGATGTTTCGGCACATGCCGACAACCTACGGAGTCGGGGGTGCGCCGCGTCGGTCCGGCAGGCGCTCATGGCGTCTCCAGCTGTCCCGCAGGGTCTTGTCCCGCGCCATGCCTCCTACGGCGATGGCCAGCCTCAGAGGCGGTGCTGACAACATTCCACACCCGTCTAGATCCGCCACGTCGAGAACCGGGGACACCCTGTCGCGGTAGGCCCGCTCCGATGTAGGCGCTGTCCGCTGCAGCGCTGTTGGCAGTGTGGATAACGCCTCAGAGGCTGGACGTGACCGTTTCGGCCGGCGCAAAGGCAGGTCTCGGCGCGGCCAGGCGCCCGACTGGACGATGCGGTTAGGCCTCTGCGAGCGCCAGCAGCTCGCGCCGGAGCTCCTTGATCTCGTCGCGGAGCTTGGCCGCGTACTCGAAGCGGAGCTCCTCGGCGGCGGCGAACATCTCCTCCTCGAGCGTGATCACGAGCTTCTCCAGCTCCTCTCGCGACATGCCCTCCACCTCGCGCCTTGCCGCGGCGGCGCCGGCCCGGAACGGTCGGCGACTCGAGCGAGAGGAACTCGGCGATGTCGGAGACTCCCTTGACGATCGTCTCCGGCGGTGATCCCGTGCTCCTCGTTGTACGCGAGCTGCGCGGCGCGGCGGCGGTTCGTCTCCTCGAGCGCGCCCTGGATCGCCTCCGTCAGCTTGTCCGCGTAGAGGATGCACCGTGCCGTTGACGTTGCGGGCGGCGCGGCCGATCGTCTGCACGAGCGCGGTGCTGCCCGCGGAGGAACCCCTCCTTGTCGGCGTCGAGCACGGCGACGAGCGACACCTCCGGCAGGTCGAGCCCCTCGCGCAGCAGGTTGACGCCGACGAGCACGTCGTACTCGCCCAGGCGCAGCTCGCGGATGATCTGGATCCGCTCGAGCGTGTCGATCTCCGAGTGCAGGTAGCGCGTCTTGACGCCCGACTCGAGCAGGTAGTCGGTCAGGTCCTCCGACATCTTCTTCGTCAGCGTCGTGACGAGGACGCGCTCGCCGGCCTGCTCGCGCTTGCGGATCTCGCCGAGCAGGTCGTCGATCTGGTTCTTCGTCGCGCGCAGCTCGACCTCCGGGTCGACGATCCCGGTCGGGCGGATCAGCTGCTCGGCGACGACCGCCGAGTGGCGGAGCTCGAACGCCGCCGGGCGTCGCCGAGACGAACACCAGCTGCGGCACCTTCTGCGAGGAACTCGTCGAAGCGGAGCGGCCGGTTGTCGAGCGCCGACGGGAGCCGGAAGCCGTAGTCGACGAGCGTCTGCTTCCGCGAGCGGTCGCCCTCGTACATGCCCCCGATCTGCGGCACCGTCTGGTGCGACTCGTCGATGAAGATGACGAAGTCGTCGGGGAAGTAGTCGATCAGCGTGAACGGGTGCGAGCCCGGCGGGCGGCCCTCGAGGACCCGCGAGTAGTTCTCGATCCCGTTGCAGAAGCCGAGCTCGCGCATCATCTCCAGGTCGTACTCGGTGCGCTGGCGGATCCGGTGCGCCTCGAGCATCCTCCCCTCGGCCTCGAACTTCGCGACTTGCTCCTCGAGCTCGGCGCGGATCGTCGTCGACGGCGCGCTCGATCGTCGGCGTCGAGGTGACGTACTCCGTCGCCGGCCAGATGACGAGGTTGTCGAGCTTCGCGTAGACCTCGCCCGTCAGCGGGTCGAAGTGCGTGATCTGCTCGACCTCGTCGCCGAAGAACGAGATCCGGTAGGCGGTCTCCTCGTTCGCCGGCTGCACCTCGACGACGTCGCCCTTGACCCTGAAGCGGCCCCGCCCGAGCACCGTGTCGTTGCGGACGTACTGGCTGTCGATCAGGTTGCGCAGCATCTCGTCGCGGTCGTGCTCGCTCGCCGACCGCCAGCATCGAGCATCCGCTCGCGCCACTCCTCCGGCGAGCCGAGGCCGTAGATGCAGGAGACCGAGGCGACGACGACCACGTCGCGCCGGGTCATCAGCGCGGACGTCGCCGCCGAGCCGCAGCCGCGCGATGTCGTCGTTCCGGGACGAGTCCTTCTCGATGTAGAGGTCGGCCTGCGGCACGTACGCCTCGGGCTGGTAGTAGTCGTAGTAGGAGACGAAGTACTCGACGGCGTTGTCGGGGAAGAACTCCCGGAACTCGTTGCAGAGCTGCGCCGCGAGCGTCTTGTTGTGCGCGATCACGAGCGCGGGCCGCTGCAGCTGCTCGATGATCCACGCCATCGTCGCCGTCTTGCCGGTGCCGGTCGCGCCGAGCAGCGTCTGGTAGCGGTTCCCCGCGCGAGACCGACTCTGCCAGCTGCTCGATCGCGCGCGGCTGGTCGCCGGTCGGGCACGTAGGCGGCGGCTGTCCTGAGCTCGGGCACGAAGCAAGCGTAGCCACGCGGTCCGACGAAGCGTCCCGAGCCGGGCTAGGCAACGCGCGCATGGCCCGCAGCGACCGCCGTACGAGGCTACGCCGCGATCGTCGGCACCTTCGCGGCCTGCTCGCCGCCGCTGGGCTGGCGCGGCCGCGCGCTCGGCCGCAACCCGCAGTGCGAGACGGCACTCGACTTCGCCGTTCTCTCGGCCGCGAGCTTCAAGGCGGCGCGAACGCTCTCGCGCGACGAGGTGACGAGCTTCATCCGGGAGCCGTTCGTGCGCGGCGAGGCGCACTCGGGCGAGGCGAGGAGCCGGTACGACGGCGGCATGCACCAGGCGATCGGCGAGCTCGTCACGTGCAGCGCTGCGTCGGCACGTGGGCGGCGGCAGGTCTCGCCTCGACGCAGATCCTGGCGCCGCGCTTCGGGCGGCTGCTCACGTGGTCGCTCGCGGCCGCGGCGGCGAACGACTTCCTGCAGGCCGGCTTCGCCGCGCTGGCGGCGAAGGCGAACGAGTGGCGGAGCCTCAGCCGAAGTAGCGCTCGCGCTCGTCGGCCGTGAACGAACGGCCGAGCGCGGCCAGCCGGCTCTCGGCGAGCGCCCGCAGCTCGGCGGCTGTCCCACAGATGTCGCAGCGCCACCTGCGCGGCGGCCCCGCCTTCTCGGTCGTCAGGACATCGCGGCTGTCGTCGCTGAACGACGCCGCGGTGAGCTGCGACTCGGGCCCGCGGAGAAGACCGACGTACCGGCCGCCCGGGAGCGACCAGAGCCCGGCCGTCTCAGGCCCTGCGCTGACGAGCCAGCGGCCGTCCGGGCTGAAGCGCACGTCCCTGACGGAGCCGAAATGCGCTTCAGCACGGCTCGCAGCCGGCCGGACGGAAGTCCCACAGGCGCAGGTCGTGGTCGCGGCTCGAGCTCGCGAGCAGGCGTCCGTCGGGGCTCAGCGCGATCGCGGTGACGATGTCGCGATGACCCTCAGCACCTGTTTCCCGGCCGGGGTATCGACGCACGATCGTCTTGCCGACCGCCGTCGCGATCAGCTCACCGTCGGCGGCCGTGAGCTCGCCGCGCAGGCGCGCCGACAGCCTTCGCCACGTTCCGGCCGGCAGGCCGGAGCTCGCGGTTCGGTGCCGGCGTCCCACAGCCGCGCCGTACCGTCGTCTCCGACCGTCAGCACGGTTCCGGGCGAAGCGAAGACACCACTGCGGACTGCCGCGCGATGGCCGGCCAGGATTGACCGCTGGTTCCCGTTCTCGGTCGTCCAGGTGCGCGCAGTGCCGTCCGTGCTCCCGGTGACGATCCAGTTCCCGTCGGGGCTGAACGCCGCCGTCGTGACCGCGTTACGGTGGCCGATCAGCGGGACGACGAGTGCGCCGCTCTGCACGTTCCAGACTCGCGCCGTGCCGTCCGTGCTCGCCGTCGCCAGCGCGCCGACCGCGACGGCTGAACGCGACGTCCACGACTCGACCGTCGTGACCCGTCAGCTCTTGGCGCAGCCGTCCCGTCCGGACGTCCCAAAGGCGGGCCGTGCGGTTGGCGCCGGCGGTGGCGAGCAGCCGCCCGTCCGGGCTGAACGCGACGTCCGCGACGAAGCCGCGCTGGTCGAACGTCCGCAGCAGGCGGCCATTGCGCGCGTCCCAGAGCCGGGCGAAGCGGTCACCGGTCGCGGTGGCCACCGACCGGCCGTCCGGGGCGACCTCAGCGGCGGTGACCGAGCGCTCGTGGCCGAGCACAGCGAGCGGCGAACCGCGGTCCGCATCCCACAGGCGGACGTCGCCATCCGCGCCGGCGCTGAGAACCGTGCCGCCGTCGGCGGAGAGCGAGACGAGGCGAATGGGCTTCTCACCGTGCTTCAGCTCGTGGACGAGCTTCCCTGTCGCCGTCTCCCAGAGACGCACCGCACCGTCCTCGCCGGCGGTGGCGAAGCCTGTCCCGTCAGGCACGTACGCGACCGCGGTGATCGGAGCCTCGTGGTCGACCGAACGCCGAATCACGCGACCGCGCGGCCCATAGACCCGGGCGACGCCGTCGCGGCCGCCTGCGACGATCGTCGACCCGTTCGGCGAGACTGCGGCCGCCGTCACCCCGCCCGGAGCACGCAGGACCGCGCGGGCTCGGGAGGCGAGCAGCGCCTGGCGCAGCGCGTATTCGCTCGACGCCGTGGGCGCCAGCCTTGCCGCCTCCGACGCGAGCAGGAGGGCGAGCTCCGGATCGTCCGCGACCTCGATACCCGACACCGCCTGCAGCTCACGCGCCTTGGCCACGTGCGCCTGGTCTTGCGCGGTGCTCCGCTGTGACAGGGCGTAGACGGTGACTCCGGCCATCAGCCCTACCGCGGCGAGCGCGATCGCCGGCGACGGCGACCGCGCGACGACGACGCCGGCGCTCGCCGGCGAGAGCCTGCTCCGCGTGGAACCGGCCCGTCCAGCCGAGCACGGCGCCGGCGAGCACGTCGTGGAAGATCTCGTACCGCCCGCCCTCGTCGGTCCGCAGGATGCGGTGCTCGACGAGGGTCGCGAGCACCGGGCGCACCGCCGCCTCAGGGGCCCCGGCGAACTGCGCCAGGTCCGAAGCCTCGTGCGCGATCTTCGTCCCCGACGGCGTGACGAAATGGTCGAAGAGGAGCGCTGCGAGCGCCTGCTGCTCCGGGGTCAGAGCTTCGATCGCACGCTCCAGGTGGTCGGCGACGACCTGGCCTGCGCCGCCGAGCTCCTCCAGCGTCGCCGCGCGCAGGGTCGCCGAGCCGGAGGCGCGCTCGACTTCCCACAGCCGCTGCATCACGAGCTGGAGGTACGGGGCCTCGATCCGCGAGCTGCCGTTCCGGTCGACGGCGCCCTGGACCCCTGCGGGGCCGAGCTCGATCTGCCCTGCGCCGACGCCGTCGAGGACGTCGTCGACGAGCTGCTCCTCGGCGCTGACCTGCTCGGCGTTCGAGCTCGCTCCAGCGCTCGAGCGGCCGCACGATCGCGGCCCGTCCCGCCGCGCGGTCGAGTCGGTCGAGGCGCAGCACGTTGCCGAAGAGGTTCGGGATCAGCGCCTTCAGCCGGTCGAGCCGAGCCAGCGTGTCCTCGCGCAGCGAGAGCAGCACGTTGACCCGGAGCGGGCGCGTCACCAGTCCGGCGAGCGCCTCCTCGAAGGCCGTGTCCTCGCCGTGGTAGACGAAGTACTCCTCCGCCTGGTCGACGATCAGGTACACGTCGCGCTCGGCCTGGGCGCGCTCGACCACTTCCCACAGGCTCTCGCCCTCCACGCCCGCGACCTCCGCCACGGCCGCCGCCAGCCCGGTTTCGGGGTCCTCGTTCCAGCTCGAGAAGACGACGACGTGCGGCTGCTCGGGCAGCTCGCGCAGCGTCCTCGCCACGCTCGCGAGCAGAAGCGACGACTTGCCGACCCCGCTAGGCCCGTAGAGCACCGTGAAGCGGGAGGCGATCAGGTTGGCGACGACGACCTCCGAGTCGTGCTCGCGGCCGAAGAAGAAGAGGGCGTCGAGCTCCGAGTCCTCGAACGGGGCGAGACCCCGGTACGGGGACGACGTCGTCATGCCGAGAGCTCGAGCCGGCGCGAGAGCAGCTCGACGTAGTCGCTAGGCGCGACGTCGACGACCTCGACCTGGAAGCGGCGCCAGAACGCCCGCTCGAGCGGCGTCGGCTCCGGATCGACCGCCCAGGAGCGGTACGCCATGGGGCGATCGCCCCAGAGGCGGTGCATGACGAGCCGCAGGTTCCAGTCGACCATCTCGTAGCCGATGAAGAGGAAGTGGCTGCGGCGCAGCCGGGCGGCGACGGCGACCGGAACGGCGGCCGCGACGTCCGAGCGGCCGAGGTAGTCGAAGTAGTCGTCCTCGGTGATGACGAAGCTCTCCCACTCGCGCTCGGGGAACGGGTCGACCGCGCCGTGGAGCTTGAGCAGCACCGTCCGGCGCTCGAGCGAGAGCTCGGTCGCGTACGTGTTCGGAACGTCGATGGGGCGAGGCTCCTCGCCGGGCGGCCGGTGCCAGAACTTGCCGCGATCCCTCCCGGCGGAGACGTAGGTGACAACGTCGACTTCTTCCCCCGCCTCCTCGAACGCGCGCTCGAGCGCGAGGTCGTAGCCCGTCGAGACGACGAGCTGGTGCGGCGCTCCACGCTCGCGCAGGAGCGGCGGCAGCGCAGCGAGGAAGCGGTGCACCGGCTGCGGCTCGACCGCCTGCTCGAACCGCTCGTGGAGCTCGTCACAGAGCGGACCCTCGCCCTTCATCGTCGCCACGTACTGCGAGACCCGCGCGAGGTCGAGCGGGCGGTCGTCGGGGACGTCGAACACGCGGACGAGGTGCGCGGCGAGCTCCTCGGCGCCGTCGAGCCCGAGCACCGGAACGACTCGGCCCGTGAGGAGCGCCTTGAGCACGTCCCCCTCTTCGTCGGCGACCCCCCGCGGCACGCCGGGGGCCGCGATCCCGGCCTCGTGGCGCAGGATCTCCGCCTGCAGCTGCTTCAGCTCCGGGCCGGGCTCGATTCCGAGCTCGTCGACGAAGCGCGCCCGCGCGTCCTGGTAGGCCTCGAGCGCCTCGGCCTGCCGGCCGGAGCGGTAGAGGGCGAGCATCTGCTGGCGCCGGAACGTCTCGCGCAACGGGTGCTCGCGCACGAGCGCGTCGAGCTCGCCGATGACGTCGCCGTGCCGGTCGAGCTCGAGGTCGGCGTCGATCCGCTGCTCGAGCGCGGCGAGCCGCAGCTCCTCGAGCCGGTTCGCCGCGGGCTGCGCCCAGGCGTCGAAGGTGAACTCGGCCAGCGCGGGCCCGCGCCAGAGCCCGAGCGCCTCGCGCAGCTTCCGCCCCTTTGCCTCGGGGTCGGCGCGACGCGCCTCGTCGAGCAGGCGCTCGAAGCGCACGGCGTCGATTCGCTCGCGCTCGACGTGGAGGACGTAGCCGGGCGATCGCGTCTCGAGCGCGCCGGCGCCGAGCAGCCGGCGCAGCTGCGAAACGGCGTTGTGCAGCGAGGTCGTCGCCGTCGCAGGCGGCCGCTCTCCCCACAGCTGGTCGATCAGGCGATCGGTCGGAACGACCCGCCCGGCGTCGAGCAGCAGGATCGCGAGCAGCGCGCGCTGCCGCTGCCCGGCGAGCGGAAGCGGGCCCTCGTCGCCGAGGACCTCGAGCGACCCGAGCAGCCGAAACTCCTGCACACATCGACTGTGGAGCACAAAGGGGACGCCCGCAAGGGCCTGTTAGAGGGCTGTTGGCGGCTGTGAGCGGGGCAGCCGCCGCCTCACAGACCGGGACAGATCCCGGAGGGTGTCTGTCCCCGACTGCCTCCGCGCCGACCGCGCCCTCGGATGAAGGCGGGACAGTCACCTGCGGTAACTGTCCCCGAGAACCTCCGGGTGTCCCCGGAGACAACACCAGGCTCCGCCCGGTGCCGCCGCGCCTCTCGCCGTTCTAGTTTCCAGGGGAGAGAACGACCCCGGCCTCGTGCAGGGAGCGGGAGGGCACACAGCTCCGCTCCGGGCGGCCCCAAGCCGGCGTCGGCGATGCGGCGAACGCTCGCAGCGCTCAACTGACGGCCTCCGTTAGCCGGGCGTGAGCCTGCCGTGACCGGCCCGTTTGGGGCTCGGCCGGACGGTCGTCGCATCGCAGCGGAAAGGAGGTGACTCACATGCATGCGGCGATCTTCAAGACTCTTCCGATCTTCTCGCTCGTGACGGCACTCGCGCTGGCGCTGGCGTTCGCGCCGGTCGGCGTCGACGAAGTCGTACGCTCTGCCCGCCGATCTGCTGAGCGGCCGAGGGGAGCCCGCCCCGCGGGCTCCCCTCACCCTGCGAGGGCGAGCAGCGAGGCTCGCGTTTGCTCGGCGGCCACGACGTTGCCCTTGGCCTCGAAGAGCGCCCGCGCTTGCTCGAGCGCCTCCGCTGCCTCTGTCGTCCTGCCCGCGCAAGCCGAGCACCTCGGCGAGCACGAGCAGCGACTCGGCGCTGTCGTTGAGCAGGTCGGATGCTCGCGGATCGCGACGGCCTCACGCGCGAGACGCTCAGCCGGCGCGAGCTTCCCGGTCCTGCCGCAAGCGCCTTGGCGCGCGCGACTCGCGCCAGAGGATCTGGCGCGATCTGGTCGTGAGGAAGCGCGAGCGCCGATGCTTCCTTCGTGAGCGCGAGCGCCTCGTCGAAGCCGCCCTGGCGGAGCACCGCGTCTCCAAGACCCCGAGGTTGTATGCCCAGCCACGCGCCGGTCGCCGCATACGCGCGCAGCGTGTCGCAGGCATCGCGCAGGATGGTCTCCGCCGCCGCGGCGATTGCCGGCGAGGAGCTCGACCCACGCAGCATGGTACGCCCAGCTCGTCGCGATGCGTCGCCGGGTCGCCGAACTCTCGTCGGCCGAGCCGTGCCTCTTCGAGATGATCTCCCGCGGCGTCGAATCGCCCGCGCATCGCCTCGAGACACGCGAGCGGCGGAAGGACGAAGCTCCTCCACGCCGGGACTCGACGACCTCCGCGAGCAACTCGCTGGCAGCGTGCGAATGGCCTCGCTTACAGGCGTCGGGCCCCTTCGCCGCGGTTACCGCGAGCAGTGTCGCCGTCAACTCCGGGCCAGCCCCGCCTTCTGGTAGAAGTCGCGGGCACGGAGCGCCGCGGCTTCGGCAGTCCGCCATCGATCCCGCTTGTCCTCGAAACGCTGCTTCGATGTGGTACGCGCGCGCGAGGGAGAGATCGTCGCCCGCCGCCTCGAAGACGGGAACGGCTTCGCGCGATCGAGCCGCAATCCGTCCTCGCTCGTCACGGCTCCGCGCGACCAGCGCGCCCAGTACAGCTCGACCTCGGTACGCAGCTCGATGCGACGGTTGCCGGTAGCGCGCGCCTTCGCGGCAACTTCTTCGAGGGCCTCCCCCGCGCGTCCGATATCGCCTGAGAACTTGATCGCGGTGCCGAGGTCGAGCTCGAGCTCGAGCAGCCGGGTGTCGTCCGCGCTCGAGCGCGATCGCGCGCGAAAGCAGCGTGATCGCGGCCGGCGCGGCCGCCCAGAGCGCGCGTCGCCCTGCGTCGGCGAGCCTGCTGGCTGCCTCGCCGGCAAGGCCTGCGTCGGACTCGCCGAGCTCTGCGTGCGGTAGAGCGCCGCCTGCTCGAGGTGGTGGCCGACGATCTCGTCGAGCTCGCCGCGCTCGTCGAGCCAGCGCGCGAGCCGCTCGTGCAGCCGCGCGCGCTCGCCCTTCGTGATCGCCGCGTAGGCGGCGTCGCGGATCAGGACGTGGTCGAAGCGGAACGCGTCCTCGCCGGCAGCCGCGGCCCGGTCGGGCTGCACGAGCCGGCGCCGCGCGAACGCCATCAGGCAGCGCGCGACGGCGCCCGTGCTCCTCGCTCTCCGACAGCGCCTCGACGTCGGCCCGCGTGAACTCGCGGCCGACGACGGCCGCGTGCTCGAGCACCTCGCGCTCGTCGGCGGGCAGCCGGTCGAGGCGGCTGGCGAGCAGCGCGTCGAGCGAGTGACGGGACGCGGCCGCGGCTCGAGCCCCTGCTCGGCCGCGACGGCGGCGAGCTGCTCGAGGAAGAGCGGGTTGCCCTCGGCCGCGTCGAGCACGTCGGCGAGCGCCTCGTCGTCGACGCCCTGCGCCTCCGGGAGCTCGCGGACGAGCGCGACCGCCTCCTCGCGCGTGAGCGGCCGCAGGGCGATCGCGCCGCTCCCCCAGGCCGGCCGCGCGTCGAGCAGCTCGGGCCGCGTGAGCGAGAGCGAGGACGAGCGGCGCGCCCTCGCTCCAGCCGGCGACGTACTCGACGAGGTCGAGGAACGTCGGCTCCGCCCAGTGGAGGTCCTCGAGCACGACGAGCAGAGGCCGCTTGCGCTGCGAGCGCCTCGAGCAGGCGGCGGACGGCCCACTGCGTGTCGCCGCTCGTCGCGGGTGACGACGTCGCCGAGACCGCCCAGACGAGGAACTCGGCGATTCGCTCGGCGTTCTCGTCGCCCTTCAACGCCTTCCGAATCGAGCCGATAGAGGTCCTTGTCGCCGAAGGCGTCGGCGAGCACGTCGCGCAGCGGCTGGTACGTCGCCCCTTCGCCGTAGGGCACGCAGCGGCCCGTCAGCACGCGCGCCTCGCCGGCGAGCGAGGCCGCGAGCTCCGTCGCGAGCCGGCTCTTCCCGACGCCGGGCTCGCCCGACCACGACGAGATGGCGGCAGGAGCGCGCCGAGAACGCCTCCCTGGCGGCGAGCTGCAGCTGCTCGAGCTCGGCCTGCCGGCCGACGAAGGGCGTGTCGAGCCGGAGCGGCAGCGGCCGCGCGCCCTCGACCAGTCCGAGCAGGCGCGCGCCGTCGGTCTCGACCGCCGCGCCGACGAGCCGGCGCAGCTTGGGCCCGAGCAGGATCTCGCCCGCCGCGGAGGACTCCTTCACGCGCCGCGCGACCGTGATCGCTCCGCCGCTCAACGACTTCCCGCCCACGACGAGCTCGCCGGTGACCACCGCCGCCCGCACGTCGACCGGAGCGACCGCCTCGCGCAGCTCGACCGCCGCCCGCAGCGCGCGCAGCGCGTCGTCCTCGTGCGCCGCCGGGACGCCGAAGATCGCCACGACCTCCTCGCCGAGCAGCTGCTCGACCGTGCCGCCGTGCCGCTCGACGATCGCCTCCGCCTCGGCCAGGCAGCGCGAGGCCTCGCGCCGGGCCGCCTCGGGGTCGAGCGCCGGGTCGAGGACGAGCTCGGCGAGGAGGACGCAGACCGGCCGCCGCGCCTCTCGCACGGGACGCCTCGGGCGCCGCGGCTTCGGGCCGTTCCGGCGCCGCAGCGCCGAGCGAGGGATCGTGGACGAGGATCATCCGCTCGAGCGCGCGCAGCTCCTCGCTCGGCTCGAGGCCGAGCTCGTCGAGCGCGAGCCGCGCCTCCTGGTAGGCGGCGAGCGCGTCGACCTGCCGGCCCGCGCGGTAGAGCGCGAGCATCTGCAGCCGCCGCAGCCGCTCGCGTGCCGGGTTCTCGCGGGCGAGCCCCTCGAGCTCGCCGACGAGCTCGGCGTGCATGCCGAGCTCGAGCTCCGCCTCGATCCGATCCTCCAGCGCCGCGAGGCGGAGCTCCTCGAGCCGGCGCGCCTCGGTCTGCGCGAACGACTCGAAGGCGAGATCCGCCAGCGCGGCGCCACGCCAGAGCTGCGAGCGCCTCGCGGAGCCGGCAGCCCGCTCGCGCGCGGGCAGCGTCGCGGGCCTCGAGTGCGAGCCGCTCGAAGCGGCGCGCGTCGATCGTCGTCCGGCTCGACGCGCAGCACGTAGCCGGGCGGGCGGGTCTCGAGCAGCTCGGGGCCGAGCACCCTGCGCAGCCGCGAGACGCAGTTCTGGATGTAGGCGGGCGCCGTGCGCGGCGGCGAATCGCCCCACAGCTCCTCGATCAGCGTGTCGATCGAGACGACCTCGTTGGCGTGGATCAGCAGGAGCGCCAGCAACGCCCGCTGCTTGGGGCCGCCGAGCGGCAGCGCTTCGCCGGCCGCGACGGCTTCCAGCGGCCCCAGCAAGCGAAAGTCGACCGCTCCGATATCCAAGCGCGGCGACCGTACCACCGTTTCCGGCCCGGCGAAAGACCCCGAATGAGCGTCCTGTTAGCGGCCGCTTATCGCGTGGGGTCAAGGTGCGGGCATGGCCGAAGCCGCGCCGGGACCGGATCCTTACCCAGAGCCCGTCGCCAGCTTCGTCGTCGCCCCCCTCTCCCCGTCCACCGGCGACACCGTCCGGCCCTACGACTTCTCGTACGACCCGGCGCGAGTGGGGATCGCGGCGCGTGAGTGGGACTTCGGCGACGGCACGACCTCCAGCGAGGCATGCCCGCCGCACCGGTTCGGGGCGGACGGGCAGTACCTCATGGCGCTGCGGGTGACGACGTACGACGGCCGGGTGGCTGCCGCGACGCGGCTCGTCCGCGTGACGACGCACGACGTGTCGATCGTCGGTGTCGACGCTCCGGCCGCGGCCGCGGCCGGAGAGACCGTTCCCGTCGTCGTCACCGTCGCGAGCCCGCGCTACCCGGAGATGGTGCAGGTCGAGCTGCAGCGCAGCTCGGGTGGGGGGCCGTACGAGCGCGTCGACCTGCTCACGCAGGGCGTGCCGTCGGAGGAAGGCACCGAGTTCGAGTTCTGCTACCCGGTCACCGAGGGCGACCGCGCGGTCGGCTCGGTCACGTTCCGCGCGTTGGCGTCGATCGTGGGCGCAGCCGACTCGACCCCGGACGACAACAGCTTCACCGCGCCGCCCACGTCGATCGACTAGCCGAGGGAGAGCGCCCGCCGCGTTCGACTCCGCGCGGCGGGCGTCGGCTAGACGGCGTCGACTGGGTCGGATCACGATCGCGAACCGGCGACGCCTGGCATCTGTCCCCGGCAGCGTTAGCCGGCCGTTTCTGAGCGGTGTCCGGCCCGTTTGGGGCCGGATCGACCGTCGGTGGCATGTTCACGCATGCACCTACCCGCCGGCGGCTCGGACGCCTTGCGACCTTCGCCGCCCTGCTCGCCCTGGCGAGCGCAGCCCTGACGATCGATCGGGCCGCCCCGGTTCCCGAGCCGACCTTGGCCGAGGAGGAGCACGAGGAGCACGAAGGCCGGGCGCCAACGCAGGAAGAGGTCCGTCCCTCCGTCGAAGCCGCGTTCCCGCAAGAGAGCTACGCGCCGCAGAGCGCCGCGTTGCTCGTCCTCTACTCGAAGGCCCGCGGCCTCACGCTCCAGTTCTTCCGGGTCGGCCCCGAGCGCGCGGTGACGGTCGGCTACAGCGAGATGCGCGGCGTGCCCGTCACCGCTCGGATGCGCATCGGATCGTCCCGCGGCCGCCGCAACGTCCGCGTGCGGATCGGCAACTGGCCGACCGGGCTCTACTTCGCGCGCCTGACTGCGAAGGATGGTCGCGTCGGTTTCGCACCCTTCACCGTTCGCCCTCATCGCCTTGGCGAGCACCGCGTTGCGGTCGTTCTGCCCACGCTGACCTGGCAGGCCTACAACCTCCGCGACGACGACGGAGACGGGACGGGCGACACCTGGTACGCCGACTGGCGCAAGCGCACCGCGCAGCTGGGCCGGCCGTTCCTCAACCGCGGCGTCCCCTACAACTTCCGGCGCTACGACCTGCCCTTCCTGCGCTGGCTCGCTCAGACGGGGAAGGGCGTCGACGTGCTCAGTGACGCCGACCTCGAGGCGGCGCCGAGCGCGGCCGCACTCGCGCGCGCCTACGACTTGATCGTCTTCCCCGGTCACCACGAGTACGTCGACGACGCGTGAGTACGACCTCGTCGAGGGCTACCGCGACCGCGGCGGCAACCTCGCCTTCCTCTCGGCGAACAACTTCTTCTGGCGGGTCGTGAAGCACGGGCGCTCGATCGAGAAGACGCAGCAGTGGCGCGACCTTGGCCGGCCCGAGGCCGCACTGATCGGCGTCCAGTACCGCGGCAACGACCGCGGCGGACACCGCGGTGCCGTGGATCGTGCGCGAGAACACCCCTTGGTTGTTCGCCGGGATGCGCCTCCGCGAGGGATCCGGCTTCGGCAGCGGCGGGATCGAGGTCGACCACACAGCGCCCGAGTCCCCGCGCGGAACGAAGGTCCTCGCCGAGATCCCCGACCTCTTCGGGCCCGGGTTCACCGCACAGATGACCTACTACGAGACGCCGGCCGGGCGCGAAGGTGTTCGCCGCCGGCGCGTTCACGCTCGCGGGCAGCATCAGGAACCCGCGGATCCGCCGGCTGGTGGCAAACCTCTGGGCCCAGCTCACGGCGGACGGTGGCAGCGCCGACGTCGCCGAGCGGCGATGCGCCAAGCAGGGATGCCGCCGTCCCGGCGCGCGGCTACATTCCGGGGCGCGTTGACCGCGCCGCTCACCCGTGCCCGCCTGCTCCGACTCGCCCTCGCGGGAGCGGCAGTTGTCCTCGCCGGCCCGGCGGCGGCGGGGCGCTCGCTGATGCCCGCGCTGAGCCGGCTCTCAGTGCGCAACCGCGGCCGGGGCTTCGCGGGCGACCGGTCCTTCTTCGCCACGGTCAGCCCCGGAGTGCCGGGGCGGGACACGGCCAAGGTGTCGTTCTCGCTCGACCGGCCGGCGCGGGTGCGGCTCGAGGCCGTGCGCACCGCCCTGAGGAAGCGAACAGTCGTCTGGCAGGCCGAGAAGCGGCTACCGGCGGGCGGGCACTCGCTCGCCTGGACGCCCGAGCTGGAGACGCCCGTCGGCAGCTACGTGATGCGGCTGACCGTCGAGAGCGCTCAGGGACGGCGCCGGGTGTACGGCGGGACCCGCCCGTCCCGGCCCGAACTGGCCGGCGCACCTGTCGTGCGGGTGCTCGGCGTCGAAGCGTCGTTCGACCGCCGCAGCTATGCGGTAGGCGAGACCCCGCGGCTCACGATCGCCACGGACGCGGCCGCGCTCTCGATCCAGCTGCTCGCGTGCGGGACGGAGGACGGGTACACCGATCGGGCCGACGAGATGCGCGGCCTGCCGGTGGGCGACCTCGTCGTGATCGACTGGCGGAGCTCGCGATTCGCACCGCGGATGGTTCCGCTCCCGATCGGCGAACTCGCGAGCAACGTCTACGCGGTGCGCATCGACACGGTGGACGGGCGCGTCGGATACGCGCCGCTGATCCTCCGCCCGGCGACGCTCGGCACTTCGCGGCAGGCAGTCGTGATGCCGACGAACACCTGGCAGGCCTACAACCACTACGACCTCGACGGCGACGGCTGGGGCGACACCTGGTACGCGGGCGGCAACCCACCCGTCCTGCTCGACCGGCCACACCGCGACCGCGGTACCCCGCTGCGCTGGCGTCGCTACGACGTCGGCTTTCTCAAGTGGCTGCGCTGGACGCACCGCTCGCCCGACTTCCTCGCCGAGGACGACCTCGAGGCAATCCCGTCGGGCGACGAGCTGCGACGGCTCTACGACCTGGTCGTCTTCCCCGGGCACACGGAGTACGTCACCGAGCACGCCTACGACGTCGTCCAGCGCTTCCGCGACCTCGGCGGGCGGCTGATCTTCCTCTCCGCCAACAACTTCTTCTGGAAGGTGGAGAAGCGCGGCAACACCATCCGCCGGGTCAAGCTGTGGCGTGACCTCGGCCGCCCCGAAGCCGCCCTGTGCGGGGTGCAGTACAAGGCGAACGACGACGGTACGAAACAGGGCCCCTTCTACGTCGTCCGCACCGCCGACGCGCCCTGGCTGTGGGAAGGAACGGGCCTGACCGACGGGTCGAGGCTCGGCGACACCGTGGGCGGCTACGGGATCGAGATCGACGGAACGACGTCCGCCTCACCCCCCGGGACGAAGGTGCTGGCACTCGTGCCCAACCTGTTCGGCGCAGGGATGCACGCAGAGATGGCGTACTACGAGACCCCCGCCGGCGCTCGGGTCTTTTCGGCGGGTGCCCTCGACTTCGGCGGCTCGGTGCATCTCTGGCCGATGCGGCGCATGCTCGAGAACCTCTGGCGTCACATGACCGAGACGACCGCGCGCCTCGGGTCGCGCGAGCGAGCGGAGCCTGCGCCTCAGGCGGGCTGGGCTCGCCTCGCGGCGTCGCAGCGCGACGAAGGCGAACGGCAGCGAGCCGATCAGCTCCCCCGCCGCCACGAGGAAGAAGACGTTCTGCGCCCCCCAGCTCTCCAGCAGCGGCCCGGCGACGAGCAGCGCAGCGGGACCGGCGAGTAGCGCAAGCGTGAGCACCGCGGTCATGACCTTCGGCCGCAGCGTCTCGGGCGTCCGCGTCGTGATCACTCCGATCAGCGGCGCGTTGACGAGCGGACCGAAGAAGGACGACGCGAAGAGCACAGCCATCACGCCGACCACTGGCAGGTCGAGCCCGAGCAGCCAGAGAGGCAGCGTCAGCGCGACGAGCGACATCGCGCCGAGGCGCACAGGATCGTGGCGCGGGACGATACGGATCGCGACGACGCTGCCGAGCACCGCCCCAGCGCCGAGCGCGCCGAAGAACGCGCCTGCCACCTTGGGACTTCCCCCGAACTCGTCGTAGGCGAGCACCGGCAGGCCGGCGACGAGCATCTGCCCGAAGCCGTTGAGCAGGAGCGCCGTCACGACCAGCGGGAGCAAGCAGCCGGTCCCGAAAGATGTAGCGGACACCGGCGAAGACGCCCTTCGCCTCGTCCCCAGCCGCGAGCGGCGCCCGCTGCGGCACGAACAGCGCGAGCAGTACGAACGAGACGAGGAATGTGGCGGCGTCGATGTAGAGGACCTTGGTGGCGCCGACGAGCGCGATCAGGAGACCGGCCGTCACCGGCCCAAGCAGCGACGTCGCCCGCTGGGCGCCCTCGACGACGGCGTTCGCCTGCGCGACGACGCGCTCGTCCTCGCCAACGAGCTCCGGCAGGACGAGTCGCTGCGCGGAGTAGTACGGGGCGAGGAAGACGCCGAGCAGCGCGACGAGGACCAGGAGCAGCCCAAACGAGAGGACGCCGAGTGAGTGCAGGATCGGCACCGAGGCCAGGAGCGGCGCACGGGCGAGGTCGCCGTAGAGCATCGTCCGGCGGGCGCCGAGCCGCGCGACCACCGTGCCGCTCGGAATCCCGAGCAGCGCCACGGGGGCAAGCTCCGCGGCGAGGACGATGCCCATCTTCGTCGCCGACCCGGTCGTCGCGAGCACGAACCAGGGCAGCGCGAGAAACGTCATCTGCGAGCCGAGCGACGAGATCACCTACGGCCGTGATCAGCGCGGCGATCGGACCGCTGCCGCAGAGGCGAGCGTGCGCTCAGATCGTCCAGGCGCCGTTCTCCTGGACGACCACGCCGTCGAGCTCGATCCGGCCGCCGTTCCGGAGGTCCTTGACGATGTCCCAGTGGATCGTGGACACGTTCGTGCCCCCGAGCTCTGCGATCGAGTTCCCGAGCGCGAGGTGGACGGTCCCGTCCATCTTCTCGTCGAAGAGCGTGTTCTTCATGTACCGCGTGATGCCCGGATTGCAGCCGATCCCGAGCTCGCCGAGCCGCCTCGCCCCCTCGTCCTGGTCGAGCGTCGCGACCAGGAAGTCCTCGTTCGCGTCGGCCGACGCCTCAACGGCCTTCCCGCCCTCGAAGCGAAGTCGGATCCGCGGGATCTCGCGGCCGGCGTAGACCGCCGGGAACTCGGAAAACGTGATCACGCCTTCGGCCGACTCTTCCAGCGGGCAACCGAAGAACTCGCCGCCTGGGATGTTCGCGCCGCCCGCGTCGACCTTCATCGAGCGGCCCGCGATGCTGAGCCGGACATCGGTTTCCTCACCGACGATCCTCACCTCGTCGGCGGCGTCGAACTGGTCGGCGTAGCGCTGCATGCGCTCGCGCTCGGCATCCCAGTCGAGCAGGCAGGCGCCGTAGAGGAAATCGGCGAACTCGTCGGTCGACATGCCCGCGTCCTGGGCGACCGCCGGCGTCGGGAACTGACAGCCGACCCACGGCACCTCGGCCTGGAAGAGGCGCTCGAGGGAGGGCCGGTAGGCGGCCTGAATGGCCGCGAGGCGGTCCTGCGAGATCGCGCTTGCATCCCGCGTGTTCTCCGGGGCCTCGATCGCGACGATCGCGTCGCACTGCTCGAAGGCATGCTGCTCGATCGACGCGGGCGTGGCGACCAGCTCGAGCGGCGCCTCACGCAGCCACGATCTGGAGGCGAAGAGCGAGCCGCCGAAGCTCACGCGCACCAGCGCGTGTGCTCCGCGGCGCGCGATCTGGCGCGTCACCTCCTCGACCAGGGGCCGCCCGAGCGGTGTGCCGACGACGAGCACCTGCCAGCCCGGCTGGACGTCGACGCACGTCTCGACGAGCAACCGGGCGTATTTCTCGATGCGCGGATCTCCCATCACGCCTCCCTCTAGGGATTCCAGATGCCGTTCTCCTGCACGACCTGGCCGTCGAGCTCGATCCGGCCGCCTTCCGGAGGTCCTTGACGATGTCCCAGTGGATGCTGGAGACGTTCGTGCCGCCGAGGTCGTGGTAGGCGTTGCCGAGCGCGACGTGGACCGTGCCGTTCATCTTCTCGTCGAAGAGGATGTTCTTCATGTAGCGCGTGATCCCCGGGTTGCAGCCGACCCCGAGCTCGCCGAGCCGCCGGGCGCCCTCGTCGGAATCAAGGGTCTGGAGCAGGAACTCCTCGTTCGCGTCGGCGCCCGCGTCGACGACCGTGCCCGCTTCGAAGCGCAGGCGGATCCCCCGGATCTCGCGCCCCGAGTACAGCGCGGGAAACTCGGCGAAGGCGATCTCGCCCTCGGCGGAATCCTCCAGCGGGCAGCCGAAGAACTCGCCGCCGGGAACATTGCCGCCGGGCGAAGACACCCGCATCGACCGACCGGCGAGCGACAGCCGAAGATCGGTCCCGGGGGCGACGATTCTGACCTCCTCGGCAGCGTCGAAACGATCGGCGTGGCGCCGCATCGTCTCCCCCAGCTCGTCCCAGTCGATCAGACAGGCGCCGAAGAGGAAGTCGGCGAACTCGGCCGTGCTCATGCCGGCTTCCTGGGCCAGCGCGGGCGTCGGGTACTGGCAGCCGACCCACGGCACCTCGTGCCGCAGCATCCGTTCCATCGAGGGACGCCAGCCGGCGCGAAACGCGGCAAGACGATCCTCCGGGATCGAGGCGACATCGCGCGTGTTCTCGGGCGCCGACGACGATGATCAGTGCGTCCGCCTCCTCGAGCACGCGCGCCTGCAGCGGCGCCGGCCGGCCGAGCAGCTCGAGGGGCGCCTCGCGAACCCAGGCGCGCTCGAGCCCGAACTCGCCGCCGAACGTGAGCCGGGGAATCGCGTAGGCGCCACGCCTGGCGACGAGGCGGAAGAGCTCCTCGAGCAGCGGGCGCGCCTGCGGCGAGCCGGAGACGAGCACCTGCCAGCCCGGCTGGACGTCGACGCAGTCGACGAGCAGCTCCGCGTAGCGCTCGATCCGCTCGTCGGGCACGGGCCCGAGACTACAGGCCGAGCTCGTCCGGATACGCGCTCGCGTAGACCCGCTTGAACCGTTGCACGCGCTCGACGTATGCCCGGGTCTCGGGAAAGCCGATCCCTGCCCCGCGGGCGCGCCAGGCGTCGACGTTCCCCTGTCCTGCGTGGTAGGCGGCAAGCGCAGTCCGCTCGTCGTCGTAGCGGTCGAGCAGGTGGCGCAGGTACCACGAGCCGTAGCGAACGTTGACCTCCGGGTCGTAGAGGTCGTCGACCACGAACGCCGTGCCGCCCGTGCGCTTCGCGATCCCCTTCGCGGTCTCCGGCAGGAGTTGCATCAATCCGATCGCGCCCGCACTCGAGCGGGCCTTCGCGTCGAACTCGCTCTCGGCGAAGATGACGCCGGCGACGAGGGCGGGGTCGAGGTCGTAGTGCTCTGCGTGGCCGCGCACGATGTGCTCGTAGCGGAGCGGGTAGACGAGCCGGTCGTACCAGGGGGGCTCGGCGCGGACGACCCAGGCGGAGGCGACGAGAACGCCGGCGAGAACGAGCAGCGCAACGGCGAGACGACGGCTCACGAGACGTCCTTCGAGAGCTCTGCCAGCACCCCTGCGACCCAGTCGTCCAGGTCGTCGAAGGTGCCGGTGTTGACGTACACGTAGTCGGCCTTTTCGCCTTCTCCCGGTCGGACAGGAGCCGACTCTCACGGTCGTCCGTGAGGACGCGGCCGCGCGCCTCGCGCAGCTTCTTCGGCGCGGTGACGAGGACGACCTTGTCGAATCGGCTCTCGCCGCCCACCTCGTAGAGGAGCGGCACCTCCGTCACGCACACGCGCGGCGGATCCGGCAGGGCTGCGAGCGCGTCCCGCCAGCGCAGGTACTCGCGGGAGACGAGCGGGTGGAGGAGCCCTTCGAGGAACGCGAGCTTCTCCGCGTCGCGGAAGACGGCTTGCGCGATCCGGCCGCGGTCCGGCCGGCCGTCCTCGCCGAGAACGGCCTCACCGAGCCGCTCGACCAGTGCGGTCTTGACGTCGGGATCGGACGCGAGCAGGTGGTGGACGATCTCGTCGCTCGAGACGGTGGCGGCGCCGTGGGCGCGAAAGGCGGCAAGCGCGGCGCTCTTGCCGGCACCGATCGAGCCGGTGATGGCGACCGCGACCGGTCTGGGCACTGCTACTCGGGCTGCTCGGACTGCTCGGGCTCGTCCGGGGTCTCGCCGGCCTCGCCTACTGCCTCGGGCTCGGGCTCGGCTCGGCTCTGCGAGCGCGGCAGCTTCGACCTCGGGTTCCTCGGCCTGCGCCTCGGGCTCCTCGGCAACCTCGACCTCGATCTCCGCTACCTCGGCCTCCGCCTCGATCTCCTCGGCAACCTCGGCCTCCGCCTCGGCCTCGGCTCCTCCGCAACTTCAGCCTCGACCTCCTCGGCAACCTCAGCCTCCGCCTCGGTCTCCTCGGCAACCTCAGCCTCCGCCGCGATCTCCTCAGCACCTTCGATCTCCTCGACCTCCGCCTGGGCCGCTGCGGCCCCGGTGGTCGGGAAGCGGTCCTCGGAGAGCTGCAGGTCGGGCGTCTCGTGCACCGAAGCGCCGCCGTCGGCGCGCGGCAGGGGCTCCATGCCCTCCTCGACGCGCTTCAGCGACAGCGAGAGGCGCCGGCGCTCGCCGTCGATCTCGAGGATCAGGACGTTGACGGCATCACCCTGGGAGACGACCTCGCGGGGGTTTTCGACGTGGTGCTGCGCGAGCTCGGAGATGTGCACGAGGCCTTCGACACCGGGAAGGATCTCGACGAAGGCGCCGAACGTGACCACCTTCGTGACCCGGCCCTCGACGACGTCGTTCTCGCTGTAGTGGTCGAGCACTTGCTGCCAGGGATCGGACTGGGTCTGCTTGAGGCCGAGCGAGATGCGCTGGCGCTCGCGGTCGATGTCCAGCACCTTCACCTCGACCGTCTGCCCGATCTCGAGCACCTCGGACGGGTGGTTGACGTGGCCCCACGAGAGCTCGGAGATGTGGATCAGCCCGTCCATCCCGTCGAGGTCGACGAAGGCGCCGAAGTCGACGATGTTCGAGATCTGCCCCTCGACGACATCGCCGGGGTTGAGCCGGTCGAGGATCGCCTGACGCATCTCCTTGCGCTCGTCCTCGAGGACTGCCCGGCGCGAGAGCACGACGTTGTTGCGCGAGCGGTTGAGCTCGATCACCTTGCAGCGGAGCTCCTTGCCGAGGAACTCGTCGAGGTCCTGCACGCGGCGGATGTCGACGAGCGACGCGGGCAGGAACCCGCGGACGCCGAGGTCGAGGATGAGGCCGCCCTTGACGACCTCGATCACCCTGCCGACGACGGCCTCGCCCGACTCGGACGCTCCCTCGATCTTCTTCCAGGCCAACTCGAAGCGCGCGCGCTTCTTGGAGAGGATGAGACGCCCTTCGGCGTCCTCCTTCGTCATCACGAGCGCGTCGATCTCCTCGCCCACGGAGACCTCGTCGGCCGGGTTCACCGAGCGGCGAATCGACAGCTCGGCGACGGGGATGACGCCCTCCGACTTGTAGCCGATGTCGACGAGCACCTCGTCCTTGTCCACGCGCACGACGGTGCCGTGGACGACCTCACCCTCGTTGATCTCGGGGAAGGTCGCGTCGTAGTCGGGAACGAGCTCCCCGTCGGGGCCTGTCGTCCAGACGCCTTCCTCGGTTGCGGTGGGCTTCTCTACGGTGTCGTTGGCCATGTGGAGCGCGGAGTATAGCGGCTAGCCCTGCAAAACCCCTGCGCCCCGAACGGATTTCAGCGAACCTGAACGGCTGCGGAATCGCTGTCGTTGGCGGGATTCGGGTCTGCGAGCGCGCCGTCCACCGACGCAGCGGCAGCGATCGTCGACCTCAGCCTACGACTTCGCCTCGTTCCAGTCGTCCCCGACGCCGACGTCCACTGCGAGCGGCGGGTCGAGCGGGTAGGCGCCGCACATCTCCTCGCGGACGAGGTCGCGCACCGCGCTCACCTCGGTCTCGGGAACCTCGAGCAGAAGCTCGTCGTGCACCTGCAGCACGAGCCGCGCCGCCCTTCCTTCGGCGCGCAGGCGCTCGTGGAGGCGGATCATCGCCACCTTGATGATGTCCGCGTTCGAGCCCTGCATGACGAAGTTGACCGCGAAGCGCTCGCCCAGGGAGCGCGTCGCGCGGTTGGACGCGCGCAGCTCGGGGACCGGCCGGCGCCGCCCGAGCAGGCTCGTCGCGTAGCCGTCCGCAGCGGCATGGGCGATCGTCCGCTCGATGAACGCCTGCACGTGCGGAAAGCGCGCGAGGTACGTGTCGATGTAGACCTGTGCCTGCTCACGCGGGATCTCGAGATTCTCGGACAGCCCGAACGCCGAGATGCCGTAGATGATCCCGAAGTTGACCATCTTGGCGACGTTCCGCTCGTCCTTCGTCAACGTCGCAGGTTCCTTGCCCAGCACCTCCGCTGCCGTCGCCGTGTGGATGTCGTCGCCGCGCAGGAACGCCTCGCGCAGCTTCGGCTCGCCGGAGACGTGCGCAAGGATGCGCAGCTCGATCTGCGAGTAGTCGGCTGAGAGCAGCCGGTGGCCCGGCTCGGCGACGAAGGCGGAGCGGATCTCGCGTCCCAGCCCGGTGCGAACCGGGATCGCCTGCAGGTTCGGGTTGCTCGTCGACAGCCGCCCGGTCGCTGCCACCGTCTGGTTGAACGTCGTGTGCAGCCGGCCGTCGGCCTCGGAGAGGAGCGTCGGCAGCGGCCCGAGGTACGTGTTGACGAGCTTCGTCAGCTCGCGCCACTCCTCGATCACCTCGACGATCTCGTGCTCGTGCCTGATCGTGCGCAGGACGCGGGTGTCGGTGGAATAGCCGGTCTTGCCCTTCCGCCCGGGCGTGAGGGCGAGCGTCTCGAAGAGGACGCGCGCCACCTGCTGCGTCGAGCCGAGCAGGAACGGCTCCCCTGCGAGCTCCTGCGCCCGCGCGTCGAGCTCCTCGACACGGTCGGCGAGGCGCGCCGTGATCTCGCCCATGCGGTACGTGTCGATCCGCACGCCGGCGTCCTCCATCGCGCCGAGCACGACGGTCAACGGCAGCTCGATCTCGCGGTAGAGCGGTTCCGCCCCGCGTTCGACGAGCCGCTCGCGCAGGAGCGGCGCCAGGCGCCGCGTCGCCTCGGCCCCGCGGACGAGCGCGGCGGTCGTCTCCTCCGCCGCCGGCTCCGGCTCGAGCTCGAGCCCGTACTCGGCGGCAAGGTCGGCGAGGGCGTACTCGGCCCGGGCGGGCTCGATCAGGTAGGCGGCCAGGAGCGTGTCGTCGGCGGGCGGCGCGCCGAGCCGCAGGCGCTTGGCGTCGTGAGCGGCCACTTCGGCGTCGCGAAGCGAGAGGGCGAGCTCGCCGCGGTCGGCGGGGGCGACGCGCACGACCCCGTCTGCCGACGCCAACGCGGCCCGCTCGCCGTCCCAGGCCACCGCCACGGAGCCCGTCGGGCGCGGCAGCGCGCCTTCTTCCCAGGCGACACTCACGCCCGTCACCTCCGGACGCGCGGCCGGAAGCGCCTCGTCGAGCGTGTCGACGCGCGAGAGCAGGCCGCGGAACTCGAAGCGGCGGAACATCTCCTTCAGCTGCGAGCGGTCGGGCGGAGCGAGGACGAGGTCGGCCGGGTCGCAGTCGATGTCGAGATCGCGGCGCATCGTCGCCAGCTCCTTCGATGCGCGCGCCTGGTCGGCGTGCTCGGTGAGGTTCTTGCGCCGTGCGGGCGAGAGCTCGTCCACGTGCTCGAGCACCGCTTCGAGCGAGCCGTACTGGGCGATCAGCTGTCCGGCGGTCTTGTCGCCGATCCCGGGGACGCCGGGGATGTTGTCCGAGGTGTCGCCCTTGAGCCCGATGAAGTCGGGCACCTGGTCGGGGCGGACGCCGTAGCGGAGCTCGACGCGCTCGGGCGTGTAGACGTTCACGTCGGCGACGCCGCGAGGCGTCATCATCAGGCAGACGTTCTCGGAGCAGAGCTGGAAGGCGTCGCGGTCGGTGGAGACGACGCACGTCTTGATTCCGTGCTCGTCCGCGCGTGTCGCCAGCGTGGCGATGACGTCGTCGGCCTCCCACCCCTCGAACTCGAGGTTGCGGTAGCCGAACGCCTCGACGATCGGGCGGAAGTGCGGGAACTGCTCCCGCAGCAGGTCCGGCATCGGGCGCCGCTCGGCCTTGTACTCGGGCGAGATCTCCGTGCGGTGGACCGGACGCGTGTCCCACGCCACCGCGACGCCCCGCGGCCGGTAGTCGCCCAGCAGCTTGAAGAGCATGTTCGTGAACCCGAGCAGCGCGTTCGTCGGCATGCCCTCGCTCGTCGCCAGCTCCTCGGGCAGCGCGAAGAACGCCCGGTAGGCGAGGTTGTTTCCGTCGACGAGGAAGAGCTCGGCCTCGCGCGCCGGCCCGTCGTCCAGCTCGAGCTCGGCCCCGGTGAGGGTCTTCGGCACGCTGCAACTCTATGTACGAACCGCCGGCATCCGTCACTGCGGAGGGTGACCTTGGGACGCCCTCCGGCCGGCTGCTAGCCGATCACCTCGACCAGCTCCCACGTCGACGGGACGAACTCGTCGGTGTGCCGGCGCACGCGTCCAATCCGCTCCGGGAATTCGTCCTGTTCCTTCCACGCGCGCTGCGCTTCGAAGCTCGCCCACGGTGCAAAGCTCATGAACCGGGCCGGCTGCTCGACGTCACGCACGAGGCGCAGCATCCCGCAGCCCTCGTGCGTCCGCGCCCACGCCGCGAACTCGCGCCAGGCGGCCACGAAGTCGTCCTCCTCGCCCGGCTTCGCCACCCAGGCGCCGCTCGTGTACGTCTCGGGCATTGAGCCCTCCTTTCCCTCCAGCGGCACGCTACGAGACATCGGGGTGAGACTCAAGGTCGGGTAGCGTGCGGCGGGCGATGGCGCGTCTCGACCTCCTTCCCTTCACCGATGAGCATCTCGGCCCGGCCGGGCGCATGCTCGCCGAGCGCCATCGCCGGCACCGCGAGTCCGAATCGCTTCTGCCCCGGCGCTTCGAGGACGCCGACGCGGCGCGCGCCGAGGTCGAGGCGGCGTGGCGGCAGGACCATTCCTCCGGGGCAGTCGCGCTCGCCGACGGGAGATTCGTCGGCTACCTGATCGGCGCGCCCCGCTCGTCCCGGCCTTGGGGCCCGAATGTCTGGGTCGAGGCGGCTGGGCACGCCGTCGAGGACCCCGAGCTGATTCGGGACCTGTACGCGGCAGCCGCTATGCGCTGGGTCGAGGATGCACGGACGTGCCACTACGTGCTCGTCCCGGACGATCCGGCCGACCGTGGACATGTGGTTCAAGCTGGGCTTCGGGCAACAGCATGCGCACGGCGTCCGGGAGGTTCCGCCGATCGCGCTCAACCGTCCGCAGGGAGTCACCGTCGCCGTGCAGGCCCGGCCGACCTCGACACGGTGGTGATGCTCGACCTCGTGCTCCCGGAGTACCAGGCCGGGCCTCCGGTCTTCTCCCGCGGGCCGGTCCCCACGCCGGCGGACGTGCGCGGGGACTGGGAGGAGGAGCTGTCCGACCCCACGTTCGGCATCTTCATCGCCGAGCTCGAGGGTCGCCCCGTCGGCTCCGCAGTCGGGGCGCCCGCCGGCGTCTCGGCGGCGCACTCGGGGCTGGCGCGCCCTGAGAGCGCCTGCATCCTCGGCTTCGCCGCCACGCTCCCGGAGTACCGCGGCCGCGGCGTCGGAGTGGCGCTCACGGAGGCGATCTTCGAGTGGGCGCGCAAGGGCGGCTATCCCACGATCGTCGTCGACTGGCGCGTGACCAACCTGCTCTCGTCGCGCTTCTGGCCCCGCCGCGGTTTCCGGCAGACCTTTGTGAGGCTCTACCGCTCGATTCCATAGCGGCGCAACAGCCTTGCAACACTGTGTTGCAAGGCTACTCTCGGCCAGATCTGGACGGTTGCGCCGTTCCGCCGGTCTCGACGCGGAGACGCACGACATGGCCGTGCGGCGCGAAGTCCGAGTCGCCCTCGAGCACGCCCGTGGTGACCACCACCTCCACGTCGCGACCGACATCCCGCTTCGTCTCGACGATGTGCGTCGAGGGTTCCGCGAACGTTCCGATCAGCTGGTACGCGGCCTCGGTCGGGGTGCGCGCGCTGCGGCCGAGCATGGTGATGTCAACCTCGAGGACGGCGTCGACGACCTCGGCGCGCCTCACCGGTCCAGCCGCGCTCCGCACACGCACGCCGGATGTGAGGCAGGAGATGCAGCTCGGGCTCCTCTGCGACCCAGTCGCGCTCGAGCATCGCAGCGCGGAGTAGCTCGAGCCGCGGAACGCCTGACTCGGCACTGGCCACCCCCCGCCCACGCTCGTCCGTGTCCCAGCGTCGACCCACGCTGCAAAGCTAACCGGAATGCCGCGGCTGCCTCTCCTCTCGGGCTCGCGCGTCGCCGTCGTCCGCTGCGACGAGGGAGACGCTCTCCTCGCGCCGCCCGAGCGCCTCGATCCGATCGCCGACGTCGTCGAGGCTGTCCACGACGCCCTGCGCTACCCGCTTTCAGGGCCGCCGTTCGCCGCGCTCGCACAGCGCGGCGGCCGGGCGACGATCGTCGTCGATCATCCCGCCCTCCCGTTCCCCGGCGCCGATCTCGACCCCCGTCAAGAGGCGCTCGCCGCCGTCGTCGCCGAACTGGAGCTGGTGGGGATTCCCAGCGAGCGTCAGACGATTCTCGTCGCCGGCGGTTTGGAGCGCCGGGCGGGGCAACGCCGCCTCGAGACGCTGCTCCGCCCCGTCCCGGCCCGCAACTTCCGCGGTACGGTCGCCGTCCACGACTGCGAGTCGGAGGCGTTGAAGCCGCTGGCTGACGGATCCGGCGTTCGCGTCGCGCCGGAGCTGCTCGACACGGATCTGATCCTGGTCGTGTCTGCCGCCGAAAGTGTCCTCCACGGAGGGCCGGCGGCACTCGTTGCCGCGTGCGACGCGGCGACCGCACGCCAGGCGACCGCCGACTCGCTGCTCGAGCCGTCGCGCGCACCAGGCTGGGCTCTCGGCGTCGCCGTCGAGCAGCACGTCGGCCGGCGGGTGCCGCTGCTCGGCGTCTCGCTCGTCCTCGACCACCCCCGCCTGGTCGGGCGCTTCCGCGGCTACCCGCACGACCGGAGCACCGTGGAGCGGCTCGCCGGCTCACCCTCGCGGCGGCTGCTCAACGCACTGCCCGGATCGGTGCGGCGATCGCTCCTGGACGGTCTTGCCCACGAGGTCGCAGCCGTCGCTGTCCTCGCCGGGCCGCCCTCGGTCGCCCACGCGGAGGCGCTCCTGCGGGGCATCGAGCTACGTGCGGCCCGTCTCGACGAACCGCTCGACGCGATCGTGCTGCCGGTGCCGTGGACGGCGCCGCACGTGCCGCGCGACCAGGTCAACCCGCTGACCATCGCCTACGCGGCCTTCGGGGTCGCCCTTCGCCTCTGGCGGGACGCCTTCCCCGTCGCCGACGGAGGCACGGCCGTCGTCCTCCACGCCTTCGGCCGTGCGTTCGGCCACGGGCCGGGCGCGCCCTACCGCGACCTCTTTCACGTCCTCCGGGACGGCCACGAGCCGGACCGCCTCGCCACCGGCAGAAGCCGCCGCGGCGCAGGACGGGCGCGCGCTTGCCGCGTACCGAAGCGGACGCGCGCCCCACCCACTCCTGCCGTACGCCGACTGGGAGGCGTGCCGGCCGGCGCTCGAGCGGTTGGGGCGCGTGATCGTCGCCGGCTGCCGCGACGCCGGCGCCGCGCGGGCGCTCGGCTTCGTCCCGAGCCACAGCGTGGCCACGGCGCTCGAGATGGCGCACGGCGTCGCGGAGGGCCGCGCCCGGGTCGGCTTCCTGCTCGCGCCGCCCTACGCCCCGCTACTCGTTGCGCAGGTTGAGACCGGTGCCGCGCCGCGAGCGCGCCGAGGAGGCCGGACGCCGCTGTGCCAGCCGAGGCTATGAGCGTCGCGCTCTCGGGAGCGGCGCGAGCGAATCGCGGGGAACCATGCGGTGCACCACTCAGTCCTCGCCGAGGTAGGTCTTGCGCACCTGCTCGTTGGTGCGCAGGTCCTTCGCGTCGCCCGCGAGGGCGATCGTGCCGGTCTCCAGCACGTAGCCGCGGTTCGCGACCTCGAGCGCCATCAGCGCGTTCTGCTCGACGAGCAGCACGGGCGTTCCCTGCTTGTTGATCTCGACGACGATCTCGAAGATCCGCTCGACGAAGATCGGGGCGAGCCCCATCGAGGGCTCGTCGAGCAGGAGGAGCTTCGGACGGGCCATCAGCGCGCGGCCGATCGCGAGCATCTGCTGCTCGCCGCCGGAGAGCGTTCCCGCCTTCTGGCTCTCGGCGCTCCTCGAGCCGCGGGAAGAGCGCGAAGACGCGCTCGATGTCCTCCGCGTACTCCGCGTCCTTGTCCTTGCGCTGGTAGGCGCCCATCTCGAGGTTCTCGAGCACCGACATCCGCGGGAAGACGTGGCGGCCCTCCGGCGACTGCGAGATGCCCAGGCGTCACGATCTCGTGCGCGCGGACGGCTGCGTGATGTCCTCGCCGCTGAACAGGATCGGCCCTTCGCGCGGGTGGTTCAGCCCGTTGATCGAGCGCAGCGTCGTCGACTTGCCGGCGCCGTTGGCGCCGATCAGCGTCACGATCTCGCCCTCGTCGACCGTCGAGCGAGATGCCCTTGAGCGCGTGGATCGCGCCGTAGTAGGTGTGGACGTCGTCGAGCTCGAGGATCTTCTCGGCCTCGGGCGCTCACGCCGTCGCCGCCTTCCCGAGGTAGGCCTCGATCACGCGCGGGTCGTGCTGCACCTCGGCGGGCGTGCCCTCCGCGATCTTCTCGCCGTAGTCGAGGACGGTGACCCGGTCGGAGACGCCCATCACGACCTTCATGTCGTGCTCGATCAGGAGCACGGTGATGTCCTGCTCGTCGCGCAGCCGGCGCGACGAAGCGATGAAGTCGGCCGTCTCCTGCGGGTTCATGCCCGCGGTCGGCTCGTCGAGCAGGAGCAGCGCCGGCTCGGTCGCGAGCGCGCGCGCGACCTCGAGCCGCCGCTGGTCGCCGTAGGGCAGGTTCTTCGCGTACTCGTCGTACTGACGCCGGCGCGAGGCCGACAGTAGCGCGAGCAGCTCGCGCGCGCGTTCTCGGCCGCGCGGCTTCCTCGCGCTTGAGCCGCGGCGTGCGCGAGGATCGATGGCCCAGATGCCGCCCTTGAGGCGGCTGTGCATCGCGACCTGCACGTTCTCGACCGCGCTCATGTTGTGGAAGAGCCGGATGTTCTGGAACGTGCGCGCCATGCCGAGCTGCGTGACCTTGTGCGGCGGCAGCCCGTGACCTGCTGGTCGCCGTGGAAGACGACCTCGCCCGACGGTCGGCTTGTAGACGCCCGTGAGGATGTTGAAGAACGTCGTCTTGCCGGCGCCGTTCGGGCCGATCAGGCTGACGATCGTGCCCGTCCGGGATCGTGAAGTCGACGTCGTTGACGGCGACGAGGCCGCCGAACTCCTTGCGGATCGTGTCGCGCCTCGAGGAGGTTCGGCGCGTCCGTCACGTCGCCCTCGCGCCGGACGTCGTAGAGGTCGTCGTAGACGTCGGGCTCGCCGCTGTCCTCGTCCTCGTGCAGCTCCGCCTTGCGGCGCGCGCTCGGGATGAGGCCCTCGGGCCGGAGCAGCATCATGATCACGAGCAGGACCCCGAAGATCAGGAACTTGTACTTCGGGATGTCGATCGTCCTCGTCGACGCCGACGACGTCGATGAGTGGTTGAGCCGTCGCCGATCTTGTCGAGCCCCTTGAAGTTGAGGTACTCGAGCAGGAGCGCGCCGAGGATCACGCCGTAGATGTTGCCCATTCCGCCGACGACGACCATGCAGAGGACGAGCACCGAGATGGCGAAGAGGAAGCTCGTCGGGAAGACGGCGCCGATGAACGAGCCGTAGTACGCGCCGGCGAAGCCGCCGAAGATCGCGCCGATCCCGTAGGCCCAGAGCTTCGTCCGCATCAGCGGCACGCCCATCGCCGAGGCGGCGATCTCGTCCTCGCGCACCGCGATCCAGGCGCGCCCCATCTTCGAGTCGCTGCAGGCGACGTGATCACGAAGATCGTGATCAGCACCATCGCAAGGATCGTGAAGATACCACGGCTTGCAGCTCGATCCGGCTGAAGCGCTCCGGCAGGAACGCCGCCGGTGACGTCGTCGAGAGTCTCCGCCGAACCCCGGCCGGTCGAGCGGCTTGATCCCGCGCACGCCGTTCGTGAGGTTCACGCTTGCGAAGTCGATGAACGGCGGCGCGACCTGCAGCCCGCCCGGCACCGGCAGCGCGTCGCGCGTTGCGGAAGACGTCCGGGATGATCTCGCCGAACCCGAGCGTCACGATCGCCAGGTAGTCGCCGCGCAGGCGCAGCGTCGGCCAGCCGATGATCACGCCCGCGATCGCGGCGACCACGCCCGCGCGAGGATCAGACGAGCCAGAAGTTGAGGTGGATGCCCGGCGAGCGCCCTCGGGGGCGGTCGAGACGAAGTGGAAGTCGACGCCGTAGAAGAGGTCCGAGGCGAACCAGCCGACCGTGTACGCGCCGAGCGCGAAGAAGGCGACGTAGCCGAGGTCGAGCAGGCCCGCGTAGCCCGACGACGATGTTCAGCCCGAGCGCGAGCATCACGTAGACGGCCATCACGATCGCGACGTCGAGCTCGAGCCCGAGCGCGTCGAGCGGTGACGGTAGCTGAAGGGCGGGACGTCGTACCAGAACGGGTAGCGTGACGGCGATGCGCGACGAGCGCCACGGCAGCCAGCGCCACCAGTCGCGCGTGACGCCGCTGCGCGCGCGCAGCGCTGGCGGCGCCGGCCGGTCACTGGCCTTCGGGCGTCCGCTCGCCGAGCAGGCCCGACGGGCGGAAGACGAGGATCAGGATCAGGATCGAGAAGATCGATCGTCGTCGTCCAGCGCGCGTCGCCGAAGCCCTCGTTGTAGGCGGCGATCAGCCCGAGTCAGGACGCCGCCGAGCACGGCGCCCGTGAGGTTGCCGATGCCGCCGAGGACGGCCGCCGTGAACGCGATCAGGCCGAGCCGGAAGCCGAGCTGGAAGTTCGACGTGCCGATGTAGAGCGCGTAGACGACGCCGCCGGCGCCGGCGAGCGCGCCGCCGAGCGCGAAGCGTGAACGAGATCGTGCGGTCGACGTTGATCCCCATCATCGCCGACGGCGTCGCGGTCCTGGGCCGTCGCGCGCATCGCCTTGCCCGGCCTCGTCGCTCTGCACGAGGTACGTGAGCGCGAGCAGCACCGGGACGGTGATCAGGAGCACGATGAGGTCCCTGCCAGTGTAGTAGGTGACGTCGCCGAACTCGAACAGCGTCGCCCGTCGGCAGGACGTCCGGGATCGGGCACGCGGGCCCGGCCCCTTCCAGGCGAGGCCGATCCCCTGGAGGATGAACGAGAAGCCGATCGCGGTGATCAGCGGCGCGAGCCGCGGCTGGTTGCGCAGCGGCTTGTAGCCGATCCGCTCGATCGTGACGTTGATCACCATGCAGAACAGCATCGCAGGCACGAGCGCGACTGCGATCGCGTAGGTCTTCTGCGCGGTCGAGGAGTCGACGCGTGCGCGGCCGTCCCGAGCGGGATCGCGATCGTGCCGAAGAGCAGCGGGATCTGGAACGAGCCGTCGTCGACGATCGACTGCGTCTGGAACGTCCCGAGCATGAAGTTGTCGCCGTGGGCGAAGTTGATCAGCTCGATGATCCCGTAGACGAGCGTGTAGCCGAGCGCGACGAGCGCGTAGATCATCCCGTTCGTGAGGCCGATCAGCGTGACCTCGACGAAGCGCTCGGGCTCGTCGATCGCCTCGCCGATCAGCCAGTACCGAGGCCGAAGACGAGGAGCGCGCCGAAGATCCAGCCGCAGCGAGATCCGACGTCGGCGCGCCTCGGGCGGGCGACGGGCCGGCTGGCTGCGGTGTCCTGGGTCGACATGTACGTGGTGAAGGGGGCCGGCGCGGCGCCGGCCCCCTCGGTCTTCGTCGGTAGTCCTGGGCTAGTCGACCTGCTTCTCCTCTGCCACACCCAGTTGCCGTCCGTTGGCCTTGTAGACGGACTCGACGCCGGCTGCCGGGTCGCCGTTCTCGTTGAACGAGATCGCTCCGACGACGCGTGTCGGGGAGGTTCGTCTCGAACAGCTTCGCGACGATGTCCTCGCGCGAGCCGTCGGAGCGGCTGATCGCGTCGAGCAGCGACCTGCGCGGCCGCGGCCGCGTAGATCGTGTAGACCTGGATCGTCTTGCCCTCCTTGACTCGGCTGAACTCGTCGACGAACTCCTTGCCCGCGCCGGTGAGCTTGTCGCGCGGCTGCGTCGGGGCCGTGCCGTACGCGCCCTCGACGTTGCCGGCCCGCCTCCTCGAAGAGCGACGAGAGCACGAAGCCGTCGGAGACGAGCAGCTTGACGGCCTCGTTGTCGCCGACGACGGCGACCTTGTCCTTGATCAGCTGGCCGCCGTTGTTCGTCGAGACGCCGCCGATGTAGATGCCGTCGGCGCCCGAGGCCTTGATCTTCGTCATCAGGGCCGTGTAGTTCGGGGCGTCCTTGTCCCAGCCCTCGTGGCCCGCGACCTCGAGCCCGATCTCCTTCGCCGACGCCTCGAACGCGTCGGCGACGCCCTTCCCGTAGAGCTCCTTGTCGTCGAGGATGAAGACCTTCGTGCACGCCGAGGTCGTCCTTCATGAACTGACGCGCCGATCTTGCCCTGGTATGTCGTCGGACGCGACGACGCGCGCGTAGTTGCGCTCGCCGGACGGGTAGTACTTGTCGGGCTCGCCCGGCTCGGTGCCCGGCGCCGACGTGCGTCAGGCCGGCGTACGTGTTCGCCGGGCTGACCATCGCGACTCCGACCTCGTTCAGGATCGGGATGCTGATCGCCGCGCAGCCCGAGTTGTACGTGCCGATCACGCCGACGATCGTCTCGTCGTCCGCGTAGGTGCGCGCGTTCTCGGCGCACTTCGCCTCGTCCCACTTGCCGGCCGCGGCGGTCGAGTCGTCGAACGACTCGAACTCGATCGTGTAGTCGCCGGCCTTGTTGCCGGCCTGCTCGAGCACGAACTCGATCGCCGCGGACCATCTGCGCGGTCTGCACGCGGTCCGAGCCCTGCAGCGGCAGGTCGGAGACGATCTTGACGGTCGTACCGCCGCCGCCCTCGTCGTCTCCACCGCAACCTGCAGCAACGAGCGCAAACACGGCGATCAGCAGGCCGAGCAGGGCCATTCCTGCCCACTTCGATTTCAAGCTACGCCTCCAATCATTCGACACCGAAAACACTCAGGTGGGTCGCGCCGGAGCGCCCGGCGTCGCCCACGATGGGGGGAGTATCAGCGGTCCAGGGCCTCGCTCGCAACCTGAACCGTGCAGTTACCGGTCAGCCCCGCGCCGCGGCGACCAGATCGGGCGCCGGAGAGACGGTCGCACGCGGGACGAAACGATCGCCGGCCCGGTAGACCGTGAAGGCGACGACCGGCCCGCGCGCCTGCGCAGGATCGCCGTTCTCGCTCAGCTCGTACGACCCCAGCAGGCCGCCGCTGACCTTCGTCCGGAACAGCTTCGCGAGGACGTCGCGGCGGGTGCCGTCCGAGGCTGCGATCGCGTCGAGCAGCACCCTGATCGCCTCGGCTCCGTGCACTGCATATGGGTCGACGGCGGCTCCACCCAGGCGCTCGGCACCGAACCGCCGGGCGAACTGCCGGCCCGGCCGGCCGAAACGGTCGAGCGCGACGCCGGGTGCCGCGACGTAGAGACCTCGCGCAGCGCCTGCGGCATCGTCGAGCAGCGACTGCTCCGCGAAACCGTCGGGTGCGATCAACTTCACCTTGCCCTCGTTGGAGCCGAGCACGGCGACCTTCTCGCGGATCAGCCGGGCACCACCCTGGTCGGCGATTCCGCCGAGGAAGAAGCGCGTCCGCGCCACTGCGGGCGACGTCGCGGAAGAGCGCGGCGTACGAGGACGCCTTCGGATCCCACGACGCCGAGCCGACAATCTGCAGCCCCAGCCGCCTCGCCGCGTTGCGGAAGTGCCGTGCGATCCCGACTCCGTACGCCTCGCGGTCTGAGAGCACGAAGACCCGCGAGCGGCCGAGCGTCCGGGCGAACTGGGCGAGTGCCGCCGCCTGGTAGATGTCGTTCGGCGCCAGCCGGGCGTAGTTCCGGGCCCCCGACGGGTAGTACTTGTCCGGCTCGGTCCGGTCGCAGGCAGGGCTGGGCTCGGTCAGGCAGACGTCGACGTTGAGCGGCGACACGATCGGAATCGGCCCCCCGGGCGCGGTGTTGAGGATCGGCACAGCCAGCTTCGCGCAGTCGGAGTAGTACGTTCCGACGACGCCCAGGAGCGCCTCGTTGTCCGCGAAGGCGCGCGCGTTCGCGCGGCAGGCGCCCACGTCCCAGGTGCCGCCCTTCGCGTCGTCACAGGGCTGGAACGCGATCCGGTGCTCGCCGGCGCGCCACTCGCCGCCGTTCGAGCTCGTAGCGGATCGCCTCCTCGATCTGCAGCGACGAGCGGCGCGACGGCCCGGCGAGCGTGAGCTCGGACGCGATCAGGAAATCCGGATCGCCGTCGCCGTCGTACTCGAGCTCGGCGCACCCGGGCGAGACAAGTGCCGTCACTGCCGCCTCGTCCTCGTCCTCCTCGCTGCCCCCGCATTGCGTTCCGACCAGCGTGGGAATCAACAGCGCCAGCCCGAGCAGGCCCAGCGCGACTCTCGCTCTCATCGGCACGGCGGCAGCCTACGCACGTGACGAGCCTGTGGGGCCCCACCCCCGTGTCGTCCTCTTCTATGCCGAAGGTGGGACTCGAACCCACACGTCGAGCGTGGGGGAACCCATGGTTCCCCCACGAGCCCCCTCCTTACCGCTCGAGCCAGCACACCGCAGCAGGCCTCCCGGCCGGCAAAGCCGGCCTCCGGCCCTCAGCCGCACGACGTCGGCCAGCGGCAGAGCGGGCTACCATCGAACCGAAGGCCGAAGTGGCGGAACCGGTAGACGCGCCGGACTCAAAATCCGGTGTCCTTCGGGACGTGTGGGTTCGAGTCCCACCTTCGCCGTGAGAAGGGGGACAGATCCCGCAGGGATCTGTTCCCGCAGACGCGCTGAGTTCGACCTGCCCTTGTGGCCAGCCCGATCCTGCCCATCGGGTCTGGTGGACGTTGCCGCGGAGGGCTACGCTTAAGGTGCGTGAGGGGCGCCGTCCGGCGCCTCTTCCACGCTTACGACATGGACATCGCAGGAGCACGCGCCCTCAACGAACGGATCGCCCAGCAACAGCACTGGGCGCAGGCAGCCTCGGTCCAGGACGGCAGGGCCCCTGGCTTCGACCCGGACGCCGACACACTGACGGAGACAGGTCACGAACTGCGGATCTACGGCTCGTCCGTCACGACCCGGATCGTGGACGGGGCGGAAGCAGTCGTCACGCGCGTGTTCTGCAAGCGGCTCGTCGACGGCGACTGGGTGAGCGCCGTCGAGGAGCACGTCGAGCTCGCCGGCTGACGTCTCGAGACGCGTAGGCGCGCCCGCCGGCGCGCCAGCGCCCTACTTGCTGTGGATGACGATGCTGCCGCCGCCGAGCGTGCGGTCGGCGGCGTCGACGTCGTCGGTCGGCGCCCATCTGGTTGTCGTAGACGACGCACGCCGCTCGGTTACTTGTCCCAGATCTTGATCCGGAACTTGTCGGTGCCGCCGCCGCCGTTGACCTGGCCGTCGATGGCCGTCAGCATGAAGCCGTAGTCGCCGGCGCCGTTGATCGTGCCCGTGCCCTTGTACTGGGCCCTGGCCCCGGCGACGACCAGCCACTCGTAGACCGTGCTCTGGAAGTTGAGGTCGGCCGACCTTGAACTGGAACTCGGTGTCGCCCGTCGGGACGTTCGCGCCCTTCTTGTACTTGGAGACGAAGCCGAAGTTGGCCTTGCCGGTGAGCGCGGGTCGGCCGCGTAGGCCCCGGCCGGCGAGTTGATCCAGCCGCCGCCGGTGACGAAGCCGGCCGTCGGGTCGTAGACACGACGAGTCATCGGCGCCGGTCGGTCGCTGTGGCTCTGGCGCGTGAACAGTGCTGCCGAGGTAGCTTGGGCGTTGATACTCCGTCGACGGCGACGACCGGCGAGCTGTAGTTCACGGAGCAGCTGCTCGTATACGTCGACGCGTTGCTGTCGGGGGACGAGCACGCACTTGTCCGGCATCACGAAGACGCTGGGAAGCGCGGCGCTGAAGCTGCCGGTCGCGCCGGGATCGGTCGTGAAGCGAACCATCCCGGTCGGATCGGCTTTGCCGACGGCGGGATCCTTGTCCTCGAGCCGTCGCCGTACAAGTGACGGGTGCCGTTGATCTGGGCCGGTGCGCCGCGGAGACGATCGTCGTCTGCCGTAAGTCGCAAGTTGACTGCGACGTCGAGAACCCGTCCGCGCTTCCGTTGTAACGTATGCTGCCTCCGTAGTGGTTCCCGTTACCGTGTGCGTGCCGGCCCCCCGCAGTCGGCGTGTACGTGACCGGGCTCATAGCACTGCGAGCTGTCCGGGATCTGCTCAGCACCGGCTGCAGCGTGGGCACGTCATGGAGCTGAAGTTGGCCGGTACTGCCCGGTGGGGCCGCCCCGCGGGTGAACGAGACGGTGCCGTCCGGATGCGACTTGTTGCCCGGCGAATCGTCGTCGACCCGCGCCGTGCACGTACGTCGGCTGGTTGACGACCACCGACGAGGAGGCGAACACGTCACAACTTCAAGTAAGCGGTCAGGCCCGCTTGTTCACCGTCGTCGCCTCAGTCGCTGTGGGTTCGCCCCGGGCCCAGGGGTCGTTGGTAACGTGCTCGAGGCAGTCGCGGTATTGGAGATGGCTTCCGCTCGCCGGCCGCGACGGCAACCTGCGCTCGGATGCGCACGGTCTTGGGACTCACCCGCGGGGAATCGTGCCGAGCGAGGTGGCCCGTCCACAGCCGAGCCGGAGCTCGGGGATCAGCACCCGGCGCCGACGCAGAACTTCTCACCGGTGCAGCTGCGGTGTGGGCAGCGTGTCGGGCTGAGTGTCACGGCGGCCGCATCGGAGGGGACCTGCGTTGCTCACCGTGATGGTGTAGGTCAGATCGTTGAGCACGAAGACCGGGTCGGGGTGTCGCACTTGGTCATCGACAGGTCGGCCGCCGTGTCGACGTCGGTCGCCTCCGTCGCCGAGTTGTTGCCCGGCGTCGGATCGTCCGTCGTCGGCTCCAGACTCGCCGTGTTCGAGAGCACCGCTCGACCCCGGCGTCGCCGGATCCACCTTCGCCCGGATCTTCACCGACCACGGACCCACCCGCCGCCGAGCGTGCCCAACGAGTCGGGCTCTCCAGGCCGCACCGCGCTCCGGGTCACAGGCCGCGCCCGTCGCAGAACGTCTCACCCTCAACTCGCCGGCAGCGTGTCAGCTCACCGACACCCCAGCCGCGTCCGACCGGCCGGCATTCGCGACCACAATCGTGTAGCCAGATGATTGCCCGCCAGCACCGGATCCGGGCTGTCCGCCACTTCGTCCGACAGGTCGGCCGCCGTGTCGACTCGGTCGCCGCCGTCGCCGAGTTGTTGCCCGGCGTCGGATCGTCCGTCGTCGAGCTCGAGACGTCGCCGTGTTCGAGAGACCGCCGCCCGGGCCGGATCGACCTTCGCCCGGATCTTCACATCTTCGACCCACCCGCCGCGAACGTGCCCACCGCGGACGGGCCCGTCCAGGCCCCACCGCGCTCCGGGTCACAGGCCGCACCCTCGCAGAACGTCTCATCCGTCAACTCGCCGGCAGCGTGTCACTCGACACGCAGCCGCGTCCGACGGGCCGGCGTTCGCGACCACAACGTGTAGGCCAGATATTGCCCGCCAGCACCGGATCCGGGCTGTCCGACTTCGTCATCGACAGGTCGGCCGCCGTGTCGACGTCGGTCGCCGCCGTCGCCGAGTTGTTGCCCGGCGCCGGATCCCTCGTCGAGCTCAGACTCGCCGTGTTCGAGAGCACCGCCGACCCCGACGTCGACGGATCCACCTCCGCCCGGATCTTCACATCTTGGACCCACCCGCCGCGAAGGTGCCCAACGCGGACGGGCCCGTCCAGGCCCCACCGCGCTCGGGTCACAGGCCGCACCCTCGCAGAAGGTCTCATCCGTCAACTCGCCGGCAGCGTGTCGCTCGCCGACACCCCAGCCGCGTCCGACGGGCCCGCATTCGAGACCACAATCGTGTACGTCAGATATTGCCCGCCAACACCGGATCCGGGCTGTCCGACTTCGTCATCGACAGGTCGGCCGCCGTGTCGACGTCGGTCGTCGCCGTCGCCGAGTTGTTGCCCGGCGCCGGATCGTCCGTCGTCGAGCTCAGACTCGCCGTGTTCGAGAGCACCGCCGACCCCGACGTCGACGGATCCGCCTTCGCCCGGATCTTCACCGTCTTCGAACCCACCCGCCGCGATGGTGCCCAACGCGTACGGGCCCGTCCAGGCCCCACCGCGCTCGGGTCACAGGCCGCACCCTCGCAGAACGTCTCATCCGTCAACTCGCCGGCAGCGTGTCGCTCACCGACACCCCGGCCGCAGTCCGACGGCGGCCGCTCGCGACCCACAATCGTGTAGGCCAGATCATCGTCCGCCAGCACCGGATCGGGGCTGTCCGACTTCGTCACCGACAGTCGGCCGCCGTGTCGACGTCGGTCGTCGCCGTCGCCGAGTTGTTGCCCGGCGCCGGATCGTCCGTCGTCGAGCTCACACTCGCCGTGTTCGAGAGCACCGCCGACCCCGACGTCGACGGATCCACCTTCGCCCGGATCTTCACCGTCTTCGACCCGCCCGCCGCGATCGTCCCCAACGAGGTCGAACCCGTCCACGCCCCACCCGCGCTCGGATCACAGGCCGCGCCCTCACAGAACGTCTCACCCGTCAACTCGACCGGCAGCGTGTCGCTCCAACGACACCCCAGCCGCATCCGACGGGCCGGCGTTCGAGACCACAATCGTGTAGACCAGATGATTGCCCGCCAACACCGGATCCGGGCTATCCGCCTTCGTCACCGACAGATCAGCCGCCGTGTCGACGTCGGTCGTCGCCGTCGCCGAGTTGTTGCCCGGCACCGGATCGTCCGTCGTCGAGCTCACACTCGCCGTGTTCGAGAGCACCGCCGACCCCGACGTCGACGGATCCACCTTCGCCCGGATCTTCACCGTCTTCGACCCGCCCGCCGCGATCGTCCCCAACGAGGTCGAACCCGTCCACGCCCCACCCGCGCTCGGATCACAGGCCGCGCCCTCACAGAACGTCTCACCCGTCAACTCGACCGGCAGCGTGTCGCTCGACGGCACCCCAGCCGCATCCGACGGGCCGGCATTCGAGACCACGATGGTCTGACCAGATGATTGCCCGCCAACACCGGATCCGGGCTATCCGCCTTCGTCACCGACAGATCAGCCGCCGTGTCGACGTCGGTCGTCGCCGTCGCCGAGTTGTTGCCCGGCACCGGATCGTCCGTCGTCGAGCTCACACTCGCCGTGTTCGAGCACCGCCGACCCCGACGTCGACGGATCCACCTTCGCCCGGATCTTCACCGTCTTCGACCCGCCCGCCGCGATGGTCCCCAACGAGGTCGAACCCGTCCACGCCCCCACCCGCGCTCGGATCACAGGCCGCGCCCTCACAGAACGTCTCACCCGTCAACTCGACCGGCAGCGTGTCGCTCAACGACACCCCAGCCACATCCGACGGGCCGGCGTTCGAGACCACAATCGTGTAGACCAGATGGTCCGCCAACACCGGATCCGGGCTATGGAACTCGCCTTCGTCACCGACAGATCAGCCGCCGTGTCGACGTCGGTCGTCGCCGTCGCCGAGTTGTTGCCCGGCACCGGATCGTCCGTCGTCGAGCTCACACTCGCCGTGTTCGAGAGCACCGCCGACCCCGACGTCGACGGGATTCCACCTTCGCCCGGATCTTCACCGTCTTCGACCCGCCCGCCGCGATCGTCCCCAACGAGGTCGAACCCGTCCACGCCCCACCCGCGCTCGGATCACAGGCCGCGCCCTCACAGAACGTCTCACCCGTCAACTCGACCGGCAGCGTGTCGCTCAACGACACCCCAGCCGCATCCGACGGGCCGGCGTTCAAGACCACAATCGTGTAGACCAGATGATTGCCCGCCAACACCGGATCCGGGCTATCCGCCTTCGTCACCGACAGATCCGCGCTCTTGGTGACCGCATCCGTGTCGCTGGCGGAGTAGTCGCTCGAGTCCGGATCATTGGTGCCCGCCGGCACCGACGTAATCGTGGCCGTATTCGTCAGCGAGGTCCCGCTGTACCCCGACGACACGTTCAGCGTCAGCTGATACGCCTTGCTGCCGCCAGCCGCGATGGGGGCCGTGGTCGTGCAAGTGAACGCGCCGGCCGAGATCGCGCAATCCGCCTCCGTCTCCGACCCCGTCGTCCCCGCCGGAATCGGATCACTGACCACAACGCCCGCTGCCGCGTCCGACGGGACCCGCATTCGAGATCGTGATGCTGTACGTGGTCGACGTACCCGCAACAACCGACGAGACCCCGTCAGCCTTCGCCAACGACAGGTCCGACTGCCGGTTGACGGTCGTCGAGGCCGTCGCACTGTTGTTCGCCGTGCTCGACTCAGTCGCGTCGTCGTCACCGACGCCGTGTTCGAAATGCTCGCCACCGACGTCGACGGGTCAACCGTCGCCACGATCTTCACCGTCTTGAGACGCGCCGGCCGCAACCGTGCCCAACGAGTACGGACTCGACCAGCTCGACCCATGCTCGGATCACAAGCCGCGCCCTCGCAGAACTTCGCGCCCTGCAACTGCGCCGGCAATGCGTCCGTCAACGACACCCCAGCCGCATCCGACGGCCCCGCATTCGACACCACGATCGTGTAGGTGAGCTGATTCCCCGCTACAACCGGATCCGGGCTATCCACCTTCGTCACCGACAGATCCGCAAGCCGGTTGACGGTCGTCGAGGCCATCGCACTGTTGTTCGCCGTGCTCGACTCAGTCGTCGTCGTCGTCACCGACGCCGTGTTCGAAATGCTCGCCACCGACGTCGACGGATCGACCTGCGCGCGAATGCGAACGACCTTAGAACCACCAGACGCAATCGACCCCAGCGAGAGCGGGCTGCTCCACGGTGAACCCGTCGACGGATCGCATGGAGCCGGACTGTCGACGCAGAACGTGGCGGTCGCCGAGACGAGTTCAGCAGGCAGCGAGTCGCTCAGCGACACGTTCGCGGCTGTCGCTGGACCCGCGTTGCTCACGGTGATCACGTACGTCAGGAAGCCGCCCGCGTTGACGGGATCCGGGCTATCCGTCTTTGTGACCGACAGATCGGCGTTCTGATTGACCGCTGTGGTCGCCGTCGACGAATTGTTCGCGGTGTTCGGATCGTGCGTCGTCGCAGGCGCGGTGACCGTCGCGGTGTTCGACAGCGAAGCTCCCGCGCCGGCGCCAACGGTCGCCGTCACGGTGTAGCGCGCCGTCGCGCCGTTGTTGAGGTTCACCGTCGTCGCAATGTTGCCCGTGCCGCTGACTGCGCCACACAACCGGTCCTTGACGTGATCGAGCACGTCCATGAGATGCCCGAAAGCCCGCTCGGGAACGTGTCGGCGACGGAGGCGCCCGTGACGTCGTTCGGACCGCCGTTCGTTACGTCGATGGTGTAGGTCAACGTTCCGCCGACGTCGACCGGATCAGGGCTGTCCGTCTTCGTGATCGAGAGGTCAGCGGTGCGAACGGCTGTCGTCGCCGTCGCGCTGTCATTGCCTGTTGTCGGATCGGTGACCCCGGACGGTGCGGCGACGTTCGCGGTGTTCGTGATCGTCCCGGTTGCGGTCGCGCTCACGGTCGCCGTCACGGTGTAGGTCGCTGCGGCGCCGGCACTCAGGTTGACGGTCGTATTGATGTTGCCGGTGCCGCTCGCGGCCCCGCAACTGTTCGGGGGGTTCGCGTTGTTGGTAATTGCGCACGTCCAGGTGACCGAGCTCAATGACGCAGGGAACGTGTCCGTAACCGCCGCACCAACGTTGCTCGCGTTGACGGCGCGGTTCGGCCCGTTGTTCGTGACGACGATCGAGTAGGTCAGCGTCCCCGTCCGGTTCACTGGGTCGGGGCTGTCGGACTTCGTGATCGAGAGATCAGCCTGCTTGTTGTCGTCATCGAGGTTGATCGCGATTTGCTCGTTACCCTGCGTCCCGGTCGAACCACTGAAGTCGACCTCGAACATCTTCCCGGAGGCGCCGTTGAACGACGTGGCGCCATTGCAGACCCACTCGTTCTCGCGGGCGAGGTGACCGCCGAACAGGACCAGGACGTCCTTCGTTGTGCCGCCAGCGGCGACCGTCCCCGAAAGCGCGAGCTTCTTGACCGTGTTCCCACCGACCGTGGCAGTGGTGTACGAGCCGACACTCGTAATGCTGCCGTTGTAGACGGTGAAGTTGCCGGGAATCTGCGCCCCAGGCGGCAGTGAACCATCTGTCGGAATGGGGAATGTGTTTGGTCCCGTCGAGCACGTCTTGCTCATGCACGCCTGTGCGGTGCCGAGCGGTGTCGTCGTCAGCGGAATGGTCTGATTGAACGTCGTGATGGAGTCAAAGAAGTGGTCAGGCCCGTCCGCGAAGTCGTACTGGACCGTGACCGACCAGGACGTTCCCTGCGTCAAACCCTTTAGGACGTAGCGGATCGGGATCGTATGGCCCTCGGCATACGAGTGATCGCCTGAGTTCATGGTTCCGCTCTG
>CAVTTF010000015.1:0-166897 GCA_963737565.1 uncultured Actinomycetes bacterium
TGGCGACGATCATCACCGGTTCGATATCAGGTTTCCGAGGCCTGGAGTGACAGCTGCCGCAGGACGTCGAAGAAGCCGGGGAAGGAAACGTCAACGGCGTCGGCGCCGTCGACGCGGACGCCCTCCCGCGAGGCGAGCCCCGCGACGGCGGCCAGCATCGCGATCCGGTGGTCGCCGCGGCTGTCCATCGCGCCGCCCCGCAGGCGGGTCGGGACGCCGCGCACTCGGAAGCCGTCCGGCGTCCCCTCGGATGTGCGCGCCGAGCCCGCGAAGACCTTCGACGCGGCCGCGAGGCGGTCGGTCTCCTTCGCGCGCAGCTCGCCGGCGCCGCGCACGACGCTTTCGCCGCGCGCGACCGCGGCCGCAAGCGCGATACAGCGGCAGCTCGTCGATCAGCGCAGGAACGTCCTCGGGCCGACGTCGGCGCCGACGAGCTCGGCGTGCCGGACGTCGAGGTCGCCGGCAGGCTCGGTGCCGATGCGGCGCGCGGTTGTACGACGGTGACGCGCCCGCCCATCGCTCCAGCACGTCGAGCAGGCCGGTTCGCCGCGGGTTGAGGTTGACGCCGTGGACGTGCAGCTCGGAGCCGGGAACGAGCGTCGCGGCGACGAGGAAGGGCGCCGCCGAGGAGAAGTCCCCGGGCACCTCGAGCTCGACCAGTTCGAGCCGCTCCGCCGGCCAGTACGGTCGCGCTGCGCGGCCGCCGCGTGACGCGCACCCCGGCGGCCTCGAGCATCGCCTCGGTGTGGTCGCGCGTCGGCGCGGGCTCGAGCACGGTCGTCTCGCCACCGCGGCCTAGAGGCCGGCGAGGAGGACGCGCGACTTCACCTGCGCCGACGCGACGGGCAGCGCGTAGCTGATCGCCGTCAGGGCCGCGCCCTCGATGCCGAGCGGCGCGTGCCCGTCTGTCGTCTCGATGGCGGCGCCCATGCGCCGCAGCGGCTCGGCGACCGCTCCATCGGGCGTGGCGACAGCGACGCGTCGCCGGTCAGCTCGAACGATCCCTGCTGGCCGGCGAGCATGCCCGCAGCAGGCGCATCAGCGTGCCTGCGTTCCCGCAGTCGATCGGGCCCGCCGGTGGGCGCAGCCCACGCAGCCCGGCGCCGAAGACGACGCAGCGTGTCGACGTCGTGCTCGTAGACCTCGACGCCGAGCGCGCGGACGGCGGCGATCGTCGCCTCGGTGTCGGCCGAGCGGCCGAAGCCCGCGATGCGGGTCTCGCCGTCGCAGAGCGCGCCAGATCAGGACCGCGCGGTGCGAGATCGACTTGTCGCCGGGAACGGCGATGTGCCCGACGAGCTGCGCGACGGGCTCGACCACCGTCCGGCTCACTCGCTCGATCACCGGCGCGACGACGACGCCGTAGCCCTGAGCCTCGAGCAGACTGCGCCGCGCGCTCGGCATCGCGCCTCGCCCGAGACGAGGATCGTCAGCGTGCCGCCGCGCTCGTGCGAGAGGTGGTCCATGTCGAAGTCCGCGACGTTGATCCGCTCCGCGCCGAGCGCCTGGAAGATGCCGCGAGCACGCCCGGCCGGTCGGGCAGGTGGACGCGCAGCCGCTGGAGCGCACCCGGGTCCTCGTACGCCGTCTCGAGCATCCGGCGGCGGTTGCCGCTCGCCTCGCCGATCCAGCGGGCGAGAAAGCCGGCGTCGCCGGCGGCGAGCGCGCCTCGACCTGCTCGATCCGGCGCCGGTGCTCCGCGAGGGCGCCGCGCGAGCTCGTCGCGGTTCTCGAGAAAGATGTCGACCCAGATGCGCGGATTGGCGCCGGCGATGCGCGTCATGTCGCGGAGGGATCCGCCCGCGGCCGTCAGCGGCTCGTGCCCCTCGATGCGCGACGCGCCCGCCTGGTTGACGCAGCAGGTTGGCGAGCGCGTGCGGCAGATGGCTCGTCACGGCGACCAGGCGGTCGTGGGCGCCGGGATCGATCGCGACCGGGCGCGCGCCCGACCGCGCCGACGAGACTGTGTACGGCGCGGTAGCACTCCGGGTCGGTCGTCGCGAGCGGGGTGAGGAACCACGTCGCGCCGTCGAACAGCTCGGCGTGTCGCGCGGCTCGGGCCGCGCGTCTCGGCGCCGCAGATCGGGTGGCCGCCGACGAAGCGCGCGTCGCTTCCGGCTGCGCCGCAGACCGCCGCCCTTCGTCGAGCCCACGTCCGACACGGCGCAGCGCTCCGGAGCGGCCGCGAGTACCGCGCGCACGACCGCCGGCAGCTCGGCGACCGGGGCCGCGACGAGCGCGAGCGTCGGCGCCCGCGAGCGCGTCCGCGAGCGACGCCGCCGGCTCGAGCGCGCCGCGCTCGCCGGCGACTGCGAGCGCCTCGCGGGTCGGGATCCCAGCCGGTGACCCGGTCGACGCCCGCGCGGCGCGCGGCGAGCCCGACCGAGGCGCCGATCAGGCCCGTGCCGACGACGGCGAGGGTTGCGCGAGCCATCGTTCAGCGGACGCTCTAGCGGTCGGCGCCGGCGACTCAATCGCGCGCATCAGCTCGGCGACACGGAAAGCGAGGTCGAGCGACTGGCGGCCGTTCAGACGCGGGTCGCAGAGCGTCTCGTAGCGGTGGTCGAGGTGCTCCTCGACGCACGGCCTCGGAGCCACCGAGGCACTCCGTCACGTCCTCGCCCGTGAACTCGATGTGGACGCCGCCCGGCCAGGTCCCGACCTCGCGGTGCGCCGCGAAGAAGCCCTCGAGCTCGGCCATGATCGCGTCGAAGTGGCGCGTCTTGACGCCCGACGGCGTCGCGACGAGGTTCGCGTGCATCGGGTCGCACGCCCAGACGACCGGGTGCTCCGTCTCGCGCCACTGCGCGGAGCAACGGCGGCAGCAGCTCGCGCACGGCATCGGCGCCCATCCGCGCGATGAACGTCAGCCGGCCGGGGACCCGGTCGGGGTTCAGCCGCTCGCAGAGCGTGACGCACCTGCTGCGGGCGTCGCCGTCGGCCCGAGCTTGACGCCGATCGGGTTACGCACCCCGGAGAAGAACTCGACGTGCGCGCCGTCCGGGTCGCGCGTTCGGTCGCCGATCCAGAGCATGTGCGCGGAGCAGTCGTACCACTGTCCGGTGAGTGAGTCGCGTGCGCGTGAGCGACTCCTCGTAGTCGAGCAGCAGGCCCTCATGGCTCGTCCAGACGTCGACCTCGTGCAGGGTCGGCTCGGCCGGCGACGTCGATCCCGATCGCCTGCATGAAGCGGAGCGCGCGCTCGATCTCGTCGGCGAGGACCTCGTAGCGCCGGCCGGCGGGCGACGCGGCGACGAACTCGCGGTTCCAGTTGTGCACCTGCGTCAGGTCGGCGAAGCCGCCCTTCGTGAACGCCCGCAGGAGGTTGAGCGTGGACGCGGCCTGGTAGTAGCCCTGGATCATGCGGGCGGGATCCGGGATCGCGCGTCCTCGAGCGTCGGCCCGTCGGAGTGAACGGTGTGGCCGCGGAAGCTGGGCAACTCGACGCCGTCGACAAGCTCCGTCGCGGAACTGCGCGGCTTCGCGAACTGGCCGGCGATCCGACCGACCTTCACCACGGGCAGGGTCGCGCCGAAGGTCAGCACCGCCGACATCTGCAGCAGCACCTTCAGCTTCTCGCGGATCGCCGCGGCCGAGACGTCGCGGAACGACTCGACGCAGTCGCCGGCCTGGAGCAGGAAGGCGCGGCCGTCCGCGACCTGACCGAGCGCTTGCAGCAGCGAGCGCGCCTCGCCGGCGAAGACGAGCGGCGGCAGCGCGTGCAGCCGCTCGCGCGCGCCGGCGAGCGCGGCGGCTTCGGGCCACCCGGGCTGCTGCGCTGCGGGGAACTCGCGCCACGACGACGGCGCCCAGGTTCGCTCGGTGATGGCCATCCGATTGAGTGTAGTTGCGCCTCCTGGACGCTCCGCCTATCCTGACGAGTGATGACTTCCCGGCTCGAAACCCGGCTTTGGTGGCGCTGCGGGCGAGGCGGGAGCCTGCGCGCGGCCTAGCCGCCGACCCCTTACCCGCCTCGCACGAAGCCCTCCGCCGGAGGGCCGTTCGTCGTGCGCACTGAAAAGGAGAGAATCGAAGCCATGAAGATCTTCTCGGGCATCCAGCCGACCGGGGACAAACACCTCGGCAACTTGATCGGCGGCTTCCGCCAGTACGCGGCGACGCAGGAGCAGGGCGAGGCGTACTATCTGCATCGTCGACCTGCACTCGATCACGGTCGAGTACGACCCCGACGACCTGCGCGAGCGGACGCTCGACCTGGCCGCGATGCTGTTCGCCACCGGGCTCGACCCGGAGCGCTCGACGGTCTTCTGCCAGAGCCACGTCACGGCGCACGCCGAGGCGGCATGGCTGCTCTCGGCCGTGACGAGCTACGGCCAGTTGGGCCGCATGACGCAGTTCAAGGACAAGGCCGAGCAGCGCGAGTTCGTCTCCGCCGGCCTCTTCACCTACCCGGTGCTGATGGCCGGCGACATCCTGCTCTACCAGACCGACGTCGTCCCGATCGGCGACGACCAGCGGCAGCACCTCGAGCTGGCGCGCGACATCGCCGAGCGCTTCAACGCGCGATTCGGCGAGACGTTCGTCGTGCCGAGCGGGCATCTACCCCGAGGTCGGCGCGCGGATCATGGACCTGCAGGAGCCGACGAAGAAGATGTCGACGACCGGCGGCACGGCCCAGGGCACGGTCCGGCTGCTCGACGATCCCGACGTGCTCCGGAAGAAGTTCAAGAGCGCCGTCACCGACTCGGGCCGCGAAGTGCGCCACGACCCGGACGAGAAGCCGGGCATCACGAACCTGATCGAGATCCTCTCCGTCGCCACGGGCGGAGCCGATGACGGCGATCGAGGGCCGCTACGACGGCGCCGGGTACGGCACGTTCAAGGAGGACGTCGGCGAGGCCGTCGTCGAGTTGTTCGCGGCCGATCCAGGAGCGCTACGGGGAGCTGCGGGCGGACGAGGGCGAGCTGCGCGCGGCTGCTCGGGGTCGGGGCCGACAAGGCGCGCGAAGCGTCGGCGCCGACACTCGCGGCGATGTACGAGCGGATGGGGTTCGTTGCGCCTTAGCCACCGGAAATCCGACGAAGCACCGCCACCTCGTCGCGCGTCAGCTCGCGCCACTCCCCCGGACCGAGGTCGCCGAGGTCGAGGCCCGCATAGCGCGAACGGTGCAAGCGGAGCACCGGGTGCCCGACGGCCTCGCACATCCGGCGCACCTGCCGGTTGCGCCCCTCGTGGAGAACGAGCTCGAGACGTGATGCGCCGAGCCGTCGCACCCGTGCTGGAGCGGTGCGCCCGTCGTCCAGGTCGACGCCGCCGGCCAGCAGCTGAACGGCCGCGTCGGAGGGCTCGCCCTCGACGTCGGCGACGTACGTCTTCTCCACGCCGTAGCGCGGATGGGCGAGCCTGTGGGAAAGGGGGCCGTCGTTCGTCAGCAGGAGCGCCCCGGTGGTGGCAGCGTCGAGCCGCCCGACCGGCACGACGCGGACGTCATGGGCGACGAGATCCAGGACGGTGGCGCGGCCCTGCGGGTCGCTCGCCGTCGTGACGACGCCGGCCGGCTTGTGCAGGAGGACGTAGGCCAGACGCTGGCGCTCGACGCGGCGACCGTCAACCTCGACGACGTCGCGCGACCCGACGACGGTGTTCAACTCGCCGGGCAGGCCGTTGACGACGACCCGGCCGGCCTTGATCAGCTCGTCGGCGCGCCGGCGCGAGGCGATGCCCGACCGGGCGAGGAAGGCGTTCAGCCGCATGCAGCGATTGTCGCCGAGCGCCAACACTTCGAGCGGCCGCGGCCGCGAAGCGGACGCCTTCAGGGATTTGCGCGTCTCGGGTTCGCGCGAGCGAATCCGAGACTGCGAGGACCAGATCAGGGTTTTCGCGTCTCGGGGTTCGCGCGAGCGAGACCCGAGACTGCGCGACCGCTAGGGTGCCGCCCGATGCCCGGTCCTGACTTCGCCGACGCGACCCGCCGGCTGGCCGACCTCGTCGTCGGTTTCGGCGCGAACGTGCAGCCGGGGCAGATCGTGGGGGTCACCAGCTACGTGGGCAAGGAACAGCTCACCCGCGAGGTGACGCGGGCGGCGTACGAGCGCGGCGCCCGCTGGGTCGACGTCCTCTACTTCGATCAGTGGCTGAAACGGGAGCGCATAGCGCTCGCTTCCGAGGACTCGCTCGAGTTCGTCCCGCCGTGGCTGATCGAGCGGCTCCGCTGGCTCTCCGACGAGCGCGCGGCGAGGATCTCCCTGAGCGGGCCGCAGGCGCCGACCGCGCTCGACGGGCTCGACCCCGCCCGCGCCGGACGTGACCTCCTCCCGTACTTGCCCGAGGTCGGCGAAGTGGTGAACGCCCGCACGACCAACTGGTCGATCTGTCCGGCGCCGACCGTCGCGTGGGCGCAGGCCGTCTACCCGGATCTGCCCGCGGAGGACGCGTACGAGCGGCTCTGGGAGGCGGTCGTCCACATCTGCCGGCTGGATGCCGAGGATCCGATCGCCGCGTGGGAGGAGCGCATGGGAGCGATGCGCGCCGTTGCCGGCAGGCTCACCGAACGCCGCTTCGACCGCATCCACCTGAGCGGCCCCGGCACCGACCTGACGGTCGGTCTGCTGCCCTCGTCGCGCTGGCAGGCGGCGGACTTCGAAACCGCCGCCGGGATCCGCCACTTCCCGAACCTCCCGAGTGAGGAGACGTTCACGACGCCCGACCCGGAGCGCGTCGACGGACACGTGACGGCCACCATGCCGCTCGAGCTCTACGGCTCGAACATCTCGGGCATTCGCGTGGAGTTCGAGGGCGGCCGCGCCGTCAAGATCGACGCCGAGCGAGGCGCCGACGCGCTGCGGTCCGCCGCGGCGAAAGACGACGGCGCATCACGGCTCGGCGAGCTCGCGCTCGTCGACGGCCAGGGCCGAATCGGACCGCTCGAGACGGTGTTCTACGACACGCTGATCGACGAGAACGCGGCCAGCCATATCGCGCTCGGCAACGGCTACCTCCTGGGCGTCGAGGACGAGGCCGACCACGCTCGGGTCAATCCGAGCCAGGTCCACATCGACTTCATGATCGGCCGTCCGGAGCTCGAGGTCGACGGGATCACCGCCGCCGGCGAGCGAGTGCCGTTGCTGCGCGGCGGCGTCTGGCAGTTGTAGGCGGAGGGACCGGCCGCGGAAGCGCGGCCCCCTACGACTCCGCGCGGCGGACCTCGTCCTTGGTGAGGGCGAGGACCGCGCTCAGCAACTGCTCGACACCTTGGCTCGAGAGCGGGCCTCGGTTCGACCGGGTGAGCTGGTCGAGCAGCCACGCCTCGCGGTCCGGGTCGAGAAAGCCGATCCCGCGCTCCTCCTTCTCGCGTTTGAGCCGCGCGACGAGCTCGAGACGACGGTTGACGGCATCGAGAATCGCGCGGTCGACCTCCGCGACCTGATCCCGCAGCTCGGCGATCACGCGGTCGTCGGGGTCGCCGCTCACCGTCGGCTCGTCCTTACGATGCGCGCGCTTCGGCGACTTCGAGCAGCCGCGTCCGGATCGCCGCTGCGTCCTCGCCGACGTCGTCGAGCCGCGGCAGCGCGGCAAGGCTCTCCAGCCCGAACACGCGCTCGAAGAGCGGCGTCGCGCGATAGCGGACGGCGCCCCCAGGCCCGTCCTCGCGGCCGGCCTCGGCGATCAGGCCGCGCTCCACCAGCGAGGCGACGGCCGAGTCGGCCGCAACTCCGCGGATCTGCGCGATCGCCGGACGGGAGCACGGACCGAGGTAGGCGACGATCGCCAGCGTCTCGAGCGCCGCCTGCGAGAGACCGCGCTCGACGGGCCGTTCGACAAGTCGGGAGCATGCTTCCGCCGCCTCGCGCGCGGCACGGAGGGCCCAGCCGCCGGCGACCTGCTCCAGGACGATTCCGCTGCGACCCTCCCGGTAGCGCTCGCGCAGGAGGCCGAGCGCGGTCTCGACGCGCTCTTCGTCGTCCGCGGCGGCATCCGCCAGTTCGACGACCGAGAGGGGCGCCGAGGCGATGACCAGCAACGCCTCGACGGTACGGGCGAGCGCGTCGACCGGGCTCGAGGTGATCAGGCGGAGCGGACGGTTCTCCACTGGGCGGTCCTTTCGACGTCGGTGCGGGAAACCCTGATCGGCATGAATGGCCGCTGCCTGCTCGAGCGAGGCCTCGCCGGCCTTGTGCAGCTCGAGCAGGGCGAGGAAGGCGACAGCCTGCTCGACCCGCGAGAGCCCGGCCACTTCGGCGTCGAAGTCGAAGCGACGCCGGCGGCCGAGCACCGCGCGGAACCGCTCGACGAACTGGGAGACGGGAGGGAAGCGCAGCGCCATGTGCGCGAGCGTCACCCTCGGCGGCTCGGCCGCGAGCACCCGCAGCGCCCCGGCCAGCGCCTGGGCGTCCTGTGGCGCCAGGCGCCGCTCCGGCACGGGAGCGAGCGGAGCCGGGCCGAGCCGGAAGTAGCGGTCCGCCTCTGTCTCCAGCCGGTCTCGCAGCCAACGCGCGGCTTCCTTCATCCGCCGGTACTCGGCGAGGCGGCGCGCCAGCTCCTCCGCTGCCTCCTCGGGCTCGAGCTCGGCCAGCTCGGCCTCCTCGTCCGGGAACAGCCCCCGCGCCTTCAGCTCGAGCAGCGCGGCCACGAGGACGAGGAACTCCCCACACGCCTCGAGGTCCAGCTCGTCTCGCTCGGCCAGCCGTTCGACGAAGGCGACGACGATCCCAGCCACGTCCACCTCGGCCGGCTCGAGCGCCTCTTTGAGGACGAGCGTGAGCAGCAGGTCGAACGGGCCCTCGAATGCGTCGAGGTCCAGCTCGAGGTCGCGAGCCGAGATCGCCACGGCGCTCGACCCTAGCGGCCCGGTCGGACGCGACTCTTCGGGACAGCCATCGCGGGCGCACCCTTCCCGGGCTCCGGAGCGCGTCTGCGGCGCAGTCCGCCGCGCTGGGAGACGACGAACCAGACGATCCCGAGCACGAAGCCCAGCGCGGCCACCCAGCCATTCAGGCGCAGGCCGGCGAACTCGTGGGCTGTGTCGACTCGCAGGAGCTCGATCCAGAAGCGGCCGAAGCAGTAGGCGGTGACGTACAGCGCGAAAAGCCCCGGCGGCCGGATGCTGAACCGGCGCCCGATCAGGATCAGTGCGCCCGCGGCGGCGAAGTTCCAGAGTGCCTCGTAGAGGAACGTCGGATGGAAGGTCGGCTCGTCGAGGTAGCGCAGCGGACGGTTCTCGGGATCGATCTCGAGCCCCCACGGCAGGTCGGTCGGCTTGCCGAAGAGCTCCTGGTTCCACCAGTTGCCGAAACGACCGATGCCCTGCGCGACGAGCAGCCCGGGGGCGAGGCAGTCGGCGAGCAGCGCCGTGTCGGCGCCTGCGCGACGGGCGATCACGTACCCGGCGATCACGCCCAGTCCGATCCCTCCCCAGACGCCGAGGCCGCCCTTCCAGATCGCGAACGCCCCCCACCATTCGTCGGGCACCTCGTCCCAGCTCGTCGCCAGGTGGTAGAGGCGGGCGCCCACGATCCCGAACGCGACACCCCAGACGGCGCAGCGGAAGATCAGGTCCCAGTCGCCGCCGCGCGCGACCCAGCGCCGGCCCGTGATCCAGACGCAGGCGAGGATCGCAACGAGCAGCGTCAGCCCGTACATGTGCAGCGTCAGCGGGCCGAGCTCGACCGCCCCGGTGCCGGGAGAGGGGATCGACGCCAGAACCGACATCACGCCCCATTCTGCCCGCGCCGCCGGAAGCCTCTCGCCCTCAACGAGCTCGGGACCGATGCGGGGTCGTCAGCGCCCGCTCTGACGCTCTCCGCTCGGCGCTCGCGGTGCGGGCGCGGAGGGGACGTATGGAGATACGGCCCCGGAAGCGACCGTGCCGCGAGGCGAGAGGCCGCGCCGGAGGCCGGCTCAGCCGGCCGGGAGGCGCGTCAGAGCAAGATCTCGAGCAGGATTTGCAGCGCCAGGTCGATTGCACAGCCGCGACCGATCAGGTCGACCGCGCGGTGCAGGTCCACCTCGTGGGAGGCGGCCAGGACGGCGGCGGACTCGGAGTCGTAGCCGGCGCGCTCGAGCGCCTCGAGGCGCCACTGCTCGACGAGGTCGAGCTCGGAGCCGAGTGTCGTTTCCTGGAGGTGTGCCGCAGATGCCATCTCTGTATCGGTCTATTCGTCCGTCGTGGGTTAGTGGATGCCCCTCTTGTAGGGGATTTCGATGAACGATTCGTAAACGTTCCGTGAAGGGTTCAAACGCGATGGGCCTCGCCGGGGGGACGCTCGGTTCGAGGCGATGGGACTGACGCGTCCTCCACGCGCAGCCCGTGCTGGAAGACGAGCGACCCGCCAAGCCACCCGCCCAGGGTGAGCGCGCAGCGGCGGGTGCAGCGGACGGCCGCGCGTCCCGTGGAGCAAGGTGTTCATGCGGCGTTGATGCCCTGCCCCCGGCCGGCGCAAACGCGTTCGGGGTCAGACGCGGCGTCTGACCCCGAAGGCGGTCTGTCAACGCAGAGCCGGCCGCGGGCTTGCGCGCCGTCGGCGTGCCATGAACACGAACCCGAGCGCGCCGGCGAGGACGAGCGCGAACGCGCCCGCTCCGAGAGGAACGGTCGGGAACGAGCCGTCGCCCCCACCGGTACCGCCGCCAATCGTCACGGGCTGGTACGTGTGGGTCTGCGAGAAGCCGTCCCAGATCTCCCAGCTCCACGTCCCGGCTGAGGGGAACGTGACCTCGGCGCTGTAGCGGCCGGGCTCGCCGGCGGGGCTGGCCGGGAACTCCTGCACGGTGCCGCTGGCGTCGCGAATGCGGACCACGGGCGAGATCCCCTCGAGCGGGGTGCGTCCGTGCTGCAGCACGAGCAGCTCCGCCTTCCACGTGTCGCCCGCGTTCGTGCCCGCGGGCAGCGAGTCGAGCTGCACGGTCGCCCAGCCTCCGGCACCTGCCGCAGCGGCCAGGACGAGAGAAACCAGCGCGAGCGCGACTGCGAGTCGCTTCATCGGTACACCTCCTTGTCACCTCTCTTACACCCGAGGGGCCGATGAGGTTCCTCAATGAACACGCGCGGCAAGGTCCAGCGCTTCGTCACGCGAGAGGTCGCCCTCGAGTCGCAGCGTCACGTCGCCGCGCTCCCAGAGGAGGACGTTGCCGGCGAGTCGCAGCTCGTCCTCGCGCACGATCCCACTCGCGTCGCGGAAGACGACAGCATGGGCGCCTTCGAGCCAGATGCCGCGGCCGCCGTCGACCGTCACCTCCTCGACACGAGTGCCGGGGCCGGCGAACTTCTGGACGTACGGGAGCGCCTCGCCCCGGAACTGGGTGAGGATGAGGCTGGGGCAGCAGTAGACGAACGAGACCGCTCCGACGATACGGTCGAGGAAGACCCGCTCGATCGGCCGGCCGTCGTCCGTCTCCGGAACGAGCAGCTCGAAGTCGACCTGCCGCCGGGCCTCCGCCAGCGAGACCGCCTCGCCGTGGACGAGCGGGAGGTAGCGATCGATCTCGGGGGCCCGCTCGACGCGGAACACGGTGGCACCCTTGATCCCGAACAGCTCGAGGAACGCGCTCCGCGCTCCGGGTGAGGCCGCGAGCACCGCGGCGAACGCCGCAACGAGGACAGCCAGCGCGATCGCCAGCTGCCGCCGCCCGACGAGGCGCCGCTGCGGAGCGCCCTGGCTTTCGAGGCGCGCCTCCACGGCAGCCGCGAGCGCAGGCGTGGGCGGGAAGGCGACCTCGGCTGCGAGGGCGTGCAGCCTGGTTTCGAGCTCAGGCACCGGCCTCGGCCTCCCTCAGCCGCTCGAGCGCCCGCGAGAGGCGCGATTTGACGGTGCCGCGACGGACGCCGAGGGCGGCCGCGGTCTCCTCTTCCGAAAGGTCGAGCAGGTAACGGCAGGCGACGGCCAGCCGCTGCTCCTCGGGCAGCGCCTCCAGCCGGGCGAGCAGGCGGGCCCGCTCGTCGGCGGCGACTGCGCTCCCCTCGGGGGACGGAGCCGCGTCCCCCGGGGGAGCCTCCGTCGCTGCACGGAGCGTGAGCGCGGCGCGGCGACCCTCGCCGCGGCGCCTGTTGCGCGCCTCGTTGGCGACGATGGCGAGGAGCCACGGCCGAAACGGGGCGGCCGGCCGGAAGCGGGCCAGCGCCCGCCAGGCCTTGACGAAGCCGTCCTGTGCGGCATCCTCGGCGTCGGCTGCATTGCGCACGATCAGGTAGGCGGTGCGGAAGGCGATCTCCTCGTGCTCGCGGACGAGGTGCGCGAACGCGTCGGTGTCGCCACGGCGCGCGGCCTCGACCAGGTCGGACTCGGTTCGTGGCCGGCTCGCCACTACTGCCCTTACACCCCGGGGGCCGGAGCGGTTCCCGGCTTGCATGTGCCGTTGGCCGTCATCGTCTCGCCATCGTGCCGTGACCGACCGGCGGGTGCGGCGCTCGTTGTCGTTGCCGGGCCGCCGTACACTCGATGGATGCAGCTCTGTCCGAACTGCGGCGAGGAGAACCCGGCCAAGTTCCGGCTCTGCGGATTCTGCGGGGCGCCGCTCGCGCCCGCGCTCCCGCCTCAGGAGGTCCGCAAGACGGTGACGATCGTCTTCTCCGACCTCAAGGGGTCGACCAACCTCGGCGAGGCGCTCGATTCGGAGGCGCTGCGCGAAGTGATGAACCGCTACTTCGAGGAGATGAGCGCCGCGCTCGAGCGACACGGCGGCACGATCGAGAAGTTCATCGGCGACGCCGTCATGGCCGTGTTCGGCCTCCCCAAGTTGCACGAAGACGACGCAGTGCGGGCGGTCCGGGCAGCTGCCGAGATGCAGCGCCGGCTCGAGGTGCTCAACGCCGAGCTCGAGCGTGTCTGGGGGGTGCGGCTGACCAACCGCACCGGCGTGAACACGGGCGAGGTCGTGGCCGGTGACCCGACCACCGGCCAGCGGCTCGTTACCGGTGATGCTGTCAACGTCGCCGCCCGGCTCGAGCAGGCGGCGCCCGCGAACGAGGTGCTCCTCGGTGAGCTCACCCACCAGCTCGTCCGCGATGCCGTCGAGGTCGAGGCGGTGGAGCCGCTCGAGCTGAAGGGCAAGTCGGAGCGGGTTCCCGCCTATCGCCTGATCTCGGTCGCGGAGATCGGCGAGGGCTGGGGCCGACGGAGCGACGCCCCCATGGTCGGCCGCGAGGAGGAGCTCGCCGGCCTGCTCTCCTCGTTCGACGATGCTGTCGCGACCCGGACCTGCAGACTCGTCACGGTGGTCGGCGACGCCGGCGTCGGCAAGTCTCGCCTCCACGAGGAGTTCATGAGCCTGGTGGGAGGCCGCGCACAGATCCTGCGCGGGCGCTGCCTCTCCTACGGGGAGGGCATCACGTTCTGGCCGCTGCTCGAGGCCATCCGCCAGGCGGGCGGGATCAAGGACGACGACCCGTCGGACGTCGCGACGGCAAAGCTGGCCGGGCTCGCCGGCGACGGCGGCGACGACGAGGTCGTCCGGCGCGTGGCTGCAGCGATCGGGCTCTCCGACGAGCCGTTCCCGATCGAGGAGCTCTTCTGGGGCGTCCGGCGCCTGCTCGAGACGCTCGCCAACACACGTCCGCTGATCGTCCTTTTCGACGACATCCACTGGGCCGAGCAGACGTTCCTCGAGCTGATCGAGGATCTGCTCGACTCGGTGCAGGACGCCCCCGTGTTGTTGCTTTGCCCCGCCCGCCACGAATTGCTCGAGACCAGGCCGACCTGGGCCGAGCGCCCCGGCGCGGTCCGCCTCGTGCTCGAGCCGCTCTCCGCGGCCGACAGCGAGCGGATCGTCGAGAACCTCCTCGGTGATACCGGCATCGCGCAGGAGGCGAGCGCTCGCATCGTCGAAGCGGCCGGCGGCAACCCGCTCTTCGCCGAGCAGATGCTCTCGATGCTCGTCGACAGCCAGGCCCTGCGGCTCGAGGGCGGGCGCTACGTCGCGACCGAAGCACTCGCGGACCTGTCGGTGCCGCCGACGATCAACGCACTGCTCTCCGCGCGTCTCGACCGGCTGGCCGCAGAGGAGCGCGCCGTCGTCGAACCCGCGGCGGTGATCGGGCAGGTCTTCGCTCGAGGGGCGGTGGAGGAGCTCGCGCCCGAGACGATCACCGCCCAGGTTCCCGCGCACCTGTCCGCCTTGACGACGAAGCAGTTCGTACGTCCGGCTCCCGAGGTCGAGGTGGACCACTTCCGCTTCAACCACGCGTTGATCCGCGACGCCGCCTACAACGGCCTGCTCAAGCGCGCCCGTGCGACATTTCACGAGCGCTTCGTCGATTGGGCCGACCGCGTCAACCGGGAACGCGGGCGCGAGACGGAGTTCGAGGAGATCCTCGGCTACCACCTCGAGCAGGCGCACCTCTACCTCTCGGAGCTCGGCCCGCTCGACGACCACGGGCTGAGCCTGGGGACCCGCGCGGCCGAGCGGCTGACGTCGGCCGCGCGTCGGGCATTCGGGCGCGGAGACATGCCTGCAGCGGCCAACCTCTTCCGTCGTGTGACGGCACTCTTGCCGGAAGACGACCCGCAGCGGCTCGAGTTGCTCCCGGACCTGGCCGATGCGCTGCTCTTCATCGGCGACTTCGCCGGGACGGAAGAAGTTCTCGACGAGGCGATCGAACGAGCGGCCGCGATCGGGGAAGCCGGGATCGAGGCGCGGGCGCAACTGGTGCGCGTGGGCATGCGGCTGCTCACCGGCGAGGCCGAGAACTGGAGCGAGGAAGTCGACCGGGAGTCAACACGCGCGATCGAGGTCTTCGAGCCGCTGGGCGATCACGGCGGCCTCGCTCGCGCGTTGCAGCTGCGCGGCTACGACCAGGCGAACGCGTGCCGGTACGCCGAGAGCGCGGCCTCCTTCTCGCTCGCCGTGGATCACGCGCGCCTCGCCGGCGATTCGAAGCTCGAGGCCCGGTGCGCCGCGACGTACGCACTCACGCTCATGTACGGGCCGACGCCCGCCCTCGACGCGATCGAGCGGTGCGAGGAGATCGTCACCCAGTTGGAGAACGACCGTCAGGCGCAGGCGACCATCTTCTCCTGCCTGGCGCACCTGGAGGGCATGCTCGGCCAGTTCGAGAAGGCGCGCGAGCACTACGCCCGGTCGCGGGCGCTACTCGAAGACCTCGGCTTGCTCGGCCCCGCCGCCTCGATGGCACTTCTGACCGGTCGCGTGGAAAGCCTCGCGGGTGACCTGCACACAGCGGAAGCGGAGTTCCGACGCGGCTACGACAGCCTCGGTGAGCTCGGCGAGCGGTACTACCGCTCGACGATCGCGGGCCTGCTCGCGGGCGTCCTGTACGAGGAAGGACGATACGAGGAGGCCGAGCAATTTCGGGTCATCGGCGCGGAGCTCGCCGCCGCGGACGACATCCAGACGCAGGCGCTCCTACGCGCCCTGCATGCGAAGCTCGAAGCCCGGCGCGGGGAAATGGAGAACGCAGAAGCTCTCGTCGACGACGCTCTCGCGCTGCTCTCGGCCACGGACTCCACGAACCAGCAGGTGGAAGCGCTGCTCGACCGGGCGGAGATCATGATCCTGAGCGAGCGCTACGACGCCGCGCGGGCCGCGCTCGAGGCCGCCATCCACCTCGCCGAGATGAAACAGACGGTTCCCTACGCCGAGCGGGCCCGCGCGCTGCTCAGTTCCCTGTCGTCTACTCCCTCGCCTCGCTGACGGCTTCTAGCCCCACGGTCCGACGCCGCCGTTGCCGTTGTCGCAGAACCAGACGTCGACGTCCTTCGTGTTCCCGACCTTCGTCGCGTTGATGCTCGGGAGCTTCGGCGTGGTCGGGTTGGGCCCGACGAGCGACGCGTTGCAGTTCGTGTCGACCTCGCTCGACTTCTGGTCGCCGATCAGGCGGATCTTCCGCAGCGAGACCGTCGAGCCCTGGACGTCGTAGTAGGCGTTGCCGGTTGCCTTCAGGGACAGCTTGAACGCCGTCCACGTTCGCGTTCCGGACGTAGTAGTTCGTTCCGCTCGACCTGTGCCCCGTCGACGTTGGTGAAGTCACCGGTCAAGCGTGTCGTTCGTCGCGTTCGCCGGGACGTCGATCACCGGGTCGTAGATGTGGACGATCTTGAGGCTGCCGGCCCCGATGGGCGAGTTGGGGATGATGAAGTGCCAGACGAGGATTCCGTTCGTCTGGCCGGGAACCGACGTGGTCAGCAGCAGCGGGGCGCACGTCATGCCGTCGAGGCAGAAGCTCGTCGAGTCGCTTGCCGCCAGGCTGGTCTCGTATGGATCCGTGCCGCTGGACGGAACGGCGAACCGGAGTGACGCCTTGCCGGTATTGGTCGTCCCGAGCAGGACATTCTTGCCCGGTAGCGCGAAGCTCAGTGCATCGTTGTCCCCTGCTGCGTCGAACGCTGTGCTGCCCGACGCCGTCCTAACGGAGGTGTTGGGAGGCCCGGACGGCCCCTCGTTGACTCTGGCGTCCGCGGACCACGTGACGGCAGGCGACTCGCCGGTCACGACCGAGTCGAAGTAGAGCGTCACCAGCTGGGACAGGTTCGGCGGCTCGGTACCCGCCTGGGAACCGCGTCCCGGGCACGTTCGCGATCGTGCACGTGATGCGGCCCGGTCACAGGGCCGGAGCAATTCGGCGGCTTCGGGTTCGCCCACGTGACCGTCAAGTCGGGGTCGGTCCATGTGAGCGTGATAACTGGATTGGTCAGCGTGTTGTTGTCGTAGTTTTTGAGGTGCAAGGTCACCTTTTGGGCGCCGGCCGCCTCCACACCGTCGAACGTGGTGAGGACGAGGCAGTACGCCCTGCCGCCATCAGTCGGCGGACACGGGCTCGATGTGTGTGGCGTTCCCGGGATGACGGATCCGCCGGAGCCGCTAAAAGCCGCCGCCAATGCGACGACAGCACCCAGTACGAGCAGAACTTTCAAGGGCGCGCAGAGCGCCAGACCGCAGATTCATCCCCAACCCCCAGCTTTTGATTGCCCGCCAATCATGATCCGCCGCCCGACCTCGGTCAAGCGCCTACTCACAAGACGGAGAACCGGCATCCTAGCTTGCACCGGGTACGCTCGCACGATGCCGACGGCTCGTCGGGATCAATCACGTCGCGCTCGAGGTCGGCTCGCATCGACGAGGCGCTCGCCTGGTGGGAGCGGGTGTTCGGCCCGCTGGAGCTTCGCGGCCGCCTGCGGCACATGGCTTTCGTCGACATGGGCGACCAGTTCGTCGCGCTCGCCGAGGGCGAGCCGGCGCCCGAGCCGCACCGCCACATCGGAATCGTCGTCGACGACCAGGCGGCGGTCCTGGAGCGCGCGCGCCAGGCCGGCGTGCACGTGGAAGGGCACGACCTCGTCGATCCGTGGGGCAACCGGCTGCAGCTCGTCGACTACCGCGAGGTGCAGTTCACGAAGGCGCCCGAGATCCTCGCCGGCATGGGCCTCGCCGGCCTGGGCAAGTCCGAGCGCGCACTCAGCGAATTGCGCGAGAAAGGGCCTGGGCTCGTAGGGGCGACCCTCCGGGTCGCCCGGGCCGGGCGAAGCCCGGCCCCTACACCGGCGCCGACTCTCGGCCGCAGGGGTGATCCAGACGAGATCGCCGGGCGTCGCCCCAAGGCCCTCGAGTGCGTTTCCCGGGTTCCCGCGCACGATCGTCAACCAGCCGGCCGCGTCGAAGATCAGGCCGTAGGCGCCCGGCTCGAAATCGGCGAACGTGCTGCCGCGACCGCGCGTCGGCCGATCCGGAGACGGCCTCGATCCTGAGCATGGGCGCATCGTCGAGCCCCGCTTCGACGAGGTGCGCTTCCCGCACGTTGAGCTGGAGGTTGCCGAAGCGGTTGAAGTCGATCACCTCGGAGCAGATCTTGCCGCGCTCGACCTCCGGTTCGGGCACGGTCAAGACCGCGAGCGTGCCGGGATCGATCTTCTGTCCCAGCTGCTCCAGCGGCATGCCCGCGGCGAGGTGCGCCGTCGCAGGGCAGAACGTGTCGGGCGCGCGAAGGAACGCGGCGCGCGACCGGCTGGATCACGTCCGGCGAGGTGATCTCGACGGCGGCGCGGACTCCACCGGCTGCCTGCCATGCGAGCGAGAGCAGACCGTTGTCCGGGCCGACGAGGTGACGACCGCTGGACGTCTCGACGGCGATCTCTCGATCCTTTCCGACGTTCGGCTCGACGACGGCGAGCACGACGGCGTTCTCGGCGATATAGGGCATCGAGTCCGCAAGCAGGAGAGCGCCAGAACCGACCTCGAGGCGGCGGATCCCATGTGAGAGGTCGATGATCGGGCTCTCCGGGGAAATACGAGCCATGACCGAATGGCAGATGCCGACCCACTCATTCCCGAAGCCGAAGTCGCTCAGGAACACGATCGGACGCGCCGTGGTTGGCATCGGCATAAGCATTCTCCAGACCGCCTGATCATGCAAGCGCTGCGGCCTTACGCATGATGGGTCAGCCGCTACGTCGTAGGGGCGACCCTTCGGGTCGCCCGGGCCGGGCAGAGCCCGGCCCCTACACCAGCGCGGCTTCGCCGAGCAGCGCCTTCGCCTCGGCGATGAAGTCCGCGTCGGGCTTGACCCGGTACTCGGGGCCGAGCGCGAGCGTCTTCGGCCCGAGCGAGGTCTCGAGCGCGACGAAGACGGGCGCCTCGCCCGGGTAGTCCTTCACCAGGTGTGCGAGGTCGCGGATGACGCCCGCGCGCGCCTGCCGCGCGTCGAGCCGGAAGCGGACCTCGCGGCGCTCCGGCGTCGCCTCGAACGATGTCACCTCGAGTGCGATCAGCTTCGTCTCGCCTGCCTGCTTGTGGTCGACGCGGCCCTTGACGACGAGGATCCGGTCGGTGACACACAGCTCGCGCGCGTTGGCGTAGGTGGAGTTGAAGACGACGGCCTCGGCAGCACCCGTGGGGTCGTCGAGCGTGAGGAAGACCATCGGCTCGCCGCGCTTCGTCGTCACCTGCTTCACCTCGGAGACGATTCCGCCGACCGTGACGATCTCGCCGTCGCGCCGTCGCTCCAGCTCGGCGAGGGTCGCGTCGGTTCGGCGGCGGAGCTGCTCGCGCACCGCCTGCAGCGGATGCTCGGACACGTAGAGACCGAGAGTCTCCTTCTCCAGCCGGAGCAGCTCCTGCTTCTCGAACTCGCCGGCCGGGATCGGCGGGTGGTGGCGTTCCTCGGGCGCCTCGTCCTCGCCGAGCAGCCCGTCGAAGATCGACGCCTGCCCGAGCAGGCGGTCCTGGTGGAGGCGCGCGCCGAGGTCGAGTGCCTGCTCGAGCACGGCGAGCATCCCGAGGCGCCCTGCGCCGGCGGAGTCGAGCGCACCGCACTTGACGAGCGACTCGAGCGCCCGCTTGTTCACGACCTGAGGGTCGACGCGCTCGGTGAAGTCCCAGATCGAAGCGAACGGGGCGTCTTCGCGCGCGGCGACGATGGCTCGCGCGGCCGTGTCGCCGACGTTCTTCACGGCCGTGAGGCCGAACCGAATCTTCCCCTCGACGACGGCGAAGTCCGTCTGAGACGAGTTGACGTCCGGCGGCAGCACCTCGATTCCGAGCTCGTCGCACGCGTTGACGTAGAACGGCACGCGGTCCTTGGTGTTCATCACCGACGAGATCAGGGCGGCCATGTACTCGCAGGGATGGTTGGCCCTGAGCCAGGCAGTTCGGTAGGCGATCAGCGCGTAGCAGGCGGCGTGGGACTTGTTGAACGAGTAGTCCTGCGACTTCTCCGTGTCCTCCCACAGCTGCTTCGCCACCTGCGGCGTGACGCCGTTCGCAACGCAGCCGTCGAGGAACTTCTCCTTCAGTGAGGCCATCAGCTTGTGGTTCTTCTTGCCGATCGCCTTGCGGAGGTCTTCGGCCTCACCCGGCGAGAAGCCCGCGAGCCGCTGGGCGATCTCCATGTACTGCTCCTGGTAGATCGCGATCCCGTAGCTCGTGCCCGTGATCGGCTTCAGGCGCTCGTCGATGTACGTCACCGCCTCGCGCCCGTGCTTGCGGGCCGCATACGCCGGGATGTAGGACATCGGGCCCGGGCGATAGAGCGCGACGAGGGCGATCAGATCCTCGAACTCGGTCGGCTTGACGAGCCGCAGCGCCTCGCGCATTCCGGACGACTCGAACTGGAAGACCCCGATCGAGTCGCCGCGGCCGAGCATCGCGTAGGTCTTCGCGTCGTCGAGCGGGAGCGACGCGATGTCGACGCCGTTGCCGACCAGCCGGACCGCCTCCTCGATCACGTCGAGGTTGCGCAGGCCGAGGAAGTCGATCTTCAGCAGGCCGAGTGCCTCGACGTCGCCCATCGGGTACTGCGTCACGACTTCGCTGTCGGGCCCCTTCTGCTGCAGCGGCACGAGCTCCATCAGCGGCTGGGCGGCGATGACGACCCCGGCCGCGTGGATCGAGTCTGCGCGGGTCAGCCCCTCGAGCGGCCGCGCGAGATCGACGATCTCCTTCGCCACCGGGTCCGAGTCGACCGCCTGGCGCAGCTCCGCGCCGGGGCGGAGTGCGTCCTCGAGCATCTGTCCCGGCCCCTCGGGCACGAGCTTCGCGATCCGGTCGACGACGCCGTAGGGGATCTCGAGCACGCGTCCCGCATCGCGGATCGCGGCCCGCGCCGCCATGGTCGAAAAGGTGATGATCTGCGCGACGCGGTCGCGCCCGTACTTCTCGGCGACGTAGTTGATGACGCGGTCGCGGCCGCCGACGGCGAAGTCGATGTCGGCGTCGGGCATCGACTTGCGGCCCGGGTTGAGGAAGCGTTCGAAGAGCAGGTCGTACCGGATCGGGTCGACGTCGGTGACGTCGAGGCAGTAGGCGACGAGGCTCCCTGCGGTGGACCCGCGGCCCGGCCCGACGCTGACACCGTTGCGCTTCGCGAACGAAACGAAGTCCCAGACGATCAGGAAGTAGTCCACGAAGCCCATTTCGCGGATCGTCTTGAGCTCGTAGCGAAGGCGGTCGGTCAGCTCCGGCGTGATCTTCCCGTAGCGGCGCTCGAGCCCCTTCTCGCAGAGCTCGACGAGGTAGTCGAATGCGTCGCGGCCGCCCGGGACCGGGAACTGGGGCAGCAGGATCTGGCCGAGCGGGATCTCGATCGAGCAGCGCTCCGCGATCTCCAGCGTGCGGCCCAGCGCCTCCTCGTGCCCGGGGAAGTCCAGCGCCATCTCCTCGGGCGTCTTGAAGAAGAACTCGTTGGTGTCGAAGCGCCAGTGGTTCGGGTTCTTGAGCGAGTCGCCCGACTGGATGCACAGAAGCGCCTCGTGCGAGGCGGCGTCGTCCGCTTCGAGGTAATGCACGTCACCGGTCGCGACCAGCGGCAGTCCTGCCTCGACTGCCAGGGCGGCGAGCTGCGGGTTGATCCGCTCCTGGTCGGCCAGGCCGGCGTTCTGCAGCTCGACGTACGTGGAGTCGCGCCCGAAGATCTGCGCCAGCCGGTCGAGGTCGGCGCGCGCGTCGGCCGGCCGCGACTCCTGGAGCGCCCGGCTGACCCGCCCGGAGAGGCAGCCGGAGAGCGCGATCAGACCCTTTCGCGTGCCGTTCGAGCAGCTCCCAGTCGACGCGCGGCTTGTAGTAGTAGCCCTCGAGGTAGCCCAGCGAGGAGAGCTTGATCAGGTTGGCGTAGCCCTCGTTCGTCTCGGCGAGCAGCGTCAGGTGTGCGTAGCCCTTCCGCTGCAGGCGGCGGTCGTCGCAGACGTAGACCTCGCAGCCGACGATCGGCTTGACGCCGTGGCGGGCGGCCTCGCGGTAGAGGGCCACGGCGCCGGCGAGCGAGCCGTGGTCGGTGAGCGCCACGGCCGGCATCTCGAGCCGCGCGGCCTTCTCGCAGAGCGCCGGGATCCTGCACGCCCCGTCGAGGATCGAATACTCGGAGTGGACATGCAGGTGGACGAACGGGGCACTCAAGGGAGGGCCATCGTACTGGCCGGACCTGACGAGTAGCTGGGGGCGCTGCTCTGCCTCGCGTTGACCGCGCCCCGCTGACGGACGCCGGTTACAGCAGCTGCTTGAAGGCGTCGTCGTACACGCGCTCGAGCTCGTCGAGCACGGCGTCGAGGATGCAGATCTGCCCCTCGAGGCGCCCGTACAGCTCGCTCTCCTCGTCGAGCTCGTCCCGGATGCGGCCGAGTCTCATCGTCGACTCGCGAAGGAAATCGATGTTGTCCCGCAGAGTCTCGTCTTCGTTTCCCACCTGACGTGATCCTCTCCACTGCGGGGCGTCCTTACACCTCGCGCTTGACAGCTGTCCAAGCGGCCGGCTCCGAGCTGGCTACAGCTGTCAGCGTCCGGCCTGGCGCGTCAGCCACTCGGCGCGAAGCTCGCGCGCTCGCCGGTCGAGCTCGTCCTTGAGCGAGCTCAGCTCGACCATCTCCGCGCGCAGCGCATCGACATGGCGTAGCTCGCCTGCGATTTCCGCGAGCGGGCTGGCCGGATCGGCATTGAGGCTGCCCAGCCGGCGCTCGCTTGCGTAAATCTGTCCCTGTAGGGCTCGCCCCCACCCTTCCGCCTGCTCCCCGAGCTCGCGCAGCTCACCCTCTCCCGCAGGCTGGTCGGCGAGTACCTGCCGTAGTCGTGCGATCAGTGTGAACTCGAGCGGCTCCGTCACGCGAGCCTCCAGTCTGCGACGACAGCCCTGAGCATGCCACGCCTGGCGACCTCGTGACCCACGCACCCGATTCCTTCACATCACGCCTGGGCGGGCCGCGCACCAGCCTCGCACGCCTCCACCACCAGACTCGCCGCCGCGGCGGGCGTGAGGCGGTCGGTGTTGACGACGAGGTCGTAGTGCGTCGGCCGCTCGTCCGAGACCCCGTAGAAGGTGCGAAGGTAGCTCGCCCGACCCGCGTCGGAGGCCTTCAGCGCCGCAGCCGCCTCCTCCTCCGACAGCCCGCTCGCCTCGATCAGACGCCGGCGCCGAACGTCGGCCGATCCCGTCACGAGCACGCGGAGCACGTCGGCTCGCTCGCCCAGGGCGATCGACGCCGCGTGGGCGACGATCACCGCGTCACCGCGCGCTGCGGTCTCCTCGATCGCAGCCCGGATCAGCACGCGCAGCTCGTCGCTCGGCGGCTGCTCGTCGACCGAGGGGATGAAGCCACCGCCTACGGCCAGGGCTGAGACGCCGGCGCTGGAGCCGAGGTCGTCGAGCAATCGCTTGAGGAACGACTTGCGCAGCTCGACGTCGGCCACGACCTCTGGCTCGACCCCCGCCGCCTGAGCGGCCCGGGCTACGATCGCCTCGTCGACGAGGAGGAAGCCGAGCCCGTCGGCGACCAGGCGCGCGACCGCGTCGCCTTCCGCTCCTTCCGTTCCCGAGATGCACACGACCCGATGACCCACGCCCGCGACCCTAGGAGCAACAGGGCGGACCGTCAACGACCGGCGCCTGCCGGGTGCTTCTGGGCCGAGCCAGGACGCCTGCTCGCCGGCCGGTATCCGCACGAATCGGTCAACGCGCTCGTCGAGGCAGGCGTGACGCTCTTCGTCGACCTGACCGAGCAGGGCGAGCTCGACCCCTACACGGGCCGGCTCACAGGCGCCCGGCACCTCCGCCGCCCGATCGCCGACATGTGGGTGACGAGCCAGGCACAGCTCGTCGAGACGCTGGACGCGATCGACTCGGAGATCGCAGCCGGCGGGGTCGTGTACGTCCATTGCTGGGGCGGCTGTGGGCGCACGGGCACGGTGGTCGCGGCGTGGTGGGTGCGCCACGGCGCCGACCCGGCGGCGGCGCTCGAGCGCTACCAGGAGCTGTGTCGCGCCTACTCCTCGCGCCGCTGCCCCGAGACGCCGGAGCAGGTCGCGCTCGTGCACAGCTGGCGACCGGGGCGCTGAGGCTGTCCTAGCACTGTATTTGGCCCGCAGCTCTCGGATTCGCTCCCGCGAATCCTGCACTAGCCCGCAGTCCCGGATTCGCTCCCGCGAATCCGGGACGCGAGAATCCCTGAAGGCGGCCGCCTTCGGCGGCCGCGGTCGCGCTCCTTCGGTCACGCGCTTGTTTGCGTTTACGCGTTTGTGCGTTTACGGCTCGACGGGGTACGCCATCAGAATGGCGTCGACGAACTCCTCGTCGCGGCGGTAGTGGGCCTTGCGGTAGCCCTCGCGGGCGAACCCGAACGACTCGTAGAGAGCGATCGCCGGGTCGTTCCACGGGAAGACGTGCAGCTCGAGCTTGCGCACGCCGACCTCGCGCGCCCATTTCTCGGCTTGCTCGAGCAGCGAACGGCCGATCCCGCGGCGGCGGTGTCCGGCCGCGACCATCAGGCCGAGGTCGGCCACGTGGGAGCTCGCGGGGTGCGGGTCACGAGCGATGGAGAGTCGCGCCACTACCTCGTCGCCGTCGACGGCGACGAACACGGCGGCGTCGGCGTGGGCTCGGACCGCCTTCAGGTAGCGCCGCTCGTCGGCCGCGCTCCGCCAGGTCTGCGTCGTGAGCATCCAGCCACCCTCCTCGAGGGCGACCGCTTCGCCGAGCGCGACGAGGGCCGGCGCGTCGGCCGGCTCGGCGCGACGAACGGCGATCACGAAACCACCACGCCGTGCCCGCCGCGACGCGGGTCTCCCGCTGCTGCCAGCGTCCCGTCAGGGCGCCGCTCCACTGCCGCGACGCCTCCGAAGAAGAGGTTCCGCCCACTCCAGCGCACGACTTCCCAGCTGTCGGCGAGGCGCAGGGTTGCGTCGTCCCCCATGCCGCCTTCGAGGTGGAGCAGCGACTTCTCGACATGGATCCGAGGAGCGTCGATCGCCTCGGCCACGGGCACGCCGCGCAGCACGAGCCACGCGACCTGCGCGATCGCGCCGGCAAGCCGCACCGACCCGGCGCTTCCGAGAACCAGGCGAGGCCGGCCGTCGGCGAGCACGAGCGTCGGCGTCATCATGCTCGGCAGCCGCTCGCCGGGAGGCTGCGTGCCCGCGCCGATCACGTCGAGCTCGCCCAGCATGTTGTTCAGCTGGCAGCCGCCGCGGAAGACGCCCGACCCCGAGCCTAGAGTCGAGGAGAGCGCCGCCGCCGTCCCGGTTGCGTCGACGACAGAGACGTGGGTCGTCCCGGTCAGCCGTCCCGTCGAGACGCCGTAGGCAAGCCCGATCGCGCGCGCACAGTCGTGCAACGACGGGTCGCCCACCGCCGCGAGGCTCCTCAGAATGTCGAGCACGATCCCACCGCCGCGGGAGGGCGGCGGAGTTGCGAGCACCTCGAACCGATCGATGGTCTCCGCCAGCGGCTGAGGGGTTGCCACCTGGTAGGCGGCGAGGTCGGCAGCAAACTCGGGAAGAAGCTCGCTCACGGCCAGCTCGCCGACGTCGCGGATCCGCTCGAGCGTCGCGGCCAACTCGACCGTGATCACGCGCTCCGGATCACCGTAGACGCGCCGGCCGCCGTCGTCGCGCAGGAGAATCGGAGCGAGGATCTCGTGCAGGAAGACGCGGCGCTCGTCGCGCACATAGCCCTCGTGTGCGAGCGCGATCGCCGGCTCGACGAGCTCGGACCAGGGACGCGAGGCGAAGCGGCGATGAGCCTCCGCGAGGCCGCAGAGGAGGCCGGGCACGGCGACGGAGCCGTCACCCACGTGGAATGTCTGCGTCCCGGCATCGGCGAAATCGATCACCACCTCCTCCATCGGCCCGAGTGTCCGTTTCGGGACGGCGAAGAAGCAGTCGAGAACCGTCGTGCCTGCGTCGGGCTCGTGGACGAGCAGGAAGCCTCCGCCGGTGGGCCCGGTGAGCGGCCCTTCCGCGACGAACGCGGCGAAGGCGCTCGCGAGGAGCGCGTCCACCGCGTTGCCGCCGGCTGCAAGCACCTGCGCGCCGGCCTCAGCACTCGCCGGATGGCCGGCTGCGACTGCCCCCTGCATGGAAAGAGCGTACGGGGACACTCGGAGCGATGTCTTTGGCCGGCCCAGCCGCAGCGGGCCGGCCACGGAGCGGCGATCGCTAAACCGCTCCGCTCTAGCCGAAGGAAACTCGGCAGCTCGGACTCGCTCTCGCGGCCCTGGGTTGTGCCCGAGAATGCCGGCGTGGCCGCACGGCGGCGGGTGCCGCCGAGGCCGGTGGCGATGACGGTCACCCAGACCTGGCCGTTCAACCGCTCGTCCACGGTGGCGCCGAAGATGATGTTGGTGTCGTCTGTCGCCGCCTGACGCACGACCTCGGCCGCCTCATTGACCTCGAGCAACGTCAGGTCCTCGCCGCCGGCGATCGAGAGCAGGATCCCGCGGGCGCCGACGATCTCGGTGTCGATCAGCGGCGAGCGGAGCGCCCGCTCCGCCGCCTCGCGGGCGCGGTCGTCGCTCTCGGAGTAGCCGATCCCCATCAGCGCAGAGCCGGCGTCGGACATGATCGTGCGGACGTCCGCGAAGTCGAGGTTGATCAGGCCGGGCATCGTGATCAGGTCGCAGATGCCCTGCACGCCCTGGCGGAGGATGTCGTCGGCGATCTTGAACGCGTCCACCATCGACGTCGAGCGGTCGAGCACCTCGAGCAGACGGTCGTTCGGGATCACGATCAGCGTGTCGCAGGCGGTGCGCAGCACCTCGGCGCCCACGTCGGCGGCCTGGCGCCGCCGTGTGCCCTCGAACTTGAACGGCGTGGTGACGATGCCGACCGTCAGCGCGCCGAGCTCCCGGGCGATCCTCGCGACAACGGGTGCGGCACCGGTGCCGGTACCGCCGCCCTCGCCGGCCGTGACGAAGACCATGTCCGAGCCGCGCAGCGCCGCGCGGATCTGGTCGTACGAATGCTCGGCCGCCAGGCGGCCGGTTTCCGGATCGGCGCCCGAGCCCAGGCCGTGGGTCAGCTCCTCGCCGATGTGGATCTTGGTGCCGGCGTCGCACAGCCCGAGCTGCTGGTGGTCGGTGTTGACGGCGACGTAGTCGACCTGCGCGATTCCCGCGTCCACCATCCGGTTGACGGCGTTCAGGCCGGCGCCTCCGACCCCGACGACGCGGATCACGGCGAGGTAGGGAGAGTCAGGCGTCGGGACCGACGTTCAGGCGGGGAGCGCCTTCGGGAAGAACGTGGAGAAGGCGGCTCACGGGCGGTTCGTATGGGCGCTCGGCGCGTCCGACCTCCGGCTCCGGCCGCAGAGCGACAGGTGGTTCCGGCACCACCTCGAGCGCCGGCTCCGGCGTCGGCTCGAGGAACTGCCGCGCGGGCTCCGGCGCCTCCGCCGCCTCGGGCTCGTCGAACTCGTAGACGTGCTCGACGGTCGCCTCGAGCGCCGCCTCGCTGCGGCGCTCTGTCTCGGACTGTTCGGCCGCGGCGGCGGCTCTTCCTGCTCGCCCTGCTTCGAGCGCTTCGCTGCCTCGGTCGCGCGGAAGAGCTCGGCCAGCGGCCCCTCACGCATGCTCGCGCGCTTGCGCGCCATGGAGCACCTCCTTCGCCAGCTCGCGGTACGCCTCGGCGGCAGGCCCGGTCGGGTCGTACTTGAGCACCGAGCTGCCCTTCACAGGCGCCTCGGCGTAGCGAATCGTCTTGCGGATCCGGGTCCGGTAGACGAGCTCGCCAAAGTTCTCCTCGAGGATCTCGATCGCCTCCCTCGCGTGAAGCGTACGCCCGTCGTACATGGTCGCGAGGATCCCCTCGACGCCGACGTGCGGGTTCAGGTTCTCGCGCACCATGGCGAGCGTGTTCTCGAGCTGCACGAGACCGCGCAACGAGAGGTACTCGCACTGCACCGGGACGATCACGCCGGTGGCGGCGACGAACGCGTTGATCGTCAGAAGACCGAGCGAGGGCGGCGTGTCGATCAGGACGAAGTCATACTGCTCGCGCACCTCGACGAGCGCCTTGTCGAGCGCCCGCTCGCGCCCGATCATGGAGCTGAGCGCGAGCTCCGCGCCTGCGAGGTCGATCGACGCGACCGCGATGTCCACCTCGCGGCGCTCGATCACGTCGGAGATGGGGATGCGATGGACGAGCACGTCGAACATCGAGCGTTCGATCGCGTCCGGGTTCATGCCCTGACTCATGGTCAGGTTGCCCTGGGGGTCGAGGTCGATGATGAGCACGCGATGGCCTTGCTCGCGAAAGGCGACACCGAGATTGAGGGTCGTCGTCGTCTTCGCGACACCGCCCTTCTGGTTCGCGAGCGCGATCACGCGCGACATAGCGTGCTCCTCCACCTCGACGTGCGGAGCGGGCTCGGGCACCGCCTCGAGCACCGGCTCGTGCGTGCGCTCGGGCTCCGTGTCGGCCACGGGCTCGACGCGTTGGGCGGGCCGGGGGAGAAGACGCATGAGTCCCATCGAGGACTCACCTTCAAGGCTGCCCCTCTGTTTCCTCCCACTCAGTCTTCGCCGTCCCAGTAGTCGAGCTGCTCGAGCCGTCCGATCACTCCCACGCCGCGCAGGTAGACCTTGTTCGAGCGCGGGTAGAAGGCGATGTCATTGGGATCGCGGGTGCCGTAGGCGAGGTACGTCAGCCCGTCGGGCCCGGCACGGAAGGTGTGGGCGACCCGCGTCGCCGCGGGTCGCGCGACGGTCGACCCGGCCTGCACCGGATGGACGGAAGGCTCCGTCGCGAAGCCGAGCGAGCCCCGCGGCGACGCCGACAGCTCGAGCGTGCCGCTCCCTTCGAGGACGACGAAGATCTCCTCCTCGGCTGAGTGGCAGTGCGGCGGCACCGCCAGGTGTCCGGGCTCGACGGTGACGTGCTTGATCCCGGTCCGCTCCGAGCCCGCGGCGCGACCGAGGTCGCGCCACTCACTCCTGATCTCGCCCCGTTCACGCGAGACGACTTCGACGTCGGTGACATTGACGATCCGCTTGGGACGGAGCGAGACGCCGGCCACTTGCGGCGGGCCGGCGGCCGCTTCGCGCGCCCAGGGGTGATCCTCCTCGGCGCCGGTGAGGACCCACGTCGGCCCGAGCCAGGACACCCCCGCGTTCGGCAACAGCGTGTTCGCGGCGTAGTGGCGCTCGCCGAACACGAGCACGTCGAGGCCCTCCGGCCCCGCCTGGAGCGTGTGCGCATGCTCGAGGGCGAGGTGGACGAGACAGTCGCCCGGCGCCGACGTCGTACGCCTCGGTCTCGCCCCCTTCTGACTGCACGGACGTCCCGGAGCCGCCGAGCACGTAGAAGATCTCCTCTTCCGAGCCCTCGAGGTGGAGCGGTGTCGACCACATCCCCGGGTCGATCCGGATGCGATTCACGCCGACCGTGACCGAGTTCGCGCCCGTCAGCCGGGTCCACGTCGCGGCGATGTGGCCTCGCTCGCGGCGGTTGGCGTCGAGCTCGTCCCAGTGCGTGATCACACGGCGATCATGTCACGCGCGAGCGCAGCCCGAAGCTTCCCGACCGCCTCTGCGCCGGCCTCACCTCCCTCCCGCTTCGCCCATGCCTCCGCCTCCGCCACGAGCAGCCGCAGCTCGTCCAGCAGCTCCTCCGCCGGCGCTCCGGCGCGCTCGAGCGCTTCGATCCGCGCCAGCCGGCCCAGCACCTGTCTCGCTTCCTCCACACACCGAACGTAGCCGGGAACCCGTCACGGACGTGTGCCGGTTCTGTGCTGCGTTTGTGTCAGCTCGCGACGCGGAGACCGGGCCGCGCGCCGGCGCCGAGCAGCTCGGCATCGAGCTCCCGCAGGAGCTCCGCCCGGTCGCCCCGTCGCATCGTCTCGACAAGAGCGCGCCGGACTGCGTCTGCGACTCGTGCGCCCGCCTCGACACCGTCCGCCACCTCTGCCAGCTCGTCGTGGAGCTCTGAGCGCGCTGCCGCGTTCTCCTCGAGCAGGACGGCGGAGCGGAGCGGCCAGGTCGGGCCGAGCAGCGCCTCGAGCGTCGCCCGCAGCTGCTGGGAACGGAACGGCTCGTGCTGAAAGAGCGCCAGCTCCCAGCGGTCGAGCGCCTCCGCGAGCGCCGTGTCGGCGTCGGCGGCGCCGAGCCGCAGGAGCAGCTCCCCCGCGAGCCCGCCGCGGAACGTGTCGAGCCGGGTCGGCTCCCCCGGAGGCTGCGTGGCGGCGATCGGCAAGACCGGCCGGATGCCGTACGGCCTCCCGTCGAGCGTCTCGAAGAGGACGGGCCCGGCGGCGAGCGGCCCCGCAGTCGCAAGCCGAAGCGCACTCACTGCGTCGGCGATCTCCGACGGGGCGTCCGGCGGATCCTCTCCCGGATCGAGTCCCACCCGAAGCTCGAGCACGCAGTACCGGTCGATCTCCTGCCCGAACCCGGGCGGCAGGAGCCCCTGCGCCTCGGGCCAGTGCCGTGACAGCTCGGCGGCGGCCGCCGCCCGCACCCGCAGTCCGGGAGCGAGCTCGAGCTGCGTGCCGACGCCTGCACCGATCAGCGGGGCGACTGCGCGGTACGAACGCCGCTCGCCGAAGAGCGAGCGCTCGAGCTCCGCGTACGCGCGCTCGAAGGCCTCGTCGTCCCAGTCGAAGCCGCCGCACGCCTCGGCGGTCGAGAGCAGGAGCCCGACCAGCACTGTGCGGAAGAGCGCGTCGCCCTCGTCGGGTCGCGGCCCGGCGTGGGCGCGCGCGAAGATCGCCGCAGCAGGCTCGCGGCCCAGCTCCTCGAGTGCGATCAGCGCATCCTCGCGGCCGCGGAGCCGGGCCTCCCGCTCCTCGACGAACCCACGCACCAGCGGCCTGTACTCGTACAGCGCCGGTCCGTCACGCTGAAGGTGCTCCTCGAAGGCGAACGGCAGCTGGTCGCCCTCCTCGAGCTCGCGCAGGAGAAACGCGAACGCTCCGAGCACAAAGCTCCGGAGGGCATGGTGCAGGTGCGGGGCCCGAGACGCCACATCCTCCGGTACGCCCCGGCAGCCACCACTCCTGCCGGCGGAACCCTCGTCAACGCGCGGTCGCTAGCGGGACGCTGACGGTAGGGCGGCGCCGCTATGCGCGCGCCGCCCCAGGCCGCCTATGCCTACGCCGTCTTCTTCCGCGGCTTGGGCTTCTGCGCAGGAGCCAATTCGGCGATGCGCGCGACGCCCGCCGACGGGGCGAAGATGGTCGTCCGCCCGTCGTCCCAGCGAACGCGCAAGCGCTGAGGCTGCTCGCTCAGGACGTCCTCGACAACGCCCGAGCGACCAGTCTGGCCCGCGCGCTCGGACTCGATCAAGACCCGGTCGCCAACATGAACAGTCACCTTTACTGCCACCTCCAGGGGAGGGAGTCTGCTCTCCCTCCATTCATAGCACCGCTACGGCCGCAGGACGGCCCGGCGGGGGCCGACGAGAAAGCCGGCCTCGACGAGCAGTGGCAGGAAGCGGACTCTCGACGACGGGTTCGCTGTCGAAGCGCTCGACCGCGAGCCGCTTTGCGCCGCCGCCGCGGACGTGTCCGACGAGGGCGACGAGCGCCGGCCGCAGCCAGTCGTCCTCCGGGTCGAGCAACGGCAGCAGCGAGCGACCGCCTCGTTCGACGAAGAGCGCCGCCTCGCCGTCGAGCAGGACGACGTGCGCGCCCGCGACGCGAGCCGCGCGCGCCGCCGCGCGCTTCGGCCACGGCAGCATTGCGCCGTAGGGCTGGGCCGGATCGGCCGCACCGAGGACGAGCGCCTCGCCCTCCCCGCCGCGCAGCTCGCGGAGGCGCTCGACAGCGCCCGGCAGCGCGAACTGCGCGCCGCCGAGGCCCTCCACGAAGTAGCCCCGCCGGCAGACCCCTATGGTCTCGAGCACCCGCAGCTCGGCGTACACGGCGCCGAAGCCGCCGGCAATTCCCTCGCCGCGCACGCCGTCGCGGGTCACCACGCCCTGCCGCTCGAGCAGCAACTCGGCGAGGGCGCGCCGGTCGGGCTCGCCCGGGAAGAGCTCGGCGGCGGACGACCAGCGGCCCTGTGTCGCCGTCGCCCCACGGTGACGCGAGCGGGAGAAGCGGCGCCTCGGGTCCGGCCGGGGCAGCTCGTAGCGACGCTCGGCACGCAGCGGCGTCCAGGCATCGTTCGTCGCCTCGCCCGCCCACACGAGCTCCCACAGGCCGGGCAGAGCCTCTGCAGGGTCGAGTCCGGTGGCCGCGAGCAGGTCGGGCCAGAAGCGGGCACCGCCGCGCAGCGCCTCTCTCAGCACAGCATGGGTCTGCCCCTCGGGTGGCGGCGCGGCCGCCGGCGCCCCGAGCGCCGCTGCGTCGTCCCGGAAGTAGAGCGCGACCCGATCGAGCCCGGCGCCGACCCAGACGACCTCGCCGGCCGCGCACAGCCCGTCCAGCGACGACGGCTGGTAGCCGGGCACGCGGCGAGGGAGCACGTCGGACTCCCACAGCGAGACGGGCAGCGGCAGGCCCTGCAAGGGGACGATCGCCTCCCTCAAGGTGGAGCGGCGGCCGATGCCGTGCCAGGCTGGCAGGAAGCGGCCGAGTGAGGCCTGCTCGACGGGCTCCACCTCGCGCCGGAGCACCGCGAGCGAGGCGCGGCGGAGCCGGCGCAGGACGTCGGGGTCGCACCACTCGCGCTCCGTGCCGCCGGGACGCAGCTCGCCGTGGACGAGGCGTCCCGCGGACTCGAGCTCCGCCAGCGCCGCTTCGGCGCGTTCGAGGGCGAGGCCGTAACGGGCGGCCGCCTGGGCAGAGGTGAACGGGCCCCGCGAGCGGGCGAAGCGGACGAGCACCGACGCGAGCGCGTCGTCGACCGGCTCGAGGAACGCGCCGGGCAGGCCGCCCGGAGGGACGACGCCGAACGCATCGCGGTAGCGGCCGGCGTCCTCGGCGGCGATCAGGCGGTCGTCGTCCGCGAGCCGGATGCGCAGCGCGCGCCGCTCGCGCAGGAGGGTCTCGGCGAAGCCCGGATCGGACTCGCCGGGACGCAGGTCACCCGCGCGGCGGAGAAGGTCATGCAGATCGTCAGCGTTGCGCGGCTTCGGGAGGAGCGACGCCTCGACGTCGGCGAGCGCGCCGGGGTCGAGCAGCTCTCGCAGCTCCTCGGCGCCGAGCAGCTCGCGCAAGAGCTCGCGGTCGAGCGAGAGCGCCTGCGCGCGGCGCTCGGCTGCGGGCGTGTCGTCCTCGTACATGTACGTCGCGACGTAGTCGAAGAGCAGCGAGGCGGCGAACGGGGAGGCGGACGGCGTCTCGACGTCGACGAGGTCGAGCTCGCGCGAACGGAGCGCCGCCAGCAGCTGCTTCAGGGCGGGCAGGTCGAAGACGTCCTGCAGGCATTCCCGGTAGGTCTCCAGCACGATCGGGAAGGAGCCGTACTTGCGGGCCACCTGCAGGAGCGACTGCGCCTTGAGGCGCTGCTGCCAGAGGGGCGTGCGCTGGCCGGGCCGCCGGCGCGGGATGAGGAGGGCGCGCGCAGCGTTCTCCCGGAAGCGCGCGCCGAACAGCGCCGTCTCGCCGACTTCCCGGACGACGAGGTCCTCCATCTCGTCCGGGTCGAGCAGCAGGTCGAGCGCCGGGGGCGGCGCGTCGCTGTCCGGCAGGTGAAGCGCAATTCCGTCGTCCGACCAGAGCGACTGCACCTCGAGGCCGAGCGCGTCGCGCAGGCGGGCGCCCAGCGCCATCGCCCACGGAGCGTGCACGCGGGCCCCGAACGGCGTCAGGATGCACACCCGCCAGTCGCCGATCTCGTCGCGGAAGCGCTCCACGACGACGGTCCGGTCGGAGGGGAGCGCGCCGGTGGCCGCCTCCTGCTCGCGCAGGTAGGCGAGGAGGTTTCGCGCCGCACGCTCGTCGAGGTGGTATTCACCGCGGAGGAGCTCGAGCGCGCCTTCGTCGGTCCGCGCGACCAGCGCGCGAGCCGCGCGGCCGATGCGCTCGCCGAGCTCGTAGGGGCGGCCGACCCCCTCGCCCTTCCAGAAGGGAACGGCGCCGGGCACGCCCGGAGCCGGCGAGACGAGCACGCGGTCGCGCGTGATCTCCTCGATCCGCCAGGTCGAGGCGCCGAGCGCGAAGGTCTGTCCCTCCCGCGCCTCGTAGACCATCTCCTCGTCGAGCTCACCGACGCGACCGCCTCCCTCGAGCTGAAAGACGCCGAAGAGGCCGCGGTCGGGGATCGTGCCGGCGTTGGTGACCGCCAGCCGCCTCACGCCTGTCCTTCCGCGGATCACCCCGGCAGCGCGATCCCAGACGATTCGGGGCCGCAGCTCGGCGAACTCGTCGGAGGGATACCGGCCGGCGAGCATGTCGAGGACGTTTTCGAGCTGCTGGCGCGAGAGCTCGGCGAACGGGTGCGCCCGTGTGACGAGGGCGTGCAGGTCGTCGACGGTGATCTCCTCGTCCGCGCAGATCGCCACGACCTGCTGGGCGAGCACGTCGAGGGGGTTCCGCGGAATGCGTGTCTCCTCGATCGCGCCCTCGCGCATCGCCTGCGCCACGACGGCGCACTCGAGCAGATCGGCCCGGAACTTCGGGAAGACACGGCCCTTGGAGACGGAGCCGAGCTCGTGGCCGGCTCGACCGACGCGCTGTAGCCCGCGGGCGACCGACTTCGGGCTCTCGATCTGGACGACCAGGTCGAGCGCGCCCATGTCGATCCCGAGCTCGAGCGACGAGGTGGCGACGAGACACGGGATGCGGCCCGCCTTCAGCTCGTCCTCGATCTCGACCCGCTGCTCGCGGGCGATCGAGCCGTGGTGCGCCCGCGCGATCTCCTCACCGGCGAGCTCGTTCAGCCGCAGCGCGAGCCGCTCGGCCAGGCGGCGGCTGTTGACGAAGACGATCGTCGAACGGTGCGCTCGGACGAGCTCGAGCACGGCCGGGTAGATCGAAGGCCAGATCGAGCGCGCGTTCGACTCGTAGCCGGAGGCCATCTCGACCCCGTCCGGCAGCACCGGCTGCGCCAGCCTGGCGTCGGCGCCGAGCTCGCGCATGTCGTCGAGCGGCACGACGACCTCGAGGTCGAGCTCCTTCCGCGTTCCGGCGTCGACCAGCTCGATCTCGCGGCCCGTGCCCGCGACGAAGCGCCCGATCTCCTCGAGCGGCCGCTGCGTGGCGGAGAGTCCGATCCGTTGCGGCGGCCGCTCCGTCACCGCCTCGAGCCGCTCCAGCGAGAGCGCAAGATGCGCGCCCCGCTTCGTCCCCGCGACCGCGTGCACCTCGTCGACGATCACCGTCTCGACACTGCGGAGCAGCTCCCGCGCGCGCGACGTGAGCAGGAGGAAGAGCGACTCGGGCGTCGTGATCAGGATGTCGGGCGGCCTGCGGAGCATCTGCGCGCGCTCGCGTTGCGGCGTGTCGCCCGTGCGGACGCCGACCGTCAGCCGCGAGCCGAGCCCGGCGAGTGGCGCCCGCAGGTTCCGCTCGATGTCGTAGTTGAGCGCCTTCAGCGGCGACACGTAGAGGAGGCGGAGTCCTTCGCCCGGCGTCTCGTTGAGGCGGTCGAGGCCGAGCAGGAAGGCGGCCAGCGTCTTGCCCGACCCGGTCGGCGCCTGGATCAGCACGTTGCCGCCGCGCGCGATCGCCGGCCAGCCTGCTTCCTGCGCCGGTGTCGGGCCCGGAAACGCGCGCTCGAACCACTCGCGCGTCGTCGGCGAGAGTGAGGCAAGCGGGTCCACGAAACCAGACTACCGTCGTCGCAGACCCCTGCTAGGATCGCGCGCTGATGATGACCGCCACCCGCCGCCTCCTCGTCGCCGCCGCCCTCGCCGCGCTCCTCGTAGCCGCCGTGGCGGGGTCCGCCGTCGCCCTCGACGCGATCCCGGAGCGGCTGCACGACGGCGTCGTCGGCCAGCCCTACGAGGCCGATCTCGAGGCCGAGGAGGGCTGCATCCCCTACACCTTCAAGCACGACTCCGGCTACATGCCGCCGGGGCTGACGGTCGACCCGACTCCGACCTACTCGACGGGGAGGATCTTCGGGACCCCGACCGCGGCCGGTTGGTACAGCTTCTACATCGAGCTCACCGACATCTGCGGCAGCGTTCCGTCGCAGGGTGACTGGTCGGTGTTCATCCATCCCCCGCTGGTGATCACGACGACGTCGCTGCCGCGGGCGACGCCCGGCGCGCCCTATTCGGCCAAGCTGACCGCCCAAACCGGCGACCAGAGCATCCTCGAGTGGTCGCTCGTTGGCGGCGCGCTCCCGGCCGGGTTGACGCTCAAGCTCGACGGGACGATCTCGGGCACGACCTCTGCCGCCGGCCAGTACACCCTCGTCGTCGAGGCCTACGACCGGAACATCAGGAGAACGCGAACGACGCTCGGCCTCACCGTCGGCGCGCAGCTGACGGCAAGCGGCCCCTCCTCGCAGCGCGGCGAAGTCGGTGTCCGCTTCCGGTCGACGCTGGGCGCCGCGGGCGGGGTGACGCCGCGCACGTGGTCGGTCGCGACAGGGTCGCTTCCGCCCGGCCTGGCGCTGAACGCCGCCACCGGTGCGATCACCGGCCTCCCCACCACGGCCGGGGCCTACGCACTCACGTTCGCGGTCACGGACGCGAGCGGCGCGAAGGCCACGGTCGCGACAAGGCTGCGGATAGCAGCCAGGCTGAGGATCGCCACCGCAGCGCTTTCCGGTACCACGGTCGGCGAGGCTTACAGCACGCGTCTCACCGCCGCAGGCGGCGTGCGTCCCGTGCGGTGGGCGAAGGCCGCGGGCGTGCTCCCGCCGGGAATCCGCCTCGCCCGGACCGGCGTGCTCTCCGGAACGCCTCGGACGGCAGGCACCTACCGCTTCACGCTGCGCGCGACCGACGCGCTCGGCGGAACCGCGCGCAAAGCCTTCCGGCTCACCGTCGCGTCGTAGGTAGCAGACCGCGGGATAGAGCCGCGCCCTGACGATCGCTACGATCGAGGCATGCCGGAGGCGCTCCACTTCACCGGCGACCCGGAAGCGGACGAGCTGCTCGCGCGCGAGCCGCTCGCGCTCCTGATCGGGTTCGCGCTCGACCAGCAAATCACCGTGCAGGCGGCGTTCGCCGGCCCGCTCAAGCTGCAGCAGCGGCTCGGCACTCTCGATGCGGGCGAGATCGCGGCAACCGACCCCGCCCGGCTGGAGGAGGTGTTCCGCGAGCGCCCGGCGATCCACCGCTTCCCGGCGAGCATGGCGCGCCGGACGCAGGACCTGTGTGCGTTCGTTGCCCACGAGTACGACGGCGACGCTTCGCGCCTCTGGAGCGACGCTCGCGACGGGACCGATCTGCGGCGCAGGATCGAGGCGCTGCCCGGCTTCGGGGAGATGAAGGTGAAGGCGCTCGGCTCGGTGCTGGCGAAGCGGTTCGGAGTCGAAGCGGCGCAGGAGCTCGTCCCGCCGCACCCGACGCTCGGCGACGTCGACTCCGCCGAGGCGCTCGAGGCCTACCAGGCGCAGAAGCGCGCGTACAAAGCCTCGCTGCGCCGCAGCGCATTGATAGACCTGACGACGCTGACCGACGGTGGTCAGTCGCCTGCGGCGGTCGCCAGGGAGGTCGCCACGTTCGTCAACGGGGCGCGCTCGACCCTCGATCTCGCGCTCTACGACGTGCGCATCGAGACCGGAGCCGCCGCGCTCGTCCTCGCAGCGCTGCTGGCGGCGCACCAGCGCGACGTCGCCGTCCGGCTGCTCTACAACGTCGACCACCCGGGGCCGATTCCGGTGCCGCCACCGCCGGAGACCGTTCCGGACGCACTCGAATCGCTCCCGCTGCCGACCCTCGGCGTCCCCGGCGACCCCGACCTGATGCACCACAAGTACGCCGTGCGTGACGGGGCGAGCGTGTGGACGGGCTCGACGAACTGGACGGACGACTCGTGGAGCCGCCAGGAGAACGTGATCGTCCGCGTCGACTCGCCCGGGCTGGCGCATGCGTACACACTCGACTTCGAGCAACTCTGGGGCGGTGGTGGCGTCGAGGCCGCGGGTCGGGTCGAACCGCGGCCGGTGCAGGTGAACGGCACTGACGGTTCGCCCCTGGTTCTGCCCCGGCTACGGCGAAGAGCTCGCGCACCGGATCGCGAAGCAGATCGGGAGGGCGCGGCGCCGCATCCGCATTGCCTCTCCCGTGCTGACGTCCGGACCGATCCTCGGCACGCTCGTCGAGGTCGTGCGCGAGCAACGGTGCGACCTGGCCGGCGTCGTGGACGAGACGCAGGTGGCCGACGTCTTCGGCCAGTGGCGCACGAACGGCGTCAGCGCCTGGAAGATCCCGCTCCTGCAGGCGGTGCTGACCGGCGCGCCGTTCTCCGGGAAGCGGTCGACGCCGTGGAGACCCGACTCACTGCACGACTTCATGCACGCAAAGGTGGTCGTCGCAGACGACGTCGCCTTCGCCGGCTCGTTCAACCTCTCGCGCTCGGGAGAGCGCAACGCGGAAGACGTGCTCGAGATCCGCGATGCTGCGACAGCAGATCGGCTGGCCGCGTTCGTGGACGAGATCCGCGGGCGCTATCCGCCTGCAACCACGCCTGGTCAGTAGGACAGGCGCCCGAGCTCGGCGAGATCGTCCGCGGTCAGCTCCCACTCGCCGGCGGCTGCGTTCGCGCGCACCTGCTCGGCCGTCGTCGCCCCCGCAATCACCGACGCGACCCCCGGCTGCGAGGCGAGCGCTGCGATCGCCAGCTCGAGCAGCGTCCGCCCGCGGGTGCGCGCGAACTCCTCGAGCGGCCGGATCCGATCGAAGACGTCGTCGGCGACGCGTCCCTCGAGGCGGCTGCCGGGCGGGTCGGGCTCGCCGCGGCGGTACTTGCCGGTGAGGAGGCCGCTCGCGAGCGGGAAGTACGGCACGAACCCGATCCCGAGCTCCCGGCAAAGCGGGAGGAGCTCCTGCTCGGCCTCGCGCCGCAGCAGGTTGTACTCGTTCTGCAGCGCGACTACGGGGGCGCCGTGGGCGCGGGTGATGGCGGCCGCTTCGCGCAGCTGATGCCGCCGAGAAGTTGGAGCAGCCGAGGTAGCGCACCTTGCCTGCCTCGACCAGCTCGTGCATCGCGCCGAGCGTCTCGGCCAGCGGCGTCACGCCGTCGGGCCGGTGGTAGTAGTAGAGGTCGACGCGGTCGGTGCGAAGCCGCTCGAGCGACGCGGCGATCGCGTCATGGACGTGCTCCCGCGATCCGCCCCGCTGCACCCCGTGCCCGAACTTCGTCGCGAGGACGACCCGGTCGCGCCTACCTTCGAGCAGCTCGCCGAGGAAGCGCTCGCTGTCGCTGCCGCCGTAGACGTCGGCAGTGTCGAAGAAGTTGACGCCGACTTCGAGCGCGGCATCGACGACCTCGCGTGTTCGCGCGAAGTCGATCCGCCCGCCGAAGTTGTTGCAGCCGAGGCCGACGCGCGAGACCTGGAGGTCGGAATCGCCGCAGCTGGACGAGCTTCACGGCCCTGTCACGAGACGCCTGCCAGCAGGAACGCCCGGCTCTCCTTCAGCATCTCCCGCGCGATCACCAGGCGCTGAATCTCGTTCGTGCCTTCGTAGATCTGCGTGATCTTGGCGTCGCGCATCATCCGTTCGACCGGGTACTCCTTGATGTACCCGTAGCCGCCGAGGATCTGCACCGCTTCGGTCGTGACCCACATCGCGGTGTCCGTGCAGGCGAGCTTCGCCATCGCCGACGCCTTGGTCAGCTCGTCTTCCGGGGCTCCCTCGTCGACCATGCGCCCGAAGCGATACAGAAGGCCCCGTGCGGCCTCGCAACCGGTCTCCATGTCGGCGAGCTTCGCTGCGATCAGCTGATGCTGCGCGATGGGCTTCCCCATCGTCTCGCGGGTACGCGCGTATTCGAGCGCGTAGTCCGTCGCGCCCTGGGCGATGCCGAGCCCCTGCGCGGCGACGCCGGGCCGTGAGCGGTCGAGAATCCGCATCGCGATCTTGAACCCCTCGCCTTCCTCGCCGAGCCGGTTCGCCGCGGGAACGCGGCAGCCCGAAAAGACGAGCTCGCCCGTCGTCGAGCCCGCGATGCCCAGCTTTGGCTCGAGGCGGGCGACCTCGAAGCCAGGCGTGTCCGCTTCGACGACGAACGCGCTGATCCCCGAGTGCCCCTTGGCGGGGTCGGTCTTCGCGAAGACGGTGTAGAGGTGGGCGACGCCTGCGTTCGTGATGAAGCGCTTCGTCCCGTCGAGCACGTAGTCGTCGCCGTCGAGTCGCGCGACTGAGCGCATCGCCGCGGAGTCCGAGCCCGAACCCGCCTCCGTCAGCGCATACGCGCAGAGCCACTCACCCGAGGCGAGGCGCGGGAGGTAGCGCTCCTGTTGCTCCTCCGAGCCGGCGAGCTTGAGCCCGAGCGAGCCGAGCTCCTGTACCGCCAGGATCAGGCCGCTCGTTGCGCAGACCTTCGAGACCTCCTCGATGGCGACCAGCGACAGCAGCGTCCCCGTGCCCGTCCCGCCGTGGGCCTCGGCGAAAGAGAGCCCGAAGACTTCGTGCTCGCGGAAGAGCTCGACGACGTCCCAGGGAAACTCGTGCGACTCGTCGATCTCCGCCGCCCGCGGCGCAATCCGTTCGCGTGCGAGCGTTCGCACGAGCTCGCGGATCTCCCGCTGCTCCTCGCTCAGGGGGTCCCAGGGCACGCGCGAAGTCTACGGCGCGCGTATCCGCCAACGGCACGAGCTCGCCGGGAGCGCTACCGTGGCTGTGGAGGCCGGCGACAGGGCGAAAGGACAGAACGATGGAGCCCGACAAGCAGCACGTCTGGATCACGACCCGACGACTCGAGCCGGGCACCCGCGAGGAGTTCAGCCGTGCCTGGCGCCCGACGCAGTTTCCGGAAGGCATGCTGCACGCCTTCGAGTACTGGGCGGACGACCGCGACGAGGTGGTCGGAGTCTCCGTCTGGGAATCGCCTGAGGCGCTCGACCGCTATCGCCTTTCCGACGTCGAGAAGGAGCGGCGCCGGGCGATGGCGCCGTACGTCGTCGAGGAGCATTCCGGTTTCTACGTCGGGCGCGAGCTGAAGATCCCGCGCGAGTAGCCCCGCCGCCCTACGAGGCCCACCTCTAGGCAGGTTTGTGGCAGACCGCTTCGATGTTGTTGCCGTCGGCGTCGTGCACGAACGCCGCGTAGTAGTGCTCGTGGTAGTGCTTGCGCAGCCCCGGCGGGCCGTTGTCCTTGCCGCCGGCGGCGACGGCCGCTTCGTAGAAGCGGTCGACGGTCGCGCGATCGGGGCTCGCGAAGGCGACGTGACCTGCGCCCACGGGGTCGCGCCGCACGACGCCGAAGCTGAGAGCGCCGCCTTCGCCGAAGCCGAGGAACTCGCCCACCTCGAAGGCCAGCGAGTACCCGAGCGGCTCGAGCGCCTCGGAATAGAAGCGCTTCGCATCCTCGATGTTGGTCACGTTCACGGCCGTGTGGTCGATCATCGCTCCTCCTCGCCTCGCTACAGTCGCCGCCCATGATCCTCGAAAACGTGGTCGTCCGGACGATGGATCCGGCGCTGCCGACCGCCCGCGCACTGGCCATCGCCGGCGACCGCATCGCAGGCGGGGTCGGCACCCACGAGACCGCGCTGCCCAGCCCCGACCGCGTCGACCTCGGCGGACGCTGCGTGCTACCCGCCTTCACGGATAGCCACGTCCACTTCCCGACCTGGTCGCTTGCTCGCCGGGACGTTCGGCTGGAGGGGGTCTCGTCGCTGGCCGAGGCACTGGACCGAATCGGCTCGGCGGAGCGCCACGGCACGTGGGTCCGCGGCACGGGCTGGCGCGACGCGAGCTGGGAGGCCCCGCCCACCGCGGTCGCGCTCGACGCGGTGACGGGGACAGCTCCGGCCGCTCTCTGGGCCAAGGACTACCACTCGCTGTGGCTCAACTCGGCGGCGCTGGCGCTTGCCGGCGGCGACCTCGAGGTCGACGGCGGCGTCGTCGAGCGGGACGCAGATGGCGAGCCGACCGGTGTCCTGCGCGAGGAGGCCGCCTGGCGCTTCCGCGAGCGCTACGTGACGGTGACCGAGGACGAATGGGTGGCCGCCACCCGAGAGGGCCTGAAGGTCGCTAACGCGCGTGGAGTCGCGGCTGTCCACGACAAGGACGGGTGGCTGGGTGCGGCCCGGATCTACACCCGCATCCACGAGCGCGAAGGGCTGACCATCCGCGTCTGGCAGTCGTTCCCGCACAAACACGTCGAGCGGCTCGAGGAGCTGGGCCTTCGCTCGCGGATCGGGGACGATTACCTGCGGCTCGGCTACCTGAAGGCGTTCATGGACGGGACGCTCGGCTCGCGGACGGCCTGGCTACTCGACGGCTCGGGCGTCTGCATCACGAGCGGCGAGGAGCTGGCGGAGGTCATCCGGGCGGGCGCACGCGCCGGCTGGCCCGTCGCCGTTCACGCCATCGGGGATCGCGCGAACCGCGAGGCGCTCGACGCGTTCGAGGCCACCCGGGACGCCTGGCAGCCGCTCGGGCTGCGCCAGCGGATCGAGCACGCGCAATGCCTTGCGCCGGAGGACGTCGGCCGATTCGCGGCGCTCGGTGTCGCCTGCTCGGTCCAGTTCTCGCATGCGCCCTCGGACCGTGACCTCGCCGAGCGGTTCTGGCCCGACCGCTCCGAGCTGTCGTACGCGTACCGCTCGCTGCTCGACTCGGGAGCGGTCGTGGCGAACGGGTCGGACGCTCCCATCGAGGAGCTCGACCCGCTTGCGGGGATCGCGGCCGGCGTCCTGCGGACGATCGACGACAGGCCGGCCTGGCACCCCGAACAGGCTCTGACGGTCGAGCAGGCGCTGCGCGCCTCGACCGTTACGCCGAGCTGGCTCGCGGGTGACGAGCGTCGCCGCGGCAAGCTCCTTCCCGGCTTCCTCGCGGATCTCGTCGTCCTCGACCGCGATCCCCTCGAGGTCGAGCCCGAGGAGCTGCGTGACCTGCGCGTCGTTGCCACGATGGTCGGCGGCCGCTGGGTGCACAACCCGCCGCCCTGGGACGCGTAGGGGCGACCCGCCGGGTCGCCCGGGCCGGGCAGAGCCCGGCCCCTACAGGCGGGCGCTGTCGCGCCCGCTACAATGAGCTCGTGAGCAGCCGCACGATGCTGCCGGTACACGAGACGGAGACGTGCTCGGTAGCGGCGTGCGCGGAGATCGTCGGCGCCAAGTGGACCGTCCTGATCGTGCACGAACTGTCGGAGGGCCCGCGACGCTTCACGCAGGTGGAGCACTCCTGCGCCGGCATCAGCCCGCGCACCCTCTCGGAACGCCTGCGCTGGCTCGAGAGCGAGGGGATCGTCCTGCGCCGCTCCTACGCGGAGTCGCCGCCGCGCGTCGAGTACGAGCTGACGGGCAAGGGCCTCGCGCTGCTCCCGATCGTGAACGAGATGCGCCGTTTCGGCCACGAGTGGCTCGGCTGCGGCGTGCACACGGAAGCCAAAGTCGAAGCCCTGTAGGGGCGGTCAGTCAGGCCGTCGGGCCGGCTGGCCCGGCCTTCCTCGGACCACAAGCGGACGAGCTCGACGACCGTGGCGGCCGCCGCGGCCATGTCCTGGACGCTCGCCCACTCGCGCACCGAGTGGTAGTCCTGACCGCCGGTGAAGAGATTCGGGGTCGGCAGGCCGCGCGCCGAAAGGCGAGCGCCGTCGGTGCCGCCGCGGATGATCGTGTGCTTGGGCTCGACGCCGGAGCGACGGATCGCCTCCTCCGCCGCGGCGACGACGTCGGGATGGCGGTCGAGCACCTGGCGCATGTTCCGGTACGTCTCCTCGACCTCGATGTCGACGCGCGCACGTGGCTCGTCGGCGACGACTTCTTCCGCCAGCCGGCGGATCAATGCGACGTGCTCCTCGAGCTTCGCGTCGTCATGGTCGCGCGCGATGAAGTGACGACGACCTCGGAGGCGGAGCCGCGGACCCGCGCCGGGTGGACGTACCCCTCGCGCTCCTCGGTGGTCTCCGGCGAAAGACTGTCGGCCGGCAGCGAGCCGATCAGCTCGGCTGCCAGCTTGAGCGCGTTCACCAGCCGTCCCTTGGCCGAGCCGGGATGGACGGCGTTCCCGTGGATCGTCACCCGGATGGTGTAGGCGGAGAACGTCTCCACCTCGAGCTCGCCGATTCCCGAGCCGTCGAGCGTGTACGCGAAGTCGGCGCCGAACTGGTCGAGGTCGAAGTGGTCGGTGCCGCGACCGACTTCCTCGTCCACCGTGAACGCCACGCGGACAGGGGCGCGACCCGGGGCGGGGTAGCGGACGAGGTGAGCGACCGCCGCCATGATCTCGGCGACGCCTGCCTTGTCGTCGGCGCCGAGCAGCGAGGTGCCGTCGCTGGTGACGATGTCGTGGCCGACCCGCGCGGCGAGCTCAGGCAGCTCTTCCGGATCGAGCACTTCCCGTGCGTCGCCGGGCAGGACGATCGGACCGCCGGGGTAGGCGTGGTGCACGACCGGCGTCACCTGGCCGCCGGGTACGTCGGGCGCCGTGTCGACATGGGCGATCAGGCCGACAACCGGGCCGTCGACTGTCCCGGGCAGCGTCGCGAAGACGTAGCCGTGCTCTGACAGCTCGGCGTCCTCGAGACCGAGGCCGCGCAGCTCGGAGACGAGGAGGCGCGAGAGATCGAGCTGCCGCTCGGTGCTCGGATAGGTGCTCGATCCCTCGGCTGCCTGGGTGTCGATGCGCGCGTAGCGCAGAAAGCGGTCGAGCACGTCCTCGGCCAGTGACTGGGCGAGCGGGCTCGCGTAGCCCGCCGCGGCAGGTGCGCTAGCCATGCAGGTTCCCGAGCCGGCGGAAGATCTCTTCGGCAACGGTCACTCCCAATGGCAGGTATTCGGCGACGAGCCGTTCGTTCGGCGAATGGATGTTGGAGTCGGGCAGCCCGAAACCCGTCGTGATCACGGGGACGCCCCGAGCGGAAAGTGCCGGGATGAGTGGAATCGACCCTCCCGACCGGACAAGCAGCGGCCGCCGGCCAACGACGTGCTCGAACGCGTCGAGCGCGAGCTGGATTGCGGCGCATCGGGCGGGATCAGCGCCGGCGGGCTCGAGGACTGATGCGTGATCGTGAGCTCGGCGCCCGCGGGCAGCCGCATCGCGCATGATCCGTTCGAAGGCGGCGGCGATCGCGGCCGGGTCCTGGTCGTGGACGAGCCGGATCGAGATGTTCGCCTCCGCCTGCACGGGCAGGACGGTCTTGATCAGGTGCGGCGACCCTCCCGCAATGCCGTGAACGTCGACGGACGGCTCGGCCCACGTGCGGAGGTAGAACTCCTCCGCGGCGCGAGCGTCCATCGGCTGCGAGCCCTGCTCGGCGATCGCCTCGGCGCCGGGCTGTAGCTCCGACCAGGCCGCGAGCTCCTCGGCGCTCGGGGGCACAACGCCCTCGCGCAACGGCTCCGGCAACCGCCCGTCGCGCGCCAGCACGGCGCCGAGCACCTGCATCAGCGCGTGCAGGGCGTTGAGCGAGGCGCCGCCGTACATGCCCGAGTGGAGGTCGCGGGCCCCCGTGCGCACCTCGACGTGGAAGTAGCAGAGGCCGCGCACCGCGATGTTGAACTCGGGGACGTCACGCTGCTGCATTCCGCTGTCGAAGACGATCGCCGCGTCGGCGCCGCGCTCGTCCTCGGCGAGCCAGTCGACGATCGAGTGGCCGCCGATCTCCTCCTCGCCGTCGCAGGCGAAGCGAACGTTGACCGGGAGCTCCCCGGCGGCCGCGAGCAGCTCGGCCGCTTTCAGGAGCATGAACAGCTGGCCCTTGTCGTCGGCGATGCCGCGCGCGTAGAGCCACCCGTCCCGGCGGCGAAGGTCGAACGGCGGTGTCTCCCACAGGTCGAGCGGGTCGGGCGGCTGCACGTCGAAGTGGCCGTAGCAGAGGATCGTCGGCGCCCGCTCGGCGTCGCGCGAGGCGCGCAGGTCCCCGATCGTGAGGGGCCGGCCGTGCCAGTCGACGACCTCGGCCTCGCCGCCCGCCCGCAGGATCCGGTCGCGCACCCAGGCGGCGGCGGCGAGAACGTCCGTGGCGTGCGCGGCGTCGGCGCTCACCGACGGGATCGCGATCAGCTCGGCGAGCTCCTCTTCCAGGCTCTCGAGGGTCGGCGCCATCGGCCGCGCAGTCTAGTCACGCGACAGGGTCTTTCCGCATCTTCCCGTGGTCGACGCGCCGCGCCAGAGGGCCGAAGGCCGGCTTGGCCGGCCGAGAGGCCAGCGGCGCTGCGCTGGCCGAGCGGAGAAGGAGGGGGCTCGTGGGGGAACCATGGGTTCCCCCACGGCTTCAGCCAATCGGTCCTGCCATGCTCCAGACGATCAGCACGGGAGCGCCCCCGCTGCAGTCCGCCGACGCCTTGTAGGCGTACGTGCGCGGCGGGTAGCCGCGCGCGCTGCGGCGGAGCGTCCCGTTGACGTGACCGAGCGACCGGACCGGGTCGGCCGAGAAGCGGAAGCCGACGAGCCGAAGTCGCTCACCGGCCCGAACGCGGCCGCGCAGGTAGGGAACCAGCGTCTGGCGGTCGTAGGCGGCACGCCCGCGCCGTTCACCCGGCGCCGTCGTCGAGTACCAGCGGAAGACCCCGATCGCCGCGAACAGGTGGTCGACCGCGCGCAGGTCGCCTCGGTTCAGCGCCGCGGCGAAGGCGTTGACCGCGTCCTTCGTCGGCGCAGCTCGGCAGGCCGCAGCCGGGGCCGGCGAGGCGGAGCCGGAAACGCGCGAGAGCGACAACGATCAGGCAGGCAGTTGCAGCGCCCGCGCTACGCCACATCGCGGACGTGCGCGGCCTCGGCGAGCGCACGCAACTTCTTCAGGCTCTGGTGCTCGATCTGCCGGATCCGCTCGCGGGTGACGTTGAACGTGCGGCCGACCTCGTCGAGCGTCCGCGGCTGCTGCCCGTCGAGGCCGTAACGCAGCTCCAGCACCCGACGTTCCCGCTGCGACAGGCTGCCCAGAATCGCCCGGAGCGCCTCGCGGCGCAGGGCCGCCTCGGCCTCCTCCTCGGGCAGTGGCGCAGTTTCGTCGGTGAGGAAATGGCCGAACTCGGATTCCTCCTCGTCGCCGACCGGCTTCTCCAACGAGACGGGCGTCTGGGCGCTGCGGCGGATGTGCTCGACTTCCTCGACGGAGAGCTCCAGGTCGGCGGCGATCTCCGACGCGTAGGGCTCGCGGGCGAGCTCGGCGCGTAGCTTCCGCTCCGAGCGGTGGATCTTGTTCAGCTTTTCGACCACGTGCACGGGCATGCGGATGGTGCGGCCCTTGTCTGCGATCGCTCGCGCGACGGCCTGGCGGATCCACCACGTGGCGTAGGTCGAGAACTTGAAGCCCTTGCGGTAGTCGAACTTCTCGGCCGCGCGGACGAGCCCGATCGTGCCCTCCTGGATCAGGTCGAGGAACGGGAGACCCTGGTTGCGGTAGCGCTTGGCGATCGAAACGACGAGACGGAGGTTCGCCTCCACCATCGCCTGCTTGGCCAGGTGCTCGCCTCGCTCGATCCGTTTCGCCAGCTCGACCTCCTGCGCGGCGGTGAGCAGCGAGACCCGGCCGACATCCTTGAGGAAGAGCTGCAGGGTGTCGGTCGAGACCTCGGCCTCGGCCTCCACCTCCACCTCGGGTTCTTCCTCGGCATGCACCACCTCGATCTGCGCCTCGTCGAGGGCGGTGAAGAACTCGTCCATCTGGCCCGCGTCGAGGTCCAGCTCGTCGAGCGCGAGCGCAATCTCCTCCGCGTCGAGCTTGCCCGCGCTGCGCCCGGCCTCGAGCAGGTTCCGCGCCTCGTCCGTGTCAAGCACGCCCGGGGCGGCGGGTGGAGGTGGGGCGCTTGCGGATTCCTCGGCCTTCAGGTCGACCCCCCTTCGACACCGGGTGCGGCCCTCACGCTATCCGCAGGATCGACTCTCGTCAAAATGTTTTCCGGCGCAGAGTGGAATCCGCTCGCGCGGATTCCACTCGCGCAAACCCCTGAAGGCGTCCGCCTTCGGCGGCCGCGGCTCGCTGTGGCTCATCGACGATCTGCACTACGGGCTCGTGGGTAGTCGCTCGAGCCAACGGCCCGCCTCGCGCGCGAGCGGCGAGCCAGGCTCGGCGGTCCGCGCCAGCCGCAGCTGACGGCGCGCCTCGTCGAGCCGCCCCGTCCAGAGGAGGAGCAGGCCGAGATGGAAGCGGACACTGGCGGAACGGGGGAAGCGTCGGCTGAGCGGGCCGAGCCGCGAAAAGGCATCCTCGGGCCGGTCCTTGTCGAAGCGGGACACGGCCGCCGCGACGAGTGGGTCAGGGCTTCCGGGCGCCGCGTGCACGGCGGCGTCGAACGCCCTCCTGGCCGAGCTGCGCCTGCCGGCCCGCTGCAAGGCGACGCCGTAGTAGAGCCTCCAGGCGGGCCCGCGCTCCGCACCTTCCCGAAGCAGGCGAAGCTGCTCCGCGGCGGGCTTCCCGACGACCTGCGGCGGCAACGGGACCGAGGGCACGAAGAGCGGGACGCCGGGCGCCAGCTGAGGGTGGAGCAGGTCCTCGGCGACGACGGCGTAGGGCGAGTCGGGCTCGACGTCCTGCGCTTCCTGCCAGGCGTCCTCGGCGGCGCCGTCGCCGGCCCAGAAGAGCGCGAGCCCGAGGTGGAGCTGCACGAGAGCGCTCCGTGGATAGAGGCCGGCGAACTGCACGAGCCGCTCTACCGTCTCGTCGGGCCAGGCGGCGAACGCGGTCCCGATCTTCGCCTCCAACGACCGGTGGCGGCCGAACACCTCGCGCGCCTCGGTCGTGCGTCCGGCCTCCAGCAGGCGCGCGCCCTGCAGCAGGTCGCGCGTCTCCGCGTCGTCGCGAACGCCGAAGCGGTAGGCGAGCGGTGGCCGGCCCGGCCGTGGTTCGAGCACGGCAGCGGTGGTCGCCGCCGTCGTCTCGTCCGTACCGGAGCCGGCGCCGACGGCGACCGCGATCGCCGCCGCGACAACTGCGACGGCCGCGACGATCAGGCCCACTCGAAAGCGCGGACTCACCGGGCGAGGGTAGCCGCGAGAGCCTCTCGCTATACTTCCGAAAGCAATGACGACGTACCGGCAGCTTCTCGCGCAGGCCAAGGCGGAGATCGACGAGGTCGCGACGCCCGACGTGAAGGCGCGCCTCGATGCGGGCGACCCACCGCTGTTCGTCGACGTGCGCGAGCCGGACGAGTGGCAGGAAGGCCACCTTCCGGGGGCGATCCACGTTCCGCGGGGCAACCTCGAGTCGCGGATCGAGGGGCTCGTCCCCGATCGCAGCGGCGAGATCGTCGTCTACTGCGCGAGTGGCAGCCGATCCGCATTCGCCGCGCGAACGCTCGCCGAGCTCGGCTATGAGCACGTCGCCTCACTCGCCGGCGGATTCGTCGACTGGAAGCGGAACGGCTTCCCGTTCACCACGCCGCGCACCCTCGACCCGGCGCAGCGGGCGCGCTACAGCCGTCATCTTCTGATCCCGGAAGTCGGAGAGGCAGGCCAGCAGAAGCTGCTCGACGGACGCGTCCTGCTCGTCGGAGCCGGCGGGCTGGGCTCACCGGCGGCGCTCTACCTCGCCGCCGCCGGCGTCGGGACGCTCGGCATCGTCGACGACGACGTGGTCGACGACTCGAACCTGCAGCGGCAGGTGATCCATTCGACCGAGCGGGTGGGCGAGCCGAAGGTGCGCTCCGCGCAGCGGACGCTCGAGGCGCTCAACCCCGATGTACGGGTCGTCCCCTTCGAGGAACGGCTGACGGCCGAGAACGTCGACCGCATCCTCTCCGAAGGCTGGGACGTGATCATCGACGGTGCCGACAACTTCCCCACCCGCTACCTCGTCAACGACGCCTCCGTCTGGCACGACGTTCCCGTCGTGCACGGCTCGATCTACCGCTTCGAGGGCCAGACGACGGTCTTCCACCCGGGCGAAGGCCCGTGCTACCGCTGCCTCTACCCCTCTCCGCCGCCGCCCGAGCTCGCCCCCAGCTGCGCGGAGGGCGGCGTCCTGGGCGTCCTGCCGGGCATCGTCGGCTCGCTGCAGGCAAGCGAGGCGCTCAAGCTCCTGCTCGGCACGGGTGACACCCTCGTCGGCCGGCTGCTCCTCTTCGACGCGCTCGCGACGACGTGGGACGAGGTCGCGATCCGGCGCGACCCCGACTGCCCCGTCTGCGGCGAATCGCCGACCATCACGGAATACATCGACTACGTCGAGTTCTGCAACGCCGCCGGGCGCGGGGTGGCCTCGTGACGGCGATCCGCATTCCGCCGACCCTGCGCGGCGAGGTCGGCGGCGCGCGCCAGGTCGAGGCCGACGGCGGCACCGTCCGCGAGCTGCTCGAGGACCTCGACCGGCCGTTTCCCGGCGCTGACGACGCACGTGTGGGAGGGCGGCGAGGTAGCGCCGTTCGTCAACGTCTACGTCGGCGGCGAGGACGTGCGGACGCTCGACGGGCTCGAGACCGAGGTCAACAACGGCTCCACGCTGATTCTTCTCCCCGCGATGGCGGGTGGCTAGCCCGCAGACAGCCGAGAGCCTGCTCGGGCTGATCGGGCGGACGCCGCTCGTCGAGCTCCAGCGGCTGTCCCCCAGCCCGCGGGTCAAGCTCTTCGCGAAGCTCGAGGGCCAGAACCCGTCCGGCTCGATCAAGGACCGGATCGCGCTCGCGATGATCGAGGCGGCCGAGGCTTCGGGCGAGCTCGAGCCCGGCCGCGCCCTGCTCGAGCCGACGAGCGGCAACACGGGCATCGCGCTTGCGCTCGTCGCGAAGCTCAAGGGCTACCCGCTCACGTGCGTCCTGCCGGAGAACGCGACCGAGGAGCGACGGCGCCTGTTGCGGCTCTACGGCGCTGACGTCGTCCTCTCGCCGGGAGCCGAGGGCTCGAACGGCGCCGTGCGGCTCGCGCTCGAGCTCGCCGAGCGCGATCCCCGTTGGTTCATGCCGTTCCAGTACGCGAACGAGGCGAACCCGCGCGCGCACTACGAGGGGACGGGGGCCGAGATCGCAGAGGCGCTCGAGCGCGTGGACGTGCTCGTCGCCGGGCTGGGCACGGGCGGGACGCTCATGGGCGCCGGCGAGCGCCTGCGCGAGACGTTCCCCGATGTCGTCGTCGCCGCCGCCGAGCCGCTTCCGGGCGACGCGGTCATGGGCCTGCGCTCGCTCGCCGACGGCTACGTCCCGCCGGTACTCGATGTGTCCAGGCTCGACCGCAAGCTGCTCGTCTCGAACGCCGAGTCGGTCGCCGGCGTGCGCGCGCTCGTCGACCACGAGGGCATCTTCGGCGGGGTTTCCGCCGGCGCGGTGATCCACGTTGCCCGCCGGCTCGCCGAAGAGCTCGACGGGGGCATCGTCGTCTGCGTCCTCGCCGACGCGGGCTGGAAATACCTCTCCGCCGACTTCTGGGACGCAGCCGACGTCGAGGAGTCGATGGAGCGGACCGTCTGGTGGTGATCCCGGAGGCGACGCTCAATGCGCTCGCCGAGCACGCCCGCGCCGAGGCGCCGAACGAATCGTGCGGATTACTCGTCCTCAAGGACGGGGTCGCCGAGCGGTACGTGCCCGGCGTGAACGCGGCCGCCTCGCCCTACCGGTTCGAGCTGCGCATGGAGGATCCCGAGGTCTGGTTCCTCGAGGACGAGGGATACGAGCTCGCGGTCGTCCACTCGCACGTCTCCTCGCCGCCGCGCCCGTCGCGAACCGACGTCGAGAACGTGGGCCACTGGCAGGGACGCCCCTACGTCATCTACACGCTCCGCACGGGCGAGCTGGCCGCCTGGCGGATCACCGACGGCTCTATCGCATCGCTACCGCTGAACCTCAACTCACGGTGAACGATCCGTTCATGGAGCCCGAGTGCGGATCGCACTGGTACCGGTACTCGCCCGCCTGCAGCGTGACCGTGAACGTCTCCTGACCCTCGGCGCCGACCTCGGTCTTGACGTCGACTCCGGGCCCCGTCAGGTGGAAGTTGTGGCTGGCGGACATGTCGTCCACGACGAGGGTGTACGTCCCGGCCGTGATCCCGTCGGTGCCGTCGAGATGGATCTCGAAGCCCGGCCCGACCGAGCCGTGCAGCGTGGTGCCGCCGGCGCCCGTCTCCGCGGTCGTGGCGGTGGTGCCGCCCGCGCTGTCGCCTTCGTCGTCGCCGCCGCAACCCGCAAGCGCAAGCGCCGCGGCCACTGCGAGCGACGCGAGCGCCAATGCCGTTCCGCGTGTTCTCATGCAGCCTCCCTCCTGGACGCGTTCCTCTCGGATCACACTACGCCGCCGGACGCATGCCGGTTCAGACCCTGATCTCGGCTCCTTCGACGGCTGCGCGGTAAAGGGCGTCGACGGCGCGTGCCTGCCCAAGCGCGTCGGCACGCCCTAGCAGCGGCGGCGCTGCTCCGGACACGGCGTTCGCGAAGCTGTCGAGCTCGAGCCGGTAGGAGTCTGCAACCTCGACCTCGACCCGTGTCGCCTCGCCGTCCCGGCGCAGCACGACGTCACCGCCCCAGTCGACACGCCACGGCGCCTCGACCAGCAATGACCCCGCCTCGCCCTCCACCTCGAGGCGTTGCGCGCGGGGCAACCGGAACGAGCAGTCGATGAGCGCGATGACGTCGTCCGGGAAGCGCAGGGTCCCTGCGAAGGAGACGTCCACCCCCGTCGGGCCAAGGACCCGCTCGGCGGTGACCCGCTCGGGCTCGCCCGCGATCAGACGCGCGCCGTTGACGCAGTAGCAGCCGATGTCGAGCAGCGCGCCGCCGTCAAGATCCGGCTCGGCGCGGATGTCCGAGTCGTCATCGAGGCGGAAGCTGAACGACGCGCGCACGAGCCTGAGCCGCCCGATCGCCCCGCCGGCGACGAGCTCCGCGACGCGCCGGGTCTGCGGGTGGTGCCGGTACATGAACGCCTCCATGAGCACGAGCCCGTCGCGCTCGGCGACGGCGAATGCCTCCTCCACCTCCACGGGGTGCCGCGAATACGGCTTTTCGCAGAGGACGTGCTTCCCCTCGGCGAGCGCGCGCATCGTCCACTCGTGGTGAAGCGCGTTCGGCAGAGACACGTAGACGGCGTCGACCTCCGGATCGCTGAGCAGCGAGTCGTACGAGCCGTATGCGCGGGAGAGCCCGTGCTCGCGCGCGTACGCCTCCGCGCGCTGCCTGTCGCGACTTGCGACGGCGACGATGTCGACCCGTGCCGACCGGGCCCCGAGGAGCTGCCGGTTGATCCTGGCGGTCGAGAGCAGACCGAGGCGGAGCGCACCGACCGTCAAGCGCGAATCGCCTTTTCCGTCTCCGGGTCGAAGAAGTGCAAGCGGCGTACGTCGAGACTCACGTCGACGCGGTCGCCCGCGCGGATCGCAGCCCGCGGCTCGAAGGTCGCGCAGAAGGGCGTGCCCGAGCGTGTGATCAGGGCTACTTCGTCGAGGCCCCCGCCGGTTGCCTCCGCGACCGCAGCCGTCCCGGGTGGCTCGGCGTCGACCGGTGAAGAACCCCAAGAGGCTTGCCCCGAGCGCCTCAACACGGTCGATCGTGGCAGCCAACGTCACGTAATGAGGCGAGCCGTCCTCGTCCCGCTGCCCCTTCAAGTCCTCGGGGCGAATGCCCACGATGACCGAGCGGCCGACCCATTCGTCGAGCGTGCGCTCCTTGGCCCACTCCGCTTGCAGCGGGATCGTCTCGCCGCCGAGGCGCACCAGCGTGTCCCCGTTCTCGCGCGCGATCGTCGCGTGGGCGAGATTCATCGGCGGCGAGCCGATGAAACCGGCGACGAAGAGGTTCACCGGCCGGTCGTAGACGTTGGTGGGCGTGTCGAGCTGCTGCAGCTCGCCGTCGCGCAGCACTGCGACCCGGTCTCCCATCGTCATCGCCTCGATCTGGTCGTGCGTGACGTAGACGGTCGTGATCCCGAGCCGCTTCTGCAGTGCCTCGATCTCGCCGCGCATGTGCACGCGCAGCTGGGCGTCGAGGTTCGAGAGCGGCTCGTCCATCAGGAAGGCCTGCGGCTTGCCGCACGATCGCCCGGCCCATCGCGACCCGCTGGCGCTGCCCGCCGCTCAGCTGCTTGGGCCGGCGGTCGAGCAGCTCCTCCAGCCCGAGCAGCTGCGCCGTCTCGCGCACGCGCTCGCTTGAGCTCGTCCTTCGGCGTCCTCGCCAGCTTGAGGCTGAAGGCGATGTTCTGCGCCACGGTCATGTGGGGGTAGAGCGCGTAGTTCTGGAACACCATCGCGATGTCGCGGTCCTTCTCGAGCACGTTGTTGACCGCCGCCCGCCGATGTAGAGCTCGCCGTGAGCTGATCCCCTCAAGCCCGGCGATCATCCGCAGCGCGGTCGTCTTGCCGCAGCCGGAGGGGCCGACGAGGACGAGCAACTCGGCCTCGGCGATCTCGAGCGAGAGGTCCTTCACGGCCTCGAAACCGTTCGGGTACCGCTTGTCGACGGTGTCCAGGATGATGTGCAGCCATCCGGCTCCTCCGTTAGCCCTTCAGCGCGCCGGCCATCAGGCCCCGCATGAAGTAGCGGCCGAGCAGGATGTAGACGATGAGGGTGGGCAGCGACGCGAGCAGCGCCGCCGACATCTGCAGGTTGAACGGGGTCACCAGCGACCCGGTCGTGTTGTTGAGCGCAACGGTGACCGGCCAATCGGCCGGGTTCGTGATCAGGAAGACGGCGAAGAGGAAGTCGTTCCAGATCGACGTGAACTGCCAGATCGCGCGACGACGAACGCCGGCGCGGAGCAGCGGCAGCACGACCGACCAGTACGTGCGCAGCATGCCGGCGCCGTCGATGCGGGCGGCCTCGATCAGCTCGTCGGGGATGGTGGCGTAGTAGTTGCGGAAGATCAGCGTCGTGATCGGGATGCCGTAGACGACGTGCGCGAAGATGAGCCGCGGGATGCCCGTGGGGAAGCCGACGTCGACTGATACAGCTGTGTGAGCGGGATCATCACCGCCTGGTAGGGGATGAACATCCCGAACAGGAGGAACGTGAAGACGACGTCCGAGCCGGGGAAGCGCCACTTCGAGAAGCACGAAGCCGTTGAGCGAGCCGAGCACGACCGAGATCAGCGTCGCCGGGATCACGAGCTTGAAGCTGTTGGCCAGCGTTCGGGCGAGAGCTGGTCGCAGGCGTCGCGCCAGGCGTCGAACGTCCACCTGCTCGGCAGGTTCCACGCGTGCGACGGGTCGATCTCGCGCGAGACCCTTGAAGCTGGTCACGATCAGCACGTAGACCGGCATCAGGAAGAACGACGGCGAAGACGATCAGCAAGGCGTACTTGCACTGCCCGCACCGAGACGGCCCGCAGGCGCCGCCAGCGGTAGGTCGGCTCGACCGGGAGCGGTGCCGAAGGGGTCGCGATGCTCACGCTGCGACCTCTCCACGTCCGGCGCCGGGGACGATCATGCTCGGCGCTCCGCCCGCACGGTGAAGACCAGGTAGGGGATGATCAGGACGGAGATCCCGACAGGAGCAGCGTCGCGATCGCCGCGCCCTTCGCGTAGTCGCGGGCGTCGAAGATGGGCACCCACATGTAGACGGCCGGCATGTCCGTCGACGAGCTGCTTGCCGGCGATCGCGACGATCAGGTCGAAGACCTTGATCGAGATGTGGCCGAGGATGATCAGCGCCGAGAGCGTGACCGGCCGCAGGTGCGGGAACACGACGTGCCGGTAGACGCGCCACTCGGAGGCGCCGTCCATGCGCGCGGCCTCACGCAGCTCCTCCGGGACGCCGCGGAAGCCGGCCAGGTAGAGCGCCATGATGTAGCCGGACAGCTGCCAGATCGCGGGTATCGCCATCGCGGCCATCCCCCAGTTCGGCGTTCTGCCACCAGTCGTTGGCGAGGAAGTCGAGCCCGAGCTTGTCGAAGACGACGTTGAGGCCGGAGGCGCGGTCGCCCGGGGCCGGGTTCATCAGCCAGCGCCAGACGATGCCCGAGGCGATGAACGAGACCGCCATCGGGAAGAGGTAGATCGCTGCGGAAGAAGCCCTCGCCCCTGACGCCCTTGTCGAGCAGGAGCGCGATGACGAGTCCGCCGAGCACGAGCGTGCCGATGGCGAAGACGACCGTGAAGAGGACGGACGTTGCGCAGCGCGCTCGGTCCAGCGCTCGTCGTTGAGCAGGTCCGAGTAGTTGTCCAGGCCGACGAAGCCCGACGTCGGCTGCGCCTGGTGCCAGTCGCTGAGCGAGACCTTGACGTTCCAGCCGATGAGCCCGTAGACGAAGACCGCGATCAGGACGATCGACGGCAGGACCAGGAGGAGCGCCCGGCGCCCCAGCGGCGGATGCTCGCTCGTCGGTCCTGCTCGCACGTCGACGGGACGTCTGGCGTCAGGTCGCAGCTACGTCGTTGCCTTTATCGGCTCTTCGCCTAGCCGTTCTTCTTGGCGGCCGTCGCGAGGCGCGGCCTGGAACTTCGCCGTGTCCTTGTTCTTCAGGAACAGCCCGAGCGCGCGTGTCGATCTCGGTGTTCCAGGCGTTGTTGGCGACCACGCCGTGTGTGAGCGAGCCGGCGAGCTTGTCCGTCTTCCACTCGCTCAGCGCCCACTGAGATACGTGTTGTACAGCGAGCGTTCGCGTCCTGCCGGGCCGGGATCGAGCCCTTCATCGGGTTGAACGCGTCCTGCGCCTCCTTGCTGCCGACCAGCTTCAGCCACATGCGGCGCGGCGCGGTTGCGGCGCGCCCTTCGGCAGCGTGAAGCTGTCCGACAGCCACTGGTAGACGCCGTCCGTGCCCGGCACCGCCGCCCAGCCGTAGTCGCACGTTCGGCTTCTTCTTCAGCTCGGTGAAGTAGCCGTCGGCCCAGTCGCCCATGATGTTGAAGGCGGCCTTGCCGTCGATCGACGAGCTTCGACGCGTCCTGCCACGTCAGCGAGGCAGCGTCCGTGTTCGTGTAGCCGAGGATCGTCTTGTAGTCCGGCGAGCGCCTTCGTGACCTCGGGGCTCGTCCAGCTGCCGCCGCCTTCCACAGCGCGGTGTAGCCTCGCGGGCCGAGCGTCGGCGAGCAGCACCGTCTCCAACAGGTGCTTGACCGTCCACTGCTCGCCGAGCGCGAGCGGGATCTTGCCGGCCGCCTTCACCTTCTCCAGCGCGGCGATGAACTCCGCACGTCTTCGGCGCGCGGCGATGCCCGCCTCCTTCAGCACCGCCGGGTTGTACCAGAGCACGTTCGCGCGGTGGATGTTGACCGGCACCGAGTAGATGTGGCCCTTGTACCGTGATCTGGTCGATCAGCTGCTCGGGCATGATCTTCGCCGAAGCCCGCCTGCTTGTAGAGTCGCGTCGAGCGTCTCGAGCTGGCCGGCCTTGATGTAGTCCTGCAGCTCGGCGCCCGGCGTGGCCCTGGAAGGAGTCGGGCGGGTCGTTCGCCGCGAGCCGCTGGGCGAGCACGGCCTTGGCGTTCGTGCCCGCGCCGCCGGCGACGGCCGCGTTGACGAACTTGATGTTCGGGGTGTTCCTTATTCCAGATGCCGATGAGCTCGTTGAGGCCGGCGGCCTCGCCGCCGCCCGTCCACCAGGAGAAGACCTCGAGCTCGGTGCTGCTCGCATTGCCGGCCGACTTCCCGCTGTACGCGGCGGCCGGTATCGCCAGCGCGAGCACGAGCAGGCCGAAGAGCACCGCTCTCGTGAGCGGAAGCCTCCGGCGATGTTTCCTTTGGGACATGACGCCTCCTGATCCGAAGAATGTTCTCGGCAGGAGTCAAGGCCATCCCGCCGCTGAAGTCAAACGGCTTCGGGCGGATCGATAGGCCCGGCGCCGTCCACCGCACGGCACAAGAATGCCACGGGATCGCGGCCGGTTCGCGAGCGGTAGCGCTCGGTCGCCGCGCGAGCGACGGCGTCGGCGTCCTGCTCGGCGCAGAGGGCGACGGCACAGCCCCCGAAGCCGGCGCCGGTGAGCCGTGCGCCGAGGGCACCGGCGGCGACGAGTTCCTCGACGAGGATGTCGAGCTCGCGCGTCGAGACGCCGAAGTCGTCACGCAGGCTCGTATGGCTCTCGTCCATCAGGCGCCCGATGCGGGCGACGTCGCCGTCGCCGAGCGCGCGCGCCGATTCGAGCACGCGGCCATTCTCCGAGACGACGTGACGGCCGAGCGGCTCGTCTGCGACCTGCGCGGCGGTCGCATCGCGGAGCGCGGCCAGCCCGAGTTCGTGAGCGAGCCGCTCGCACGCCCGGCGACGCTCCCCGTAAGGGCTGGCGTCGAGGGCCCGCGGAACGCCGGAGTGGACGGCGAGCACCACGAGGCCCGCCGGCAGGGGCACGGGCCGCGCCTCGAGCGAGCGGCAGTCGATCAGCAGCGCCGCGCCCGCACGACCGGAAACCGAGGCGAGCTGGTCCATGATCCCGCACGGGACTCCGGTCGCAGCCTCCTCCGCCGTGCGGCAGGCCTCGGCGAGCTCGAGCGGGCTCGGCTCCCACTGCGCGACGCCGGCGAGCGCGACGGCGCACGCAACCTCGAGCGCCGCGCTCGACGAGAGCCCGGACCCGAGCGGGACGTCGGAGGCGAGCACGGCGTCGAGACCGACGGGCGGCCGGCCGCGGACAGCCAGCTCGCGCACCACGCCGGCGACGTAGCGTCCCCAGCTGGGCTGGACGCCGGCGGGGTCGGCACTCCCGTCCGCCGGCAGCTCGACCGGCTCGTCCGCGTCGAGCGAACGGACGCGCACGGCCGCCGCCGACCGCGCCGCGACGATGCACGACCGGTCGATCGCGAGCGGCAGAACGAAGCCTTCGTTGTAGTCCGTGTGATCGCCGATCAGGTTGACCCGGCCCGGCGCGCGAAACCACTGGGCCTCACCGGGCCGCTCGAGCTCGGCCATGATCCGTGCGGCGGCCGTGGACGTGGCGTTGATCACGCGGCGAGCGTAACCTCGTCCGATCCGGGCAGGGCTGCGAAGATCGCGGCGTGATCGCCGACCTCCACAACGACCTCCTGCTCGAGCTGCACTGGCGCAGGCACAGAGTTGGCGAAGAGGACGTCTTCGCGCGGACGTGGCAGCCGCTGCTCGAAGCGGGCGGCGTGCGACTTCAGGTGTGCCCCGTCTACGTCGACCTCACCCGGCAACCCGAGGGCACACTGCGCGAGGCGCTCGGTCAGGTGGCGGCGTTCCATGCCGCGATCCGGGAGAGCTCGGGCCGTACCGTCGCCGTGCGGACCGCGGCGGACCTCGACCTGGTGGAACGCGGCGGCACGCTCGGGCTCCTGCTCGCCCTCGAGGGCGTCGAGCCGTTCGGCTACGACGTGCACACCGCCGAGGTCTTCGTCGAGCTCGGACTGCGGATGGCGTCGCTCACCTGGAACCGGCGCAACCCGTTCGCCGACGGAGCGGCCGAGCAGGACGACGGCGGGCTCAGCCGGCTCGGGCACGCGCTCGTCGACAGGCTCGTCGAGCTCGGCGTCGTCCTCGATCTCGCGCATGCCTCGCCGCGCACGTTCGCTGACGTGCTCGAGCGCTCGGGCGACGCTCCCGTCCTCGTCTCGCACTCCGCCTGCCGCGCCGTCCACGATCATCCGCGCAACCTCACCGACGACCAGCTCCGGGCCCTCGCCGAGCGCGGTGGGTTGCTCGGCCTGATGCTCCTGCCGCTCGTCGTCGACCCCGGCCGGCCGACCATCGACCGGGCGATCGACCACCTGGAGCACGCAGCAGCCGTGATGGGCGTCGACCGGATCGGGCTCGGCGGCGACTTCACCGCGCGGCTCGCGGCGCAGCTGCCCACAACGCCGATGCCGGGCGACGCGCTCCTCCCGCCGGGCATGGGCCTCGACGCCGCGCTCGAGGGGCTGTCCGGCCCGGAGCACTACCCGGCGCTCGAGGCGGGGCTGCGGGCCCGGGGCTGGAGCGAGGACGACGTCGCCGCGGTGACGGGCGGCAACGTGATGCGCTTCCTCCGCCGGGCGCTGCCCCGCTAGGCTCCCGCCGTGCTCTGGGTCTGGATCGCGATCGGCGTCGCCGTCCTGCTCGTGCTGCTGCTCGTCCTCGGCTACAACCGGCTCGTCCGGCTGCGAAACGAGGTCGGCACGGGCTGGGCGAACATCGAGGTGCAGCTCGAGCGGCGGGCGGACCTGATCCCCAACCTCGTCGAGACGGTCAAGGGCTACGCGACGCACGAGCGCGAGCTCTTCCAGCGGGTCACCGAGGCGCGCGCCGCGCTGCAACGTGCTTCCGGGCCGCAGGCGGCGGCCGAGGCGGACGACCTGCTGACCGGCATGCTCGGGCGCTTGTTCGCGGTCGCCGAGGACTATCCGGAGCTGAAGGCCTCGGAGAACTTCCTGCAGCTGCAGGAGGACCTCACCGACACGGAGGACAAGATCAGCGCCGCCCGCCGCTACTACAACGCGACGGTGATGCGCTTCAACACGGCGATCCAGTCGTTCCCGGCGGTCGTCTACGCGGGCCTGCTCGGGTTCCGCGAGCGCGAGTTCTTCGCCGCCGCCGACGAGGCGCGCGAGGCGCCGCAGGTCCAACTGGCTTCGTAAAACGCATGGGACGTCCCGTGTCAACCGCGCGTCCCATGCGCGCTCCTCGGGCGTCGCTCGCGGTGCCCGGCCGGAGGGCACAGTACTCGGGTACGGGCCCGGAGAGCCGGGTGCCGCGAGCGGCGCCAGGCGGCGGCGGAGCCCGGCTCTGCCGGGCGGGAGCCGCAGCCGGCGAGGAGCGCGCATGACGCTCCAGGAGCAGATCCGGCAGAACCGGCTGCGCAGCCTCGTCGCCATCGGGGGCTTCTTCCTGCTGGTCGCGATCCTCGCGGCCGCGATCGGCGTGCTCTTCGACCTCTACCTCGGCGGCTTCGCGCTCGCCGGCTCGCTCCTCTACGCCGGCTTCGCCCTGCTGCGCTCGCGCAGCCTCGTCGCCGGGATCACCGGCGCCCGCCCCGTCGACCCGGACGAGCTCAGGCCTTTGCGCCGGCTCGTCGACAACGTCTCGATTGCGGCGGGCCTGCCGGTCACGCCCGAGCTGTACCTCGTCGACGACCCCGCGCCGAACGCGTTTGCGAGCGGGCTGCGGCCGGAGAAGAGCTTCGTCGGGGTGACGACGGGCCTGCTGCGAGCGATGCCGAAGCGGGAGCTCGAGGCGGTGCTGGCGCACGAGATCGCGCACGTCCGCAATCGCGACACGTACCTGATGACCGTCGCGGCGGTGTTCGTCGGGGTGATCGCCTTCATCGCCGACCTCGGCTTCAGGGCATTCGCCTACGGCGGGCGGGCACGGGGTCGGGGCGGCGCGATCGCGATCGTCCTCGCCGTCGTGGGCCTGCTGCTGGCCCCGTACGCGGCGATCGTGCTCCGGATGTCACTCTCGCGGCGCCGCGAGTACCTCGCCGACGCAACCGGAGCAGAGATCCTCGGCGACGCGGAGGCGATGGCCCTCGCGCTCCGCCGGCTCGGCGAGGACCCCACCACGGTCGCGCACGCGGATTCGTCCGTGGCGCACCTCTGGATCGAAAGCCCGACCGACCGACTGGAGGCGCCGCGGCGAGGCGAGTCGGCCCTGGCGGGGTGGTTCAACACACATCCGCCACTCTCGGACCGGATCGCCGCCCTCGAGCGGGCAGGCGGGTTCGTCCTGCCCGAGCGGTTGCGCGACGACGAGCCATTCGCGGTCGAGCTCGGCCTCTGAAGCGGCCACTGCTTCTCCCCGCGGCCGTGGTCTGCTAAACATGGACGGTCGTGACGCGGGCCGAGATCGGAATCTGGATCGTCGCCCTGACCGCCCTCGAGGTGCAGCACCTCAAGTGGATCGTCTGGGAGCACTGGGACTGCCGCGTTCACCACGTGAAGAACCACGAGTGCCGCTGCAAGTCACGCTGGCTGTTGTTGCTGTAGGGGCCGGGCTCCGCCCGGCCCGGGCGACCTGAAACGGTCGCCCCTACGCAAGCGATCCCAGCCGACGCACGATCTCGCTAGCGGCTTCCGGTTCGCGCGCGCGCTCCACTCGGCAGCGCTGCGGCGGGTCGGGTCGCGCGGCCGCGCCGGGACGCCGAAGCTGAGGACGATCACCGGCCGCTCGTCCTCGCCGGCGCCGAGCACCGAGCGCGCGAGCTCCTCGTCCGCGATCCCGTTCGGGGACGAGGCGAGTCCCTCGTTCCACGAGGCAACCAGCATGTTTTGGGCAGCACGACCCGCGTCGAAGCTTGTCGGCCCCTTTCCCGACACCAGGATGCCGGCCGCGAACGCCGCCGTACGGATGTTGTCGGGCGCATAGACGGCCGGAGCCAGCCGGTCGAGCTGCTCGCGACCCTCGACGAGCACGAACGTCCACGGCTGCCGGTTTCCGCCCGAACCCGAGACACGCCCAGCGTCGAGCACGCGCTCGACCACGGCCGGATCGACCGGCTCTCCCGTGTACCGCTTCTCGTCGCGGCGACTCGCGATCGCGAGTTGTGTGTCCACGGGGATAGCCTGCCTGGTGAGTGACCGACCAGGCAACCGTCAGCCTCCTCCGCTGGCTCCGCCGGCAGCTCCGCCAGCCGACGCCGCAGCGCGAGCGGCTCGAGGCGGCCGTGGCGAACGACGACCCGGCGGAGGCCCGCCGCCTCGTCGCCGGGTTCGCCTTCAGCGACGCGCAGCGCCGCCACGTCGACGGGTCTGATCGCCCGCTGGGAGGAGACGCGTGGCCGCGGTTGACGCTGTGCTTGCGCGCAGCCTGGGATTCGCTCGACCGGCGGATCCGCGTTCGGCACTATTTTCGTGTACCGCGAATGACTGATCGGGCTGCGAATGAAGCTCTGGTGCGGCGTATCTTCGACGCGTTCGCACGCAAGCAGGGCCTCGCGCTCCGGCACGTGTTCGCCGACGACGCCGTCTGGACGGTGCCCGGCGAGGGCGTGATGGCCGGGGTCTACCGCGGGCCTGAGCAGATCTTCCGTTTTCTCGCGAGTTTGCCGAAGGAAACCGGCGGCACGTACGCCTCGCGCCTGATCGACGTCCTCGTCAGCGGCGACCGCGCGGCCGCTCTCTACCGCGCGTCCGGCGAGCGCGAGGGGCGGCGCCTCGACCTCGACCAGGTGCTCCTCTTCACGATCGAGGACGGCCTCGTGCGCGAGGTGCTGGCCCTGCCCGCCGACCCGGCCGCGTTCGAATCCTTCTGGGCTTCAGGCAACTAGAGTCGGGCTGATGGAGACGAGCGACGTCCTCACGCCGGAAGCGGTCGAGTTCCTCACCGATCTCCAGCGCGAGTTTGGCCCGCGCCGCGACGAGTTGCTCGCGCAGCGCCACGAGCGGGCGGCACGGCTCCGTGCCGGCGAGCTGCCGGACTTCCTGCCCGGGACGGCGGAGGTCCGCGCCGGCGACTGGCGGATTGCCCCGTTTCCCGACGAGATCGCCGACCGGCGCGTCGAGATCACCGGGCCGGTCGAGCGGAAGATGGTGATCAACGCGCTCAACTCCGGCGCGAAGGTGTTCATGGCCGATTTCGAGGACGCGAATTCGCCCACCTGGGAGAACTGCATCCAGGGCCAACGCAACCTGACGGACGCGCTCGAGCGGACGATCGAGCTCGTCACCCCGGAGAAGGAGTACCGGCTGGCCGACGAGGTGGCCGTGCTGTTCGTGCGGCCGCGCGGCTGGCACCTGGTCGAGCGTCACTTCGAAGTCGACGGAAGCCCGATCGCGGGCGGGCTGTTCGACTTCGGGCTGTACTACCTGCGCAACCACGGCCGGAACGGGCGCTACTTCTACCTGCCCAAGCTCGAGTCGCACGTCGAGGCGCGCCTCTGGAACGACGTCTTCGCCTGGGCGCAGGACCGGCTTGGTGTGCCCCGGGGGACGATCAAGGCCACCGTCCTGATCGAGACCGATCCTGGCCGCGTTCGAGATGGACGAGATCCTGTTCGAGCTGCGCGAGCACTCGGCGGGCCTGAATGCAGGCCGCTGGGACTACATCTTCTCGGTGATCAAGAAGCTCGGGCATCGGCCCGAGTTCGTGCTCCCCGACCGGATCGAAGTGACGATGGCCGTCCCGTTCATGCGCTCGTACTGCGAGCTGCTCGTCAAGACCTGCCACCGCCGCCACGCGCAGGCGATGGGCGGGATGGCCGCCTTCATCCCTTCGCGGCGCGACCCGGAGGTCAATGCGGTCGCGCTGGCGAAGGTCCGCGAAGACAAGGAGCGCGAAGCGGGCCAAGGCTTCGACGGCACGTGGGTCGCGCACCCCGACCTCGTGCCCGTCGCGCGCGAGGCGTTCGACGCAGTGCTCGGCGCTCGCCCGAACCAGATCGAACGACAGCGCGACGACGTCGAGGTGACGGCGGCCGACCTGCTCGACGTCGCCGCGACGCCCGGCTCGGTCACCGAGGAAGGACTGCGCAACAACGTCTCGGTGGGGATCCAGTACCTCGCAGCCTGGCTGCGAGGCTCGGGCGCGGTGGCGATCTTCAACCTGATGGAGGACGCGGCGACTGCGGAGATCTCCCGCTCGCAAGTCTGGCAGTGGCTCCGCCACGGACAGGGTGAGCGAGGAGCAGGTGCGCGCGGTGATCGAGCAGGAGACGGCCAAGCTCGGGGCCGACTACGACGAGGCGCGGACGCTCTTCGAGGAGGTCGCGACGTCCGACGAGCTCGTCGAGTTCCTGACCCTGCCGGCGTACGACCGCCTGCCGTGACCCCCGGCCGGGACCCGTGGCGCCTGGCGACTCGGCGCTCGGTGCCAGCCCTCGACGCGAGGCGCCGCGACGACGATAATCAGAGGCGGATGGAGAATCCCGCCGTCCGGCAGGGGGTCAGGCTCGCCGTGCGCGCGTCCAGTCCTGCATGCCCTCTGAGAGCCGCGTTCTGATGCTCGGCCGCAGGCGGCGACAACGGCGCAGTTCACCCGCAGGCCCGACCGTCTGGAACATTCCGGTCGAGTTCAATTTCACGCGCGACGTCGTCGAGCCTCTCGCGCGCGACCGGGATCGCCGCGCGCTCACGTTCGTCGACCGCGAAGGCATCGTCACCCGCCACACGTTCGCCGACATGGCGCGGGAAGCATCGCGCTGGGCCGGGCTGCTGCGCGCCCACCGCCTCGAGCCGGGCGCCGTCCTCCTCGCCGCCACCGGGAAGACGCCCGCCTGGCCGGCCGTCGTGCTCGGGGCGCTCAAGGCCGGCCTCGTCGTTTCGCCGGTCGAGCCGACTGTTTCGGGCGACGAACTGGCTCGGCGCGTGCGGCTCACGAGCGCGGCCCTGCTGGTCGCGACTGCCGAGGCTGCGCCGCAGATCGAGGCAGCGCGGAACGACCTGGATCGCCCGCTCGCCGTCGTCTACGTCGACGAGAGTGGCGCGCTCCTCCGCGACCAGCCGACGTCCGCGCCGACGCATCCCACGATCCCTCGCGATGCGGCCCTCATCCTGCCGAGCTCGGGCACGACCGGCGAACCGCGGCTCGTGCGGCACACGCACGCCCACATCTGGGCGCAGCGGCTCGCAGCCGAGCATTGGCTCGGGGCAGCGGAGGGCGAACTCGTCTGGTGTACCGCGGGCGCGGGATCGGCGACGGCCGTCTGGCACGCCCTGCTCGGGCCGTGGTCGCGTGGGGCGGAAGTCATCCTCCACGAAGGCGACTTCGACGCCGACGAGCGGCTCAACCTGATCGAGCAGCTTCACGTCAGCATCCTCTGCCAGACCCCGGAGGAGTACCGGCTGCTCGCCGAGCTGGAGGGAATCGAGGGTTGCGACCTACGCGGCGTTGCGCCAGGCCGTCTCCGTCGGGCGAGCGAACCGATCCGAAGGCGGCGGCGCGCTGGCTGGCCGCGTTCGGAGTCGTGCTCCGCGACGGCTATGCCCAGACCGAGACCGGGCTCGTGCTCGGCAATCTGATCGGCAGCGTCGCGAACGCCGGCGCGGTCGGAGTTTCTCTGCCCGGCCACGACATGGCGGTCGTCGGCGGCGGAGAAGAGCTCGCCGCCGGTGACGAAGGGGAGCTTGCTGTCCGCGGCCGTCCGCCCTCGCTCTTCGCGGGCTATGCCGGAGATTCGACGACGCCGCCCGGGTTCAGGGGCGACTGGTATCTGACCGGCGACCGCGCGGTACGCGATGAGGCGGGTCTCTTCTGGCTCAGCGGTCGCTCCGAGGACTCGATCGCAGCCCCCGGGGCCACCGTCGGCGCGCTCGAGGTCGAAGCCGCCCTGCTCAGACATTCCGCGGTGGCCGACGCCGCCGCCGTCCAGGCCGGCGGCGGGGAGCGTCGAGGAGCGAAGGCGTTCGTCGTGCCGACGCCGCGCGCCGAGCCGGGTGATGAGCTCGCTGACACGCTTCGCGAGCACGCCCGCCATGCGGCGGGCGTCCGCGCGGTGCCGGCCGAGATCGAATTCGTCGCCGCGCTCCCGCGCACGGCCGCCTGGAAGCTCAACCGCGTCGAACTACGGCGTGGCGAGCATGCACGTCCGGCAGACCCCGCCGAGGCCGCCTGGCCCGAGCCTGCCCGGCTTGTCGTCCCGCAGCCGCGCACGCTCGAATTCGAGCCCGAGCCGCAGAACCTGGAGTCGGAGCCAGAGCCGGAGCCGCAACCCGACGTCCTCGATCCGGTCGAGCTGCATGCGGCGTCCGAGCCGGAGCCGCACTCGAGAGTGGAGCCCGAGCCGGAGCCAAGCGCGGAGCCGGAGCCGGAGCCGAGCCCGTACGCGACGCCGAGCCCGAGCCGGAGCCCGAGCCCGCTCCGCAGCCCCGAAAACCGACCGCTCCGACCGCCGACGGCGGCCTCGCAGCGCGCCTCGCCGCCTACGGCCTCGGGCCATCACACGCGAACGAGGACGAAAACGACGCCTGAGCGCGCCGGCCGCCACAATGTGGGCATGAGCACGCAGACGATCGAGGCACCCGTTCGGGTCGAGGAGCGCGAGACGGAGGACGTTCGCGACGCCGACCGCCCCTGGATCGTGATCGTCTGGAACGACCCGATCAACCTGATGTCGTACGTGACCTTCGTCTTCCAGAAGCTCTTCGGCTACTCGAAGGCCCGCGCCACGAAGCTGATGCTGCAGGTCCACGAGGAGGGAAAGGCAGTCGTCTCGTCGGGAACGCGCGAGAAGGCCGAGCTCGACGTCGCACAGCTGCACGGCCACGGACTGTGGGCGACGCTTCAACAGGATTGACTGAGCTGCGCAGGTCGCAGATCCGCTCGCGCGGATCCGCGACGCGCAAACCCCTCAAGCCGGCCGCATTCGCGGCCGGGCCGCACTGATTACCATCGGCCTCTGATGCACGGGATCACCAGAACGCGCGACGGCGACTACCGCGTCACGCTCTCAGGCCGCGAGCGTGAGCTGCTGCGCGCGCTTCCCGGGCAACTGCGGGAGCTCCTGTCCGAGGACGACGCGAGTCTGGTCCGCCTCTTCCCGCCCGCGTACGAGAACGATGAGGAGGCGGACGCCGAGTACCGCGGTCTCGTCCGCCACGGGCTAGTCGACGGCAAGCTCGCGGCCTCTGCGTTTGCTCGAACGAACGGCCGACGCGGAGCGCCTCGACGAGAGCGAGCTCGGCGCGTGGCTCGGCGCGCTCGAGAGCCTGCGGCTCGCCCTCGGGACTCGCCTGGATGTGACCGAGGAGACGTATGCGGAGCTGGACCCACGCGACCCGCGCTCGCCCGAGCTGGCGCTCTACGCCTGGCTCTCCTGGCTGCAGGAGGAAGTAATCCAGGCCCTCGCGGCGACGCTGGCGGACGAGCGCCGGTGAGCGACACCCTCGTCTTCCTGCCCGCCTGGAACGAGGAGGAGAACCTCGGTGCGGTGCTCGCGGAGCTCGCCCACGATCTGCCCGGGACCGATCTGCTCGTCGTCGACGACGGCTCGTCTGACGGCACGGCTGAGATCGCGCGCGGGCACGGCGCAGACGTCGTCTCATTCGAGGAGAACAGGGGCCTGCAGGCCGCGATCGCCGCGGGCTGGGCGGCGGCGGCGGAGCGCGGCTACGCCTACTGCGGCCGCGTCGACTCGGACGGCCAGCACCCTGCGGCCGAGCTGCGGCGCCTGCTCGACCTCGTCCGCGGGGGCACGTGCGACGTCGCGGTCGGCTCCCGCTTCGTCGCCGGGGAAGGCTACCCGGCCTACCGCTACCGGCCCTCGCCCGCCCGACGGCTGGGCACGGCGGCGCTCCGCCGCGCGATGCGCCTCCGCCTGGGTCGGCGTTTCGGCGACGCGACGAGCGGCATGTACGCGGCGAACGCGGCCGCACTCCCCCTGCTCGCACAGCCGTACACGAGCGGGGCGCCCGAGGTCGAGGGCCTGATCCGGCTGGCCGAGGCCGGGCTCCGGGTCGAGGAGGTACCGGTCGACATGCGCGCACGGGCGGGCGGCGAGTCGAAGCTGCGCGGCTCGAAGGCGGTGAAGCTCGTGCTCACGGTGATCGGCACGCTGCTCTTCTTCGGCTGGTTGCGCCGCCGCCGCACGTGACACGCGTCGTCGTCGTCCTGGGTTACTCCAACGGCAGCCGCGACGGCCTGCACCCCGTCTGCGCGGCGCGGCTCGCGTGCGCGGCCGAGCTGAGCACGGAGAGCGACCTCGTCGTCCTCTCCGGCTGGTCGCGCGTGCCGGGGACACGCTCGGAGGCGGAGCTGATGGCTGCCGCCTGGTCCGGCGAAGCCGCCCAGCTCGTCGTCGACCCCGATGCACGCACAACCGCCGAGAACGCGGCCAACGCCCTCGACGACGTCTCCCGCAGCGGTGTCCGTGAGGTCGTCGTCGTCACCTCGCACTGGCACGCGGCCCGCGCGAAGGCGGCGTTCCGCTGGCTGCTGCGAGGCAGCGGCATCCGGGTCACAGCGACCTCGCCACCGGGACGTTCATGGCGCGCCTCGCTACGTGAGCTCGCGCTGTGGCCGCTCCTGCCGGCGCAGCTGAGGCGGGCAGAGGCGGAAGAGCCGCGGGACAGCCCCCTGCGGGGACAGGTCCCCCCGTCGTTAGTCGACCTCCGCGTGAATCCGCTGCTTCGCCTGCTTCAGCGGCCCGCCCGAGCGACCCGCGCGCACAGCGAGGATCTCTCCCATGATCGAGAGCGCGGTCTCCTGCTGGGTGTCGGCCCCGATGTCGAGGCCGCAGGGGCCCTGGATCCGCTCGAGCGCCTCCGCGCTCACACCCGCCTCGAGCAGCCGCTCGCGCCGGCGCTCCTGGTTGCGGCGCGAGCCGAGCGCCCCGATGTAGAAGGCCTCGCTCGCGAGCGCACCGATCAACGCCGGCTCGTCGAACTTGTCGTCGTGGGTGAGGACGACGATCGCCGTCTGGTGGTCGGGCGCGACCTCCGCCAGCGCCTCCTCGGGCCATGCCTCGACGAGCCGGTCAGCCGAGGGAATCCGCTCGGGCGTCAGGAACGCCGCGCGCGCATCGGCGACGATCGCCGTCCAGCCGAGCAGCTTTGCCGCACGGCAGAGCGATTCGGCGGTGTCGACCGCGCCGTAGACGAGCAGGCGCGGCGGCGGCCCGTACCACTCCGCGAACACCTTCGTCCCGTCGTCGAGCTCGAGCAGCTGGTTGCGCCCCCTGCGGACGATCTCGTCGAAGTGTGCGAGGGCCTCCGCGGGCGCGTCGCCGACGGTCTCGCCGTCCTCGACGACGAGCGCCTTGTCGCCCGCGCGCTCGCCTTCGACGACCGTGAAGAGGATCCCCCGCCCGCCCGAGCGCCGGAGCTCGGCGAGCCGGTGGACGAGCGTCACTCGACGCGCTCCACGAACACGTCGATTTCGCCGCCGCAGGGCAGGCCGACGCTCCACGCGAGATCGTCGGAGATCCCGTAGCTGAGCAGCTTCGGCTCGCCCGTCGCGAGCACCTCGCGCGCATGCTCGTAGACGTCACCTTCGACGCAGCCGCCCGAGACGGAGCCGCACATCTTCCCGGACTCGGAGATCGCGAGGCTCGTCCCGACGGGACGGGGCGCCGAGCGGCGGGTCGCGACGACCGTGGCGACGACGACCTTCTCGCCGCCGGCGAGCCAGCCCTCGACGTCCGACAGGATCTCCTTCATGCGGCGTGCCTCCTTTCGATCCCCGAGAGCACGACGGCGAGCTCCTCGAGGCTGTTCAGATTATGGCCGGAGAGAAACCGGTCGACGAACGGCAGCGCCACGCGCATCCCGCCCGCGAGCGGACGATAGTCGGGACTGCCTTTCAGCGGATTGACCCACACGACCGCGTAGGCGGTGCGGGCCAGCCGCGCCATCTCGCGGGCGAGCAGCGACGGGTCGTCGCGCTCCCAGCCGTCGGAGGCGATGACGATCACCGCGCCGCGCGTCACGCCCCGGCGCCCATAGACGTCGTTCAGCTCCTTCAGGGAGGCTCCGATCCGGGTTCCGCTGCCCCAGTCGGCCGCCGCCTCGGCGGCCTGGGCGAGGGCAACCTCCGGCCCGCGCGCTTCGAGCGCCTCGGTCAGCCGCGTCAGCCGTGTGCCGAAGGCGAACGTCTCGACACCGCGCCCGCTGCCGAGCACGGCATGGAGAAAGAGGAGCAGCGGGCGCGTGTACGCGTCCATCGAGCCGGACACGTCGCAGAGCACGACGAGCCGGCGAGGCACGAGCTTGCGCGCGCGATACGGCCGCTCGAGCGGGTCACCGCCGCTGCGCAGCGACCCACGGACGAGCCGGCGCAGGTCGAGCCGATCGCCGCGCGGATCGGCCGCCCGCCGGCGCGAGGTGCGCAGCGGCCGCACCTGCGCGATCTCCGCGACGAGCCGGAGCGCCCGCTCGAGCTCCTCGGGCGTCATCTCGGCGAAGTTCTTCTCCCGCAGGAGCTCCTGCACCGACGCGCCGAGCCGCCGTTCGCCCTGCTCGGCCGCGTCCCCCTCTTCGGCTCGCACCTCCCCCGCCGGCGACGAGCGGACCAGGACCGCCCCCGGCTCGGCTCTCGAGCCAGGCGCCACGGCCTCACGCAGGAACCAGGCAGCGAAGGCCCGGTCGAAGAGCGCCAGGTCGTCGCGATGCGAGACGAGTGTCTGGCGCAACGTCCAGTAGACATCCTCCTGCTCGGTGAGGTCCGACGGCGTCGAGGCCGCGAAGCGCGTCCGCGAGCCTGCCCGGGCCGACCTCGAGCCCGGCCTCGCGGAGGACGCGGCCGAACGTCACCACGTGGAGCGAGGAGTGCGTCAGGCACCGCTGCGCGCCTGGGCGACGAGCTCGGCGAGGGTCTCGTCGCGCACGACGTCGACGTCCTCGCGCACCTTCAGCACGGAGCCGAGCGTCTGCTCCACGACGTCCGCGTCGATCTCCTGCCGGCCGAGCGCGGCGAGAGCGTGCGCCCAGTCGATCGTCTCCGCTACTCCAGGGGGCTTCGCCAGGTCGAGCCCCCGCAGCCCGCGCACGAACGCCGCCGCCTGCGCGGCCAGCCGCTCGGGCACGCCCGGCACGCGGAGGCGCACGATCTCGATCTCCCGCTCGAGCGATGGATGCCCGATCCAGTGGAAGAGCGCGCGCCGCTTGAGCGCGTCGTGGAGCTCGCGCGTGCGGTTGGAGGTCAGGACCACGGTCGGGCGCCGGGTCGCCGCGATCGTGCCGAGCTCGGGGATGGTGATCTGGAAGTCGGAGAGCACCTCGAGCAGGAAGGCCTCGAACTCTTCGTCCGCGCGGTCGACCTCGTCGATCAGGAGCACGACCGGCTCGTCGGCGTCAATCGCCTCCAGCAGCGGCCGGCGGATCAGGAACTCGGGCCCGAAGAGCTCGTCCTCCGACACAGTCCCTTCCTGCGCGGCTCGGATATGCAGCAGCTGGCGCGGGTAGTTCCACTCGTAGACGGCGTGGGAGACGTCGAGGCCCTCGTAGCACTGGAGGCGGATCAGTCGCGCAGGCAGCGCACGCGCGAGCGCCTTCGCGGCTTCCGTCTTGCCGACACCCGCCTCGCCCTCGAGCAGGACCGGCTTCTCGAGCGCGAGCGCGAGGAAGAGCGCGGTCGCGAGCCCGCGGTCGGGCAGGTAGTCAGCCCCCCGGAGCGCGACCTCGAGCTCGTCGATCGTGTCAAAGCTCATCGACGAAGCGTAGAAGAACGAGCTTGTGTCGAATCAACACAAGCTTGCCGGGCGCCACGACTGCCCGGGCGGGTAGGGTCTCGCGCCGTGACCACGACATCGCCGTCGGCCACCGCCGACTACCCCGGGAGCTGGGAGCTGGCGGCGGCGGCCGCCACCCTCGCCTCCGGCCTTCCGCCCGAGCTCGCCCCGCTCGCCCGCCTGGCCTACAACTACCGCTGGTCGTGGGAGCCCGGCGGCGAGGACGTCTTCCGCGACCTCGACCCACTCGGCTGGGAGCGCAGCCGGGCCGCAACCCCGTCCGCCTGCTCGCCGATCTTCCGCTCGACCGCGGCGCAGGCGGCCGCTGCCGATCCGGCGCTGCGCGAGCGAATCGAGGAGGTCTCGTCCGCGATCGAGGCCGACCTGGCACGGCCCCGCGCGCTGTCGAGGGCGTCGACGGTCCAGTTGCCTTCTTCTGCGCCGAGTTCGGCGTGCACGCGTCGCTCCCGATCTACTCGGGCGGGCTGGGCGTCCTTGCCGGGGACATCCTCAAGGAGGCGAGTGACCTCGGCTATCCGTTCGTCGGCGTGGGCTTGCTCTACCGGCGCGGCTACTTCCACCAGCGCGTCGACCGCACGGGAATGCAGCAGGAGTACTGGCTGCAGCTCTTCCCCGAACGGACGCCCGCCGTCCAGCTGACCCAGGAGGGCGGCGGCCCGCTCGAGCTCGAGTTCGAGCTGTTCGGGCGCTCGGTCGCATTCCACGTCTGGCGCGTCGACGTCGGCCGCGTCCCGCTCTATCTGCTCGACACCGACCTGCCCCGCAACGACGCGATCGAGCGCTGGATCACCTCTCGCCTCTACGAGGGCAACTCGGCGATCCGACTGGGCCAGTACGGCCTGCTCGGGATCGGCGGTGTGCGAGCGCTGCGCGCGCTCGGGATCGAGCCGGGCGTGCTGCACTTCAACGAGGGCCACCCCGCGCTCGCGGCGCTCGAGCTGGCGTCCGCGGACGTCGCGGCCGGTGTTCCGCTCGAGGAGGCGCTCGAGCGGACGCGGAGTCGCTGCGTGTTCACGACGCACACTCCCGTGCCGGCCGGGAACGAGACGTACCGGCCCGAGCAGTTCCTGGACGCCTACCGCGAGCTGGCCGGCCGGCTCGGGATCGACGAAGAGCGACTGCTCGACCTGTGCCGGACCCATCCGGGAAGCGACGAGTCGCCCGGGATGACGCCGCTTGCGCTCCGCACGAGCAGACGCGCCAACGCGGTCAGCCGCCGCCACGGCGAGGTCGCGCGCGAGATGTGGATGCCGCTCTACGGCGCCACCGCGCCCGAGGAGACGCCGATCACGCACGTGACGAACGGCGTCCACGTCCCCACGTTCCTCTCCGACCCCTTCCGGCGGCTGCTCGACCGGTACCTCGGCGACGGCTGGCTCGCGCGCGAAAGCGACCCGGCGACGTGGTCGCGGGTCGACACGATCCCGAACGAGGAGCTCTGGGCCGCGCGCTCCGAGGCGCGTGCCGCGCTCGTCGAGTACGTCCGCGCCAAGGGCGTGCAGGACCGCCTGCTGCGAGGCGAGGAGCCCGACGTGATCGAGGCGGCCGCGGCCGCCTTCGACCCCGACGCGCTCACGCTCGGCTTCGCCCGCCGGCTGGCGACCTACAAGCGTCTCTCGCTGCTCGTCCGCGACCCCGCCCGACTGGAGGCGATCCTCGGAGGCGACCAGCGGGTGCAGCTCGTCCTCGCCGGCAAGGCACACCCGCTCGACGAGCCCGGCAAGCGGATGCTGCAGACGTTCTTCTCCAACGGGATCGAAGCGAAGGTTTCCTTCCTCGAGGACTACGACCTCTCGGTCGCCCGCCCGATCGTCGGCGGCTGCGACGTCTGGATCAACTTGCCCCGCCCGCCGCTCGAGGCGAGCGGGACGAGCGGTATGAAGTCGGCCCTGAACGGCGGGCTCAACCTGAGCGTCCTCGACGGCTGGTGGGCCGAGGCCTACGACGGGACGAACGGCTGGGCGATCGACGGCGAGGCGAACGGTGACGAGGACGAGCAGGACGCCCGGCACGCTGTCGAGCTCTACGAGCTGCTCGAGCAGACCGTCGTGCCGCTCTTCCACGACCGCGGCGCGGACGGCGTCCCGCACGGGTGGGTGGAGATGATGAAGGCGTCTCTGCGCACGAACGGGCCCCAGTTCTCCGCGACGCGCATGGTCGAGGAGTACGCGACCGCCATCTACAGGCCGTAGCGCCGCTGCGAGGCGGCTCAGGAAACCAGGCCGCGGTTGCGACAGCGGCCGTGTTGAAGTTGCGCGTCGCGGATCCGCGCTAGCGATCCGCGCGCGAGCGTACCGGGTTCGTGAGCGAGCCCACGCCCTCGATCTCGATCGTCACCTCGTCGCCCGGCTGGAGCAGTCGCGGCGGGTCGCGGAACACCCCGACGCCCGCGGGCGTGCCCGTCAGCAGCAAGTCGCCCGGCTCGAGCGTGAACGCACGCGACGCACGTGAGATCAGCTCGTCGACGCCGAAGACGAGGTTCGCCGTCGTCGAGTCCTGCAGCACCTCGCCGCTCACGATCGCCCGGATGCGGAGCGTGTGCGGGTTCGGCACGTCGTCTCGTGGGACGAGGCGGGGCCGACCGGGCAGAACGTGTCGATCGATTTCCCCCGCGTCCACTGCTTGTCGCCGAACTGGAGGTCGCGCGCGGTCACGTCGTTTGCGCACAGGTAGCCGCGCACCGCCTCGAAGGCGCTCTCCCTCGAGATGTCCTTCACGCGCTCGCCGATCACGACGCCGAGCTCCGCCTCGTAGTCGCACTGGGTCACGAACGGCGGAATCACGATCGCTTCGCCCGGACCGATCAGCGAGGTCGGGAACTTGGCGAAGAAGAGCGGCTGCCTCGGGCAACGCCGCGCCCTGCTCCTCGGCGTGGTCACGGTAGTTGAGCCCGACGCACACGATCTTCCCCGGCCGCTCGATCGGAAGCATGCAGCGATACTAGGCGCATGCTGCCGGACGGGTTGGCACGCGAGCTGGAGGACGCCCTCGGCCGCGAGCACGTGATCTCCGACCCCGCCCAGCTTCGTGTCTACGACTGCGACGGCCTCACCGGCTGGCGCGCGCTCCCCGCGCTCGTCGTCCTGCCGGGCTCGACCGAGGACGTGCAGACCGTCGTCCGCGCCTGTCACCGGGAAGGCATTCCCTTCGTCGCGCGCGGCGCCGGCACCGGGCTCTCGGGCGGCGCGCTGCCCGTCGCCGACGGGATCGTGATCTCGCTCGCGCGCATGACCCGCATCCTCGAGATCGACCTCGAGAGCCAACGCGTCGTGGTCGAGCCCGGGTGTCGCGAACCTCGAGGTGACGCGCGCGGTCGAGGCCGACGGCTTCTTCTACGCGCCCGACCCGTCGAGCCAGCAGGTGTGCACGATCGGCGGCAACGTCGCCGAGAACTCCGGCGGCGCGCACTGCCTCAAGCACGGCTTCACCGTCAACCACGTCACCGGGCTGACGGTCGTCCTCCCCGACGGCGAGCTCGTCGAGCTGGGCGGCCCGTCGGCGGAGTCGCCGGGCCCCGACCTGCTCGGCGTCTTCGTCGGCTCGGAGGGGACGCTCGGGATCGCGACGCGCATCACCCTGCGCATCGTGCGGACGCCGGAGACCGTGGCCACCCTGCTCGCCGGCTTCCACTCGACCGACGCCGCCGGCGGAGCCGTATCGGGCGTCGTCGCAGCCGGAATCCTCCCCTCCGCGATCGAGATGATGGACCGGCTGACGATCGAGGCGGCCGAGGCCGCGGTCGCCCCGGGCTACCCGGAGGGCGCCGGCGCCGTCCTACTCGTCGAGCTCGACGGGGTCGCCGCCCAGGTGGCCGAGGACACGGCTGCCGTCGAGGCGCTCTGCCTGCGCGAGGGGGCATTCGAGATCCGGATCGCCCGCGACGAGGCGGAACGGGCGCTCCTCTGGAAGGGTCGCAAGTCGGCCTTCGCCGCGATGGGCCGCATCTCCACCGACTACTACGTCCAGGACGGGGTCGTGCCGCGCACGAAGCTGCCGGCCGTGCTGCGACGGATCACGGAGCTGGAGCGCGAGCACGGCCTCCGCGTCGGCAACGTCTTCCACGCCGGTGACGGCAACCTCCACCCGCTCGTCCTCTACGACGGCGCCGCCGGCGAAGGCGAGCGCGCGCGCGAGCTCGCCGAGGCGATCCTCGCCGCCTGCCTCGACGCGGGCGGCTCGCTCACCGGCGAGCACGGCGTCGGCGTCGACAAGGCGTGCTCGATGCCGCAGATGTTCTCCGAGCGAGACCTCGAGGTCTTCGCGCGGCTGCGCCGGGCGTTCGACCCGGACGGGATCGCCAACCCAGGGAAGGTGCTGCCGACGCCGCGGCTCTGCGGCGAGGTTCCCGGCCCCTACCGCGCGCACCCGCTGGAGAGGATCGGGGTTGTCGAGCGTCTCTAGCCTCGAGGAGGCTGCGGCCTTCCTCGCCGACGGCGCACGCCGAGGGCCGTCGCGTCCGGATCGGCACCGACCTGACGACGGAGGGGCTCGATCGCATCCTCGAGCACGAGCCGGGAGACCTGACGTGCGTCGTCGAGGCCGGCATGCGCCTCTCCGCGCTCCAGGCGGCGCTCGCCGAGCACGGCCAGCGACTCTCGCTCGACCCGCCCGGCGACCCGACCGTCGGCGCCTGCCTGGCGGCCAACCTGTCCGGTCCGCTCCGGCATCGCTTCGGCGCGCCGCGCGACCTCGTCCTCGGCGTCACGCTCGTGCTCGCCGACGGGACGATCGCCAACGCCGGCGGGAAGGTCGTCAAGAACGTCGCCGGCTACGACCTGGGCAAGCTCGTCTGCGGCTCGGCCGGGACGCTCGCGCTGATCGGACGGGTCTCGCTCCGGCTCCACCCGCTGCCCGCGGCGACGCGCACGCTCGTCGTCGAGACCGAGGACACGGCGGGGACGACCGCCGCCCTCCTCCGCTCGCAACTGCAGCCGAGCGCGCTCGACGTCCTCCATCCCGGCCGGCGTGGCCGTCCTCTTCGAGGGCAGCGAGGCGGCGGTCGCCCGGCAGCTCGACGCCGCACGCGCGCTCGTCGGCGGCGCCGAGGGAGGACCGGACGTGTGGCAGGAATCCCGCGCGCGCCAGGGCGCCGCGCGCGGCCGGCTCACCTTCGCCCCCGGCGACCTCGCCGCCACACTCGCCGCTCTGGACGAGGCGGTTGTCCGCCCCGCTGCGGGCGTCGCCTACGTCTCCCACGAGATCGCGCCGAGTCCCCGAGCGCCCGTACGCCGTCTGCAGGAAGGGGTGCGCGCCGCCTTCGACCCGAACGGCATCCTGGACCGCGTGACCGGCCTTGAACACGGTGTCGCAAGGGATGATCCGCGAGCACATCGACGACTGCGTCCACTGCGGCTTCTGCCTGCCGACCTGCCCGACCTACGTCCTCTGGCGGGAGGAGATGGACTCGCCGCGCGGGCGGATCCAGCTGATGGAGGCACGACTGGACGGGACGATCGCGCTCGACCGGACGGTGGTCGAGCACTTCGACCGCTGCCTCGGCTGCATGGCCTGCGTCTCGTCCTGCCCCTCGGGCGTCGCGTACGACGTGCTGATCGGAGCGACACGCGGCACCGTCGAGCAGGAGTTCTCACGCGAGGCGGGCGACCGCGTGTTGCGCAGCCTGCTCTTCGCCGCCCTCCCCCACCCGCGCAGGCTGCGCGTCGCGCTGGCCTCGCGCCGCTCGGCCGTGTCGTGCCGTTGCCGCGCCGCTTCCGCCCGCTCGTCGAGATCGCGCCGCCGTGGCGCTCGCGCGAGGCTCCGCCCGCCTTCACGCCCGCCGCCGGCGAGCCGCGCGGCCGCGTCGCGCTGCTCACGGGCTGCGTCCAGTCGGTGGTGTTCGGCGACGTGAACGCGGCGACGGCGCGGGTGCTCGCCGCCGACGGCTGGGAGGTCGCCGTGCCGCAGCAAGGCTGCTGCGGCGCGCTCTCGGCCCACGCCGGCAGGACCGCGGAGGCGGAGCGGCTGACCGAGCAGCTGCGGCGAGATCTCGCCGGCTTCGACGCGATCGCGGTCAACGCCTCGGGCTGCGGGTCGCACCTGAAGGACCACGGCCTACCCGCATACGACGTCTCCGAGCTCCTCGCCGAGCGCCCTCGCGCGCGGCGGCATCCGCTCGCAACCCGCGTCGCCTACCAGGACTCGTGCCACCTCCGCCACGCGCAGGCACTGCCGGCCGCCTACCGGGCGTCGCTCAGCCGCATCCCGGCACTCGACGTCGTCGAGCCGGCCGAACAGGACGTCTGCTGCGGCAGCGCCGGGATCTACAACCTCGTCCAGCCCGCCGCCGCCCGCGACCTGGGTGAGCGCAAGGCGCGCGTACGTCCTCGCAACCGGCGCGCAGGCGCTCGCGAGCGCCAATCCGGGCTGCCTCGTCCAGCTCGCAACGGCGCTGCGCCGGGCTGGTCGTCCCCTCCCGGCGCTGCACCCGGTCGAGCTCGTCGACGCGTCGATCCGGAACACCGGCACCGCGCGCCTGCTCACACACGCGCGGCGGTAGAAGCTTGACGAATTCGGGTCCCGCGGCCGCGACCAGCGCAGTTAGACAGGCCGCAGCTCGTCGATCCGGTCGACCCGGGCGAGCTCGCGGAAGAGGAAGGGCCAGAGCGCCGCGATCGCAACGGTGGCGACGCCGCCGAGCGACAACGGCAGGGACGAGCCCGATCAACGCGGCCGCGACTCCCGACTCGAACGCGCCCAGCTCGTTCGACGCACTGATGAAGACCATCTCGACGGCGGTGACCCTGCCTCGCAGCTCGTCCGGCGTGACGTACGGGATGATCAGTCTGGCGCAGGACGACGCTCACCATGTCTGCTCCGCCGGCAACCGCCAGAGCGAACACCGAGAGCCACATCGCGTGCGAGAGCCCGAAGACGACGATCGAGACGCCGAACAGCGCGACGACGGTGAACAGAATCGGGCCGACGCGGCGCACGATCGGCCGGCGCGCGAGCAGGAGGCCCGCGACGAGCGCGCCGGCCGCCGGTGCGCTCCGGAGCACGCCGAGCCCGGTCGGGCCGACGTGCAGGACGTCCTTCGCAAAGGCGGGCAACAGCACGACCGCCCCTCCGAACAGCACGGCGAAGAGGTCGAGCGAGATGGCGCCCAGCAAGACGCGCGTGCGCCGGATCAGCCGGACGCCCGCCAGCACGCTGTCGAGCGTGGGAGCGCCGGTTCCGGCCGGGGTGCGGCCTGCGCCAAGCCGGAGCAGGCAGCCAAGCGCGACGAGTGTGAGTAGCGCGCCGGTCGCGTAGACGAGCTCGGGGCGCAGCGCGAAGAGCAGGCCGCCGACCGCCGGGCCGACGACGACGGCAAGCTGGAAGCCGACGGAGCGAACGGCGAACGCGGCCGCGAGGAGGTGCTCGGGCACGAGTGACGGCGTCAGCGCCCGGCCGGCGGGGGCACCGAGCGCGCTGGCGACACCCGTGCCGAACGCCAGGGCGAGAAACGGCCACAGCCGCTCCGCACCCGAGAGCGTGACGCCGAGGAGCGCCAGCAGGATCGCCGTGTCGAGGAGCCTGGAGGTCGCGAGCAGCGCGCGACGGGGAAGACGGTCGGCGAGCTGGCCCGCCGGCAGCGCCAGGAGCGGCAGCGGCAGGAACTCGGCCAGCCCGACCAGGCCGAGGTCGAGCGGGTTGCCGCGGATGGCGTAGACCTGCCAGCCCACCGCGACGGTGGCCATGCTCAGCGCGATGCCCTCGGCGAGGAGCGAGAGCCAGAAGAGCCGGAAGTCGCGCTCGCGGAGCGCCGCCCGCGCGCCCGACACTTACCGGCGCAAGTCGCCAATCCGCTCGCGCGGATCGGCGACGCGCAAATCCCTGAAGCGCGGCCGCATTCGCGGCCGCGGCCGCAGCCTGCTGAGTACGCACCCCACGGTTATGCAGCCTCGGTTTCGTCGCCCTCGGGCGCCGACGGCTCGAGGCCGAACTCGACTTCCAGCCTCTGGATGCGCGACCCGTCGGTCTCGAGGACGCGGAAGCGCAGGCCGTCGCTGCGCACCTCGTCGCCCGGCTCCGCGGCCCGTCCGAGCAGGTCGAAGACGAAGCCCGCGATCGTGTGGTAGTCCTCGTGCTCGAGCTCGACATCGAATTGCTCGTTGAAGTCGTCGATCGGGAACGTCCCGTCGATCCGGATCGTTGTCTCGTCAATCCGCTCGACCGATTCGTCCGGCAGGTCGAACTCGTCCTCGATCTCGCCCACGATCTCCTCGAGCAGGTCCTCGAGCGTGACGATCCCCTGCATCGCGCCGTATTCGTCGACGACGATCGCCATGTGCTGCTTGGAGCGGCGGAAGTCCGCGAGGAGCGCGGCGAGGTCCTTCGTCTCGGGGACGACGTACGGCTGGCGGAGGATTCCGTCGATGCGGACGGACGCGATGCCGTCATCGTGGATGGCGCCGAACAGATCGCGGACGTGGAGGATGCCGACGATCTCGTCGAGTGAGCCGCGGTAGGCCGGGTAGCGCGTGTACGGCGAGTCGATCACGGCCGCGAGCGCCTCCTCCGGCGGCATGTCGATCGAGATGGCGACCACCTCGGGCCGCGGGACCATGACCTCGTGCACCTCCTTACCGGCGAAGTCGAAGACCTTGTAGAGCATCTCCTCCTCCGCATCTTCGATGTCCTCGGCCTGGGCGACGATCATGCGGATGTCCTCCTCGGTGTGAGCGACGACACCCGCCGGGGCGGGCTCGATCCCGAACAGTCCCGTGAACAGGTTCGAAGAGGCCTGCAGGAACCAGACCAGCGGATACGTGACGATGTAGAACCCCTCAACCGGCAGCGCGACCCAGAGCGCCGTCGACTCGTTCTTCGTCAGTGCGATCGCCTTCGGCACCAGCTCGCCGAGGGTGACATGCAGATAGGTGACGATCGCGAAGGCGACCACGAACGACACGGTGCTGGCGAGGAAGGGGTCGAGGAAGTGCTCGACGAGCGGCTCGCCGATCGCGCCGAGTGCGATCGAGAACGCGGTGATGCCGAGTTGCACGGTGCCGATGAAACGCACCGGGCTCGTCCATGATCCGAAGGGCAAGCCGTGCTCGCAAGCTCCCCTTCTTGGCGAGCTCGTGCAGACGGCTCCGCCGAGCCGTCACGAGCGCGTATTCGGCCGCGACGAAAAAGGCGTTCCCCAAGACGATGAGGAGCACCAGGACTATGCGGAGAAAGTCGCTCACGCCCCGCTCTCCGGGGCGCGGGTACTAGGCGGTAGCTCGTCGTCCACTCAGGCCGCAGTATAGGCGACCATCCCGCTGTCCTCCCGCCGCCCGGCGCGGCCGTCGAGCACCAGCCGCTCGAGGTGTGAGAGCGTCTCCGCGACCGCGAAACGGCGCCCGGACGGCTTCAGCTCCTGCCCGAAGAGCGCGAAGGAGAGCTCGTAGCCCGACTGGGGCGCTTCCGTCAGCGCTGCTTCGGCGGCGGCGAGTCGTTCGCGGTGGTGCTCGATCAGCTCGCGAGCGCGGCCTACCGGGTCGGTGACCGGGTCGCCGTGGCCGGGCAGCGCGACACGCGGCGCCAGCGCGATCGTGTGCTCGAGCGCGCCGAGGTAGTCGCCGAGCGGGTCGGGCCGGCTCGCGGGCCAGAGCCCGACCGTCGGCGAGATCGTCCCGAGCAGGTGGTCGGCGGCGATGAGGACACCGTCCCGCAGCAGCACGAGCTGGCCGTCGGCATGACCGGGCGCGGCGACCAGCTCCCAGCCGTCGATCCGGTCGCCCGCCTCGACCAGCACCGGGTCCGGCTGATAGCGGATGAACGGGCGGTAGAGCGAGCCCTGCTCCACGAGCTCCTCGGTCACGTGGTCGGGGACGCCGTGGCGACGAAACCACTCCTGGATCCGGTGCGGCCAGTTCGGGTTCCCCCAGACGAGCTCGCACTGGGCGTAGTCGAGTGAGCCCTGCAGGACGGGCGCTCCCGTCAGCTCGTGGACGTCGGCGGCTGCCCCCACGTGGTCGGGATGGAAGTGTGTGATCACGACGCGGGCGAGCGGGCCGTCAACCTGAGCCAGCTGGCCCTCCCAGCGCTCGGCCGCGTCGGGGACGCCGATCCCCGTGTCGACGAGCGTCCAGCCGTCCGAGCCCGGGATCAGATAGGCGTGTACGTGCCCCGGGCGCGTCGGCAACGGCAGCGTGATGCGGCGGATGCCGCCCGGTAGGTCGTCCACGCCACGACTCTATTGGCCCGCAGCTTGGGATTCGCCAGAAGGCGAATCCCAAGCGCGAAAACCCCTGAAGCCGGCCGCCTTCGCGGCCGGGCCGCAGCGAGCTCGAATCGAGGTTCGCGTTGCCTACCGCCGCTGTGCAGGCGCGCCAGGCCGCAGCGTGTAGAGGATGACTCCATCGGCCCTGGTGCGCACGAGGGGCAGCTGCGCCACCGGCTTCCGCGCCGCATGTTCCCACGGTGTCCCGACGACCTGGTCTGGATGGAGGACGACGGTTCGCACGCCCAACCGACGGAGCGCCGAGACGGACGGCCCGTCAGGGAAGCTCTCCACCGGCAAACGAAGCTTGTACATGGACTCGGGATCGAAGGCGCCGGCCCCGTTCACGATCGGCGGGAAGCCCGCCGTCGACCAGTAGATGTGGCGGAAGTCGACCGACTCCCACGGAAGGTGCAGCTGCGGCGGAACCGCAAGCCGCTGGCCCTGGTGGCGCCTGCGGCACCGACGGGTGCTCGATCGGGCCCAGTCCCTCGACGAGGATGGCTCCGACGAGCAGTGTGCTCACACCCGCAGCGGCGGCACGAGCGCCGTGTCCGGGAAGCGAGGCCGCGCGCCGTCGGACGTATCGCGCGACGACGCAAAGCCCGGCACCCGCCAGCAATGCGAGCCCAAGCGACGTGAGCGTCGTGAGGCGACCGGGGGTGCGCACGCCGTCCCAGCCCGGAGCGAGTTCGTAGAGGACTCGATACGGAGTCAGATACTTGCTTGGCCCGGAGACATCGCGCAGGCCCAGTGAGAGGACCGCGCAGACCGCCACAGCGAGCGCGAGCCCGATGCGTAGGCGCCTCGAGTACACGGAGCCCGCGAGGCCGATCAGCGCCAGCAGCACAACTGTCAGGCCGGGGAAGAGCGTCTGCTCGTCTGGGGCCGGGAGAGTGGCACGAGCCCGGAAGGACGCGTCGCCCCAGACCAGGCTCTGCGCCGGGGCGGCGAGGAAACTCCGCGGCTCCGGCGAGAAGCTCTCGACCTGCGCGGGAGACCGCTCGGCCTCGGGATGATCATCGATCACGCGGAGGTACGGCCGCGCCTGCATGAACGTGACGAGGACGAGGACGAGGACGCCCGCGGCGGTCGCGACCGCCACCCCCCTGGACACCGCTCCGACGTAGCCACTGACGCGGGCCACGAGGATGATCACCGCGAGCACCGCGAGCAGGTAGGCGAGCTGGAGACCGAGCGTGAACCCCAGGGTCATCTGCCACGCCGCGACCAGCCAGCCGCAGAGCACGAGCCGTGGGCTTCTCCTCCTGTAGCCGCGCAGGAGCAGGAACAGCGCCAGTGGGATGCCGCCGCTCGAGAGCACCTGCAGATGGCCGTTCTGGGCGAGCCGCCACGGTGCGTACGCGAACGCTGCCCCTGCAGCAATCCCTCCGGCCCGGCCGGCGCCGAGCTCGCGGGCGAGCAGATACGCGCCCAGGAACGCGAGTGCGTATGCGAAGAGGAAGAGCAGGTTGTACGTAACGAGGGCCGCGTGCGGCCCGCGCTGAGCGAGCAGGCCCGCAGGCGCATAGCCGACCAGGGCGTCGGTAAACGCGAGCGTGTCCGAGAGCGGCCAGTAGATGTTCGCCTGGAAGAGATCGAGCGGCTGGTGCAGGACCGCGTGGCCGATCCACGCCACCTGCCACGTCTGGAGCAGCGGGTCGCCGAGATCCTTGGGGATGTCGCTCCCGACGTTGAGTACGAGCGGCCACGTCATCGCTACGGCGAGCGTGGCGGCGAGGAGGGCGGGCGCCGCGCGAGCGACCGCGCGCCGGCACACAGCAGAACGACACGCCCCGGCGGACCATCAGCGGGCAGCGTAGTAATCCGCATCGACGATTGCGCACGATGCGAACACATGTTCTATCATCGCTGCATGCGGGTCGAGTACCGCGAGGAGCCGTGCCGGTCGGCGCTCAACCGCGTCAAGGGGATGCCGTTCTCCTGGTCGCTCAACCCCTACATGGGCTGCGCGCACCGCTGCACGTTCTGTTACGTGCGTGCCTTCGAGGCCCGCGCCGACCGGCCCGCCGACGACCGCTACGGACGCTCGATCCGGGTCAAGGTCAACGTCGCGAACGTGCTGAAGCGCGAATTGGCGCGAGCGGCCTGGCGGCACGAGAACGTCGTCGTCGGGGCGGCGACCGACCCCTACCAGCCGTGCGAAGGACGCTACCGCCTCACGCGGGCCTGCCTGGAGGTGCTCGTCGCGGCCGCGAATCCGTTCGGGCTGATCACGCGCGGGCCGATGGTGCTGCGCGACGTCGACCTCCTCCTCGAAGGCACGAGACGGGCCGACGTGACGGTCAACGTCTCGATCCCCACCCTCGACGAACGCGTCTGGCGGACGACCGAGCCCGGGACGGCCAGGCCCGAGAGGCGCATGGCCGTCGTCGCGCAGCTCGCCGCAGCCGGCCTCGACGTCTCGGTCGCGATGGCGCCGATCCTCCCCGGCCTCTCCGACGCGCCCGAACAGCTCGAGGCGGTCGTGCGAGCCGCGCGTGCTGCGGGGGCGCGAGCCGTCTGGGCGAACCTCGTCTATCTCAAGCCCGGGACGCGCGAGCACTTCCTCGCGGCGCTCGCCCGCGACTGGCCGGAGCAGCTTCCCCGCTACGAGCGGCTGTACGCCGGGCGCGCGTATCTTCCGAGCAGTGAGACGGAGCCCGTCCGCCAGCACGTCCGCGAACTCGCCCGGGAGCTCGGGGTCGGCCGCGCCTCCCGGCGCCCCGCGCCGCCGCCGCGCCCGACTCAGCTCACGCTTGCCGTCTAGCGCTCTCCATAGAATCGTCTCCGCCGTGCCAGAAGAGATCACCTGCCTGATCGCCGACGACCACGAGGTGGTCCGCGAAGGGCTCCGCCTCTCGCTGCTGCGCTCGCCGCACATTCGCATCGTCGGCGAGGCACCCGACGGCGAGACGGCCGTAGCGCTCGCCGAGCGACGGCGCCCGGACGTCGTGATCATGGACCTGCGCATGCCGGGCATGGACGGGCTCGAGGCGACGGAGGAGATCATCAAGCGCATCCCCGACGCGAGGGTGCTCGTCTTCACCGCCTACAACGAGCGCTCGCTCCTCGCCCGTGGGCTCGAGTCGGGTGCGCGCGGCTACATCCTCAAGGAAGCGCCCCACGAGATGCTCCTGCGCGCGATCGAGAAGGTGGCCGCCGGGGAGACGTTCGTCGACCCGTCGCTGATGCCGGCCTTCGCCACCGGCCGCGACGGAGGCGAGATCCTGACGCAGCGCGAGCGCGAGATCCTCCAGTTGCTCGCCGACGGCATGTCGAACGCGGACGTCGCCTCCCGCCTCTTCATCAGCCAGGAGACGGTGAAGAGCCACGTCCGTCACATCCTCTCGAAGCTCGAAGCGGACACCCGCACGCAGGCGGTCGCGATCGCGCTTCGCGAGGCGATGATCGATTGACCCTGCTGATTGCGCAGGGCGCGAACCCGCTCGCGCGGATCCGCGCCGCGCAAACCCCTAAAGCGCGGCTGCTTCGCGGCCGCTGGCCGCGTTGAAACCAGATCCCACGCCTCTCATGCACGACGCGCTCTCAGAGCGGCTCGCTGCGGAGCGAGACGAGCGGCGCAGACTGGCCGAGTTGATCCACGACGGGCCGGTGCAGTCGCTGGCGGCGATCGCGCAGATGCTCGAGGCAGCTGCCCACGCCGCCTCCGACGGCGACCCGGCGGCCGCCCACACAATCCTGTCGCGGGCGACGGAGGTCGCGCGCGAGGCGAACGCCGACCTGCGTGAGCTCGTTGCCGGGATCGAGCCTGCCGCCCTGCACGAGCGTGGCTTCGCCGCGGCCGTGCGGGAGCTGTCCGAGCGAGTCGGGGCGCGACGAGCAGTGCGGATCGACCTCGACGTGAAGGCCGGCGACACCCTCGGCGACGGCGCCCAGGTCGGTCTCTACCAGATCGTCCGCGAGGCGCTCGACCAGGCGGTGCGCCGAGGCCCCCCGACCCGCGTGTCGGTCTCCCTTCGCCCGACTGCGGCAGGCGGAGCCGAGCTCGTCATCGCAGACGACGGCTCCGGCGAGCGCCGGCATGCCGTCCTCGAGGGCCTCGCCGAGCGCGCGGCCACCCTCAACGGCGAGCTGCAGGTCGAACAGGGCGAAAGCAGCGGCACGACAATCCGCGTCGCCGTTCCACCGTCGTCCGCGCGGCGTTAGGCTTCCGGTCATGGACGAGAACGGCCACGCGCACGGGCCCGCCCACCTGCTCTTCGTCTGGTCGCCGAGCGGCTACCGGCTCATCCCCCGCTCAGGCGAGCCACCGGCGCCGGGAAGCGTGCTCGAGGACGGCGAGCAGCGGTTCCGGGTGACGAAGGTCGGCCAGTCACCCTTGCCGGACGACTCACGCACCTGCGCGTATTTGATACCCGCCTGAACGCGAGAGCGCCGTCGGGGTCTGACCCCGAGCGCGGTTGCTACTCCAGAGGTGGATTGTTCACGTTGTGCTCGGTGGCGTACTCGTCCACGAGCTTGTCGATCACGTCGGCCCCGTCAGGGAAGGCGTAGTTGATCTTGACGAAGGGCTCCCATTTGTCGGGCAGCGCGTCCTCGGGGAAGATCGCCTCGACCGGACATTCGGGCTCGCATGCCCCGCAATCGATGCACTCCTCGGGGTCGATGACGAGGATCCGCCCGTACTCGTGGATGCAATCGACCGGGCAGACGTCCACGCACGAGCGGTCTTTGATGTCGATGCAGGGCTCGGCGATGATGTACGTCACGCGAGCGAGTCTACCCAGGGGGATCGGCTACGAAGCGGGCTCTTCGACCAGCTCGTGGACGACATCTGGCGCTCGCTCGACGAGGGCCGACTTGACGAGCACCTGGTCGAAACCAGCCGTGTGGGCCCGCCGCAGGCCCACCTTGTCGGTGTGATTCGTGTAGCCCACGATCGGGATGTCGGGCCAGGCGTCGGCGACCTCGTCCGGCTCGACGCGGGCGATGTCGCAGATCACGAGGTCGGGCGGATCGGCGCTGTCGCTCGTGACGAGGTGATGCCCGGCGAGAAGCGCGTCGAGCTTGCCTCGGAAGAAGAGATCGACCCCTACGAGCAGGATCGTCGCCACGACCGGAACGTACCAACTAGCTGCGCAAGTCGCGAATCCGCTCGCGCGGATTCGCGACGCGCAAACACCCCTGAAGGCGTCCGCCTTCGGCGGCCGCTTCGGCGCCCGGCCGCTAGAGGAACCCCTCGAGGCCGGTCCACTCGAGGAAGCGGTTGAGGTAGATCCGCAGGTAGTAGAACCGGCCGAAGAAGAGCAGCAGGCCGAGCGCGACCATGATCGCGCCGCTCCCGATCTGAATCGCACGGTAGTGGTCTCGGAGCCAGCGGAACGCGCCCATCGCGCGCGTGAACAACGCTCCGGCGAGCACGAACGGAACCGCCAGCCCGAGCGAGTAGACGGCGAGCTGGACCGCGCCCTCGAGCACCGTGCCCGAGCTGCCGGCGAGGACGAGGATCGCGGCGAGCACCGGGCCGATGCACGGTGCCGCGCAGACCGCGAACGCGCCGCCGAGCAGCATCGTCGAGCCGCGACGACGGGCACCCTGGAGCAGCCCCGCACCCAACAGGCGCTCGGGCCAGGGCAGCAGCCCCATGAAGGCGAGGCCGAAGACGACGAGCACGAAACCGGAGATCTGCTCGAGGAGGAACTGGTCGTCGACCAGCGAGCCGCCGACGAGCGCGGCTGCGGTGCCCAGCAGGACGAACACGGCGGTGAACCCGGCGACGAAGGGGATGCTGGCCGTGACCACGCGGCGCGCGTTCCCCGGCTCGCCGAGCCTGTCGGCCTCGACCGCCGAGACGGCCGAGAGGTAGCCCGGAACGAGCGGGAGCACGCAGGGGGCGAGGAAGGAGAGGAACCCGGCGCCGAACGCCACGAGGAGCGAGACCGGGTTCATTCGTCGTAATGGGCGAGCTCGTCGTCGACGCGCCGCTCCAGCTCTGGATCGAGCTCAGCGTCGAAACCGGGCGCCGCGGGCACGGGCTCCCGCCGCCGGCTCCAAGCCCAGGCGAGCGCACCCACTACAAGCACGCCGACGCCCAGCACGGCGAGCGGGAGCGCCCAGGCGAGCAGGTCGAAGCCCTCCTTGCGGGGAGTCGCGAGGACGGCGGGGCCGAACTGGTCGACGAGCTCGCTCTTGATCTCGGCTGCGCTCGCGCCCGCGGCGATCCGGGCGCGGATGTACGCCTTCATCCGTAACGCAACCGGCGCGTTGGACTGGTCGAGCGTGGTCTTGCAGGTCGGACAGACGAGCTCCGCCTCCAGATCGGCCGGATTGGGCCGCTCCGCCGCAGCCGCGGCCGGCACAGCGAGCGCGAGCACGAGCGCGAGGACGGCGACGAGCCGCATCACCCGAGCGCGAGCTCGACGCAGCGACGGAACCGCACGAGATTCTTGCCCGCGTCGACGCCGCCGTCGATCTTCTCCCCCACGAGGCGCCCGCGCCGGTCGACGCAGAAGGTCTCGGGAAACCCGGTCACCCCCCAGCGGCCGAGCGTCGATCCCTTGCCGTCGTGGACGACCGGATACGTCACGCCGTACTTGCGCATGAACGACCTCGCGTCGCCCTTGAAGTCCTGCGCGTCGACCCCGAGCACGACGAGGCCTTCGTCGCGATGGTCGCGCCACGTCTGTTCGAGGACGGGTGCCTCGTCCTTGCACGGGATGCACCACGACGCCCAGAAGTTGACGACGACGGCCTTACCCCGCAACGACGAGAACGCCAACTCTCCGGCCTTGTCGAGCCTCGGCAGGGTGAAGTCCGGCGCGACCGGGCTCTTCCCCTGCGCCAGCTCTGCCGGCCGCGCCGCCGTCGTCGCCGCGGGCGACCTTCCAGACGAGGAGTCCCAGCAGCGCGGCGACGAGCCCGACCGCGACGACCTGCCCGACGAGCTTGGCCCCGCCGGCCACGGCTCCTCAGGCGGCGACGACGAAGACCGGCGTTCCGATCTTCACCTGCTCGAAAAGCCACTCGACCTGCGGGATCAGCATGCGGATGCAGCCGTGCGAGACCGAGTAGCCGATCGACGCGGCGTCCGGGGTGCCGTGGATCCCCACGTACGGCGCGGTCAGTCCCATCCACCGCGTGCCGAGCGGGTTGCCGGGGCCGGGCGGAACGGGCTCCTTGTCCTGTGCCCAGTCGGACGGCGGTGGATACCACCAGGGATCCCGCCACTTGACCACGATCGCGAAGCGGCCGAGCGGTGTCGGATACTGGGCCTGGCCGGTGGCGACGTTGAAGACGCGCTTGAGCTTCGTCCCGCCGTAGAGCAGGAGCCGGTTCGAGCCGCGCTGGATCACGATCACCGGGCCGACGTTGTCGGGCGTCACCTCCGGCTCGACTACCTCGAACGGGAGCGCGAGCGGATCGCGGTCGTGCGTCGTGAGCGCGAGCACGATCGACCGCTGTGCGGCGAGCACCTTGAGCCGCCGCCCTGGCACCGCCCTGGTTGCGAACGGCCGCAGGTTGCGGAGGATCAGGCGCGAGTCGATCGGGTCCCGGCGCAGCTCACGACCGAGGGTTGTAACCCGGCGCTGCAGGGTGCCTCTGGGCACCTCGACCTTGAGCGGGACCTTCGCTCCCGCGTTCGCGCGGCGCGCGCGCTTGATCGCGTCGCCGACGTATGCAGACGCCCCGAGTTCCTGCGGCGTCATCCGAATCCGCCGGGTGGGTGAGACGACGAAGGTGAGCGGCCGGCGGAACCGCGTGCGCACGAGCTGAGTGGCCTCCGACGAGGACAGCCCGCCGACGAGGATGCCGCCTACCCGCACGCCCGCCGCGATCACGTCTGGCGGCCTCGGCACCGTCGTCGTCGTCGTCGTGCTCGCCGTCGTCGTGGTGGTCGTGGTCGTCGTCGTCGTGGTCGTCGTGCTCGTCGAGCCGGTCGTCGACGACGTACCCGTGTCGGCGCCCGCGGCCGGCACGCCCGCGATTACGAGTGCACAGAGGAAGCCGGCCGCGCCGCAGCCGGCGAAGAGCGCAATCGCGCGGTTCACGTGGCCAGTGTAGCCAGGAGGGTTGCCGGATCGTTGGTCACGATTCCGTCGACGCCGGCAGCCAGGACACGCTCCAGATCCGGTCGCTCGTCGACCGTCCACGCGAGCACCGGAGCGCCGAGCTCGTGCGCCCGCTGTACCGCCGCCGGCGTAACGAGCATGTGTTGGAGCATGAGCGCCGACGCTCCCGCGCGATCGAGCATGCGGCCCAGACGGTGCGGAACCGACGCGCGCATCGTCCGCAGCCCAGCTCGAACAGCCGGGTGCAACCACGCGCGCCGGGAGACGCCCAACCGGTCCTCGGGATACGTGAACCCGATCCGGACGCGCGGCTCGGACCGGGCGACCGTACGCAGCGACGGAGCGTGGAAGGAGCTGACGACGGTCCGCCCGGTGACACCGTGCCGCCCGAACGTAGCCGCGAGCTCGTCCAGGCGCGTCGTCAGCTTGAGGTCGACGTGCAGGCCGACGCCGGGCGCCTCCTCGGCGAAGAAGGCGACCGCCTCGTCGAATGTCGGCAGCTCAGGAGCGATCTCACGGAGCTGGTCCAGCGTGAGGTCCTGCACGCGTCCGCGCGCGGCGCCGTGGCTCACCTCGTCGAGCCGATCCGAGTGGGCTACGACGAGCGGCCCTCGTGCGAGCGCGATGACGTCGAACTCGACGAGGTCGACGCCGAGGCCCACCGCGAGCCGGAACGAGCGCAGCGTGTTCTCCGGCGCCGCTTTGGCGGCCCCGCGGTGCCCGACGACCAGCGGGCGCTCGCCACGCCTGCCGAGCTCGATCAGAGGCCGAAGAGCTCCTGCACCTGCCGCCAGAACGTGACGGCAAGGGCGATGCTGCCTGCCAGGAGCAGCACGAGCACGAACCAGAAGCGGACGCCCGCCCGTCGTAGCGCCCGCGTCCGCTCCATCCGCGCGCGCCGTCGCGCGCGATGGAACCGATACGCGCGCGATACCGCTGTCGGATCGATTGGCGGCGCCTCGGCTACCCGCTCGGACACCTTCTCGCCGGAGCTGTCGGCCACGGGCAAATTCTATGAGTTCAAGCCGCATTCGAGCGGGAAGGGCGTGACTCCAGCCGCTGGGGCGACCATACTGCGCCCAATGGCGTCGCCCGAAGGAGGCTTTGGTCGTGCTGCGCTCGATCGGGGCGGAGCGCTCTTGGGCCTGGGCGACCGCCTCACGCTCGTGTCGGGCCTCGTGCTCACCGTCTCGGCGTTTACCGGCTGGTACACCGGATCGGGCGAGGGTGTCACGATCTCGGTGCTCGGCTGGAACACCGGAACGCTGGGGAAGCTCGTCTTCTTCCTCGGGCTGGCGACAATGCTCGTCGTGCTGTTGCGGGAGCTAGGGATCGAGTTGCCGGCCGCGGCACCGGAGAGCCTGGTCACGATCGCTCTGGGCTCGCTCGCAACGATCTTCGTGCTCGTCCGCGTCGTCGTGATTCCCGACGACTTCTTCTTCGCCGGGCGTGGCGTCGGCATCTGGATCAGCCTCGCAGCCGCAATCGGCGTCATCCTCGCCGGCCTGCTCCAGGCGTCCGAAGAGCTTTGACGTGGGGGAACCCATGGTTCCCCCGCGAGCCCCCTCCTTCCTCGCGTGGCACAGCCAGCAGGGTGGACCTACGGCCGAATGAATCGGCCTGCGGTCGTAAAGCCGGCTGCATCGCCCACGAGTAGAACTGCACGGGAACGTCGTTCCTACGGGGTCGTGGCCGGCTGCTGCGGGAGCGGCTCCAACGTCCGCACGGAGGTGACCGTCGCTCCGGGCTCGGGGCCGTCGTCGAGCGCCTTGCCGAGCGAGAGGCCGAGCGCGAACGACAGCACGACCACAGCGACCAGGGCGAGCACGCGCGGCCAGCTGCGCCGGCGCGGCGGCGCGCCGTGGGCTGCGCGACTGCTCGAGCATCGTCAGGGCTTGTAGTCCATTGCGCCACGGGCGTAAACATGGAACGAGGCGTCGGTCGCGTCGGCAAGCGTCCGCTCCCACCCAGGCGTCTCCGCGGCCTCCGCGACTGCATCGCGAGCCCAGTGCTCGGAGCCGTGGTAGGCCCGCGCGAGATCGGCGGTCGTGTAGATCGACCCGACCCGCTTGCGGAGCTCGCGGGTGACCGCGTCGACCTGCCCGTGCAACGCGTCGGCTCGGCGGGGGTCGCCCGCGTCGACCTGCAGCCGGCGGTAGCCGTCCTCCCAGTCTCGCCGCGCGCTCTCGACGTCCGCCCTCACGGCCGTCGATCGTAGTTGCTCCGTGGCACGGCGCTTGCGAAAAAGCCGCCCGCGGCCGCCGTAGGCGGACGCCTTCAGGGGTTTTGTGCGCGTCGCGGATCCGCGCGAGCGGATCCGCGACCTGCGCAGCCAAGGGTCGTTGCTAGCGTCAGCGCAATGACCACCGGTACGCCGCTGATCGAGGCGCGAGGCCTCACCAAGCGCTACGGCGACTTCGTGGCCGTGGACGGGATCGACTTCACGGTCGAGCGCGGCGAGACGTTCGGCTTCCTGGGGCCGAACGGCGCGGGCAAGAGCTCGACGATGCGGATGATCGGGGCCGTCTCGCCGGCGAACGGCGGCCACCTGAGTGTCCTCGGGCTCGATCCCGTGCGGGACGGCCCGTCGATCCGGCAACGGCTCGGCGTCGTCCCACAGGAGGACAACCTCGATCTCGAGCTCGACGTGGCCGAGAACCTGTTCGTCTACGGGCGCTACTTCGGGCTCGCCCGGGACGTGATCCGGCAGCGCACCGACGAGCTGCTCGAGTTCGTTCAGCTCACCGAGCGCCGGGACGCGAAGGTCGACTCGCTCTCCGGCGGGATGAAGCGCCGTCTCACGATCGCTCGCGCGCTCGTCTCGAGTCCGGAGCTGATGCTGCTCGACGAGCCCACAACCGGTCTCGACCCTCAGGCCCGGCACGCGCTCTGGGACCGGCTCTACCGGCTCAAGCAGCAGGGCGTCACCCTCGTCCTGACGACCCACTACATGGACGAGGCCGAGCAGCTGTGCGACCGGCTGGTGATCATGGACCGCGCCCGGATCGTCGCCGAGGGCTCGCCGCGCGAGCTGATCGCCGGCTGCGTTCCGCGGGAGATGGTCGAGCTCCGCTTCGGCTCGCAGAACGGGGCTGTCTCCGCGCAGCTCGAAGGTGTCGGGAAGCGCGTCGAGGTGCTCCCGGACCGGATCGTGATCGGGACCGACGACGGTGACGCGACCCTCGACGAGGTGCACGCGCGGGGACTTCAGCCCGAAAGCGTGCTCGTTCGCCGCAGCACCCTCGAGGACGTCTTCCTCGCGCTGACCGGGCGCAGCCTGATCGACTGATGGCCACGACTGCACGCGTGCTCTCGGTCGTCGGCTGGCATGCACGGGGGTACCGGCGCGTTTGGCGCGGCTCGGTGACGGTCTCGTTCGTCAACCCTGTCCTGTTCCTGCTCTCGATCGGCGTGCTGCTCGGCGCTCTGGTCGACGAGACGAACCCCGATCTGGGCGGGCTCACCTACCTCGAGTTCGTCGCGCCCGCTCTCATCGCGACCACGGCGATGCAGACGGCCGCCAGCGTGACGACATATCCCGTCAAGGCCGGCCTGAAGTGGTGGCGCACCTATCACGCAGTCGTCGCGACACCGGTTCGCGTCGCAGAGCTCGTCGCGGGAGTGCTCGCCTGGGCAGGCGCCCGGGTCATCCTCGCCGTTTCGGCGTTCACGCTCGTCGCGGCGGTCGGCGGGGCATTCGTGTCGCCGCTGGCGGTGCTCGCCCCGCTCGCGGCGCTCCTCTGCGGCCTCGCGTTCGCGGCTCTCCTCGCCTTCATCTGCGCGCGAGTCGACAGCGACGAGTGGCTGGCTGCGATCTATCGCTTCGGTCTCGTGCCGCTCTTCCTCTTCTCGGGCACGTTCTTTCCGATCGAGCGGCTTCCCGACTGGCTCGAGCCCCTCGCCTGGGCCACGCCGCTCTGGCACGGGGTCGCGCTCTGCCGGGACCTGTGCTCAGGGCAGGTCGAACCGCTGCCGACCGCCGCCCATGTCATCTACCTCCTCAGCGTCACCGCGGTCGCCGCCGTCCTGGCGGTGCGAGCGTGCGCCGAAACGCTCAGCCGATGACCGCCCTCGACGTCGGCCTCCGCATCCTCCCGCGCCTGCCGCAGAGCGCTCGGCGCCCATGGCGCCTGGTCGAGCGGAATCTCGCCAGCTCGCGCGGTGCCTGGCTCGTCGTCGTCTCGGGCTTCTTCGAGCCGCTCTTCTACCTGGTCGCGCTCGGTGTCGGCGTCGGGGCGTTGGTCGGCGACCTCGATGTCGGAGGTGAAACCGTCTCGTACCAGGATTTCGTGGCTCCCGCCCTGTTGGCCGCCTCCGCGATGAACGGTGCCGTCTACGAGTCCGGAAACGTCTTCTTCAAGCTGAAGTACGCGCGCACGTACGAGGGCGTGCTGGCGACGCCGCTGACGGTGCGTGACCTCGCCGTCGGCGAGCTCACGTACACGCTCATGCGCGGAACCGTCTACTCAGTGGGATTCGTGAGTGTGATGCTCGCCCTCGGGCTCATCGCCTCGCCCTGGGCGTTACTGGCCGTGCCGTCCGCGGTCCTCATCTCGGCAGGGTTCGCCGCTGGTGGCGTTTTCGCCACGACGCTCATGCGCACGTGGGCGGACTTCGCCTTCGTCGAGCTCTGCGTCCTACCGATGTTCCTGTTCTCGGCAACGTTCGTTCCGGCGTCGGAGTACCCGGACGTTGTGGCGTGGATCCTGCCGCTGACGCCCCTCTACCACGGCGTCGAGCTGCTCCGGGCATTCACCCTCGGCGAGGTCTCCCCGCTCGTCCTGGTCAACGTCGCCTATCTCCTCGCGATGACGGCAGTCTTTCTGGTCCTCGCCGACCGCCGGCTGACGAAGCTCCTGCTCAAGTAACGGCCGACGCCGAGCAGCAGCCCTCGCCGGGCCAGCGCGGCTCGACCTCGTCGAGGATGCGCTCGCCGAGGAGATAGCCCGGCCGGGCGAGCGCGAAGGCGACATGCGCGTGAAGGCACTTCAGCGCCCCCGGGTTGCGCGAGCCGCCGATGCCGAGGTCGAGCACGTCGGGCTCCACGCCCGCGGCGCGCGCTCCGGCGAGGGTGCGGCGAAGCTCCCGCTGCTCCGCGGTCGCGCGCTCGAGGCTGGCGGCCAGCTCCGGATCGCCCGCGGCTGCGCTACTCCAGCGTTCGACCCCGCCCGCAGCCTCGAGCCGCGATACGGCTGCGACCAGGTGCCGGCACGTGAGGTAGTAGGTCGTCGGGAAGGGGCGTCCATCCGTATCCAGCGGCTCCTGCTCCGTCACCGCCGGAAGACCCCACCCGCAGCGTGCGACGACCCGCCGGAAGGCACGCGGCTCGCGCCCGAGCTGCCGGGCGACGATCTGACGGTCGTCCACGGCCGGAGCGTAGTCTCAGCCGCCGGGCGACGTTCCGGCGCTGCCACTGCGGGATGCCCTTGACGATGAAGAGCCGCTCGCCCGGCCGGACATAGCCGATTCGCCGCGCCTCACGGCCGAGAGCCTCCATCGTCTCGGCGCGCGAAAGCCGCCCCTCCAGCCGCAGGCGCTCCGCGCGGAGCGAACGCACCTCAGCCTCGCGGCGTCCGAGCTCGGCACGCGTCTCGAGCCACGTCTCGAGCGGCCGGTAGTAGAGGAACCCCATGACGACGATGACGACGAGCAGCCAGGCGCGGCCGAGCCGCGGCCTGCGCACTCGCCGGCTCTCGCCCTCTGTCGCCGTGCCACGGTGCCGAGTTCGGCGCTGCCGCCCCGGACCTGCCGCGCGACGTCAGGCGATGTCGACCTTGATCACGTTCGTCGAGCCGGGGATGTTCACCGCGGTGCCCGCGGTGATCACGACGCGGTCGCCGCTCGCGACGATGCCGCTCGCCCGGGCCGCCTCCAGCGAAGTCGCTCCAGAGATCCTCGACGTCGTCCATCTCCGGGATCTCGCAACGGGGTGACGCCCCACTCGATCGCCATGTGCTGGAGCGAGTAGCGCTTGTGCGTGAGCGCGATGATCGGACGCCGGGGACGCAGCCGCGCGACCGCGGACGCCGTCCTCCCGGTGAACGTCGGCACGAGGATCGCCTTCGCGCCGAGCGCCTCGGCGATGTCGCAGGCGGCGTTGGACATCGCCTGGCCGATCGTCGGCTCCTCGCTCGCCTCCGGGATCTCATGGCGGTAGCCGAGGCTCGGCTCGACGGCGAGCGCGATCCGGTCCATGTACGCCAACCGCCTCGATCGGGTAGGCGCCGACGGCGGTCTCGCCGGAGAGCATGATCGCCGAGGTGCCGTCGAGGATCGCGTTGGCGACGTCGGACGCCTCGGCGCGCGTCGGCTCGGGCTGACTGATCATCGACTCGAGCATCTGCGTGGCCGTGATCACCGGCTTCCCACGCTCGAGCGACTTCGTGATGATCCGCTTCTGGAGCAGCGGGACCTCGGCGACGCCGATCTCCACGCCGAGGTCGCCGCGCGCGACCATCACAGCGTGCGCCTCGCCGAGGATCTCGTCGAGCGCCGCGATCGCCTCTGCCTTCTCGATCTTCGCGATCACGTACGCGTTGGAGCCGGACGCCTCGATCAACGTGCGAAGCGCCTGGACGTCTGACGCCGAGCGGACGAAAGAGAGCGCCACGTAGTCGACGCCGAGCTCGAGCGCCCACTCCAGGTCGTCGAGGTCTTTGCGCGTGAGCGACGGGAATCGGCAAGGGGACGCCGGGGACGTTGACGCCCTTGTGCGCGCTGACCGTGCCGGCCACGACGACCGAGCATTGCGCGCGGCCGTGCTCGACGCGCTCGACGCGCAGCTTCACGTGGCCGTCGTCGATCATCACGTCGTGGCCCGGCTTGAGGACCGTGCCCAGGACAGCCGGACTGACGGGAAGGTCGCCGTCGCGGACGGCGTCCTCGCCGGCGATCACGACCGAGTGCTCCTCGCTCGAGCTCGCACCGGCGTCTGCGAGGTCGCCGACGCGCAGCTTCGGCCCCTGCAGGTCGGCGATGATCGCGATCGGGCGCCCGCGACCGCTCCTGGCCTTCGCGGATCAGGCGGGCGCGCTCGGCGTGATCGTCCTTCGTCCCGTGCGAGAGGTTGAGCCGAGCGCCGTCCATGCCGCGTTCGATCAGCTCCGCGATCACCTCCGGGGAGGACGACGCAGGGCCGATCGTGGCCACGATCTTCGTCCTGCGCAGCATCAGTCCAGACTATTACTAGCTGCGCAGGTCGCGCATCCCGCTTGCGCGCATCCGCCGATCACTCCTGGCTGCGGACGCGGGGGAACGCGGCCCAACCCGGGAACCCGGCCGCGTCGCCAAGCTCCTCCTCGATCCTGAGCAAGCGGTTGTACTTCGCCGTCCGGTCCGAGCGGGAGGGCGCACCCGTCTTGATCTGGCCGGCGTTCGTCGCCACCGCCAGGTCGGCGATCGTCGAGTCCTCGGTCTCGCCCGAGCGATGCGAGATGACGACCGCATAACCGCTGCGCTGTGCGAGCTCGATCGCGTCGAGCGTCTCGGTGAGCGTTCCGATCTGGTTGACCTTGACGAGGATCGCGTTCGCGACCCGATCCCGGATCCCCCGCTGAAGAAACTCGACATTGGTGACGAAGAGGTCGTCGCCGACGAGCTGGAGGCGTTTGGAGAGACGGTCGGTGAGCATCTGCCAGCCCTCCCAGTCGTCCTCGCCGAGCCCGTCCTCGACCGAGACGAGCGGAAAGCGCTCGGCCAGGTCGGCGTAGAGGTCGATCAACCCGTTCGTGTCGAGAGTTCCTCCGGCGCGGCGTAGTTGGTACACGCCGTCCTCACGCAACTCGCTCGCCGCGACGTCGAGCGCGACAGCGACTCGTTCGCGGTGACCTGCGCGCTCCGACGCTTCGAGGATCGTCTCGATCGCCTCCGCCACCGAGCCGAAGTCCGGTGCGAAGCCGCCCTCGTCGCCGACCGACGTGGCCAGGTCCCGCTCAGCCAGGAGCGCCTTCAGGTGGTGGAACGTCTCCACTCCGATCCGGAGCGCCTCCGAGAACGTCTCGGCGCCGGCCGGGACGAGCATGAACTCCTGGAAGTCCAGCGAATTGCGCGCGTGCGCGCCGCCGTTGACCACGTTCAGTAACGGCACCGGGAGCACGTGAGCGTTCGCCCCGCCGATCCAGCGGTAGAGCGGCAGCTCCGCCTCCGTCGCGGCAGCCTTCGCCGCGGCGAGCGACGCCCCGAGGATCGCGTTGGCGCCGAGCCGTGATTTCGTCGGCGTCCCGTCGAGTGTGATCAGCGCCTCGTCGAGCGCACGCTGGTCGTCGGCCTCCATGCCGGCGAGCAGGCCTGCAATCTCTCCGTCGACGTTCGCGACTGCACGCGTCACGCCCTTGCCGAGCCACGCGGCCGGGTCGCCGTCGCGCAGCTCGACCGCCTCGTGCTCGCCGGTCGACGCGCCGGAGGGGACGGCGGCGATACCGAGCGCGCCGGACTCGAGCCCGACCTCGACCTCGACCGTCGGGTTGCCGCGCGAGTCGAGGATCTGGCGGCCGTGCACGTGGACGATCCGGCTCATCGCAGCTGCTCCTTCGCCTGGTCGTAGTAGCGGTCCTGCGCCTCGAGGTCGAGCCTACGCCAGTCCTCTCCACGCGCGCCGGCAAGCTCCACCGCCAGCTCGACACGCTCGCGCCAGCGTTTGGTCGTGGCGCGGAGCGCCAGCTCCGGGTCCACGTTCGCGAAGCGGGTCACGTTGACGACCGTGAAGAGAAGGTCGCCGAGCTCGTCGAACACCTTCGGGTCGGGCTCCGTCTCCGGCTTCGGCCGGCCGGCGCGGGCGAGCTCGGCCTCGACCTCGGCGAGCTCCTCGTGCACCTTCGCGAGCGGCCCTTGGAGATCGGGCCAGTCGTAGCCGGCCGCTGCTGCGCGCCGCTGCGCCTTCCGCGCGTAGAGCAGCGCCGGCAGCGACTCGGGCACGTCGTGGAAGATCCCTTCGCGGCCCTCCTGCTCGGACTTGATCTGCTCCCAGCGGTCCCGTACCCGCCAGGCTGTCTTCGCCTCGGCATCGCCGAAGACGTGCGGGTGCCGCCGGACGAGCTTGTCGTGCACGGCGCGGACCGCCGTCTCCAGGTTGCCTGCGTCGCGCTCCTCCAGCAACAACGCGAGGAAGTAGACCTGGAAGAGCAGGTCGCCGAGTTCGTCGAGCAGCTTGGCGTCGTCGCCGGCAACTGCCGCGTCGGCGACCTCGTACGCCTCCTCGACGGTGTGCGGGACGATCGTCCGGGCCGTCTGTTCCCGGTCCCAGGGGCACTCCCGGCGCAGGCGCTCGGTGAGCTCCTGCAGCTCGAGCAGCGCCTCCGCAAGGGGCACAGGCTGCTACCCGGTGTCGTCGAGGGCTCGGTCGCGACCGGCGGCGGGGCGAAGCCCTCCGCGTAGGCGACCTTGTCGTCGTAGCTCTTCTTGACGTCGTCCGCCCACTTCGCCAGCGCCTCCTGCTTGCGCTGCTCCACCAGCGTGGTGCGAATGGACGCCCTGACCTCGGTGAGCGGTGTCGTCTTGGCCGCCTTCACCTCGGAGAGCGGCTGGATGACGTGCCAGCCGAACTGGGTCTTCACCGGGCGGGAGATCGACTTGACGGGCAGCAGGAAGGCGGTCTGCTCGAAGGGCGCGACCGTCTGGCCCTTGGAGATCGTGAGCTCGCCGCCGCGGTCCTTCGAGCCCGGGTCGAGCGACTTCTGCTTCGCGATCGCCGCGAAGTTGGCACCCGCGCGCAGCTGGTCGTAGACCTTCGTCGCCTCGGCCTTCGTCTTGACGAGGATGTGTCGGACCTGGCGCGACTCGGGCGTCGTGTAATTCGCCTTGTTCTGCGCGTAGTACTTGTCGATGTCGGACGCACTCACCTTGACGTCCTTGCTCACGTTGTTGAAGAGCTTCTCGGAGAGGATCTGGGCCCGAACGTCGACCTTGAACGAATCGAGGGTGTAGCCCTGACTCTTGAGCTGCTTCGTGAACGCCGCCTCGTTGCCCTTGAAGACGTCCTTCTTCACCTTGGCGATCCGCTCGTCGACGTCCTTGTCGGAGACCGTGATCTTCAGCTTGTCGGCTTCGCGCTCGTACTCGATCCGCTGGACGAGGTACGCGACCGCCTGCGCCTGCAGGGCCTGGTATTCGGGAGAGCCGGCCTTCGGGAATTCGCGCTGGTTCGCCTCGTAGGTCAACTTCACCCGGGAGGTGAGCTCGTCGAGCTCCTGTTTCGTGATCTCCTCGCCGTCGACCGTGGCGACGGAGCCCTTCGGCACATCGCCGCTGCCTCCGCCACAGCCGGCGGCGAGCAGGACCGCGACGGCGGCCAGGAGCAGAGCGAGCGTGCGAATTGGCTTCATGAGCAGGTTCCTTGTAGCTGGGGGCCTGTTGCGCCGGGGTTGCGAACTGTACGGATTCCGTTCGGGCTCCGACAGAAACAAGGCCGCCTCAGGCGGCCAGGCGCGCCTCCACGATAGCAGCGGCGAGGCCTAGGGCTCCCTGCAGGTCGTCGGTGCGCCGCGACACCTCGCGGCGTGAGGTCGAGTAGACGGCCGTGTCGGCGACCGCGCGCAGCGCCCGCAGCTCGCCCGACCCGAGCATGATCGGCCCGACGGTGGCCCGCCCGCCCCGGTACACGAGGTAGTCGGCGCCGATCCGGGCGACTACCAGTTTCGCCTCCTGGATCGCGAACAGGTTCTGAACCGGCTCCGGCAGCGGCCCGAAGCGGTCCTCGGTTGCCGCCTGCAGCTCACGCAGCTCGTCGTCGGATTCGACGAGCGCGAGGCGCCGGTGGAGGTCGATCTTGAGCGCCTCCGAGGAGATGTAGGCCGCAGGCACGAACGCGTCCACGCGTGCGTCCACGCGAACCGGGCGTGCTGCGACACGCGCCTGGCCGGAGAGCTCCGCGACCGCTTGATCGAGCATCTCGACGTAGAGCTCGAAGCCGAGGGCGGCGACGTGCCCCGACTGCTCCGCCCCGAGCAGATCGCCGGCGCCGCGGATCTCGAGGTCGCGCATCGCGATCTGGAAGCCGGCACCGAGCTCGGTGTGGTCGGCAAGGGTCGCCAGCCGGGCACGAGCCTCGGGCGTGAGCTCGGAGGCGTCGGGATAGAGGAGGTATGCGTGAGCCGTGACGTCGGAGCGCCCGACCCTCCCGCGGATCTGGTACAGCTGGGCCAAGCCGAGCGTGTCCGACCGCTCGACGACGAGCGTGTTCGCCTGTGGGATGTCGATGCCCGACTCGATGATGGTGGTCGAGACGAGCACGTCGGCGTCGCCGGCGAGGAAGGAATGCATCCGCTCCTCGAGCTCACGCTCGCCCATCTGGCCGTGTGCCACGAGGAAGCGCAGTCCGGGGCACAATCCTGAAGCTTCGCCGCGGCCTCCTCGATCGACTCGACTCGGTTGTGCAGGTAGAAGGATTGCCCGTCCCGCGCATGCTCGCGCTCGAGCGCGATCCGGATCAGCTCCTCGTCGTACTCGCCCACGGTCGTGCGGATCGGGCGCCGCCCCTGCGGCGGCGTCTCGATGATCGAGATGTCGCGCAGCCCGGAGAGCGACATGTGCAGCGTGCGCGGGATCGGCGTGGCGGACAGCGCCAGCACGTCCACCTCGAGCCGCAGCGCCCGCAGCAACTCCTTCTGCGCGACGCCGAAGCGCTGCTCCTCGTCGAGCACGACGAGGCCGAGGCTCTTCGGGATCACATCCCGCGAGAGGACCCGATGCGTGCCGACCAGGATGTCGATCCTTCCCTGCCGCAAAGTCGGCGAGGATCCGCTTCGCCTCGGCCGGCTTGCGGAAGCGGGAGACCATCTCGACGTTGACCGGAAGGTCGCGATAGCGCTCACGGAACGTGTTCCAGTGCTGCTCGGCGAGGATCGTCGTCGGGCAGAGCACGAGCGTCTGCCGCCCGTTGGCGGCGACGGCGAAGGCGGCGCGCACCGCGACCTCGGTCTTGCCGAAGCCGACGTCTCCGCAGACCAGCCGGTCCATCGGGTGCGCTGCTTCGAGGTCACCCTTCACCGCTTCGATCGCACGCTGCTGGTCGTCCGTCTCGCGGTAGGGGAACGATGCCTCGAGCTGCTCGACCAGCTCGTCGTCCAAGTCGAACGCGATGCCTGGCGCGCGCTGGCGGCGCGCGTAGAGCGCGAGCAGCTCGCCTGCGAGCTCGCGCACGGACTCGCGGGCGCGCGTCTTCAGGTTCTGCCACGCCTTGCCGCCCAGCTTGGAGAGCTGCGGCGCCTTCGCGTCGGCGCCGATGTACTTCGAGAGCTTGCCGAGCTGCTCGTGCGGGAGGTAGAGCCGGTCGTCGCCGCGGAAGGCGACCAGCAGGTAGTCGCGCGTCACGTCCGCGACTTCCTTCGTCTCGAAGCCCAGCAGCTTGCCGACCCCGTGGTCCTCGTGGACGACGTAGTCGCCGGTTCGCAGATCGGCGAACGACGCGAGCGCACGGCCGAGCCGCGCGTCCACGCGTGCAGGACGGCGGCGAAAGACCTGGGTGTCGGGTAGCAGGACGAGGCCGAGCTCGCGCCAGACGAAGCCGCGGCGCGCGGGCGAGACGGCGAACGTGACGCCCGCGTCCGGCCGCAGTCGTGCGCCCGGCTCGTGCACGACGGCGTCGACCTTCCGCAGCAGCGCCTCCTGGCGCAGGGCCTCGCCGCGGTGCGGGAAGGCCACGACGACGCGGTTGCCCCGCGCACGAAGCGCAGCGAGCTCGTTCTCGGCCTCAGCCAGCCCGCGGGCGGCGATCGCCGGGCGTTGCGCCTCGAAGGCGAACGCTTGGCCGCGCGGGAACGGGTCGAGCTCGCCTGCACGTGTCAGGTCGAGCGACGCGAGCCCCTCCTCCTCGAGCACGCTCCGGACGTCGTCCGGCTGCCAGACCAAGTCCGGCCCACGACCGACAGGTGGGACGAGCTTGTGTCGAGTCACGACAGGCTCGTCCTCGTCCTCGCGGGGAGCCGCGGCTCGACCACGTCGAGCCGTCGCTCGGCCGCCGGGAAACACGACCGCTTCCTCGACCGTGTGCAGAGCGCGCTGGGTGAACGGCGAGAACGCGCGCACCTGCTCGATCTCGTCGCCGTAGAGCTCGACGCGAAGCGGCTCGCGTCCGGTCGACGGAAAGACGTCGACGATTCCGCCGCGGACGGCGAACTGGCCCCGCTCCTCCACGCGCTCCACACGCGCGTAGCCCGCCAGGGTGAGCGCCTCGGCCAGGCCGTCGATGCCCGGCTCGGAGCCGACGGCGAGCCGGACCGGCTCCGGCCGCTCGGCAGGCGGCGGCAGGCCTTCGGAGAGGGCGAGCGCGGAAGCGCAGACGAGGCCGCCGCGCTCGAGCACGACGAGGGCGCGGGCGCGCTCGCCGACCAGATGCGGCGGCGGCTCGAGACCGGAGTCGTGGCCGACGCCGCGGCTCGGGAGGAGCGCGACGGCCTCGCCGCCCAGGTACCAGGACGCCGCCTCGGCGGCATCCCGCGCGTCGGCGTCCTCCGGCAGGAGCACGAGCAGGCCCCGTTCCAGCTCCTGGTGCAGCGACGCGAGCAGCAGCGGCAACACCGGCTCGGAGACGCGCGCGCGCGCCGGCAGCCCGGCCGCGAACGCCCGGAAGCGCTCCTGTGCGCGCAGTACGTCGACGAAGGCTGCGAGTGGTGTCGGGTCCATGCGTCCAGCGGGAAACGCGTCCCGCGGGTGGATGGTAGCCGGGGCTATTCGCCGTGCCAGGAGTCCCACAGTGCGGCGTAGGAGCCGTCGCGTTCGACGAGCTCGTCGTGCGTCCCGAGCTCGCTCAGCCGTCCGTCTTCGACGACCGCGACGCGGTCGGCGTCGTGCGCTGTCTGGAGCCGGTGCGCGATCGCCACCACCGTCCGGCCGGTGAGCACCGAGGCGAGCGAGCGCTCGAGGTGGCGAGCCGCGCGCGGGTCGAGCAGCGACGTCGCCTCGTCGAGCACCAGCGTGTGTGGGTCTGCGAGCACCAGGCGGGCGAGTGCGACCTGCTGCTGCTGCGGCGGCGAGAGCGGGTGCCCGCCGGCGCCGACCACGGTCTCCAGGCCGGCCGGCAGTGCGAGCATCCACTCGAGCGCCGTCCACCGCCGTGAGGGCCTCCTCGAGCTGCTCGTCGGTCGATTCCACGCGCGCCAGCCGCAGGTTGTCGGCGAGCGTGCCGACGAAAACGTGCTGCTCCTGCGTCACGAGCGCGACCTCGCGCCGCAGCTCGTCGAGCTGCAGGTCGACGAGGCGAACGCCGCCGACGTCGACCCGCCCTGTCCGCGGCGGGTGGATTCCTGCGAGCAGCCGGCCGAGCGTGGACTTGCCCGCACCCGAAGGCCCGACGACGGCGATTCGCTCGCCCGGGCTGAGCGCGAGGTCGATCCCGTGCAGCACGTCGCGGTTGTCGACGTAGGCATAGCGGACGTCCTCGGCCGTCAGCCTGTCGTGCTCGGGCTCCTCGCCCGTCGGCTCGCGGTCGTCGGGCACCTTCTCGACCCCGACGAGACGCGCGAACGACGTCGCCCCGACCTGGATCTCGTCGAGCCACGAGATCAGGCGGTCGACCGGGTCGGCGAGCGCCTGGACGTAGAGAACGACCGTCGTCACCTCTCCGAGCGATGCGCGTCCGGTCGACACGAGCCACCCGCCCCAGGCGAGGCTGGCCGCGACGGGCAGGACGTACGCGACCTCAACGGTCGGGAACCAGACGGTGCGGAGGAACAGCGTCCGCCGCTCGGCTCGGTAGGCGTCGGCGAGGTCGGCGTCGATGCGGCCGGCCCGCTCGCCCGCGAGTCCCAGAGCGTCGACCGTCCGGCCGCCGTCGACCGTCTCGCCGACCGTCCCGGCCATCGCCGCGTAGGCCGCGCGCTCCCAGAGGTAGCCCGCAGGGGCTCGCTTGAGATACCACCGCGTGCCGATCCAGATCGCGGGTAGCCCCGTCACACACGGCAGGGCGGCGATCGGGCTGACGATCACCGCCGCGGTGACGGTGAGAACGGCGGTGAGGAGGGCGATCAGCGTCTCCGGGATGGCGAAGCGGATCGTGCGCGAGAGGGCGTCGATGTCGGCCGTCGTCCGCGAGATCAGGTCACCGCTGCCGGCGCGCTCCACGGTGGAGAGCGGGAGTGCGAGGACGCGGGCCATGAAATCCTCGCGCAGGCGGGCGAAGACGTCCTCCGCGAGCACGAACGAGGAACGACGCGCGAACCAGGTCAGGATCGTCTGGGCGACCACGAACACCGCCAGCAGTGCGGCCAGTCGGTCGACGTGCCCGGTGGTCGTGCCGTCGACGACGGACTGAACCAGGCCGCCGAGGATGGGCGGCCCGGCCAGGCCGGCAACGGCGGCCAGGGCGTGCAGGCCGATCACCCAGGCAAGCGGCCTGCGGTGGCGCCGCGAGAGCCGGCGGGCATGAACGCGCACCTCCGGCCCGACCGCGATCGGGAGGCGCTCGCTCACTCGTCCTCGCCTCTCGTCACGGTCACGCGGTACGCGGGGGCCGAGCGCAGTAGCTCGCGGTGGCTCCCTGAGGCGGCGACGCGGCCGCCGTCGAGGAACAGGACGCGGTCGGCCTGGTCGAGGACGAGCGGGCTCGCCGTCATGACCACCGTTGTTCGGCCCGCGCGCGCCTCGCGCAGGCGACGGGCGACGCGCGCCTCGGTGTGGGCGTCGACTGCGCTCGTCGGCTCGACCAGGATCAGGATCTCCGGATCGGCGATCAGCGCTCGGGCCAGGACGAGGCGCTGCCGCTGACCTCCTGAGAAGCCACGTCCGCGCTCCTCGACGTGCTCGTCGAGGCCTTCGGGGAGCGCGTCGAGAACGTCCTCGGCGTTCGCCGTGGCGAGGGCTGCGAGCAGAGGCCCGTCGCCGCTCGTGCGAGCCCACGGGTCGAGCTCGCGGCGCAGCGGCCCGGAGAAGAGCATCGGGTCCGTCTCGCTGACGACGATGCGTCGGCGCGCCGCCTCGACGCTGAGCTCGACGAGTGGCACGCCGCCGAGCGAGACGCTGGGGTCGTCGACGAAGCGGCCCAGTCGATCGGCCAGCGCCGCGGCTTCGGACGGCACCGAGGTGACGACGCAGGTCAGCAGGCCCGGCTCGACGACGACGCCGGTGCGGTCGTCGGTGAGCGGGACATTCGCCGGCGGCTCGGGCGCACCGGCGCCGGGATCGGCAACAGCCGGCTCGACGGCGAGCACCTCGAGCATGCGCCGCGCTCCGACGAACGAGCGCGTGATCTTGTCGACGGCCTCGGCGGACGTCCGCAACGGGATGACGAGGAAGGCGGCGTACCCGTAGAAGGCGACGAGCTCGCCGGGCTCGATCGAGCCTGTGATCGCCAGGCGGGCGCCGAGCCAGGTGACGAGGACGACGAAGATACCGGGCAGGAGCACCTGGGAGGCGTCGAGCGTCGACTGTGGCAGGGCGACCCGCACGCCTGCGCGGCGTACGCCCTGGGAGCGCTCCCGATAGCGCCCCAGGAAGACCTCCTCGCCACCGATGCCGCGCAGTACCCGCAGGCCGGCCACGGTGTCCGCACCGAGAGCCGTCAGCTGCCCGACCTCCTCCCGCTGCTCGCGCTGGCGCCGCTGCAGCGGGCCGATGATCAGGCTCAGCGACCCCACGAGCAGCGGCACGCCGAGCAGGACGACAGCACCCAGCAACGTCGACGCCGACAGGAGCACGAAGGCGACGACGACGTACGAGACGATCGCGCCGGCGAGCCGGGCGGTGATGTCGAACGCGCCGCCCGCGCGCAGAGCGTCGTTGGAGACGGTCGCGACGACTTCGCCGGTCGTCAGCCGCGCTCGCATGGCCGGCCCGGCCCGAGCGGCGTGATGCGCGACGACCTGGATCATCCGGAAGGAGGCGCGCAGCCAGTTGAGCACGGCCATGCGGTGCCGCAGGACGCCGGCCACCGCCTGGATCACGCCGAGGGCGAGCAGCGCCGCCACCCAGCGGCCGAGCGCGGCGTCGTCCCCGTTGGCGAGGCCATCGTCGATCGCCTGGCCGAGCACGTACGGCATCAGCGCCTGGGTGACCATCCAGATGATCCCGAAGAGCACGCCCGCGATGAGCGTCCCGAGTTGGTGCCGGCCGACCCAGAGCAGGTAGCGCGCGGCCGAGCGCGTGTCCGGCCGTCCCGGATCGGCGTACGGAAGCTCGATCATCGCCCGCCCTGCCGGTCGGTCAGGGCACAGTTTTGGCTCAGGTCCCCCACGTCGCGAGCCTAGCTTGGGTCACCGCGCCCACGTCCGGTCGAAAGAACGACGCCCACGTCCCCCCAGGGGCACCCCCGTGCCCCTACAGACACGCTACCCCGGCAACGCGAACCGCCGGGTGCCGCGTTCGTGTCGAGTGTGTGTCAGTTGAAGCGTCGCTGGGCCTCATCGAGGCCCTCGGCGACCAGCGTCTCGACTGCGTCGGAAGCGCGCGCGACGATCCCGTCCCGGTCGTCCTCCGCCTCGAACCGCGAGAGCACGTAGTCGGCGACGTCCCGGCGGTCGCCGCGGCCGGGGCGGCCGACGCCGACGCGCAGGCGGAGAAAGTCCTGCGAGCCGAGCCCCTGCGCGATCGAGCGGAGGCCGTTGTGGCCGGCGAGACCACCGCCGGCGCGCGCCTGCAGTCGCCCCGTCTCGAGGTCGACGTCGTCGTGGACGACGAGGATGTCCTCGACCGGAACCTTGAAGAAGCGTGCTGCCGCCGCGAGCGACCGTCCGGAGTCGTTCATGTACGTCTCGGGCTCGAGCAGCGCGACCCGTGCCTCGCCGACACGGAGCTCCGAGAGCCGGCCGCTGAACTTCGACTTGAACGAGCCGCCGTGGCGCCGTGCGAGCTCGTCGACGACCATCCAGCCGACGTTGTGGCGGTCAGCCGCGTGCTCGCGACCGGGGTTCCCCAGACCCACTACCAGCAGGTCCAGCGTCGAGGCCCGATCGCCCCGACCGAACAGGCGCACGGCTTACGCCTCGGAGGTCTCGCCGGTCTCGCCGGCGGCGGGCTGCTCGCCCGCCTCGGCCGCCGCCTCGGCGGCCTCCTCGCCCTCGGCCGCCTCGCCCTCGGCCTCTTCGCCCTCCGCCGCCTCGGCGGCCTCGGCCTCTTCCTCCTCGAGCAGCGCGAACGCGCGCGGGATCGTGCAGTTCGCGATCACCGTTTCGTGCAGATCGTCCAGGTAGGCGACGTCCTCGATCGCGGGCACGTCCTCGAGGCGGAGCGTGTCACCGATCTCGAGCCTGCTGATGTCGACCTCGATGTGCTCCGGCACGGACATCGGCAGCGCCTCGACCTGAATCTCGCGCGTGATCTGCTGGATCACGCCGCCGTGCCGCGCGCCCACCGAATCGCCCACGAGCTGGACAACGACCGTCGCCTGGATCGGCTGGTCGAGCCGCACCTCATGGAAGTCGACGTGGATGATCGTGCCGCGGATGGGGTGCTGCTCGTATTCCTTCAGGACGGCGTGATGCGGGGTCTTCTGGCCCTCGAGCACCACGTCGACGATCGCGTGCAGCCCCGACGGGCCCGTGAGTGCCGTGCGCAGTGTCCGCTCCTCGATCGAGATCGCGCGTGAATGGCCGTTGCCGTAGAGAACACCGGGGATCAGGCCTTGCCTGCGCAGGCGCTGCGCGTTGCGCGAGCCGATTGCATCGGCCTCGCGCTCCTTCACTTCCAGACGCATCCTTTCCCCAGCCACGGCGGCGGATTGTAGCGAAGGCCGCGAGCCCGACCGGCGGCTCGGCTAGGCGTTCGCCGCCTCGGCGAGACGTTCGTTCGTGCGCACGCGAATCACCTCGTAGCCGTCGAAGTGCGGCATCGGGAGGCCCGACGCGCGGAACGCGTTCTGCACGGGCGTACTCTGCTCCTGTGCCCTTCATCCTCTTCGTCGCCGGACTCGGTGCCGCGGTGCTGTTCATGCTGGGAATCGGGCGCGTCTACTGGAACCGGCGGGTTGCGACGTGGGCCGATCGAGCACGCGCTGACGCTCCTCGACCTCAGAGGAGCCGGCTTCTTTGAGGGGCCGCGAGCGTTTCGCCGCTCGGACAACCAGTTCGCCTTCCGCGTGGTCATCGAGGATGCTTCAGGTCGGGTACGCACCGGTTGGTTGACGTTCGGGAGCTTCTGGGGTTTCTGGCCGACGGGCCGCCCAGAGATTCGCTGGGAGAACTGAGCGGCTCGAGGTGTCGATCGGGGTCTCGAGCCGCTGAGAGCCCCGCCCGAGACAACCGCGCCTGGACGGCGTTGCTGAATCGGCGTACTCTGGCGTGGATGGCACTACGTGATCTTTGGCGCAAGTTGACCCGGCGGCGCGCAGAGGACAAGGAACTCGATCTCCGTCCTGGTCTCAACAAGCTGCCGGCCACCGGCCACTTCGTACAGCCGCCGCCGCCGCCGCTACGGGCGGAAAAGCCGAAGTACTGAGCGTTGGCTGCCGTGAACCGCGCCGGAGATATCCGCGAGTGGGCGCGAACGGCTTGTCTGAGGTAGAGCCTAGAAGAGCTGGTTCTCGCCGCCGAAGATCGCCGACACCGAGTCGTCCCTGAACACATTGAGGATCGTCTCGGCGAGGAGTCCCGAGACGGTCAGCACATTGAGGTTCTCCGGCCGCTTGCGCGGGTCGATCGGCACCGTGTCGGTGACGACAATGCCGGTGATGCCGCCTTCCGCGAAGCGTGCCAGCGCGTCGCCGCAGAAGAGCCCGTGCGTGGCGAAGACCCACACGTCTTTGGCGCCGTGCTCCTTGAGCACCTCGACGTTGGCGAGCAACGTGCTCCCGGTCATGATCACGTCGTCGCCGACGATCGCGACCTTGTCGCGAACGCGCCCGGTGATGTCGGTGACCGAGACCTGGTCGTGTCCGGGACGGGTCTTGTGCATGATCGCGAACTCCGCGTCGATCATCTCCGCGAACCGGACCGCGAGCCTCGCACGCCCGGCGTCCGGCGAGACCGAGACGACTCCCTCGCCGGTCAGGCCGAGGTCGCGGAAGTGCCGGGCGAACAGCGGCAGCGCGGTCATGTGGTCGACGGGGATCGTGAAGAACCCCTGGACCTGGCCTGCGTGGAGGTCCATCGTCAGCACGCGATCGGCCCCCGCGAGCTGGAGCATGTCGGCCACGAGCCGACTGGAGATCGGCTCGCGTGGCTTCGCCTTGCGATCCTGGCGGGCGTACGGGTAGAGCGGCATCACCGCTGTAATCCGTTTCGCCGACGCGAGCTTCGCCGCCTGGATCATGAACAGCAGCTCCATCAGGTTGCGATCGACGGGATCGCTTCCCGTCTGCAGGATGAAGATGTCCGCGCCCCGGATCGACTCGATGTAGCGGCAATACGTTTCCCCGTTCGCGAACGTGTTGAGCTCGACCTCGCCGAGCTCGACGCCGAGGTTTTCGGCGATCTTCTGCGCCAGCTCGCCGTGCGAGCGACCCGCGAAGACCATCAACCGCTTCTCGGGAGTCAGAGGGATGGCGTGTCCGATGCTCATCGCCGCGCGCCCCGCCTCGTGGTCGAGGCCAGGGAGGGTCTGCTCAATCGTTCCGCTTTCCACCACGCCCTTCCTTGTTCTCCTGGCGCGCACGCGCGATTGCGAGCGCGCCCGGGGGAACATCCTCGGTGATCACTGAGCCGGCTGCAATCCATGCGTCGTCGCCGATCGTCACAGGGGCGACGAATGCATTGTCGACGCCGGTCCTGACGTTGCTGCCGATCGTCGTCCGGCCTTTCGGACGGCCGGGCTCGTGGGGGAAGTTCACGGTGATGCTCCCGGCGCCGATATTCGTGTCCTCTCCGACCTCCGCGTCGCCGATGTAGGACAGATGCGGCACCTTGGTCCTTTCGCCGATCCGCGAGTTCTTGATCTCGACGAACGTGCCCGCCTTGGCGCCGGCCGCGAGCACCGTTCCAGGCCGCAGGTAGCAGAACGGGCCGACGAGAACGTCCGGCCCGATCTCCGCGTCGACCGCCACGGCATGCGGTCCGACGTGCGCGCCGGCCGCCACCGTCGTGGCGCCACGGAGGACCGTGAACGCGTCGATCGTCGCGTCCGGCTCGATCGTCACCGCCGGGTCGATCCACGTCGTCTGCGGGTCGACGATGGTGACGCCTGCGAGCATGTGCGCGTCGTTGAGGCGGTCGCGTAGCGCCACTGCTGCGGCGGCGAGCTCAATGCGCGTGTTGATGCCGGGCTCGACCTCTCCCGGGTCGGCCGCGAGGTGGACGGCGACCTTCCGGCCCTGCTCGACCGAGGTCGCGCAGCACGTCGGTCAGGTACAGCTCGCCCTGGGCGTTGACGGGCTGGAGCCGTTCCACCGCGGGCCAGAGCGCGTCGGCCTCGAAGACGTAGATGGACGAGTTCACTTCGTCGATCTCGAGCTCCTCGGGCGTTGCGTCGGCGGCTTCGACGATGCGTTGCAGCCCACCGTCGCCGCCTCGCACGATGCGGCCGTAGCTGCGGACATCGGCAGGGCGGAACGTCAGCACCGTGGCCGCCGCCTGCTCGCGGCGGTGCGTCTCGACCAATTCGCGGAGCAGCCCGGAGGTCAGGAGCGGGTGGTCGCCCGAGAGGACGAGCACGCTCTCCGACCCGTCGAGCTCAGGGCGCGCGGAGCGCACGGCGTCTCCGGTGCCGAGGGGCTGCTCCTGCACGGCTACGCGCAGCCCGTCGTAGGCACCCGCGTGGTCGGGCGCCACGACGACAACGAGCGGGTCGGGCGCGAGTGGCCGCGCGGCCTCGATCACCCAGTCGACGACACGGCGGCCGAGGAGCGGATGCAGGTGCTTGGGGACGCGGGAGCGCATGCGCGTTCCCTGGCCGGCGGCCATCACGACTGCTGCGAGCTTGGCGTCGGTCACGGTTGTTGAATGGCTGGGGTGCCAGGATTCGAACCTGGGATCACGGGACCAAAACCCGTTGCCTTACCGCTTGGCTACACCCCATCGCGGCGGGGAGGGCAGTCTAGACGACGCGGGCGAGAGGCTTGCGCGTACTACCGCCGGTCGGTGAGCAGCGCGACGAGCAGGCCGATCGCGACGAGAGCGACGATCCCAACTGCAAGGAACGTCGCAACGACGATCGCGACCGGGACGAGCACGACGAGCAGCTGCGAGACGGCCGCGATCCACGTCGCCTGGCGCACCTCCCCACGCTCGTGGTGGCGCCCGAATGCGAGGTACAGCGCGACTGCGCCGGCGGCGAGAAGGACGACGACCCACCAGGCGATCGCGCCGACGATGACGGCGAGCCCTTCGAGCGCCGCGATCGCGAGCGCGAAGCGGAGCCGATTCCGCCGCAAACCGGCAGCGCGAGGAGTCTCCTGGTGCTCGATCACGGCCGGCCAGGACATGCTTTCAACCGTACCAGCAAGGTGCGGTGACCCAGCTCCGACCGGACACGTCTCAGGGCGCCTGCCGCAGCCTGGGCATGTCGCCGATGCAGGAACAGCCCGTAGACCGCCGGGCCGGCGCCGCTGACGTCGGCGCGAAAGGCGCCGTGGCGCTCGAGCGCGTCGGCCAGCGGTGAAGAGGCGAGGTCGTTCGGAGGCAGAGCGGCAAGGTCGCGCGCTCGTCCCACACCGGCGAGGGCGTCCGCGAGAGCAGCCTTGCGCTCCGCGAAGCCCGCCTCGCCACCGCGCTCGTCGAAGCGGCGGTAGGCCTCGGCGGTCGACGCCTTGGTCTCGCCGTGCGGGAGCACGAGCACGACCCAGAAGTCCTGCGGCAGCGCGAGTGGCTCCAGCGTCGTGCCGCTGCCGGTGCCGAGCTGCGGGCCCTGACGCAGGAAGAAGGGGACGTCCGCCCCGATCGTCGCTGCAAGCCGGTCGAGCTCGTCGACACGGAGCGGGTTCGGCAGCGTCGCGTTCGCGAGCCGCAGCGCCGTTGCGGCATCGGAGCTGCCGCCGCCGAGGCCGGCCGCGACGGGAATCCGCTTCGTCAGCCGAACCGTCCAGCCGGCCTCGACCCCCGCCCGGGCGGCGAGCGCCTCGAGCGCCGCGCGGACGATCGTGTCCCCGGCAAAGCCGTCCACTCGCAGCGCGGGAGCACGGGCAACGGCGACGCGATCGCCGAGGTCGAGCCGCTGCAGCACGGTGCTGACCTCATGACGGCCGTCCGGCCGGCGCGGCCCGACCACGAGCGCGAGGTTGATCTTTGCCGGCGCGGCAGCGCGGATCAGCGAAGGGCCTCCGTGAGCGCGAGGAATTCGGCCGGCTCGAGCGCCTCGGCGCGGACCGCGGCGTCTCTCCCGATCGCTGCGATGGCCTCGACCGCGCGCTCCCGGCTCGCCACCCCCGCGAGCACGAGCGCGTTCGCGAGCGTCTTCCGCCGATGCCCGAAGGCCGCCTGTACGACCCGCTTTGTGGCGGCGAAGCCGTCCGGCAACGGTATGCGCCGGAAGGCGACGAGCGCCGAGTCGACGTTCGGTGCCGGTCGGAAGACCGTTCGCGAGACGGGGTGAAAGCCGGTTCGCCGCACGGCGAGCTGAACGAGCACGGAGACGGCGCCGTAGGCCTTCGTCCTCGGAGCCGCGAAGTAGCGGTCGGCGACCTCGCGCTGCACCATCACGCACCAGAGCTCGAGCGAGGGCAGACCGTCGAGGCTCTCGGCCACGATCGGAGTGGCGACGTTGTACGGGAGATTGGCCACCAGCTTGGTTGGAGGCGGGTCGAGCGCGGCGAGGTCGAGCGCGAGGGCGTCGCCGAAGACGAGGTCGACGTTGGCGCGACCGGCGAGCGCCTCCGTCAGGTGCGGCTCGAGCGAGCGATCGAGCTCGACGGCGTGCACCCGAGCGACCCGGTCGGCGAGGTACTGCGGTCAGCACACCGAGGCCGGGCCCGATCTCGAGCGCGACGTCCTCGGGCTCGAGCTCGGCGAGGCGGCCGATCACGCCGAGGATGTTCGGATCGGCGAGGAAGTGCTGTCCGAGCGCCTTCTTCGGGGTGACGCTCATAGCGCGAAGGCCGCGACCGCGTTGGCGTCGATCTGAGCGGCCAGCTCGTGCGGGTCGACAGCGCGCACGCGCGCAAGCTCGGCGACGATGTGGACGACAAATGCGGGCTCGTTCCGCCGGCCGCGGACCGGCTGTGGCGCGAGGTAGGGCGAGTCGGTCTCGGCGAGGAGGCGCTCGGCTGGGAGCGCGGCGGCCGCCTCGCGCAGCTCCGAGGCCTTGGGGTAGGTGACGTTCCCGGCGAACGAGACGTAGTAGCCACGCTCGAGCGCGGCGGGCAGGAGCTCGGGCGAGGAGAAGCAGTGGAGGACGACCCGTCCCGAGAAGCCGGCCAGCGCCGCAGCCGTATCGTCCGCCGCGTCGCGGCTGTGCACGACGACCGGCTTGTCGAGCTCCTCGGCGAGTGCGAGCTGCGCTTCAAAGAGGCGAAGCTGCTCGACAGGCGATGCCAGCCGGTGATGGTTGTCGAGGCCGGTCTCGCCGACGGCAACGGCAAGCGGATGGCCGAGCAGCTCGCGCAGCTCGTCCAGCCGCCGCGCATCCGGTCCGGCCGCGTGGTGCGGGTCGACGCCGAGGGCAGCAACGACGCCGTCGTGCTCGCTCGGCGATCTGGAGCGCTGCCCGGCACGATTCGATCCCCGTCCCGATCGTGATGATGCGGCTCACGCCGGCGGCGCGGGCTCGCTCGACGAGTGTCGTGGCAGGTTCCTCGCACGCGTCGAGGTGCGCGTGGGTGTCGATCACGCCGCGGCGAGTGGGCGCGTCGATCCGCGGGAAGAGCGGTGCCGCGGCCTCGATGCCCCCGACGTCCCCGGTGCGCCCGTAGGCGACGCCGTCCCAGAGAGACCGGCGGGCTGACGCAGGGCCTCGAGAATAGCGGAGAGGTCTCGGGCAGGTACGCGGCGAGCGCGACAGCGACGGCGCGAACGCCGTCGACGAGGTCGTAGAGGGTCCGGTCGAGCTCCGCAGCCCGCGTAGGGTCCTTCGCGAGCTGCCACGGCGCCTGAGCTTCGACGTACCGGTTGAGCGCACGGACGACGTCCCAGATCCGCTCGAGCGCACCCGTCAGGTCGAAGGCGTCGATCCGGCGCGCGACATCGCCGCGCGAGCGGGTCGAGCACGCGCTTGATCGCGGAGCCGTCGAACGGTGCGGCACGCAGGGTCGCCGTCGCGGTAGCGGGCGATCATCGCCGTCGTCCGAGAGACGAGGTTGCCGAGGTCGTTCGCCAGCTCGCGCTCGTAGCGCTCGTGAACCGTCTCGAGGAGGACGTTTCCGTCCTGGCCGAAGGTGACCGAGCGGATCGCCCAGAAGCGCAGCGCGTCGGCGCCGTAGACGGCGACGAGGTCGACGCGGGTCGACGGCGTTGCCGAGCGACTTCGAGATCTTGCGGTTGTCGAGATTCAGGTAGCCGTGCACGAACAGCTGCCTTGGCACGTCGTAACCGGCCGAGAGCAGCAGCGCGGGCCAGTAGACACAGTGGAAGCGAAGGATGTCCTTGCCCAGGATGTGCCGAACGTGCGGCCAGTACCGTTCCCGCAGGTCCTCGCCCGGACGCGCGTAGCTGAGCGCGCTCAGGTAGTTGACGAGCGCGTCGGCCCAGACGTAGGCGACCTGCTCCGGATCCCACGGGATCGGGATGCCCCAGGGCTGGCCCGCGCGGCTGATGGAAAAGTCCTGGAGGCCGCCCGCGATGAAGCTGCGTGCTTCGTTCGCGCGGAAGCCTGGCAGGACGAAGTCCGGCCGCTCGTCGTAAATCGCCAGAAGCTTCTCCTGGTACGCGGAGAGGCGGAAGAACCAGTTGCGCTCCTCGATCCACTCGGGCTCGATGTCGTGGTCGGGACACTTGCCGTCGACGAGCTCCGACTCGCGACTTGAACGCTTCGCACCCGACGCAGTAGAGGCCGGCGTAGACGCCCTGGTACACGTCGCCGTTGTCGTAGATGCGCTGCAGGAAGTCCTGGACGAACTGCTTGTGGCCCTCATCGGTCGTCCTGATGAAGAAGTCGTTCGACGCGTTGAGCCGGGCCGGCAACTCGCGCCACGTGACGGCGATCCGGTCGGCGTACTCCTTGGGCTCGAGCCCCTGCTCGGCTGCCACACGCCACACCTTCGACGCGTGCTCGTCCACGCCCGTGAGGAAGAACGTGTCCTCCCCACGCTGCCGGTGGTGCCGGACGAGGATGTCGGCAGCGATCGTCGTGTACGCGTGCCCGATGTGCGGCGTCGAGTTCACGTAGTAGATCGGTGTTGTCACGTAGTAGCTCATCCCTGTCGATTCTACGGAGGCGCGCCAGTGCGCCCGCGAGGGCGAGCCCGGTTGCGAGCGCGGCGAGCACCACGAGGATGGCGGGGCCGAGTAGCCGACCATCGCGTTCGGGCACGATCGCCGTGCGGCGCCGCGTCGAAGCCGCCGAACGCGGCGGCGTCGGCGGGCGCCGCGGCGCGCGAGTCGCGCGCCTGGGCCATGGCGACCGGCTTCAGCGCCGGCCGAGCAGTGCGCGTGTCGACCGCGCCCGAATCGTCCGTGGCAGCTTCTGCCGACGCAGCGCGCACACCGGGACGGCTCGTCGCCTCGTCGGCGGCATCTGCTCGAGGCGCGACGGCAGCGCTCGCCCGAACGGACGGTAGGCCTCGGTACCGAAGCGGCGGGCGCGGTGCTGCGCGCGCCGCCGCCGCGATGCACCACCGTCAGACCGACACGGCGGGCGATCGTCGCCGGGTTGGCAGCTGGATCGGCGGCAGACGGCGACGCAGGCGCGGGCCGGGGCTGGGAGCCGAGGCAGGGGCGGGTACCGGCGCAGGTGCCGGCGCCGACGCGGGCGCAGGCGCAGGCGCCGGTGCAGGAGCAGGAGCAGGCGCCGGAGCGGGAGCAGGCGCAGGAGCAGGAGCAGGCGCGGGTGCCGGTGCCGGTGCCTCGCGCGCAGGCAGCAGAGAGAGCGGATCGACGTAGCCGTGCTCGTCGGCGGCGACGCGGATCCCGAGGTGCACGTACGGGCGTGCGTGCTCCGCCTCCCCGCTCGGTCCGACGGTACCGACCTCGTCGCCCTCGCCGACGGACGCGCCCTTCTTCACGCGCGAAGGCACCGACGTGCGTCAGGGTCACCGCATAGCCGTCGGCTGTCGCGATCGTGATCGTCAGCCCGTTCGTCGGCACGGTGCCCACGAAGGTGACGGTCCCGCCCGCGGGCGCCCGAATCGCCTCGGCCGCGTCGGCGCCGATGTCGATGCCGCGATGCTGCCCGCCGGCATAGGGGTCCGAGCCGAACGAGAACGGACGAAGAACGTGGCCGCCGACGGGCCACGACCAGGCCTGCCCGGCCGGTGTCGCCACGAGGGAGAACGCCATGACAGCGAGCCGGATCGTGACGCGCGCCGTTGTCGTTTTGGACAACATAGCGACAGGCTAGCGAGGCCATCGGCCATTGTCAAATTCGCTTACAAGGAGCGGCGGTAGAGCTCGTTGCGAGGCACGCCGGCGAGCCGCGAAACCAGCTCGGCGGCCTTCCGCCGCGGAACGCCGAGCGCGACGAGCTCGGCCATCACCACGATCACCTCGTCCAGGCGATCACCGTCAGCCGCCGTCACGGCGGGTGCGAGCACCACCGTGACCTCACCCTTCACAGGACCGGCGAATCGCGCGGCCACCTCCGCTGCAGGCCCACGTACGACCTCCTCGAAGCGCTTGGTCAGCTCGCGGCAGACCGCAATGACACGATCCGGCTGGGCTCCGCGCCAGCGACGCCGAGCGACCGCGACAGGCGCTGCGGCGACTCGAATGCCACGACGGCGGACGGCCACCCCGCAAGCTCCGCCCACAGCGCCTCGAGCTCGGCCGCCCGCCGCGGCAGGTAGCCGACGAAGCGGTATGCGGCCGTCGCGCCGCCGAGGCCGCTGACGACGAGCGCCGTCTCGACCGCGGAAGGACCGGGGAGGACGGTCACCGGCACGCCTGCCGCCAGAGCCGCATCGACGAGCCGCACCCCAGGATCGCTCACGCCGGGCAAGCCTGCATCAGAGACGAGCGCGACCCGCTCGCCGGCCTCCAGCCGGGGCAGCAGCTCCGCGACGCGCGTCGCCTCGTTGTGCTCGTGGTAGCTGAGGAGGCGGGCTCCTTCGATGCCGTGGCGCATCAGCAGCACGCGCGTCCGGCGCGTGTCTTCGCAGAGGACGACGTCGGCGACGCGTAACTCGGCCAGGACGCGCAGCGTGACGTCGTCGAGGTTTCCGATCGGCGTCGCGCAGACCGAGAGCGGCATCAGCGCACGCCGTCGAGCGCCTCGAAGGCGACGAGCGCGGCGCCAATCAGGCCGGCGTCCTCACCGAGTTCCGCCTCGACGATGCGCATGCGCCCGTCGGCCGGAGGCAGCGCCTCGCGGGCCGCCGCTGCGCGCGCCGGCTCGAGCACGAGCTCGCCTGCCGCCGCGCCGAACCCGCCGCCGACGACGACGACGTCGGGATCGAACATGTTGACGAACGAGCCGATCGCAGCGCCGAGCAATTCGCCGATCCGCGCGAGAGCCGCGATCGCGTCGGCGTCGCCGTCGCGCGCGGCGGCGACCAGCCGGGGCGCGTCGGCGTCGCCGCCCCAGAGCTCGCGGGCAGCCCGCTCGGCGGCGATCCCGGTGGCCACGGCCTCGAGGTGCCCGCGGCCGTGGCAGCTCCCCGGGCACGGAGGGCCACCCGGCCTGGACGACGACATGACCCAGCTCCGCCCAGCCGCGGTAGAGCCGCCCGTCGAGCACCAGACCGCCGCCGACCCCGGTGCCCAGCGTGAGCATGACGAGGTTGGTCGTACCGCGTCCTGCACCCAGCCGCCACTCGGCAAGCGCGGCCGAATTCGCGTCGTTCTCGACCCCGGTCGGAAGCCCGAAGAGCTCGCGCCCCCGACCGGCAAAATCGACGTCCTCGATCGGCAGGTTGACCGCACGCAGCGCGCGCCCGGTGCGGCGGTCGAGGTTGCAGGGAACGCCGTAGCCGATCGCTGCGACTCCCTCCTCGAGGAGGCCCGCGACGACCTCGTCGAGCGCGGCCAGCAGCACCTCCTCCGAGTCGGTCGGACTCGGCACCTCGGCGGTGCGGCCGATCGTGCCGTCGCGCCCGACGATCCCGGCGAGTATCTTCGTCCCCCCGAGGTCGACCCCGATCGCCCGTTCCGGCCGCAACGCGCGGCTACCATACCCCGCTCGCATGGCCGACGGAGAGAAGCCCTACCGCCGTTACAAGGGCGGCCGGGCGAAGGGCCGCGTCCCTCTCCAGCGCCACTCCACGAAGCCTGACGACGACGCCCCAAAGGCGTCCTCCCGCGCCGGCCGCGCGCCGGGGAGACGACACTGGGGCCGCTGGATCGCCCTCGCCCTGCTCGGGCTGCTCGTGTTCACCGTCGTCTGGGGCGTCGCCGGCTACCTGTCCTTCGCGAGCGGGATGGAGGACGCGAACGACCGTGTGCCCGACAGCGTGGTGCCGCAACTGACGAAGCAGGACGGACTGCTCACCTCGACAGCCGTCGACGATCCTCGTGCTCGGCACCGACGGCGGCACGCAGAAAGGCCGCGCGGGGTCGCGCCGCTCCGACTCGATCGTCCTGCTCCACACCGATCCCAGCAGGCGGAAACTGGCCTACCTCTCGATCCCGCGCGACCTTCGCGTCGACATCCCCGGCCACGGCACGGCGAAGATCAACGCCGCCTTCCAGTTCGGCGGGCCGACGCTCGCCCTGAAGACCGTGCGGGCGCTGACCGGCATCCCGATCGACCACGTGGTCTTCGCCGACTTCGACGGTCTGCGCGACCTCGTCGACGCCGTCGGTGGAATCGAGGTCGACGTGCCGAAGCCGATCCTCGCCAACAAGTTCGACTGCCCCTACAAGACCCAGGCCCGCTGCAACGAATGGCCGGGATGGCGGTTCGAGAAGGGCAAGCAGAAGATGGACGGTCGCCGCGCGCTCGTCTACTCACGCATCCGCGTCAACCGACTCGACTTCTCCGAGACCGACGTCGCCCGCCAGAAGCGGCAGCAGCAGGTGCTTCAGGCGACGGCCGCCAAGCTCGCGAGCGTCGGCGGCTTCCTGCGGCTGCCGTTCATCGGCGGCGACGTCGCCAAGCCGCTCGCCACCGACCTCTCCGCGTGGCAGCTCGCGCAGCTCGGCTGGGTCTGGTTCCGCGCCGACAAGGGGCGCGCCCTCCACTGCCGCCTCGGCGGCGAGCCCGCGACGCTCGACGGCGAGTCGGTCATCCTCGGCTCCGAGGACAACGTCTCCGCGATCGCGATGTTCACCGGGCGGGCGGCTCCGCTGGCACCGCCGAAGGGACTGCCGTACGCGCCGGGCTGCACCGTCGGCGGTTAGCCCAAGATCCGCTCTTCTTCCGACGCGCCAGCGGCCGCACAGCGCCGTCGAGAGCGGTGTGTCTCTCGACGCTGCGGCCCGGCCGCGACAGCAGCCGGCTTCAGGGATTCTCGCGCCTGGGATTCGCGTTTCAGCGAATCCCAGGCTTGCGGCAAGTCAGTCCGCGGCCGCGGCTTTCTTCTCGCCTGAGCCGGCTTCCTTCTTCTTCTCGGGCGCGGCGTCCTTCTTCTTCTCGCCCGCGTCCCCGCCCTCTTTCGGCTTGCGCCCGCCCTTGCCGTAGTCGGTCGAGTAGAAGCCCGAGCCCTTGAAGTGGACTGCGATCGGGAAGAGGAGCTTCTCGAGGGGGCCGGCGCCGCAGACCTCGCACGCGCCCTTCGGGGCGTCCGCCATCTTCTGGAATACCTCGAATCTGTGCCCGTTCGGACAACGGTACTCGTAGATCGGCATGGGCGGCCAATCTAGCAGCGAGAATGGACAGATCCGGCATGGCCAGCGGCCTCGACACCCCCACCACGCGGCCCGGCTGGGCCGTCTCTACGCCCGCTGCGAGGCGCCTCGCGCTGCCCGCAGGCGTGGCTGCGGTGACGATCGTCGGCAGCCGCATTCCTGCTCCACCAGCTGATGGCCTGGCCGCCGCACGAGGACGAGACACTCGCGCTCTTCGTCGGCCGCGATTCGCTCGGCGGCGTCGTCGAGCACGTCACGCGCGAGCGCGGCGGCGCGCCGCTCCACTTCCTGCTCGCCTGGGCGGTCGCACATGCCGGCCTCGGCCTGGGGGCGCTTCGCCTCGTCTCCGCCGCGTTCGCCGCTCGCCAGCCTGCCGCTCGTCGCGCTGCTCGGCCTGCGACTCGCGGGACGCCGGGCAGCGCTCCTCGCCGCTGCATTCTCCGCCGCCAGCTGGATCTTCCTCTTCCACGGCGTCTACGGACGCATGTACAGCCTCTTCCTCTTCCTCAGCCTGCTCTCGTACCTCGCCCTGCTCCGTGCGCTCGACCGCGGCGGTTGGAGCTGGGCGGGCTGGGCCGCCGCGATCCTCCTGACTGTCGCGGCGCACCCCTACGGCGCGCTCGTGCTCGCCTCCCAGGGCGCGTACGTCCTGGTCGCGCGCCGCGACCGGCTCCGCCCCGCAGCGGCCGCCGGCGCAGCCGTCCTCGTTGTCGGGATCCCGTTCTGGCTCACGGACCTCGTCCTGGCGGGCCGATTCGACGTCGGGGTGGGCACTGGCGGCGCGAAGCTCGGCGGGCCGGTCGAAATGGCGCGCTACCTGTGGCGCACGGCAGGCGACTTCTCCGCCGGCTGGTGGCCGGTGCTCGTCGTCGTCCTCGGGCTGGCGATTCTCGGGCTCGCCGACGGTCGGCCGCGAGGCACGCCTGCTGGCGGCTCTGCGTGCTCGCCGTCCCGGTACTCGCGCTCGCAGCGGCGAAGCTCGGCGGCTCGACCTCTCCCGAGTCACGCCACCTGCTCTTCGCGCTCCCTTTCTTCTCGGTGCTCGTCGCCGCCGGGCTCCTGCGGGCGACCCGGCGGGTCCCACCGCTCGCTGCCGTGCTGGCTGTGGCTCTCGTCGTCGCGGAGGTCGCCTGGGCCTGGCAGCGGACGCCGCCGCTCTTCGAGTGGGAGCCGGACGCGCGCCAGGCGGCACGCGCGGAGGCGGAGACGTGGCTCGCACGGACGAGCGCGCCCGGCGACATCCTCTTCGGCTACGAGCCCCTCTTCCTCGGCGCCTGGGAGCGCCAGGGAGATTTCCCGCGCACGGTTCTCCCCCGCGCCGACGCAAATCTCGCGCTGCGGACACTGCTCGCGCAGGACCGGCCGCTCGGGCGCGGTGTCTGGGTATTCGACGCCAGCGAGCGCAACAACCTCGAGCCGGCGCTCGAGATCGAAGCCCGCTCGCCGACACCCGCGACGCGACTTCGAGGTCGCGCACTTCGGCCCCTTCCTCGTCGTCCGCTCCCGCGAGGCCGTCGCCACGCCGGACCGCTACCTCCTGCTCGCCGGTCGCGCGCAGCTGCTCGGCCGGTCGCTCGGGATTGGCGACGCGGACGTCAACCTGCTCACCATCGAGCGCGCCGACCGCGCGCTGCGTGGCTACGGCGCCTCGCTGCGTTCCTTGTCCAGCACCTCGCGGTAGCAGGGCGCGCTCTCGAAGGCGGCGAGCCCCGCAGGGGTCTGCGCGGCGCTGCCGCCGACGGGCCCGGCGCAGGGCAGCCGCGGCGGCGGAGGCGCCCAGGGCGCTCCCGATCACGAACGCGCGCAACCGCTGCCGGCGACGTCCCTCCTCTTCCATGGAAGGATCGTAGACCCGTGCGCCCCTTCGTCTGCACTCTCGGAGACCTGCTGCTGGACGTGATCGTGCGGCTGCAGCAGCCGCTCGCCCCCGGCGCGGACGCGACCGCGCACACCGTGCTCTCGCCGGGCGGGCAAGCGGCGAACGTGGCCGCGTGGGTCGCGGCCCTCGGTGGACGCGCCCGCTTCGTCGGCAAGGGCGGCGACGACGACGGCGGCCGGATCGCACGTGCACGCCTGGAGGAGCGCGGCGTCGAGGTCGCGGGGCCCGTCGTCCCGGCCGGGAACGGCGTCATCGTCTCGCTCGTCGCGCCGGACGGTGAGCGAACGATGGCCTCCGACCGGGGCGTCGCTCCCGACCTGCGGCCGGAGGAGCTCGATCCTGCCTGGCTCGCGGGCTGCGGCCACCTGCACCTGTCCGGCTACGCGCTGCTGCGCGAGCCGATCCGCTTCGCCGCCGTGCGCGCGGCAGAGCTTGCCCGTGCCGGCGGGGCGAGCCTCAGCGTCGACCTCTCGTCCTGGAGCGCGATCCGCGACTTCGGGCCCGAAGCATTCCGCCGTTCGCTCGAGGAGCTCGCGCCCGACGTCGTCTTCTGCAACGAGGACGAGGACGAGATCGTCGGCGGCCGCCTTCACGGGCCCGCCTGGATCCTCAAGCGCGGAGCGCGCGGCTGCTCCTTCGACGGCGACGAGCGGCCGGCGCTGCCGGTCGAGCGACGTCGTCGACTCGACCGGCGCGGGCGACGCACTCGCCGCCGGCTGGATCGTCGGAGGGCCCGGAGCTCGCGCTCGAGGCGGCCGCGCGCTGCGTGGCGAAGGCGGGAGCGTTGCCGTAGGCGCGGCGCATGCTGAGACGACAGCCCGAGAGGCGGGGACGACGCCTTCGGCAACTGTCCCCGGGCGTCCGTGGGTACGCTCGCCGCGTGATCCGCCTCTCGGAGGAGGTCGGCGACCGCGCTCGCCGAGCGGCGGCGGTGGTCGCGCTGGAGACGACGCTCGTCGCGCACGGCTTCCCGGCCCCCGAGGGCGTCGAGGTGGGCCTCGAGAGCGAACGCCGTGTCCGGGCTGCAGGCGCGGTGCCCGCGACGATCGGCGTCCTCGACGGCGAGATCCGCATCGGCCTGACGGAGACCGAGCTGGAGCGGTTCACGCCCGCTGCGCGCAAGGCCGGCCCGCGCGACCTCGCTGCCTGCGCCGTGCAGGGCGCGGTCGGGGCGACGACGGTGGGCGGCACGCTCGCCGCGGCTCGCACGGCCGGGATCCGCTTCCTCGGCACCGGTGGGCTGGGCGGCGTCCACCGCGGCTTCCCCGCCCCACCGGACGTTTCGGCCGACCTCGGCGAGGTCGCACGGACGCAGGCCCTCGTCGTCTCGTCCGGCGTCAAGTCGCTGCTCGACGTGCCGGCAACGGCCGAGGTGCTGGAGACGCTCGGCGTGCCGGTGCTCGGCTGGCGCGTCGACACGCTGCCGCGCTTCTACGCCGCCGACGGCGGGCCGCCCGTCTCGGCGCGCGTCGAGTCGGCCGAGGAGGCCGCGCGCGTCGCGAGCGCGCACTGGGAGCTCGGCGGCGCGGCGTTGCTGCTCGGCCGACCGCCCGACGAGAGCCTCGACGTCGACGATCTGATCGAGGAGGCCGTTGCCGAAGCGCGCGCCCGTGGGGTAGAAGGACAGGCGGTGACGCCGTTCGTCCTCTCCTTCCTGCACGAGCGCAGCGACGGGCGCACGCTCGCGGTCAACCGTGAGCTGATCGCCGCGAACGCCGGCCTCGCCGCCGAGATCGCGGTCGCGGAGGCGGCGCTGTGAGCCTCTGGGAGCGAGTCGCCGACCTTGCCGTACAGGTGGACGGCTATGAGCTGGAGACGCTCTCGTTCTCCGGCGAGGGCGGTTCACACGGAAGACGACGGTCGTCCACCTCCGGGGCGCGAGCGAGGAGGGGCTTGGCGAGGACATCAACTACGAGCCACAGGTCCACGACGCGGCGGCCGCCGCGGGAGCGGTACTGCCGCTCGCCGGCGAGTGGACGCTCACGTCCTTCTCCGCGCGGCTGGACGAGCTCGGAATCGACGACGACTACACGCGCTGGGCCTACGAGAGCGCCGCGCTCGACCTCGCGCTGCGACAGGCTGGACAGTCGATCGCCGAGGCCGTCGGCCGCGAGCCTCGGCCGCTGACCTTCGTCGTCTCGACCCGCGGCGACATCCGCGCGTGGCTCGAGCTCTCCCCGACCCTGCGCTTCAAGGTGGACGCGCGCAACAGCTGGACGGACGAGGTCGTGGCCGAGCTCGCTGCGACCGGCGCCGTCGACGTCGTCGACCTGAAGGGCCACTACCGCGGCGACTGGGTCGACGCCGACCCGAGCGCCGCGCTCTACCGCCGCGTCGCCGAGGCGTTTCCCGACGCGTACATCGAGGACGCCTGGCTCGACGACGACACGCGGCCGGCGCTGGAGCCGCACCGCGACCGGCTGACCTGGGACGCGCCGATCCACTCGGTCGGCGAACGTCGAGGCGCTTCCCTTCCCGCCGAGGACGCTCAACAGCAAGCCCTCGCGGTTCGGCACCGTGCAGCGGCTCCTCGACTTCTACGACTACTGCGCGACGAAGGGGATCGGCCTCTACGGCGGCGGCCAGTTCGAGCTGGGCCCGGGGCGCGGCCAGATCCAGCTGCTCGCCTCGCTCTTCCACCCCGACGGGCCGAACGACGTCGCGCCGGGCGTCTACAACACGGGCGGGCCGCGGCCGGGCCTGCCGACCAGCCCGCTCGACGTCCAGCCGCGCCCGACAGGTTTCCTGCTCGCCTCGTAGGGGCCGGGCTTCGCCCGGCCTGGGCGAGGCAAAGCCTCGCCCCTACGAGCTCTCGAGTGAGCTGAGCAAGTCCTCGACCGGGACGAGCGGCAGCGTCGAGAACTGGACACTTCCCCGCGCGCCGAGCTTGACCGACAGCTTTGCGATCGTCAGGTCGTCGGGCGCCTCGACGACGTTGACGAAGTCGTACTCGCCGAGCGCCGCCCACTGGTGCAGCACGCGGGCACCGAGCTCCTCGACGTCGCGGTTCACCTCGCGTAGGCGGGCGGGATTCGAGTGGAGCGTCTGCACGCCCTTCTCGGTCAGCCGGGAAAGCATCAGATAGAGAGGCATCGCGCTCCTTTGCTCGGGTTGCGCGGGAGCCTAACTGAGCCGCGCCCGCTGGTCCTCGTAGAGGATCGCGGCGCCGAGAAAGAGGATCGGCGAGACGACGACGCCGGCGAGGAAGGCGGCCACGCGCGCCGTGTTGTCGGCGAAGTTCTGAAGCGCGACGGCGGTCAGGAACAGCGACGCGACGACCACGATCGCCAGCGCGCAGAGGCCGCCCAGCGCGTGGATGTAGTCGGCGCGGCCAAGGCGCAGCCCGCGTCCGAACGCAGCCCGGAGGCCCAGGCCCTCGACGAGCGCGGCGGGCACGGCGAGACCGAAGAGCGCCAGCCACGCAAGCCCCGGCAGGACGTAGAGGTAGACGAGGACTGAGAACGGGAGGAAGACGAGCACGCCCGCTGCGAACGCCGTCAGGACGCGACGCGCGTCGAGCGGCGGCGCGTGCGCGAGCACCACTCCACCGATGTAGGAGGCAGTCAGCAGGACCGCACCTGCGGTGGCGAAGAGGACGAACCCCAAGACCCGCGGCATGCTCGCGACCGCGATGCTGACCGCCGCCGGGGGCAAGCCGATCGCGAGCGACCACCAGACGCTGCGGCCGTAGAGGCGCACGGACTCGGCGACGAGCTGGCCCACGGTGCGCTCGGCCGGAGGCAGGGGCGGCGGCAGCGGCTTGCCGGCGGAACGGGACACGGGCGGACGCTACTCGAGCGCCGAGAGCAACGGCGGCAACGCGTCGCGGAGGGCGTCGAGGCCGGTCCCGAGCTGCCACCGCGCCCGATCGGGCTCCCCGAGCTCGTTCGAGACGGCGCGGACCTCCACCGCGGGCACGCCACCACGGGCGGCTGCCCGGAGGACGCCGAAGCCCTCCATCGCCTCGACAACCGAGTCACCACAAGGCGTTCCGACCGCGGCGCTCGTCCCGATCGGGAGCAACTCGGCGTCGGGCAAGGCGCGGACGGCCTTCTCGACCAGCGCGGGGTGCGGCTGCTCACGGTCGACGACGGGGATCGCCGCGGCGATGTCGCAGTACCGAGCCTCCGAGCCGATCACGAGCGTGCCCGGCGCAAGGCCTCGCCCGCCCGCGAGCCCGACGTGCAGGACGGCGGTCGGGCGCCGAAGTGCGATCTCGGCGGCCGTCGCGGCGGCCGCCTCCACCGGCCCGACTCCACAGACGAGGCCCTCGTGGCCGCAGAGCTCGAGGTCGGTGGCCGCGACGAGGAGGATCACGGCGCAACCGTACTCGTCGTGCTCCGGCGCCCAATCGCCACCACTCACTCTGCGAACAGTCCGGACCGCCCTGAGGCCCGCCTGGCGGCGGGCCTCAGGGCACCGGGAACCGCCTCGTTACGGGTGCGCCACGCGCCCCCGAGTTCGCATCCCGAGCAGAGCCGCTCCGGCGAGCGCAGCGAGCAGGAACACGGAGCCCGCCACGATTCCGACGCCGTCCCAGCTGAACGAGTCGTCGTCTCCGGCGACCACCGGCTGGCCAGATCCCGCGCTCGGCCCGCGCGACGGCCCGCTCGATCAGGTCGAGGCTGCGGTCGCGTAGCTGATCGGCGTCGAGACCTGGCCGTAGTGCTCCACCATTGCCTGCCCACGCTCGCCCAGGGCCTGGAGCGCCTGCGGCGTGTAGCCGGTCGACTGCTCGTGGAACCGCGCCGTCGCCTCCCACCGCTCGCCCAGCGCCTGGAGTGCCTGCGGCGTGTAGCCGGTCGACTGCTCGTGGAACCGCGCCATTGCCTGCCCACGCTCGCCCAGCGCCTGGAGCGCCTGCGGCGTGTAGCCGGTCGACTGCTCGTGGAACCGCGCCGTCGCCTCCCACCGCTCGCCCAGCGCCTGGAGCGCCTGCGGCGAGTAGCTGCTCGACTCGGCGCTCTGCATCTCATAGCCGTCCGGCAGCTGGACGCCGAATGCCGGCGCCGCCAAAGCGAGCGCCGCGACCATCGTCCCGATGATCGTGTGCTTGTGGATCCCGGTGAACATCTCTTCCTCCTTCGCCCCGGCCGCCCCGTTGCGACCGACTGCCGTCCACCGTAGAAGTGGGCAGCGCGCCGCGTCGTTCGCGGCGGCGACACTCGCAATGTCAAATGCGCGACACTTCTGTCGTGCACTGGGAGCTGCTCCGCGAGGTGCCGCCTGCCGAGGCGCGGCGCGTGCTCGCGATCGCCCGTCGACGCACCTTCGCGCGCGGCGAGGTCGTCTTCCACGAGGGCGACCCGGCCGACTCGCTTCACCTCGTCGCCAAAGGCCGCTTCGCCGTGCGCGTGCGGACGCCGCTCGGCGAAGACGCCGTGCTGGCCCTCCGCGGCCCGGGCGATGCGTTCGGCGAGCTGGCACTGGTCTCCGGCGGAGAGGCCGTGCGCTCGGCGACGGTCGAAGCGCTCGAACAGGGGGAGACACACGCGGTCTACCGCCGCGAGTTCGACCGGCTGCGACGGGAGCATCCCGGCGTCGGCGACGTGCTGGTCGCAGTGCTCGCCGACCAGCTGCGCCGGACGAATGTGCTCGTGCTCGACGCGTACTACGCAACCGCCGAGAAGCGCGTGCTCCGGCGGCTGCGCGACGTCGCAATGCTCTACGCCGACGGCGCCGTGCGCTTGACGCAGGAGGACCTCGCCTCGCTCGCGGGTACGTCGCGCGCAACCGTGAACAAGGTGCTCCGCGAGGAGGAGCGGCGCGGCACCGTCGAGCTCACCCGGGGCTGCTGCGCCGTGCTCGACGCCGAGGCACTCGCCCGCCGCGCGCGGTGACCGCAGCCGCGTAGCGAAATCGCCCGGCGCGTGGGATGTCGCCGGAAGTCAGCGCGCCGATGATTCCTTCATGGGGAGAATTCCTGCCGCGCTCGCCGGCCTGGCGGCCCTCGCGTGTGCAGCGGCGCTCGCCGCCCCCGCGGCGACCAGCTGTAGCTTCAGCGGCGCCCGCTGGCAACTGGACGGCCGCACGGGCACGACGTACGAGGTGAAGGGGCTGCGTGGCGTCACCTGCGCGCAGGCGATCACGCTCGCCCGACCGCTGACGCGGAAGCGCTCGAACGGGCCGCAGACGCGAGTGCCGGCGCCGCGAGGCTGGCTCTGCCTGTCCTACTCGCCGCGCGGATCGAAGGTTGCGCGCGGCGCGTGCGCGAAGCTCGGCAAGCGGGTCGTCTGGGGGCCGCGCGACGGCAGAGCCGGTCGGCGGCGGCGGGCCGAAGAACCCCCGGGCGGCGGAAAGCCGTCCTTACGACGGCCGTAGCCTGAACACGGGATGCCGCGGCGCTTCGACGAGCCAATCCTCGTCGGATGAGGCGAGCGTGACGTCGAAGAACGGCCGAGTGACGCGGCCGCGCCGGTAGTACTCGCGCAGAACGCGAACGGCCTCCTCGCCCGCGATCTCCTCGACGCGCAAACGCTCGTGGAGGTGCCCGCGTCGTAGCTCCACCTCGCCGGCGGCGCGCGCGTTCTTGACCCAGTTGCGCTCGCCGTAGGGGGCGACCGCGAACCGCTCGCCGCCCAGCTCGACGAGCGAGACCGGTGTCGTCCAGAGGCGTCCAGTCGCTCGCCCGCGGACGGTGAGCAGGTGGGTGCGCGGGCCGGTCAGGCCCAGCCGCGCGAGCGGCCGGACGAGCCCATTGATCGCTCGGCGCCCAGGGCTGAGACGGTAGGGCTTCGGCACGGAGGTAGTTAAGCGACTGCCCGGAATCACTCGTCCGGAGGGTCGTCCTCTCCGGCAACGAAGACGATGTCTCCTACTGCGGCAACTACGAGGGGGAAAAACGATGGGCATCGTGCGGCCCGCCCTCCCATTCGGCGAGTGGGTATTCGAGCTCGACCTGAGGCGCGCTGAGCGTGCTCTGACCGCGCTGCTCCTGGCGCTCGTGCTGGCGACAACGCTCACCTCCACCGGAGGCAGCCCCGGTGGGCGCGCGACGCCCGCCTCTCAGCCGCAGGGCGCATCCGCGCTCGCTGCGCTGTCCCCGGCGGCCCAGGCGTCGATCTCGGCCGTCCTCGGCCGGGACGACCCTCGCTACCACGCCGCTCCGGCCGCGGGCGGCCGGCTGGCGGCGACGAATCCCCGGCACGGGCTGGAAGCCGCGTTCGCGCAGGACGGGGTCACGGTCAGAACCGGCGCGGGCTTGCTGTCGCTGTCGCTGCAGTCGGCGGGCTATGGCCCCGCCCTTCAGCGCGTCGCAGCGGCCTCGCCCACCACCCGTGCCAACCGCATCGAGTACCGCCGCGGGCAGCTCACGGAGTGGTACGTGAACGGGCCGCTGGGGCTCGAGCAGGGCTTCACGCTCGCGGCCCGGCCCGCTCCGCGCGCCGCAGGCCCGCTCTCGCTCCGCCTACGCCTCGGCGGCACGCTCGCTTCCGCCGCCGAGGGCAATGACGTCGTCTTCGGCCGGGCACTCCGGTATCGCGGCCTTGCCGCCTGGGACTCGGCGGGACGTGCGCTTCCTGCCTCCCTCGCGCTTTCCGGCCATTCGCTCACGCTCCAGATCGATGACCGCGGTGCGCGATACCCCGTCACGATCGACCCGTTCCTCGAGCAGGCCACACTTCAGGCGGCCGACGGCGTCGCAGGGGACGAGCTCGGTACGTCGGTCGCCGTCAGCGGCGACACGATCGTCGTGGGCGCCGTGGCGGACGACGGGCTCCGCGGCTCGGCCTACGTGTTCGTCGAGCCCGCCTCGGGCTGGGCGGGCGTACTCGCCGAGAGCGCCAAGCTGACCGCTTCGGACGGTACCGCAGGCGATGCGTTCGGCACCTCGGTGGCCGCCAGCGGCAACACGATCGTCGTCGGCGCGTACGGCGACGACGGCATGCGCGGCGCGGCCTATGTGTTCGTCAAGCCGCCCGCAGGCTGGGCCGGCAACCTCGGTGAGAGCGGAAAGCTCACGGCGTCGGTGCGCACGGCCGGCGCCCTGTTCGGCCTCTCCGTCGGCGTCGACGGCGACACCGCGGTCGCCGGGGCGCACGGCGAGGCCGGCGGAGCCGCCTACGTCTTCGTCAAGCCCGGCACAGGCTGGGCCGGCTCGCTGACCCAGAGCGCTCGCCTGACGCCTGCAGCAGGTGGAGCCGGGACCCTCTTCGGCTGGGCCGTCGCCGTTTCGGGCAGCACCGTCGCGGTCGGCGCCTACGGCGAGGGCTCCTCGCGCGGCGCGGTATACGTCTTCGGCAAGCCCGCAGCTGGCTGGTCGGGAGCGGTCAACGAGAGCGCGAAGCTCGCCGCCTCCGCGGCCGCGGCCGGCGACGGGCTCGGCTTCTCCGTCGCCGCGAGCGGGACGATCGTCGTCGCGGGGGCTCCGTACGACGACGCCTTCAGCGGCTCGGCCTACGTGTTCGAGCGACCCGGCGCCGGCTGGTCGGGCTTGCTCACGGAACGCGCTCGACTCCGGGCGTCCGCAGGCACGACCTCAGAGGAGCTCGGCGTGTCGGTCGCTGTCTCAGGCGACGTCGTCGCGGCGGGAAGCTGGGGCGACGACGCCTTCGCCGGCGCCGTGTACATGTTCACGAAGCCCGGCGGCGGCTGGGCGGGCACGCTCGACGAGACCGAGCGGCTGACGGCGGCCGACGCCGCGGCAGGCGACGGGCTCGGCGGCTCCGTCGGCCTGGATGCCGGCACACTCGCCGCCGGAGCGAGCGCCGACAACGGTGACCGCGGTTCTGCGCGCGTCTTCGGCACCGACACTTCCGGCGGAGACACGACGGCACCGGTGACGACGATCGCACTCACCCCCGCAGGCCCCGACGGCCTGAACGGCTGGTACCGCTCTGCCCCGCACGTCAGGGTCGCCGCGAGCGACGCCTCCGGTGTGGCGGAGCTGCGCTGCGTCCTCGACCCGGCCACCGCTCCGGCCACCTTCGCCGACCTGCCTACGGCCTGCCCCTTCGCCGGCGCCGGCGCGCCTGTGACCACGAACGGAATGCATACGGTCTACGCGGCGGCGCGTGACTCGGCCGGCAACGCCGGCGCGCCGGTGTCGGCCGCCTTCAAGATCGACCGGACCGCGCCCGTCGTCACCTGCAGCGCGACACCGACCTTCGTCCTCGGCGGAGCGGGAGGAATGGTGAGCGCCCTGGTGACCGACGGCACCTCCGGCCCGGTGGCCTCTCCGGTCTCGACCCCGGCGGATGTGTCGAGCGCCGGCTGGAAATGGGCATCGCTCACCGGTGCCGACCGGGCAGGCAACTCGACCACCGTCTCGTGCGGCTACCTCGTCGGCTACGCCGTCTTGCTCGACCCGGCGTTCCCGCGGCGGCCGCCTGGCACCAACGCAGGCGCAGCCGTGCCCGTGCGCTTCGCGCTGACGGACGCGGCCGGCTCTCCGATCGGCGACGCAGAGGCAGCAGCGCTGGCGACGGCGTGTGCCGTCACGGATCCGGCTCGACGGCGGCGCCCCAGGGTGCGCGAAATACGAGGACCTGGCCAACCAGTTCGCGTACGTGCTGAAGACGCCGAAGACTCTCGCTCCCGGTAGCCACACGGTCGCGATCGAAGTCGCCTTCCCCGGCGGCGTGAGCACGACGACGGTGCCGCTGCTCGTGCGCTCGTAATCCGATCGACCCCTGCTGCCGCGAGCCTACGACCGGCCGCCGTGGCCGCCAAACGCCTGGCGGCTAGCGCAGGCCGAGCGTCAGGACGCGCCGCAGGCGCCTATGCCGGCGCTCACGCCGCTCTTCCAGTGCGTCCATGCGCGCGCGCCAGCGGTCGTACATCTGCTCCATCTCGGCCCGATGCACCGCCCAAGGCTTGAGCGAGCGCTCGAGGCGCTCGCGCTCTTCAGGCGTTAGCTTCCTCCTCGCCATCCTCGTCCTCCTGCTCGTCGACCAGTGACTGCACGTTCGCGTCGATCCGCATCACCATGGTGATGATGCCGTCGAGTGTTTCGCGATCGAGTACCTGTTCGGCCCTCCACCACACACCTGCATGGTGGAGACGGAAGGGCGCCCTCGCAAGGCGTCGATTCAGGCCACGGCGGGTTCGGCCGCCGGGCGCGCGCTCGAAGACGAGCTCGCCGTCGCGGGCATCGACCAGCACGGTGTCGCCCTCCGCGAAGTCCCCTTCGAGCAGCCTGAGCGCGAGCGGGTTCTCGACCAGCCGCTGCAGCGCGCGCTTGAGCGGCCGGGCGCCGTAGGTCGGGTCCCAACCGGCGTCCGCGATCAGCTCCTTCGCCTCGTCGGTGAGCTCGAGCGAGAGCCGTCGCTCCGCCAGCCGCTCGCGCAGCCGCGCGAGCTGCAGCTCGACGATCTCGCCGATCTGCTCCCGCGTCAGCGGGCGGAAGACCACGATCTCGTCGATCCGGTTCAGGAACTCCGGACGGAAGCGCTCACGCATCTCCTCCTCCGACGCGGACGTTCGAGGTCATGATGATCACGGTGTTGCGGAAGTCGACCGTGCGGCCATGGCCGTCGGTGAGACGGCCGTCGTCGAGGATCTGCAGGAGCACGTCGAAGACCTCCGCGTGGGCCTTCTCGATCTCGTCGAGGAGGACGACCGAGTACGGACGCCGGCGCACCGCCTCGGTGAGCTGGCCTCCTTCCTCGTAGCCGACGTAGCCCGGCGGGGCGCCGATCAGGCGCGCCACCGTGTGCCGCTCCTGGTACTCCGACATGTCCAGCCGCACCATCGCCCGTTCGTCGTCGAACATGAACTCGGCCAGCGCGCGGGCGAGCTCGGTCTTGCCGACGCCCGTCGGTCCGAGGAAGACGAAGGAGCCGATCGGCCGGTCGGGGTCCTGCAGGCCGGTGCGCGCACGGCGTAACGCATTCGCCACCGCCTCGACCGCCGCGTCCTGGCCGACGACGCGCTGATGCAGGCGCTCCTCCATGTGGACGAGCTTCTCGACTTCGCCTTCGAGCAGCCGCTCGACCGGAATGCCGGTCCAGGAGGCGACCACGGCGGCGACGTCGTCCTCGTCGACCTCCTCCTTCACCATCGGCTGGTCGATCGGGGCGCCGTCGCGCTCGGCGAGCTCCTTCTCCAGCTCCGGCAGGAGCCCGTAGCGAATCTCAGCCACGCGCTGCAGGTCGCCGTGCCGTTCGGCGCGCTCGGCCTCCATGCGCAGCTCGTCGATCTGCTTCGTGATCTCTCTGACACGCTCGAGCGCTTCCTTCTCCTTCGCCCAGCGGGCGGCCAGCTCGTCGCGCCGGGCCTTGGCCTCCGCCAGCTCGCGCTCGACCGGCTCGCGAACCTCCTTGGACTCCTTCGCCATCGCGGCCAGCTCGATCTCGAGCTGGCGCACGCGCCGCTCGGCCTCGTCGAGCTCGAGCGGCGAGGAGTCGATCTCCATCCGCAGCCGCGAGGCCGCCTCGTCGACGAGGTCGATCGCCTTGTCGGGAAGGAACCGGTCGGTGATGTAGCGATCGGAGAGCACTGCGGCCGCGACCAGCGCCGCGTCGCGGATGCGGACGCCGTGGTGGGCCTCGTAGCGCTCCTTCAGGCCGCGCAGGATCGCGATCGTGTCGGCCACCGACGGCTCGCCGACGAAGATCGGCTGGAAGCGCCGCTCGAGCGCAGCGTCCTTCTCGATGTGCTTGCGGTACTCGTCGAGCGTCGTCGCGCCGACGCAGCGCAGCTCGCCGCGCGCGAGCATCGGCTTGAGCAGGTTGGCCGCGTCGACGGCGCCCTCGGCCGCGCCGGCCCCGACGATCGTGTGCAGCTCGTCGATGAAGAGGATGATCTGGCCCTCCGCGCTCGTGATCTCGTTGAGCACGGCCTTCAGGCGCTCCTCGAACTCGCCGCGGTACTTCGAACCGGCGAGCAGCGACCCGACGTCGAGCGCCCAGACCCGCTTGCCCTTGAGGCCCTCGGGCACGTCGCCCGCGACGATCCGCTGCGCGAGGCCCTCGACGATCGCCGTCTTCCGACCCCCGGGTCGCCGATCAGGACCGGGTTGTTCTTCGTCCGGCGCGAGAGGACCTGGATCACGCGACGGATCTCCTCGTCACGGCCGATGACCGGGTCGAGCTTGCCCTGCTCGGCGAGCGCGGTGAAGTCGCGCCCGAACTTCTCGAGCGCCTGGTACGTCCCCTCCGGATCCTGTGAGGTGACCTTCTGGCTGCCGCGCACCTCCTGCAGCGCCTCGAGCAGCGCGTCGCGCGGGACCACGCCGAGCGCGAGCAGCAGGTGCTCGACCGAGACGAACTCGTCGCCGAGCTCGTTCATCTCGTCGAAGGCCTTGTCGAGTGTCTTGCGGAAGGGCGCGCCGGCCTGCGGCTGGACGTTGCCGCCCGACAGCGACGGCTTCGCGCGCAGCGTCGCCTCCGCCTCCGCCCGCAGCGCATCGGGGTTCGCCCCCGCGCGCTCGACGAGCGTGCGCGGCAGCTCCTGGTCGAGCAGCACGAGCAGCAGATGCTCGGGGTAGAGCTCGGGATGGCCGAGCCGGCGCGCCAGCTCCTGGGCGCCCGCGACGGCCTCTCCGCTCTTGATCGTCAGCCTGTTGAAGTCCATCTCATCCCTTTCGTTGGCGGTGTCGCGGTGCCGGTGGCGGGACGGCTCCCAGAGCACGATCTCCCGGCGGTAGGTCTTGTGGACGTTGCGGATCTCGTCGCGCAGCTGGGACTCAGGCGCTCCATGCGAGCCTGGAGGCGCCGGAGCTCGTCCTCGAGCCGGAGCACGTGCTCGACCCCGGCGAGGTTGAGCCCGAGCTGGCCGTGAGCCGCTGGATCAGGCGCAGCCGCTCGAGATCCGCCTCGGAGTAGAGCCTCGTCCCGCCGGGCGTGCGCGAGGGGCGCACGAGGCCCGCGCGCCTCGTACATCCGCAGGGTCTGCGGATGCATGCCGACGAGCTCGGCGGCGACGGAGATCATGTAGCGCGGGCGGTCGTCGTCCGCGCTCGCACGCCGCACGCCGGCGCTCGAGCACTCGCCCCGAGCCGAGGACGGCGAGCACCGCCAGTCGCAGACGATCGTGCAGTGCCCTCCGTCACTCGTGCGACGACGACCGCGCCGCGAGGCTGCGGAGCCGTACAGCCGCCGCCTCATCGGCGAACACCCTCGCGCGGACGCTCCTTGAGCACCTTCTGGTAGCCCTCCAGCGCCTCCTTCTCGACCTTCCCGAGCTTCTGCGGGACGGTCACACGGACGCGGGCAAGCAGGTCGCCCTTGCCGCCGCCCTTCAGCTTCGGCGCTCCGCGGCCCTTGACCCGGAGCAGCTTGCCGTGCTCGGAGCCGGCCGGCACCTTCAGCGCGACCGGCCCTTCCGGCGTCGGGATCTCGACGGTCGCGCCGAGCGCGGCCTCCGGATAGGTGACCGGGACATCGAGGACGAGGTCGGCGCCGCGGCGCTCGTACAGCGGTGACGGCTCGACCTCGACGACGACGAAGAGATCGCCGGGCTGGTCCGCCGTTGCGCCCCGCTTCGCCCTTGCCCTTGAGCCTGATGCGTGTCCCGTCGCGCGCGCCGGCCGGCACCTTGACCTGGTAGCGCCTGGTCACCCGCTCGCGGCCGGTTCCGTGACAGGCGGTGCACGGGGTGTCCACGATCACACCGTTGCCACGGCAACGCGGGCACGGGCGAGAGAGCGCGAACAGCCCCTGGCTGTCTGCGATCACGCCCGTGCCGCCGCAGTCCGGGACAGGTCCGCGGAGCCGTCCCGGGCTCTGCTCGCGAGCCGCCGCAGCGATGACACGCCGTCTCGACCTCGACGGGAACGCGGATCGCGACCCCGCGGAGCGCATCTTCGAATGAGAGCCGGACGCGCGACTCGAGATCGGCCCCGCGTTCGGGCCGCGGCCTCGCCCGGCGGCCGGCGCGGCCGCCGAACACGTTGCCCAGCCCCCCGAACAGGTCCCAGAGGTCGAAGTCGGCCTCCTCGAAGCGCACGTTCTGGAACGGCCCGCGCCCGCGCCCGCGCCGGCCCCGGCGCGCCCGAACGTGTCGTACTGCTTGCGCTTCTCCGGGTCGCCGAGGAGGTCGTAGGCGGACTGCACCTCCTTGAAGCGCTCCTCCGCCTGCTCGTCCCCCCGGTTCGCATCCGGATGGTGCTCGCGCGCGAGCTTGCGGTACGCCTTCTTGATCTCGTCCTGCGAAGCGGTCGGCGAGACGCCGAGGACCTCGTAGGGATCGCGTTCCGCCATGCCGTTACTCCGCGACGACCACCCGCGCGGGCCGGAGCACCTTGTCGCCGAGCCGGTACCCCTTCTGGATCACCTCGAGCACATCGCCGTGCTCGCGCCCTCCGCGGGCTGCGCGAGCAGCGCCTCGTGGACATGCGGGTCGAAGACGCCGTCGGCGGCGATCTCGACGAGGCCCTCTCGCTCGAGTGCCTGCCGCAGCGCCTCGCGGACGAGGCTGACCCCGTCGACGAGCTTCGCCTCGTCGTGCTCCTCGGCGGCATCGAGGGCGCGCTCGAGGTCGTCGAGCACCGGCAGCAGCTCCTTGATCAGCCGCTCGTGTGCGCGCGAGACGAGGGCTTCCTGCTCGCGGGCCGTCCGCTTGCGGTAGTTGTCGAAGTCGGCTGCGAGCCGCTGCAGGTCGCGCAGGTACTCGTCGCGCTGCGCCTCCGCGGCGGCGAGGCGTTCCTCGAGCTCGGGAGAGCCAAGCAACACAGTGTTACTTGGCTCCTCCGTCTCGGCATCGGCCGGAACCCCGACCGCCTCTTCGGGCGTGACCGGCTCGGTTGGTCTCTTCGCGAGGTGTCACGACTTCTTCGCCGTCTCGTCCTCGTCGATCACCTCGTAGTCGGCGTCCTCGACGATCTCGTCCTCGCCGGCTCCGTCGGTGGCACCGGCGCCGTCAGCGGCCGTGCCCGCGGAGGCCTGCGCGTAGACGGCCTGGGCGAGCGGCTGCGCCGCCTGCTGAAGCGCATTTGTCTTCTCGCGGATCTCGTTCAGATCCGAGCCGTCGAGCACCTGGCGGAGCTCCATGATCCGGCCCTCGATCGTGCCCGCGTCCGCAGGATCGACCTTGTCGCGATGCTCCGCGAGCGACTTCTCGGTCTGGTAGGCGAGCGTCTCGGCCAGGTTCTTCGCGTCGGCAAGCTCACGCAGGCGATGCGCCTCGTCGGAGTGCGCCTCCGCGTCCTTCACCATCCGCTCGCACCTCGTCCTCCGACAGGCCGGAGCCGCCCTCGATCCGGATCTGCTGCTCGTTCCCGGTGCCGAGATCCTTGGCGGTCACGTGGATGATCCCGTTCGCGTCGATGTCGAACGAGACCTCGATCTGCGGCATGCCGCGCGGCGCCGGCGGGATGCCGACGAGCTGGAACTTGCCCAGCGTCTTGTTGAAGCCGGCCATCTCCGACTCGCCCTGGAGGACGTGGATCTCGACCGAGGGCTGGTTGTCCTCGGCCGTCGTGAACGTCTCGGACTTCCGCGTCGGGATCGTCGTGTTGCGCTCGATCAGCTTGGTGAACACGCCGCCCTTCGTCTCGATGCCGAGCGAGAGAGGCGTGACGTCGAGGAGAAGCACGTCCTTGACCTCGCCCTTCAGCACGCCGGCCTGGATCGCGGCGCCGACGGCGACGACCTCGTCCGGGTTGACGCCCTTGTGCGGGTCCTTGCCGATCAGCTCCTTGACCTTCTCCTGCACCGCCGGCATGCGGGTCATGCCGCCGACGAGGACGACGTGGTCGATGTCCGCCGGCGCGACGCCCGCGTCGGTGAGCGCCTGCTTCGTCGGCTTGACCGTGCGCTCGAGCAGGTCGTGCGCGAGCTCGTTCAGCTTCGCCCGGGTCAGCTGCAGGTCGAGGTGCTTCGGGCCCTCCTGCGTCGCGGTGACGAACGGCAGGTTGATCTGCGTCGTCATCGTCGAGGAAAGCTCGATCTTCGCCTTCTCGGCGGCCTCGTAGAGCCGCTGCAGCGCCATCTTGTCCTGGGTCAGGTCGATGCCGTGGTCCTTCTTGAACTCGGCCGCCATCCAGTCGACGATCGCCTTGTCGAAGTTGTCGCCGCCGAGGTGGTTGTCGCCGTTCGTCGCCTTCACCTCGAAGACGCCGTCGCCGAGCTCGAGCACCGACACGTCGAAGGTGCCGCCGCCGAGGTCGAAGACGAGGATCGTCTGGTCGGCGCCCTCCTTGTCGAGGCCGTAGGCGAGCGAGGCCGCCGTCGGCTCGTTGATGATGCGGAGCACGTCGAGGCCGGCGATCTTGCCGGCGTCCTTGGTCGCCTCGCGCTGGGCGTTGTTGAAGTAGGCCGGGACGGTGATCACCGCCTCGCTGACGGGCTCGCCGAGGTACGCCTCCGCGTCGGCCTTCAGCTTCTGCAGGATCATCGCGCTGATCTCCGGCGGGGCGTATTCGGCGTCGCCCGCCTTCACGCGCACGTCGTCGTTCGGCCCCTTGACGACGTCGTAGGGGACGATCTTCATCTCCTCGGAGACCTCGTCGTGCTTGCGGCCCATGAAGCGCTTGATCGAGGAGATCGTCGACTGCGGGTTCGTCACCTGCTGCCGCTTCGCGGGCGCGCCGACGAGGCGCTGCCCGTCCTTCGTGAACGCCACGACGGACGGCGTCGTGCGCCCGCCCTCGGCGTTCGGAATCACCGTGGGCTCGCCGCCCTCGAGGACGGCCATGCACGAGTTCGTCGTGCCCAGATCGATACCGATCGTCTTCGCCATGATGCGTGTGTCGCTCCTTCCGTGTCTGATCCAAGCCAAAAGAAGGGCGATCAGTCTCGCCCTCTACGAAAATCTGAGTCGTATCGTATCAGATTCTTGGTGGTTTGCCCCTGCGCGGGACGGGAACGCCTCGAGAGATGACAAGTTCACTCACACAGGTACTCGGCGTCCTCGTCGACCTGATCCCGTGGGCGATCGTGCTCGCTGTCGCCGTGGCAGCCGCGGCCGAGCCGGCCGCAGCGCTTCGGCGTCGCCGCCAGCCGCGCCCGGCCCGTGAGCGGTCGCCGCAGCGGGCGCGCCACGCGCAGCGTAGCTAGCGGAACACGCCGATCAGCACCCCACCGGCGACGACCAGCGCGGCGCCGGCGACCAGACGCGTCCCGACGCCCTCACGCTGTCCGAGGACGACGGCGGAGAGCGTGACGCCCCAGAGCGACTCGGTCGCCACGAGCGGCGAGACGACGGTCACCGGGCCGCGGTAGTACGCGGCGAAGAGGCAGATGTAGGAAAGCCCGAAGAGAAGCCCCGCCGGCACGAACACGTGCGCCCGCCGTAGGTCGAGCTGCCGCCGTCCGGCCGAGCGTGTAGACGAGCACGACGCAGCCGCCCGCGGCCAGCGTCGCCGTGGCGGCGAGGGCCGGGTCGACATCCGTGTCGACCGAGAGCCAGCGGACGAAGTTGTCCCGGACGGCGAAGACGATTGTGGCGGCGAGCGCGAAGAGCAGCCCGATCCGCCGAACGTGTTCCGGCCGGCCGCGCTCGCTCACGAGCAGCAGGCCACCTCCGACGATCAGGAGCGCGCCCGCGAGAACGCCGGCGACGAGTGTTTCATCGAGGAAGACGAGCGCGATCGCCACCGAGAAGAGCGGAGCGGTGCCGACGACGACCGACGTCCTGGAGGGCCCGGCGTCGCGCACGGCGAAGGTGAAGAGGAGCTGCGAGAGCCCGGGGCCGAGCATGCCGGCGAGCAGGAAGGGCCAGACGCCGGCCAGCTCCCACTCGCCGCGGACGACGGTGAAGGCGAGGGCGACTCCGAGGGCGGGCGCGATCGTCCAGAGCGCGCCGAGCTCCGCGTCGGCCCCGCGCGCCAGCGCCAACCGGAGCGCGACCGTCATCGCACCGAAGAGCGCGGCCGACGCACAGGCGAGCAGGACCGCGTCCACGGGCGCGAGCCTAGAGACTGCGAGGATGGCCGCCGTGAGCGACCCGCGCGTGCATGCCTACGCCGAGCTCCTCGTCGACCGCTCGATCGGCGCGCAGCCCGGGTGGCAGGTCCTCGTCGTCGCGACGACGGAGGCCCGGCCGCTCGCCGAGGAGCTGTCCCGGCTGCTGGCCACGCGCGGCGCGTGGGCGCTGCCGCGGATCTCCTTCGGCGCTCCCGTGCCCGGCGACCTCGACTGGGTCGAGGCGGCGCCGACCGAGCTGAAGGCCGAGCTGCCGCCGCTCGAGCAGGAACTGATCGAGCGGATCGACGCGTCGATCTTCGTGCTCGCGCCGGAGCTCGGCCGCATCCCGTCGGCGGCAGCGTCGAGGGCGCTCAACGCCCAGCTCCTCGCCTACCGCGCGCGCGGCCGCGCGCGCGAGATTCCATCGGTGCGCTGCGACTACCCGTGCGAAGCGTTCGCGGAGCGCGCCGGCCTCTCGCTCGACGAGTACGAGGAGATCTTCTACGCCGCCTGCCTGCGCGACTGGGACGCCGAGGCCGAGCGGATGCGGCCCGTCCTGGAGCGGCTCGACCGAGCCTCGTCAGTCCGCATCGTCGGCCGCGAGACCGATCTGACGCTCAGCCTCGAGGGTCGCCGCGGCGAGATCGACGACGGCCACCTGAACGTTCCCGGCGGCGAGGTGTTCTGGTCGCCGGTGGAGGACTCGGCCGAGGGCGCGATCCTCTTCGACCTGCCGCTGCGCACCGCGCGCGGCGAGATCGGCGGCGTGCGGGTGCGCTTCGAGCGCGGCGTGGTCGTGGATGCGTCGGCCGAGGTGGGCGCGGACGTGCTGGAGGCCGTGCTGTCGACGGACGAGGGGTCGCGCCGGCTGGGCGAGCTCGGCATCGGCCTCAACGACGGAATCCCCAAGCCGCTGCGCAACGTCCTCTTCGACGAGAAGCTGGACGGGACGATCCACCTCGCCCTCGGCGACGGCTTCACCCACCTCGGCGGACGGAACCGCAGCGCGGTCCATGCCGACCTGATCAAGGACCTGAAGCTGTCGGCAGCCGGATCGAGTGCGACGGCGAGGTCGTCTGCGCCGACGGCCGCTGGCTCGTCTAATTCCCCTGCTTCTTGCAGGCGGCGACGAGGTTGAGCTGGCCGTAGACGGGATGGATGATCACGCAGCCGAGACTCTGCGAGAGGAAAAGCCGGCTGGTGACGTGCGCGAAGGGCGCCCACGGCGCGTTGTCGCGCATCAGGTCGGCGTCGAGCGCGGCCCATGCGCGACGTCGGGCGTCGCCGGTCTGTCGGTTTGCGCTGTCGAGCCGCGCGGTGACAGCCGGGTCGACGAAGTACGACACGTTCGAGTTGAGCTGTGGAGTGAGATTCGGAGTGAGTAGCGTCATGTAGAAGCCGGCAGGATCGGCGTAATCGATCGCCCAACCCGTGAAGAGGACGTCGAACGGCTCACCCCGCGTGCCGGCCCTCTGGACCGCTACAAGCGGGCTGAAGTACTTCACGTCGACGTCGATCCCGATCTGCTTCAGATTGAAAGCGAAGACCTGCGCCGCAGTGACGGCGGGCGGGATGTTCCACGCGTACAGCACCAGCGTGGTCGGCTTGAGCCGCGCCCGCGAGAGCCAACGGCGTGCGGTCACCGGATCGGCACCTTTGAGCGAATAGATGTGTGCGTCGCGACCGACGCCGGCGGCAGCATCTGGTCGGTCCGCTTGACGCCGAGGTAGCCGAACGCCCGCGCGAGCGCCGGCCGGTCGAGCGCGTGGTTGATCGCCTTCTTGAGGGGGATCTGCCCGGGCCCCTTGAACGCCGGCCGGTCGTGGTTGAAGGCGAAGTACCAGGTCGCCAGAGTCGGGCTGACGAGGAAGCGACCGCCGGGGCGATTGATGCCGTACTTCGCCGCCAGCTCGCGATGCGTACTCGGCGGCAGGATCGGGCAGTAGTCGATCTCGTCCTTCTCAGCAGCGACCCTGCATGCCTCCCCGCCCATCGGGGTGAAGAGGATCTCGTCCGCGTTCGCGGGCCGGGAGCCCCGGTAGAAGCGGTTTCGCCTCAGCACGACCTGACGGCCGACGATGCGCTCGGCGACGTAGTACGGCCCTGACCCGGCGGGGTTGTCGATCCCGGCCGGGTTCACGGGCGTGCCGGCCGGCAACGGGCAGAAGAACGGCATCGTCAAACGCGCGATGAAGTCACCGAGCGGCTTCGTGAGCCTGATGCGCAGCCTGTAGGGCGCGAGAACGCGAACCCCGGCGATCGTCGTCGCCTTGCCTGCGATCACGTCGTCGGCACCGACGATGTCATGGAGATATCCCACTGCGACCGAGTCCATCCGGGGATTCGCCAGTCGATTGAACGCATTGGCGAAGCTCTGCGCCGTCACGCGACCGCCGGTATGGAAGCGGAACGTCCGCTTCAGCTCGAACGTGTAGATCGTGCCGTCGCTGGAGACCGTGAACCGATCGACGACCTCCGGGATCACCCGTGCGCCTGCCGTCCCCGGCTGGTCGGGATAGGTGAAGAGCCTGGCGCACGTCGCGCTCTCGATCGCCCACGACTGGCCGAGGTAGGCAAGCGCCGGGTCGAGGGAGTCGACGTCCCCGATGTGCGACCAGCGGATGACACCTCCGGTCCTCGCCGAGGCACTCTCGGCGGGCGCCGCCACGGCGGCCCCGAGCAGCGCGACGCCGACGACCAGCATCCCGAGCGAAAGCCGGAGCCTGCGCACGCCCATTGAAGAGATCGTACGCCCAATGCGGGTCGACGGCTAGCGCACGGGGTCGCCCGGGCTCGTCCAGATCGAGCCGTACGCTGCGACGACGCCGCGCACCGGCACGCCAAGGACGACAGTCGCACTGTCGGTTCCGATCCGTGACACCGAGCCGTCGGCGCTGTTCGCAACCCAGACGGCGTCCTGCCCGACCGCCACGCCCGAGGAGCCGGCGCCGACGGTGAACGAGTCCGTGATCGCGTTTGTGCGAGTTCCGATCCGCAGCAGCTTGGCTTCCGAACTGCTGGCGAACCACACGCCGCCCGCTCCGAGCGCGATCGACGTCGAGGTGCTGGTCAGGGCGTCGACGGGAATCGAGGCCAGCGTGGCCCCGGTCGAGGGATCCATCCTCGTCACGGCGCTGTTCCCGCCGAGCCACACGCCCCCGCTCCCGACCGCGATCGAGCGAGCGTCGAATCCCTCCGCGAGCCGTGAGACGGCCGTCGTCTCGGGGTCGATCCGCGACACTCGCCCGCTGGAGCGTTCGAGCGTCCAGACGGCTCCGTCGCCGACGGTGAGTACCGCCCCCTCGCCTATGGGGAAGCGTGAGCGCTGGAGGACAACCTCGTGCCGCACGTTCCCCAGCTCGGGCCCCAGCTCCAGCACCGAGAGATTCGTGCCGCGGATCACTGCCAGCCACACCGACCCCTCGCCGACCGCGATCCCCGTCGGGATGTCGCCCGCGCCGATCGCCGTACGACGAACGATCTCCCTCGTCTCTGGATCGATCTTGAAGAGCGTGCTCGTATCCGGGTCAGCGAGCCAGACGAAGCCCTCACCGGCCGCGATCAGCGAGGCCTTGGTGCCGAGGTCGATCTCGTCGACGACCCGGTTGTTCTTCGGGTCGATCACGCCGACCGACGTCGGCCCGATGGTGATGCTTCCCTCGCCACCGCGCGCGAGCAGAACGACCGCAGCAACCGCGACCACGGCAGCTGCCGCTATGCCCCCCAACGCGAGCCGGCGAGACGGCCGACGCGACGGTTTCGTCTTCGGCCGAGCAAACTTGCTCGCGAGGCCGGGCACGTCGAGCTGGTGCAGCTCCATCGGCCGGTCGAAGTCCTTGAGCGCGTGACGACCGAGCGAGCGCAGCCGGAGCTCGCCGAGGTCGTCGTCCTCGAGGACGCCGGCCGTCGCCTGTGAAAGCAGCACCTGGCCTCCGGCCGCGGTGGCGCACACACGTGCGGCCCGATGCACCGAAAGGCCGACGTAACGGGAACCATCGACCGACGCCTGGCCGGTGTGGAGGCCGATCCGCGCCCGTAGGTGCGTGCCGTCCGGCCAGGCGTGCGCCGCGAGCGCACGCTGCACGGCTGCGGCGGCTTCGACCGCGTCCTTCGCGTGCGCGAAGGCGAAGAAGATGGAGTCCCCCTGCGTGTCGACCTCACGGCCGTCGCGCTCCGTGCACGCGTCCCGGAGGAGACGCTGGTACGACGCGAGCGCCTCCCCGTAGCGTTCCTGGCCGAGCTCGCGGAGAAGGCTCGTCGAGCCCTCGATGTCGCTGAAGAGAAACGTGACGGTCCCGCGGGGCAGCTCCGGCAGCTGGTTCATCAGCGCCGATCGTAAGCCCGGGTCGGCCGGACGGCTATGCGGGCGCCCGGCGCGGCACGAGCCGGCGCAGCACGCTTGCGGCCGCGGGCTCGGCGAGGACGATCCCGGTGAGCATCACCGCGCAGCCCGCCCAGCCGAGCCAGCCGAGGTGCTCGCCGGCAAGGAGGACGCCGAAGAGGGCCGCGAACGGCGCCTCCAGCGTGAAGACGAGCGCGGCGCGCGCCGCGGTCGTCCGCGCCTGCACCCACGTCGCCACGAGATAGCCGAGCGCCCCGGCGAACACCCCCGTGACGATCAGCGCACCCCAGACGGTCGCGCCGTGCGGAACCTCGAGCTGCCCCGACGCGCCGGCGATCACGGAGAAGCCGACGAAGCACACCGCCATCTGGAGGAAGGTGAGCGCGCGTGGGTCGTGGCGCGGCGCGTAGCGCTCCATCGCCGCGATCTGTCCTGCCGACGCGAGCGCGGCGCCCAGCACGAGGGCGTTGCCGGCGAGCGAGCCGCCCGGGACGCCGCTCAGGAGCAGCAGGCCGGCGAGCGAGAAGCCGACTCCCACCCACGCGGCGGCCGGCACGCGGGTGCGCCAGAGAGCGAGCGCGAGGAGCGGCGTGAAGACGACGTAGAGCCCGGTGATGAAGCCGGTGCTGGCGACCGTCGTCAGCTCGAGGCCGGCCGTCTGCAGCCCGTACGCGAGCGCGAGCAGGACGCCGACGCCGCAGCCCGCGAGCACAGCGTGCCGGGGCAGCTCTCGCAGCGGCCGCCAGGCGAAGGGCGCCAGCACCGCGGTCGAGATCGCGAAGCGGACGGCGAGGAAGGCGAAGAGCGGGTAGAGCGCGAGCGCGTCCTTGACCTGGACGAAGGTGACGCCCCAGATCGCGGTGACCGCGACGAGGGCGACGAGCGGGCGCACCCGGTCAGGCTAACCGGGGACAGATGCCGCAGGCGTCTGTCCCCGAAAGCGCCTTCGGGGACAGACACGCTACGCGGTATCTGTCCCCGGGCGGTGCTCAGTCCTCGGCGCGCTTGTTGTACTCCTCGCCGACCTTGTCCTTCGCGTCCTCCCACGCATCGCCGGCCTTGTCCTTCGCCTCGCCCCACTCGCCCTGGGCGCGGCCTTCGGCCTCGCGGCTTTCGTCGTCGGTGAGCTTCCCTTCGACTTCCTTCACCTTGCCTTCGACCTGATCCTTGTCCACAGTTACGCCTCCTCTTTGCTCGGGGTCATCCCGTGTTGCCCTCGCCGCGATACCCTCAAACCGTGAGCACCCTCGACACGATGGGCCGGCCGCTGCGCGACCTGCGCGTGTCGGTCACCGACCGCTGCAACTTCCGCTGCGTCTACTGCATGCCGAAGGAAGTCTTCGGGCGCGGTTACCGGTTCATGGACCGGAAGGAACTGCTCACGTTCGAGGAGATCGAGCGCGTCGTCCGCGTCTTCGTCGGCCACGGCGTCGAGAAGGTGCGGCTCACCGGCGGCGAGCCGCTGCTCCGCCGCGACCTGGAGGGTCTGATCGCCCGCCTGGCGGCGATCGACTCGCTCGACCTGACTCTGACCACGAACGGGACGCTCCTACCGCAGAAGGCGCGTGCGCTCGCCGAGGCCGGCCTGCGACGTGTAACGGTCAGTCTCGACTCGATCGACGACGAGACCTTCCGCGCGATGAACGACGTCGACTTTCCCGTCGAGCGAGTGCTCGCCGGGATCGAGGCGGCGGCCGCGGCCGGGCTTCCGGTGAAGGTGAACGCCGTGGTCAAGCGCGGCGTCAACGACGACCAGGTGCTCGGCCTTGCGCGCCACTTCCGCGGCTCCGGCCACATCCTCCGCTTCATCGAGTACATGGACGTCGGCGCCACGAACGGCTGGCGCCTGGACGATGTCGTCCCGGCGGCGGAGATCGTGCGCACGATCGACGCCGAGTTCCCGCTCGAGCCGGTGGAACCCGCCTACCGGGGAGAGGTGGCGCGCCGCTGGCGCTACACGGACGGAGCAGGCGAGATCGGCGTGATCGCTTCGGTGACGCAGCCCTTCTGCGGCGACTGCACGCGCTCGCGGCTGTCGGCCGAGGGCCGCATCTACACCTGCCTCTTCGCGACACGCGGCCACGACCTGCGCGCGCTCGTCCGCTCCGGAGCCTCGGACGCGGAACTCCACGAGGCGATCGGGCGCATCTGGGCACGTCGCCGGGACCGGTACTCGGAGATCCGCTCCGAGCGCACCGTCGACCTGCCGAAGGTCGAGATGTCCTATATCGGCGGCTAACCCGTCTCGCGAGCGGGCAGCTGCTGCACGGCCCAGCCGTTGCCGTCCGGATCCTTGAAGAAGACGAACGAGCCCCAGGGGAACTCCTGGACCTCGCTGACGTCGACACCACGCTCGACGAGCTCGGCATGCGCGGCGTTGATGTCTGACACCACCAGTTGCATGCCCTGGACCGAGCCGGGCGGCGTGTCCACGATTCCGGCCCCGAGGGCGATCGAGCAGGCCGACCCGGGAGGCGTCAGCTGGACGAAGCGGATCTCGTCGCTGACCCTGTGGTCGTGGTCGGCGTTGAAGCCGGCCTGCTCGGTGTAGAAGGTCTTCGCGCGGTCCACGTCGGAGACGGGGATCGCGACGAGCTCGAGCTTCCAGTCCATGTCACTTCCTCTCGTGGTCGGTGTCGTGCCGACCCGGATGGCCGACAATTCCGGCCAGCCAGCCTCGTACCGCGGCGGCCACCGCCTCCGGGTCCGTGCGCAGGCTGTGGTCGCCCGGAACCTGCACAACCGTACGAGACTCAGACGCGGGGGGAATCCCGAACCGGTCCCGCGCACCCTGCACGACCAGCGTCGGCACCCTCAGTGCGTCCAGCTCGGCGAGACGGCTCGGTGTCGGGGCCGACCCAGAGCGGGGCGGCGGCTGTAACGGGAAGGCGAGGCAGAGCACAGCGACGGCGCCGGTCGCCTCGGCGGTGCGGCAGGCCACCCGCGCGCCCGACGACCGACCGCCGACGACGAGCGGCAGCCCGCGCAGCACGCCCGGGCGCAGCTCGTCGATCACCGCCGTCCAGGCGGCGTCGAGCTGGCGCGCCGGAGCGGGCGAGCGCCGCCCGGCGACGCGGTACGGCTGTTCGACGAGCACGACGCTCACACTCTCAGAGAGCGCGACGGCCGTGACTGCCGTGAGGTCGCGCGACGTCACCCCGCCGCCGGCTCCATGACCGAGGACCAGCGCGGCCCTCGGCCCGGCGGCGGCATGCAGGTAGGCGTTCGCCTGACCATGCGGGGTGTCCAGTTCGAGCTTCGTCATGGACTGATCACTGGCGCCTCGAAGCGTTGGCACGGCGGCGCCCTAGCTAGCGCGGCGACGCAAAAATCATCCGCTCCTGGTCGAGGTCGTAGGTGACGACGAAGTTGCGCAGGAACGAGTCGCCCACGAGGCCGTCGTAGATGACCCTCTGGAACATCACGGCTGGATTCGCCTGACGGATCGTCGGCGCGCCGGTCGGGTAGATGTCCCCGTGGATCGCCGTGAAGTACCGCGTGTACGCATGGCCGGTCTCGTCCTCCCCGTCGACCCTGTTCACCGCGGGATCGTCAAAGCGCACGCCCAGTTCGGCCGCGAGCTCCTCATTCAGGATCAGCGAGTCGCTGCCCATGTCGACCTCGACGGTGATCCGGCCTCGTCCGGGGACCGTCAGCGGGAGGAAGACGTCGACGGCGCTGTCGTGGCGCACGACCTGTACGTCGACCGCGCGCCCGTTCTTAGCTCTCGTCGCGAGCGACTCTTCGTTCTCCACCACGACGACACGCCGCGGATAGTCGACGGTGAACGGTGTCTGGGCGAAGAACGCGAGCGAGAGGAACCCGTCAATCCCGTCGAAGTCGGCGGGAAAGGCGTTCATGTCGAAGACGCCGATCGCGTGGTGTTCGCGGGTGATCGGGCCCATCGAGAGGGCATCGAGCCGACGCAAGCTGGACGGTCACCTCCTGACCGGACATGCGTCGCCCGGTGTACGTCAAGCCGTTCGGCGTGCAACCCACGGCGCGGCAGAGCGAATCCGAGAACAGGGTCAGGCCAATGCCCGTATCGAGGACGAAGCGCGTCTCCACCTCGTGATTGGCGACGACCGGCACCGTCACCAGATGGTGGAGGTAGCGAAACGAGGTCGCCGACACCGCGACGAGGCTACCAGCGGTCGGAAGCGCACTCGCGCCGCTGATCGCGCGGCGTCGTGGCCGTACGTTCACGCGTCGAGCCGGTTCGGCGACGCCGCGCGACCTGCACTGCGGTCTGGTCCCGTTCGGCCAGATGGTTAGAATCGCGGTGCCGATGTCCGAGTACGCGGCCACGCTCTCCCGCCGCCTCCCCCGCGGCTGGACCCATCTCGCACTCCAGTTCGCGATCTGGATCGGGTTTTACTTCGCGTACCAGCTTGCCCGTGGCGCCGCCGACCGCGACGTCCTCGCCGCCTTCAACAACGGCCGCTGGATCATCGACTTCCAGCGCAACATCGGAACGCTCTTCGAGCCGGCCTTGCAGCGGGTCGTCGAGGGGTCGACGCTGCTCATCGACCTGACGGCGGCGACGTACTGGCTGTCGCAGTTCGCGGTCGTCGGGGCGACGCTCCTCTGGGTCTACTTCTGGCGCCACGACGCGTTCGCGCGCTTCCGCAACACCCTCATCGTCGCCAATCTGATCGGCCTCGGGCTGTACGTGCTCGTGCCGACCGCGCCGCCGCGGTTCTTCCCCGACGCCGGCTTCACCGACACGCTCGCCGAGCACTCGGCAGTGAGTCACGAGAGCGTCGCGGCGTTGGCGAACCCCTACGCGGCGATGCCCAGCCTCCACTCCACCGACGCGCTGATCGTCGCCGTGGCGATGGCGCTCCTCGTCCGGAGCCGCACCGCGAAAGTGCTCTGGCTGCTGTGGGCGCCGTGGGTCTGGTTCGCGGTCATGTCCACGGGCAACCACTACTGGCTCGACGTTGCTGCCGGCATCGCCGTCGCAGGAATCGCGGCCCTGATCGTCTGCCGCCCCCTGCTCCGGCGCGCATGACCGACGCCGCCCCGGGCGGCGACCCAGCGCCGGGCGCCAGCGTCTCCGAGCTCGACCGCGTCAAACAGGAGTACACCAGCGCCGCGCGCGAGATCCTGCAGCGCTCGATGCGCGGCGTGGCGAAGACGAAGCTGACGCCGGACATGCTGACGCTCGCCGGCGTCACGCTCTGCCTCGCCGGCGCGGTCCTCGTCGGCTTCGAGCAGCGCAACGAGTACCTCTTCTTCTGGCTCGGCGGTGCGCTCTTCGTCGTGGGCTCGATCGCGGACATCCTCGACGGCGCCCTCGCGCGCGCCGCGAGCAAGGGGACGGTCTTCGGCGCCTTCCTCGACTCGACCTTCGACCGCGTCGGCGAGGCGGCAATGCTCGCCGCGATCGGCCTCTCGTTCATGCACGACGGCAACGAGGTCGCGCTCGTGGCGGCGTTCGCCGCGGTGATCGGCTCGTTTCTCGTGTCGTACACGCGTGCCAAGGCGGAGGCGCTCGGGTTGCGCGCCGATGTCGGCTTCGGCTCCCGCGTCGAGCGCGTCGTCCTGATCTCGATCGGTCTCGGCCTGGCCCCCTGGGGCTGGCTGCAGTGGCCCATTTACGCGCTCGCCGCGCTCGCCTGGGTGACGGTCTGCCAGCGGATCCTGTTCGTCCGCCGCCAGCTGCGCGAGCTGGCCGGAGAAGCTGCAGGCTAGGGAAGGATGAGCGCGGATTCGTAGGCGAAGATCACCGCTTGCACGCCCGGCTGCGACGGCGCCGGCAGCGCTAACCGGTCCTTCCCTCCGGTCCCCGTCCTTGCGAGGATACGTGCGGGGATTGGGCAGTATTGCAGACCCGTGCGGTCATCGGCAGGGAGGACGAGCTCGCTGCGCTGAGCAGCTTCCTCGATGCGGTCGCGGCAGGCCCCGCCGCGCTGGTGATCGGCGGGGAGGCGGGGATCGGGAAGACCACCCTCTGGCGCCGCGGTGTCGCGGCTGCACGGGAGCGATCGTTTCGCGTGCTCATGGCCGGCCCCGCCGAGGCGGAGACGAAGCTCTCGTTCGCGGCTCTGGGCGATCTCCTCGACGGCTCGCTCGAGGAGATCCTGCCCCGGCTACCGGCGCCGCAGCGGCGAGCGCTCGAAGCCGGGCTCCTGCTGAACGAGGACGACGCGCCGGCGATCGACCAGCGGGCGATCGCCGTCGCCTTGCTCGGTGGACTGCGCATCCTCGCCCGGTCCGCACCCGTGCTCGTCGCCGTCGACGACGTGCAATGGCTCGACCTCGCTTCGGCCTCACTGCTCGCGTTCGTCGCACGTAGGCTCCGCGACGAGCGGATCGGACTGTTCCTCGCCCAGCGCGCGACCGCAGGCAGCAGCCTGCCGCTCGAGCTCGAACGCTCGCCGCTCGCCGACGGGCTGACGTCGGTGCGTGTCGGGCCGCTAGCCCTCGGCGCCCTGCACCGGCTTTTGTACGACCGGCTCGACCGGACGTTGCCGCGACCGCTGCTGCTGCGCGTCCACGAGACCTCTGGCGGCAACCCCTTCTACGCACTCGAGATCGGGCGCACGCTCGACGAGCGGGAACCGACGCCCGGCACACCCCTCGCCATCCCGGACACGCTCCATGAGCTCGTCCAGCAGCGCATCGAAACGCTTCCCGCTCCCACCCGCGCGGCCTTGTTCGCGGCCGCCGCACTCGCACACCCCACCATCACTCTCGTCCACGCCGCCACCGGCCACGCTTCCCTCCTCCCCGCCGTCGAGGCCGACGTGATCGACCCTCGACGGCGACCGCATCCACTTCACACACCCACTGCTCGCCTCCGCCTCCTACGCGAGTGCCGATCCGCTCCGGCGACGAGCGCTCCATCGGCGTCTCGCGGAGGTCGTGGACGATGTCGAGGAAAGGGCACGCAATCTCGCCTCGGGGTCAGACGGAGTCGATTCGGGCGTGGCGGCAGTGCTCGACCAGGCCGCACGCCTGGCACGTGCGCGCGGGGCGCCGGCAGCGGCGGCCGAGCACGCCGAGAAGGCGCTTCAGCTGACGCCGCCGGACCGCGCAGAGGAGCGCGTACGTCGAAGCATCGATGCCGCCGGCCACTCCTTCGAGGCGGGCGACGCCGGCCCGCGCGCGCCGCTTGCTCGAAGCCGCGTTGCCCGCCGCGTCGCCGGGCCCCAGCGTGCCGAGGCGCGGACCCGCCTCGCCCGTGTGTACGCGTTCGAGGCCGATCTCCCCGGCGCGGTCGCGCTCTACCGGGAAGCGCTCCGCGAGGGGGAGGACGACTCGGATGCGAGCCTCGAGGCCGAGGCCGGCCTCGCCATCGCGCTGATGCGCATGCTGGTCGACCTGCCGTCGGCCGCGCGCCATGCTCAGGCAGCGGCGGAGCGGGCTGAGAGGCGCGGCGACACGGCAATGCACGTCGAGTTCCTGGCACGCCAGGCTCTGATCGAGGGCCTGCTCGGACGCGCCGGGGCACTCGACGCACGCAAGGAGGGCGGCCGAGCTCGACAGACAGGCAATCGAGCACACCCACGGAGACGCGTACTTCCTGCGCGGCCTCGGGGGGCCGCAGTTCATGCTCGGCGTGCTCCTCTCGTGGACGGACGATCTCGACGGCGCTCGCAGGAGTCTCGACGCCGGCCGTGCGCGCGCGGCCGAGCTCGGAGACGAGAGCTCGCTGCCGTTGCTCCTCCGCTGGAGGACGCATGCAGACTGGCTCCTCGGCGACTGGAAGCGTGCGTTACGCGACGCCGGCGCGGGGCACGAGGCAGCAGTCCACACCGGCCAGCCCGCGCAGCAGGCAGTCCTGGCGGCGACACGGGGACTCGTTTTCGCCCATCTCGGGCGGGTGCGGGAAGCCCGCGAAGCGGCGGCGGAGGGACTCCGCCTCGCGGAGGAGACGGGCGCGATGTTCGGGGCGATGCTCAGGCGTCTCCACGCTCGGGTTCCTCGAGCTGTCGCTCGGGAACGCGGCCGAGGCCGATCGCCACCTCGGGCCGCTGGTCGAGAGGATGGAGGCCGCCGGCATCCGGGAGCCGGGAGCAGTCCGCTTCGTCCCCGACGAGATCGAGGCGCTGATCGTGCTCGGCCGGCTCGACGAGGCGGAGAGGCTTCTCGTCCGCCTCGAGCGGCGGGCGCGACGGCTCGACCGCCCCTCCGCGCTCGCTGCGTCGGCTCGCTGCCGAGGTTTGCTCCACGCCGCTCGGGGTGAGCTCCCACTCGCCCTCTCGGCGCTGGAGACTGCGCTCGCCGAGCACGAGCGCGTTCCGACCCCATTCGAGCGCGCGCGCACTTTGCTCGCACTGGGGGTGACGCAGCGTCGTGCGAAGCGCCGCCGCCACGCCCGGCAGACGTTGACCGCCGCCCTCGCCGTCTTCGAGGAGCTCGGCGCCCGCCTTTGGACGGAACGAGCCCAGGCCGAGCTCGCCCGGATCGGCGGCCGCGCGCCAAGCCGAGGGGAGCTGACTCCGACCGAGCGTCGCATCGCCGAGCTCGTCGCCGAAGGGCATTCCAACAAGGAGGTCGCCGCCGCTCTCTCGGTCACCCCCAAGACGGTCGGAACGCAGCTGTCACGGATCTACGCCAAGCTCGGCGTCCACTCGCGCACCGAGCTCGCACACCGCCTTTCCCGCGGCTCCGAGCCGAGCAAAGTGTAGGCATTCGCCGACTTTCGACGAGGCCACCACGCTCGTAGTTTCGACGACGTGATGAGCTACCTCGTCGAGGCGTACGCGCCGGCCGGAACCGACGTCTCGGGCACGGCCGAACGTGCCCGGCGCGCGGCAGAGGATCTCTCCCGCGAGGGGACGCCGGTGCGCTACCTCCACCCCGTGTTCGTCCCCGGCGACGAGACCTGCTTCCACCTGTTCGAAGCGGAATCGGTCGAAGCAGTCCACGACGCCAGCGAACGGGCCGGGATCCAGGCACACCGCTTCGTCGAGGCTGTCTCAGACATGCAAGAAAGGAGGGACGACCGCTGCGAGCAGCCGCCGTCGACCCACCCCTCGACAAAGGAGGAACGATGACCCGCACGATCCCAGCCACCATCGCAGCGGGGCTCCTCGCGGCGTTTGCGCTCGCGACCGCGGCGAGCGCGGACCGCGGCTCGTGGAACGGCTGGCACGTCCACGACGGCACCTCACCGCCGTACACGGACGCGAGCGGCCTCACGCACCGTGGCGTCGCCATCTTCCCGGACATCTTCACCGGGGGCAACGCGGCCGCCTACATCGCGGACCCGTCACTGTGGGCCTACTGCGCGGACGCGACCGACAAGGTGCTCCTTCCGAACGGCCAGAACGGCAGCAAGTCGGCTGCGGGAATGTGCCAGAACGAGGACAGCATCATCCACCTCCTCGCCGTGCCCTCGGGGCAGTCGCCGCCCGCGGGCTGGACGCTCATCCCGGGCACGACGACAGGCTACTACCGGCTCACGCCGCGCGGCTAGTCCGCCCCTCGTGGGCCGGACACACGTGCGCCCCGCGGGATCGTCATCGGCGGCCCCGCGGGGCTTGTGCGCCGCCTGACATCGCGTTGGTCGCTATAGTGCTAGCAGTTTGGCTGCTAGCACTTCTCCCCGCACCGGCATCCTGGTCAGGATGCCCGCCCATCTGAAAAGCGCGCTCGTCCGCGAAGCCGCCCGCCGCGGCTCCAACGTCAACGACGTCGCGGCCGGCATTCTCGCCGAGCGCTTGGGCGTGCCCTACGAGCCGAGCGGCCGGCGGCGGCAGGTGCTCGCAGGCGCCAGCCCCGTCGTCCTCCTCCGCGTGCCGCGGGAACTGAAAGACGAGATCCACTCGCTGGCTGCCCGCTCGGGCGCCAACGTGAACGACATCATCCTCGCCGCGCTCGCAGACGAGCTCGGCGTCCCGGCAGTGAACAATCGAAAGGAAGTCATGGCTTCGACGAACGGCTCGAGGAACGGTCGCGCGCGCAAGGACAAGGTGCGCGTCGCTCTCGTCGGCGTGGGCAACTGCGCCAACTCGCTCCTGCAGGGAGTCGAGTACTACAAGGACGCGTCCCCGGAGGGCTCCGTCCCCGGCCTGATGCACGTCGACCTCGGCGGCTACCACATCTCGGACATCGAGTTCGTGGCCGCGTTCGACGTCGTCAAGGGCAAGGTCGGGGTCGACCTCGCCGATGCGATCTGGGCGCACCCGAACGACACGATCAAGTTCGCCGACGTGCCGAAGACGGGGATCAAGGTCTCGCGCGGCATGACGCACGACGGCATCGGCAAGTACCTCTCGCAGGTCGTCGAGAAGGCGCCTGGCGAGACCGACGACGTCGTCGGCATCCTCAAGGAGACCGGCGCGGACGTCGTCGTCAACTACCTGCCCGTCGGCTCCGAAGCCGCGACGAAGTGGTACACGGAGCAGATCCTCGAGGCCGGCGTGGCGATGGTGAACTGCATGCCCGTCTTCATCGCGCGCGAGGCGTACTGGCAGAAGCGCTTCGAGCAGGCAGGCGTGCCGATCATCGGCGACGACATCAAGTCCCAGGTCGGCGCCACGATCACCCACCGCATCCTGACCACCCTCTTCCAGGACCGCGGCGTGCACCTCGACCGCACCATGCAGCTGAACGTCGGCGGCAACTCCGACTTCCGCAACATGCTCGAGCGGGAGCGCCTGGAGTCGAAGAAGATCTCGAAGACGAACGCGGTCACGTCGATGCTCGACTACGAGATCGGCGAGGGCAACGTCCACGTCGGCCCTTCCGACTACGTGCCGTGGCTGAGCGACCGCAAGTGGGCGTACATCCGGATGGAGGGCTCGTCGTTCGGTGACGTGCCGCTCAACGTCGAGCTCAAGCTCGAGGTCTGGGACTCGCCCAACTCGGCCGGGATCGTGATCGACGCTGTCCGGCTCGCCAAGCTGGCACTGAACAACGGTGTCGCGGGCGCGCTCGAGGCGCCGAGCTCGTACCTGATGAAGTCGCCGCCGAAGCAGATCCGCGACGACGAGTCGCGCGAGCTGGTCGAGCGCTTCATCGCCCAGAACGCGCTCAAGCCGGCGAAGGCAGCCGCGAAGGCGTAGGGATGAGACGGGCGCCACTCGCCCGGCTTTTCTGGATCGGAGCGGCGGCGCTTCTCGGCGTCGCCGCTCTGGTCGCGATTGCCGCGGTCGTCCGCGGCGAGGTGACCGAGACCGACGGCCGGATTCTCGCCTCGCTCGGCAGCGCGCTGCTGGCCGGGGGCTGTCTCCTCTCCGGCCTGGCACTCAAAGAGAGCGGTCGCGCTCGGGCCCGTCGGCTGGGCGGCGGTGGTCGTCTCGCCCGTCGCGCTCGCGGTCATCCTCCGGACCGTCTGGGCGTTCGAGGGTGACGGAGAGAGTGACAACCTCTGGCGCTCGCTGTGGAGCGCCGTGCTGGTGCTTGTCGCGACCCTGCTCGCGACGACGGCGTTCCTGCTCGCCCGCCTGCCGCGGGTTGTGCGGGTAGCCGCAGGTGCGTCCGCGCTCATAGCGCTGGCGGCGGCGTGGTCGATCGCCGCCATCTGGGCCGATGAGCACGGCGACGGCACCCTCAAGGCGATCGCGACACTCTGGATCCTCGGAGTCCTGGCCTGGTTCCTCGTCCCCGTGCTCGGGCGGCTCCTGTCGGCTCCCCCGGCCCCCGGCGCTGAGCGCGTCCTGGCGAGCGAGGGCGACGTCGAGCTCGTGGCGACCCGAGCTGCGGACGCGCAGGCGATCGAACCTCGCCTCCAGCCCGGCGAGCGGCTGCTGCTCCGACGACGCGCCGACGGGTAGCGTCCGCGGGGTGACCGCGCCGTCCGAAATCGTGCTCGAGCCGGCGAGCACCCTCTCGCTCGAGCAGCTCGCGGCGCTGTTCACGGCTGCGTACGAGGGGTACGCGGTCGCGGTCCACTTCGACGTCGACAGCGTGAAACGGCTGGTGGAGACGAACCACCTCGACCTCGAGGCCGGCCGGATCGCCCGCGTCGGCGGCGAGCCGGTCGGTCTCTGCATGCTCGGGATCCGGGGAGACGAGGGCTGGATCGGAGGAATGGGCGTCGCCACCGCTCACCGCCGGGCCGGGATCGGCGAGGCCCTGATGCAGGCCGTCCTCGACGAGGCGCAGGCCCGCCGTATCCGCCGCGTTCGGCTCGAGGTGCTCGAGCCGAACGACGCTGCGCGCCTGCTCTACGAGAAGCTCGGCTTTCAGCGCGTCCGCGACCTCGAGGTCTGGACGCTCGATGCGGAGACGCCGACCGCTGACGGACGGGCCGTGCCGGTCGAGGAGGCTCACGCATTCGTGCGCACTCACCGGCCCGCGGAGGAGCCGTGGCAGCGCGGCGACGGGACCCTCGAGCGGCTCGACGGGCTGCAGGCTGTGGCCGTCGACGGCGGCGCGGCCGTCTACCGCGCCAATGACGGGCGCGTGTTCCTGCTTCAGGCGGCGGCACTCGACGACGATGCGGCAACAGCGCTCGTGGCGGCGCTCCGCGCCCAGGGTGAGGTACTGGTCGTGCTGAACCTGCCTCCCGACGAGCCGTGCGCGCGGGCCCTCGCCCGCCTCGGCGGGCGTGTCGGCGTCCGCCAGTTCGAGATGACGCTCGATCTGTAGTCCATACACTCGCCCAATGGGCCTGCGCATCTGCCTGGTGACGCCGTTCTCGTGGTCGCAGCCGCACGAGGCGAACGAGCACGTCCAGGGGCTGGCCGCCTCCCTGCGCGCGCGCGGCCACCAGGTCACCGTGCTGGCGCCGTCCGGGCGCGCGACCGACCTCCTGGCCGGGCGTCGCGCCCTCGCCCGCGGCCGGCTCGACGGCGACGTGATCGCGCTCGCGCCCGCAGTGCGGGTGACGCGGCGCAGCAGAGTCGGCCTGCCGGTCGGCGTCCGGGCGAACCTTGCGCACGCGATTCGGGAGGGCACCTTCGACGTCGTCCACGGGATCGAGCCGGGGCTGCCGAGCCTGTCCTACCTCGCGCTCGTCGACGCGCGCACGCTGACCGCCGCCACGTTCCTCTCCCCGGAGCGGGTGCTCGGGCCCGCGAGGCGCGGGCGCCGCGAGCGGCTGCTCGCCCGCGTCGACGCACTGCTCGCCACCTCGGAGGACGCGGCCGAGGCGGCAGCGCGCAGGTTCCCGGGCGACTACCGCGTGATCTCGCCGGGCGTCGCTGCCGAGCGGGTCGTACCGGGCGAGAAGCGCCGCGTCGTCGCCGTCGAGGCCGACGGCGCCGGGCGTCCCATCGTCCGGGCCGTCCTGCGGGAACTGCGCGAGCTCCCCGGCTGGGAGGCGTTGCTCCTGCACACGCGGCCGCTCACGGCGCGGCCGCCGATCCCGCGCGCGGTCCGCGGACGCGTTCACGTCCGCTCCGCCGTGAAGGCGGAGGCGCGCGCAGCGCTGCTCGCCGACGTCGCGGTCGTCATCCCCGCGCCGGGCGGCAGCGCGCGCTTTCGGCTCGACGCAATGGCCGCCGGCTGCGCGCTCGCCGAGCCGGCCGGCGTGGAGCGGCAACCCGAGCTCGCGGCCGCCGCCCTGGCCCGCCTCGTCGAGGACGAGGAACTGCGCGAGCGCGAGGGAGCAAAGGCCCGTGCGGCGGCCGAGGCACAGAGCTTCGACCGGCTCGCCGCCGAGCTCGAGAGCGTCTACCAAGGCCTGACCGGGCGCCGCCGAGTGCGCCGGCGCGGGCTCGGATCCGCTGGCAGGCCGCGAGTGGATCGTCGCCGACTTGCACATGCACACGAGCTGGTCGCACGACTGCTCGATCCCGGTCGCGGAGCTGCTCGAGTACGCCGAGGCCGAGGGGCTGGGCGCGATCGCCGTCACGGACCACAACGTCTTCGGCGGGGCGCTCGAGGCGGCGCGCCTGGCGGAGGGAGGCGACCTGATCGTGATCCCGGGCGAGGAAGTGAAGACCGACGGCCAGGGCGAGGTGATCGGGCTCTTCCTCGACGAGGAGATCCCCCGCGGCATGTCCTTCACCGACACCGTCGCGGCGATTCGTGAGCAGGAAGGCATCGTCTACGTCCCGCATCCGTTCGACCGCATGCACTCGATCCCGGATCCCGCCACGCTGCACCGGCACCTCCCCGAGATCGACGTCTTCGAGGTGTACAACGCCCGCCTCCTCTTCGAGGCGTACAACGACGAGGCGCTGCGCTTCGCCCGCAAGTACGGCCTCCTCGCGGGTGCCGGGTCGGATGCCCATGTGCTCCAGGGGGTCGGCACGGGCGCGCTGCGGCTGCGCCGCTTCGACGGCCCGGAGGAGTTTCTGCTCTCGCTGCGCACCGCCGAGGTACTGCGCCGGCCGAGGTCGCTCGCCTATCTCCAGTCGCTCAAGTGGGTAGCACAGGTCAAGGAGAAGGTCCGCTAGAGGAGAAGTGGAGGCAGCGTGCCGGCCGTGTCCACCGACGAGATCCACGAGCGTTACCTGCAGAAAGCGATCGCCGAGATCAACGACCTCGGTGACGAGCTCGCGGCCCGCGGGGACGCGCTTCACGTACCCGTGCTGGGGTCGGGACATCCGCTCGCCGACGTCTTTCTGCTCAAGTGGACGCCGCAGCCGACGGAGATCCAGGAGGGCGTCGCCTTCTTCGGCCGCTCGGGACAGGCCTTGCTCAAGTCGCTGCAGCGCCTCGGCGTCGACCCCCTCGCCGTCTACGGCACGAACTGCCTCAAGTTCGGAACGGAAGAGCCCGCCGAGTCGGCCGGCTGGCTCCTCCGCGAGCTGCACATCGTCCAGCCGAAGCTACTCGTGACGATGGGCGAGAGCGCAGTCGGGTTCGTCAACGACCTGCGCTTCCCGCTCGCCGACGCGATCGACCCGGCCGCCGCCGGGATCCAGCGCTTCACGGCCACGATCGACGCCCTCGTCACTCCGGACATCGACCAGTCGCTCGACGAGCAGTCGGCGAAGACGCGGTACTGGAACGCCTTCAAGGCGCTCGGCCCTTGGTGGGCGGAGCAGCCTCCCTATTGAGCCGGCGCCGGTGGGCCGCGCTCGCCGGCCTGCTCGTCGCCCTCGGCCTCTACGACGCGCTCGCCGGCCACCTGCCCGAGCTCTCGGAGCGGTGGGACGTCGCCTTCGTGTCGCTCGTCGTGCTGCCGGCGGCGTTCGGCGTCGCCTGGCTGCTGCTGCCGCTGCGCGAGGCGCGTTGGCTTCTACCCGCCGCGCTGGCGCTCACCGCACTTGCAGCCCTCTTCTACTTCGCCGGCCTGGGTGCGCTCTTCAACGTGGCGAAGCTCGTCGACGCTCGTCCTCTTCGGCTTCTGGTTCCTCCAGCTGTTCGAAGCGCTCGTCCTCGTCGTCGTCGTCGCGCTGATCATCCCCGCAGTCGACGCGGTGTCCGTCTGGCGCGGCCCGACCGAGTACGTGGTCGAGCAACAGCCCGGAATCTTCGAGCGGATCTCGGTCGCCTTCCGGGTGCCCGGCGAGGAGGCGTCGGCGAACCTCGGCCCGCCCGACGTCCTCTTCTTCGCGCTCTTCCTCGGTACCGCAGTGCGGTTCGGCCTCCGCCCCGGCTGGACCTGGCTGGCGATGACCGGACTGCTGGCGCTGACGCTGATCGGAACGGTGGTCTTCGACGTGCGCGGCCTGCCCGCGCTGCCCGCCGTCTGCTTCGGCTTCCTGCTCCCGAATGCCGACCGGCTCTGGCGGCGAATTGCGGACGAGCCGCGTTCGGGGGCAGACCCCAGGGGTCTGACCCCGAATCACGGCGGCGTCGTCGTGTCCGTGCGGCAGTCCTCCTCCACCCAGTCCTGCGAGGTTCGTCCTCGCCTGCTGCAGCTCCGGCGTGTCGAACTTCGAGGCTCAGCGCCTGCAGCTTCGCGAAGTCCGCCGACGGACTCGGGCCCCTCGTCAGGTCGAGTCTTCTCGAGCGGCGACGGTGATCTCGGCCCATGCCCTCGCGATGGTCGCCAGGTCGTCCTTGATCTCGTCCGGGCACATCCGCGACGAGCTCCTCGAAGAACTCCGTGGTCGCCTCGTAGTCCGCGTCCTGACCGGCGGCGCGCGACCGCGAACGTCTCGGAGAACTTCGCGCCGACGGTCGCGAGCTCCTCGCAGTCCTTGTCCGAGATGGCTCGCTCGGCTGTCCGCCGTCTCCTCGGTCGTCGTCTCCGTGGTCTCCGCCTCCGTTGTCGTCGGGCTCGGTCGTCTCGCGCCGCCACGGTCGTCTCGCGGCGCCGCTCGACTCGTCGTCACCGCCGCAGCCGCGCCGCTGCCAGCGCCAGCGCCGCCAGCAGGCCGCGCCGAGCGCCAGCCGCACGCCCTCGCTGTCTCATCGTTCCCCCTTCGGTCGTCCTGCTGGCGCGATCCTACGCCAGCTCGAGCAGGGACACGCTCTCGACGTGCGGTGTGTGCGGGAACATGTCGACCGGGCGGACGCGGCGCAGCTGGTAGCCGAACTCGTCGCGCAGCGTCTGCAGGTCGGAGGCGAGCGTCGTCGGGTTGCAGGAGACGTACACGATCCGCGCCGCCTGCAGGCCGCCGGTCCGCCGGAGCGCCTTGCCCGCGAGCCCCGCCCGCGGCGGATCGACGACGACGACGTCGGGCGGGCCGGCCCGCTCCTGCAGCTCCTCGAGCGACTGACCGACATTCCCCGCGAAGAAGGCCGTGTTGCCGATCCCGTTCAGCTCGGCGTTCTCGATCGCGCACGCGACCGACTCCTCTGAGATCTCGACGCCCCAAACGGTCAGCGCGTCGGCGGCAAGCGAGAGCCCGATCGTGCCCGTGCCGCAGTAGAGGTCGTAGACCGTCTCCGTGCCGGTGAGACCGGCGTACTCGCGCGCGAGCCCGTAGAGCTGCTCGGCCATCTCGGTGTTGGTCTGCAGAAACGCCCCCGGCCGCAGCCGGAAGCGGAGGCCGCAGAGCAGCTCCTCGATCGCCTCGTCACCCCAGAGCAGGCGGGTGGGCAGGTTCGTCACCTCCGCCGGCGTGTCGTTCACCGCCCAGTGCACCGAGCGCACCTCGGGGAAGCGCCGCAGCACGTCGACGAAGTAGCCCGTGTCGAACCGTTCGCCCGGGGCGGTGACGAGCTGCACGAGGGCCTGGCCGGTGTTGCGCCCTTCGCGGACGACGAGGTGGCGCAGGTAGCCGGTCTGCGTCGCCTGGTCGTAGGCCTCGAGCCGCTCCTCGCGGGCCCAGGCCTTCACCGCGTTGCGGATCGCGTTGCCGACGTCCGTCGTCAGCCAGCAGCGGTCGACGTCGAGCACCTCGTCCCACCGGCCCGCGCGGTGAAAGCCGAGCTCGACGCCTTCGGCCCCTGTGCGTGAAGGAGTACTCGAGCTTGTTGCGGTAGTGGAACCGGGATGCCGCGGGCAGGATTGGCTCCAGGGGCGGATCGCGGAAGCCACCGAGGCGGATGAGTGCATCCCGCACCTGGGCCTCCTTCTGCGCGACCTGTTCCTCGTAGGCGAGATCCTGGAAGCGGCAGCCGCCGCAGGCCGGGTAGTGGGCGCACGGGGCGTCGACGCGGAGCGGGCTGCCGGCGACGATCTCCTCGGCGACCGCCTCGGCGAACCCCCGCTTCACCTTCGTCACTCGGGCACGGACCGTGTCGCCCGGCAGCCCGCGCCGGACGAAGACGACGAAGCCGTTGAGGCGGGCGACGCCGTTGCCGCCGAACGCCAGCGAGTCGACGCGAAGCTCGACCTGTTCCCCGATCCGAACGGGAGCTGACATCAGGCCGGCAGGGTACCGCCGGCCACGCCGGACGGCGGTCCTGCGGCCGCGAGAGGAGCGTACGATCACATGATCCGTCAGGGCCTGAAAAGGAGGTTGTCCATGATTCGCCGTCCCTCGCCGCGATGGTCGTCGCCTGCTTCGCCTTGCTCGTCGCGCTCGGCGGAACCGGTGTCGCCGCCACCGTCGCCCTCGCACCGAACAGCGTCGGCACTGCGCAGCTAGGAACAACGCGGTTGTATCCGCGAAGGTCAGGAACGGGTCGCTCTTGAGGGCCGACTTCCGGTCGGGCCAGCTGCCTGCCGGCCCGCGCGGGCCTGTCGGACCCCCCGGGGCCACGGGAGCTACAGGGGCGGCCGGCGCGGCCGGGCCGGCTGGGCCGAGCGACGCCTTCGCCCGCTTCCTCAACGGGCCGGTTGCCGTGCCTGCGGCACTGACGACGCTCGCGAACCTCAGCATCGGTCAGGCGGGCAAGTACGTGCTCTGGGCCAAGGCGTACTTCACGTCGACTGTCGACGGTGTTGTGACGTGCCGGCTCGTGGCCGGAACAGACTCCGACCAGTCTCAGACCTATGTGGCACCCACCGCCCCCTTCGCGCTCTCGAACCTCGTCGTCCACGAGTACGCGGCGGCGGGCAGCGCAGACTTCCAGTGCTCTGCCACTGGGACGCAGCAGGCGAACTTCATCAAGATCGCCGCGATCAAGGTCGGCAACCTCACGAACTCCGGCTGATCCGGTCGAGCGGCCGCGGGACCAACGTCCCGCGGCCGTTCTTGAACGAGTTCTTAGGCCAGGACGCTGACGTAGACCGAGCGGCGGCGCGGCCCGTCGAACTCGCAGAAGAAGATCCCCTGCCAGGTACCGAGCGCGAGCGAGCCGTCGTCGCGCAGCGGGACGACGACGCTCGGCCCCATCAGCGAGGCGCGTATGTGCGTCGGGGCGTTCTCCTCCCCCTCCTCGACGTGCTGCCAGCCCCAGTCGTCGCCGACGATCCGCTCGGAGCGCCGCCTCGAAGTCCCGCGCCACGGCCGGGTCCGCGTGCTCGTTGATCGTCACCCCGGCGGTCGTATGCGGCACGAAGACGAGCACCGCTGCCCCGCGCGCGCCGGCGACGGCATCGCTGACGAGGCCGGTGATGTCGACGAGCTGGCTGTGCCGCTCCGTCTGCAGCGACAGCTCGAACACCAGGTGCCTACAGAGCGCCGCCGGCGGCCGGCGGCGCGCCCTGCTCGAGCGGGTTCTCCCCGCCCGACTCCCGTGCGAGGTACTCCTCCACGAGCATCACGTTCTCGCGGGAGCGCTCCATCACGGCGAGTAGCGCCGACATCGACGAGACTTCCTCACGCTGCTCCTGGAGGAACCAGTGCAGGAACTGCTCGCCGACGAGAACGCCGTCCTCGCGCGCGAGCTTGACGAGCTCCGCGATCTGCTCCGTGACCCGCTTCTCCTGGTCGAGCGCGAGCGTGACCGGCGCGACGAGGTCGGCAAACTCGGTCTGCGGCGCGGCGACACCCGGGATCGTCACCGCCTCGTCGGCATCGAGCAGGTACTGCACCATGATCATCGCGTGGTTCCGCTCCTCGACCGCCTGGCGGTAGAAGTGGGCGGCGAGCTGGGGCAGCGTCTGCGCGTCGTAGTGGACGGCGATCGCCACGTACTGCTGCGAGGCGGCGAACTCGTGGGCGATCTGCTCGTTCAGCGCGGCGGAGAACCGGGACATGGGCCGCACTCTATCGCGGCAACACGCGACTAGGATCGAGCGATGGCGGGGATTCCCGAGCTGCTCAAGGGGCGCAGCTACACGCGCGTCGGCGACTGGACGCGCGAGGAGCTCCAGGCGACGCTCGACCTCGCCGACGAGCTCAAGCTCGAGCGGGCGCGCCGCAAGGAGCTGCGGATCCTGCCCGGGCGAACGATCGGCCTGATCTTCCACAAGCCGTCGACGCGGACGCGCGTCGGCTTCGAGGTGGGGATCGCCGAGCTCGGCGGGATGGCGCTCTACCTGCCGGCCGCCGACCTGCAGCTCGCGCGCGGCGAGAGCTACCGCGACACGGCCCTCGTCCTCTCCCGCTTCCTCAGCGCGATCATGATCCGCACGTTCGAGCAGGCGGAGGTGGACGAGTTCGCGCGGCACGCATCGGTGCCCGTGATCAACGGGCTGACCGACTGGGCCCACCCGCTGCAGGCACTGGCCGACGCGATGACGATTAGGGAGCGTTTCGGCCGCCTCGAGGGCGTCCGGCTCGCGTACCTCGGCGACGGGAACAACGTCTGCCACTCACTGCTGCGCCTCGCCGGCCGCCTCGGCATGAACGCGGTCGTGTCCACGCCGCCCGGCTACGAGCCCGACGAGGGGGTCGTCGCCGCCGCTCGGGAGGACGCCGCGGCTCTTCGGCGGCTCGGTCGAGCTCGTCGCCGACCCACGCGAGGCGGTGCGCGGCGCGCACGTCGCTCTACACCGACGTCTGGACGAGCATGGGCCAGGAGGCGGAGCGGGAGCGCCGGCTCCGCGACCTCGAGCCCTACCGCGTCGACGGCGCCCTGCTCGCCCTCGCCGACGCCGACGCGGTCGCCCTGCACTGCCTTCCCGCCCACGTCGGCGAGGAGATCACCGCCGACGTCCTCTACGGCCCCCGCTCGCTCGCGTGGGAGCAGGCCGAGAACCGGCTGCACACGCAGAAGGCCGTGATGGCGCTCGTGATCCGCTGATGCGCTTCGAGGATCACGTCAAGGCGGCTCTCGACACGCTTCCGCCGGACCTCGCGGCAGCACTGCGCAACATCGCGGTCGTCGTCGCCGACGAGAATCCCGACGATCCCGACCTCTTCGGCCTCTACGAGGGCACGCCGCTGCCCGAACGGGGCGACGAGGCCGGCGCGCTCCCCGACCGCATCGTCGTCTATCGCCTGCCGCTCGAGGACGAGTTCGGCGGCGATCCTGCCGAGCTGGAGCGCGAAATCCGGATCACGGTGCTCCACGAGCTCGGCCACTACTTCGGGCTCGACGAGGACCGCCTGGCGGAGCTCGGGTACGAGTGACGACCGCGCTCCAGGTCGTTTCGCTGGTCGCGCTGGGGGTAGGAGCGATCGTTGTCGGGATCTATCTCTTCGGGCGTGGGCGGTAGGGAATGCGCGCGCGTCGGATGACGTTTTCAGGACCATGAGCACGATCGACGGAATCCACGCTGAAATAGACGAGCTGAGCGAGCGCCGTCTGGAGCTGTGGCATCGGCTTTCCGAGGCTCGCGATCCCGACGCCGCGGAGGAGCTGAAGCAGCTCGAGGCGCGTCTCGACGAGCTCTGGGTCGCCCACCGGACGGAACGGGCACGGCTGCGCTTCGGCGAGCGCGACGAGATCGTGCGCCGGGCGCGCGCCGAGGACCGGCTCGACCGCGCGGCATAACCGACTGAACGTCCAGCTCGCTCGACTGACTCCCGAGCGAAGACCAGGCAGGAGAGCGGCATGTTGTCGCTCTCTCGGCCTACCATGAGAGCGTGTCGTTGCTGCGCAAAGGGGGACGCGACGAGCCGGGCACGCCGGAGGAGGAGCGCGAGGCGCTCCGCCGGCAGCGGCTCGAGGGCGCGCAGGAGCTCGAGAAGCTGAAGCGCGAGCTGGCGGAGCGCGTCGCAGCAGTCCGTCAGCGGGAGCAGGAGCTCGAGGACGCGCTGGGCCATGCGGGGACAGGGCGGCTGGCGCCGCTGCGTCCACCAAGTGTCGGGCAGGCTTCCGAGCAGGACCTTGCGCAAGCGCGCCGCGGCGCTCGAGCGGCGTGAGCGCGAGCTGGCCGCGCGCGAGCGTGCGTTCGCGGAGGCATCGCGGGACCCGGACGAGGAACGGCTGGCCCACATCGAGGCGCGCCTGGCGGAGCTCCGCGAGGCCGAGCAGCTCTTCCTTCGCACCCAGCAGGAGCTCGCCGGGCGCAGCGAGGCCCTCACCGCCCGCGAGCGTCTCGTCGCCGAGCTCGAGCGCGAGGTCGGGGCCAGCCGGGAGGATTGGGGCGGACACGAGCTGGCCGAGCTCGAGCGCCGCCTGCGCAAGCTCGAATCCGAGCGCAGCAGCGTCCCGGAGACGACGCAGACGTTCTCCGGCGGCTTCAGCCGCATGCGGCGCACGCGCGCCACGTCGACCTCGTCGGCCCGCTCGCCGCTCCCTCCGCTCGAGCCCTAGGCGGCGCAGGCGACGCGCAGCCGGCGGCGCGCCGCCTCTACACTTCGGGTTCCCCGGGGCGTTAGCTCAGCTGGGAGAGCGCCGGCTTTGCAAGCCGGAGGTCACCGGTTCGATCCCGGTACGCTCCACTGGAATTTCCAGGGATTTCGCGAGTGCAAACACCTATCCGCGTTTTTCCATGCCGCGCACATCCCGCACGCGCTGGCCGCTGACCGTCTCCGCGCTCGGAGGTCAGGCTCGGCTCGCCCTCCGGCAGCTCTATCCCGCGCGAGGCGAGGAATGAGCGCACACCGTCGTAGCGGAGCTTGCCGTCGATGTACTCGCGGTAGTCGCGGACCGCGTCGAAGGGCTCGAACGCAGCGCGGCCGCGTCGGCCCGGCTGCGAAGGAACGCGTCGAACATCTCCTTCCAGGCCGCCGCGTGCAGGCTCGCGGTCTGCGTGAGCGCGCCGTCGAGGTCGAACAGGCACGCGCGAATCGAGCCCGGCAGGCGCGGCCAGCGTTCGGCTCATGCGCCGTAGTTCACCGCATCGCGGCGCAAGAGTCTCCATCAATTGCTCGAGTTGCCGCCCACATACACGGCAAGGAAGCGGCGGAGACAGCACAAGAATGCGTGCCGCGCATGCATCTGGTGTGCTTCGAGCAGCGCGGCAAGCGCGGCCAGGACGCCGTACGCAGTCGCCACAAGCGCGAGAAGCTGAGCCGTGCCGGTGACCACTTCAATCAGCGCTCGGCGAGCCCGTCGAGCCTT
>CAVTTF010000016.1:0-68354 GCA_963737565.1 uncultured Actinomycetes bacterium
CCGTGGCCGTTGCGATGCGGCAGCGAAACTTCGGCCTTCGCATGCTCAGGCAAGGCGGACGAGAGTCGTTTCTTTGAGGTGAGATCCAGGACGGCTTGCAGGTTGGAATGGCGCTGGACTCCGACGGCGTGATCTACGGCATGGACGAGCTGGGAGCTGGCGCTCCCTTTGCTTGAGGGCAACGGTAAGGAGAGTACGACATTGGCTCATTGCCGGGCCTGCCGTACAAGACCGTGCGACCCGAACGGACATTCAGCGGTCCCGGTTGCGCCCTGATCCGCCACGCCCTTTGGTGCTGATTGCCTTGCAGGCGTATTAACTTCCCGGCCGGTGCCCCTTCAGCCTGGCCGGGTAAGGCTTCATTCCAAAGGCGGAGCGAGTAGTCCTGGGCTACGGTACTGGTCATACCCGTTCCGGGCTCTCGTGTCCTTCGCTGAGGTGAAATCGTTGTGAAACGGTCGGTTCTCCCCTGATCAAAGACCAGTGTCCTCGTGCTGCGTGGTGGAGTGAACGATGACTGACCCCTTTGCCGGCCGCGTAGGGAACTCGACCTCCCAGATCGGGCGGAAGTCCAGACGTAATCCCACAGGGTACGGCCCCCGGTCGTGCCAAGGGCCACCATGTGCAATTGACCGCCGACGGCAGCGAGTGCAGGGAGCTGTGGGGTGGCCGGTCGCGGCTCCAGTTCTTCATGGACCGTCACGAGTTCACCGGCCTCACGGCCGCGGAAGCCGCAGTCGCGCACCTCAAGGACCTCGAGGTCCAGGGTCGGTTCGGTGTCCGATTCCTCACCTACTGGTTCGATGAGGAGCGCCAGACCGCGTTCTGCCTGGCGGAGGCGCCCGACGCTGATGCGCTCGAGGCGGTCCACCGCGCCTCACACGGGTTCATGGCGTACCAGATCATCGAGGTCGACGAGCCGATGGTGGAGCGCTTCATGGGTGGCATCGTCGAGCATCCACCCGGCGAGCCCTACGTCGAAACCGCGTTCCGGACCATCCTCTTCACCGACATCGTGGAGTCGACGAGCCTGACCCAGCAGCTCGGCGATGCCCGCGCCATGGAGATGCTCCGTGCCCACGACGAGATCGTCCGACGGGCGCTCGACCGTCATCGAGGATCGGAGGTCAAGCACACGGGTGACGGGCTCATGGCCGCGTTCCCCTCGGTCGTGGGCGCGATCGAAAGCGCCGTGGAGATCCAGCAGCGACTCGCGGAGGCGAGGGACCGGCCGAAGCCCGGTCCGCGTCCGCATCGGGATGGCTGCGGGGGAGCCGGTCACCGAGCGCAACGACCTGTTCGGCGCCACGGTCCAGCTCGCCGCCCGGCTCTGCGCGCGAGCCGACCCCGGGAGCATCCTCGTCGCGGGCGCCGTGCACGACCTCGCCCTCGGGAAGGGCTTCGTCTTCCGCAGCCGCGGCAGGCTGCGGCTCAAAGGGTTCGACTCGCCGTGCCCGCGTTCGAGGTCATGTGGCGGACGAGTGGATCGTGACCCTCAGCGACCCACACTTCGGAGAATCCGGAACCAGCTGCCAGTCCCATGGCCGGGCCATGCAGCACCGACGCGGGACCCGGATCGCGCATCTGCAATTGAGCATCGGTGGACCCGGTCGAGCTGGAAGGGCCGCCGCCCGGGGCTGGAGATGGCGAAGCCATATTGATAGACATACCCACCTCCGGAGGGCGTGGGGAGGACCGGTGCGTCCAACACCAGATCCTCAGAAGGGAACCAGATGGATCCCTTCTGACACCTCCGGAGGTTTTTGGGAAGAGGGACTGACTCAGGTCATATCAGTGGGTCAAGAGTTCGGAGTGTTTTATGCTGGTCACGAGATCATGGGATGGGAGCCCCTATTCGCCCTCTGGAGGCGGTAGCGCGAATTCGTATCCGATCGGGGCCACGCCTTGGATTCCTGGGATCTCTTGCTTCTCAAATTGATCTTGTCAGCGAGGCGGCGTCGATACTCTCGACGAAGCCTGTGCCGGGCGGAACCACGGGGAGGCCCCCGCTGTGCAGACAGGTCACGGATTCCGGTGGTAGTGCATCCGTCAGCTTTGCAGAATCGGGCGGGCATTTTGCCGCGTAGCGCCTTCCCGGGGCCGAGGAGGCTCGAGGCCCGGCTGCCCGTGATTCTCGTGGTCAACAAGGTCGACCGGCCGGACGCGCGAATCGCCGCCGTCGTGAACGAGGTGTACGAGCTCTTTCTCGACCTCGACGCGGACGAGACGCAGATCGAGTTTCCCATCGTCTACTGCAACGCAAGGGCTGGCCGGGCGTCGCTGGACTCGGACCCCGACTCGCTCGCCGACGACCTCGGGCCGCTGCTCGACCTGATCCTGGAGCACATCCCGGCTCCGACCTACGAGACAGGCCACCCGCTCCAGGCGCTCGTCACGAACCTCGACGCCTCACCCTACGTCGGGCGCCTGGCACTCTGCCGGGTGCTCCAGGGAACGATCCGCCGCGCCCAGACGATCGCCTGGTGTCGGGCGAACGGGACGATCGAGCAGGCCAGGGTGACGGAGCTCTATGTCACCGAGGCGCTGGAGCGCGTCGAAGCCGAGGAGGCCGGGGCCGGCGAGATCATCGCCGTCGCCGGGATTCCCGAGGTGACGATCGGCGAGACGCTGGCCGATGCGGACGACCCTCGCCCGCTCCCGGTGATCACCGTCGACGAGCCGTCGCTCTCGGTCACGATCGGCATCAATACGTCTCCACTCGCCGGGCGGGACGGCGGCAAGGTGACGGCGAACATGGTCGAGGGCCGGTTGCGCTCCGAGCTTGTAGGCAACGTTTCGTTGCGCGTCCTGGCCACCGCCCGGCCCGACACCTGGGAGGTACAGGGTCGCGGAGAGCTCCAACTGGCGATCCTCGTCGAGCAGATGCGCCGCGAGGGGTTCGAGCTGACGGTGGGCAAGCCGCAGGTTGTGACCCGGCTTGTCGATGGAACGCTCCACGAGCCGGTCGAGCGGGTCTCGATCGACGTGCCCGAGGACTACCTCGGTGTCGTCACGCAGCTCTTCGCGCTCCGGAAGGGGCGCACCGCCGCACTCGTCAACCACGGCACGGGGTGGGTTCGGATGGACGTGATCGTCCCCGCGCGCGGCCTGATCGGGTTCCGGACGGAGTTTCTGACGGAGACGCGTGGCACCGGGATCCTGCATCACGTCTTCGAGGCGTTCGAGCCGTGGTTCGGCGAGCTTCGCACGCGTCCAACCGGCGGCCTCGTCGCCGACCGACGCGGTCGAACGACGGCCTTCGCGCTGCTCAACCTCCAGGAACGCGGCTCGCTCTTCGTCGGGCCGGGCGTCGAGGTCTACGAAGGCATGATCGTCGGCGAGAACGCGCGCAGGGAAGATCTGGACGTGAATCCGACGAAGGAGAAGAAGCTGACCAACATGCGCTCGTCCACCTCCGACGAGCTCGTCCGGCTGATCCCGCCGCGACAGCTGTCGCTCGACCAGGCGCTCGAGTTCATCCTCGAGGACGAATGCGTCGAGGTCACGCCCGCGAGCGTGCGCCTCCGCAAGGTCGAGCTCTCCGCCGAGCGCCGCCAAACCGCCTCCAGCCGGAGAGCGCGCGGCCTCGCACCCGTCTAGATTCAGTTCGGCTGCGGCACGTGCCCGTGCCAGCACTGCCGAGCAGGGTCTGCACCGCCCGATATCGCTACAGCCAGCCGATGCGGCGGAAGTACGCGTACAGCGACACGCACGCGACCAAGATCACGCCGAGCACGATCGGGTAGCCGAACCTCGAGTCGAGCTCGGGCATATGGGTGAAGTTCATTCCGTAGATGCCCGCGATCATCGTCGGGACGGCGATAATCGCGGCCCAGGCCGAGATCCTCCGCACATCCTCGTTCTGGCGCACGCTCACCTGCGTCAGGTTCGCTGTCAGCACGCTCGTGAGCAGATCACGAAAGCTCTCGACCTCGGCGACGACCCGTAGCACGTGGTCGTGCACGTCACGGAAGTACGCGCGGACGTCCTCGTGGACGAGCTCGTGGTGCCCGCGTGCGAGCCGGTCGACCGGATCGGCGAGCGGAGCGACGGCGTCGTGCAGCTCGAGCACCTCCCGCTTGAGCTTGTAGATGCGTTCCGCCGGATTGCTGCGTGAGTGCGAGAACACCTCGCCCTCGATCTCGCGGATGTCGCGATCCAGGCCGGCGATCACCGGGACGTAGTCGTCGACGATCCGATCGACGATCGCGTAGAGCGCCGCTCCGGGCCCGCAGCGCAGGAGATCGGGACTCTGCTCCGTGCGCAGGCGGACGTCGTGGAGAGCGGTCTCTCCGTGGCGTACGGTGATGATGAAGCCCTCGCCGATGAAGACGAGGATCTCGCCGAACTCGACGGTTTCCTCGGCTTCCAGATAGCGCGCTGTCTTCAAGACGAGGAAGAGCGACTCCCCATAGGCTTCGAGCTTCGGCCGCTGATGCGCTTTGATCGCGTCCTCGACCGCGAGCTCGTGGAGATCGAACTCGCGCCGCACCGAATCGAACTCGTCCGCGGTCGGCTCGTGGAGGCCGATCCAGACGAAGGCGTCCTCGCGGCGAGAGGCCTCGACCGCATCCTCGAGCAGCAGGCTGCCGACGCGGCGGCGTCCAGCCTCGTACACCGCGCAGTCGACGATCACGCTGGTGATTATCGCCGCTAGCGCAGAACGTTGAGACCAGTCGGCGGGGCGCCAGCCGGGTAGCCGCGCCGGAGTTGCGCCGCAGCGGTTACTGCGGCTGCGGCACGATCCGGATGTAGGGCTTCGGCTCCTTCCAGCCGTCCGGCCAGATCTCCTGCGCCTCGTCGTTGGAGACCGAGCCGGCGATGATCACGTCCTCGCCCTGCTTCCAGTTCACCGGCGTCGACACCCGGTGCTTCGCCGTCAGCTGGAGCGAGTCGATCACCCGCAGCACCTCGTCGAAGTTGCGGCCCGTCGTCATCGGGTAGACGAGGACGAGCTTGATCTTCTTGTCCGGGCCGATCACGAACACGTTGCGGACGGTCTGGTTGTCGGCCGCGGTGCGGTCCTTCGGATCACCCGACACGTCCGCGCCGGCAGCATCCCGTACTGCTTGGCGACGTTGAAGTCGGCGTCGCCGATGATCGGGTAGTTGGGTGCGTGGCCCTGCGTCTCCTCGATGTCGCGGGCCCAGCCCTCGTGGTCGCTGGTCGTGTCGACCGACAGGCCGATGATCTTGACGCCCCGCTGGTCGAACTCGGGCTTGATCTTCGCCATGTAGCCGAGCTCGGTCGTGCAGACCGGGGTGAAGTCCTTCGGGTGCGAGAACAGCACCGCCCACGAGTCTCCGATCCAGTCGTGGAAGCGAATGCGCCCCTCGGTGGTCTCCGCCTCGAAATCCGGTGCCGTGTCACCGATCGTCAGTGCCATCGTGTACTCCCCTTTCCCACCTGAACTGTCCGAACCTGCTGTGTCTATCAAACGCGGCCCGCGTCTGCGTTCTTCCCTGCGCGCTCGATCAGCGCGTTGGCGGGCAGCGACGGATCGAGGATCTTGCGCGCGTGCTCGGCGCCGAGGACGGGCAGCGTCTCCGGGTCGAGCAGCCCGACCTGGACGAGCAGCGAGGCCTGGTCCCAGTAGATGTGCTCGTGCGTGATCTTCCCGTCGCGGAAGCCGACGACGACGGCGAACGCGAGCTCGACACGACGGCCCGTCGGAGGAACGCCCGGCAGCAGCGCGGGCATCTCGATGTCGTGGGTGAAGCGAAGCACGAGCTCGTCGACGACCTGCTCGTCACCCGCCGTCTCGAGACACGGGGATCACCTCGATGTCGGCGGGCCATCGACCGATGAAGTACGTGCCGTAGAACCGAGCGACCTCGTCGTGCCCGACGCCGCCTGTCATCACGGGGACGTGGTTGACGTAGGGCTCGTCGACCATCGTCGCCATCGTGGCGGCGAGGTCGCGGTCGACGAACTCGGCCCGGACGTGGTCGTCGAAGACTGCGCCGAGATCCTGAGACATGCCGGGATGATTGCCGCCGCCCGGCCGCGCGGTCAACCGCCTGCGCCTGATGTTTTCAATGCTGCAAGCGGGGTAGCACTCGAGTATCCCCCGCGCCTACGCAAGACCTCGTGCCGTGGCTGCCGCGGTTGCCGCGGCGGCTCTTGCCGTGCTGCTCGTCGGGAGCCTTGCCGGGCCGGTCCGCGTGCCCACGGGGCCGGCGAGTGCCCACGCCGCGGGGGCGGTCTGCGAAAAAGCTGTCGTCCAGGACTGGTCGGACAACGGCCGAGTCGACGGCGCCTATCCCCTCAGCTGCTACCGGGAGGCGATCGACGACATGCCCCCCGACATGCGCAACTACTCGGACGCACCGACCGAGATCGAGCGGGCGCTCGCAGTTGCCTCGAACAGGACCGTTCGCCCCAAGACGCAGGCCAGGGCGGGGGCGGCGGCGGACACGGCGCCGCCGCGCGTGCCGGTAGGCCTGATCGCGCTCGGCGCAACCGCTGTGCTGCTCGGCGCCGGCGCCTTCGCCGCCCGGCTCACTCGATCTCGTCGTCGTCCCGCGTCGTGAAGGGCAGGCGCCAGTCCTCGTCCGAGCGGCCGTCGATCGAGAGCCGCCACTCGTAACGACCGCCGGGCTCGAGCGGCAGCGGTCCCGAGTTGACGGCGACAGGGAAGTCGAGCGGCGTCCCCGGCTTGAGGCCCGGTGGCCGTCCGACCTCGAAGACGAGGTCGTCGAAGAAGACGATCGGCTCCTCCTCGCCGTCCTCGGTCTCGATCGTCACCTGGTGGCCGTCGGCGTCGATCAGCTCGAGTCGGAGCGTGTGACGCACGTTCGCCTGGTCCCACGGCACCTGGACGAGGATCGCGATCGCGAACGGCGTCGGCTCGGGGCCGGTCACGGACCAGCCGCCGCCGACGACGGTGAGCTTGCCGTCGGCGACCTGGGCGAAGTCAGCGAGGAGCAGGGTCGCTTTCACGAGCAACGATGGGCGGGTCAGCGCGTCTGCGGGAAGCCGAGGTCGACCGAGCTCGTCGCGGGGTCCGGCCAGCGGCTCGTGACGACCTTGCCGCGCGTGTAGAACTGGATCGCGTCCGGCCCGTACGCGTGCAGATCGCCGAACAGCGACGCCTTCCAGCCGCCGAACGAGTAGTACGCGACCGGCACCGGAATCGGGACGTTGATCCCGACCATGCCGACGTTGACCTCGAACTGGAATTGCCTCGCGACGCCGCCGTCGCGCGTGAAGATCGCCGTCCCGTTGCCGTACGGGTTCTCGTTGACGAGCCGCAGCGCCTCGTCGTACGTGTCGACGTGGACGACGGACGAGCACCGGGCCGAAGATCTCGTCCCGGTAGGCATCCATCTCCGGCCGCACATCGTCGAGCAGCGACGGCCCGAGGAAGAAGCCCTCCCTCGGGCGCCAGGTCGCGCCCGTCGGCGACGACCGTCGCGCCCTGCTCCGCTCCCGACTCGAGGTAGCCGGCGACCTTGTCGCGATGCTCACGGGTGATCAGCGGGCCCATCTCGACGTCCGGCTCGAACCCGTTGCCGACCTTGATCTTCGGCAGCCGCTCCTTGATCGCGTCTACGAGCGGCCCGCCTGCGCCGCCGACGACGACCACGACGGAGACGGCCATGCACCGCTCACCGGCGGAGCCGTAGCCCGCGCTGACCGCGGCGTCCGCCGCCATCTCGATGTCGGCGTCCGGGAGGACGATCATGTGGTTCTTGGCGCCGCCGAGCGCCTGGACGCGCTTGCCGTTCGCCGTGCCCGTCTCGTAGATGTAACGGGCGATCGGCGTCGAGCCGACGAAGCTCACGGCCGCAATATCGGGGTGCCCGAGCAGGCTGTCCACCGCGACCTTGTCGCCGTGGACGACGTTGAAGACGCCGTCCGGCACACCGGCCTCGTGCAGCAGTTCCGCGACGTACATCGACGCCGACGGGTCCTTCTCCGACGGCTTCAGCACGAAGCAGTTGCCGCTCGCGAGGGCCGGCGCCCACATCCACATGGGCACCATCGCCGGGAAGTTGAACGGCGTGATGCCGGCGACGACGCCCAGCGGCTGCCGGAGAGAGTAGACGTCGATGCCGGTCGAGGCCTGCTCGGAGAAGCCGCCCTTGAGCAGGGTCGGCAGGCCGCAGCAGTACTCGATCACCTCGAGCCCGCGCGCAACCTCGCCGAGCGCGTCGGAGAGGACCTTGCCGTGCTCACGGGTGAGGATCCGCGCGATCTCCTCCCGCCTCGTGTGGACGAGCTCGCGCACGGTGAACATGAGATCCGCCCGCCGCGAGAGCGACAGCGCGCGCCACGCGGGGAACGCTTCCTTCGCGGCCGCAACGGCGGCGTCGACCTCTTCCGGCGACGCGAACGCGACCTCAGCGGACTGTCGCCCGGTCGCGGGCTCGTAGACGGGGCCGCTTCGGCCCGACCGGCCGAGGACGATCTCCCCGCCGATCCAGTGGCCGATCTGCGTGACCCCCGTTTTCTCGGCGCTCTCCGCCGGCGGCGGCGCAAGCTCGGTCATCGGGTCCTCCTCGGTGCGTGGACCCACGGAGCGTACCGCGCCGCAGCCCCGCCGGGGTTCGGGAGGAGCGGCCTGGTCGGAAGCGCGGCGTAGCGGCCTGCAGAGCGGACGCCGGCTACTACAGCCCTGCCTCCCGCAGCGGCCTCCGCCCCCACGCGAAATGCGAGAGATACCAGCCCAGGAGCGGCTGCAACGTCACTCCGTTCCCGGAGGAGTGCACGAACCACCCCGGAGCAACGACGATGCCCATGTGGCCGACCTCCTGGGGCGTCGAGGCCGGGCCCCGCGCACCGAAGAAAACGAGGTCGCCCGGCTGGAGTGCGGCCAGCGCGATCCGGTCGGCCTTTCGCATCTCGGCGCTCATCGAGAACGTCGTGCGACCGCGGATCGTGGCCCCGAGCAGCGGCGCCTCCGCGAACGGCTGGAGCTTGTAGACGCGCCAGACGAAGCCCGAGCAGTCGAACCCGCCCGGCGCCATGCCGTAATAGAGCTGCTGTACGCGCTCGGACGAGCCGGCCCAGACGTACGGGTAACCGACGAAGCGAAGTGCGCGGGCCAGCACCGACGCGCTGTTCGCCGGTCAGCTGGGGGATCTGAAGGGTCGGCCGCGAGCTCTGCGTAGCTCCGCTTTCCGCGCCTGGGGTGACGGACAGGGCGCGGACGAGCGAGTAGGCGGCCTCAGCGCGGGTCGCAGGCTCCGCCGGTGCGAGCTCGAGGTACTCCTCGCCCTGAGGATGGTTGACGCGCAGGCCGAGGAGGCGAGCGACCGTCTCAGTGCCGACGTGCGACGTCGGCGCTGAGATCCGCGTCGCGCACGGCAACCCTGATCCACCGTGCGGCGTCCGAGAGGCCGAGCGCCGCGACGAGCTTCGCGTCGAGCTCGCTGAGCACGACGACGCGGTCCGGGTCGGCGGGAGGGACGGACGGGAGCCCAAGGAGTGTCAGCGCCTCGTGGAGCTCGCCACGAGTGACCGGATCGTCGGGCCTGAAAGCCTCGACGCTGGAGGCGAGCACCCCACGCGCGACCACGGTTCGGATCTCTGCTGCCGCCCAGTTCGAGTCGATACCCGGGGTGGCCGGCGGGTCGTCCGGGGCAGCGGTGGCCGCGAACGGAGCCAGGCAGGCGAGAGCCAGTAGGCAGGCGAGGACTGCGATGTGCCGCATCTGCTCCTGTATCGGACGTCCGCTTGGGAAGACTTAAGAACTCGCGGTGGATGCGATGCGCCAGCGGCCGCAAAGCGGACGCCTTCAGGGGTTTTGGCGCGTCACGGATCCGCGCAAGCGGATTCGTGACAGTGCGCGGGTAGACAGTACGCTTTCGCCCGGAATGAGCACGATCGATTCATCGCGCCGCTACGCGGGTTGCCTGAGCGAATCGTGGCTCTCGACGAGCCTCGGCGCTGGACGTGGCGCAGATCGACGCCCGGCGACGCGCCGGGGAGCTGATCGCCGTCCGGCCGGAAGGCTCGGACGAATGGCTCTACCCGGCCTGGCAGTTCGAAGGGGGTCGCCCGCGCGCGGGTGTCCCGGAGATCGTCGCGGCAGCGCGGTCGGCCGGGCTCGACGAGCGGCGGCTCTACGACGTGATGACGATGCGGCTCGGACTCGGTGGCTCGGAGACGCTCGCCGACCTGCTGATGCGCGGCGAGGACGACCGGGTCGTCGCCGCAGTGCGGCAGAGGGTAATTGGCTCGCACATCGCTGCACGACTTTCTGCGCTCGGTCGATGGAGCGGAGCCGGACGAGCAATGGCCGGTCGTCTGCTTCCTCGCCGGGCAGAAGGTCGAGCTCGACGAGTCCGAGCGTGAACGCTTCCGTGCGGCGGGCGGAGCTCCTGCTCGCGACCGGCGGCGACCCGCACCGCGAGCTCGATCTGTACGGACGCGCGGTCACCGCGGTGGCCCGCGACCTCGACTCGGCACCCGCCCGCGCCCGGCTCCGCGACGGCCTGGAGTCGCTCCAGTCCGAGGCGGAGGGGCTGCGGGGGATCGGCGAGGCGCTCCGCGTCCTCCTCGCCGACGAGGATCTCGCCTGGCAGTGCTACGCGATGTCGCTCCTGGCCGAGGAGCTCGCCGACGACAGTGACGCTCGATGGACACACGGCCCAGCGGCCGCGAAGCGGACGCCTTCAGGGGTTCTCGCGTCTCGGATTCGCGTGAGCGAATCCGAGACTGCGGGCAAGTTCGGTCCGCGCGAGCGGATCCGAAGCCGTGCGCGCGGCTAGCTAACCGGGGCGGCGCGGACGATCTGGACGTCGCCGCTCACGGTGCGTGCCTTCAGCCCGACGACCGGGCCCTCCTCGCCGGGGGTGGGGCCGTCCTCCAGGTCCAGCTCCGAGCGAATCGTTCCACTCACCGACGAGCCGTCGATCCAGAGGCGGAGGCCTGGGGCGACGCCGACTCGGATGTCGCCCGAGACGGACTGCACCTTGGCCTCCTCGCCGCCGCGAATCGCGCCGACCTCCTGGTCGCCGGAGACGGATGCGACGGAGATCCGGTCGAAGGCTTCCCCGAGCTCGATGTCGCCCGAGACGAGGTTGACCGACAGGGGGCCACGGGCCCGGCCGACCCGAGCGTCGCCGGATGCGGTCTTGATCGCCCCCGCAGCCGCCGATCTCGCGCACCGAGACGTCGCCGCTCGCGCTGTTGGCCTTGAAGGACCCGTCGACGTCCTCGAACGACAGGTCGCCGGACGCGGTGTTCGCCTCGACGTCTCCGAAGCGACCCTCCGCCTCGACGTCGGCCGAACTGGTGTTGACCCGCAGATCGGCTCCATGGGGACAGCGGATCCGGACGCCGATCTTCGGGCCGCGTCCGAGGCCCGCGAACCAGCTGTGCGTCCGCTTCGGCGCTTCCGACGACGATTTCGTGCACACCGCCGCGCTCACGCGCCTCGATCGTCATCGCGCGCGATCGCCTCGTGGGTCACGTCGTCGTCGCGCAGAGCCTCGACCTCGACGGTCGTCTGAGCGACGTCGTCCGTCGCGACGGAGACTTCGCCGCCGCCGATCGAGATCTTGACGGCGACCTTGCCGGGTGTTTCGAAGACGGGCATCGTTGCCTCCTAGACCCGCCGCGCCGGGCGCCGCGTGGGGCGCCGGACGGTGCGGATGCCGTCGGGGCGGCCGTTCGGCCGACGCTCGACGGGATCGGGGAGGTCGACGTATCCGAAGAGTGAGGGATGAAATGCCATGTCGGCTCCTTCCTCCTTAGCTGCGGGCGTAGCCCTGGATGCGGTTCCCGGTGCGGCCGCGTGGCCGCGGGTCGAGCGAGCGCTTGAGCGTCCGCACGACCCACGTGTTGGTCGAGACGCCCTCGCGGGTGGCGGCCGTCTCGACGGCGCCCTTCAATGCCTCGGGCAGGCGGAGCGTGATCCGCGCGCCCATGTCGTCGGCGACGGCGGCCGCCGGCTCCTCGGCCGCGATCGCGTCCTCGACGTAGACGAGCTCGGGGTCCCGGCCGGCCAGCCTGACCTCGATGTGACCGTCCGGCAGCGAGGCGTTGAGGCCGAGCGCCGCTTCGGTCAGGACGTCGAGCAGGCGGAGCTGCAGCGAAGACTCGAGCGCGTCGGACAGGCGGCGGCCGGCGTCGGCCGTCGCTTCGCCGCCGAGAGCTGCGGCGGCGGCGAGGTCGGACTGGATCGCGGTGATGTGGTGTCCCAACTCCATGGCCGCAGTATGACATCAAAATGATGTCTGTCAAGTGCCAAGTAGGCATTGCTCTGACCATGGGCCTCCCAGGCCAGGTCCGGCGCCGCCGCGCGACGGCGGGTTATCCCCAGCCGAAACGGACCGCTGCCGCATGTTCAAGCCGTCGAGTCGTCCTCCAGGGACGTGTCCAGCCTCAGAGGCTTTATCCACAGGTGCGCGCCCGCGGCGGCGCCGACGGGCGATCGCTGTCAGGCGGCGGTGAGTTGCCAGGCGTCGTCGCGCAGGATCGGCACTGACTCGCCGTCGGCAGTCAGCCCGTCCACCTCGACCTCGACGCCCGCCGATCATGAAGTCCGTGTGCACGGTGGCAACGTTCACGCCCAACTCGAGCAGCTCATCGCGCCCTTTGCCGTCCACCCCGTCGACCGCCATCGGCAGCCCCTGACCGTAGGCGATGTGGCACGTCGCGTTCTCGTCGAACAGCGTGTCCTTGAAGACGATCCCGGACTGCTTTACGCGCGACGCCCCGTCGACCAGCGCGATCTCGCCGAGGAAGGCGGCCTGTGGATCCGCCTGGAGCTGGGCCTCGACCGCCGCGCCACCCTCCTTGGCTTTCACGTCGACGGCCTTCCCGCCCTCGAAGCGCACCTCGAGCCCTTCCACGAGGACGCCGACGCCTGGGACGAGCAAGGGATACGTGGAACGCACCGTTCCCTCTGTGCGCCGCCAGTCCGGCGTGGTGAAAACCTCCTCGGTCGGGAGATTCGGGATGTGCTCGATGCCCTGCTCCGTCGTGAATGTCGCGCACATCCAGCGAGACGCAGGCATCAGGCCGACGGTCAGGTCCGTCCCGGGCCCCCGGAACCGGATCGCGTCGAAACCGCGCTCGTTCAGCGCAGACGCCCTGGACTTGAGCGCCGCGGCGTGCGCCTGCCACGCGGCGACGGGGTCGGGCTCGTCGAGCCGCGTCGCCGTGGCAACGGCCCCCCACAGGCGCTCCATGTCGGGTTCGCCGAACACCTCCCGCGCCCATCCTTCGTTTGGGGCCGACACGATCACCCAGTTGATCTTCCCCTCGGCGATGAGCGGGAGGTACGCGGCACGAAGCTCACGAGGCTCCGACTTCGCGACGATCGCCGGGTCGAGGTCGGTGAAGAGCGACGGCTCCGGGTTTCCGGTCAGCGAGATCAGAGCGGGACGCTCCTCCGCCCAGCTCTTCACCCACTCGACGAGATGCGGGGGCGACCAGCCCAGCTCCTCCTCCGGGCCGAACTCGACGGCTGCGCGACGGAAGTGCAGGTCGCTGTAGAGCGACTGCACGTGCCGTGCGCCCGCACGGTAGGCGGCTCGGGCGATCGCGCGCGCGATCTCCTTGTGCTCGACGAGCGCCATGACGACGACGTCCTGCCCGGACTGCACGTTGGCGCCGACCCGGACCGCGAGGTCGGCGTAACGCTCGACGCGCTCGTCAGACGGCATGGCGCGAGCCTACCTCAGCGCTGACCCGCCGCACCGAGCCGCGAGAACGCGCCGGCCGGTCGGCTCAGTCGCCCCAGTCGAAGTCGCGCGAGCGGCCCCACAGGCTCTCGTCGAGCGCAGGGCCCTCGACCGTCTCGCTCGTCTCTTCGCCGGGCCAGGGGAGGGCGGCCGACACGAGCGCGACGGCCGGCTCGGCGCCGTCCATCGTCTCCTCGATGCGCGCCTGCTCCTCGGACTTGAAGAGGGGATGGTTCCCGAAAGGGTCTCCGGTCGTATATCGATCGATCGGCATCACCGGGTCGAGCTCGGAATTGCGCTCCTTCAGCTCGAGGTGGTCCTGAATCACACGGGCGAATAGCGAATGCGTATCAACCGACATACGGCCTCCAGCGGCAGGGGACAGGGACGGGCCTGGGTGGAAGGGCACAGTTTAGCCGAGCCCTAAGACGCTGCAAGCGGGCACTTTCGCACCGTGACACCGCTCCTGTGCGAGGATGGCGCGATGCCTCGTCTGTTGCCGACATCTCCGATCGCTCTCGCCTTCTTCGTCTATCGCCTCTGGAGCCGCCTGCCTCGGGCGCAGCGGCGTCGCCTGCTCGCCGCGGCGATGGTCCACGGCCCGCAGCTCGCGGCCCGGGCACGCCTGGCCCGGCGCCCCGCCAGGCGCTAGGAAGGCCGCCGCTCCAGCCGGGCGCGCCGCGATCCCCCTCCTTTGCCACCCCGAGCGCCTCGCGCACGATGCGGTCCTGCTCGCGGGCATGTGCCGTGGGGTAGCCCTCACTCGGGCTGGCCCGCCACGGCCTCCCGACGAAGCCGACCCCGCCGACACGCCCGGTGCTCCGGGCGGCATCGTCGAGACGGTGACGGATCGACCGCCACGCACCCATGTTCTGTGGCTCCTCCTGGGCCCAGACGATCTGGTCGAGCTGCGGATACGACCCCAGCAGCGACGCAACCTGGTCGACGGGAAACGGGTAGAGCTGCTCCAGCCTGGCGACTGCAACGTCCTCTGCCGCCGCGCGCGCCTCGTGTCCGGCGATGTCGTAGTAGATCTTGCCCGAGCAGAGGACGAGCCGGCGCACGCGGTCGTGGTCTGCGCCGGGGTCGTCCAATACCGCACGGAAGCCGCCATCGGTCAAATCGTCGAGCCCCGACGACGCCGGCTTGAGCCGTAGCAGCCCCTTCGGCGTCATCACGACGAGCGGCCGAGCCGTGGCATCGAGCGCTTGCCGGCGAAGCAGGTGGAAGTACTGCGCGGCCGTCGTGCAGTTGACGACCCGGATGTTGTCCTGGGCTGCGAGCTGGAGGAAGCGCTCGAGACGCGCGCTCGAGTGTTCCGGGCCGTTCCCCTCGTAGCCGTGCGGGAGCAAGAGCGTGAGCCGCGATGTCTGGCTCCACTTGGAGCGCCCGGCAACGACGAACTGGTCGATCACGATCTGCGCGCCGTTGACGAAGTCGCCGAATTGGGCTTCCCAGATGACGAGCGTTTCCGGCGCCGCGATCGAGTAGCCGAACTCGAAGCCCAGCACGCCGAACTCGGAGAGCGGTGAGTTGTAGACCTCGAACGATGCGTTCGCGCCGGGGAGGTGCTGAACCGGCGCGAAGGTCTCGCCGTTTCGCTGGTCGTGCAGGACGAGATGCCTGTGCGCGAAGGTGCCGCGCTCGGTGTCCTGACCCGAGAGCCGAACCGGGATGCCGTCTTCGAGGAGCGAGCCGAAGGCGAGCGCTTCCGCCTGGCCCCAATCGATCCCACCGGCCGCGATCGCATCACGTCGCCGCTCCAGCTGTCGCATCAGCTTCGGGCTCGGGGTGAAATCGGCCGGCAGGGCGAGAAGCTGTTCGTTGAGCGCCTGGAGCCGGGAGGCGGGTACGGCCGTGACGACGGCGTCGGCCGTGCTCGCGCCGGACACGTCGTCGCGCGGCGGCACGAACTGCGCCGGGGCCGCGAACGAGGCCTCGAGGTGCTCGTGCGCCGCCCGCAGCTCGGCCAGCATGCCGTCGACCAGCGCAGCAGCCTCTTCCGGTGTGACGACGCCCTCGGCGGCGAGCCTGGCGGCGTACTGCTCGCGCACGGTCGGCTGGCGGTCGATCCGCTCGACCAGCAGCGGTTGGGTATACGCCGGCTCGTCCTGCTCCTGATGGCCGTGCCGGCGGTAGCCGATCAGGTCGATCACGAAGTCCTCGCCGAACTCGCGCCTGTACGCAGCGGCGAGCCGGATCGCGCTCAGGGCAGCTTCGGGGTCGTCGGCGTTCACGTGGACGATCGGGATGTCGAAGCCCTTGGCCAGGTCGCTCGAGTACCGGGTCGAGCGGCCCTCTTCCGGGTCGGTGGTGAAGCCGACCTGGTTGTTGGCGATCAGGTGCAGCGTCCCGCCCGTCGAATAGCCCTCGAGGCTGTGCATGTTCAGTGTCTCCGCAACGACACCCTGCGCCGGGAACGACGCGTCACCGTGGATCAGCACGGGCAGCGCGACCGTCGGGTCGTGAAGACCCGCTCCGGACGAGCGGTCGGTCTGCTCCGCGCGCGCCCGGCCTTCGACGACAGGGTCGACGGCCTCGAGGTGGCTCGGGTTCGGAACGATCGTGACCTCGATCTCACCCGTTCGCGTCACGCGCGTCCCCGACGCCGGCAGGTGGTACTTCACGTCGCCCGACCCGCCCTCGGGATCGGTGACGACGGCGTCGATCGTCCGCTCGCCCTCGAACTCGCGCAGGATCGATTCGTACGGGCGGCCGACCGTGTGCGCGAGCGCGTTCAACCGCCCGCGGTGCGCCATGCCGACCACGACCTCGTGCGCGCCGTCCTCCGCAGACTGCTCGATCGCGAGGTCGAGCATCGGGACGAGCACGTCGAGGCCTTCGAGCGAAAACTGCTTTTGCCCGATGAACGTCCTCCGCAGGTACTGCTCGAACCCCTCGACCTGCGACAGCCGCCGTAGCAGCGCAAGCCGCTCCTCCGGCGCGAGCGCCTGCCGGTAACGGCCCGACTCGATCGCCTGGCGCAGCCACACGCGCTCGGCGTGGTCCGAGATGTGCTCGATCTCGTACGCGATCGTGCCCGTGTAGACCTCGCGGAGATGGGGCAGCGCGTCGCGGAGCGTCTCCCCAGGGACGTACAGGCGGAGCAGCGAGGCGGGAATACGCTCCTGCAACTCTGGCGTCAGCGGCGGTTGGAGGCGGGTCTCGTCGAGGGCAGGATCGCCCATCGGCTCGGAGCCGAGCGGATCGAGCCGGGCGGCCAGATGGCCGTGCATGCGATAGGCCTTGACGAGCGCCATCGCCGCAGCGACCCCGCCGAGCAGCGTGGTGTCGGAGGGCGCAGCCTCGGCGACCGGCGCTCGGGCCGCCGGAGCTGGAGGCTCCGGCGCGGGCGAAGGCGGCGTGACGGGCGGCGCGACCGGCTGCCGGTGGAGGCGGTGTGACGGGTGGTGCGACGGCGCCGGGCGGCGCCGGTTCCAACGCGACGACGCAGCCGGCGCAGCGCCGTCCTCGTCGACGCGGGGCGCAGGAGGAGCGGCGACGACGTCTGTGGCCTCGAAGAGCTCCCGCCACTCGCGGGGAACGCTCGCCGGCGCCTCGAGGTAGTCAGCGAGCAGCTGCTCGACGTAGGCGGCGTTCGGTCCCTGGGTGGACGGCGGCATCTCGAGTGTTGTAGCAGCGCTCCGGACCCGGAGCGGCGGTCAGATGAGGGGGTTTTCGGTGACGACCGCGATAGTCATGCCGACGACCCACGCGAATGCGGAAACGAGGGTGGCGACGAGCGCGAGCGTCCGGTAGCGCTGGGTCATCAACGAGGCGACCAGGGCGAGCACGATCGCCGCCGCTCCGGTCCGCACCGGGCGCGCCTCCACCTCGAGCAGGAGGCCGAGCCCCATCGCGATCCCCGAGAGGACGAGCGACGCCATCGCCATCAGCCCGCCGATCACGTCCGCCGGCGACTGCCGTCGCTCGGGAACGGACTCGAGCGAGGTCAACGACGGGCCTCGGCGCGCACGTGCGCGAGCCTACCTCGCGGCGGGCGCCGGGCTGGACCGGAACGGCTCGGGTCCCGGTGGGACGAACCACGGCGGGGTGTCCGCGGCCCGTGGCCGGGAGGCGTGTCGGCCACCGCCGGCACGAGCGCCGCGGGCTCTTCGGGTCGTGGTTCCCGGATCGCCCACCAGACGACGACCCCCAGGTAGACGAGCGGGATCTTCAGCACGAGGAGCATGAATACCGCCTCCCACACGATCCGACCAGTCTACGCCGCCACGACCGCAGCGGGAACACCGCGATCTGGTGGACAACGCCTCAGCGGCGGCCGCGAAGGGACATGTCCCGGGGACATGTCTTGCCGCCGCTCCGACGGCGCAACCATGCGACGGAGCTGTGGATAACGCCTCTGAGGCTGACATCTGGCACTGGCTGGGGACAACGGGCGGTCGAGCGCGGCCGTCGAGACTCCTTGACATCGACCTCATGTGCTCCAGGTAGGCTCCCGCGCTTCCGAATCGAACAAGGAGATGCCCGTGAGACGCATCCTCACCGTTTTCATCGCGCTCGCGCTCGCCGCCGGTGTGGCAGCGCCGCTCGCCGGCTCCGCCCAGCGCATGTGGGTCGGCTTCCACGACGACCCGAGCTTCCGCTGGGAAGGCGACCGCGGAGCGACGCTCGACCGCGTGCGGGAGGCGAACGCAACCCTCGTCCGCGCCGTCGTCACGTGGGCCAGCGTCGCGCCCGAACGGCCCGGCCAGGCGACCGACCCGTTCGACCCGGCCTACCGCTTCGACGACCTGGACGAGCTCGTCCGCGCATCGCAACAGCGAGGCCTCGAAGTGCTCCTGACGATCTGGGGCACACCGACGTGGGCGAACGGCGACAAGGGCCCGAATGTGATGCCCGACACAGCTCTCCGACCTCAGCGACTTTGCGCAGGCGCTCGCCTCGCGCTATTCGGGCCGCTATTCGGGCTATCCGTTCGTGCGCTTCTGGTCGGTCTGGAACGAGTCGAACCTGCAGCTCTTCCTGACGCCGCAGTTCGACGCACGCGGCCGGATCGTCGGCCCGCCAACTACGCGAAGCTGTACGCAGCCGCCTACAAGGGCATCAAGGCCGGCAACCCGCGTGCCCTCGTCGGCATCGGGGAGACGTCGTCGCACGGCCGCGACCGGAAGCTTGCCGGGACCTCCGACACGATCGCGCCCTGCGACCTTCGCGCGACTCGTCGCAGCCGCCAATCCGCGGCTCAAGTTCGACGCCTGGGCCCACCACCCGTATCCGACGCCAGTGCGGATGAAGCCGACGCAGAGAGTCCGCTGGCCGAACGTCGCCCTGACCTCGCTCCCCCAGTTCGAGACATCGCTCGACACGTGGTTCAAGCGTCGTGGAACGTCCCGGTCTGGGTGACCGAGTACGGCCACGAGACCCGGCCCGCCGAGCCGGCGGGAGTGACCGTGGCCCAGCAGTCGAGCTATGTGGCGCAGGCGATGACCCTGCTGCGCGCCGACCCGCGCGTGCAGATGTTCATCTGGTTCATCTGGCAGGACTCGGCGAACGAGCCTCTGGCAGAGCGGCATGTTGACGCTCGCCGGCGACAGCAAGCCGGCGCTCTCGCGATACGCCATCGAGGCGCGGAAGGTCGACGCACGCAATCCGGTCGTCCAGGTCAAGCCAGGGCTTCGCCGGATCACCGTCAAGCTGCCGGTTCGCGAGTTCTGCGTGACCAACCCACCCGGCACGCGACTCGGTGCCACGTACAAGGTCCGCCTCGGCAGGCTGGTCGTCGGGGTGGCGCAACCCGAGCTCACGCTTGCGTCGGACTGCACGGTGATGGCGTCGTTCCGCGTCGCCGTCGCGCGCAAGAAGACCTACGTGGCGACGTTCTCGATCAACGACACCCACGGGCTGCAGGCCACGAGGACAGTGACGATTACGGCGCGGTAACGAAGGCGACGAGCGTTTGCCGACCGGTCGCCGGGGGTATCTCTGATCGCGGCCGGAACGACGGCCGCAACCCACCGGAAAGGACTATGAAAATGGGTGTCAGTGTCAGCATTCTGCTCGCCGCCGCAGGGGCGATTCTCCTCTGGGCCGTGGACGCCGAGGTGTCGGGTGTGGATCTCGACGCGGTCGGCGTAATCCTTCTGGTCGTCGGCATCGTCGGCGCCGCGCTCTCGCTGGTCTTCTGGTCGAGCTGGGGCGGCTTCGGCGGAGCCAGCCGCAGCGAGACAACGATCGTCAAGGACTGACGGGCGACTCAAGAGTGAGTACGGTTCGAAGGGCCGGCAGTAGCCGGCCCTTCTGCGTTACCGGCGAAAGGACGCTGTGAGCCTGGTCTCGACGGTGGAGCGGAGAGACGGTGGAACCGCCGTGGTCAGCCCGGTGGGCGAGCTCGACGCCTACGTCGCTCCGGAGCTCCGCGAGCAACTGCACGAGCTGGCAGACGACGACAGCGTGGAGACGCTGGTCGTCGACTTGCGGCGCGTCTCGTTCCTCGACTCGAGCGCGCTCGGTGTCCTCGTCGGCGCGCTGCGCCGAATGCGGGAGCGAAGTGGCGAGCTTCGCTTCGTCGAACCGCAGCCCCCGGTTCGGCGGATCTTCGAGATCACGCTGCTCGACCGGGCGTTCGCGCTCTACCCGACGCTCGAAGACGCCTTGGAGACCTAGAAGCTCGTGATCTGACAGGAAGGCTGACGCCTGCCGGGTCGGGCGGATCGCGCGACTCGCGCAGGTGGCCCACGCCTCTAGAGCCGCTTCAGCAGCACGAGCCGTGTCCCCTGCCCGCCGGCCCCGGAGGTCAGCTCGAACTCGTCGACGACCGCGCGGATGATGGCCAGACCCATGCCGTCCTCGGGCAGCAGCTGCTCGGACCCCAGCTCGCCCACAGCGCCTTCGAAGCCTGCGCCCTCGTCTTCGATCTCGATCCGAACCTCGGCGTCGTCGGCCGCGAGCGCGCAACGTGACGCGCCCCTCGCCCTCGTAGGCGTGCCGTGCCGCGTTCGCGCAGGCCTCGGTGACGGCGAGCTTCAGGTCGGCGAGCGTCTCCGGATCGAGCTCGGCCGTGTGGGCGAGCCCGGCGAGCGCAAGCCGCGCCAGGACGAGGTACTCCGGCTTCGCCGGCATTTGCAGCACGACCTCCGGCGCGCCGATGCTCATGCGCCGCCCTCTACATCTCCGCGCCAACGTCGAGGCGGCCGCGCATCGTCTCGAGCGCGCGTCGGAGCAGGCGCGAGACGTGCATCTGGGAGATCCCGATCTCGGCTGCGATCTGCGACTGCGTCAGGCCGCTGAAGAACCGGAGCTCGACGATCCGGCGCTCGCGCTCGTCGAGCGACTCGAGGCCCGACCGCACGAGCGAGCTGTCCTCGAGATCGCTGTAGGCGCGCTCGTCGTCGCCGAGCGTGTCGAGCAGGTCGCCGTCGCCCTCGTCGTCGGTCGGCGTCGAGAGGGATCGCGCCGAGTACGCGTGCCGGGACTCGAGCGCATCGATCACGTCCTCCTCCTCGACCTCGGCCGCGGCAGCCAGCTCGGCAATCGTCGGCGAGCGGCCGAGGTCGGAGGTGAGCTCTTCGAGCAGCTTCGCGATCTTCAGGTTGAGCTCCTTCAGCCGCCGCGGCACGTGCAGCGCCCAGGCCTTGTCGCGGAAGTGGCGGCGGATCTCGCCCACGATCGTCGGGACGGCGTACGTCGTCAGCTCCACCCCGCGCTCGAGGTCGAAGCGGTCGATCGCCTTGATCAGGCCGATCGCGCCCACCTGGACGAGATCCTCGACCTGCTCGCCCCGGCCCGCATACCGGGCGGCGAGCGACCGGACGAGTGGCAGCATCTCCTCCACCAAGCGATCACGCGCGGCGCGGTCGCCGTCGACGTGATAGGCGCGCAGCAAGTCCTCGTGGCGTCGTTCTGTTGTCAGGGTCACACCGCCTCCACGTTGACGGACGGACGCTCGAGCTCCAGCTCGACCCACTCGCGGCCTTCCCGGTCGAGTGGGCCAGGCCGAGGACACCAGCGTGCCCAGGACCCGCTTGAGGCCGTCGTCCGACGCGCCGCCGTCCACGAGTGGGCCGACGCGGAGGACGAGCCTCGTCGCCTCGACGTCGACCTCGACGGTGAGCGCATCGGTGTGGGAAGGATCGCCTTGCGCGAGGACGCTGTCGACAGCCAACTGAAGGTCGTCCACCCGCTCGAATGAGAGATCGAGCCGCGATCCGAGGCCGCCGAGGACGAGATTGACGACGCCGAGGAAGCGGCGCTCCGCGGGAACCGTGAGGACGATCGTGTCCATGCTCACGCGACGTTAGTCCAGCACTGCCCGGCGTGCGGCCGATGCTGCCCGTAGACTGCAGGGGTGTCGGAGGGTGATTTCCGCGTCTCGGTCGAGGAGTCGGCGGCCGACCAGATCGTCGTCGGCGTCGCCGGCGAGGTTGACGTGGCGACGGCGCCTAAGCTCGACGGGGCGCTGGCGGGGCCGACGAAGGCTGGGAAGCGAGTCGTCCTCGACCTGAGCCGAATGCGGCGTTCATCGACTCGTCCGGCCTGAGAACGCTCCTCGGTGCCCGCTCCGCAGCGGAATCGAGCGGTGGTTCACTCGTGCTCGTCGTGTCCGACCCCGGGCTGATGCGTGTGTTCGAAGTCGTCGGTCTCGGGCGACGTGCTGGAAATCCACGACACGCTTGCCGGCGCCCTGACCTAGCCCGGCGCTCTAGGCCGTCGGGACGAGGCGCTCGAGCGCCGCCTCGCGCGTCGAATAGAGCGAAAACACGCGGTCCAGCAGCGTGATCTCGAAGATCTTCCGGATGTTCGGGTCGCTGCAGACGACGCGGAGTTGTCCGCCGCGCGGGCGTAGGCGCTTCACAGCGCCCAGCAGCACGCCGAGGGTCATCGAGTCGATGAACGTCGTGTCGCTCAGGTCGACGACGAGGTTGACCGCGCCATCGTCGATCGCCGACACGAGCTGGTCGCGAAGCTCCGGGGCAGTGTGCAAATCGACCTGGCCCTCCAGCGAGAGGAGCACGGTATCGCCCGCAATGTACGTCGTCTCGACATTGAAGTCATCAGGCCGTTCAAGGTTCATGTTGGTTCCTCCCAGAAGCATCAGGCGGGCGGGTTAGCTGGTTCGTACCCGACGTATCGTCCGACCAAACCCACTTCCAGAGGGTTGAAGCTTTGGGAGCCGGGGAATCGATGGCACATGGACCGCGACGGCGCCGGCGTCGACAGCCTGCAGATCTTCCTCAACGAGATCGGCCGCCACCCGCTGCTCACGGCTGCTCAGGAAGTGGCGCTGGCGAAGCGCATCGAGCGCGGGGACGAGCGTGCCAAGGAGGAGATGATCCGGGCGAACCTGCGCCTGGTCGTCTCGATCGCCAAGCACTATCGCGGGCAGGGCCTCCCCTTCCTCGACCTGATCCAGGAGGGGATGCTCGGGCTGATTCGCGCCGTCGAGAAGTTCGACTGGCGCAAGGGCTTCAAGTTCTCCACGTATGCGACCTGGTGGATTCGGCAGGCGGTGACCAGGGCGATCGCCAACTCCTCGCGGACGATCCGCGTGCCGGTGCACTTGCACGAGCAGGCGATCCGACTCGCCCGGGCCGAGCACGAGCTCTGGCTCGATCTCGGGCGACCACCGACGGAGGCAGAGCTGGCCGACGCCGCCGACCTGCGACTCGAGGAGCTGCACCGCATCCAGACGGCCGCCCGCACGGTGACGAGCCTCGACCGGCCCCCGGGCAGCGAGGACGAGCCCGCGGTCGCCGATCGCGTCGCCGACAGTGGCATCGGCCCCGAGGAAGCGCTCGAGCACGCCGTTCCCGGGCTCGCCGTCGCGGAGGCGCTTCGTCGCCTGCCTCCGCTCGAACGCGCGGTGATCCAGCATCGCTTCGGCGTCGGCGGCCGGGAGCAGCTGACGCTCGAGCGCACCGGCACGGAGCTCGGCATCTCGCGCCGGCAAGTCCGGGCACTCGAGGCAGCCGCACTTGCGCGTCTCGCCCATATGCGCGAGCTGACTGCCGTCCGCGACGTGGCGTAGTCCGCGAGGAAGACCTCGCGCCTGGCTTCTCGGCTGGCGAAGCCAGCCTCCGGCCTCACGCGGCAGCCCACTGGTCGAGCGCCGAACAGAGGCGAGACGAAGGGCTCGGCGTTTAGCTCGGAGGTATGGGTGGGTACGGCGTCGGACACGAATCACGAGCCGAGAGGAGACGTTATGTACATCGGTGGAGGCGTCATTGCCCTGATCTTGATCGTCCTGCTGCTCATCTGGCTGCTCTGACCAGCGCTCTGGCTTCTGACCTCAAAGCCCGAAGACCCGGCGCCGCACGCACATGGCACGCAGAGATGGGTGGCGCCGGGTCGGCTCGGGCAGGGGGTTCCGCTACGTCGATTCCCGGGGGAGTCGATCACCGACGGCGAGAAGCTCGAGCGAATCCGCGAGCTCGCGATCCCGCCCGCCTGGCAGGACGTCTGGATCTCGCCGAACCCGGGCGCCAAGCTCCAGGCAGTCGGCATCGACCGCGCGGGACGCCGGCAGTACCTCTACAGCGCCGCCTACCGGGCGGCCCAGGAGCAGGAGAAGTACCAGCGACTTGTCCGTTTCGGCGATCGCCTCCCCGCCCTGCGCGACCAGTTGGCAGAGCACATCGACCTCGACCCGGGTGAGCGCGACCGGTCTGTGCGATCGCTCTCCGTCTGATCGACCTGTCGCTGGTTCCGTGTCGGCTCGGAGCGCTCGGCGCGCTCGGCCCGCGTCTACGGGGTGACGACGCTGACGAAGAGGCACGTCGCCGTTCGCGGCACCCGCGTGACGTTCGCTTCGCACGAAGGGCGCGCGCTCGCGTGCGCACGACGCTGGTCGACGAGGAGCTCGCCGACTGCCGCTTGGCGGACCTGCTCGACTTCCAGGTCACGGGCGGGTCTTTCGCTACCGGCGAACCGACGAGCTCGCCTTGACCGCGCCGCAGCTCAACGAGTACCTGCGCGAGCACATGGGCGCCGAGTTCAGCGCCAAGGACTTCCGCACGTGGGGCGGTACCCTGGCGGCAGCTGTCGCGCTCGCCGAGCACGGCCCCGTGCAGACCGAGGCGGAGACAAAGACCGTGATCGCGAAGGTCATGCGACGCGTCGGGGAGCGCCTGGGCAACACGCCCGCCGTAGCACGGGCCTCCTACGTCGCGCCCGCCGTGCTCGAGAGCTACGCCGAAGGGCTCACACTCGAGCATTTCCGACCGCGGGCGCTGCGGATCGTCCGGGCGCGCGGTCTCGGCCTCGATCCCGAGGAGGCGGCCCTGCTCTCGCTCCTCCGTTCCAGCCGCGCGGTCGTAGTCGCGCGGTCGCGGATTCGCTTGCGCGAACCCGAGACGCGCAAACCTGAAGGCGACCGCCTTCGGCGGCCGCTGGGCGTCCCACGGCGGCGCGTGGCCTAGCCTACGAAGCCGCGAGCAGCTGAAGTGCTTCCTCGCGCGTCGGCAGAACGGGCGCGGCGGCTGCGAGGTCGATGATCTCGATGACCCGGCTGGCTGCGCTCTCGGCCGGAACGACGAACGCGAGCCGGCGGCCCCGCTCCTGGAACCGGCGCACGAGCCGAAAGAGGAGATGGACGGCGGCGCTGTCGAGGAAGGTCAGCCCGGCGAGGTCGACGACGAGGGCGTCGTCGCCCGCGGCGGCGAGCACCTGCGGGCCTGCGTCTGCAACGGTGGCGAGGTCGAGCTCCCCGACGAGGCACGCGACCACGACGGGCCGGCCGTTGGGCCGGTCGAGCTCGACCTCGAGCCGATTGTTCACGACCCTCCTTCCCCGGTGCTCGTCGTGGCGCCGTTGCCGGTCGCCCCGAGCTTGCGCTCCATCAAGACGACGGTTCCGGTCGTATCAGGAGAGACCTCGACCGACTCCATCAAGCTCCGCATGAGCAGGAGGCCGAGCCCTCGCTCGTCGCGGTCGCTCTCCGGCCGCCAGCGCCCGGCGTCCTGCACTCGCAGGCGGACGCGATCGCCGTCACGGGACGCCTCGAGTGTGAACGCCGCCTCGCTCGGCTCCTCGGGGTGCTCGACGGCGTTGGCGCAGGCCTCCCAGGCCGCCAGCACGATGTCGTGCGCGTCGTCGCGCTCGACGCCGCCGCGCGCGAGCCACGCGCGAAGCTCGTCGCGCGCCGTCTGCAACCCCTCCGGCGCGGCCGGGAGCGTCAGCTGCAGTCTGGGGGAAGGCACTTCGTTCAGGCTCACGACGAGCACTGCAACGTCGTCCCCACGCTCGCTATCGCCGAAACGCGTGCGCCAGCAGGTAGTCGACGAGCGCCTCGGGCGCGCGCGGCGCCGCCGCGACCAGGCTCGCGCGAGCACGTCGAGGCCCTCCTCGAGCGAGCGGTCGCGCCGCTCGATCAGCCCGTCCGTGTAGAGAACGACGATCGAGCCGGGCGGGAGCTCGGCGACGGCCTGTTGGTACGACACCTCTCCGCCGATGCCGAGAGGGAGCGATCGTCCGCCCTCGAGGTACGCGACGCGGCCGTCCGGATAACGGATCAGCGGCGGCGGGTGACCCGCGAGGGTGTAGCGGCAGACGCCCGTGCGGGGGTCGAGCGTCACGAACGCGAGCGTCGCGAACGGCGCTTCGGGGAGCGTGTCGAGCAATCGGTTCAACCGCGTTACGGCCGCCGACGGCTTCAATCGCTCGAAGGCGAACGCACGCAGCGCGTTCCGGAGCTGACTCATCGTGGCCGCCGCCTGCACGCCCTTGCCGACGACGTCGCCGACGACCAGTCCGACGCGGCCGTTCTCGAGCTCGATCACGTCGAACCAGTCCCCGCCGACCTCGAGCCCCGATCGTGCCAGGGAGGTAGCGGGCCGCAAGCTCGAGCCCGGCGACGCTCGGCATGGACTCGGGGAGGACGCTGCGCTGCAGCGTCTCCGCGATCGTCCGCTCGCTCTCGTAGCGCCGTGCACGATCGAGTGCCTGCGCGCACTGGCTGGCCAACGTCGCGATGAGGGCAGTGTCGTCTGCTCCGAGCCGCCGCGGCGACCGCCAGGAGAAGGCGGCGACTCCCAGCACGCGCCCCGCGGCGACGAGCGGGGAAATCACGGACAGCTCGACACCCTGCTCCCGCACGCGCTCTGCAAGCCCCGGGTAGTCGGCGTCGAAGTCGGCGGGGGTGAGGGCGATCGTGCGTCTGCGCCGGAACGCGTCTGCCAGGGGATGCGGGGCGTCGAGGGGCACGACCACGCGGTCATCCGCGTTCTCGGTCGGGACCCTGAAGCCGCTCCAACGGATCGCATGCAGGCGATTCCCGCGCTCGTCCGGCACGGCGATCGCGGATGCATCGGCTTCCAGGGCGCCGGCGGCCTGCTCCAGGAAGACACTGGCGACTTCGTCTTCCGTGAGCGCACCCGAGAGTGCCGCAGTGAGCGCCTGGAGGCGTTCGGTGCGCCGCCGCGTTTCGCGCTCCTCGTTCGAGCAAGCGGGCGCGATCGAGCGGCGTCGCAACCTGGCGACCCACCGTCTCGACGAACCGCCGCTGCTCCGCGTCCACCGAGCGGCCGGCGGGTAGCGCGGCCACGAGCGCTCCGATCGGGCGGCCCTCGGCGAAGAGGGGGACGACGCCCAGCGGCCTGGCACCGTCGGAGTGGTCGCCGTAGGGCGCCCACTCGTGTTCGCTGTCGAGCCACAGGGGTGCGCCGGCGCGGATCGAGTCGCTCAACGGGTCGCGGGCGTCGAGCGGCACGCGTGGGCGTTCCTCTCCGGGCCTGAGCTCTCCGACGCCGCCCAACAGCTCGAGCTCGTCGGCGCCGTCGAGGACGTAGACGCCCACGCTCGAGGAGTCGAGCACGGCGGCGACCTGGGCGGAGGCGGCGACGGCGACCTCGAGCGGGCTGAGCGCCCCCGACAGCGAGGTGGCCAGGGCGTGTAGCTGCGCGAGCCCGCCCGCCATGCGCTCCGCCCGGGCGCGTGCCTGCTGTTCGGACTCGAGCGCGCGGGCACGCTCGAAGGCCTGCCCCGCCTGGCGCGCGAGCGCGCCGACAAGGTCGAGCTCTCCGGGGGTAAAGCGGCGCGATCCGGCGAACGACAGCGCCACACCGCCGATGGCCCGCCCTGCGAAGGGCAGGGGGATGGCGAGCCAGGAGCCCCGGCCCTCGGCAATCGGCTCGTCGGCCAGCGCCGGGTAGAGCCGGTCTCGCTCTTCGCGTGACGCGAGCGCCACGACCTCGTTGCGCCGTATGGCATCCGCCAGCGGAACCTCCGCGTGCAGCGGGAAGCGGCGCCACCGCTCGAGCAGATCGTTCTCGAAACCCACGGCGCGGATGACCTCGAACTCGCCGCCGTGCTCGATCACCCTGCCGACCACGCCCGCGGCGGCTCCGAAGTCGTGCTCGCACCGCTCGAGAATGGTGTCGGAAACCTCCTCCAGCGTCGTCGCCGCCGCGAGCGCCGCCGTCAAGTCGAGCAGCTGGCGCGTGTCGTCCGCCCTGCGGACGGCCACCTCCTGCAGGCGGCGGCGCTCTGCGTGATCGAGCGCGAGGCCCGCCTGGTCGGCGAACCTTCGCGCCAGCGCGACGAATGCGGGGCTCGGCTCGGGCAGGTCGCGCTCCCATTCGAGGACGAGCAGACGATCTGCCTCGCCGGCCGCCACGATCGGGATCCGGAGCGCCGACCGCGTGCCCGCCGCGTTCGCCGCCTCGGAAGCGGCGCCGCTGAGGGTCGCCGGCACGTCGGGCACGAACCCGGCCCGAAGCTCTGCAACTGCACGCGGCAGCAGGCTGAAGTTCGACGCCGGGAGCACGGTGCCGGCCGGCAATTCCGGGAGCGGCGGCTCGCGATGGACGACCTCGAAGCCGTCTTCCTGGACGGTCCAGAGGTGGGCGACATCGGCGCCGAGAGCTTCCCGCGCGCTCCTGCAAACGTCTACGACGACCTCTTCGGGCGTCTGGCCGGCACGCACCCGAGGCGCGACGGCGACGATCTGCTCGAGCCGTGCACGCGACTCGCGTTCCTCCGCGAAAAGCATCGCCCGCTCGAGCGCCTGGCCTCCCAGCTGGGCCACGAGCAACGCGAGGGAACGATTCTCGTCCGTCGCGCGGCCGGGCTCTGCGAAGACGAAGCCGAGGGAGCCGACGGTCGTCCCGCGCACGACGAGCGGCGCTGCGAGCATCGTTGCTGGACCTGGGAGACGGCGCGCGCTGTCCGGATACGCGCGCGCAAGCTCGTCGTGGTCGTTCGCCCAGCGCAGTCGCGATTCGCGTGCGGCGGCGGCAAGCACCATCTGAGACGTCAGCGGGACGAGACCCTCTTCGGTGATCGCGCCACGCGCTGCGCCGACGGGCTCGAGGATCCGCAGCGATTCCCCTTCGATCATCCCGACAGCAGCCCCCTGCGCGCCGAGAGCCGCCCCGGACTGCCCGGCCAGCGTCCGCGCGACCTCCTCGGGAGTGGGCGCGGCAGACAGCGCCGACGCAATCGCCTGTAGCTGCTCCACACGCGCCCGCGCCTGCTCTGCCTCACCAGCAGCGGTTGTAGCGCGCTCGCGGCCCCTCTGCATCACCCAAGCGACCCATGTGATCACGAGCGCAACGAGCAGAGCGATCGCCCACCGCGCTGCCTCCTCCCGGCTCGAGACCGAGAAGCCGTAACGAGGCTCGGCAACGAGGAACAACGCGCTCGACCAGCCGATTGCAATGGCGAGGAGGCCGGGGCCGAGGCCGCCGAACCAGACGCTGATCGCGACCGCGCCCAGAAGAGGCGTGTAGGTCGCGATCTCGGTGAACGGCAAGAGCGCGGCCACGAGCGCAACGGAGCCGCACGCAAGCACCGCGGCGGTGCCGTAGCGAACAGCCCGCCTGCGTAGTTGCGAGCTCTGTTCGTCGACGCCGGTCGCCCCTGACCCGTTCCTCGTACCCGAGGTCACGACGTGCCCAGGAGCGTACCCGGATCCGCACCGGCTCAAACGCGCCGCCGCCGGTGCCAAGCGGACGCTTAGCAAGGCGGTTGATGCGCGGAGAGCCGCGGCCGCCGAAGGCGGACGCCTTCAGGGGCCCCGACCTGCGCGGCAAAGTAGGGTAGGCCACAGCCCTTGCGAACGACCGGCCGGCAAACGTGACACTGACGATTCTCGAGGGCTCCACCTTCTGCATTTGTGACGACATCGGCGACTTGAACGCCGGCGGCGGTCTCTTCGCGGACGACACCCGCTTCCTCTCCCGCTTCGAGCTGCGCATCGACGGCGCGCGCCCGTTGCTGCTCTCGTCGGGCCGGGTCGAGTACTTCTCGGCGGCGTTCTACCTCCGCAACCGGCCGGGCGGGAGCCTGGAGCAGGACACGCTGGCGATCGCGCGTGAGCGCTTCGTCGGTCCCGGCCTGACCGAGGTCGTCCGCGTCCGGAACGTGGGAATGACGAACGTCACCTTCGAGCTCTCGTTCGCCTTCGGCACGGACTTCGCGGACGTCATCTCCGTCAAGCAGCACGATTTCGCCCTCGGCGACCCCTTGCACGCGGTGCCGCTGCCGCCGCAGGTCGGAGGGATCCTGCAGCCCGGCAACGAGGAGGTCGTGCTCGCCGAGCCCGACGGCACGGCAAGGACACAGGTACTGCTCGAGCGGCCGGGAGAACCATGGCCCGAGGGCGTTGCCTTCCCGGTGGCGCTCGAGCCTGGCGAGAGCTGGGAGCTTCGGCTCGACGTCGTTCCGTCCCTCGCGGGCGAGCTGGCGGAGCGGCCTGTAGTCGAGGCCCGCTTCGGCACCGAGCGCGGACACGTCCGCGAGTCGCTGGCCGCGTGGCGCCTGAACGTCCCGAGGCTGCGGGCATCCTGGGCACCGCTCGAGCGGACGTTCGCTCAGTCGGTGGCCGACCTCGCCGCCCTGCGGCTGCGGGCCGAAGGAACACTGGGGCGCCTTCCCGCAGCCGGAATGCCCTGGTTCATGACCGTGTTCGGACGCGACACGCTCATTACCTGCCTCCAGACCATGCTCTTCGGCCCCGAGCTCGCGCGCAGCGCGCTCGAGGCGCTGGCGGCGCTGCAGGCGCGGGAAGACGATCCGGAGATCGACGCCGAGCCTGGGAAGATCGTGCACGAGCTGCGGGTCGGCCGCGCCGCCCGAACGTGGTTTCCGGCCTACTACGGGACCGTTGACGCCACGCCGCTCTATCTGGTCCTCCTGTCCGAGACGTGGCGCTGGACGGGCGACGACGAGTTCGCCCGGCGCTTCCGCGAGCCGGCACTGATGGCACTCGACTGGATCGACCGCTACGGCGACCGCGACGGAGACGGCTTCGTCGAGTACCTGCGCCGCACGCCGCGCGGGCTTGCAAACCAGTCGTGGAAGGACTCGGGCGACTCGCAGCGCTTCTCCGACGGCAGGCTCGCGGAGCCCCCGATCGCGCCCGCGGAAGTCCAGGGCTATGTCTTCGACGCGAAGCTCCGACTCGCGGAGGTGGCGCGGGCCGCCTGGGGAGACGACGAGCTCGCCGGCCGGCTGGAGCGCGAGGCAGCCGAGCTCCGGGCGCGCTTCGACGAGGCGTTCTGGCTGACGCGCGAGGCGGCTACTTCGCGCTGGCGCTGGACGCCGACAAGCGTCCGGTGAACTCGCTCTGCTCCAACCTCGGCCACCTGCTCTGGAGCGGGATCGTTCACGACGATCGTGTCGAAGCCGTTGTCGAGCGGCTGCACAGCCGCGAGCTCTGGTCGGGCTGGGGCATCCGCACGATGTCCACCAGTGACGCCGCCTACAGCCCACTCAGCTACCACAACGGGACGGTGTGGCCGCACGACACCTCGCTCGCCGCATGGGGCCTCGCGCGGGCCGGCCGCTGGGAGGACGCGCACCGGATCGCGCGGGCGCTGCTTCGAGGCGGCGTCGTTCTTCGACTGGTCGTTGCCGGAGGTCTTCGCCGGCTTCGCCCGTGAGGAGACGCCGTTCCCGATCGCGTACCCGACCGCTGCGCGACCACAGGCGTGGGCTTCGGGCGCGCCGGTGCATCCTGCTCCGTCTCCTGCTCGGGCTGCGCCCTGACGTGGCGTCGGCAAGCCTGGTGAGCGACGCGCCAGCCCCTCTTCCCGAGTGGGTCGGGTCGCTCGAGCTCCGCGGCATTCCGGCGCTCGGCCGGCGTCTGGGACGTCATCGTTGACAATGGCGCCGTGAGGGTGGAGAAGACCTGATGCGGGTCGCGCTGCTCAGCCCGGTCTGGTTCCCGGTCCCGCCGAAGCTGCTACGGAGGGATCGAGTGGATCGTGCACCTGCTCGCGGAGGGCCTCGTCGAGGCCGGGGTCGACGTCACTCTCTTCGCCTCCGGCGACTCGCGCACCGCCGCCAAGCTGGAGAGCGTCTACGACGTGGCGCCGAGCGAGTGGATCGGCCAGACGTTCTGGGAGCTCAACCACGCGGTTGCCTGCTTCGAGCAGGCTGCCGCAGGGCGATTCGACGTCGTGCACGACCACTCCGGGCTCCTCGGCCTCGCCCTCGGTGCGCTCTCCCCGGCGACAGTCGTGCACACGACCCACGGCACGCTCGAGGACGAGGTCGGCGAGCTCTACGAGTCCGTCTGCAGGATGGCGCCGCGCGCGCACTTGATCTCGCTGACGCTGGCGCAGCGGCGCCCCAAGCCTGACCTGCCGTGGCTCGCCAACTGCCCCAACGCCCTCGACCTCGACGTCTACCCGTTTCACGTCGGCCATGACGGCTACCTCCTCTTCCTCGGGCCGGATGAGCGCCGAGAAAGGCGCGCACCGGGCGGTCGAGGTCGCGCGGGCGGCAGGCCTGCCCCTCCGGATCGCCGGCAAGTGCCGCGAGCCGCTCGAACGCGCCTATTTCGACACCTACGTCAAGCCGCACCTCGGGGACGGGATCGAGTACGTCGGAGAGGTTGGTCATGCGGACAAGGTCGAGTTGCTCCAGCGCGCCCGAGCGACCATCTTCCCGATCGATTGGGAAGAGCCGTTCGGGCTCGTGATGATCGAGTCGCTGGCCTGCGGGACGCCGGTGGTCGCGACCCGCAGGGGCTCGGTCCCGGAGGTGCTCGACGACGGCGTCACGGGGATCATCGTCGATGACTACACGACGATGGGAGACGCCCTCCCCCGCGCCGACGCGCTCGACCCGCATGTGCTGCGCGCGACAGTGCGTGAGCGCTTCACGCCGGAGCGCATGGTGCGCGACTACCTGGCGGCCTACGAGGCGGCGATCGAGCGGGATCGGGCTCGCGGTAGCTAGCCGCGCAGGTCGCGAATCCGCTTCGCGCGGATCCGCGATGCGCAGGTCGCGAATCCGCTTCGCGCGGATCCGCGATGCGCAACACCTGTCGTTTTCAATGTGGGCGCCACGGGAAGGATCCCGACGTGCTGCACGCGAGCCTCTTCGGGCGCCGTCAGTCCGAGACGCTCGAGGACTGGCAGTCCGCTCTCGACGGCCTGGACGACGACGAGTTGCTCTGGGTCGACGTCGCCGCCCCGACCGACGGCGAGGTCAGCAACCTGGCAGACACGCTAAGCATGCCGTCTGAATGGCTGCAGACCGGCGACCGGGACGGCATCGCCCGCGTGACCGACGACGGCGAACGCCTGCTGGTCACCGTCTATGCGGCCGCCGGCTCGCCCGCCGAGCCCAGCCTCGCGGAGATCGTCTGCGTCGTCGGGCAACACTGGGTCGTCACCGTCCACGACGAGAAGGTCGAGGCGGTCGACGAGTTTCGGGACTATGCGAGCGGCGGCGGCCAGGTCGGGGAGCTGGACGCGCCGGCCTTCGTGGCAACGCTGCTCGAGTGGGTGGTCGCCGGCTACGTCCGCGCCTTCGAGCAGGTGGAGGCCGAGCTCGAGGAGCTCGACGCCGAGGCCATGGCGAAACCGCCGGCCGACGCCCAGGCAGCCCTCGGGCAGCTCGTGACGCTGCGACGCACGATCGGCGAGCTGCGGCGGGCGCTCGCGCCGCACCGCGAGATCGTGACGGCGCTCGCGCATCCTGAGCTCGACGCGCTGTCGACACCCGAGTCCGCCGAGCGGTTCGCCCAGCTCGAGAAACGGCTCGAATACGCAATCGCGTCGGCCCGCGACGCGAAGGACTCCGTCATCGGGTCGTTCGATGTCGTGATCGCGCGCACCGAGTTCCGAACGAACGAAATCGTCAAGGTGCTCACCCTGACGACCGTGATGCTGCTGCCCGCCTCCGTACTGGGCGGGATCATGGGCATGAACTTCAAGGCAGGCTTCTTCGAGTTCGCCTGGCTGTTCTGGGTCGTTGTCGCGGCGATGATCTTGATCGCGCTCGGCGTTGGGGCCGTCGCCCGCGCTCGACGCTGGATCTGACGGTTTCGCGTCGCGGGGTCGCGGGTACTCAATCGGGCGAGGGCGAGAAGGGGCAGATGAGTGATGAGCACAGGGGGTACCGCCTCGCGGATTGGCGCGCGCACCGACGATCCGCTGAAGCAGACGACGACCGCCGAGAGGCGGACGAAGAAACCGGTGCTTCTGTTCTTCACGCAGCGGACTTCCGGTCCGGCACGACGGATGGCGAGTCTCGTGGCCTGGATCAAGGTGACGCAGCGGCGACGGCTCCAGGTCGTCGAGGTCGACGTCGACCGGCATTCGGATCTGGCACGCCAGCTTCACGTCGCCGACGTCCCGACGCTCGTCCTCGTTGCGAGCGGACAGCCGGTGGACCGGCTCGAAGGACGTGTCACCGGGAGCCAGATCGACCGGATGATCGACCCGTACCTCTCCTGATCCACGCTGGGCGATGAGCGCGACGTTCCCCGATGAGGCCCTGAACCTGCTCGAGCGCGGGCGCCGGGAGGGCTGCGTGACGATCTCGGAGGTCGACTCGGTCGCCGCGGAGCTTGCGCTCGACGACGAACAACTCAGCGAGCTGTACCGTGAGCTCGAGGAGCACGACGTCGAGATCTCCGACGACTGCGGACGCGACGCGGAGACGTCGACGTACGGCAACGGCGCGCTCGCAGCGGCGACGACCGACAGCCTGCAGCTCTTCCTCAACGAGATCGGCCGCTACCCGCTGCTGACGGCGGCCGAGGAGGTGGAGCTCGCCAAGCGCATCGAGCGCGGCGACGCCGAGGCCAAGGAGCGGATGATCAATGCCAACCTCCGGCTCGTCGTCTCGATCGCGAAGCGCTATCAGGATCACGGCCTGTCGCTGCTCGACCTGATCCAGGAGGGCATCTTCGGGCTGATCCGCGCGGTCGAGAAGTTCGACTACCGCAAGGGCTTCAAGTTCTCGACCTACGCCACGTGGTGGATCCGCCAGGCAGTGCAGCGCGGCGTCGCGAACAAGGCGCGGACGATCCGTATTCCGATCCACGTCGCTGACATCGAACGAAAGATCGCGAAGGCCGAGCGCGAGCTACTGGCGGCCGCCGAGGGCCGCCCGCCGAGTGACGAGGCGATCGCCCACCGTGCAGGGATCACGGAACGGCAGCTCCACGACGTGCGCGAGGTCGCGCGCTCGGTGACGAGCCTCGACCGCCCGGTGGGTGTTGACGGGGACGCGACGCTCGGTGACGTCCTTCCCGGGGATGCACCACCTGCCGACATGGAGCTCACGGTCGACCTGGAACAAGACGCCCTCTCGCGCGCGTTGGAGGAGCTTTCCGAGCGCGACCGGGAGGTGCTGCGGCTTCGCTATGGGCTCGGCGACGGCGAGCCGATGTCGCTCGCCGCGGTGGGCCGAGAGCTCGGCCTGACCCGCGAGCGAGTGCGCCAGGTCGAGGCGGCCGCGCTCGAGCGGCTCGCAACCATGCGCGAGCTCGCGGCGCTGCGCGACGCCGCATAGGCCTGATCTGTGGGGAACGCCGCGCCCGCCGGCGAACCTCATTGAGGAGACACATGCGGCCCGGCCGCGACAGCGGCCGGCTTTAGGGATGTTCGCGCCTGGGATTCGCGCTTCAGCGAATCCCAGGCTGCGGACAAAGACAGCCTGCGGGCAAGCAAGCGCGCGCCCCGCAGCGGGGAGCCACGGAATGCCGCAACTCCCCAGCGGCGGAGCTGGGGGGGAATGCTGCCAGGGAGCCCCGTCGGGTCAGGGCGTGCGGTCTATGTCGGGACTCCCCAGCTTCGAGACTGTCCTTCCACGTTCCGGCGGGGGTTCAAACCTCCGTCTCGAACAAGACCTGACAGGCGCCAGTGGAAGGGAATGACGTTCTAGGAGAAACCTCAAGGGTTCCCCCGCGATCGGCATGGAGCCGAGGGGGCTCGAACCCCTGGCCTCCGCCATGCCATGGCGGCGCTCTCCCAGCTGAGCTACGGCCCCAGAGTGAGGATTGTAACCGCTCGAACATGTAGGCGCCTGCCCAGTTCACACCTCGCGTTTGAGTCAGCCGGCGGCGGCGGCCTCGAGGGCGACGGCGGGGACGTCGCTCCAGAGATCCTCGAGCCGGTAGTACTCGCGGGTCTCCGGGGTGAAGACGTGGAGGACGACGTCGAGGTAGTCGTCGACGATCCAGGTTGCCTCGGGCACGCCGCTGACGGAGCGCGGAACGATGCGGCGCTCGCGCTTGAGCGCCTCGTGCACCTCGTCGTGCACGGCCTTCGCCTGCCGCGAGTTGCGCCCGGTGGCGATGACGAAGAAGTCCGTGTAGTCACAAACCGCCCGCATGTCGAGGATCGCGACGTCCGTGGCCAGCTTCTCCGCGCAGAGAGTGGCGATGCGGCGTGCTAGGTCGAGCGGGGTCAGGCGGTTCGCGTCCTTTCGGGAAGACCAGGAGATTGTACCCGTGCCCAGTGCGGGTCAAGCGGCGCGGTAAAGCCCGAGCTGCCCGATTCGCAGGGCGACGGCGGCCGGAACGAGCTCGACGAGCGGCTCTCCGCGCGCGGCCAGCTCGCGCAGCTCGGAGGACGAGATGTCGTGGGGCTCGATCTCGAAGAGCTCCACCCGGTCGGGCCGCGCCAGCCGGGCGCGGACGGCGTCCACGCGCTCGCGAGAGACTCCCGGTCGCGTCCCGACGCCGAGGCGAGCCAGCTCCAGCACTCGGTCGGGCTGCTTCCAGTCCAGGAACTGCGCGAACTCGTCGGCACCGACGAGGAACACCGGATCCGGGAGCGCGAGCACTTCGAGCGAATCGACGGTTCGCGGATACGGATCCAGCGCAACCTCGGCGCCGTCGATCCCCGCGAACGCGAGCCGGGCAAGCTCGAGGCGAACCCCCGCGGGGGTGTCGACGTCCTTGTGGCCGGGCTGCTCGACCACGCGGACGAGCAGTCGCTCGAGCCCGAAGTGCGCGACGCCGCCCCGCGCGAGCGCGACGTGACCGGCGTGCGGCGGGTCGAACGCGCCTCCAAGCAGGCCTATTCCCATACGTGCACCTCGTCGCCGATCTCGACCTCGGCGCCCCGCCGCACACCCGCTGCGCGCAGCACGTCCTCGAGCTCCTCGCCCTGCGGGGCGTCTCCGACGACGCGAAAGCCCCTGTCGGTGCGGAGGACACGGTAGCGGGGGCCTTCCGGCCGCGGCCGATACTCGAGGAACTCGGGCAGGGTCGCCCCCTCGTCCGCCGGCTCGGGACCGACGGGACACAGCTCGAACAGCGCACGCTTGAGCGCGGCGATGCCCTCGCCCGTGACACACGAGACGTGAAAGACGCGGACGACGCGCGGATCGTCGATCGTGAACGCCGGCGGGTCGGGCAGCAGATCGACCTTGTTCAGGACGACAGCCTGCGGACGCTCGTCGAGCCCGGCGCCGTACCGGGCCAACTCGCGGTCGATCGTCAGAAACTGCTCCTCCGCAGCGCCCGCGCCGGCGTCGATCACGTGCAGGAGGAGCCGGGCCCGCTCCAGGTGCGCAAGGAACTCATGGCCCAGCCCGACGCCCTCGCTCGCGCCCTCGATCAGGCCAGGAACGTCGGCGACAGTGAGCTGCCGGCCATCAGGGCCGTCGACGGTCCCGAGCACCGGCGCGAGGGTCGTGAACGGGTAGTCCGCGACCTTCGGCTTCGCGTTCGAGATCCGCCGCAGGAGCGACGACTTGCCGGCGTTGGGCAGGCCGGCGAGCGCCGCGTCGGCCATCAGCTTCAGCCGCAGCTCGAGCGTCAGGTCGCCGCCAGGAAGCCCCGTCTCGGCAAAGCGCGGAGCCTGCCGCGTCGGAGTGGCAAAGCGGGCGTTGCCGCGCCCTCCCAGTCCGCCCCGGGCGACGACTGCACGCGCGCCCGGACGGGTCAGGTCGGCGACGAGCGCACCGTCCTCGCCGAGCACCTGCGTTCCCACCGGCAGGGCGAGAACCACGTCCTCGCCGTCGGCGCCGTGGCGCCTCCCGCCTCCGCCCGGCCCACCGGCGGGCGCAGTGAAGCCGGTCCGCGAGCGGAAGTTGGAGAGGTCGCGCAGGTGCGGGTCGGCAGTCAGGACGACGTCGCCGCCGCGGCCGCCGTCGCCTCCATCCGGTCCTCCCCTGGGCACGAACTTCTCCCGCCGGAAGGAAAGGCCGCCGTCGCCGCCGCGACCGGCCTGCACGTTGATGGTGGCCCTGTCGTGGAACATATCCGCCGCCTCCGGCGTCCGGAGGACGGACGCGCCGCGCGCTACTCGCCCGAGGCGATCGTCTCGGCGACCGAGACGAAACGCTTCTCACCCGAGCGGCTGAACTCGACGACGCCCTCGCGCAACGCGAAGATCGTGTCGTCGCGGCCGATGCCGACGCCGTCGGCCGGGCGGAAGCGAGTGCCGCGCTGGCGGACGATGATCATCCCGGCTTTCACCGGCTGGCCGGCGAACACCTTGACGCCAAGCCGCTTCGACTGGGAGTCGCGGCCGTTCTTCGAGGAGCCGAGGCCTTTCTTGTGAGCCATTAGCCTTCGTCCTCCTTGCTCTCCTTCTTCGCGGCCGGCTTGGGCTTCGGCTTGGCCGCGGCTTTCGGCTTGGGCGCTGCCTTCGGCTTCGCCGCCGCCTTCGGCTTCTCCTCCGTCGTGGCCTCGGCAGCCTTGGGCTTCGCCGCGCGGGCCTTCGTCGCGCCGATCGACTCGATCTCGATCTGAGTCAGGGCGGCCCGAAAACCGGTATGGCGCCGGAAGCCGGTGCGCTGGCGGTACTTGCCGATGCGAATCTTCGGCCCACGCTGCTGGCCGACGACGCGCGCCGTTACGGCCACGTCCTTCGGTGAGAGCTGCGGTTCGCCGTCGCCGCCGACGAGCAGGACGGTCGGCGCGAACGTCTTGCCGTCCTCGGCGTCGAGGCGGTCGACGAGCAGGCGCTCGCCCTCACGGACGCGGTACTGCTTGCCGCCGATGGAGATGATCGCGTAGCTCATGAGGCGTTGAAATGAGGCGTGGAAAACGCGGGCAGGCGCCCGCGAGCCGTCGGATGATAGCAATGGGCGGCGAAGCGGCCGCCTCTGCCGTTGCGGCGAGGCTGGCCCCGCCCTTCGAACCGCATTTGCGGCCGCGAAGCGGACGCCTTCAGGGGTTTGCGCGCCTCGGATCCAGCGCTAGCGGATCCGAGGCTGCGCCGGCTAATGAACGGCTAACGAAAGTCGTCCAGCCACTCGGCCATCGGCACGTAGCCGCCTTCGGCGGCGACCGGCTCTGGCACCCGGTCGGCGGGGGTCGCTTCCTCATCCCCGTCCGTCAGCGGCGCCGCCTCCTCGGGAGACGATTCCTCGCCTTCGCCGGTCGGCTGCGCGTCGCTTCCTCCCGCCGCAGCGGGCTTCTTGCGCTTGCGGCCGCCGCGGGTTCCGCGCCTCGTCTTGCGACGCGTGGCCGGCGCCGCTTCCCCGTCGCCCGGCGCGGCGGACGCGTCGTCAGGCGCGAGGCCGCCGTCCGGCTCCGCGGCGGGGCCGTCCCCATTCCCCGCGTCCTCGACCGGCACGTGGATCTTGGGACGGCGCCGTTGCGGGGTCGCAGGAGCGGCCTCCGCGGTGGGTGTCGCCGGAGCGACCTCCGCGACAGGCCCGTCGACCGCAGCAGGCTCGTCCGCAGCGGGCTCTCCGTCGAGGGCCGGCGCCGCGGGCGCCGGCTTCTTGCGCCGGCGACCTCCGCGTGTCCCGCGCCGCGTCGCCTTCTTCTTCGGCAGCTCGGCATCCTCGGACGCCGCGTCGTCGCCTTCGACCTCCGCCTCGATCTCCTCGGTGTCGATCTCCTCGGTGTCGTGGGTCGGGCTCCTCCGCCGCCGCGTCGACGTCGTCCGGAGCAGCGAGTTTCTTCCGCGTCGGCGCCCGGGTGGGCTTCTCCGCCTCGCTCTCGAACGAGATCGGCGCCTGCCCATCGGCCGACTGGCCGGCTGGTCGGGCGAGGATCTGGCCCTCGAGCACGATCCCGACAACGGCCTTGGCCTTCTTGCCCACGAGCTTGGCCGCGCCCGCGACGACGACGTCGAACCCGTCGAGCTTGCCGACCCCGGCAGTTGCGTCGTACAGGCCGACCTCCACGAGCTTCACCTCGATCTCGTCGCCCGCTGAGACGGGGACGTTTGGCTCCAGGTCGGCCAGCTTCCCTTCCGCCAGGACCTCGAAGTGGTCGGCGTGGACGTGACCCTCGGCCGCGACGAGCAGGAACCGGCGTTTCGCCTCTTCCTCGATCGCCGCGAGCCGCGAACCGCCCGGCCCGGCCAGCAGCGCGAGGGTACGTGGGTGAAGCGCGATGCGGTATGCCTGCACGCGCGAGCCTGACGCGGCGAGCTCGCGCAGCCGCCGCTCCAGCTGCAGCGCAACGGTCTCGTCGGACACGACGATGCCGTCGCCCGAACAGACCGGGCACTTGCGGGTGAGGATCTCGCGCGGCCCGTCGGTCACGTTCTGCCGCGTCATCTCGACGAGGCCGAGCGGCGAGATCTCGACGACGTAGGTCTTCGTGCGGTCGCGCTCCAGCTCGGTTCGCAGCGCCTCCTCGACCTGGGCCCGGTTCTTCGGATTGGCCATGTCGATGAAGTCGATGACGATGATGCCGCCGATGTCCCGGAGCCGCAGCTGGCGGACGACCTCCTTCACCGCCTCGAGGTTGTTCTTCGTCGCCGTATCCTCCAGCCGCTGGGTCGAGGTCTTCGAGCGCGAGCCCACGAAGCGGCCGGTGTTGACGTCGACGACGGTGAACGCTTCCGCGTAGTCGAAGACGAGATAGCCGCCGGAGGGGAGATCGACGCGGCGGCTGAGCGTCGACTCGATCTCGCGGTCGATTCCGTGCCGCGCGAAGAGCGGCTCCTTCTCCTTGTAGCGGTGGACGCGCTCGAGCATGTGCGGTGACGTCTTCTTCAAGTAGCCGACGATGCGCTTGTACGTGCGCTCGTGGTCGATGTGCGCGGCGACGAAGTCGCCTGCGAAGAGGTCGCGCACGATCCGGAGCGGCAGCTCGGCTTCCTGGTAGACGAGCTCGGGCGCGGTCGCCTTCTTCGCCCGTGCCTGGATCGTCTTCCAGAGACGCTCGAGGAACACGAAGTCGCGCTCGACGTCCTCCGCTGAGGCTCCGTCGGCGGCGGTGCGGACGATGATGCCGCCCTCCTTGACCTCGAGCCGCTTGATGATCTCCTTCAGCCGCGTGCGCTCCCCGTCGTCGAGCCTCCGGGAGACACCGAGGCCCTCGCCGTTCGGCACGTACACGAGGAAGCGGCCCGGCAGCGAGATTTCGGTCGTCACCCGGGCGCCCTTCGTCTTCATCGGATCCTTCACGGCCTGGACGAGCAGCTGCTCGCCGCGCGAGATCAGGTCCTGGATCTTCTTGCCGTGCCGCTTGCCCTCGAGCTCGGGAACAACGATCTCGTCGACGTAGAGGAACCCGTTCTTCTCCAGGCCGATCTCGACGAAGGCCGCCTCCATGCCCGGGAGAACGTTGTCGACGACGCCGAGATAGATGTTGCCGGCAATCGACCGGCGCTCGGGGCGCTCGAGGTACACCTCGGCCACCTGGTCGTCCTCGAGCACGGCCACGCGCTGCTCGCCGACGTCGACCGAGATCACGAGCTCGCGCTTCGCGGCCGGCAGCGGCGCGCGGCGTGGCGGCTGACGCCGCCGCGGCGGACGGCCGGCGCGGCGCTCCGAGCGCTCGCCGCGCTCCTTCTCCTCCTTGCGTTCCGGGCCGGCAACAGTGGCTGCGGCCTCCTCGGACGCTGTCTCCTGGCCGCCGGGGCGCTTCCGCCCACGGCCGCCTCGCGTGCCGCGCCTCCGCTTTCGTTTGGGGGACTCGGCGCTCCCCGGGGCTCCGGCGTCATCGCCGGCGGCGGGCTCGTCTACCGCTGCGGGCTCTGCGCCCGTGGGAGGCTCAACGTCGATCGGTGCTGCTTCGACCGCCGCTGTCGCGGGGTCGTCTTCCTGGTGCTTCCGTTTCCTGCGGAACCAAGGCAAAGGGTCGTTCTCCTCGTTGTAGCGCGCGCGTGGCCCGGCCAGCAGAAGCAGGCAGCGGCGACGCGCAGCGGTGATTGAAAGTGGCAGCCGACATGGCTCGTGACGAAAGGTAGCAGTGAGACCGGCGGCGACCCGGCTCGCGGGGCGAGCTGGACAGATCGCGCAGCCGGTGAATCGCGATCAGGCCGCTGCGGGCCTGAGCCGCGTGCGACGGGCGCGAACAGCCCGCAGGCGCTGCGACAGGCGCGCCCAGGCCCACGGCTCGACCTCGCCGTAGCGATTGTGGCTCTGGCCTCGGGTCGCCTCGAGGTACTCGAACCACGCATCCGCCTCTTCGATCTGAAGCAGTTCCTCTGCGAGCTCGATGTCGGGCACCTTGTCTGCCTCCCAAGTCGCGGTCGGGTCGGGTGTCGGGGGCCATGCTAGGACCCGACCGGACGGAGCGCAGTGCTTGCCCGCAGTCTCGGATTCGCTTGCGCGAATCCGAGACGCGAACACCCCTGAAGGCGTCCGCCTTCGGCGGCCGCAGACGCTCGAGCGCGCCGCGGCGCGCTCTCGGACGTACGGAGATCCGGGGCGGCGGCGAGCGGCCTCGCCGAGTGCGCGCGTCGCCGCGTAGCCGGTCGCCGCGGCGGCAAGGCTGCTGCCCCGCAAGCCGAGCCTGCGCACGACGGTACGAACACCGAGACCGGCGCCGAGCACGGCGGCCAGCTCGGGCGCACGCTCCTTGTCCAGCTCGCGCCCGCCGACTGCCGCGAGGTCGAGCGCGAGCCTGAGTTGCTGGAGCGCCATCAGCGGGAAGAGCTGCCGCTTCCGCGCAGCCAGCAGACCCGTGAGCGCCACGCGCAGGGCCGCGTCGTCGACGAGGCGCGCGCTGACGGCCGGCCGCAGGGCGGGAAGACGGGCCGCGAGGGGTACCGCCTCGTGGCCCAGGAGCCGGGCGATCGTCCTGGCGATCTCCGGGAGCGGAAAACCTTGCCCCGGCGGGCAGACGAGGACCTCGCTCGCCGGCACGTACGGCACGCTCACGTCCGCGACAGGTGACGTCTGGACGGCGATCACGGGCACGAGAGCGCGGGCGGCGCGGCGCAGCAGCTCGGCCTGCTCCGGCCCGGCCGGGCCTGCGAGCACCAGGACGTAGACTGCCGCCCGCCTCGGGTCACTGCCGACCTGCACGGCCGCCGGGTCGCCCCCGGCCCCGAGGATCCGCGCGAGCTCACGCGCGAGGACGCCGTCGACGACGAGTGGGCGCGTCGAGGAGGCAGCGCGCCGTGCCTCTCGCAGCACGCCGACGAGCTCTCCGATGCTGACGCCGGCGGCCTTCACCGGCGCGGCGCCCCGGCCACGCTGCCACGGGCGTGGATCGACTGCAGGACACCGACCGCCAGCAGATTGGCCACCATCGACGAGCCGCCGACGGTGAGGAATGGAAGCGGGATTCCCGTCACCGGGGCGATCCCCATCGTCATGCCGACGTTGACGAACACCTGAAAGAGGAAGGCGAAGACGATCCCGCCGGCCACGATCGCGCTGTAGAGGTCACCGGCGACCGTGACCACGCGGAGGCCCCTCCAGACGATGAGGAGATACAGGAGGAGCAGGATCGACACCCCGAAGAAACCGCGCTGCTCCGCGACCGATGCGAAGACGAAGTCCGTCGCGTGCTCGGGGAGGTAGTCGAGCCGCGTCTGGCTCGCTTCGACGACGCCGCGACCCTCGAGCCCGCCCGCGCCGACCGCCGTGATCGACTGGCGGACGTTGTACGTCACTCCGCTCGGATCGGTGTCGGGGTTGGCGAAGCCCGTCACACGCTCTCGCTGGTAGGGCTTCAGCAGGTCGACGCCGGCCGCCGGGAACAACCAGAGGATGGCGACGACGACGATGACGGCGCCACAGGCGAGCGCGGCAAGATGCCGCCAGCGTGTGCCGGCGAGGAAGAGCACCGCGGCGAGCGCTGCGGTGTACACCATCGCGGTGCCGAGGTCGGGCTGCAGGAAGACCAGAAGCAGCGGGGCGATGGCGAGGCCGAGAGCCGACGCAACGGTCGACCAGGACCCGATCCTGCGCGAGCGCTCCGCCAGGAAGCCGGCGAGCGCGAGGACGAAGAGGACCTTCCCGAACTCGGACGGCTGAAACTGGAGCCCCACGTCGATCCAGCGCCGGGAGCCCCGAATCTCCTCGCCGACAGCGAAGACCAGCACCATCAGCACGACCGTGGTGCCGTAGATAATTCGCCAGCTGCGTGCGACCAGCGACGGAGGGATTGCGAGCGCGATCACCAGAGCGACGGTGCCGACGCCTGCGGCGATCGCCTGCCGGACGACGTAGTAGTTCGGGTCCCCCGGGACGTCGAACCGCGTGACGCCCGAGATCGCCCAGAGCCCGTAACCGACGAGACCGCCGACGGCAAGCAGCATGACCCAGTCGAGGCGGCGCAGCACCGCGCCAACGCTGCCGAGATCGAAGCTGCGCCTCGCCGCAGGACTGGAAGGGCCGACGTAGTCGACCATCAGTCGGTCTCCACGAGGGCCGGAGTGGACGTCGCCGGCACGCCGAACCATTGCTCGAAGACCTTCAGTGCCGCCGGCGCGGCCGCGGTCGAGCCGTGCCCCCCGTTCTCGATCAGCGCGCAGACGACGATCGGCTTCCGGCCGTTGTACGGTGCGCCGTCGTACGGGCCCCAGCCGCACCACCACGACTGATCCTCCAGGTGGTCGGCCGGATAGCCCGGCAGCGGAACGACCTTCTCAGCCGTTCCGGTCTTCCCCGCGATTGGGACCGGGTAGGTCCCGAACACGCCGGACGCAGTGCCGTTGGCGGCGTGCGTCGCGCGGAAGAGACCGTCGCGCACGGGCTCGAGCGCGCCGGGATCGACGCCCGCGCGCTGCGGCGGATCGGACGTGAAGCGCGTGAGCGTGACGTTCTGCTGGCCGTTCGCTCCTGGCTGCTCGAGGGCCGAGACGAGGTACGGCGTCACCAGCTTGCCCCCGTTGGCGAGCATCGCGTAGAAGCGGGTGAGCTGGAGCGGCGTCACGGTGAGGTCCTTCTGGCCGATCGCAAGCTGGATCGAGTCGCCGGGGTTCCAGGCCCGGTCCCAGGAGTTCTTGAACGTCTTCTTGCGCCAGGCCGGCGTCGGCACGATCCCCTGTGCCTCCCCGCCGATGTCGAGGCCGGCAACGCTGCCGAAGCCGAAGCGGTTCGCCCAGTCCTGCAGGCGCTCGCGCCCCGCGGCGCCGCCGTTGTAGAAGCGGTTCCCCACCTCGTAGAAATACGTGTCGCACGACTCGGCGAGCGCGGTCGGCAGCGACATCGGCTGGTTGACGTAGGGGTTCCAGTTCCGGAAGACCTGCTTGTCCAGCCCGTAGGTGGCGGTCGGGGTGCACCAGATCGAGTCGTACGGCGCAAGCAGGTGCTCCTGCATCGCAGCGAGCGCGACGACGGGCTTGAACGTCGATCCGGGCGGGTAGAGCCCGGCGATCGCGCGGTTCAGCCCGGGGTGGTTCGCGGCTTTCGCCGCCTCCTCGTTGACGAGGGGCTCGATCTTCTTCGGGTCGACCCTGCCCACGTAGACGGAGGGCTTGTACGTTGGATACGAGGCCATCGCCAGCACGGCGCCGTCGCTCGGGTCGAGCGCGACGATCGCACCCCCGTTGGCGGCCCATTCGCCCTGGCCCCGGGCCAGCTGTATGCCCTCGCGCAGCGCGCGCTCCGCCGCCCGCTGCAACGGCGATGTCGAGCGTCAGGCGCACGGCATTGCCCGGCCGCTGCTCGCGGCGGACCTCGACCGATCCCTGCGGCCGCCCGAGCGAGTCGACACGGATCTGCGCGATGCCCGGATACCCGCGGAGGTAGGCGTCGAAGGTCGACTCGACCCCGGTCTTGCCGATCTTGTCCGCGAGCTTGTAGCCCTCGCTCGCCTTCCGCTTCAGCTCCTCGGCCGAGATCTCGCCGACGTAGCCGAGGATCTGAGCGGCGAGCGACCGATAGCGGTAGTCGCGCAGGTACGTCTGCTGGATCTGGATGCCGGGGAACTCGGACTGGTGCTCGTAGAGGTACTGCACCTGGTCCTCGTGCACGGCCGTCTTCACCGTGATCGGGTTGGCCGGGTCGCTGCGCCTGTCGTCCACTTCTCGCGCGAGGCGCGTCGGCGGAACGTCGAGTACGGCGGCGAGGCGCTTGATCAATTCGTAGCGTCCCTGCTTGGGCAGGTCGCCGACCCAGAGCTTCACCGCCGTTCCGGGAACGTTGGCGACGATCACCCTGCCGTTGCGGTCGAGGATCGGCCCGCGCGGCGCCTCAACGCGGATCGTCCGCAACTGGTTGTTCTGTGCCGCGTCGAGGTAGCGCTCGCCCGAGAGCACCTGCAACGACCAGAGCCGGAAGAACAGGACCGCGAACACCGCCAGCGCAACCGCACCCACGATGCCGACACGGAGCGCGAGCCCCGGCGTCAGCCGGTACGGCTCCTGCACTTTCGGGTCGGGTGGGAGAAAGCGGCTCGACGGCGAGCGGCGCTCTCCGTACGGGGGATTAGACACCGAACTCGACCTCGCGCGCGCGCTGCGGCTCCGTCGGCGGGATCAGCGCCCGGCAGGCGCGCGTAGACCGGCAGCGCGAGCGCCACGTTCAGGACGAGCGCCGGCAGGAGAGTCTCGAAGAGCGCGTGCCGAGCCCAAACGTCCTCCCCGAGCATGAAGTGGAGCGCGAAGCCGCCCACGGCCACTCCAACCGTGAGGGCGGCGACCGCCAGCAGGGGAGCGTGGGCGCGGTCCCGACCGGTCGTCTCGCCGTACCGCCCGGCCCAGTACCCGGCAACGGTGAAGAGCAGCGCGAACGTACCGAGCGTGCCCAGCGTCGCAGCGTCGACGAGGAGGCCTCCGAGGAATCCCGCCACTGCGCCCACGACGGCGCCGCGAATGCAGCGCGATCGAGACGAGCGTCACGAGCAGCAGGTCCGGTGTCCCCCCGAACACGTCGAGCGACGAGACGATCGTGACCTGCAACATCGCCGCCACGAAGACGACGCCCGCGATGCGGAGCACGCCGCTCACCTGATCCGGTCCTTGGGCACGAGCACGATGACGGCGTCGAGCGAGCCGACGTCGGCGAACGGCTCGACCTGCACCTGCTTGTAGAGGTCTGTGTCGGCCTGGCCGACGCTGGTGACGCGGCCGATCTGGATGCCCTTCGGATACAGCGACTCGAGCCGCCCCGTGCGCCAACCGGCCGTGACGATCGTGTCGCCGACGCGGACGCGCTTGTCCTTCGGGACGCGATCGAGAATCAACGTCGAACCGACGCCTCGCCCGTGCCGGACGATGCCGGCTGCGCCCGTCGCGACGTCGAGCGCCGAGACCGCGCTCTGCGGGTCTGTGAGCAGCGTCACCCGCGAGGAATGGGAGCCGACTCGCGTGACGAGCCCGACGAGACCGGCCGCCGTGACGACGGGAGCGTCCTTCTCGACGCCGTCGCTCGCGCCGACCGAGACCACGACGGCTTCGGCGAACGCGCCTGCGGGACGGGTGATGACTGCGGCGGCGAGGCCTTCGAAGTCCCTCGGGAAGGCGGGCCCCTCGCGGAATGCGAGCAACTCCTTCAGCCTCGCGTTCTCGCCGACCGCGAACCGGTTCTGCACGACCTGCTGGCGCAACTGCTCGTTCTCCGCCTGCAGCTCGCTTGCCTTCGACTTGGCATCGAGCAAGCCGTCGAACCAGCCCCAGGCGTCCCGGAACGGGCGGGCGACACGCTCGATCGCGACCTCGAACGGGCGGAGCGCAGTCGCGACCGCGTCATGGGTCGCCCCCAGCGCGCCGTCGTCCGACTGGCGGAAGGAGACGGTGATCAGCGCGAGAGCGAGTACGACGAGGACCCCCACGACGAGGCGCCGGCGGAGCGCCGCGTTGCTTCGTGAGGGGAGCTTGCCTGCGGCGGGACGCCGGACGCTCACGCCCAGCACCGCCGGTCGCGCGGTGCGGTTACGGGGCACAGGCGCCAGTGTACCGGCGCCTCCGGGCGAGTTCCCTCCGACTCGAGCGGTGCGAGCGCGCTTCAGTGACGAGCGAACCGCCTTGCAACACTGTGTTGCGAGGCGGTGCTGTGGGCTCTCATCGCCCGCCCGGGACGCTGCCGGGTCCTCGGCCTGAATCAGCGCCGAGCGTCGCCGAACGGGCTAATAGCGACGTGAGCCGTTGCGCCTGCCGCGCGCACGGTTCGAGCGGTGGATCGCCTCGAACTCCTCGAGGCGAGCGGCCGGAGCCGACGGCCACGCAGGTGAGCGGGCTCTCGGCGAGGTGCACCGGCATCTGGGTCTCGTGCCTGAGGCGCTCGTCGAGCCCGTGGAGGAGCGCACCGCCGCCGGCGAGGACGATGCCCGCGGTCCATGATGTCGGCGGCGAGCTCCGGCGGCGTCTTGTCGAGCGTCGACTTGATCGCGTCGATGATCTGCGACACCGGCTCGTCGAGCGCGCGGCGGATCTCCTCGGAGCTGATGATCACGGTCTTCGGCAGGCCGGTGAGCATGTCGCGCCCGCGCACCTCCGCCTGCACCTCGTCCTTCATCCGGTAGGCGGAGCCGATCTCGAGCTTGATCTCCTCGGCCGTCTGCTGGCCGACGAGCAGCTTGTACTCCTTCTTGATGTGGTTGACGATCGCGTCGTCCATCTCGTCGCCGCCGACGCGGAGCGACTGCGAGACGACGATGCCGCCGAGCGAGATCACCGCGACCTCGGTCGTGCCGCCGCCGATGTCGACGATCATGTTCCCGGTCGGCTCGGCCACGGGCAGGCCGGCGCCGATCGCCGCGGCCATCGGCTCCTCGATCAGGTAGGCCTGGCGGGCTCCGGCGGACAGCGTCGCCTCCTCGACCGCCCGCTTCTCGACGCCGGTGACGCCCGACGGGACGCAGACGACGACCCGCGGGTGGGCGAAGCGGTGCTGATGCACCTTCTGGATGAAGTGGCGCAGCATCTGCTCGGTGACGTCGAAGTCGGCGATCACGCCGTCCTTGAGCGGGCGGATTGCGGAAATCGTCCCCGGCGTCCGCCCGAGCATGCGCTTGGCCTCGACGCCGACCGCGTGCACCTCGCCGGAGCGCTGGTCGATCGCGACGACCGACGGCTCGGACAGGACGATGCCGCGTCCCCGCACGTACACGAGGGTATTTGCGGTGCCCAGGTCCACGGCCATATCCCGGCCACCGAAGCCGGTGAGCGCGCTGAACCAACCCATAGAACGCCGAGTCTAGCTAGCTCCCTGCGGAGAAGCCGTCAGCGCAGGTCGAGCAGAGCCGGTGCGTGGGCGGTCAGAAGGCCGATCAAGAGGGCGCCGGGAAGCCCGACGACGTTGAGGTAGTCCCCGTCGATCCGCTCCACGAAGCGTCCGCCGAGACCCTGGATCGCGTAGCCGCCCGCACGCCCGCGCCACTCGCCGCTCGCGACATAGCCGGCGACGCCCCCGTCGCCGAGCGGCCGGAACGTGACGAGTGTCTCGGCATGGTCGAGCGTCTCACCCGCATCGCTGATCAGGCAGAGCCCCGAGAGGACGGTGTGCGTCCGCCCGGAGAGCTCCCTCAGCATCGACGTCGCGTCGTCCTCGTCTGCGGGCTTGCCGTAGACGCGGCCGTCGAGATGCACCGTCGTGTCGACCCCGAGCGTCACGCTGCCGGCTCGATGCACCGACCGCGCCTTGCCCTCTGCGTGTGCGAGCACGAGCATCACCGGATCGGCGTCTGGAGCATCGTGCTCCTCGTAGTCGGGGGCAACGACCTCGAAGGGGATCCGCAGCTGCTCGAGGATCGCCCGCCGCTGCAGGCTCGTCGAGGCGAGGACGAGCCGCTCCGCGCGAGGGAGCCGGCTAGACATGCGAGCGAAAGTTCCGGCGGAGCTCGGACGTGTACGTGCGTCCGAGCAGCGCTCCGTGCTCCGCAATCCATTCGTCGAACCGATCGCGACCGAGCGGCGGCTCGTGGGAGACCAGCAGGCCGGCTCGCAGCGACTCGAGCTCGTCGCCCGTGACGACGACGTCGCGCAGGAGGAGCCCAGCGACGCGAGCCGTTGCGAGGGCCGCCCAGAAGGGTGCGCGCGCGATCCGAGCACGACCTCCCACGGCGGCGCGGATCAGCCGGACGAATTCCTCGTACGTCCACCGCTGCTCGCCGGCCGCGTCGAGCACGACGTCGTCGTCGCGGGCGCCGGCCTCGACAGCGATCCGAGCCACGTCGTACACCGACACGGGCTGCACCTCGTAGCGCCCGCTGCCGGGAACGAGGAAGAGCGGAACGTGCCGGACGCCCCAGGCGACGTTGTTGACGAGGATGTCCTGCGGCCCGAACACGAGCGTCGGCCGCACGATCGCGTGGGTGAGCCCGGAGTCGCGAACGAGCGCCTCGGCCTGCGCCTTGCCGCGATAGTAGGGGAAGGGCGACGAAACGTCGGGGTTGGCGACGCTGACGTGCACGACGCGCCGGACGCCCGCGGCGGACGCCGCTTCGAGGAGGCGCGCGATGTTCGCGACCGCTCCGGCGAACGTCGCGTCCGCGCGCTCGAAGCGCACCCAATAGGTGTTGTAGAGCGTGTCCGCACCGCGCAGGCTCTCGACGCAGCGAGTCGTCGAACCGGAACGGCGCCCACTCCACGCTGGCCGCGAGCGGGTGTGGAGGATCGGGCGGCCGCCTCGTCAGCGTGCGGACCGAGCGCCCGCGCTCGAGCAGGAGCTCCGCGATGTGGCGACCCGTGAAGGAGAACGCGCCGGTGACGACGTCGAGAGCCACGGACGCCCGTCAGCCGGGCTTGGCGGCGACCCAGATCTCCTCGACGGGCCACGCGCGCGCCCACTCCGCGGGAACGAACTGGTAGTGCGGGTGGTCCTCGGCGTCGTCGGAAGCGTAGAGCTCGACGAGATCGACCACGTCGAATCCCGTCCGCCGCAGCAGCCGGAAGAGCTCGCCGTGTGGGAGCTGCCACTCGACACCCTCGTCGCCCTCCCACTCGAGACGGCCGAGGCCGCGCTGCGGACGCTGCAGCGACGTCGTCACAGGAGAGTCGTCCTCGGGCGCACAGAGAATCGAGAGCGTGCTGTTGCGCAGGAACCAGAGGCGCCCACCGGGACGGAGCAGGCGGTACGCCTCGGGGATCCAGCGGTACGGGTCGGCCCAGATGCTCGCGCCGTACTCCGACACGGCGAGATCGAACGACTCGTCCGGTAGCGGCACCGCCTCGGCGCCGGCCTCGACGAGCGGGAAGTGGAGGCCGAGCTCTTCCTGGCAGCGGCGGGCGGTGGCGAGCTGCGCGGGTGTCGGGTCGACCCCGACCGGTCGTGCGCCACGGCGCGCAAGCCAGGCCGAGACGTAGGCGGTGCCGCAGCCGAGCTCGACGACGTCGAGCCCGGCGACGTCGCCCAGCGTCTCGATCGACTCCTCGGGCACCTTGAAGATCCCCCAGGCGATCTCCTCGCGAGCCCACCCGCGCGCAGCGCGCGCGTCGGTGTAGGCCTCGTTCTCCTTCGTCCAGACCTCGACGTTGCGTCGGGCGTCGGGATCGAGCTCAGACGAGGCCATCGGGGAAGAACAGCGCCAGCTCGCGCCTCGCGCTCGCCTTCGAGTCGGAGCCGTGGACGATGTTCTCGGACAGCTCCGTCGCGAGGTCGCCGCGGATGGTTCCCGGCAGCGCGTCCGCAGGGTTGGTGGCCCCCATCAGCGCGCGCACGCCCGCGATCGCGTTCTCCCCGCGCACAGCGAGCGCCAGCACGGGCCCCGAGGTGATGAACGACACGAGCCCCCGGTAGAACGGCTTTCCCTTGTGCTCGGCGTAGTGCTCGGCCGCGAGCGAACGCGGGATCTTCAGCAGGCGGGCGGCCTTGAGCTCGTAGCCGCGCCGTTCGAGTCGTCCGACGACCTCGCCGGCCAGGCCCCGGCTCATGCCGTCCGGCTTGACGAGCACGAGTGTGGTCTCCACGGCCATCGGGGCGCGGAGTCTAGTCGAGCCGGTCGAGGACGGGCGCGTACCGAGTCGGTCGTCAGCGAGGTCGGCGCCGGGGCGGGTTCACGGCTTCGTCGAGCGCGGCCGCCGGCGGCACGGGCGTGGCGCAGTGAGGGCAGACCTGCCAGATCGCCTCGAGTGGCGCCCCGCAGCCGGAGCACGCCTGCTTGAGGCGCGTGGTGCAGATCGGGCAGACCAGGTAGCTCGGTTCGACGTGGCCCCGGCAGACGGGGCAGCGCAGCTCGCTCTCGGCCAGGCGCGCTTCCATCGCCCGGATCTCGAGCTCCCGCTCGTGGACGTCCTCGAGGTACTCCGGCGGGCGGAAGAAGAGGTAGATGACCGGGCCGAGGAACGGCGGCACGAGCCCGAGCAGACCGGCCATCGCGACGAGCCACGGATCCTCGACCCGGCGGCGTGCGTCCTTGTACACCCAGTAGGCCGTCGCCAGCCAGAGGACGACGACGAAGAAGACCGCGAGGTTGCGGGCGACCGCCCACGTGTCCGAGTCGAAGAAGTTCCCGAACAGGTCGTCGTCGTTCGCAGCCGCGAGCAGCACGTAGGTCATATCAGGAGCTTGCCGACGATATACCCGAGCGCGAAGGCGACGCCGACGATGACCACGATGACCCCGGCGGCGAACGCGAGCACGGTCACCCGCTCCCCTACCTTCCCCACGCCCCCGCCGCTTCCGACTCGGCTGCCTCCAGATCCGCCAGCAGGTAGAGCGATCCCGTCACGAGGACCGGTTCCCCGAGCGCGTGCGCCCGCGCAACGGCGAGCTGAGGCTCCTCGACGACTTCGACGTGCGGGAAGAATGCGCGCGCTCGCTCTGCCAGCTCGGCGGCCGGGAGGACTCTCGGGCTCGCCGACTGGGTTGCGACGAGCCGCTCGCCCGCGCCGGCCAACGCGGCCAGCATCGCATCGGCGTCCTTGTCGCGGAGCATCGACACGCACAGCGTGTACGTCGCTCGAGGAAGACGCTCCAGCAGCCACCGCACTCCCGCCGGATTGTGCGCACCGTCTCGGATCTCTCCCGCGCCGGCGCTCGAGCCGCCCGGGCAGCTCGACCGCCGGATCTGCCTCGATCGGATGCCCGACGAACGCCTCGGCCGCTTCACGGGCACCGCCCAGCACGATCTCGCGCCCCGGGACGAGCTCCAGGTAGTGTGTTGTCCGGTAGGACAACTATGCTTCCTCCATGCGCCACGGCCAACTTCTCGCCGGCAATCTCCTCGAGCGTCTCGCCCAGTACCTCCGTGTGGTCGTAGTCCACGTTCGTCAGCAGCACGACCCGAGTCCGGAGCACGTTCGTCGCGTCGAGCCGCCCGCCGAGACCCGCCTCGACCACGGCCGCGTCGACTCGCGCCCGGGCGAACTCGGCCAGTGCGGCGGCGGTGATCACCTCGAACTGCGTCGCGCCCGCACGCTCGGCCGCAGGCCGCACGCGCTCGACGGCGGCGGCGAAGTCCGCTTCGGCCCCGTCGACGCGGATTCGCTCCGCCCAGCCGCGCACGTGCGGCGAGATCGTCGTTCCGACCGTCAGGCCCGTGGTGCGAAGCAGCGCTTCGATCGTGAGCGCCGCCGTGGATTTGCCGTTCGTGCCGACGACGTGAACGGCGTCGTACGCCTCCTGCGGATCGCCGAGCTCGTGGAGGAGGCTCCGCATCCGCTCGAGCCCGAAGCCCTCCTCCGGCCAGGGGCTCAGGCCTGCAACCCACTCCTCAGCCGCCGAGGGCATCGAGCTCACGCCGGTAGCGAGCGAGCTTGTCGCTCTCCGCCGCGACCACCTCCGCCGGTGCCTTCTCGACGAAGCGCTCGTTGGCGAGCTTCTGCTCGGCCCGCGCAATCTCGGAGAGGAGCCGCGCTCGCTCGGCCTCGAGGTTGCCGTCGGTGACGCCGGCACGGTCGGGGCGCACGACAGCTTCGAAGATCCGGCGCTCGTCGTCGGAGGCCAGCTCGACCCGGACGCCGCTGCGGCGGAAGATGCGAGCTGCCTCCTGGACCGCGTCGAGCGCCCGCAGCTCGTCGGGGAAGCCGCTGCCACCTCTGGCCACGGCGAGACCATCAGCCGCGCCTGCCGGTCCGGCAGATGCGACCAGATCTCCTCCGTCACGTGCGGCATCACCGGGTGGAGAAGGGCCAGCAGCCGCTCGAGGGCGGCCAGGGCGGTTGCGGCGGCGTCCTCGTCGCCGGCGTGGAGTCGCGGCTTGACCGCCTCCGCGTACCAGTCGCAGAAGTCGTCGAAGATGAGGTGGTAGAGCTCGCTCGCACCCGCGGCGAACTCGAACCGGGACCAGTGCTCCTCGAGTCGAGCCTGGGTGTCGTCGAGGCGCGCGAGGATCCAGCGCTCTTCGACCGCAGCGGGTCGGGTCGCCGGGGCGACCTGCGCGCCGTGCTGGAGGACGAGCCGTGAGACGTTCCAGAGCTTGTTGGCGAGGCGCCGGCCCTCTTCGATGAAGCCGGGGGCGAACCGGACGTCCTGCGTGGAGGACATCTTGAGCAGGCCGTAGCGGGTGGCGTCCGCTCCGTGCTGTCGCACGATCTCGTCGGGCTCGAGGCCGGTGCCGAGGCTCTTCGACATGCGCCGGCCGTCGGGCGCGAGCACGAGCGAGTGGATGATCACGTCCGAGAACGGCATCTCGCCGAGCAGCTCCTGCCCGGCCATCATCATCCGGGCGACCCAGAGGAAGATGATGTCCCGCCCGGTCGAGAGGACGTCGGTCGGGTAGTACCGCTCGAGCTCGGGCGTCTGATCGGGCCAGCCGAGCGTCGCGAACGGCCAGAGCGCCGAGGAGAACCACGTGTCGAAGACGTCCGGATCCTGGACGAGCTCGGAGCGGCCGCACTCCCGACACGCGTCGGGCTCCGACTCTGCCGCCGTCGGATGGCCGTCTGGGCAGTACCAGACCGGGATCCGGTGACCCCACCAGAGCTGGCGCGAGATGTTCCACGGACGGATGTTCTCGAGCCAGTCGAGGGCGACGTTCGCCTGGTTCGCGGGAGTGAACCGGACGCTCCCTTCCCGAATCGCCGCCACGGCCGGCGCGGCCAGCTCCTTCATGTCGCAGTACCACTGCTCGCTGATCAGAGGCTCGATCTTGTCGCCCGAGCGCTCGCAGTGCCCAACCGAGTGCCGGTAGCTCTCGCGCTGCTCCAGCTGCCCACGCTCGCGCAGCCAGGCGAGCACGCGCTCGTCCGCCTCGTCCTGGGTGAGCCCCGCGAGGTCGCCCGCCTCGGCGTTCATGCGGCCGTCGAGGCCGATCACGGTCAGCTCGGGGAGGCGGTGGTCGCGTCCGATCTCGAAGTCGAGGGGATCGTGGCCGGGGGTGATCTTCAGTGCGCCCGTGCCGAAGTCGGGATCGACGCGCTCGTCGGCGATCACCGGCACGCTCCGTTCGACGTACGGGACGATGACCTCGCGGCCGACGGCGTCGCGGTAGCGCTCGTCCTCCGGGTGCACGGCAACTGCGACGTCGGCGAGGATCGTCGCCAGTCGCGCCGTGGCGATCGAGATCGACCCTTCGCCGTCGGCGAACGGGTAGCGAACGGTCGTCAACGCATCGTCGATGTCACGATGGACGACCTCGAGGTCGGAGACCGCCGTCCGGCAGCCCGGGCACCAGTTGACGATGCGGTTGTCGCGGTAGACGAAGCCGCGCTCGTAGAGGTGGACGAAGAAGCGATAGACCGCCCGGATGTAGTCGTCGTCCATCGTGAAGCGCTCTCGCGAGTAGTCGAGCGAGGCGCCAAGGCGGCGCAGCTGGCCCATGATGATGCCGCCGTACTCCTCGAGCCAGCGCCAGGTCCGCTCGACGAACGCCTCGCGTCCGAGCTCGAACCGGTTCGTCCCCTCGCGGAGGAGCTGCCGCTCGATCACCGCGTGCACCGAGATCGACGCGTGGTCGTAGCCCGGCTGCCAGAGCGTGTCGTCGCCCTGCATCCGGTGCCAGCGCACGAGCACGTCCTGCGTCGACGCGTTGAGCGCATGGCCCATGTGCAGGTTGCCCGTGACGTTCGGAGGCGGCAGGGCGATCACGAAGGTCTGCTCGCGTCGGGCCCCCGCGCCGGCGCGATAGAGGCCCTCTTCCTCCCACGTGCGCTGCCACGCCTCCTCGACGCCGTCGGGCCGGTACAGCGGGTCCATGACGGTCGTCGCCATCGCGGGAGAGTCTAGGGAGGGGCTCGACGATGTCGAGCGCGCAGCGGTCAGGCGGCGGGCGTCCGCCGCCCCGCTACCGGGGACGACCGTGCGTGCTGCTTGCCGTCGGTCACGGAGCCAGCGTACTGACTACGCGGAGCCGTCCGCGACGGCGCCGAGCTCGTCGTGCGCGCCTGCGCTCGTGACGAGGGTGGGCTTGAGGCCCTTCGAGATCGTCTCCTTGGTGATCACACACTTGGAGACGTCGCCGCGGGAGGGCAGCTCGAACATGACGTCGAGGAGCGCCGACTCGATGATCGAGCGGAGCCCGCGCGCGCCGGTCTCGCGGGCGAGCGCCTTGTCGGCGATCTCCCAGAGAGCGTCCTCCGTGAAGACGAGCTCGATCGAGTCGTACCCGAAGAAGCGCTGGTACTGCTTGACGAGAGCGTTCTTCGGCTCGACGAGGATCTGGACGAGATCCTCCCGGCGCAGCTGGTGAACGGCCGAGACGACCGGCAGGCGGCCGATGAACTCCGGGATCAGGCCGAAGTTCATCAGGTCCTCGGGCATGACCTGCGAGAGCAGCTCCGCGGCCGCCTCGGACTGGCGCGAGCGCACTTCGGCCCCGAAGCCGACGGCGTTGTGACCGATGCGGCGCGCGATGATCTTGTCCAGCCCGGCGAACGAGCCGCCGCAGATGAAGAGGACGTTCGTGGTGTCGATCGTGAGGAACTCCTGGTGCGGGTGCTTGCGTCCACCCTGTGGCGGCACCGAAGCGACCGTTCCCTCGAGGATCTTCAGCAGCGCCTGCTGGACCCCCTCGCCCGACACGTCGCGCGTGATCGACGGGTTGTCCGCCTTCCGCGCGATCTTGTCCACCTCGTCGATGTAGATGATCCCGGTCTCGGCCTTCTTGATGTCGAAGTCGGCCGCCTGGATCAGCTTGAGCAGGATGTTCTCGACGTCTTCGCCGACGTAGCCGGCCTCGGTCAGCGCGGTCGCGTCGGCGATCGCGAACGGCACGTTGAGGATGCGGGCGAGAGTCTGCGCGAGCAGCGTCTTGCCACAGCCGGTGGGGCCGAGCAGGAGGATGTTCGACTTCTGCAGCTCGACGTCGGTGTCTTCCTGCCCCATGCGCACGCGCTTGTAGTGGTTGTAGACAGCGACGGCGAGCGTGCGCTTCGCCTCTTCCTGCGAGACGACGTAGTCGTTGAGGACGGAATAGATGTCGCGCGGGCGCGGCAGGTTGTCGAGATCGAGGTGGGTCGGGGCGGTGAGCTCCTCGTCGATGATCTCGTTGCAGAGATCGATGCACTCGTCGCAGATGTACACGCCGGGTCCGGCGATCAGCTTCTTCACCTGTCGCTGACTCTTGCCGCAGAAGCTGCAGAGCAGCTGCTCGTTCCCCTCGCTCGCTCGCGCCACGACTCTCCTTTTACTCCGTTTTCGGGGGTCTGGCTACCCGGCGGCGGAGCGATTGACGAGGACCTGGTCGATGATCCCGTACTCCTTGGCCTCTTCGGACGTCATGAAGTAGTCCCGGTCCATATCCTGCCGTACTTTTTCGATGTCCTGCCCTGAGTGATTGGACATGATCTCCTCGAGCCGCCGCTTGAGCGCGATCGTCTCACGCGCATGGATCTCGATGTCCGACGCCTGTCCCTGGTAGCCGCCCCAGACCTGGTGGATGAGGATCTTCGAGTTCGGCAGGGCCATCCGCTTCCCTGCGGCACCGCCCGCGAGGAGCAGCGCACCCATGCTCATGGCAATGCCGACGCAGATCGTCGACACGTCCGGCTTGATGAACTGGATCGTGTCGTAGATCGCCAGGCCCGAGTAGACGGCGCCGCCCGGGGAGTTGATGTAGATGGAGATCGGCTTGTCCGGGTCCTCCGACTCGAGGTGGAGGAGCTGCGCGATGATCAGGTTCGCGATCTGGTCGTCGACGGGCGTGCCGAGGAAGATGATCCGCTCGTTGAGCAGACGGGAGTAGATGTCGAACGACCGCTCGCCGCGGGACGTCTGCTCGATCACCATCGGAATCAGCGGGCTCATCACGTCTCCTCCATGCCGGGGGTCCACAACTTCTGCTCGGGCTCCGCCTTTTCCTTGTCGGGAGTCCACAGCTTCTCGCGCGCCTCGGCAAGCTCCGCCGAGATCGGCTGCACGTCGGCGGCCAGACGGTCGAGGGCCTGGCGCAGCCGGAGATCCTCGCGCAGGGCCTCCTGTTGGCCGTGCGCCCAGATTTCCTGCAGGACGACCTCGGGATCGTCTCCCGCCGCCTCGGCCTGCTCGCGGATCAACTCGATCACGTCGTCGTCGGAAACCTGGATGCCGGCGCGGTCGGCGACCGCTTCGAGCGCGAGCTCGCGCGCGACCGACTGGGCGGCTTCGGCGCGGAGCTGGGTCGTGAGCTCCTCGGGCGTGCGGCCGCTCACGGCGAAGTAGGTCTCGGGGCTGATCCCGCGACGCTCGAGCGACCGGACGAATCCGTTCAGGAGCTCGCGGGCACGGGTCTCGACGAGAGGGCCCGCGGGCTGGATGCCGGATGCAGCCACGAGCGTGTCGACAGCTGCTGCGCGGAAGGCCGTGTCGATCTCTTCGTCGAGCGCCGCGCGGATGCGCTGCTCGATGTCACCGCGCAGCTCGGCCAGCGTGTCGAACTCGCTTGCAGCCCGGGCGAGCTCGTCGTCGACCGCCGGGAGCAGCTTCTCGTTGACGTGCTTCACCGTCACGTCCACCGTGGTCGACGTGCCGTCTGCGAGCTCGTAGGTGACCTGCCGCGTCTCACCGACGCTCGCACCTATCAGCGCCTGTTCGATCTCGTCGACGAGGCGTCCGGAGCCGAGCTCGACGACGGTGTCGGACTGTGACTGTCCACCTTCGCTGACGAGATCGACGACGACCGCGTCACCCTCCCGCGCCGGCCGGTCGTCGGCGGGCGCCAGCTCTGCTACCGACTCGCGGAGCGCGTCAAGCTCGCGCTCGACGAGCTCCTCGGGGATCTCGGCCTCGGCTCGCGGAACCTCGAGCGTCGTCCAGTCGACGATCTCAGGCGTCGGCTGCACTTCGACGGTCGCGGCGAACCGCCACGGCTCCTCGGCGGTCGCCGGCAGGTCGTACTCGTACTCGGGTACGGCGACGGGACGCAGCCGCGACCGTGCGGCCGCGCTCCAGAACCAGCCCCCGATGTGGCTGTCGACCGCTTCCGCGTAGATCCGATCGCGTCCCAGGCGCGCGAACAGCACCTGCGTCGGGACCTTTCCCTGCCGGAAGCCGGGAATCTTGGTGGACTGGGAGAGGTCGGCGGCGGCGTGCTCGACCGCGTGCTCGAGCTCGTGGGTCGAGACGTCGACCGTCAGACGGACACGGTTGTCGCCCAGCTCCTCGACCTCGGGTGGCACGCGGCCATTCAAGCAGAGCTGTGCTTGCCCACAGCGTCGCCTTGCGCAGGCTCGGATTCGCTCGCGCGAACCCGAGCCGCGAGAAACCCCTGAAGGCGTCCGCCTGCGGCGGCCGCTGGCGCACCTCCTCGCTCGGCAAACCTCGGGGAGGCTTAGGCAAGCTACGAGCCTTGCGGTTGTTCGTGCTCGCACGCCACGCCGAGTCGGTGCTCAACGTCGAGCGGCGGATCAACGGCGACCCGTCCGTCGCCACACCGCTGACGGATGCGGGGACGGCGCAGGCCCGCTCGCTGGGAGAGCAACTCGCGAACATTCCGCTCGAGCTCTGCGTCCACACGCGCTTCGGCCGCACGCGCCAGACGGCCGAGCTGGCCCTAGGCGCTCGTGGCGTTCCGTTCGTCGAGCAGCCGTTGCTGGACGACATCGACATCGGCGATCTGGAGGGTTGGTCGGTCGACGCGTATCGCGACTGGAAACGCCGGCACACGCGCCACGACCGATTCCCGAACGGAGAGAGCCTGGACGAAGCGGCAATGCGCTTCGCCCGCGGCCTGGAAGCGCTCCTCGGCCGGCCGGAGCGGGTCATCCTCGCCGTGACGCACGAGATTCCGATCCGCTACGCGCTGAACGCCGCCGGCGGCTCGTCCGAGCTCGACGGCCCGGCACACGAGATCCAGAACAGCGTCCCGTACCTCTTCGACGAGCCGGCGCTTACGCGGGCGGGCCGCATACGGAGCCGCGTACATGACGCGAGGAAGCTGCCGCTGCGCCGCAAGGCCGACGCCTTCAGGGATTTGCGCGTCTCGGGTTCGCGAAGCGAATCCGAGACTGCGACCGGGATTGCTGTCCGAAGCGCGGCGCCAGCGGCCGCCGAAGGCGGACGCCTTCAGGGATTTCGCGCGTCTCGGGTTCGCGCAAGCGAATCCGAGACTTGCGCCGCCAAGGACAGTGCGGGTGAGAGGAATCGAACCTCCAAGGGCCTCGCGGCCCACCGGGACCTAAACCCGGCGCGTCTGCCAGTTCCGCCACACCCGCGGGTGGGGGCCAGCCTAGCGGCCGAGCAGTATCGCCATCGTCTCGCGGACGGAGTCGAGCACCAGCCCCGCGAGCGAGAGGACGGCGAAGGCCGCGAACGCCACATCCAGCTCGTGCGTCTGCGCCACGAGCACCGCGGTGAACGCCCCGACGACGACGCTTGCCGTCGCGAGCGGCCGGCGGGTGGTCGTACCCAGCGCGAGCCCGACGAGGAACGCGGCGCCGAACACCACGATTCCGAGGGTCATGGCGGAACCGTAGGACCGCCACCGGACGGACCGGACCGCCGGAACGGTCCTCGCCTGCAACGCGGACCCGGCAGGTCGGGTCATCTGGCAGATCCCACGAGCGAACTGAGCCGTCTCGCGCCGGCTCGGTCTGCGGCTACCTGATCCCCGCGTTCGGCTACGGTCGCGTGCAGCCATGCGGTGGGAGCTGCCAACGCTCGTGGACGTGGTCGAAGCACGCCAACGGATCGCGCCGCACCTACGCCCGACGCCGCTGTACGGCTACGAAGCCCTGAACGAGCTGGTCGGCACCGAGGTCTCGGTCAAGCACGAGAACCATCAGCCGATCGGCGCGTTCAAGATCCGGGGTGGGGTCAACTTGATCTCGCAGCTCAGCGCGGAGGAGAGCGAGCGGGGCGTCATTGCCGCGTCGACGGGGAACCACGGCCAGTCGATCGCGTACGCCGCCCGCCTCTTCGGCGTGCCGGCGACGATCTGCGTGCCGGAGCAGGCGAACCCGGTCAAGGTCGCCTCGATGCGCGGTCTGGGCGCGGAGCTGGTGTTCCACGGCCGCGACTTCGACGACGCGCGCGAGCATTGCGAGCACCTCGCACAAGAGCACGGCTATCGGTACGTGCACTCCGGCAACGAGCCGCTGCTGATCGCAGGCGTCGCGACCGAGACGCTCGAGATCCTCGAGGAGCAGCCCCGGACGGAGGTGATCATCGTCCCCATCGGCGGCGGCAGCGGCGCAGCGGGTGCCTGTGTCGTGGCCAAGGCAGTCAACCCCGCAGTCCGGGTGATCGGCGTCCAGTCCCTGGCTGCGCCGGCTGCCTTCCGCTCCTGGCAGGAGCATCGACTCGTCGAGGACAGGATGGAGACGTTTGCGGAGGGTCTCGCGACGCGGACGGCGTTCGAGCTCCCGCAGAGAATCCTTTGGCAGTGGCTGGACGACTTCGTGCTCGTCAGCGACGACGAGATCCGCGCGGCGCAGGCGCTGATGATCGAGGCAACGCGCAACCTCGTCGAGGCGGCAGGCGCGGCGCCGTTGGCCGCCGCGCTGCAGCTGCGTGACCAGCTTGCCGGGAAGCGCGTTGCCCTCGTCCTGAGCGGTGGGAACGCAACGCCGGAGCAACTGCTGGACGCCTTGAGCCGCAAGCCCGCTCGGGCTTGACTACGGGAACCGGCCGAGCCGGAACAGGCCGATGTCGTGCCGCGTGTCGCCGTCGACGGCGAGATCGGCAAGGATCTCGCCGACGACCGAGCAGAACTTGAAGCCGTGACCCGAGAAGCCGGCACCGACGACGGCCGCCGGCGTCTCGGGATGGTGGTCGATCAGGAAGTGCTCGTCGGGGGAGGGCTCGAAGAGACAGGTCTTGAGCGCCATCGTCGGGCCGGCGCCGTCGGGGAAGTACCGCTGCGGCGAAGTCGCGCAGGGGCGACTCGTCCTCGGGCGTCGGCTCGCGCGAGATCGCGTCCGGGTCGCCGCCCTGGCCGAAGTGGTCGTAGCGGCCGAGCTTGAACCCAGGGATGCCGAACGCGGGAAAACCGTAGAAGTGGTCGCCGTCGAGCCTCAGGTTGAAGACGGGCAGTCGCTCCGGCACGAAGAGCTCGGGCCTGACGGGCTGAAACCACGCGAGTGCCTGCCTCACGGCGCCGACGAGTCCTTCCGGTAGCCGCGCGACCTCCTGCGACCACGCTCCGGCGGTGAGCACGAGCCGCTCCGCATCCACGACGCCACGCTCGGTGCGAATGCGCACGCCGCTCTCCGTGGCGCTCCACTCCAGCACGCGCTCGCGCGCGCGAACGACTGCACCACGAGCAAGCGCCCCGTTGACGTGCGCGACGATGCAGCGCTCGGGTAGGACGAAGCCGCCGTCGGGCTGGAACACGGTCGGGTAGTCGGAGGGAAGGCGGTAGCCGGGAAAACGCCGGCCGATCTCGCTCCCGTCGAGCGCTTCGTACGGAAGGTCGTGATCCGCGCACGAGCGGAGGACACCGTCGTAGATCAGCTCGCCGCCTTCGACGATGCCGGTCACGTAGAGGAGTTGCTCGCCGGCTTCCCGCTGGAGTTCGCGCCACAGCTCGTACGCGCGCCGAAGGAGCGGGACGTAGTCGGAGTGCTCGAAGTAGGCGAGCCGGATGATCCGGGTGAGCCCGTGCGAGGAGCCCTGCTCGTGGAGGACGTCGAAGCGCTCGAGCCCGAGCACCCGCTTCCCGCGCCGGGCGAGGTGGTAGAGGGCCGCGCTCCCCATTCCCCCGACCCCGACGACCACGACGTCGTAGCGCTCGGCCATTCGCGACGCGATCCTACGCGGCCGCACGCCGCGTGCTCGCCAGCCCTGGCTACGCCGTCCTCCGACCATGCCCTGCCCACAGAGCCTCATCGCGACCGGTGAAGCCGAAGCGGACAGCGTCCGCGACGGCATCAGCGGCGGGCGGTATCCGAGTGCGCGAGAGGACCTTCGCGATGGATCGCGGTCAGCTCGTCATGGCGTGCGGAACCGGGAAGACGCTCGTCGGTTCTTTCCTTGCCGACCGTCTCGCCGCGCAGCGGTTGCGTGTGCTTGTGCCGTCGCGAGAAAACGGCGTCGAGTTGCTTTTACGCGACTGCAGGCTTGCGGCCTGCGACGAGGTATGTCCAGATGGCGCCGCCGAGCAGGCCTCCCGCCAACGGGCCGACGATGTAGATCCAGACGTTCGCCCAGTCCTGGTTGTAGAGGACGGGGTCGAGCGAACGTGCGGGGTTGAACGATCCACCCGAAGCGGGGCCGATAGTCGTCGCGGCGGTGAAGATGAAGAGGCCGATCAGCAACGGCGCCATGACGCCCTTCCAGGCTGCGCGCTCGTCGGTGGCGACGGTGAGGATGACCATCACGAAGAGTCCAGTCGCGATGATTTCGAGTACCAATGCGGCCCAGTCGTCGATGCCGACGCCAGGATTCGTGTCGAGGGAGTTCGTGACCGCCTTCGAGTAGACGATCGCCATGACGAGGACGGCACCGAACCCACCGACGAGCTGCGCGATCCAGTACGGAACCACGTCGCGGCTGGGAAACTTCCCGGCGATCGCGAGACCAGCGCTGACTGCGGGGTTGAAGTGCCCGCCAGAGATGTGACCGAACGCTGTGATGGCGAGCGCGAGTCCGAACCCGAATCCCGCGGCGACGCCGAGCGGGGTGATCGCGGCCGCCCCGATGTCGACGACGACGGCGATCCCGCTGAAGCCGAGGAAGAAGAAGAGGAACGTCCCAACGGCTTCGGCCGCGAGACGCGTGGCGAGTGGATGATCCATCGTCCGACCTCCAAGTCCAGTTTCATGCGCGATTCGTCAACCGGAACCGGGTTCCTTCGCAGTTCGCACTGCGCGCGCATCGAGAGAGTGAGAGCGGGCGACCGGGATCGAACCGGTGACCTCCGGCTTGCAAAGGAGACGGGATAGGTCTCTGGGCGCTACGTGGCGTGACGGGATCGCAATTAGTGTCCTGCCGGCGTCACCGCCAGACACTTCGCATGACCGGAGACGTTGACCTGTGAGTTGACCACTCCGTCACCGGCCTCCTTGCCGTCCGGGCCGGGATCCGTCGCACTACCTGACGAGCTTCCACACCGTCGCGACGCCTTTCCGCGACCCTTTGCGCCACGTCACCAGGCGCGACGACGACGAGACCGGCAGCCACCAACACAGCGAGCGATCGGATCTCCGATCGCAACGCCGTGAGATCGTCGTTGAGGCGCTGCCGTTCAGCATCGATCTCTGTACGGATCTCCTCGACGGTGCGCTCAGACATGGCTCCGAAGCGCCTCTACCGTGCGCTCTGCCTCCTCGATCGCTTGCTCGGGCTTGGGAGGCGAGGCCTTTTCGGCGAAACGAACGGCCAGGAATCCTGCGATTGCTGCGAGAAGCAGGATCAGTCCGGCCACAATGAGTAGCGACAGCCACAAGGGGAGTGCTTCGCTGATCCCCGCCGCCGCCGATGCGAAGGCGAAGCCGATTGCATAGACGACAAGAACCACGGCGAGGAGGGCAAGCCCCGCTGCGACGCCGAGCGCCTGTGCCTTCTTCTTCGCTTCGAGCTTCGCCAGTTCCAGATTCAGGCGTACGAGCGACTGCGCTCGCTGCTTCGCGGACTTTGTCCGTGCGACGAAGCCGAACATGACGTGAGCCTACAACGACGCTCCTCCGGCTAGTAGACCCCAGCCGCCTAGGACTTGCGCGGGGGAGGGCATCTTCCTCCGGCTAGTAGGCCCAGCCGCCCAGGCTTGCGCGGGGGAGGGCATGCGGGTGGTCTCAGCTGTCACGCGGAGGCGGTCGGCCGACGCGCACCTTGGCGTGCGACCTGCATACCTCGCACGACGGCACAAGCCCCGAGCGCGAGGGCCGCAAGGAGGACAAGAACGACGCCGAGGCCCGGCGTTCCGCCGAGAGTGTCTCGGTTGTCGAGCCAGTTCTCCAGAGTTGTCCAGAACATGACGACCGACACGAGGAGTACCCCAACCACTCCGATCCACGAGCCTCGAACCATCGCACGAATCCAGCCAACAGCGAGTGCCCCGACTACGACGACCAGCCAACCGTTATTCGGGCCTTGCGTCCCGTCGAGTCTCGCGCTCCCGACACTCGTCCACGTCAGGAACACACCCAATACAGCGACAACGACGGCGACGGACGCAACCCACCCCACGCGAAATGCCACTGCGCCGCGGCCTGTAGCTTCCTCCGGCAATGCGCGACGACGCTAACACGGGTGCTCGGAAGCACGGACGCCAGGGCTTCGCGGTCGTCGTGCTCGTTGCTGCGGCCTTGTTCGTCCTCGTGTATAGGCAGGTACTGGGGGTAACCCAGAAGCCGAGCTGGCCACCTCCGCCTGATGCGGTCACTCCGGCTGGAGCGGAGGCGGCCACGAGGGCGTTTGCCGCTCGCAGCGGGACGCGGCCGCACGACGCCGCACTCGACTACGCGTGGTCGACGGCGGCGACGATCGAGCCGTGGGTCGAGGGAGCGAACTTCTTCCCCCGCATTTTCGAGGACATCGAAGGCGCGCAGTCGTCAGTCCACATCCTGATGTTCGGCTGGCGCGAAGGCTCCGTCGGGATGCGGATGGCCGAGTTGCTGGAGCGGAAGCTGGCGGAGGGGGTCGAGGTGCGTGTGATCGTGGACGGCTACGGCTCCAGACCTCATGGCGAGGCTAGGGAGATGTTCACGCAGCTCGCAGCATCTGGGGCGCAGATCGTCGTCAACGACGTGTTCCCCCTCGACCGGGACGGCCTCTACCCGGACGAGCAGCACATCGACTGGCGGCAGGACGAAGTGGGTCGGGCTGACCACCGAAAGCTGTACGTGATCGACGGCTCCGTCGCGTGGACGGGTGGTGCCGGAATCGAAGATCACTTCGAGAACGGCGGCTTCCACGACGTGATGGTGCGGGTCACTGGTGGAGTGGTCCGGCAGGCGCAAGCAGCTTTCCTGACCAGCTTCCGCGGACACGGCGGCCCGCTGCCAACCGACCTTTCGGCGTACTTCCCGGAGCCAGCGGAGGCCGGCTCGACGCCGATCGCTCTCGCGCAGGTGATTCCAGGCGGATTCGTCGCCGCCTCGCAGGCGATTCGGGAGCAGATCGACGGCGCGGGTGAGCGACTCGACGTGATGAACCCGTACCTCACGGATGCAGACATGCTTCAGCGGATCGTCGCGGCGGCGCGGCGCGGAGTGAGCGTGCGGGTTGTGGTCTCCGAGAAGTCCAACAACGACCAGGCGACGGCCGCGCTCGAGCACTGGTATCCCGCGCTCATGGAGGCGGGCGTCGAAGTGTGGGAGCTCCCGGGCACGGTCGTGCATGCGAAGGTCGTGGTGGCCGACGACGTAGTGAGCTTCGGCACGGTGAACCTCGACTCGTGGGCGCTCTACCGCAACTCGGAGATCATGATGATCGCTCGTAGCCCGGAGACGGCGGCGTTGTTCGAGAAGCGACTGTTCGAGCCTGACATCGCCCGCTCCAAGCCGGGCGAGCAGCCTTCTGGCACGCAGGAACGCTTCAAGAGTTGGTTCTGGGACAAGCTGAGCTACTTCCTCTAAGCGCGTCCCGCGGGCAGGCCCGAACGCGTGTGAACTTCGCCTGGGGAGGGATGCCTGCCAGGCATCAGGAGAGCGAGCTTGGCTCGCCGCCAACCGGGATCGCCCGCGGTGGCGAAACGATGCGGCCCCAAACGGGCAAGGCGAATCAAGGAGCAGTCATAAGTCAGCAGCCCCCGAGCAGGCCCCGACGGCCAAGGACTCGGGGACGGGGAGGGTCGTGGGGTGCCCGTTCGTCGGGCAGCTCACGAGCAGGCACTCGCGGCCGTCTCGGCGCGAGCCGCAGCCTCCTCGTAAGCATCGGCGGCATCGTCGTTCTCGGCCAGCGCCTGCGTGGCTGCGAGCGAGGCGTCCGCGCACAGTTCGGCTTGCGCCGCTTCGGCTCGCGCTTGTTCTGCCTCGGCTCGGGCCAGGTCGCGTTCTGCCCGCGCCTGCTCGACTTCGCTTTGGGCCTGGTCAGCCGCCGCTTGGGCTTCTGCCACGCTCTGCTCGGCGTCGGCGACGGCTTGCTCTGCCTCGGCTACGTCCTCGTCGCTGACGACCACGATGCCAGCGACATCGGAAAGCGCGGCGTCGATGTTCGCACGGGCATCTGCGATGCGACGCTGGGCCTCGGTCGAGGCCGACTCGGCCGCAGCGGTTTGGGCCTGAAGTTCCGCCTCGGTGTCGTTCAAGTCGTCGTTCAGCAAGAGCGCCCAGGCGCCCAGTCCTAGCGCGGCGACAATCGCCACGCCTGCAAGGATCATCCATACCACCGGGCGCTTCTGCTTTCCGCCTTCGCCACGATCGCCCAGACGCCGAGTCCGATCGCGGCCACGATAGCCACACCCGCAAGGACAATCCACACCACCGGGCGCTTCTGCTTCCGTCATCACCTGCGGCGGTACGTCCGGCGACTGGACGCAGTCTGTTCGGTCGGTGTGGAGTCGGTGGTCATTTTCCCTCCCGGTCTCGTTGTCTAGCGGCGACGCCAACGCGACGCGAAGCCCGCCCGGATGGTATGCCGCGGGTCGGTCCGCACCGCAGCGGCGCGAACGCAGGATCCAAAGAACTCCCCTGCCCGTTCACCGACTCTCGAACGCTCGCTCGTGCGCGCGCGTGCAGCACCAGCAGCGTCCCTGCCTGTCGCGGTTCAGATCCGTCAGAACGTGGCCCCGCTCGCAGAGACCCCATCGCTCGACGAACTCCGTGATGAGCCGTCGCCGGAGGGCTGCTCGGTACCGCTCGAGCTCGTCGTTTCGAGACACGGAGCAAACGGTACCGACCCCCCGCGACAGGTCCCAGCCTTAACGGGAGGGGTTGGGGCGGGTTGGAAGTCGACGAAGGTCAGCCCGGTTGACACGAATCTGACACTCACGACGCCGTCGCGAACACTGTTCTCGTCGCCCGGGCGCGTCCACACGCAGTCGCTCTGACTCGAAGAAGGGCGCAAACTGCGCTAATCCGTTCAGCTGCGGCTTGACTGGTCGGGTCCAGCCCCTAGGTTCCTCCACGCACCGAGCACGGAGCGCGAGTAGGTCGAAGCTCAGCCCGACGGTTCTACGCGGAAGCGGAAGATCAGCGGGTCGAGTGGACGAAAGCGCCACCGGCTCGGTGAATTCTTTTTTGGAACGTAGCCCTAAGAAGGCGTGCTCACACGAGAGCACGCTGGCATCTCGGGATCCTC
>CAVTTF010000017.1:0-63935 GCA_963737565.1 uncultured Actinomycetes bacterium
GCGAAGCCGGCGCCCTTCTGTGTCCTCTTCAATCCACTCGCGCAGGCGTGGCCATTCGCGCAGCAACGCTTCATGTGCGACCTCGACAGTTCCTTCCGACACGGTGACGAGGCGGCTGTCGGCCAGTGTCGCGAGCACGTCGGCCACGTCCTCGTCGCGCTCCATGTCGAGCTCAGCGAGCGGAGCGCGGCGGCGCACGGGCGCGTCGCCCTCGCCCTCGCCCACCAGCCGCAGCATGATCGCGCGCACGAGCTGCCTGCGCTCGCCTGGTATGCGGGCATACGTGCCCTCGGCCAGTCGCGCGACGGCCCCGTGAACGCCGCCGGATTTGCGGTAAGCAGCCAGTGTGAGCGCGTTGTCCTCCCGCTTCTGCCAGAGCTCGAGCAGGGCGGTGGAGAGCAACGGCAGCGCGCCCGGCTCGCCCTCCACGTCGTCGACCAGCGCGTCGGCCAGCTCCGGCTCCACCCGCAGCCCCACCCGGCCGGCGGGCAGCTCGACGGCGCGCCGCAGCTCCGAGGCCTGCATGGGCCCGACCAGCACCTGGTTCCCGCCCAGCAGCTCGGCGAGCCCCGGGTAGGCGGCGAAGCGCCCGTAAAAGTCGGCGCGCAGCGCAACCACGACGACTGCTCGACCCTCGGGATCGGCGGCCGCGCGGGCGAGCGTGTCTGCGAAAGCGGTGCGCTCGGCGTCGGAGCGGCAGGCGGTGAACAGCTCCTCGAACTGGTCGACGGCGAGGAGCAGGCGTGCGCCCGAGGGCAGCGCGTCGAGGGCCTCGGCGAGAGGATCCTTCGCCCCCGACACGAGCACGCGGCGAAGCTCGTCCAGCGGCCGCTCGCCGGGACGCAGCAGCAGGCGCCGCCAGCCTTCGCTGCCCGGCAGGACTCCTCCGGCGAGGGCCGGAAGAAGACCCGCGCGGAGGACCGACGACTTGCCGCTGCCCGACGGGCCGACGATGCCGAGGAAGCCGGCGCCGACGAGGCGGGCGACGAGCTCGGCGACGAGCCGCTCACGGCCGAAGAAGTAGTCGGCGTCGACCGGCTCGAAGCTCGCGAGGCCCTTGAACGGGCAGATCCCCTCAGTCGCCACGCGGGCCGGGGTGGCCGGGCCCGAGAGGGCCCGCGCCTGCTCGCGCGCGAGCTGGAGGTCGGTCACCTTGCCTGCCAGCTCGGCCTCGACCTCGCTCAGCCCGCTCCTCCCGGCGGCGGCACGGGAGGCGACGTCGACGAGCCGGCGGCTCGCCTCGTCGACTGCGACCGCGAGCGCCGCCCGGGCGAGCTCGCGGCAGCTCGGGTAGCGCTGCTCCGGCTCCTTCGCCAGCGCCCTGGCGATCACGGCGTCGAGCGCGGCCGGCAACTCGGGCCGCTGTGCGCTCGGCGCCGGCGCCTCCGTTCGAGGTGCGCGAACACAACTGCGAGGTCCGAGTCGCGCCGAAACGGCGGCTGCCCGACGAGGCATTCGTAGAGCACGCAGCCGAGTGAGTACACGTCCGCCCGCCCGTCGACCTCCTCACCGGCGATCTGCTCGGGTGCGACGTAGTCGATGGTGCCCATGAGGTGGCCGTCGTCGGCGGCTCCGGTTTCCTCGGAAACCCGCCTCGTGAGGCCGAAGTCCGCCAGGTAGACGTGGTCGGAGCCGTCAGGGCGGGCGCCCGTATCGAGCAGCACGTTGGAGGGCTTCACGTCGCGATGCACGAGACCGCGCGCATGGGCGGCATCGAGGGCGCTCGCCACCTGGGCGAGGATGCCTGTCGCGTCGCCCGCGTCCAGCCGACCTCCCTGGAGGCGCGCTTTCAGGTCACGCCCTTGGACGTAGCGCATGGCGATGAAGAGAAGCTCCTCGGTCGCCCCTGCCTCGTAGATCGGAACGATGTTCGGATGGTCGATTGACGCGGCCAGCTCCGACTCGCGCAGGAAGCGGTCACGGAACGATTCGTCCTCGGCGAGGCTGGCAGCCAGCAGCTTCAGCGCAACACGCCGCTTCAGCCGCAAGTCTTCGGCCAGGTAGACGACGCTCATGCCGCCCAAGCCGAGCAGCGAAACGATCCGATAGCCGGCGAGCTCGGTGCCGACCCGCGGGTCGTCGCTCACTTGCACGTGCGTATCCTCGCTTCTGGGGCCTTGCACAACGATAAGGCGACTCGGGACTCCTTGTAAGGAACCGGCATTACAGCGTCGTTTCAAGCGCGTAACCGCATTGGCCCGTCGAGGGGGATCGGCGTGTGAACTAACGGGTTGCGACCGCCCGCTCCAGCCGGTAATTCCCAGTCGCAAGAACGTGAGGCAGCGTTTAGATTCCTCCAGTGAGTTCGCTCTCGTGGTGGTTCGCCGCTCACCCAGCGTGGGAGCCGGGCGAGGACTGGCCGCAAGCGGTGCCCGTGGTGTGCTACGAGACCGATGACGAAATCGTCCTCATCGATCCGTTTCTCCCTCAGGACGGCAGCTTCGATCCGCACGGCAGGACGGTGCGGGTGCTCCTCACGCGGGAGCACACCATCGCGGCACGGCCGAGGTGGTCGAGCGGTACGGCGCATCGGTCTGGACGCCGCCGCACGCCATTTGGCGGAAGATCCCGAACCCGGCCACGACCGACGAGTTGCCCGCGGGGATCAAGGCGTTGGAGCTTGACGGCGAGCCGCAGCAGGTCGTCTTCTTCATCCAGGAACACGCCACGCTCGTGACCGGCGACGTCCTTACAGGGAGGGATGGCGTCATGCACGTATTCGTGGACGCGGCCGACCGCGAGCCGCTGCTCGCCTCACTCGAGCGGATCGCGGAGCTGCCGATCGAGCGGGTGATCGTCCCGCACTGCGAGACGCCGATCTTCGTAGACGGCGCTGCTCGCATCCGTGCAGCGGTAGCGGAAGCCCGGCAGAGCTAGCAAGCCTCGATCGCCATCACCGCCGAGGCGCGACCCAATACGCTCGGGACGTCATCCAGCGAAGGAGCAGGCCAGTGCCACAGGAACACGACTTACCGCTCGAGGAGTATCACCGGGCAGGGCTCGAGATTACGAACGGGAATCCGCGAGGTCTACAAGGCGCTCTACTCCCGCCAGGATGATGTGACACTCGCCAATCCCTTCGGCTCCTCCCGCCCGGGGTTGGAGCGACGTCTCCGAAACGTTGGACCGGGCCGCGGCGAATTACCGGGATGGCGAAGTCGTCGGATTCGACAATGTGTCCACAGTGATCGCCTCCGACCTTGCCTACACCGTCGAGGTCGAGCGCTACCGGGCCCGCGTCGGCGGAGCGGAGGAAACCGCCCCCGTGGCGGTTCGAGTCACTACCGTCTTTAGGCGCGAAGACGGCGTTTGGAAGGTGGCACACAGGCACGCCGATACGATCACCGCGCCGCGCCCGCCGGAGTCGGTACTCCAGACATAGTGGGGTGCGCGCATTCGACGCACCGCGCGACACGAATACGCGCTCCCAAGCCCTCTAGCCCTGATACGTCGGTACCCGAGGCAGTCTTCGGGGCACAAGGTGGACACAGATCGGAGGCAACCGCTATGACGGATCACAAGATCGGCAGCCGAGAGGAATGGCAGGCGGCCCGGGAGGAGCTGCTGCGACGCGAGAAGGAACACACTCGGATGGGCGACGAGCTCGCACAGCTGCGCCGCGAGCTGCCGTGGGTCCGGGTCGAGAAGGAGTACCGGTTCGCGACCGACGAGGGCACGCGAACCCTGGCGGAGCTCTTCGACGGTCGCTCCCAGCTCCTCGTCTACCACTTCATGTTCGGCCCGAGCTACGAGGCCGGCTGCCCCGTCTGCTCGTCGAGCGCCGACGCCGTCAACGGCGTCCTGCCGCATCTCCACGCGCGCGACGTGACGATGCTCTACGTCTCGCGCGCGCCGCTGGAGAAGCTCCAGGCCTACAAGCGGAGGATGGGCTGGAGCTTTCCCTGGGTGTCGTCGGCCGACAGCGACTTCAACTTCGACTTCGGCGTCTCGTACACCGACGAGCAGGTGCGGGAGCACATGGGACCCCTCCTCGAGGGCGAGCCCCCGCCGGTATTGCTCCAGATGGCGGCCGAAACAGGGACCGACGTGGCCGGCTACGTCTCGGAGGGACCGGGCATGAGCGCCTTCACCCTGGCTGACGGCGCCGTCTACCACACCTACTCGACGTACGCCCGCGGACTGGAGTTTCTGATGGGCTACTACCCGATCCTCGACCGGGCGCCGAAGGGGCGCGACGAGAGCGAGTCGTCCGAGTTCTGGCTCCGGCGACATGACGAGTACGACCTGGAGAGAGCAGCGTCGCCTGCTGATGCGCCACGGCCCTAAGAGGAGCTCGCCGAGGCGCCGAGCTCGAACGCTCTAGGGACCCGCGTAGTCGAACGGCCCGACCGCCGTGTACCGGCCGGCATAGTCGAAGCCGAGGCGCTCGACGCGGTACCGCTTCGACGACGCGAAATCGCCTCGCTTGAAGACGATCCCCTGCGGGAGCACCGCTCCCGGCGTCACCTCCGCGCCGCTGACAGGGTTCCGAATGGGCTCCATCTCGAGCTCGAAGCTCTCGCCCGCTCGCACGCGTGAGTGGAGGCCGTTGAGCTCGAGCTCGTACGGGACCGCCTCCGGCCCATGCAAGCGTCGGCCAGGTCCAGCCGAGCACGCCCCAGGGGCCGCCCGCCTCCCCCCTCACGAGCAGGTGGATTGCCTCGCGCTGTGATTCGTCACTTCGCTCGTCGACGAGGAGAAGCCCTTCGCCGTTGCCCTCGTGGATCGCTCCCGGCCAGTTGACGGCCAGGGTGAACGTCAGGCCACCGAGATCGGTGCCGTCGTACGTTCCCTCCTCGATGTGCCACGTCCACTGACCTTCGCATTTGCCCGTGGTCGGCAGCGCGTTGAAGTTGCATGGACAGCCGTAGTCGCAGTTGCACGCGATCAGGACCGTCCCTTGCATCGTCCACCGATCTGCCATCGCTGCTCCTCTCGCGTCGGCACGATCGTAATCGAGCGAACGACGCCCCGCGCGGAGGCACCTGAGCCCACCAAGGACTGTGAAACCTTTGTAAGGCACGGCTGAATGCCGTTTTCCCGTTGCCCCTGAGGGAACCACACCCCTCGTAGTACGAAGCGAAAAGGGAGATCTGATGACCGCGCACCTCTCATATCTTCGAACGCTGGTCGTAACGGCCGGCGTTGTCGTCGCGGTCGGACTGTTCGTGCCGGCGGCGTTCGCGGCTGCTCCTGTGATGACGAGCCCACCGACGATCACGGGCTCGCCTCAGCAGGGACAGACGCTGACCGCCCAGAACGGCACGTGGGAAAACAGCCCGACCGCCTACCAGTACCAGTGGCGTCGCTGCGACGCGTCCGCCGGGAGCTGCGCGAACATCCGCGGCAATCAGCAGAAGACGCACAACCTCACAGGCGCCGACGTGGGGCATCGGCTCCGCGTCCGCGTGACGGCGGTGAACGCCGACGGCGCGACGAATGCGGAGTCGGCTCCGACAGCTGTGGTGACATCCACCGCTGCGCCGAAGAACACCGAGCGGCCGACCATCTCCGGAACTGCGCGGGTGGGCCAGACGCTGACCGCCGACGCCGGTAGCTGGAGCGGCAGCCCGGACTCGTTCGCGTACCAGTGGCAGCGCTGCGACGCGGACGGCACGAACTGCGGGAACATCGCAGGCTCGACCGGCAGGACCTACCTCGTGCGGCTCGCCGACCTCGGCTTCCGACTGCGCGTCGAGGTGACGGCGAGGAACGACAAGGGCACGGGCACGGCGACGTCGGGAGTGAGCGGGATCGTCGCTCCGGCGGCCGCGATCACGAACGCACGGCCGACGCTGCGGATCGTCTCCGTCCGCTTCCTCGGAGCGCGTGTCTACGCCCGCTTCCGGATCTGTGACGACTCGAACAAGAACCTCTCGATCATCCAGACCGATTCGCGGCCGGGCGTCGCCGCCTACACGAGGCGCTTCTCGACGCTGATCCCGCCGCGGCCGTGCGGTGTGTACACGCGTAACTGGCTGCCCGCACCGCGGTTCCGCGGGCCGGGCCGCTACACGATTACGCTCCGCGCGCGTGACAAGTCGGGCCTGACCAGCCTGCCGGCGCGCAGGACGTTCGTTCGCTAGGCGCTGCTGGTCGGGGGGCGCCGCCGCGAGGCGGCGCCCCCCGAACGAGGGGCGCGGCCGCGAACTATCCTCGCAACTCGATATCGGCTTCCCGTTCGAGGACCCCCTCAGACGTGACGACGCACGCAGAACTTGACGGTCCCAACTGGCGCCGACGACTCCTGATCGCAGGCGGGCTCCTCCTAACCCTGTTGATCGTCGGTCTCGGCGCTTCAGCGACCGTGCCCCGCTGGTGGGCGCACCGGGTCGGTGACCAGGTAGACGGGAGCATTACGGCCGGAGTCCTCGTCGGCCTCTTCTACGGATTCGTCTTCACGCTGCTTCCGCTGGCCGCACTCGCGGCGGTACTTCGCTGGCGCCGGACGTGGAAAGCGATCGCCGTCGCGCTGGCAGTAGCGCTCCTGCTGGCTCTACCCAACTTGATGACGCTGGGAATCGTGGTCGGCCGAGGCAACGCCGCTCATGCAGGAGACCGCGTCCTCGACGTCGAGGCTCCCGCGTTTCGCGGCGCCTCCCTCGCAGGTGTACTTCTCGCCGTCGCACTGGCGGCCTTCGTCACCTATCTCCTCGTCTCGCGGAACCGGGCGCGTGCTGGCGCACGGCGTGCGGGGAGAGAACTGACCGCGGAGGACGCAGATACGCCCGGACCGCCCGAGGAGTCGCCGAGCGACGGGTAGCCCGGCTGATCTCGCCGGCCGGCTGACGCGCGGGCCTCCGCCGTAGCGGCTCGCGCTCAAGGAGGTGTCCGCGCGTTGCCCGTCAGTCAAGCCCTACACGGATTCGTCGAAGACGACCTCGTAGACGTCGACGGCGGTGCGGCGGCCTCTGATCTCTTCGGGGACCTCGTCGCCCATCGCCTCGAACCGCTCCTCGGCTGCGGCGATCGCCTCGCGGCTGTCGAAGAACGTGATGAAGAGCCGACGGTTCGCAGCGGCGTCGGCGAACACGAGCGCGCGCTGGATGCCCTGCGGCAGGTTCGCCTCGCCCGACGCCATGCGCTCCTCGCTCATCCGTTGCATCTCCTCCGCATTCCCACCCTCGAACGACGCGACGCGTGCCCACATACGAGACCTCCTTCAGTAGCGATGCCGACCACAGCATCGCACGACCCGAGTCGAATCATCCGCCTGCGTCGCCTCCCTCCTCCTGCTTGCCTATTTGCCTTTCGAGTAGCTGACGAGCTCCTCGCGATCGCTCCCGCCGGACACGCCGACGGCAAGCACCGGTCCGACGCCTCGTGCGTAGAACTTGTACTCGAGCACTTTCGGCTCGAGCGGATTCAGGTCCCGGGTCATCACCACCCTGCCCTTGCCGAAAAAGCCGAACGGAACCTCGACCTGTTCCCTGACGCTGAGCACTTCGGCTCGGTCCTCAGCGTGACCGGCGTAGTACTCCTGCCGGTAGCGCATTCCAACTCGCGGCTTGGCGAGCATGACGATCCCGGGCTGCGCTCCGTCGACGCCCGCCTCGAAGGATCCGTCGGTCGAGACGACCTTGCCGTTCTCGAACTCCTTCGTCGCCTCGCCGAGGTACCAGATGTTTCCGCACGTGTCCTGTGCGTACCAGTCGTCCGTGACCTCGACCGGCTTGCCGTCCTCGGTGACGACGTCGTGGACGACTCTCGCAGTGATTCCGTTGGCGATCTTCTTCGTCTTCGAGGCGACTGTGACCACGACTCTCTGCTTCGTCCCCTCCGGGTCGGTCTCTCGATAGACCCAGCGGCTGCCGGGCTTCAGCGGCCAGTAGGGGTTGTCGATCCGGGTCGTGAAGTCGGCCGGATCGAGTCGCACCCGCTCGCTCCCCTGCGGGATCCTGCAGATGGGGGCTGCGCCTGCCCCACTCTGGCCGCCCGCCACTGCGACCGTGAGCCCCGCCATGAGAATCGCCACGAAGGTCGCGAGTTGCTTCTTCGCACTCATCGTCACTCCTTTCGCAGGAGACGCGCGGCCTTGGCCGCCGCGCCCCGAAGGTCGAGCATGTATGCGGGTTGGTCTCGGATCCATTCGAGCGTGAGCCCTGCTGCCGCGACACCCGACCGGTCAGCGAGCCGCCGCGTCGATGACGCCGGCCGTGCGACGGTAGAGCGCCGCGGCCTCCTCGGGCGTGTCGCCGATCGCGGTCAGGCCGACTCGGCCGGCGACGGCGAGCGCACTGACCATGTGGAATGCCACGCCGGCCTGGACCTCCTCGTCCCAGACGAGGTGCTCCTCCGCGGCAATGTCGAGCAGGTCATCCGGCGTCAGGCTGCGGTAGGCCTCGTCCTTGAGGTCGTCGGTCGCGACGTAGTGCTTCGCTCGCCCCGACGCCGAGCGGAAGACTCCCGCCTCGGCGTCGTACTCCCCGTCGGTCAGTGCCTGGAGAGTGAAGAGTGGATGGCTCGTGCCGCCGTTGCGGAGGTTGATCTCGACCGCATACGGCGACCAGGCGCCGTTCTCGCGCACGGCCACGAAGTCGACGGCAAAGCGCCCGATCACCCCCTCGTCGCGCAGACGCTCGGCGACCTTGTGACCTTCTCGGGCAATCGCGACGCCGTAGTCGGGATCGGCCGGAAGCGTGCAGCCGACATAGGTCTGTGCGTTCGGGCCGCCGAGAAGCTGGTCATGGGTCGACAGCACCTCGATCGCACCGTCCGGCCGAACGCGCATCTGGACGCTCGGGCTACGGAAGTCCTCGCCGGTGATGCGCTCCTCGACGATCGCTCCCCGCGCGGCGACGAGCTCGTAGAACTCGTCCGCGGAGAGGCGGGAGTCCTCGAGCGCGATCGCCCGCGCCGAGGCCTCGCCGCCGTCTCCGATCGTGACGAGCCCGTTGCCGAGACCGCTGACGCTGTCGTCGAGCTTGACGATCACCTGCCGGCAGTTCGGCCGGCGCGCCCGAATTTCCTCGATCGCACGCACGACGTCGTCCAGCCCGTCGAGTCCTTCGAACCCGAGCGGTGAGGGAACGCCGACGTCGGCGAAGAGGCGCCGACTGCCCGTTTTCGTCCCGAAGTGAGCGAGATCCGGATCCGGCCCGTACACCGGGATGCCGAGACGCACTGCGAGCTCCCGCTCGAGACCGGTGACCACGAATGGGATGATCAGCGACCGCTCGGGGGCGACGATCCTGGCCCGGATCCGCTCGAGCAGCCGCGGCCGCTCGAGCATCTTCTCCGCCAGCGGGCGTGGGCTCGAGTCGACGAGCGAGATGAACGTCCCTCGTCGCCGCGCCTCTTCGCCGTCGAGCCGCGGGACCAGGCGGAACCAGTAGTCGATCAGACGCGGATGCACCGGCTGAGAGGTCACATAGACGACGTGCGACCCCGTTTGCCGGAGCATCGTCAGCACAAGGCAGAGGAATCGCTCCTCGTATGCTTGCAGCAGCGGTGCGACCCACTCCGGGACGTCGAGGCTGATCGAGTTGACCACGACGATCGTCCGCTCCTCGGGCTCGAGCCCGCGAATCGTCAGCTTCGGCGCCAGCGCGCGCAGCCGCGCCTGCAGCTCGCCGAACCGCTCCCGCTCCTGCTCCACGCGCCGAGTATCGCGCGTCAGGGCCTAGAGGCTTGGCACGTCGCCAGATCCGCTCGCTCGGATCTGGGGCTCTCTAGGTGGTGGAGCTCGTTCCGGTGAGGGTCTCTGCGACCGCCTCGAGATTGACCCTCCCCGCTCCGCGCGAGGCGACATAGCCCCCCGTTCCCGGCGGGCGCCACAGCGGCAGGCCCAGCTCGACGACGATCGCTTCCGGCGCCGCGGCGATCAGCGCCGTCGCTGTCTCGCGCTCCCATTCGTGGCGATGGGCGTCACGCAGGACCAGGACGGGCTGACGATCGTGCCTGGCGGCCGCGTCCAGCAGTTCCGCGCCGTCGGCCGCCGTGTCGTCAAGGTGTACGGCCGCTGTCGACGGCAATCGCGCCGAGAGCAGGTCGCCCAGACCCGAGCTCGCCGGTCCTGCCGCGATCGACGGGGCGGGCCACAGCTCGATGACGAGCGCAGGACGGTCGAGCGCGGCGGCACCCTCCACGCTGAGTGCGCGACGTGCCGCCTCGAGCCCCACTGCTCGATCAACGCGCCGGTCCTGACCGCCGGCACCGATCGTTCTCGCTCGCGCGACTCGCTCCGCCGCCTGCTGAAGCCGACCCTCGGGGAGACGGCCGTCATGCACGGCCGCAACGATCGCCGCGTGCACAGAGGCCACACTCTCGGCACCGAGATCGTGACCGAGGCACAGTGCGTCGGCTCCCGCGGCGAGGGCGCGGACGGCACCCTGCTCGACGCCCAGCGTTCCACTGAGCCCGCGCATCTCGAGCGCGTCGGTCATCACCATGCCGTCGAAGCCGAGCTCCTCCCGCAGCAGCCCGCCGAGGATCTGGCTGCTGACGGTCGCCGGGACATCGTCGAGCGCGGGAACGAGGATGTGGGCGGTCATGATCGCGGCAACGCCTGCGCGGACGGCGGCGCGGAACGGCGGCAGCTCCTCGGCGAGGAGGCGCTCGAGGCCGTGCGTGACCTGTGGCAGCCCGAGGTGGGAGTCCACCGTCGTAGCGCCGTGACCGGGGAAGTGCTTGGCGCAGGCGGCGACCCCGGCCGACTGCAGACCCTCGACGAACGCGGCCACGTGACGGGCCACGAGCGACGGGTCGGAGCCGAACGAGCGGATGCCGATCACGGGGTTCTGCGGCTCCGTGTTCACGTCTGCGACCGGCGCCAGGTTCAGGTCGACCCCCGCCTCGCTCAGGTCGGTCCCCATCGCGGAGGCGACACGTCGGGTCAGCTCGACGTCGTCGATCGCCCCGAGCGCCCCGTTGCCGGGGTACGAGCTCCCCGTCGCGGCCTCGAGCCGCGTGACGTCGCCTCCCTCCTCGTCGATCGCCACGACCAGTCCTCCGCCGGCGGCGTGCAAGCCGGTGGTGAGCCCCCTGAGCTGCTCGGGGGTGCCGACGTTTCGCGAAAAGAGGACCACTCCCCCGAGTCCCGCCTCGGCCCAGCGCAAAACCCAGTCCGGGGGGCGATCGGCACCGACGAACCCCGGAAAGAGAGACGCAGCCGCCAGCCGCTCGACGTCGGTGCTCATCCGAGCAGGGTCATCCTTTGACGGCGCCGGCCGTCAAACCGAAGGCGATCCTCCGCTGCACGATGACGAAGAAGACGATCACCGGGATCGCCACCAGCGTCGCCCCGGCCATCAGCCCGCCCCAGTCGGTGTTTCGGCTCGTACCGTAGAAGTACGAGAGCCACACGGTCGTCGTCTGGTTCGACTGGTCCGTGAGGAGGACGCTGGCGAAGATGTACTCGTTCCAGACCGTGATGAAGACGAAGACCGAGGTTGCGACGAGACCGGGCGCGACGAGCGGCAGCAGGATCCGGACAAACGCGCCGAGGCGGCTCGATCCGTCAACCATCGCCGCCTCCTCGAGCTCCTTGGGGACGCCGAGGATGAACCCGCGCAACGTCCAGACCGCGAACGGCAGCAGGAAGGTCATGTAGGTGATGATCACCCCCGCCAGCGCCCTCGCCGGCTCGTTGCTCGTCAGGCCGTACTTCGCGAGCACGACGTAGAGCGGGATCACGAGGCCCACCTGCGGCAGCATGAGAATGCCGATCATCAGCACGACGAACAGCGAGCGTCCCGAGAAGCGGTACTTCGCAAGCGCGACGGCCGCGAGAAACGCGAGCACGATCGAGACCACGACCGTCACGCTGACGATGATCAGGCTGTTCTTGACCCCGTCCCAGAAGTAGGGCTTGTCGATCGCGTCGCGGAAGTGCTGCAGTGTCGGGTGGAGCGAGAACCAGGTCGGGGTGAGGCTCTGGATCTCGTCGTCCGGCTTGAACGCCGTCGAGATCATCCAGAAGACCGGGAAGACCGCGACGACGAACACGGCGAGGCCGACGACGTTCCAGCCGACGCGCTTCAGACGCCGTCGGCGCTCCCGCCGCGTCAGCGCGACGCGCCGCACGGCGGGCGGCGATGCGCTCTGCGCGGCCGCAGGTGCCTCCGCCGTCGCGCTCACTGGACGTTCCCCAGCTTCACCATCCGCCGGACGTACGGAACGCTCATGACCGCGACCAGCAGCAGCATCAGCAGCGAGATCGCCGCGCCGCGACCGAAGTCGGAGTGCGAGTAGCCCTCGATGAAGACGTAGACCCCCATCAGGTAGTTCGACGAGTCGACGTGCGACGCGCCGATGAGGAGGTACGCCTGCGTGAAGACGCCGAAGTCCCAGATGATCGAAAGGCTGGTGAGAATCAGCAGGATTGGCTTGAGGATCGGGAACGTGACGTCGCGGAAGACGCGCAACGCGCCGGCGCCGTCGATCTCGGCCGCCTCGACGAGCTCACGCGGGACCTGCGCCAGGCCCGCGTAGACGGTGATCGTGACGAAGGGGATTGCGCCCCAGACGATCAGCAGCGTCACCAACGTCAGCTTCGAGAGCGTCGTCCCATACCAATCGTGCTGGAAGTAGTCGCCGACATGGAGCTCGGTGAGGATGTAATTGAGGATGCCGTTCTGGTAGTCGGTCATCCAGTACCAGATCTGGACGGCGACGACGACAGGCATTGCCCAGACGAGAATCAGCCCGGCGCTCAGGAGCACGCGGACCCAGCTGCTGACGCGCACGAGCAGGAGTGCCAGCAGCGTGCCGAGCACGATCGTCAGGCCGACGTTGACGGCCGTGAAGACGACCGTGCGCAGGAGGGTGTCCCAGAAGATCGAGTCCCGCAGCACGGACTCGAAGTTGTCGAAGCCGATCCACTCGCCCTTGCGCTGGATCAGCTCGGGGAGCCCGTAGCGCTGGAACGAGAGCGTCACCAGCTTGTAGAGCGGGTAGCCGAGGACTGCGCCGATCGCGACGAGCACCGGCAGGACGAGGAGGTACGGAATCGAGCGCGGACGCCGCGACCGGGCGTGAGCGGGCGATGCCGCCGAGGCCTGGAGGGAGAGGCCTCGGCGGCGATCGCCGTACCGTCCGGGATCTGGCTACTCAAGCGAGCACCGCGTCCCATTGTCGCCATCGCGCTACCCGTTGAGGACGGAGGTGATGTTGTCGCTCGCGGACGCCGCGGCCTGCTTGACCGACAGCTTGCCCGTGAGGATCTGCTGCAGCATGTTGCGGAGGATGTTCCCGTTCTCGACGGCGACCCAGTTCTTCGCCGTCGGGACGACCCAGCTGCTGGCCGCCGCTTTCTCACCCACCGTGTTGCCCGAGCAGGCTCGTCGTGTTCGGAATGTTGCCGAGTGCACGGATCGCGGTCATCGAGGCGTTGCTGGTGTACGCGCTGATCCAGTCCACCGCGGCCGCCTTGTTGGCGCCGACCGGCACGCCAAGGTTGGACCCGCCTTGGAAGCCCGGCATCGCCTTACCCTTGGTGTGGCTCGGCATCACGAACTGCGCCGAGACGGGCTTGTACTTGGCGCCGACACAGCAGGTGACCCAGCCCGGGCCGGGCATCGCTCCGACGAGGCCCTTGGCGTACACGTCGTACGGAAAGGGATGCGCCTCGTCCGTCGTCTTGCTCGCGTGCGACGCGGCGGCGAAGAAGTTCTTGTACGCGGTCAGCCCGGCGATCGCCCTCGGCGAGTCGAGCGTCCCCTTCCACTTACCGCTGGTCTGCGTGGCGATCTTGCCGCCGTAGTCGTAGACGAAGCCCAGCGCCACGTACCAGTCCGTGCCCGCGATGTAGACCGGTGAAAAGCCCTTGGTCTTGACCTTCGCGTCGAGCTTCTTGGCCGCGGCCGTGAACTCCGCGAGGCTCGTCGGCAGCTTCTTGATGCCGGCCTGCTTGAACAGGTCGGTGCGGTAGGTGACGACCCGCGCCCCTGCGTAATAAGGGACGCCGTACACCTTGCCGCCGTATTTCCCCGACGCCGCGAGGCCCGCAAGCCAGGTGCTCGAGTTCGGGATCGACGACTTCACCGACGTCAGATCCTGGAACGCGCCTGCGGCCATGTACTTCGTCATCTCCGTGTTGCCCAGCTCGAGGACGTCCGGGGCGTTCCCGCCGGCGAGCGTGGCGTCGAACTGCTGCAGGTGGTTTCCCCAGGTCTTGTACTGCACGTTGACGTTCCACCCGGCGTGATCCTTCTCGAACGCCGCGTTGGCCGCGTTCACGATCTTTTCCCAACTCGGGTTCTGCTGCGCGTCGGTCATCAACCAGACCGTCAGCGTGTTGGCGGCTTTGCCGGTCGTCCCACCGATCGCGGTGGACGCAACAGCGGCGACGCCCACGACGAGTACGGCGAGGGCGAGAGAGATGCGTGCTTTCATCGAAGAACCCCCATGGGCATCGAAGGGCGGCCGTCGCGCGTCCCGAATCGGGAGTGGCCATCGTGGGCTGCGCGCGACTCGACCACAATTGGTTTAGACCAGTTGATCATCGCGCGGAGATTTGCACATGGTGAAGAACCTGTCAAGACCAATTTGACCGACCGTCGCCTGAGTGGGCCACGAATGACAGGCCCTTTCGGCGAGCACCGGTCCCGCGACTGAGGTCCGTGATCAGCCTGTATCGGTCCCCGCGGTAGAGCGAGCTCACGAACTCGACGATCTCGCCGGTCTCGGAGTGCGACACGCGCTCGAACAGGAACGCGGGCGAATAGACGGGGACGCCCAACGCCGTCGACTCCTCCTCACTGGTCACGGTGGGCTCGATTGTCTGCGTCCCGCCGGCAATGGCGATCCCATACCGGTCGTCGAGGAGCTCGTAGAAGGAATTCTCCTCCAGGTCCTTCCCCGTGAGGCCGGGTACGAGGCGCTCCGGAACGTGCAGGGTCTCGATCGCCATCGTCTCGCGATCGGCCAGTCGAAGCCGCTTCGCCACCACGAGTGGCTCAGACGGAGAGACGTGCAGGATGCGGCCGAGGCGCGCCCCCGCCGGCGAGATGCGAAGCTCGAGCGTGCGGCTTCCCGGCCTCATGCCGCGCCGCTGCATGTCCTCCGTGAACGAGGTCATCGTCAGCTCCTGGGCGATCTTCGGCTCGCTGACGAACGTGCCGGCGCCGCGGCGGCGCACGAGGTAGCCCTCGCGGACGAGATCGTCGAGCGCCGCACGCAACGTCAGCCGAGAGACGCCGAACTCGGCGCTGAGCTGACGCTCCGACGGGATCGCCTCGCCGACGCCGAGCTGCTCGACCAGATCGAGCACACGGTCGCGGGTGTCGCTCTGCTTGGTCACCGCGGCGCAGCCTGCATCGCGGGAGAGTGGTCTAGACCAAGCTCGGCGGCAGGGACTTCTTCTGCGTCGACGAGGCTTGCGCCGGTTCCCGCGTCGAAGAAGTGGAAGCGCGCAGGATCGATGGCGAGCGTGAACGAGGAGCCTGGGGTGGCCTTCGTCCTCGGGTCGATCCGCGCCGTGAAGAGCGTGGAGCTCTCGGCCAGCAGCATTGCGTCGTCCGTCCCAGCCTCCAGCGACTCGGCGGTAATACGCTGCGAGTCGACGCCGAAGTGGACGTACGCGTCGGCGCCGACGTCCTCGACGACGTCCACGCGGACTTCGATCGACGGCAGCCCAGGCGCCGCGAATGCGGCGTCCTCGAAGCTCTCGGGGCGCACGCCGAGCACGACCCCGTCCCGCTGCGCGGGTCGCCGCCGGGCGTCGAGCGGAACGCGAAACTGGCCGAATTGGACGGATTCACCGTCGATCGCCGCTTCGACGAGGTTCATCGCCGGTGAGCCGATGAACGCGGCCACGAACAGGTTGAGCGGCCGCTGGTACAACGTCGCGGGATCCGCGACCTGGAGGACCCGGCCGTCGCGCATGACCGCGACCCGCTGTCCGAGCGTCAGCGCCTCCACCTGGTCGTGGGTCACGTAGACGGTCGTGACACCGAGTCGCGTATGCAACTGGCCGAGCGAGGCGCGCATCCCGACTCGCAGCTTGGCGTCGAGGTTGGAGAGGGGCTCGTCCATCAGGAACGCCTGCGGCTCGCGCGCGATCGCGCGTCCCATGGCGACACGCTGGCGCTGGCCGCCGGAGAGATGGGCGGGGCGCCGCTCGAGCAGGTCCTCGAGGCCCAGCAGGCGTGCCACGTCGTCGACGCGGCGCCGGACCTCGGGCTTGGGGGTTCGGCGAACCTTGAGCCCGTACCCCAGGTTCTCGCGCACGGACATGTGTGGATAGAGCGCATAGCTCTGGAACACCATCGCGATATCGCGGTGACGCGGGCTGAGGTCGGTGACGTCACGGCCACCGATCGAGATCGCCCCGTCGGTCACGTCTTCCAGTCCGGCGATCATCCGGAGCAAGGTCGATTTGCCGCAGCCGGACGGCCCGACGAGCACGAGGAATTCGCCCTCGGCGATCTCGAGCGTGACGTCGTCTACGGCGCAGACGCCGCCGGGAAAAACCTTGGTGACATTGTCCAGTCGGATCTGAGCCATACGCGGCGCTCCGCCTTCCGAGTGGGCCAGAGCATAGTCCCTGGCGAGATCAAGGCAAGACCACGATACCGCAGTTTGCCAGAAATGGTATTGACCACTCACCGGAAGCCTGCATAGACTGTTCCCCGTGAAGCGTGATCTCGCCAGTCCGGACAGCACGCTCATCGACCTGGACGCTCTGGGAACCGAGGCGCGCGATCCAGCCAATGCCGATCTCGACCTCCGGTCGACTGCGGAGCTCGTGGGGCTCATGAATCACCAGGATGCGACGGTGCCCGACGCGGTCGCGGCAGCGGGCTCCCAGATCGTGGGCGCGGTCGACGCGATCGCAGCCCGCTTCGCCGCAGGGGGCCGCCTCGTCTACGTCGGCGCCGGCACGTCGGGCCGCCTGGCCGCGCTCGACGCCGCAGAGTGCGAGACCACATTCTCGACCCCGGTCGGCCGTGTGCTGGCGCTGGTCGCCGGCGGCGAGTCGGCGTCGCCGGCCGATCAGGCCGCCGCGGAGGACGACGAGGAAGCGGGACGCGTCGCAATCGTCGCCAGCGAGGTCTCCGCCGAGGATGCAGTGGTCGCCGTGAGCGCGAGCGGACGGACGCCGTACGCGGTCGGCGCGCTGCGCGCGGCCCAGGAGGCCGGTGCGCTGACCGTCTGCGTCGTGTCGGTCGCGGATTCCGAGCTGGCGCGCCTGGCGGAGCATCCGATCGCGGTGCCCGTAGGCCCCGAGCTGATCGCCGGCTCCACGCGGCTCAAGGCCGGCACGGCGCAGAAGCTCGTGCTCAACACGATCTCGACGGTGTGCATGATTCGCTGCGGCAAGACGTTCGGTGACCTGATGGTGGACGTCGATGCGACGAACGCAAAGCTTCGAGCGCGCGCTCGGCGGATCGTCCTCCTTGCGACCGGCGCGACGCCTGAAGCCGTCGACGAGGCGCTCGCGGCGGCGGACGGCAGCGCAAAGGTGGCAATCGTGTCGCTGCTCGCAGGGGTCGACGCCGAGGACGCCCACGTCAGGCTCCGGGCGGCGGGCGACAACGTCCGGAGGGCGCTGGAGTGAGGCTCGGAGTCGAAGCTGCAGTCGCCGCCGGACGGCTCGTTCGGGGCGACGTCGAGGTCGTCGACGGGAAGGTCACGGCCTACGGCCTCGCGTCCGCGAACGGCCGGGGTATCGCGGCGCCCGGATTCGTCGACCTCCAGGTGAACGGCTTCGGCGGCGTCGACTTCCTCGACGCCGACGCGGACGGCTACTCCAGGGCAGGCGACGCGCTCCTCGAGACCGGGGTCACGGCGTACCTGCCGACCTTCATCACCGCTCCTGAGGAGCAGCTCCTCGACGCGCTCCACCGGCTTCCCGCCACCGGCGACGGACCGCGCATCCTGGGCGCGCATCTCGAAGGCCCGTTCCTCGCCGAGCGGCGCCTCGGCACGCACCCGCCGACGGCGCGGCGCGATCCCGACCCCGCCCTGCTCAATCGACTGCTCGCGGGCGGGCAGGTCAAACTGATGACGCTCGCACCCGAGCTGAAGGGTGCGCTCGAGCTCGTCGGCCTGCTGCACGAGCACGGCGTCACGGTGTCATTCGGGCACACGGACGCCACCGCCGCCGAGGCGAACCAGGGCTTCGACCTCGGTGTGCGGACGATCACACATCTTTTCAACGCGATGCGCCCCTTCAACCACCGTGACCCCGGCATCGCCGGGGCTGCGCTCGCCCGCTCCGACGTCGTCGTGCAGATCATCCTCGACGGCGTGCATCTCGCCCCCGAGACGGTACGCGTCGTGTGGCGCTCGGCGGCAGGCCGAGTCGCGCTCGTGACGGACGCGATGGCAGGAGCGGGCGGGCGTGACGGCGCCTATCGGCTGGGCAACACAGCGGTCGAGGTGCGCAACGGCGTCGTCCGCCGCGGTGACGGCGTTCTGGCGGGAAGCGTCGTGACGATGATCGAAGCCGTCCGCCGGCTGCACGGCCTCGGCGTCTCACTCGCGGAGTCGGTGGATGCCGCCGCCGGGGTTCCTGCACGTGTCCTCGGCCTTGCAAACGTGGGCCGGCTCGAGGTCGGCAATGACGCCGATGTCGTCGTCCTGGACGACAACCTCGAGATCCAGCGGGTCCTGGTCGGAGGAGAGTCGCGTGTCGCCGCCTGACGCGGCCGCTGCCCCTGCGGTGGGAGGTGAGCCGGGTAGCCGCTTCCTGGCCGAGATCATCGAGCAGCCCGCTGCGCTTCTCGATCTCCTCTCCCACGACCGGGAGTACGAGCGGGTTGCAGCCGCGATGCGAGAACGCGGTGCCGCAGTCGTGCGGATGGTGGGCCACGGCTCATCCGACAACGCGGCCTCGTACGGCGTGTACGCATTCGGCCTCGGGCCGCGGTGGACCGCGATGCGCGATTCGATCACGCTGACCGTGCACTACGGCGCGCGGATCGACATGCGCAACTCGACGGTGATCGGGCTGTCGCAGTCGGGTCGAACGCCGGACGTGATCGAGTACGTCGCCCGCGCTCGCGAGGCCGGAGCGTTCACGGTCGCCCTCACGAACGACGTCGGCTCGGAGCTCGCCCGGGCCGCGGAGGCCGTCCTTCCCCTCGCCGCAGGGGACGAGCTCGCCGTCGCAGCGACCAAGACCTACCTCAACACGCTCGCAGCACTGGGTCTCCTCGCGGCGCACGTAGCCGGCGACGGCCCGTCGTACTCCGACGATCTGCGCACCGTCGCCTCACTCCTCGACGGGTTCATCCCCTCGCTCGTGCCCACGATCGGATCGGTCGCGATGCCGTTTTCGTTCATCGGCCGGATGTTCGTCGTCGGCCGCGGCGCCGAGTTCGCGACGGCCCGCGAGATCGCGCTCAAGTTGCTCGAAACCTGCCGGATCGCGGCGGAGCCGCTCACGGCGACCGACCTGGCCCACGGGCCGGTGGCGGCTCTCGACCCCCTGTTCCCCGTCTGGATGGTCGCCTCGGACGACGAGACGCTGCCCGTTGTCGTCGAGGCGGCGACGCGCGTCAAAGCGGCGGGCGGGACGCTGATCGCCAGCGGCAGCGCGGCTCGAGAGCTCCAAGGCGCCGATTACGTCCTCCCCACTCCCCGGCCGCCGTCGTCGATTCTCGCGCCGCTGCTCTCGGTCGTGCCCGGCCAGCTGTTCGCGTGGGCCCTCGCGCAAGCGAAAGGCCTCGACGCGGATCACCCCCGCGGGCTGACGAAGGTCACGCTCGCGAAGTAGCAGGCGGCAGGACGATCCGCATGCCCTCGTAGGCGGGCTCGGGAGACGAGCCGTTGGCGCCTGGCCAGAGCTCTTGGGCATGCGCTGCGAGCCGCTCGACCTCGCCGTCCGCGCGCATCGGGTCGTGGTGGAACAGGACGAGGCGCTCTACGCCCGCGGCGAGAGCGAAGGCAACCGCGGCGTCGACCGACGAGTGGCCCCAGCCGATCCGCGCCTGGTACTCGTCCTCGGTCAGCTGCGCGTCGTGCAGGAGCACGGTCGCGGCCGCCGCGACCCCGTGGCCCGAGAGCCATTCCGGAGGGACGGCGTCGACCTCGACTCCGAGTGCGGGCTCGTGGTCGGGGATGTAGGCGAGAGCAGCGCCTCCCTCCTCGATCCGGTAGCCGAGAGTCGGGCCGGGATGCGCGACCTCGCCGGCGCTGACCGTGGCCGATCCGATGCGCCACGGCTCCTCGGGCACGTCGTGGAAGTGCAGGTGGGCCGGGCTGTCCGCAACGCTGAGCGGGAACAGCGGCGGGGAGAGGTAGCGCGAGATCCGCTCCTCCAGCGTGTGCAGCGGCGAGCGCGGCCCCCACAGGTGCAGCTCAGCCTCAGGGCTCCAGAACGGGCCGAAGAAACCCAGGCCCTCGACGTGGTCGAGATGGAGGTGGGTCAGCAGGAGGTGGATCGGCCCGTCGTGGCCGGCGAGCGTCCTCCCCAATTCACGGATGCCCGTGCCGGCGTCGAGCACGAGCAGCGTCCCGTCCTCGAGCCGGAGCTCGAGGCACGAGGTGTTGCCGCCGTACAGGACCGTCGCCGGGCCGGGTGCGGCGAGCGACCCACGACACCCCCACACCGTCGCCTCCACGGCGGCGCCTCAGGCGCCCGTCGAGGGCCAGAACACCGTCAGCACCCCGACGAGCTCCTCCGCGTGGGCGAACAGCGGCAGCGCCGTGATCGCGATCTCCCGCCGTACGCCGTCGCCGCCGGTGATCCGCAGATCGCCGTGAGCCGGCCTGCGCTCGAGCAGCGCGATGCCGCCTGGCATCTCCTCGAGCGGAACCGGAGCTCCGTCGAGGCCTTCGACGTGGAACAGGGAGCCCAAGTCGGCCGCGGACAGCCCGAACGTCTCGGCGAAGGGCCGGCCGAGCAGCTCCTCCGCGGCCTCGTTGTAGTAGACGAGCGTGCCGCGCTCGTCGATCACGAAGGCAGCCGTCGCGAGCTTCGAAGCGAGCTCGCCGCGCGAGGATGAGGACGATGCTCTTCTGCCGCGCGCCCTCCACGCGAGCATCGTACGCGGGGACCCTGCAACCCGAGCGCCTGGGACTTCGCGCCCGCTACGCGCAGCCGGCGCGAGGAGCTCCGCGAGTGGCGGCGTCTGTGTCGGATCACAAGCGGTCTCGGCGGTAATCCAGCGCGTACGGCGGGACCGGGATCCCCGGCCGCAGCGTCGGATCGGGCACCGGCTCGAGCGCCCGCAGCTCGAAGGGCACGACGCCGGCCCAGACGTCGAGCGCCGCGTCGGGGGAGTCACCGTCGTCCGGCGGTCCCGTCCTCACCTTCGCCGACGCTTCGTCGAGCGGCAGGGAGAGAATTGCCGTCGCCTTGAGCTCCCGCGCGGTCGGCTGGCGCGCGTCGGCCCAGCGGCCCGGCAGGAGCTGCTCGCTGAACGCCTCGAGCGCCCGGAGCTGCTCGCCTGGAGCGGAGACGAGCGTGGCCACGCCGAGGACGACCACGGAGCGGTAGTTGACGCTGTGCTCGAAGACGGAGCGCGCAAGCACGAGCCCGTCGACCAGGGTCACCGTCAGGCAGGCGGGCAACCCGCCCGAGAGCGCGCGTAGCGTGCGGCTGGCGGCCGAGCCGTGCACGTAGACGACATCGCCGACGCGGGCGTGCAGCGTCGGGATCACGTACGGCTGTCCCTCGTGGACGAAGCCGAGGTGGGCGACGAGGGCCTCGTCGAGGATCGCGTCGATCGTCGCGCGCTCGTAGCGGGCGTTCTCCGGAATCCGGCGGATCCGGGTCCGCGCGCTCGGCGCGCCGCGCGCCCGCGATGCGCTCACGCCGCTGCGAGGTCCCGGGCGAAGAACCGCGCCGAGAGCTTCTCGCCGGTGGCCGACTCGAGCAGCCTGTCCCAGCGCAGGGACGCGCCCGGGCCGAACACCCTGTCGGTGAGGTAGCGGCCCGCCTCGGGACGCTCGACGAAGCCGCCGCACTCCCGTTCGAGTGTCGCCCGGAGCTGTGAGGCGGTCATCTCCCCGTAGAGGTAGTTCTGGTAATAGACAGGCGCGACGGCGAGGTGGATCTTGGCCGCCCAGTCGGGCGCACGTCGATCGTCCGGGGGGGTGACGAGCTGGAAGCGCCGGACCAGTTCCCACCAGCGGGAATCGTGGTCGCCATCGGGATCGGCATAGAAACCGTGCTCGAACGTCGTCACGACGAGAACCCAGCGCGCGAAGACGAGCAGGGCCGCAGCTTGGGCGGCAGGGAGCCGGTCGGCGATGGGCTCGAGCTCGCCCTCGTCCAGGCCGGCGACTCGCCTGAGCCACGCGGGATCCTTCGCGAGCCGCCCGAAGAGCATCGCGATGCCCTCGTTCGGGATCAGGTGGGTGGTGCGCAGGAGCCAGGGCAGCGAGCCGTCGATGCCGGCGTCGTAGCTGCCATGGCCGAGCTCGTGGAGCATCGTGTCGGTCCAGTACGTGTTGCTCTCGACGTTGGCGAGCACTCGCACGTCGCCCTCGCGGTCCATGTCGATGCAGAACGCGTGCTGGGACTTTGCCGCGCGCGGGTACAGGTCGCTCCGCGCGAGGATGCCGTCGACGTCGAGGCCGATGCCCGCGTACGTGCGGCGCGCGAGCTCGACCGGGTCCCGGCCGGCGAGAACGGGATCGAGGTCGACGCCTCCGTCGACAGGCAGCTCCTGGAAGAACGGATCGTCGTAGTGCCACGGGCGCAGCTCAGCGGCGGCGCTACCGAAGCGCTCCGCGAGGCGAGCGTCGAGCGCGCCCTTCCAGCGCGCGAAGGGCTCGGCCGTCGCAGCATCCACGTCGTCCAGAGTCGCGAACAGGCGCTCCTCGTCCAGCTCGTTCGTGGCAAGCGAGAGTGCGAACCAGTCGCGCCGGCCGAGCGAGCGCGCAGCCTCGTTGCGCAGGCGTCCGAGCTCGCGCACGTCCTCCGCGACGACGGCGCCGATCGTCTTCGAGGCCTCCCACGCCTCGCGCCGCTCGGACGGGTCGTCGCTCGAGCGGAGGACGCGCATGATCGCGTTGTCGTCGACCGGCTCGCCGCGGAACACGCCACGGTGCTGGGCATACCGAGCCTCGACGGCGGCTTCCAGCTCGACGATCCTCCGGCGAAGCGCGTCGGGCACCTGGTTCGGCAGCATCGCGTCGTGGAGGAGGTCGAGCTGGCGGCGGACCAGGCCGTCGCCGTCCGCGGCTTCCCGGGCGGCAGCGACCGCGGCGAACGCTTCGGCGTCGGCGAGATAGTCGGAGCGGGCGAGCTCGGTCACGACGCGCAGCTGTTCGGTCTCGTCGCTGGCCTCGACGTTGGCGTCCCACCAGGCGCGGTAGGCAGCAATGGTCAAGGGCCGCAGCCCGGCCTCGAGCTCGGCGACGACGGTGGCCGGGTCGGCGCTCACCGGCCCCAGTCTACGGAGGGCGCCGTTTCGCGCGCGGTGTTCACGGGCACCTCGTTGCGATGGAGGCCGGCGCGATGCATGCCCAAGGGGATGCCGTCGGAGCGCTCGGCCGGGCCGGCCTGCTGGCAACCGCCGCGCTGTACGCGGTGCTGGCGCTACTGGCGCTGCGCGTTGCGCTCGAAGGCCGGGTAGCGGGTCACCGCCCCGACAGCGAGGGCGCTCTCCGCCTGGTGGCGGAGCAGCCGGTCGGGGTCGCGCTGCTCGCGCTGCTCGGGCTGGGCTTCGCCGCGCAGGTCGTCTGGCGGCTGGCACAGGCGGTGGGCGACCGCGACCGGGAGGGGGATGCACCCGGGGGCGTCGGGAAACGAATCGGGTACGCCTGCATCGCCGTGTGGTACGCCGTGCTCGCGGGATTGACCGCCTGGATCCTGTTCGGCGGACACCCCGACGCGAGCCCGGAAGAGCAGGACGCCGCGCGAGGTGTGCTCGAGTGGCCGCTCGGTCGCGAGCTCGTGATCGCGGCCGGCCTGGGCTTCGTCGTGGCCGCCGTCATGTCGATCGTGTTCGTGGCGCAGAAGCGCCACCTCGCGAAGCTCCACACGGAGGCGATGTCGGACGAGGCGAGGCGACTGGCGAGTGCCTCGGGACTCCTCGGCCACTCCGCCCGAGCGCTCGTCTTCGCGGTCATCGGCGCCTTCCTCGTCAAGGCTGCCTGGGACGACGACCCAACCGAGACGGTCGGCCTCGATGGTGCCCTGCTGCGGCTCGCCCAGGCGCCGCTGGGAGCCGTCGCGCTGTCAGCCGTCGCGCTGGGCTTCGGCGCGTTCAGTCTGTGGTGCGTCCTGCAGGCGCGCTATCGCGCGACGTGAGCCAGTCCGCGCGGGTGACGGCGTAGAGGGCGTAATCATGCCGGCCCTCGTCCGCCGGCATGAACTCCCTCATCACGCCCTCGCAGCGGTAGCCGAGCTTCTCCAGCACCCGTCGCATCGCCGTGTTCTCGACCCAGGTGCCGGCCTGCACGCGGCTCGCCCCGTGCTCCGAGAAGAGGTACCCGGTGAAGAGATCGACGGCGGCCGTGCCCGCGCCGCGCCCTCGGTCGGCCACGTCGAAGAGCGAGACCCCGATCTCGAAGACGCCCGGCGGCAGCCCTTCGTGCGGGCGGCGCGCCTCGATCGTCCCGGCGAGCCGGCCGTCGACGACGATTCCGAGGTCGAGTCTTCCCTCGACGAGCCGGCCCGAGCGCTCGATGCGGCGGCGGAGCCGTTCGCGCGCCGCGTCCTCGTCCACCGACAGCGCCGGCACGGCGCCGACGTGCCTGCCGCTGACAAGGAGCTCGATGTCCTCCGGCTCGAGGGGGCGAAGCCGGACCTTGCCGGCGCGGAGATCGGCCACGCGGCGAGCGTAGCTAGGCTCGCGTGGTGAGCGCCGTAACGGGCCGGCAGGTGTTTCCCTGGAGCTGGTACACCGATCCGGACGTGCTCCGGGCCGAGCAGGAGCATGTCTTCCGCCGCTGCTGGCAGTACGTCGCACGCGCCGATCAGCTCTCGCAGCCCGGCCAGTTCGTGGCGACACGTGCCGGCGACGTCCCCGTCCTCGTCGTGCGTGGACGTGACGGAGAGCTGCGCGCGTTCCTGAACGTCTGCCGGCATCGAGGCTCGCTCGTCTGTGAGGGCGAGGGCCGGCGCGAAACGCTCCAGTGCCCCTACCACGCCTGGACGTACAACCTCGACGGCTCGCTCCGGTCGGCCCCGCGCACCGACCGCGAGCCGGGGTTCGATGCGGACGGCCTCGGCCTGCTGCCGCTGCAGGTCGGCGTCTGGGGCCCGTTCGTCTTCGTCAACCCTGATCGGGAAGCGCCGCCGCTCGGCGACGTCCTCGGCCCGCTGCCCGAGCTCGTCGCGTCCGCGGGGCTCGACCTCGACGACCTGCGGTTCCTGCGCCGGGCCGAGAGCGAGTACGAGGCGAACTGGAAGGTTTGTTGCGAGAACTACCTCGAGTGCTACCACTGCCAGGTAGCGCACCCGGGATTCTCGAAGGTCGTGGACGTGTCGCCGGACGCGTACCGCCTCGAGGAGAGCCGGTGGTTCTCGAGCCAGTACGGACCGCTGCGCGAGCGCCCGACGGGGGACTTCGATCCCGCCGGCGAGGTCGCGCGCGGCCAGTTCCACTTCCTCTTCCCGAACACGACGATCAACGTCATGCCCGGCAGGCCGAACCTGTCGATCGGCCCGGTAATCCCCGTTGGCGCCGAGCGAACCTACCGCTTCCTCGACTACTTCGTCGCCCAGGACGCCGACGACGAGTGGATCGCCGACTTCCTCGCATTCGACGACGAGGTCGGCGCCGAGGACCGCGTGTTGGTGGAGCGGGTGCAACGAGGCGTGCGCTCTGGGCTGCTCGACGGCGGACGCCTCCTGCCCGAGTCGGAGCGCCTGATCGCCCACTTCCAGGGCCTCCTCGTCGAGGCGCTGGCGTGAGCCACGCCGTCACGTCCAGCGCGATCCTCGAGCCGGGTTCGGCGCAATGGCTCGAGGCCGCCCGGCGAGCCCGCCTGCTCTCCTGGCTCAGCCTCGGCTGGATGGCAGTCGAAGGCGCCGTCGGCCTCGCGGCCGGCATTGTCGCCGGCTCGATCGCGCTCGTCGCCTTCGGACTGGATTCGTTCATCGAGGGGTTCGCGAGTCTGTCATCGTCTGGCGCTTCACCGGGGCACGGCTGTATTCGGAGGCCGCCGAGCAGCGCGCGCAGAAGCTCGTGGCAGTGCAGTTCTTCCTGCTCGTGCCGTTCGTCGCGCGTCGAGGCGCTCCGGCATCTGTTTACCGGGGTGGAGGCGGACGTCAGCCGCGTGGGCATCGCCCTGACGGCGACAAGCCTTATCGTGATGCCTGTCCTCGGCCTGCTGAAGCACCGGCTTGCCGCACAGCTCGGCTCGACGGCGACGCGCGGCGAAGGCACGCAGAACCTGCTCTGCGCGTACCTCGTCGGCGGCGGTGCTCGCCGGCCTCCTCGGCAACGCGATCCTCGGCCTCTGGTGGCTCGACCCGCTCGCCGCCCTCGTCGTCGCAGGCGTGGCAGCGCGGGAAGGGCTGGAGAGCTGGCGCGGCGACGGCTGCTGCGCGTGACCAATGGCGACAGCGGCGGCGTATTCTGGGCGCCCGTGGCACGCGCGCTGATCCTCGGTGCCTTCGTCCTGCTCGTCTCCGCGGCGGCGCGCGTCAGCTCCTGGAAGGTCGCCGCCAGGGGCGTCTACGCCCTCGACGCCAGCGGTCCCGGCGGCTCGGCGGGCTACGCATTCCGGATCGTGTAGGCCGCGGGGTCAGACCCCGAAGGGGTCTGACCCCGAATGCGAGCCAACCGACGCGGGGCTATGCCCAGGGGGCAAGTCTGGTCTCGCGCAACAGGCTCTGCGGTGTAGAGGCGCTGGCGCCGGAGCCGGGCTTCGCCCGGCGGGAGGTCCGGAACGGATCAAGGAGAGTCGCGCTGAAGGAGGGGGCTCGTGGGGGAACCATGGATTTCCCCACGCTACGTGAAGGAGGGAGCTCGTGGAGGAACCAGGGTTCCCCCACGCTTTCTAGCCGGCGAGCAGCCCGGTGACGTACATGATCGCGACGCCGGCGAGGAAGCCGCCGATCGCCCAGCCGGAGGTGAGCCCGCCGGGCGCCCGCCGCGCCACGTAGCGGCCGACCTCGACGACCACCTGCAGCGCCGCGCCCGCCGCGCCCGCGAAGAAGAGCACGGTCAGCACGTCGGTGGACGCGTAGCCGCCGATCCAGGTGCCCAGGATCGCGGGGGCGCCGGCAATCAGCGCCAGGCCGGCAAGCTGCGCGAACGTCGCCCGCCGCCCCTCCGCTGCGGGGGCGGCGATGCCGAGGCCTTCCGTGACGTTGTGGATCATGAAGCCGACGATCAGGAAGGAGCCGAGCGTGAGCTCGCCGACCGCGAAGGAGGCGCCGATGGCGAGCCCTTCGCCGAGGTTGTGCACCCCGATCCCGATTGCGACGAGCGTCGCCAGCGCGAGACCGGTGGCGCCGGCCGAGCCGCCGAGCCGGCGCGCGAGGAACGTCATGAACAGATAGCTGGCGGCCACGCCGAGCAGGATCAGCCCGGCGCCGCCGAGCGACTCCGGTAGCGCGGCCTGCGCCGTGAACGCCTCCGACAACGCTTCGACGGCGAGGAACGAGAGCAATCCGGCGGTCAGCGCCATGAAGGCAGCGAGCCAACGCGCGTCTGCGCGGCGCAGGGAGGGCAGCCAGAGCAGCCCGAGCGCGACGGGGACGACGCCGACGAGGAAGCCGATGATCGCGTAGCCGAGGAAGCCCTTCCCCGACGGCTGCGGGGTCTCGACCGCTGCGGGAACCTCGATCGCCGTCTCGATCCCCGTGGAGCTCGTGACGCCGACCGAGATCGGGTCGTCGGCAACCCAGTCGAAGGGGATCACGACCGTGCTCGAGCGCAGCCGCTTCAGGGTGGCCGGCCCGTCGAGCGAGTAGGGGACGATCGCGTCGTCGACCGTGACCGAGGCGATCGTCAGCTCCTGCTGCTGCGGGTTGCGCACCAGGACCCGGATCTCGCCCGGCTCGAACTCGACGCGGCGGATGTCGAACTCGTCGGCGGGTGGCGGGTTACGCCCGACGAGCTCGACGAGCGAATCACCCGCCCAGACGAACGCGCCGACGAGGAGCGCGAGCAGGAGCACGGGGAGAAGCGCCCAGAGGCGCCAGGCCGCCCGCGGCGCCGGCTCGGCCTTGGCGACCGTCAATCGACGACCTCGAAGAAGCCCATCCAGCCAAGCTCGGCGAACTCGGACTGGTGGGCGTGGAACATGAATCGACCGGTGTTGGCAAAGCTGATCTCGAGCACGCCGCGCTGGCCCTGGCACTGCATCACCGTGTCGGTGTACTCCCAGTACTCGCCCGTGCCGGTGGGCTGGTAATGGAAGAAGTCGGCGTGCAGGTGGAGCGAGTTGACCAGATCGAACTCGGTCAGGTTGGCGAGGTAGACCCGGACGAGCTCCGACCGGCGGACGCGGATCGGGTAGCGCGCGTAGTAGAACGAGCGGCCGTTGACGGTGTAGAAGTTGTTCCCACCGTCAGCGTCGGTGTCATAGCCGTTCATCACCATGACCAGCTCCTGCGCCGGCGGTCGCGGCTCCTTGGGATCGATGATGAAAGCGCCGTAGAGGCCTTTGTGGATGTGCTTCTTGAGCGGTGTGGCGTGACAGTGGTAGAGGTGGAAGCCCGCCGGCCGTGCCGGGAATTCGTACGTGAACGTGTGGCCGGGCTCGACGACCTCGAAGACGCCGTCCATGTTCGGCGGATGGATGCCGTGGAAGTGGATCGTGTGCGGATGTGAGCCCGCGTTCGTGAAGTGCACGCGCAGCAGGTCGTCCTCGGTCGCGCGGATCACCGGCCCGGGCACGGTCCCGTTGTACGTCCAGGCGGGGAAGAAGACCCCGGGCGCGATTTCCAGCTCACGGTCGACCGCTCGAAGGTCGTACTCACGGACGCGACCCGGCTTGTAGGGCAGCGCCTTCGGCGGGTAGAGCAGCGCGTCGAGGTCGTTCGGCCCGCCGACGGCGGGTACCGCGGGGCCGATCATCGCCGCATGACCCTGACCGGCGTGGCCCGTGTGATGGGCCATGTGCCGCGAGTGATCGTGGGCCGCCTGGGCGTCGCTGCCCGCAAGCTTCACAAGCGCGGGCGCGGCTGCAAGCGGCGCGGCGGTGGCGAGCAGTCTGCGTCGCGTGAATTTAGCCATGCCTAATCAGAAGTCTAGTGTACACTCAGACGAGTTCGATGGAACAGCAAACTCTGGAGCTGTCGAGCGCGACCGAGGACTACCTCAAGGGCATCTACGCCCTGGAGAGCGAGGGCGTCCGCGCGACGACATCCGCCCTCGCCGAGCGGATGGGCGTCAGCGCTCCCTCGGCCACCGCAATGACCAAGCGGCTCGCCGAGCACGGCCTCGTCGAGCGCGCGCCGTACCGAGGGGTCGTGCTCACGCCCGTCGGCCGACTGGCAGCCCTGGAGGTGCTCCGCCACCACCGGCTGCTCGAGCGCTACCTCTCCGAGACCCTGGGACTGCCGCTCGAGGAGGTGCACGCCGAGGCCGACCGGCTCGAGCATGCGCTGTCCGAGGAGCTGGAAGGCCGGATCGACGAGGCACTCGGCTTTCCCACGCACGACCCGCACGGCGACCCGATCCCGAGCGCCGCGCTCGAGGTGCCGGCAGTCGTCGACCGCACGCTCGAGAGCCTCGAGCCGGGCGAGCGCACGACCGTGACGCGCGTTCCCGACCGCGACTCGGACCTGCTCCGCTACCTCACGTCCCTGTCACTCGTGCCGGGCGCGGAGGTCGAGCTGCACGAGGCCGCGCCCTTCGGCGGGCCGCTCACGATCCGCGCCGGCGGCGGCGAGCACGCGGTGTCGCGCGAGCTGGCCGCGCGAATCCGCGTGGCCTAGGCCGCGGCGCGGGGCCAGGCACTTCCGGGGCTTCACTCCTCTGTCGTACGTGTAGGGTCCCGCGCCGTGAAGATCCGGTTCACCCCGCGTACGAAGGAGTTCTACGAGCTGTTCGCCCGCGCAGGAGAGAACGCGCGGGAGGTCGCCCGCCTGGTCGATCGGCGCTTCAACGAGCACCCGAACTCTGGGGTGACGCAAGAGGAGGTGAAGGCGGTCGAAACGCAGGGCGACGCGATCACCCGCGACATCATCCAGCTGATGAACACGCAGTACCTGACGCCGTTCGACCGCGAGGACATCTACCAGCTCGCGACCGAGATCGACGATGTCGTCGACTACCTCGAGGAAGCTTCCGACCTGCTCGGCCTCTACGGGGTGGAGATGCCGACGCGCCACGCGGTGGAGCAATGCAAGATCATCGTCAAGGCCGTCGAGCAGCTCGCGATCGCGCTCGACAACCTCAAGGGGATGCGGGGCGTCCAGGAAGCGCTGATCGAGCTGAAGCGTCTCGAGGACGAGGGCGACCGCGTGCTCCGCGACGCGCTCGCCTCCCTCTTCCGCGACGGGCGGATCGACCCGCTCATCGTCATCCGCTGGAAGGACATCTACGAGGGGCTCGAGCGGTCACTGGACGCCTGCGAGACGGCGGCCAATGTGGTCGCCAACATTCTCGTCAAGAACGCCTGAGCCATGGACTGGAGCCTGACCCTTATCGCGGTGATCGCGGTCGCGCTGTTCTTCGACTTCACCAACGGCTTCCACGACACGGCGAACTCGATCGCGACGAGCGTCTCGACGCGCGCCATGTCGCCGCGGGCAGCGGTCATCATGGCGGCGGTCCTGAACTTCGTCGGCGCGTTCGCGTCGTTCGCGGTCGCGGCGACCATCGCCAAGGGGATCGTCGACCAGAACGCGATCACGCTCGACATCATCCTCGCCGGCCTCGTCGGAGCGATCACGTGGAACCTCGTGACGTGGCTGCTCGGGCTTCCGTCGAGCTCGAGCCACGCCCTGATCGGCGGTGTGCTCGGGTCGGCGATCGCGGCGAACGGCTTCGACGTCGTCAACTGGAACGGAATCTGGGACAACGTGCTCAAGCCCTCGTTTGTCGCCCCGTTCCTCGGGTTCGGAATCGCGCTCGCGTTGATGGTGCTGATCGTGTGGGTGATCCGGCGGCGCTCGCCTGCGCGCGTCGGCCGTGTGTTCCGGACCGCGCAGCTGTTCTCCGGGGGCTTCGTGGCGTTCACCCACGGCACCAATGACGCACAGAAGACCATGGGCATCATCGCGATGGCGCTCGTGGCCTCGGGCAACCTCGATCCCGACTTCACCCGCCCACCGACCTGGGTGATCGTCTCGGCCGCGCTGGCGATGGCCGCGGGAACGTATGCCGGCGGCTGGCGGATCATCAAGACGCTCGGCCAGCGCGTGGCAAAAATCGACGCGCCGCAGGGATTTGCCGCCCAGACGGCGACAGCCGGCGTGCTCTGGACGACGGCGCACTACGGCTTCCCCGTTTCGACGACGCACACCGTATCCGGCTCCGTGATCGGAGCAGGCGCCTTCCGGGGCCTCTCCGCCGTCCGTTGGGGCGTTGCCGGCAACATCGTCGCCGCCTGGGTGCTGACGATCCCGATGGCGGCGCTCGTCGGAGCGGGGATGGAGTCGGTCACGCGAATGCCGCGAGGCGACCTCCTCGTCTTCCTGCTCGCCGGGGCGATCGCCGCCGCGGCCTTCCTCGCGCGCCGCTGGGACGTGCGCCGGCTCGAGCCGGCGCACGCCTAGCGGCGGGGCCTACTCCCCGTCAGGAGTTCCGAGCCGCCTTGACGGCGAGGTCGAAGTTGATCCTCGCCCGCTTCAGCTGGGCGGGCGTGAGCTGCACGAAGCGAGCGCGCTTCGCGATCGCGACCTCGTTGTCGAAGATGTAGTCGATGAACGCCTGCACCTCCGTCCGCTGGAAGGACGAGCCCTTCGCATAGATGAAGAGCGGTCGCGACAGCGGCCTGTAGGTGCCGGTGTGCACCGTCTTCACGCCCTGGAGCGACGCATTGGTTGGTCTTGGGGTTGCGGACCTGGACGGCGCGCAGCTTGTCCTGGTTCTCCACGAAGTAGGAGTAGCCGAAGTAGCCGAGCCCGCCCTTCTCACCGGACACGCCCTGGACGAGCACGTTGTCGTCCTCGGACGCGGAGTAGTCAGAGCGGCTCGAGCGTGCCCTGCCGTTGATCGACCTCGGTGAAGTATTCGAACGTCCCCGAGTCGGTTCCGGGACCGAAGAGCTTCAGCTTCTCGTCCGGGAAAGCCGGCGCGGACGTCCTTCCAGTTGTCGACCTTGGAGCCCGCCTGCCAGATCTTCTTCAGCTCGTCGACCGACAGGCACGTCGCCCACGTGTTCGAGCGGTTGACGACCACGGTGAGAGCATCGTTCGCGACGGTGAACGCGCGCCAGGAGCCGACCTTGTTGTCCTTGCACACCTGCGCCTCTCGGACTCGCATCGGGCGCGAGGCGTCGGAGAGATCGGTCTCGCCGCGGCAGAAGCGCTCGAATCCGCCGCCGGTGCCGGAGATGCCGACCGTGATGCGCACGTTCTTCGCGCCCGCCTTGGCGAAGAGCTCGGCCGCTGCCTGAGCGTAGGGACCGACCGTCGAGGATCCGTCCGCGGTGATCGTTCCCTTCAGCTTCGAGAGGTTGTAGCTCGGACCCGCCGCCGAGGCGGCCGATACGGCCACGACCGCGACTCCCGCGAGTGCTGCGACCAGCCACGCGCTCCTCCGTGTTGCCCTCATCCCGTCTCAGCTCCCTTGTCGATTTCAGGTGTTCAGGCGCGATCGTCGCTGCGCCGGCGGCGCCGATGGGCTGAGCGGAGGTGAAGATGTGGTACCGGGTAGGTGAGCGAGCGAGGAGACGCTGGGACAATCCCGGCGGCGCTAGTGACTGGCGTCGGTGAACTCGCGGAACTCGCCGGTGACGAGGAACGCTGCCTGCTCGCCTACGTCGACGGCGTGGTCGCCGATCCGTTCGAGGCAGCGCGAGACGACGACCATTCGCAGCGCCCACTCCATGTTGGCGGTTCCGACCTCGAGCAACCGCGTGACGACGCGGCGGTTGGCACGGTCGATCAACTCGTCGAGCTCCATCAGGCTCTCGGCCGAGTCCAGGTCCCGCTGGATCAGGGCGCCCACGGCCACGAGCGTCATCTGCTCGGCTCGCTCGCCCACCTCGCGGAAACCCTCGAGCAGGACCGGGTCGGTCGGGAGGTCTGCGGACAGTTTCGTCAGCTTGGAGACGGTGACGCAGAGGTCGCCCATGCGCTCGAGGTGCCCAGTGGAGTGAAGCACGGAGAGGACGAACCGGAGATCGCCGGCGACCGGGCTCTGCGTGGCGAGCAACGCCTCGGCGCCGCGCCCGATCGCGAGATAGGCATCGTCGATCTCGTCGTCGAAGGCGATCACCTCGTCGGCGAGCTCGAGGTCCTGCGTCACGAGCGCCTCGACCGCGCCGCGGATCGAGCGCACGACGAGGTCAGCTTGCGCCTCGAGCGCCTCGCCGAGCTGGCGAAGCTCCTCCTCGAACGAGATCCTCATCCGAACCGTCCCGGTGACGTAGTCCTCGGTCCGCTGGTCGGAGGGCGTGGTGAACATCTTCGTCGTCGCGTCGTACTCCACGAGTATCCCGTGCCTTCCTTTGCCGTCCTCGTCTACTTCGACGCTGAAGAAGGCGGTCATGTCTGCGACGCGGGCGGCCTGCTGCATGTTGTGCGTGACGATTGCGATCGTGTATTCGCGCTTCAGCTCGTGCATCAGATCCTCGATGCGCGCCGTCGCGATCGGGTCGAGCGCCGACGCGGGCTCATCCATCAGGATCACGTCCGGCTCGGTCGCGAGGGCGCGCGCGATGCAAAGCCGCTGCTGCTGGCCGCCGGAGAGCCCGAGCGCCGAGTCCTTCAGCCGGTCCTTGACCTCGTCCCAGAGCGCCGCCTGGCGCAGGCACCGCTCGACGCGGTCGTCGAGATCCTTCTTCCAGCCCAGCACCCGCGGGCCGAAGGCGACGTTGTCGTAGATCGATTTCGGGAACGGGTTCGGCTTCTGGAAGACCATCCCGATGCGGCGCCGTACCTCGACCGGGTCGACTTCGCGGCCGTAGAGGTCGGTGCCGTGGTAGAGGACCGTGCCTTCGACCTTGGCGCTGACGATCAGGTCGTTCATGCGGTTGAAGCAGCGGATGAAGGTGCTCTTGCCGCACCCGGACGGCCCGATGAATGCGGTGACGGTGTTCTCGTGGACGTCGAGCGTCACGTCCGAGAGGGCGAGGTTCGTGCCGTAGGAGACGGCGAGGTCCTGCACGCTGAAGACCTTCGGGCGCCGCACGATCTCCTCCTTGATCGCCGCCGGCGAGATCTCCGCGATGCGCGCACTGTCGATCCGGGGCGTGTCCATGCCGGCGCTCACCACGTCTGGCGGTAGCGGTTGCGAAGGAAGATGGCGAGCGCGTTCATGGTCAGGACGATCCCGAGGAGGACGATGATCGCCGCCGCCGCAAGCGTCTGGAACTCCGAGTCGGGCAACTTCACCCACGTGTAGATCTGCACCGGCAGCGCCGTGAACGCACCCAGGACGCTGGGGTCGAACGCCACGTACTGGAGCGCGCCGATCAGGAGCAGCGGGGCCGTCTCACCGACCGCGCGCGAGAGCGCGAGGATCGAGCCGGTGGCGATCCCCGGGATCGAGGCCGGCAGCACCTGCTTCCAGACGACCTGCCATTTGGTCGCGCCGAGCGCGAACCCGCCCTGGCGGATGGAGTCCGGAACAGCGCGGATCGCCTCGCGCGAGGAGATGATCACGGTCGGGAGCACGACCAGAGTCAGGATCAGCGCTCCTGCGAGCAGAACCCGGCCGATCCCGAACGGCCCGCGAACGATGAAGGCGAGTCCGAGGATGCCGTAGACGATCGCGGGCACGGCGGCGAGGTTCTGGATGTTGACCTCGAGCAGCCGGTTGTACCAGCGCTCCTTGTTCGCGTACTCCTCGAGGTAGATCGCGGTGCCGACCCCGACCGGGACGGAGAACAGGAGCAGCAGGAGCGCCAGGTAGATCGTCGCCAGGATCGCCGGTCGGGCGCCCGCCTCGGCAGGCACCGTCGAAGGAGGGTTGGTGAACAGCTTGCCCGTCAGCGCCGGCAAACCGTCGATGAGCGTCTGCAGCAGCAGCCAGCCGAGCGTCCCGAAGGACACCGCCAGCGTGAACATCATCGCCCCGACGAAGAGGCGATTCTTCCACCTGCGCGACATCAGTCGTAGACCTCGCGGTACTTGCGCACGAGCCGGATCGAGATCACGTTCATCACCAGGGTGAGCGTGAACAACGTCAGGCCGACGGCGAAGATGGTCTTGTACTCGATCGAGCCGGTCGGCACGTCTCCGTTCCCGGTCGCGCCGATGAATGCGGTCAGCGTCTCGATCGTGGCCCGCGGATCGAACGACACCCGCGCCAACTGCCCCGCGGCGATGAGCACGATCATCGTCTCGCCCACCGCGCGCGAGACCGCAAGGACGAACGAGGCGATGATGCCCGAGATTGCGGCCGGGACAACCACTCTCGTGGCGACTTGCAACTTGTCGGCTCCCAGCCCATAGGCGCCGTCGCGAAGCGCCTGCGGCACCGCTCCCATCGCGTCCTCCGAGAGCGAGGCGACGGTCGGAATCAGCATCACGCCCATCACGAGGCCCGCCGCGAGCGCGTTGAAGATCTCGACCTGGATCCCGATCTCGCGCAGGAGCGGCGTCACCGCGAGCAGCGCGAAGTACCCGTAGACGACGGTCGGGATCCCGGCCAGGATCTCGAGCGCGGGCTTGAGCACGCTGCGCGCACGCGGCGACGCGTACTCGGAGAGGTAGATCGCCGTGCCGAGCCCGCAGGGGATCGCGACGAGCAGGGCCCAGATCGTGACCGACAGGGTGCCGACGATGAGCGGCAGCACGCCGAAGTGCGCGGGCTCGAAGAGCGGCGCCCAGTTCGTGCCCGTGAAGAAGTCGATCGGGCTGACCTCGGCGAAGAACTCCAGCGCGGGGAGAAGCAGAGACGCGACGATCCCGACCGTCGTGACGACCGAGATGAGCGCGCACACGCCCAGCAGCCCTTTGATCACAAGCTCGCCGAAACGGCGGCTCGATGCGCGCAGGTCGACCGCGGGGCCGCGATCTCGTGCGTCGTCACGGCCCAGATGCTTGACCGGGCATTCGCGTGTGCTCGGGGAGGGTCGAGACCGAGCCGCAGGCGACGAGCGCCCGTAGCGCGTATCGGTGCATACGGGCAAGGGCGATCGTCGCCTGCGGCGACGGTGGTCGGCCCCCATCCGGGCGGGCGGGAATGCCCGGTCAAGCATCTATGGCCGCCTCGAGATCGCTCTTCGCCTGGGCGAGCTGTTCCTCGTTCATGGGGACGAACCGAGCCGCCTCGGCGATCGCCTGCTGGTTGTCGAGCAGATAGCGGAGGAAGTCGGCGACCTCCGACCGGTCGAGGGCGCTCGTCTTCGCGTAGACGAACAGCGGACGCGCGAGCGGGGCGTAGTCGCCACTCTGCGCGGTGTCGACGCTGGGAGCGACGCAGCCCTTGCCCCCGTCGATCTCGACCGCATTCAGCGACTCCTGGTTCTCCTCGAAGTACGAGAAGCCGAGGTAGCCGAGGCCGCCCTTCTCGCCCGAGACTCCCTGGATGATGACGTTGTCGTCCTCGCTGGCGGAATAGTCGGAGCGGCTGGCGTCCTCCTCGCCGACGATCGCGCCGGTGAAGTAGTCGAACGTGCCCGAGTCGGTGCCCGGGCCGTAGAGCTTGAGCGGCACGTCGGGAAACCCGTCGCGGACCTCGCTCCAGTTGTCGACCTTGGAGGCCGGCTCCCAGATCCGCTTCAGCTCGTCGACGGTGAGGCATTTCGCCCAGTCGTTCTCCTGGTTGACGACCACCGTGAGGGCGTCGTTGGCAACCTGGAGCTCGACGTAGTCGACGCCGTTCTTGCTCGCAGATCTCCTTTTCCTCGTCCTTGATCGGCCGCGACGCGTTCGACAGATCGGTCTCGCCGCGGCAGAAGCGCTCGAAGCCTCCACCCGTTCCCGAGATCCCGACCGTGATGTCGACGTCCTCGTTCTCCTTGCGAAAGTCCTCGGCGGCCTTCGTCACGAGCGGCCCGACCGTACTCGAGCCGTCAGCGCTGATCGCGTTGCCCCCGCCTCCGCCGCCGCAGCCCGAAAGCGCAAGCGCGCAGGCCAGAACAACACCGGATGCCATCCATCGCTTCACGTTCGTGACGCCTCCCGTCGGGTCGCCGGAAGTGTCCCGAGCGGCAGCCGCCGGATGGGGGACGGATTGGTGAATGTCCGGTGAGGAAGTGGTAAAGGAGCTACAGGGTCGAGAGGAGCTCCCGCGATGCGCCGCTCGATCTCGTCGCGGATGCGGCGCACCTCGCCCAGCGGCCGCCCGGCTGGATCGTCCAGCTCCCAGTCGACGTATCGGGCGCCGGGGACGACCGGGCACGCGTCGCCGCATCCCATCGTCACGACCACGTCCGCCCACTCGGCGTCGGAACGCTGGAGCTTCACCGGCACTCGGTCGGCCAGGTCGATCGCGACCTCGCGCATCACTTCGACCACCTCGGGATGGACATGGGCTGCGGGCGCCGACCCGACGGAGCGAGCCTCGTGACGTCCGCCCGCGGCCCGGCGGAAGAGCGCCTCGGCCATCTGCGAGCGGCCGGCGTTCTGCACGCAGACAAAGAGGACGTTCACGACACCGGGAACGAGCAGCGGATCTCGAGGCCGCGGCCTCTGCCGCCGCGCGCCTCGACGGTGCCGCCCGCCTGGGTGACGACGTGCTTGACGATCGCGAGCCCGAGCCCCGTGCCGCGAGACGCCCGCGAGCGGTCGGCGCGGAAGAAGCGCTCGAACAGCCGGTGGAGCTCGGCCTCACCGACGCCCACGCCGTCGTCGGCGCCGCGAAGGACGACGCCTTCGGGCGCTCGCTCGACCGCCAGAGTGAAATGCGCGCCGGGACCGGCGTAGCGGATCGCGTTCTCGGCCAGGTTCAGCGCCAGCACGCGCAGCATCCGAGGTCGCAGCGCCAACTCCACCTCCGGGTCGCCTTCCACGGTGAGAGAGACCCCGGCGCGGGCCGCCCGCTCGCCGAGCTCGGCGACGACCGCCTCGAGCTCCGGAACGACCGGAACGGCCGAGAGCGACACGACCCGGGCACCGGACTCGAGCTCCGAGAGAAAGAGCACCTCGTCGATCAGCTCGCGGATCTGCTCCACCTCGACGCGGGCCTGCTCGACGAGCGCCGGGACGTCCTCGCCGGGCAGCGACGCTGTCTCCAACAACGCCAGCAGCCGGGCCAGCGGCGTGCGCAGCTCGTGTGAGACGGCGGCGGTGAACCCGGAGCGCAGCTCCTCGTACGCGGCCAGGTCACCCACTCGGCTCAGATAGACCAGCCGCTCGCGCCGGTCCTCCACGTCGTAGGGGACGACGAGCGGGACCAGCCCGTGCTCGCCGGCGAGGACGCCGGCGGGCAACTGGCTCCCCTCGCGCACGCCGTCGATCGACTGGCGCGCGCGACGGCTTGCGGCGAGGACGACGTCGCTCTCATCCAGCACCACCACGGCTTCGCGGCTCTCCTCGACGAGTGCACGGCCCCGCTTGGCGTCGGCGTCCATGACGGCCCCGTTCTAACAGAACCCTTGCTCGATCCTTGCGTCGACAACACGGAAACTTCACGCGCCCGGCGGACAGTTGCCCGAGGAGGCCCCACGACAAGGAGGGAGCAGTGAAGGCAACGGGAAGGGCGACCGTCCTCGCCGGCATCGCTGCGCTGGCGCTCGCGGCGGGCGCAGCCGCCGCCGTCATCGTCGGCACGAGTGGCGACGACAGGCTCGTCGGCACCGCGGACGCGGACCAGATCCGGGCGCTCGCGGGCGACGACCACATCTGGAGTCGAGGCGGCAACGACACGGTCGGCGCCGGCTCCGGCGCCGACGCGACCGAGGCCGGGACGGGCGACGACGAGGTGTTCGGCGGCCGCGGCAACGACGGCTCCTCGGGCGGGCCCGGCAACGACCGGCTCGAGGGCGGCTCCGGCGACGACCGTCTGAGTGGCGGCGAGGGAAACGACAAGACCGCCGGCGGGCCGGGCGACGACGCGGTCGCCGGCAACGACGACAACGATTCGCTCTACGGCGGCTGGGGCACGGACAGGGCGTTCGGCGGGCCGGGCAACGACAGGCTGCACGCGCTGGCGCCCGACGGCCAGGTCGACTTGCTGGACTGCGGGCCCGGCCACGACACGGCGATCATCCGGCGCACGGAGCGGAGGCTGACCAGGCTGGTCGGCTGCGAGCAGGTCGTGGTCGTCGAGGCGGGGACGGCCGACGACGAGGCGGCGGAAAACGCCGACACGGACCAGGCAGCGGAGTAGAACCGGCACTGTGGGGCGGTACCGGAAGGTGTCCGTCCCGAAGGCGCCTTCGGGGACAGACCCCTGCGGGACCTGTCCGGCCGTTCACCACTCGGTTACGGGACGGTCACCATTCGGCGGCCCCCGGACAACCGGGCATCGTCATCATTCGTACCGTGTCGAAGGTGTTGATCATCGAGGACGACGAGGTCATCGCCCAGGGGATGGCCCGCCACCTGCAGTCGGCGGGGTTCGACGCAGTCGGCGTGGCGAACGGCGAGACGGGCCTGGCGCGACTCCGCTTCGAGCGGCCCGATGTCTGCGTGCTCGACCTGATGCTTCCCGGCGTGGACGGCTGGAGGGTGATCGAGCAGGCGCGGAGCGAGGGAATCGGCACGCCGATCGTCGTCGTCTCGGCCCGCGGCACGGAGCACGACCGTGTTCACGCACTCGAGCTCGGCGCCGACGACTACCTCGTCAAGCCCTTCTCGATGCGCGAGCTGGTCGCGCGGGTCGGAGCAGCGGCCCGGCGCGGCACCCGTGCGCAGGATCCTCGTCGCGGCGAGGAGCTCGTGATCGAGGAGCTGCGCCTCGACCCGAGAAACGTCCAGGCCTACGTCGACGGCGCCAGCGCGGAGCTCACGCCGACCGAGTTCCGGCTCGTCTACGCCCTCGCGCTCGATCAGGGCCGCGTGCTCACGCGCGACGAGCTGCTCCAGCGCGTGTGGGGCCGCAGGGCGTCGCACCGCGACCGCACCGTCGACGTCTTCGTCCGCAAGCTGCGGGAGAAGATCGACCAGCGTGCGCCGCGACACACGTTCCTACAGACGCGTTACGGCGTCGGCTACAAGCTCGAGCCCGAGCCGAAGTAGTGAGTTCATGTACGCGGCTCGGTGGGCAGCAGCGGCAGCGCGGCGCCCGACTTGCGCAGTGCCCGCGCCGCATCGCTTGGCCGCTCGTCCCACGTGAACGCCACGTCCGGGTGGAGGCGAAGCGCCGCATCGTCCGAGTTCAGGAACGCAGCGACGGCAGCGATCGCTTCAGCTCCGGCTCCGACGTAGCGACGGTGGACGAGCTCGACCAGCGACTGGGCGGCCGCACCGCGAAGGAGATCGACGCGGCCGCGAATCGAGGCCCCGCACACCTCGAAGCCCGGCCGGGAATCGTGGATGACGAACGTCGCGCGCGGGTCCCGTCTCACGTTGGCCGCCTTGCGGCTGCGAGAGCCGTCGCCAGCACGAGCGCATCGCCGTCCCGGGCGAACCACATCGGCACCGCGTGGATACCGCCGTCGGCATCGCCCGTGGCGAGAACGCACACCAGCCGCGCCTCGACGAGCTCACGGACGAGTGGGTCGTCGAGGATCTCGGCGCCACGCAGCCGCCGGCTGGGTGTTGGCTCCGACATGAGGACGAGCCTACGGCGTCGTCGTCGTCTCGGTCGTCTCGGTCGTCGTGGGCGAGCCGGTCGAGACGTTGAGCCGCACGAGCGAGCCGACCCGCACGCTCGTTCCGGCAACGGGATTCTGCGCGACGACGGTCCCCGCCGGTTCCGCCGAGGGAACCTCGACCACGTTCGACTTCAGCTCGAGCTGCTCGAGCTCGGCCTGAGCGTCCTCACGTGTCTTTCCGACCAGGCTCGGGAGCGTCGCCTCGCCCGGCCCTTTGGAGACGTTGATCCGAACGGTCGACCCACCTTCCGCCTCCTCGCTTCCCTCCGGGTTCTGCGCGATCACGGTGCCCTCCGGCTGGTCGGAAAAGACCTCGACGGTGCGCACTTCGAAGCCGGCGCTCGTCAGCTCTTCCTCGGCGGCCTCCGCCTCCCTCCCCACGACGTCGGGGACCGCAACCCGGGCCGGGCCGCTCGAAACCACCACCTGGACCGTCGAGCCGTCGTCGGCCTCCGTGCCGGCGGCCGGATCCTGCTCGGCAACCGTGCCACGTGGCCGCTCACTGGCCTGCTCGGAGAGATCGGTGTGGAAGCCGTCCGCCTCTAGGCGGGAAACAGCTTCGTCGAGGGGAAGACCGACGAGGTCCGGCACCTCCTTGGTGTCCGTGCGGCTGAAGACCCAGAATGCGGCCAGTCCTCCGAGCACGAGAATCAGCAGCAACAGGAGCCAGGGCCCAGGGTCTTGCAGCGGCCGGCGCCGCCGTGGCTCGACCTCCTCGCGCTTGAGAACGACGGTGTCGTCGTCCCGAACGAGGGTCGTCTGCTCGTCGGGGAGAGCCGAATCCTCTTCTCGAGCCATTCCGCTCCGGATCTACCCGGCCGTTGAGGGCGCAAACTCCCTCTCCGGGGCTGGCACCGCCTCGCCGGCTGTGCGATCCTCGGTGTAGGGCCGCCGCCACCCATGTCCCAGATGAGCAGTCGAACTCGCCCGGTACCAACCGAGCTCAGCGTGCCGCCCGCTGCGCGCCGGCGGCGCGCGATGATGGTCGTGGCTGCGCTGGTCCTCGCTTCCTTCGCGAGTCTACGGGTACGCGCTCCGGGTCGAGCGATCGGAGGCCGACCGGCGGGAGCGGGACGTCGCGCGGCAGGCGGCCGTCGCGACGGATTTGCTGTCTGGTCCAGGGCATCGCCGGACTTCGCGGCGCGCGCGGGCTCGTGGACGAGCTCGGCTTCGTCGACCCCGACGGCTTCGACGCCTTCGCCGGCGCCCTCGACGGAGCTCCCGGGCTCGAAGGCGTTTTCCTCGTCCGGAGGGTGCCCAGGAACCAGCGGGCGCTGTTCGAGGTCGAGATCGGCCAGAAGATTCGCGACCTCTCCCCGTCGGGGGAGCTCGTCCCGGCCGCCAGCCGACCGATCCACTACGCCGTCGAGCGGGTCGCCCCGCCAGGCTCGTCGCTCGGCAAGCTGCTGGGGGTGGACCTCCTGTCGGAGCCGGCCCGCGCCGAGGCTATCGAGATGGCGCTCACGTCGGGTGGAGCGACGCTGACCGGGCCGATCAGGCTGGCCGGCTCCCGCGAGACTGGCTTCCTCGCCATCGCGCCGCTCTTCCGCCGCTATGAGCCGGTGAAGACGCCAGAGCAACGACGACGGGCACTGGCCGGCTTCGTCGCCGCAGGCTACGGCGGCGACGGGTTCCTCCGCGCAATTCGCGAGCAGCTTCCCGCGGGGGCGGAGGTCCGGATCGCGGACGGCGAGCGCGTGGTGGCGGGCCCGAGCTCGCCGCTCCCAGGGGCGACCACCGCCACGGTCGCGGCGGGGGGGCGCACCTGGACGATCGAGACGGTCGACCCGCAGGGAGTCGCGCTCGGCCCACCGCTCGGCGTCCTGGCGGCCGGGATCGCGCTGACGGCCTTGGTCGCGGTGCTGTTCGCCCAAGCGAGTCGCCGGGAGGGCGCGCTCGAGGCCGCGGGGCTTCGCGTCGAGCAAGCGCGGCGCCGAACGGCGGCCCTGCAGGCGGTGACGAGCGCATTGTCCGGAGCTGCGTCGGCCGATGAGGTGATCGCGGTCGTGTTCGAGGAGGCCCTCGAGCCGCTGGGGACCACGGGTGCGGCCGCCTGGCTCGCCTCGGCCGACGGCTCGTACCTCGAGCTCGCCCGCGCATCCGGCCGCGACGCCGACGGAGCGGCCCAGGCGACGACGGTGCCCCTCGACACAGACCACCCTGCGACTCGTGCCGTCCGCGAGCGTGAGCCCGTGTTCGACCGCGACACTGCCGCGGTGCCTCTGCTCGCGGGAGAGCGGGCGCTCGGCGCGCTCGTCCTCGCCTTCGACGAGGAGCGAGGCTTCACGGACGACGACCGAGCGTTTGCGCTCGCCGTCGGGCGCCAGATCGCGCTGGCGCTCGAGCGGGCGCGCCTCTCCGACGCCGAGCACCAGCTCGCAGTCTCGCTGCAGACGAGCCTGCTCCCGCAGACACTTCCGGACCTGCCCGGGGTCTCGCTCGCGGCGCGCTACCTTCCCTCGCTCCGGCGCGTCAACCTCGGTGGCGACTGGTACGACGCGATCGCCCTGCCCGAGGGACGGCTCGGTATCGCGGTCGGCGACGTCGTCGGCCACGGGCCGCGGGCCGCGGCAGTGATGGGGCAGCTGCGCAGCGCGCTACGCGCGATCGCAATGGAGCACGACGAGCCCGCGCAGGTGGTGGAAGCGCTCAGCCGCTTCGCGGAGACGATCCCCGAAGCGCTCGGAACCACGCTCGTCTACGCGGTCCTCGACCCTGGGACGGGATCGCTCCGCTACGCGTGCGCGGGACATCCTCCGGCACTCCTGATCGGTCCGGATGACGGGCCAGTCTTCCTCGAGGGCGGGCGGTCGCTCCCGCTCGGCGTCGGTCTCGGCCGGTACACGGACGCGCTGACGCACGTGCCTGCCGGTGCGCTCGTGCTGCTCTACTCCGACGGCGCGATCGAGCAACGCGGCGAGGCGCTCGACCGCGGCCTGGAACGGCTCCGCGAAGCCGCCGCGGCGGTGCGCGGCATGCACGCCGAAGAGGCATGCGCGGCCCTGCTCGAGACGCTCTTCACGGGGCGCGAGCAGGAAGACGACGTCGCCCTGCTCACGCTCGAGCTCCTGCGCGAGACGGTGCCTCGCTTGCTCGTCCGCGGTCCGGCGCGGCCGGAGCGGCTGACCGGCGTCCGGCGCGAGCTGCGCGCCTGGCTGCGCGCTGCGGGAGTGCCTGAGCGGGCCGTCGCAGATGTCGTGCTCGCGTGCGGCGAAGCCCTCGCCAACGCGGTCGAGCACGCTCACTCCGACCAGCCCGATACCGGCACGGTCATCCTCGAGGCGCGCTTCCACCCGCCCGGTGAGATCGTCGCGCGGATTCACGACGACGGCCGCTGGCGAAGCTGGAGCTCCGAGGACGACCGCGGGCGCGGCCTTGCTGTGATGCGCTCGCTGATGGGCAGCGTGGACGTGGCGCCAGGGGGCGACGGAACGGTGGTCACGCTCCGCTACCGCGTCGACGGCGCCGACGCTTAGAAACGAGTTCCTAAGGCTCTACCCCCCGGCGTGGTAGCGCTTGCACGGGCTACCGGGAGCGAGCCGGTAGCCTCTCGCGACCGGGACGACGCGGGGGTCGACGACCCGGTTTCGTGCCGCGGTGTAGCCGGTCCCGCCCATTCGCGCCGTGCGCCAGACGCAGTTGTCGAGCACGAGGTTGCCGCTGCCGACGGGCGCGCCCTGCTTGTACGACCCGTGTACTGCGAAACGCCGGGACTCGGTGACGACGTTGCGGGTGATCCGGTTGTCCCGCGACGCGTACTTTGCGGCCCCGCCGAAGTACACGCCGGCCTCGTTCTCGACGAGGAGGTTTCGTGTGATGAGAGAGCGCTGGGCGTTCGGAGCGAGCGCGACGCCGTCCCCCGGGTTGGCATACACCGTGTTGTCGGTGATGCGGGCGTTGACGGAGATGTTGGCGGTGATCCCCGACGCGTAGTTCTGGCCCACGCCGCAATGGTGGATGGTGTTGTGCTCGATCACTGCCCCGCCGGCGTGGTCGAGCAGGATGCACGTCCGCGGGACGTCGACGCCCGCGCCGGCCGTCACATCGCTCCCGCTCATATAGACGGCGTACCCGCGCAGCACGACCGTCGCGACCTCGCTCGGCGTCCCCTTCCGTGCGCGTGCGGTGAGGCTCTCCAGGTGCACGTACCGCGCCGACGAGGCAAGCTCGATCCCCTGGGCCAGGATCGCGCGCGGACCCGGGCCCGACGCGATCGTGACGGGGGCGTGAGGAGCACCCGACACGTGGAGGACGATTCGCTCATCGAAGGTCGCACCCGGCTCGAGGCAGCCGCGCTGCCCCGGCTTCAATGAAGCGGCCAGCCGACCGACACGGCGGTACGGCCGAGCGCGTGTGCCCGGGTTCGCGTCCGAGCCGCGCGGCGAAGCCCACGCGGCGCAGCTGACTGCGCTCTCACCCGAGTCCACCGCGACGATCGCCCCAAGAGTGACCGCTGAGCACGGCACAAAGCAGGGCAAGCGCGGTCCGAAACGCGCCGCTGGCCCCCAAGTCCCGGCAGGTCGCGCACCGGAAAAGCATGCCGTATCTCGGCTCTCGGCGAACACCCCCCACAAGTGCGGGCGCCTACAGTCCTCTTGTGCAGGCCTACCGGACTCCGGACGAGCGATTCGGAAATCTGCCCGGCTGGCCGTTCTCTCCGCATTACACCGAGCAGAACGGGTTGCGGATTCATCACGTCGACGAGGGAGAAGGGGATCCCGTCCTGCTCCTGCACGGCGAGCCCACCTGGGGCTACCTGTACCGCCGCATGATCCCGCCGCTCGCGAGCGTCGCACGGGTGGTCGCTCCCGACTACCTGGGCTTCGGTCGCTCGGACAAGCCGCTGCGGGTCGAGGATTACTCCTACGAGAGTCACTACGCGTCGATGGCACGGCTCGTCGACGAGCTCGAGCTACGCCGGCTCACGGTCGTGGTGCAGGACTGGGGCGGTCCGATCGGGCTGCGGCTCGCCGTCGAGCGGCCAGAGCTCGTCGAGCGCCTGGTGATCCTCAACACCGGGATCGGCGCCGGCCGGGCGCCGTCGCCTGAATGGCTGCGGTTCCGCGAGTTCATCCGGCGGGTCGGGACCGATCTCGTCGCTAGCCGCCTTGTCGCCCTGTCCTGCGTCTCAGCGCCCGGCGAGGACGTGCTCGCCGGTTACGACGCGCCGTTTCCGGTGCCCGAGTCGAAGGCCGGGGTGCTCGCCTTTCCGGAGCATGTGCCGACGGAGCTCGAGCACCCGTCCGCGGCGGCGATGCTGCGCGTCCGCGAAGCTCTGGCGCGCTGGGACAAGCCCGCGCTCGTCCTCTTCTCCGACTCGGATCCCATCTTCTCGCCGGCGCACGCGGAGCGGCTCGCAGCGCGCATCCCCGGAGCCGGGCCGGCCGAGATCGTCGCCGGGGCAGGCCACTTCCTGCAGGAGGACAAGGGCGAGGAGATCGCGGAACGGATCGTCCGCTTCCTGAACTAGCTAGGCGCTTTGCACCGCCGACCGTTCCATCAGCCCGACAACGCCGCTTGTGTATAGTTAGCTCGGTTAATGATTAACATCGTTAGCGCAGATCCACTTGCTCTCGCGAACGAGCTTCGGCCGGTGTTGCTGCGGCTCGCTCGCGAGCTGCGCAAGGAGACCGAGCAGTTCGGCGTCACAGGACGACAGGTGACCCTGCTCTGGCTGATCAGGCAGAACCCCGGATTGAGCCTGCGCGAGCTCGCTGCCGAGGAGGGAATCTCGCCTCCGGCGCTGTCGGGTCATGTCGACCGGCTCGAGCGACAGGGCTTGATCGAACGCGTGCGGTCGGCCGAGGACCGGCGGCGAGTCGGTCTCGTCGTGAGCCCCGCCGGAATCCGCCTGCTCCGGCGGGTGCGGGAGCGGCGGACGGCGTGGCTCGCCGAGCGCCTGGACGGGCTCGCGCCGGACGAGCTCGAAGCCGTCGACGCCGCGATCGAACCGCTGCGGAGGCTGCTGTGACGGCGGCGGTGCTGGCCCTCCACCGGCGCACGTTCCGCAGCCTTCGCCGACACCGCAACTACCGGCTCTTCTTCGCCGGCCAGGTCGTCTCGGTCTCGGGATCGTGGATGCAGAACATCGCGCTTGCGTGGCTCGTCCTGCAGATCTCCCACTCCCCGCTCGCCGTCGGCGCGCTCGCCTTCTGCCGCTTCGTTCCCTTCACCGTCTTCGGCCTCGTCGCCGGCTGGGTGACCGACCGCGTCGAGACACGACGGCTGCTCATCTGGACGCAGGCGGCCCAGATGGTCATCGCCGCCGCGTTGGCGACCCTCGTCCTGACCGGCGCGGCCACCCTCCCGCTGGTGCTCGTCCTTGCCGCGTTGGGCGGGGTCGCTCTCGTCTTCGACGCACCAGGGCGGCAGACGCTGACTTTCCAGCTGGTCGGGGAGCGGGAGCTGCCGAACGCCGTCGCTCTCAACTCGAGCCTGTTCAACGGCTCTCGCATCGTCGGGCCTGCGCTCGCCGGCATCGTGATCGCCGCCTTCGGTGTCGGCGCCTGCTTCGTGCTCAACACGGTGAGCTTCCTCGCCGTGCTGGCCAGCCTGCTGCTTCTGCGCGAAAGCGAGCTGTACGGGGTCGCGCGCAGTGCACCCCGCTCGCTCGTCGCGGGCGTGCGCGAGGGGCTCGCCTACGTGGCCAGGACGCGCGAGCTGATGATCGTGCTCAGCGTCGTCACCGTGCTCAGCGTCGCCGGGTTCAACTTCCACGTCATCGTCCCGCTCCTGGCGTCGGACACGCTCCAGCTCGGACCTGAGGCGTTCGGCCTCCTCGCGGCCGCGTTCGGCGCAGGCGCGCTGGTCGGCGCCCTTGCTGCCGCCGCCTTGGGCCGCGCGAGCCGCCGGGGCTTCCTCGGCGGCACCGCCGGCTTCGGCCTGTCGATGCTGGCGCTTGCGCCGCTTGACACGGCGTGGCTCTGCGCCGTGTTGCTGTTCGCCGTCGGCGTCGCCTTCACGCTACTGACGGCGAACGCGAACACCCTCGTCCAACTCGCCACGCCGCCCGAGCTCCGTGGGCGGGTGCTCGGTCTCTACCTCTTTGCCTTCGCAGGGCTCGCGCCGGTCGGCGGCCTCCTCGCCGGCTGGCTCGTCGAGCTGGGCGGTACGTCGTTGAGCTTCGCGTTCGCAGGCGTGACGGCGCTGATCACGGCAGGCGTCGCAGTTCGGGCCTGGCCCCGAGCCGAGGCCACCCGTTCGGGGGCTGAACCGGCGCCCGTGCTTGGTCGATAGCCAGGACGTCAGCCCATGCACGCCTCCGCCGACTCGAAGAACCCCTACGGCCCCGCTCCCAGGAGCCCTGCACACAGGGAGCCACGCACCCGAACGATCGCGGTCGGAGCTCCTCGATTCCGTCGTCCTCGCAACTGACAGTCGCCGTGTGATTATCCGGCTCCTCGGCGGCGAAGAGCTGGAGATCGGCTGCGTCCAGGGTCGCGAGGCAGCGATGGCCCTCGCGCGCGAGACCGCGACCTCGGTCGACGAAGCCGTGCTCGCCCGCACCTGGCCGGAGCTCGCCGACCGCCTGCTGCGGCCCGGCGCGATCGTCTCGGTCGACATCGTCCGCGGCTAGTAACCAGCTGCGCATGTCGCGAATCCGCTCGCGTCCTTGCAACACAGATGTTGCAAGGCGAGATACGAGCATTCCCGCGCAACCAGCCGCTGCGGTGATCGTTCCCCTCAGATCTGACGATCGTCGAATCGCTCGTCCGAGGGACGCGCCCGTGTTGCCTGAACGGCGATACTTACCGTAGTCAGGGAGAGATGCGGCCCTCCTTCCACGTTTGACGATGGAGGACGCCGTGGCACTCCTCGAACATTCCGAAGCCGAAGTCGCCCCCTCGCTCGACCAGGCAGGCTGGGGTCAGTCCGACGTTCGGCGCGTCGTCATCAGGCTCATGGACGGCGAGGTGCTCCAGGTCGGTGCAGCCCCGAACCGCGACGGTGCGCTCGCCCTCGCGCGGAGCGTGGTCGCCGAGCTCGAACGCCCCGCAGGCGAATGGCCGCTCGTCGGCGACCGGCTCGTCCGGCCCGAGAGCGTCCTCTCGGTCGACGTGCTGCGCGTCGGCTAGGCGCTGGACGAAGCGCTCTCGACCACCCAGATCGGACCGTCGCCGGTCTCGATCCGGGTTGCCCCGTCGCCGGGGTCGGCCAGGGATGTGGCGACGAGGCGCACCGTCTTCCCGTCGATCTCCGCCAGCGGCCCCGGCAGCTCCTGCGAAAAGAGGAACTGCCAGGCGCACACCTGACGGTGGATCTCGGCGGCCGGCCGGCTCCAGTCCACGTGCTGGTAGTCCTCGCCGAACGGTCCTGCGTAGGTCGCCCCGGAGTCGGTCTGCGGGTCACCGCGGTCACCGGCCTCCAGGCGCGCAAGCGCCTGCGGCAACAGCTCGAGCGACAGCGACGCGAGCAGCGGCTGCAGGTTCGGGAAGGTCACCTCGTCGGGCATCGGCCGCGAGCCCTGCGCCAGGATCGGGCCGGTGTCGAAGTCCTCGTCCATCAGGTGGTACGTCATGCCGACCTCTGTGTCGCCTTCCCGTATCGCCCACGCGAACGGGTACGGGCCGCGATGGCGGGGAAGCACGCTCGGGTGCCCGTTGACCACGCCCAGTTCGGGGATCGCGAGCACTTCCGGCGGCAGCCGCCAGCGGTAGCCGACGCAGAGCCCGAGCCGCGGCTCGTACGCCCTGGTCAGCCGTTCGAGCCGGTCCTTCGAGTCGGCGATGCAGACGTCCAGACCGGCGGGCGCGCCCTCGATCAGCGCGTGAAAGCGCTCGCGCGAGTCTTCGTCGGCATCGTCGCGCAGCCGCGGGGCGATCAGCGCAACAGGGTCGTAGCCCTGAGCCCGCGCGATCGCCTCGAGCCCGACCGTCGCCGGCAGCACCATCGAGTAGATGACGACCCGCCCCTTCACAGGCGTAAGGCTAGTCGGGGTCGTAGGGGCCGGGCTCCGCCCGGCCCGGGCGAGGCGGAGCCTCGGCCCTACGGAATGACCCAGGTGTCGCCGGCGTGGAGCAGGTCGTGCAGGTCGCCCTCGCCGCGCGAGTCCTTCGCCGCCGCGATCTGCTCGGCGACGGAGCCGTCGTAGGTCGGCCGCTCGACCTGGCGGAAGACGCCCATCGGCACCGCGCCGACCGTCTCCCAGGTCAGGCGTGACAAGGCGAATGCCACCGACGGCTCCGTGCGGGCCGCGTCATGGACGAGCAGCCCCCCCTCGCCGGCGGGGACGACCTCGGCGGAGCCGTCGGGAGCGAGCCTGATGCCCTTGTCGCCCCAGCGGACCTCCTCGCCCTGGCGCAGGTAGATCCGGTTCTCCTTGTCCTCGCGCACGAAGTCGAACGCACCGTCGTTGTAGATGTTGCAGTTCTGCAGCACCTCGACGAACGCCGTGCCCTTGTGAGCGGCAGCCGCGCGCAGCACCTCCGTCAGCTCCTTCTTGTCCGTGTCGATCGCGCGCGCGACGAACGTCGCCTCGGCCCCGATCACGATCGAGAGCGGGTTGAACGGGTGGTCGACCGACCCCATCGGCGTCGACTTCGTCACCTTGCCCCGCTCCGAGGTTGGCGAGTACTGCCCCTTCGTCAGGCCGTAGATCTGGTTGTTGAAGAGGAGGATCTTCACGTCGACGTTGCGGCGCAGCGCGTGGATCAGGTGGTTGCCGCCGATCGAGAGGGCGTCGCCGTCCCCCGTGACGACCCAGACCGAGAGATCGGGCCGCGCGGTCGCCAGCCCGGTGGCGATCGCGGGCGCGCGGCCGTGGATCGAGTGCAGCCCGTAGGACTGCATGTAGTACGGGAAGCGCGCCGCGCAGCCGATGCCCGAGACGAACACGATGCGCTCGCGCGGGATGCCGAGCTCGGGCATGAAGGACTGGAGGGCAGCGAGGATCGCGTAGTCCCCGCAACCGGGGCACCAGCGGACCTCCTGGTCGGACTTGAAGTCCTTTGCCGTCAGCTGGGCGTTGCCGTTCCCATCGGTCACGACTCGATCACCGCCTCGATCGCCTCGGCCAGCTCGCTCGAGCGGAAAGGCCGGCCACGCACCTTGTTGTAGCCGACCGCGTCGACGAGGAACTCGGCGCGGATCAGCTTCAGCAGCTGGCCGAGGTTCATCTCGGGCACGAGGATCTTCTCGTAGCGGCGAAGGACGTCCCCGGTATTTCGCGGGAAGGGGTTCAGGTAGCGGAGGTGTGCCTGTGCGACCTCGTGCCCTTCGGCGCGGACGCGCCTGACCGCGGCACCGATCGGGCCGTACGTGGAGCCCCAGCCGAGCACGAGCGTGCGCGCCGACCCGGAGGGGTCGTCGACCTCGAGCTCCGGGATGTCGGCCGCGATGCCGGCCACCTTCTGGGCCCGCAGGCGGGTCATCAGGTCGTGGTTCTCCGGGTCGTAGGAGACATTGCCGGTGCCGTCGGCCTTCTCGAGGCCGCCGATCCGGTGCTCGAGACCGGGAGTCCCCGGGATCGCCCAGGGGCGCGCGAGCGTCTGCGGATCGCGCAGGTACGGCAGAAAGCGGCCACCGTCGTTCGGCGCCGTCGCGAACTCGACGGGGATCGGAGCGAGAGAGGCGACATCCGGGATCAGCCAGGGCTCGGAGCCGTTGGCGAGGTAGGCGTCGGAAAGCAGGTAGACCGGCGTGCGGTACGTGAGCGCGATCCGCGCCGCCTCGAGCGCAGCGGCGAAGCAGCCCGACGGCGTCGACGGCGCGATCACGGGCACGGGGCTCTCCGAATTGCGCCCGAACAGCACCATCAGCAGGTCGGCCTGCTCGGGCTTGGTCGGCATGCCGGTGGACGGCCCGGCACGCTGGATGTCGAGGATCAGGAGCGGCAACTCGAGGGCCACGGCGAGGCCGACAGTCTCGGCCTTGAGCACGATCCCGGGCCCGGCCGAGGTGGTCACTCCGAGCAAGCCGCCGAACGCGGCTCCGAGGGCGGCGCCGCACGCGGCGATCTCGTCTTCCGCCTGAAAGGTCGTCACGCCGAAGTGCTTGAAGCGTGCGAGCTCCTCGAGAATCCCCGAGGCGGGCGTGATCGGATACGCGCCGAGGAAGAGCGGCAGTCCCGAGAGCTTCGAGGCGGCGATCAGCCCGTAGGCGAGCGCGCCGTTGCCCGTGATCTGGCGGTAGGTGCCCGGCGCGAGCTTCGCGGGAGCGATTTCGTAGGAGACGGCGAAGTCCTCGGAGGTCTCGCCGTAGTTCCAGCCCGCCTTGAACGCGCGCGTGTTGGCGTCGGCGATCTCGGGGCGCTTGGCGAATTTCTGTCCGATGAAGGTGAGCGTCCCGTCCGTCGGACGGTTGTAGAGCCATGACATCAGCCCGAGCGCGAAGAAGTTCTTCGAGCGCTCTGCCTCCCGGGACGTGATCCCCTCGACGCCCTTGAGCGCCTCCACCGTCATCGACGTGAGCGCCACCTCGTGCACGTGGAAGTCGTCGAGCGACCCGTCGGCGATCGGGCTCGCCTCGTAGCCCGCCTTCTGCAGGTTCCGGTCGTTGAAGGCGTCGGTGTTGACGATCAGCGTCGCGCCCTTCGGCATGTCGGCGAGATTCGTCTTCAGCGCCGCCGGGTTCATGGCCACGAGCACGTCCGGCCGGTCGCCGGGGGTGAGGATGTCGTGGTCGGCGAAGTGCACCTGGAAGCCGGAGACGCCGGGCAGCGAGCCCGCAGGCGCGCGGATCTCCGCCGGGAAGTCGGGGAAGGTGGCGAGGTCGTTGCCGAGTAGCGCGGTCTCGCTCGTGAAGCGATCGCCGGTGAGCTGCATGCCGTCGCCCGAGTCGCCCGCGAAGCGGACGATGACCCGATCGAGCCGCTCGACGTGCTTCTGCACGGTCCGAGTGTAGCCCCGAACAAACCGGCGCCGGAGGGCCGCCTTCCCCCCTCGCGAGGCGGCCCGCCGGCGGAGCCCCGGGAGCGCGGCTCGAATCGGCTTCCGCCTACAAGACGGCCGGAAGCCGCGTTGTCTTCCGTGCAGACGCGGCGACAGTCCGCCTGCGGCGGACAGACCCCGCGGCCTAGGGCGCCTCGGCCAGGAGCGACTGCACGTCGAGCGGCCGCGTCATCATCGCGATCTCGCCGTCCGCGTCGCGCGGCCATTCCTCGCGTGGGCGGTCGCGGTAGAGCTCGACGCCGTTTCCGTCCGGGTCGCGCAGGTAGAGCGCCTCGCTGACGCCGTGGTCGGAGGCACCGTCGAGCTGGATGCCGGCCGCGGCCAACCGGCGCAGCGCGTCGGCCAGGGTGGCGCGATCGGGATAGCGCACGGCGACGTGGTAGAGACCCGTGTGGCCGGGCGGCGGCGGCGAGCCGCCGAGGGACTCCCAGGTGTTGAGCCCGATGTGGTGGTGGTAGCCGCCGGCACTGACGAACGCAGCCTGCTCGCCGTACCGCTGCTGCAGCTCGAACCCGAGCACACCGCACCAGAATCCGAGCGAGCGCTCGATATCGGCCACCTTCAGGTGGACGTGGCCGATGTCGACGCGCGGATCGATCGTCATGCCCCGAGGATACTTCCCGCCGCCCGCGCACCCGCCTAGGCGCCGCGCCGACGACGCCGCGCGGGACGTTCACCCGGGTGAACAGGTCGTGCGGCATTGAGCCTAGCACGGGTCGCGTGTGACTGTGGACATAGGTGGAGCCGACCCGGTACCGGATCGTCGTGCGCGGAGAGTTGAGCGACCGGTTCCGGTCGGCGTTCGACGGCATGGAGTTGAGCTGCGGCGACGGCAACACGGTGATCGTCGGCGAACGTCCTCGACCAGTCGCAGCTGCACGGCGTGCTCGACCGGGCTGCACAACTCGGCCTCGAGCTCGTCTCGGTGGAGCCGATCGAACGGGCCTCTCCGGCACGGTAGGGTAGGTCGGTAGTGACCGCATTGACAACTGTATCCGAGGCATCGCGACCCGCCTCCGGATCGAGACCAGGAGGTGACCGCGGTGCTAGCCGCTGACTATCCATTCCTCGACGTGATGTGGACGATGCTCGTGTTCTTCCTGTGGGTGATCTGGTTCTGGCTCCTGATCACCGTCTTTAGCGACGTTTTCCGCCGCCACGACATCAGCGGCGGCATGAAGGCGCTCTGGCTGATCTTTGTGATTGTCCTGCCGTACCTCGGCGTGTTCATCTATCTGATCTCGCAGAGCAAGTCGATGGCCGAGCGGAACATGAAGCAGGTCGAGGCTCAGCAGCAGTACATCCGAGACGTCGCAGGCGGTGGCGCCGCGGCCGAGATCGAGAAGGCCAAGGCCCTCCTCGACAGCGGTGCGATCAGCCAGGCCGAGTTCGACGCGATCAAGGCCAAGGCGCTGGCCTAGAGCCACGGCGGGTCACGGGCGCCGCGCGGCGCCCGTGACTCGACCGACTCCGCCGGGAGAATCGGGCTGTGAGCAGGCAGCAGGTCCGCAGCCGGTTCGCAGCATTCCGGCGCAGCATGCTGCCGAGCTCGGCACGCGCTGCCGTCCCGGGCGTGTACGAGCTCAGGCAGCGGAGCAGGGCCGGGCTCCGCACCGACGCGATCGCGGCCGTGACGATCGCAGCCGTCGCGATCCCGTCCAGTCTCGGCTACGCCGAGGTCGCGGGCCTGCCGGTCGTCGTCGGTCTCTACGCGACGATGCTGCCGCTGCTCGGCTACGCGCTGTTCGCCTCCTCCCGCCAGGTGATCGTCGGCCCCGAAGGCGCCCTGGCCGCGCTGACCGCCGTCACGATTGCCCCGCTGGCCGACGGCGACCCGGCCCGCTACGCGACCCTCGCCGCGTTGCTCGCGCTGCTGATGGGCGCAATCCTCTTCCTCGGCGGGATCGTCCGGCTCGGGCTTCATGGCCGACTTCTTCGGACGCCCCGTGCTGCTCGGCTACGTCAACGGGATCGCGCTGACGATCATCGCCGGCCAGCTGGCGAAGCTGCTCGGGATCTCGGTCTCGGCGACCGAGTTCTTCGAGATCCTGCGGGATGTCGCGGGCGAGCTCGGCAGCGTCGACTGGCCGACGGTGCTGCTGAGCGCCGGCCTGCTCGCGCTCCTCTTTCTCCTGCGGCGCTTCGTGCCGAGAGTGCCCGCCTCGCTGGTCGTCGTCACCGTGGCGATCGCCCTCTCGGAGCTGTTCGACTTCGCGGCGCGCGGGATCGCGGTCGTCGGCACGATCCAGGGCGGTCTTCCCTCCCGTGGAGGTACCGACCCTCGCAGTCACAGACGTCACCGACCTGCTGCTGCCGGCGGCAGCGTTCGCGCTGATCGCCTTCGCAGACACGATCGCGACGGCACGGGCGTTTGCGATGAAGAACCACTACGAGATCGACGCCAACCGCGAGCTGCTCGGCCTCGGCGGCGCCAACGTCTTCGGTGGGCTGACGCAGGCGTTCCCCGTCTCGTCCAGTGGTTCGCGCACAGCCGTCGCCGACGCCAACGGCGTCGGCTCGCAGGCCGCCGGTCTCGCCACCGCGGTGATCGTCGCGATCGTCGCGCTGTTCCTCACGGGTCTGATCGAGCCGCTGCCCAAGGCTGCGCTCGGGGTCGTCATCGTGGGCGCTGCCCTCACGCTGTTCGACCTCCAGGGCGTGTGGGAGCTGCGGCGCGTCCGCTCGGCCGAGGTCGGCCTCTCGCTCGCCGCCACGGCGGGCGTCCTCGTCTTCGGTGTCCTTGGCGGCGTAGCGCTCGCGGTCGGCCTCTCGATCGGCGTCTTCGTCTACCGGAGCGCCCGGCCCCACGACGCGGTGCTGGGGGAGGTCGCGGACATCGACAGCTACAAGGACGTCGACCATTGGGAGATCGCCGAGGTCGTCCCGGGCCTCGTCGTCTACCGCTTCGACGCTCCACTGTTCTTCCCGAACGCCGACTACTTCCGGCGGCGCGTCCACGAGCTCGTCGCAGCCGCCGAGCCGAAGCCGCGATGGGTGATCGTCACCGCCGAGGCCTGGAGTTATGTCGACGCGACCGGGATCGCCGCGCTCGGCCAGCTGCACGAAGAGCTGGCGGAGCAGGGAATCATCCTGGGCATCGCACGCGCGAAGGGCCGCCTCAGGGAAATCCTCGACGACACCGGGCTCGCGGACCAGATCGGCCGCGAGCACCTCTACCCCACCGTGCGTGCGGCGGTCGCCGCATTCCAATCGCGAGAGTGACCCTACGCCTGAGCCCAGGTCGCCGGCACGTCCGATCCTCCCTCTTCGGCGAGCCGGGGGCCGAAGCGGACGAATGCCGGATGGGACGCGATCTTGCCGGCGACGAGCGACTCGCCCTGCCGGAAGTCCGTCGAGCGGTCGAGCAGCGGCCGGGGCGCGAACGAGAGGACGTCGGAGAGATACGCGAGGTCGGCGGCGGCGTTCATCCGCATCAGCACGACGTTGTCGCACTGCGAGACGACGAGCTCGTTCACGCGCGGTCGGCCGCTGCGTGGAGACGAGCAGGTAGAGGCCGAACTTCCGCCCCTCCGCCGCGATTCGCGCGGCGTGCTCGGTCGCGAGCGCCGTCACCTCGTCGCCCGGCTCGCGCGGACAGACGTTGTGCGCCTCGTCGATCACGATCAGCACGGGCTCGCGCTCGGTACGCCGCCGCCACAGCGCCGCGAGGACGCTCTCCGCCGCGATCGCCTGCTCGCCGGGCGTGCCCAGCGAGCCGAGGTCGACGACGAGGCAGCGCGGGCCGCCGGGTGCGACGAGGTCCTGGACCGAGTCCTCGTCGCCGAGCGACCAGACCTGCCAGCGGTGGATGCCGAGGTTGCGCAGCCGCGCCCCGAGCGCCTGTTGCCTCGGATCGGGCGAGGCGAGCAGAGACTCCATGACTCCCGCCGCACCCGCTCCGGCCTGCGGCGAGGGGCCCGACTCGAGCAGCTCCACGAGCGCGCCGTACTCATCCCGGTCGCGGATCGGGTCGAGCCGCAGCACAGCCGCCTGCTCGGCGGCGTCGCAGTCCACGAAACGGACGTGGAGCCGCTCGGCTCCCTCCCCTGCCCGCCGCACCTCGAGCGCGCGGGCAGCCTCCACGTAGCGCGCAGCGAGACTGGATTCCACGTCGCCCCGCACCTGGCCGAGGCGGACGAAGTCCGAGTTCGGGTCGAGGACGACGATCCGCAGCGTCGTCTCGAGCAGGAGCCGCTCGAGGACCGTGCCGAGCGCGTACGTCTTTCCCGAGCCGGACTGGCCGCAGAAGAACGTGTGCCGGTCGAAGCCGCCCGCGTCGAGGGAAAAGCGCACCGACGGCTCGAGCGTCAGCTCGCCGACGTCGAGCGCCGCACGCTTCGGCCGCGTGCGGGCGATCCAGGCTTCGACCGCCTCGGCGCTCGCCGGGGCGACGGTCTCGTCGTGGAACGGAGCACCGTCGCCTTCGAGCACGACGCCGTCGCCGCGTGCGACCCCGACCATCAGCGCGGCTCCGGCCGAGTCGCCACCAAGGCCCGCATCGAGCGTGCCCGCCTCGACCCAAGCGTGCTCGACCACGTGCACGTGGCCCAGACGCGTCGTGCCGATCGCTACGTAGCCGCCAGGCTGCAGCTCGAGCCCGTGCAACGACGCCTGGAACGTGAAGCGGCGCCCGTCGATCGACGACCCCAGGGCCGGGATCCCCGCCTCCAGCCGGTGGCGCAAGTCGGTGCTCATGCGGCTGCCGGCTCGACCACGAGCGTGAGGCCGTCCACAGCGGTGACCCGCACGGCCGCGCCCGGGTCGGCCCCGGCATCGCACCGCGCCTGCCAGAGCTCGCCTCCGACTCGCACCTGCCCGCGGGGCGACAGCTCTCGGTCACCGTCCCTGTCCTCCCGACGAGCGTGTGCACCCCCGTTGCGGGCGAGCGCCGGCGCATGCGGCGCTGCCAGTAACCCACCTCGACCAGCCCGCCGGCGAAGGAGATCAGGCCCGAGAATCACGTTCCACGGCTCCGGAAGGATGAGGAAGAGCAGGATCGCGAGGAAGAGCAGCATGGCGCGTCAGGCGGAGGGGGAGCCCTGCAGCCGGTGGCGCCAGCCCTTGAGCAGCTCGTGCACGTGTGCGGCGCCGACGATCTTGCTCTCGGGCACCGACAGCTCGACCGGGACGAGGATGAACGGGCGCGTCTGCAGCCCGCCCATGCCGCCGTGGAAGGAGATCAGCTCCTCGAAGGCGCAGCCCTCGTCGAGCTCCGCGTCGTAGAAGCTGTTGACGTAGAGATCGGGAGCGTGGGCGAACCCGTCCGAGCGCCGCAGGTGCACCTCGGCTGTCGGCGAGAACGGCGCGAGCGGGTCTTCCCCGTCCAGGCGATCCTCGGCGAGGTAGCGCGCGCCGCGCGGGCCGAGCACGACCGGTCCGTGCGCCTCGGAGCGGACGAGCACGAAGCCGACGTGAGGATGGTTGCGCAGCGCCGGGATCAGGCGCGGGTGGCGCGCCTCGATCTCTTCGAGCGTCAGCCGGCGCGGCTCGTCCATCAGGTAGACGAGCCCGAGGTTCCCGGAGCCGAGGACGACGACCTCCTGGCCGCTGACGTCCTTCTTCGGCGAGCGCTTCTCCCCCGACTCGTCACCCTGGCCGGTGGCCTCGTCGAAGGCGACCCCCATGTTCGTGCGGCTCTCGTCCTCGCCGGCGACGGCGTGCACGCTCGTCGCCTCGACCGAGTCGCGGACGAGGTCGTCGAGCCCGAAGCCGTTTCGCTGCTTGAAGGTCGCACCCTGCGTCTGGCCGTGGTCGGAAAGGACGACGACGGAATAGGGGCGGGGCGCGTAGCGGAGCGCCCGCTCGATCCGGCCGAACTGCTCGTCGAGCTTGCGCAGCGCCTCGAGCGTGTCGGGCCGCTCGAGCCCGGAGTGATGCGCCACTTCGTCGTAGCTGGCGAAGGTCGCGTAGATCGCGGGGCGCCCGATCATCACGTCCGTGAGGACGGCGTAGACGGTGAGGTCGCGCACGACGATGCACATCCCGGCGCGCAGGAGCGGATAGATGCCGCCGCGGTGACCGCGGGGTTGGACGTCGCGGCGGCGCTGACGGCCCGAGGCGACGACCTCGAGGATTACCTCCCAGACGACGAGCGGCGAGCGAGCGCGTGACATTGAAGCCGTTGGCGAAGAAGGCGCGGTAGCCGGGATTCGCCTTCTTCTCCTCGCTGACCCGGCTGGCGGTAAGGAGGGCGTGGTCGGCCTCGCCGGAGAGGAGGTTGCCGCGGCTCGCGCCGCCGTTCCTCAGCAGCCCATCCCCGGCGTGACGGCGTTCGATCTCGGCGCAGTCGTCCGGGTTCGAGCAGACCATCAGCTCGCCGCGCTCTTTCTCCACCCAGCGAAACGCAGGAACATCCTCGTTCGAGCCGAGCAGGATCCCTGCCTGACTCGCTCCCGTCTGCGAGGAGAGGTCGGTCTCCCACTCGACCAGGCGGTGCGTCCCCTCGGCCAGCCAGCGCGCCATGGTGGGCGCGTTGCCGTCCCGCATCGCCCGCTGCAGCACGGGCTTGGAGAGCCCGTCGATCTCGAGGTAGAGGATGCCCGGCACGTCCGTCTCGATCCGGTCCGGCGACTTCTTTGCGATCCGGTGCACGACGCGCAGGGAGTATGCGTCGTCGTCGTTCGCGCCGAGCATCACATCGAGCGCGGTGGTGGCGGCGGAGATGACGAGCGCAGCGAAGAAGGCGGCGAGGAAGCCCTCGACAACGATCGCACCATCCGTAAGCCTGTCGGCGAGGCGCAGGATGAGAGAGTCGACGACGAGAACGAGCAGGAAGGTGGACGCGACGGTGTACGGAAGCTTGATCGCCGCCACCAGCGGCGGCAGGATGGCTGTCAGCAGAGCGATGACCAGCGCTGCGACGAGCGCCGCCCAGAAGCCGCCGACCTGGAACCGGGGCAGGATCGCCGCCGCGATGTAGACGGCGGCGGCGCCGACGACCCAGGAGAGCAGGAGCCGCGTCGGCCGCAGCCGCGGGCGCACGTCGGCACGGCGAGGCTTGTGCCCGTAGTCGACTGCTGCCGCTTCCGACATGGGTCGACTCTAACGGGCTCCGCCGGGCACACAGGCGTCCGCCGTCGATCACCCGGGTGACGACGAGGCCTGGCACCTCGTCCTCTAGGTCGACAACGAGGGGCGGAGCCAAGCCCCGCCCCTGAAGCCCCCGCCCCTACAGGTGGCTACTACTGCCGTGCCATCGCGACCCGGAGCCGCTCCTCGGCGGTGATCAGGTGGTCGGCGTCCTCGGCGTCGTCACCCAGGTCGATCTGCACCCAGCTCACCGTGCCGGTGAAGCGGCTCGTCTCGCCCGTGTAGTCGTCGCTGACGGAAGAACCGGTGTCCGAGCCGACGTCGGTGGTCTCGTCCGCGGAGAACACCATCGGCACCGTGGCCTCGACGCGGCCTTCGCCGACCTTGGAGCCGTCGACGTAGAGCGAGACGGTGCCGCCCTTGGCGAGACCGCCGCCGTCGTAGTCGAACTCCATACGTACCTGGTGCGTGCCGGACGGGATCGGTGCATCGCCCTCGACCTTGAAGCGCTGCAGCCCGAACAGGTTGTAGCAATAGACCGGCTTGCCCCCCTTTGCGTAGAAGGCCCAGCCGCCGTAGGCGCCGCCCTGGGAGATGATCACGCCCTCGGCGCCGCTCTCCGGTACGTCCACTTCGGCCGTCACGGCGTGTGACTTGTTCTTGACGTTGACCACCACGTTCTCGGTCAACCGGCCCATGCCGCCGAAGAGCAGCTGTGAATTGCCTTTGATGAGCGTCGGCCGTCCGGCGAGGTCGGGGTTGAAGCGCTCGACACGCCGGTCGTCGAGCGGGAGCACGTTGTACTTGCGCGCCTCCTCGAGGAACAGCGCCTGGAGCTCGGCGAGCCTCTCCGGCATCTCGGGGGCGAGGTCGTGGCTCTGGCTCCAGTCCGTGCTCGTGTCGTAGAGCTCCCACACGTCCTCGTCGAGAGCAGGCAATTCCGGCGCCATCACCCACGGTGTCGAGTGGCGGGTGACGGCCGCCCACCCCTGGTGGTAGATGCCGCGGTTGCAGAACATCTCGAAGTACTGCGTCTCGCGGCGGTCGGCCGCGCCCGCGTCGTCGAACGAGTAGCGCATGCTGACGCCCTCGATCGGGTGCTGCTCCACGCCGTCGACCACCGCCGGCTGCGGTAGGCCGGCGGCTTCGAGGACGGTGGGCGCGACGTCGATCACATGGTGGAACTGCTGGCGCACCTCGCCGCGCGCGGTGAAGCCGCGCGGCCAGTGCACGATCGTCCCGTTCCGAGTGCCGCCCCAGTGCGAGGCGACCTGCTTCGTCCACTGGTAGGGCGTGTCCATCGCGTGCGCCCAGCCGACGGCGTAGTGGTTGTAGGCGTCGGGCGTGCCGAACAGCTCGATCTTGGAGGCCATGAACTCCGTCGTCTCGAGGGCGGCTGCGCCGTTGAGCATCATCATCTCGTTGAACGACCCCTGGATCGTCCCTTCGGCGCTCGCTCCGTTGTCGCCGATGATGTAGTAGACGAGCGTGTCCTCGAGGATCCCGAGATCCTCGAGCGTGTCGATCACCCGCCCGAAGTGGTGATCGGTGTGCTCGAGGAAGCCGGCGTACACCTCCATCTGCCGGGCGAGGATCGGCTTCAGCTCGTCGGGCATGGCGTCCCAGGCGGGGATCTCCTCGTGCCGAGCCGTGAGCTCCGTCTCGGGTGGAACGACGCCGAGCTCCTTCTGGCGGGCGAAGATCTCCTCGCGCAGCGCATCCCAGCCGTGGTCGAAACGACCCTTGTACTTGTCGGACCATTCGGTGGAGACGTGATGTGGGGCATGGGTCGCTCCGGGCGCGTAGTAGACGAAGAACGGCTTGTCGGCCATCAGCGCCTTCTGCGAACGGATCCACTTGATCGCCTTGTCCGTCATGTCCTCGGTGAAGTGGTAGCCCTCCTCGGGCGTCTTCTCGGGCTCGAGCGGCGTCGTCCCCTCGTAGATCGCGGGGTAGTACTGGTTCGTCTCGCCGCCGACGAAGCCGTAGAAGTGCTCGAAGCCGCCGCCGCCGGTCGGCCACGCATCGAACGGGCCGAGCGGGCTCGTCTCCCAGACCGGAACCTCGTGGCACTTGCCGAACTGCGCGGTCGAGTAGCCGTTCAGCGTGAGCGTCTTCGCGAGCGGCGCGCATGATTTCGGCCGGATCGAGCTGTATCCCGGTGCGGACGTCGCGAGCTCGGTGATCACGCCCATGCCGACGGTGTGGTGGTTGCGACCGGTGAGGAGCGCCTGGCGGGTGGGAGCACAGAGCGCCGTCGTGTGGAAACGGTTGTACTTGAGGCCGCCGGCCGCGAGCCGCTCCGCGGTCGGCGTGTTGATCGGCCCGCCGAACGCGCTCGAAGCCGCAAACCCGACGTCGTCGAGCAGGACGACCAGTACGTTCGGAGCACTTCTCGGCGGCCGCAGCGGCTCGATCGGTGGGAAACTCGCAGCCGGGTCCTTCGCGTCGAGTGGCCGCTCGCCCTCGTAGGGCTGGTCGGGAATCGGCAGGATCGTGCGGTCGAGCTCTGACAACGTGCCCTCCTCGTCTCGGTCTGAGAACGATCCTATGACGCCGCGCGCAAGGCTCCAGCGACCACCCATCCCGTTCACCCGGGTGAATGGCCCACACGGCCTGCGCTGCTACCGCCGGTCGCTTATGGTCCCGCAGGTGCAGAGAACGCGCTTTCTCGCAGTGCTGGTGACGATCGCGGCAGCGGTCGCGCTCGTAGGCTGCGGCGGCTCCGACGACGAGGGCGGCGAGACCACCGCCACACTCACGACCGAGACCACCGCGGGCGGCGGGAACGAGCGGCTGTCGGCGGCGTCGTGGGACACCTACGTCGCGGCTCGCGACGAGGCGCAGAAGGTCAACCAGGCCGCGACCAAGACGTTCGCGAAGTGCCGCGACCTGCTCACCCAGAACGTCGGCAGCGAGCAGCTGCAGACCTGTTTCGGCACCACGACCTCGGAGGTCGTCACCGAAGGCGAGCAGTTCATGGCCACGCTCGCGAGCTTCGACGACGAGGTCGGAGGTGCGTGCGCGACGGCCCTGACGGACTACCAGGGCTACGTCAAGCTGTACCTCTCTTCGGTGAATGCGCTCGTCTCCGGACTTTCCACCACCCCGTCCGAGGAGCAAGTCGACCAGGCGGCCAGCTCGGTCGTGCGCGCGCGAACTGCGAGCGCAGCGTTCGAAGCCGCCTGCAAGCCCGCCGCCTAGTCCCAAAGCCTCGCGGCTGTTCCTCGTGCGGTGACGAGGCGTTCGCGGCCGGAGCCGGGCTCTGCCCGGCGGGAGGCCCACAGGCGCTCAAGGACCAGCGCGCAGAAGGAGGGGGTTCGTGGGGGAACCATGGGGTTCCCCCACGCGAACTAGATCCCCAGGATCTGCTTCTTCTTCGCCTCGAACTCTTCCTCGCTGATGATTCCCTGCGCCTTGAGCTGGGCGAGCTGCTCGAGCTCGGCGACGTAGTCCGGCTCCGCAGGTGCTGCGGCTGCCGGCGGCGGCGCGGCGGCCTGTTGCGCCGCCATCTGCTGGTCGTAGGCGGCCTGATCCTGCGCGGCGTACTTCTGATCCTGGCGATGGCGGACGGCACCCGCCGTGCCTGCGACGACGGCCGTGGTCGCGGCTGCACGAACCAGGCCCGGTCCCCGACGTCCCATCATGTTCGACTCCTCTCAGTCTTTGTGTCTAGACGTTCGCGGCCGCGTTCTCGGCGGCCCACTCGCGCGCTGCCAACACGACCTCGCGCGGGATCCGCTGCAGGTCGACGAGCTCTCCGCCGGCATTCCGAAGCGCGGCGGTCAGCTTCGTGGCCCAGACGTCCTCCCACACGAGCAGTGCGGCCGACATGTTCGGCTCGAGCCGGCCCGCCGCGTCGAGCAGGTCGTCCTCGTTGAACAGGAAGCCGACCTCGTGATCCAAGCTGCCAAACAGGTCCGCAACGCCCGGATCAAGGTCGCTCAACTCGAATGCGATCGTCTCGCCGTCCGCGTCCTTACCGACGAACGCGAGGTCGATGATCCGGATCGTCCCCGCCTCGACAAGGTCCGCGAGTGCGGGCACGATTTCACCCTTGAACTTGTTGCCCGGAAAGGCGACGATCATGTACTCGACCGGGCCGATCTCATTTCCCATCGTGCGGTCCTCCTCTGTCCGAAAATGGTCATGGGGCTCTGACTCGATGTTGCCCGCCCCCGGCGTGCTCGCCGATTCTAGGCACAGCCGTGACCTCTGCGATGGAGGCTACGACGCTCGGCGCGCAGCTTCCAGCCCAGACACGCGCGCTCACCCGGGTGAATCGGGGTCGGCCGCGACGCCCCGATCTCGTCCCGCCCCGGCCGTCGTCTGCTCCTCCAGGGCATGCAAGTAGAGTCGTCCGATGCGGCGGTGGCTTCCTCTGATCATTCTTGC
>CAVTTF010000018.1:0-129079 GCA_963737565.1 uncultured Actinomycetes bacterium
CGCATCGCGCGCCGATGCGCCTTCCCCGGAGACTCCCGTCGCTAGGTACGCATCGGGATCGGCCGCGTCAGCGACCAGATCACCCAGATGTCGAGCGCGATCACGAGGATCGACCAGAACGGGTAGTACGGGATGAAGAAGAAGTTCGCGATCGCCCTCAGCACCGCGAGCGTGATCGCGAGCACGCCGGCCCACGTCTTGCCCGCGAAGAGCCCGAAGCCCGCGAGGAGCAGGAGGATCCCGAGCAACAGGTGGATCCAGCCCCAGGCGGTGGTGTCGAGGTCGAACGTGTAGTTCCGCGTGACGACGTAGAACTCGTCGTCGAAGATCGCAACGAGTCCGGCGATCACCTGGAAGACGCCGATCAGCAGCATCATCACGGTGGCGAAGGTGATCCCGCCGACGGCCCAGCCCGAGACGGACGAGCCGGTTTCCTGCTGGGACATGGTGCGCGCTCCTTTTCCGAGGACGGCGCTCGATTCGCCGCCCGGCTTGCGCTTCCTGCCACGTGGGTCGGGCGGCACCCCAACCGTTTCGACGGCAGGATGTTCGTCACCTTGGACGAGGCAGCGACGCACTTCACGACGAGAGGAGCCGGGTGATGGACGGCGTCCACGACGAGCACAACCTCGCCGGTGCGATCTACGGCACGATCCTCGCCACGTCCGTGGTGGCCGGCCTCTCCGAGGGCAATCAGGTGGATCACGGCCCCGGGGCGCTCGTGGTGCTCGGCACCTCGCTCGTCTTCTGGACCGCGCACGTGTACGCCGGGGTCCTGGGTCAGCATCTCCAGCGTCGCCACGGGCTCACGTGGCCGAGGATTCGACGCGTTGCGCGGTACGAGTGGCCGATCCTCGCGAGCGGCTTCCCGCCCGCGATCGTGCTCGCGCTCGGGACGATGGGGCTCTTCGAGCGCAACACCGCCTACGCGGTCGCCATCGGGACGGGGATCGCCGCGCTCGTCCTCTGGGGATTCGCCTACGCCCGCGAGCAGGGATACGGCCTCGCGGGAAGGCTGCTCGCAGCCGGAACCACCGGCGCCCTCGGCCTCGTCATCGTGGCGCTCAAGGTGCTCGTGCACTGATCCTTGTTCGCCAAGCGCGATCCGGCAGAAGCCGGATCCTGCGCGTTGATCCCCGCCTGCGGCGGGGCAGATCCCTGAAGGCGCCCGCATTTGCGGTCGCAACTGACTCGTTGCCATCGAGCACGGGGAGACCGTCAGTCAGACACCTGGCCGGGCCCGCCCCGCTCGCGCCAGAGATCGGGCGTCCGCCGGAAGCTCGCGGCGAGGATGAAGAGGCCGAGGACGAGCACCCAGGAGGGGAAGGCAAGCACGATCCAGGGATCGACTCTCTGGGCGTCGAGCACCATGACGATCGCAACGACGAATCCGGTCAGGCCGAGCCAGCGAGGGCCGTCCCGGTGCGGAGGAGGATGGGTCGGCCATCGTCCATGCGTTGGGAAGCCGTGGGCTTCCGAGGATCTGCATCATCCGTGATCCCGGACGTGAGGGAGTCGGACGGCGGGCCGCAGAGCACCGTCATACTCGGCACATGACTCGGGGGGGTCGACGTTTCCGCCTGCTGCCGAGCCGCCGCTCGTGGAGACGAAGCTGAGCCGTCCGCGTAGCCGGGCGAACGTCGTCGCGCGCCCGCGCCTCCTACGTGCGCTCGACGCGCTCGACGACACGGAGCTGACGCTCGTCAGCGCTCCGGTAGGCGGCGGCAAGAGCGTGCTCGTCGGCTCGTGGTGCGACGCGAGGCCCGACAAGGCCGTCGCGTGGATCTCGCTCGATGCGGCCGACGACGACGCCACGCGCCTGTGGACGTACGTCGCGGCAGGGATCGACCGGATCCGTCCCGGACTCGGGCGGCCCGCCCTCCGCCGCCTCGGCCGCGCAGGAGCAAGCGTGACGCCGGCCGTCGAGGAGTTCCTGAACGCCATCTCCGCGTATGGCGAGCACGTGACGGTCGTCCTCGACGACCTTCACGTGATCCACGACGAGGCGGCGTTGCGGTCGTTGGAGTACGCCGTCGAGCACCTGCCGTCCAACGCCCGGATCGTGGCACTGACCCGCTCCGACCCGCCGATCCGGCTTGGACGGCTCCGCGCGAGACGGTCACTCGGCGAACTCCGGGCCAGAGACCTGGCCTTCACGCTCGACGAAGCGCGCGAGTTGCTCGTCGTCCAGGAAGGGATCGACCTGGACGAGCGTGACCTCGCCTTGCTCCTGGAGCGGAGCGAAGGGTGGCCGGCGGGCCTGTACCTCGCGGCGCTCTGGCTGCGCGGGCATCCCGATCCCCGAGCGGGCGTCCGGGACTTCACGGGCGACCACCGTCACGTTGCCGATTACCTGTCCGGCGAGGTCGTCGACGCGCTCGACGACGAGACCCGCGATTTCGTGCTGCGCACATCCGTCCTGGGCCGACTCTCGGGGCCGCTTTGCGACGCGATGCTGCAGACGACGGGCTCGGACGCGCTCCTCGCGCGACTGGCGCGCTCCAACCTCTTCCTCGTCGCGCTCGACGGGCGAGGAGAGTGGTATCGGTACCACCACCTCTTCGGGGAGCTCCTCCGCGTCGAGCTCATGCGGACGAATCCGGACGAGGTGCCGGGGCTTCATCGCCGTGCGGCGGCCTGGTGCCGCGCGGAAGGCTTTCTCGAGGGTGCGCTCGAGCACGCCGGCGCGGTCGGCGACGACGAGACACTGGCGGAGATCCTGTCCGAGCATCACGCGCAGATGATTCGCACCGGGCGAGAGGCAACGCTCCTGCGGTGGGTCGAGCGCCTGAGCACGGACGCCCTCCTCGACCGGCCCCAACTCGCGGCTGCGGCCGCGATCGCGTCGTCTCTCCAGCACCGCCCGACCGTCGAGCGGGAGCAGTTCCTCGAGCTCGCCGAGCGGTCGGCGCGCGAGCGGCCGGAGCGGTGGTCGCCGTACGCCGAGTCGGTCGTCAACTTCGTCCGTGGGGCCTGGATCGGCGGCGATCTCGGCGTTGCGATCGACCACGGCCGCCATGCCGCCGCGTTCGGCCGCCGCGGCGCCGACGAGATCGCGGTCGCCGCGCTCGCGAGCCTCGGCCTCGCGCTCTATCTCCGGGGAGACCTCGACGCGGCGAGGGACGCATCGGAGGAGGCGGTCTCGCGGCCCGAGTCCCGCGAGCGTCCGCACGGTCTCCTCTACGCCCTGTCGACGATCTCCTTGCTCGAGCTTCACGACGGGCGCTCGCACAGCGCCGAGGCGCACGCCCGACGTGCGCTCGAGGTGGCCGGCGAGGCCGGCCTCGCCAATGCGTGGTCGACGGGCCTCGCCCACACCGCGCTCGCCTCCGTCCTCCTCGCCAAGGGGAGCCACGGTCCCGCCGAGCGCGAGGCCGTGAAGGGCGAGGAGCTTCGGCGGACGCCCGATCCCGAGATCGAGCATACGCACGCCCAGCTCGTGCTCGCCGAAGTGCGGCTGGCTCGGGGTCGCCGTGCCCAGGCGACGGCCGACCTCGCCCTCGTCGAGGAATCCCTCGAGACCTTTGTCGATGCCGGAACGCTGAGCGAGCGCGCGGAGCGTCTGGCTCGAGGCCTCGATGCTGCGCCGGCCAACGGCGATCAGCCCGGTGAGACGCCCAGTCCTGCGGAGCTGACCGTCCTCCGTCTGCTTGCGTCCGACCTGACGCAGCGCGAGATCGGAAGGGAGCTCTTTCTCTCGCTCAACACGGTGAAGACGCACACCCGCAGCCTCTATCGCAAGCTGGGGGCATCCTCCCGGGAGGATGCGATCGGCCGGGCCGCTGCCCTCGGATTGCTCGATCAGTCAGCTCCTCGGTTGTCGTAGGAGCACTGCCATGCGCACGGCAGTCCGTCCCAGGGGGACCGTTGCGGGCCTGTGACGCGCGAGGTCGCCGTCGACGCTCGACCCAAGCTCAGATCGCGAAGCTCACCGGGGATGTCGCGATCCAGATCAACGTCCCGAGAAAGACGAGGTAGCCGAGCGCAAGAGTGATCTTGCGAAGCCGGAGCTCGCCGAGCTTGGTGCTCATCCCCGCGAAGAAGAGCGCGACCGAGAAGAGCACCACGCCGAGGATGTAGTTGGACGCCCGCTGGATGTTGCGCCGAACCGTCGCGGCCGACACCTCGGCCTCGGCGTCCAGTCGGGCCGCCTCGGCCGTTGCGGCCAGCTTGTACTGCGGCATCGCGAACGGCGTCAGCGGCGCGTTCGGATTCCTCAGCGGCCTGGTGGCGAGCCACGCCTCTACGGCCGGTCGAAATTCCTTCCGAAAGCGCTTGAAGTAGAAGTCCGAGAGTTGCGTGTCCTCGTTCGCGTAGGCGTCGACCCACTGCGTGAAGGTGGCGACGTCGACCTGCGTCTGCGCCTGGGAGAGCCCTTGCGCACGGGCGGCTTCGATCCTGATCTTGTTCGTGGGCCTGCCGCCTTTGCCTGCTCGCCGTTCCAGCGTGTTGCCTGGTAGCCGCTCCAGGCGGTTGCCACGGCGGCGACCGCGAGCAGGACGGTCGCGAGGGTTTCGATGCGGTGTGTCAGAGCGGCGCTCCTTCCTCGTCACAGGGAAGAGGAGCTGTGTCGTTCACGACGTCCCGCGCCTGGTCGAGGATGACGAGTGATCGCTCCATCGCTACCGGCTGGAGACTCCCGACCCCGGGTCGGTACGGGTTGTCGAGCACCTGGATCGCGAGCAGCGTCGTGGTGACGACGGCGGTCGCGGAGCCGATCAGCATCGCCTGCGAGACCGCCCGCTCGCCGCTGTCGGCGAAGAACAGCATGAACGAGAAGATCACGGCCCCGCTGAAGAAGAGAACGAGCCAGATCGAGTTGGGAATGATGCCGGCCGCGCCATGGACACGATCGCGGCGCGCTTCCTCGCGTTCCGAGGTCTGGTCGAACCACTTCCCGTAGGCGGCTTCTTCCTCGGACGTCGTCGTCTTGGCGAGCTTGAGGGTCGTGAACAGCGCGACCGACCACTGGTTGATGCCCCCGGCCGTTCCGGCCTGCATCTCCGGCCACTCCTGGCTCACGACCGAACGGCCGTAGCAGACGAGCTCGCCCGCCAGGCGCGGGCGGACGTTCGCGGGAAGGAACTGCGCCGTCTGGAACTGCTGTACGACCACGAGTGCCTCGGCCTCCGCGCCGCTCCGGGACTGGTCGTACGTCGTGAAGGCGAGAAAGATGACGAACCCCGCGAAGATCGCGAACCCCGTCGCCAGCACCCCGAAGACGCCCGAGGCGCGGTCTCCGTCCTCGAAGTAGCTGCCCTCGGGCGCCGACCGCCGCACGAACAACATCGCGCTGACCGCCACCGCGACCGCACCGGTGAGGATGAGGAGCACCCAGAGCAGGTTCATTGGCGTGGGAGTATGAAGGAGGAGGCACCGGGTCGTTCGACCCACCTTTCGGCCCGTCTCGAACGCTCTTGCGTTGCCTCCATGCTCCCCGCAGGCTCGAGTCACGGCGCATCCTGCGGCGACACTGCCCCCGGCGTGGCGGTCTCACCTTCGCAAGGCGGGCGCAGTAGAGTCGCCCGATGCGCCGGTGGCTTCCCCTGATCATCCTCGCGGCCGCGCAGTTCGTGATGGTGCTCGATTCGAGCGTGATGAACGTCTCGATCTCGCAGATCGTGGCCGACCTCGATACGACGGTGACGGGCGTGCAGGCCGCGATCACCGCGTACACGCTGGTGATGGCGGCGTTCATGCTCGTGGGGGCGAAGCTCGGCGACATCTGGGGGCGTGACCGTGCGTTCGCCCTCGGTCTCGCGGTGTACGGGCTTGGCTCGTTGACGACCGCGCTGAGCCCGAACCTGTACGTCCTGCTGTTCGGCTGGTCGCTCGTCGAAGGCCTCGGCGCAGTGCTGGTGATCCCGGCCATCGCCGCTCTGGTCGCGGCCAACTATCGAGGGGAAGGAGCGGGCGTTCGCCTACGGGATCATCGGCGGCGTCGCCGGGGCGGCGATCGCGGTCGGCCCGGTGATCGGTGGCTTGGTGACGACGTACTACTCCTGGCGGCTCGTGTTCGTGGGGGAGGTCGTGATCGTCCTCGCGATCCTGCTCGTGCGCAAGCGGATGCAGCCGGCGCCGCGGCCCGACCACCCGCCGCGGCTCGACTTCGTCGGCGCGGCCCTGTCGGCCGCAGGCCTGGGCCTGATCGTCTTCGGCATCCTGCAAAGCAGTAAGTGGGGCTGGCTGCAGCCCCTCGACGCGCCCACCATCGGGGGCCATGAGATCACCCCGCTCGGCTTTTCGCTGGTGCCGTTCCTGATCGTCGGCGGCGTCTTCCTCCTCTGGTTCTTCAGCCTCGTGGGAGGAACGGCGGGAGCGGCTCGGCCAGGACACGCTGCTCGAACGCGCGCTGCTGCGCATCGAGTCGCTCCGCGCCGGCCTGGCGACGCTGATGTCGCAGCAACTGGTGCTGATGGGCACCTTCTTCGTCCTTCCGGTCTACCTGCAGGTCGTCCTGGGGCTCGACGCGTTCGAGACCGGCAAACGGCTGCTGCCGATGTCGGTGACGATGCTCATCGCAGCGCTCGCCGGCCCCAAGCTCGCCGCCCGGCTTGCGCCGCGGCTGGTCGTGCAGGTCGGCCTCGCTGCAATGGTGGTCGCCGCCCTCGTCCTCGTCGGCACGATCGACGTTGAACTGAACGAGACCGGGTTCAAGCTCTCGCTCGCGCTGTTCGGCGTCGGCGCCGGTCTGATGATGTCGCAGCTCGGCAACGTGATCATGTCGTCGGCGCCATCCGAGAAGACGAACGAGGCGGGCGGCCTCCAGGGCACCGCCCAGAACCTCGGCGCCTCGCTCGGAACCGCCCTCATCGGCTCCGTCCTGCTCACCGGCCTGCTGACAGGCTTCACGACCCGCATCGCCGAGAACCCCGCGCTTTCCGAACCCGTGCGCGCCGAGATCACGGCCGCCACCGAGCAGGGGATCGAGATCGTCACGACCGAGCAGGCTCACGCCGCTGCGATCTCGGCCGGGCTCACGCCTGCCGAGGCGGACGCAGTCACCGCCGACTACGCCGACGCCCAGCTCGAAGCACTCAAGAAGGCGATGCTCGCGGTGGCGCTGCTCGCGCTTCTCTCCCTCTTGTTCACGCGCCGCCTGCCGGGCAAACCGTCGACGGGAACGATCGCGACGACGGCAGGCGAGCCTGGCCGCCGGGTCTGGATCGCCGGCTTGAGCAGCGCCACAAGCGCCGCCGCGCGGCGGCGAGACCGACGTCGCGCACCACTGGCGTTCACGCGATGGCCTACGCTAGGCCGTGGGCGGCAGCTTGGCCTCGATTGCGGCGAGCCGCGTCTCGACCCGCTCGAGCAGTGCGTTCAGCTGGGCCTCGTTCGCGTCTCGACGCTCGCTCCTCCTCCTCGTGTCCGATCGAGACGAAGTACGACGTCACGACCGCGGTGAGGAAGGAGATGAACGTGACGCCGAAGACGATGACAATGCTCCCGATCACCCGTCCCCAGGCCGTGTGCGGGACGATGTCGCCGTAGCCCACGGTGCCCGAGCGTGACGATCGCCCACCAGACGCCGTCGCCGAAGGTCGGAAAGTCCTGCTCGTCGATCAGGGTGACGACGAATCCAGTGAGCACTGCGATCCCGGCCGTCGTCAACGCCAGGTAAGGGAAGACGCGACGCGTTGTGACGGCGTTTTTCGCGCGCGTCTGGATCCAGGAGCCCTTGGCGCGGTCCGGTGAAGGTTCGGCCATCAAGCGGTATTCGCGCTCCCATCGTGCGTCCCCTTCAACCCAGACAACCGGCATACTCGATCGATGAGGGCCGCGGATCGTGAGGCCAGGGGGCTGGCGGCGGCACCCCTTCTCGTCGAGACCAAGCTCGTCCCGCCGCGCCCGCGGCCCGAGCTCGTGCTCAGGCCGCGCCTGTTCCGCCGGCTCGAGGAGCTCGCGCCGGCGGCGCTCACGCTGGTCGACGCACCCGTCGGCTTCGGCAAGACGCTGCTCGTCCAATCGTGGTGCGACCAGCACCCCGAGCTCCCCGTCGCGTGGATCACGCTCGACGCCGCCGACAACGACCCGGTCCGCCTCTGGACGTACGTGGCGACTGCGATCGACCGCATCCGGCCCGGTCTGGGCCGTGCCGCGCTCAGCCGTCTCCGCGTGCCGGGGGGTCACGTCGAGGGGTGCGTCGACGAGCTGATCAACGGCCTCGCGGCCTACGACGCGCCGCTGCTCATCGTCCTCGACGACCTGCACGTTCTGACCGACAGGGCATGCCTCGACTCGCTCCAGCACGCGACCGAGCGCCTACCCGAAGAGGCCCGGATCGTGGCGACGACTCGATCCGACCCTGCGCTTCGGCTCGGGCGACTGCGAACTCGGGGCGCGCTCGGCGAGATCCGGTCGCGCGACCTCGCGTTCGATCGGGATGAAGCACGAGCGCTCTTTGCTCTCGAGCAGATCCGCCTGGAGAACGAGGATCTGTCCCTCCTCGTCCAGCGCACCGAGGGTTGGCCGGCCGGGCTCTACCTCGCAGCTCTGTGGCTCGCCGGGCTCGAGGACGTGGCCCAGGGGGTCCGGGATTTCGCGGGCGACAACCGTCACGTCGCCGACTACCTCAGCGCCGAGGTGCTCGGCGCGCTTCCGGCCGACCGCCGCGCGTTCATGCTGCGCACTGCCGTGCTCGGGGAGTTCAGCGCTCCGCTCTGCGACGACGTCCTGGGCCGGAACGACTCGGCGAAGGTGCTTGCCGAGCTGGCGCACTCGAACATGTTCCTCGTCCCGCTCGATGCCCGCTGGGAGTGGTTCCGCTACCACCATCTCTTTGGCGAGCTCCTCCGGCTGGAGCTCGCGAGCGAGGACCGCACTGCCGCAGCGGCCATTCACCGTCGCGCCAGCGACTGGTGCCGGCGCAGGGGCTGGGTGGACGAGGCGATCAACCATGCTGCCGCAGCCGGAGACGACAAGGCGGTTGCCGAGCTCCTCGAGGAGCATCACGTGGCGCTCATCGACACCGGCCGGGCGGCGACGGTGCTGCGCTGGGTCGACGCGCTTCCGACTGATCTCCTGCTCGACCATCCAGCGCTTCCCGCAGTCGGTGGGGCCGCCGCGTTGTTGCTCGCACGGCCGGGAACCGAGCGGCGCCGGCTGCTCGCGCTCGCGGAGCAAACGCGCGATGAGCGTCCCGAGCGGTGGACGCCGTATTCGGAGTCGCTCGTCGCGGTCGCGCGCTCGGCGCTGGTCGAGGGGGATGTCGGTGAAGCGATCCGCAACGCCCGCCGAGGGATCGAAATCGGCGGCCAGATGCTCGTCCCGGGGCTCGCGAGCCTTGCGTACGCGCTCTTCCTCGCGGGAGACCTCTCCGAGGCGCGGGCCGCTGCGCAGGAGGCAGTGGAGCGGCCCGAGGCCGACGAGAGCCCGCACGGGCTGATGCACGCCCTCGGCACTCTGACCCTCCTCGACGCGGAGGAAGGCCGGGCCCACGCCGCCGGACAACACGCACGGCGCGCGCTCGAGGTCGCCATGGAAACGGGGATCGCGAACGCCTGGTCGGCCGGGCCCGCGCACAGTGCGGCTGCGGTCGCATTCGCGGGTGAGGGCAGGCTCCGCAACGCAGAGCGCACGGCCGAGCGTGGTGAGCTGCTGTGTCGCCTGGATGAGCCCACGGCGCCGCACGTGCACGCGCTGCTCGTGCTCGCCCAGATCCGGGCCGCAACCGGCCGACTCACACGCGCCTCGGCCGACCTCGAGCAGGCGCGCGAGGCGATCACCGGCTTCACCGACGCCGGTCGGCTGCCCGAGCTGGCCATGAGCGTCGAGCGCAGGATCGCGGAAGCGGCGGTGTTGACCGATGGGCATGTCGACGCGCCGAGTGAGGCAGAACTCGCCGTGCTCCGGCTGCTCGCGTCGGACCTCTCGCAGCGCGAGATCGGCCTGCAGCTCTACCTGTCCCTCAACACCGTGAAAACCCATACGCGACGTCTGTACCGCAAGCTGGGCGTCAGCTCCCGCGACGACGCCGTACGCCGGGCGGCTGCCCTCGGCCTGCTCGACTCCGTCGAGGATACGGGCTAGTCGCCCGCCGATTACTCACCCCGGGTGATCGGTCCGCGTGAGTTCCTGAACCGGTCCGGGCTCAGACGGCGAAGCTCACCGGGGATGTCGCGATCCAGATCAACGTACCGAGAAAGACGACGTAGCCGAGCGCGAGAGTGACCTTTCGGAGGCGGGTGTCGCTGAGCTTGGTGCTCATGCCCGCGAAGAAGAGCGAGACGGAGAAAAGGACGACGCCGAGGATGTAGTTCGATGCCCGCTGGATGTTGCGCCGTACTGTCGCGGACGACAGCTCGGCCTCGGCGTCCAGTCGTTGCGCCTCGGCCGTCGCGGCGAGTTTGTACTGGGGCATCGCAAATGGAGTCAGCGGTGCGTTCGGGTTCTTGAGCGGCCTGGTTGCGAGCCAGGCGTCGACAGCTGGCCGGAACTCCTTGCGGAAGCGCTTGAAGTAGAAGTCCGCGAGCTCCGTCCTACGGAGCGCGTAGGCGTCGACCCACTGAGTGAAGGTGGCGACGTCGATCTGCGTCTGCGCCTGGGAGAGCCCTTGCGCGCGGGCCGCTTCGATCCTGATCTTGTTGGTGGTGGCCGAGGCCTTCGCCTGCTCGCCGTTCCAGCGTGTTGCCTGGTAGCCGCTCCAGGCGGTTGCAACGGCAGCGACCGCGAGCAGGACCGTCGCGAGTACTTCGAGTACTTCGTCGCGGTGCGTCACGACGGTGCTCCTTCTTCATCACAGGGGAGAGGAGCGGTGTCGTTCACGACCTCTCGCGCTTGGTCGAGCAGCACGAGCGAACGCTCCATCGCCACGGGGCGCAGACTCCCCACACCTGGCCGGTAAGGGTTGTCGAGCGCGTGGATCGCGAGCAGCGTCGCGGTGACGACCGCTGTCGCCGAGCCGATCAGCATCGCCTGCGACTTGGCACGCTCGGCGCTGTCCGCGAAAAACAGCATGAACGCGAACACGATGCCCGCCGTGAAGAAGAGAACGAGCCAGATCGAGTTCGGAATGATGCCGGCGGCACCGTGGACACGGTCGCGACGCGCCTCCTCGCGATCCGAGGTCTGATCGAGCCACTTCCCGTAGGCGGCGTCCTCCGTGGAAGTCGTTGGCCTGGCAAGCTTGAGGCTCGTGAAGAGAGCGACGCCCCAAGGGTTGATCGCGTCGCCGACCGTTCCGTCCTGCATGCTCGGCCACTCCTGGTTGACGACCGAGCGGCCGTAGCAGATCAGCTCCCCCGTCAGGCGGTCGCGGACGTTGACCGGCAGAAACTGCGCCGTCTCGAATTGCTGTACGACCACAAGTGCCTCGGCCTCCGCGCCGCTCCGAGACTGGTCGTAGCTCGTGAAAGCCAGGAAGATGACGAACCCCGCGAAGATCGCGAAACCCGTCGCCAGGACCCCAAAGACGCCCGACGCCCGGTCACCATCCTCGAAGTAACTGCCCTCGGGCGCCTTCCTCCGCACGAACAACATCGCGCCGACCGCGACCGCGACAGCACACGCGAGGATCAGGACCGCCCACAGCAGGTTCATTGGCCCGGGTAACTATGGAGTCGGAGTCGGAGGACGCCGACCATCGTTCTTTAGCCGCTCAACGTTACTGCTGTGCTTCTCGCTGGACGATGTTCCGGACGACTTCGATACCGACGACGACAAGGGCGAACAAGAGGAGCGTCGTCGCCCAGCCGCGGGCGAAGAGCGGAGCGATGAGCGCGAGCACGAGCACGGAGCCCGCGACGATGGCGTAGGTCGCCAGGCGGTTCTGCAGGACGGGCTCCGCGGCGCGGCGCGCCCGGCGGGCGAGACCGGTATCGCCGACAAACCAGACTCCCAGCAGCGTTACGACACCGAGGGTGATCCAGACCCAGGCGCGGTCGGCGAGGGTCTGGGTAAGGATGCTCCATGCGTCTTGTGCCGCCGGCTTGACGCTGTCGTCCTTGGCGAGTTGGTCGACGAGATAGCCGCCCGCGGCGCGGCGCACGGCAAGCATCAGGAGCCCAACCAGGAGGACGCCGATCCCGAGGGCGCGGAGCTCGAGCCTGCGACGTCCGCGGGCCAGCCAGATTGCGATTGCTGCGACAGCAATTGCGACAAGCCACATCCAGTTGGCGACCGTGCGCAGGATCCGCGTGATCGTCTGGGCGGTCTCCAGTTGGCTCTCGTCGACGATCGTGATCTTCCCGGCGGAGTCAGGCAGCTTCTCGGCCACCCGTCCGATCACGGCCACCTGGTCACCGATCTGGATGATGATCGGACGGAGGTCGAGCACGACCTTCCCGCCCTCGGTCTGGAACTTCGACTTGTCGTCCAGGAGCCGCACCAGTTGGCGCTGCGTGGCGGTCGTCACCTCCACCCAAGCCGTCTGCACTCGCGGCCGCTCGAGGGCGGCGACCGCTGCCTGATCTGCGCCAGAGCGCGACAGACCCGCCAGAACGGGGGCCAATCCCTTCTGTGCCGGCGGCAGTCGCTCCGCGATAGCCGCCTCGACGTCGACATTCGCATACAGCTGGTCAACCGCGGTGTTCGCAACCTGCGTTCGGATCGCGTCGTTTTCGATCATGTTCCGCGAGACCGTCTCGAACCCGGCCTCGTCGAGCGCGGTGTGCGCGACGTAGTACGCGAGCATCCCCACGAGCGCGAGCAGGATCGCCAGAACGGTCAGCACGCGCGCGCCGATCAGGCGTGTCCGCGACAGCCCTCGTTGCTCTGGGGCTCCGCCGTCTTCGGTCATCGCGCTTCTCGGCCTTCCGGAGGCGGCCGGCGCTTGCGGCCTCTTACGTCTACGGCGCGCACAATCTGCTCCCTCGGTAGCGATGTCGGCGTACCACGCACGCGCCTTCCGAGCGAAGCCGCCGACGGCCGAGTATGTCACACGGGGCCAGTGCCGCTTGGGCGCCGCGGCCAGCGTGAGTAGCACGAGTCTGACGTCCACGACGACGTAGCGCCTAACGCCGCCTGGACGGCGGAACAGTCCCCGGCGGTCGACTCGAGCGCACGCGTTCCATCCGCGTTACGACGCCGGCGATGACCACCGTCACGAGGACGACGACAAGCGTCGCACTGAGCAGATCCTCATCGAAGATGCCCACGTCCGTGCCGATGGTGACGGCCGCAAGCGTTGCCACAACCGGATCCGCTGATTGCGTCCCCGGCAACAACGTGCGACTGTTACAGGGAATCCGACGCCGTACAGACGAAAAAGCGAATCCGCCGCCGCACAGACGCGAAGGGCAGCGTTAGCCCTTCAGACGCGGCTTTACGTTTCCGAGAGGGAGGTAGAGATGAGTTCCAAGAGCATGGCAGGGTGGATCGGCTTCGCCGGCATTCTGATGCTGATCGTCGGCGGGATCGACTTCTTTCAGGGCCTGATCGCCCTGTTCGACGACGAGTACTACGTCCCCACTGGGTCCGGCTTCATCGTCTTGGACCTGACGGGCTGGGGCTGGACGATGCTGCTCTGGGGTGCGCTGCTCGCTGTCGGAGGTCTCGGCTTGCTTGCCGGGCTGGGATGGGCGCGCTGGTTCACGATCGTGGTCGTCGCCCTGAACTTCATCATCCAGCTCGGGTTCCTCGGCAACAGCCAGTACCCGCTCTGGTCACTGACCGTGGTGGCACTCAATGTGATCGTGCTCTACGCGCTGACCGCGCGCTGGAGCGAGAGCCAGGCCGAGATCGACACCGCCCGCTAACGGGCTCTCCCGAATCGAGGCCGTCGCGCGGAGTCGTGCGCGACGGCCTCCCCGTTGTGGCCGAGGAGCGCAGCGGGCCCGTTTACACCCGCGCCGCGTCACCGAGGACAACAACCTCGTCCACGAGATCCAAACCCTCGGGTCGGTGGGTGATCAGAAGCACCGATCTGTCGTCGGCGGCTGCCAGGACGTCCTGCAGCAGCTCCTCCGCGGTCGCCGGGTCGAGGTGTGCGGTCGGCTCGTCGAGCACGAGGACGGGCGCGTCCGCGAGGAGCGCACGGGCGATCGTGATCCGCTGCCGCTGGCCGCCCGAGAGCTCGCGGCCCTCTTCGCCCACGAGGGTGTCCCAGCCCTGCGGGAGTGACCCGATCCAGTCCCAGATCCGCGCCCGCCGCAATGCTTGCTCGATCTCTTCGCGATCGGCATCTGGCCGGGCGAGCCCCACGTTGTCGCGGATGCTCGCCGAGAAGAGGTGCGAGTCCTGGCCGGCGACGGCGATCAGGCGGCGGACGTCCTCCTGGCGGTACTCGCGGATGTCCCGGCCCGGCGAGCGTCACGCGCCCCGCCTCGGGATCGAGGAAGCGAAGCAGCAGGTTGACGACCGTCGTCTTCCCAGCTCCGCTCGGCCCGACGAGCGCGACGCGCTGCCCGGGCTCGAGCCGGATGCTGAAGCCGTCGAGCGCGGGAAGACTCGTCGGGCCGATACCGCGCGCGAACGCCCTCGAGCGCGACCGCCAGACCCGACGTCGGGCGCCGCCGCCGGCTCCGACGGGATCGACCACCTCGGGCTCCCGGTCGACGAGCTCGAGCACTCGCCTGCCTGCGGCGAGTGTCGCCGACAACTCGCGCGCCGCCGCTGCGAGGGGCTGCACACCCTCGAACGAGGCGAGCGCCAGCAGGGCAAGCATCGCGATCAGCACGCGATCGAGCTCGCCGGCAGCGTGCGCCTGAACCGAGACTGCGAGAACACCGACGACCGTGACTCCGGTGACTAGGAGTCCGAGGCCGTCGCCGACACCGGCCGCGAAGGCGTCACGGCGCGCGACCCGCACCAGCGCTCGAATCCGCGGCGCGCACCCGGCCCAGCTCGTTCGTCTTCGCGGCCGTAGATGACGAGCTCGGGCGCGGCCCTCAAGAGCTCGACGAGCTCGGCCGAGAGCTCCCCCCGTGCCGCCGCTTGGCGTTCACCCGCTCGGCGGCCGAGCACGCCCGCCGCCGCAGGAACGGCCACGCCTCCGAGGAGGAGACCGACAGCGAGAATCAACCCGGCCGCGGGAAGGAAGAGCGGCGGCGAGGGTGACCGAGATCGCGCCGGCAGCGGCGGCGACGAGCGGCGGGCCGACGCCGCGCAGGTGCAGGTTCTGGAGCGCGTCGACGTCGGCGACCATCCGCGAGAGCAGGTCGCCCTGCCGGTAGCCCTCGAGCTGCGCCGGCGCCAGCGGCTCGATCCGCTCGTAGACGTGGACGCGAATGCGGCCCAGAACGCGAAAGGCGAGGTCGTGCGAGACGAGCCGCTCGAGGTAGCGGGCGATCGGACGGGCGAGCGCGAAGAAGCGCACGGCGACGATCGCCACTGTCAGCGACAGGATCTCCGGCTGCTCGGCGGCGCGCGAGATCAGATAGCCGGCGCTCGCCATCAGGCCGACGCCGAAGGCCACGGTCAGCGCCCCGAGCATGATGGCGAGCGCCAGGCGCGGGCGCGAAGCGCGCGCGAGCATGAGAAGCCGCCGGAGGGTGGCCGTCACGCGTTCATGCCGCCTCGCTCGTGACAGGAACGACCGCTTTGCCGCCTTCGAGCACGACCACCCGGTCGGCGCATTCCGTCGAGCTCGCGCCGATGCGCGATCAGGAGGACGGTGCGACCGGCACGCAGTCGCGCGATTGCGTCGTTGACGAGCTCGGCGCTCTCCGGGTCGAGGTCGGCCGTCGGCTCGTCGAGAATGACCAGGGCGCGCGTCGCGGAGGAAGGCCCTGGCAAGCGCGATCCGACGACGCTCGCCTGCCGACAGCGCCCGCCCGCCGTCGCCGACGAGCGTCTCGTACCCTCGCGGGAGAACACGGGACGAAAGTGTCGGCGCCGGCGAGCGCCGCAGCCTGCCGCACTCGCTCGTCCGAGGCCGACGAATCGCCGAGCCGAATGTTGTCGGCGATCGTGCCGCGAAGCAGCGCCGGACGCTGCGGCACCCACGCGAGGCCACGACGCCATACCTGAACTCGGTCTCGGCGAGATCGATCCCGCCGACGCTGATTCGACCCGCCGTCGGCTCGAGCAGCCGCAGGAGCAGCCCCGCGACGGTGCTCTTGCCCGCGCCGCTCGTGCCCACGAGCGCCACCGTCTCGCTCGGCCCGAGTTCGAGCTCGAGACCGTCGAGGACGAGCCCAGGCCGCGCCGGGTAGGCAAACGAGACGCTCTGGAAGAGCACGGGCGCCTCGGCGGGGTCGGGGCAATCCGCCCGCCGCGCCCGCCGACGTCGGGCGTCGCATCAAGGAGCGCGAACATCCTCTCGGCGACGGCGGCGCCCTCGGCGCTCGCGTGGAACTCGGCGCCGAGACGACGCAGGGGCTGATACAGCTCGGGAGCGAGGACGAGCACTGTCAGACCGGCCTGCAGCCCAAGGCCGCCGCCCACGAGGCGAACGCCGACCGTGACGGCGACGAGAGCGACGCCGAGCGTGGCCGCCAGCTCGAGCACCGACCCCGAGAGGAAGCTGACGCGGAGCGTCCCCATCGTCGCCCGCCGGTACCGCTCGCTCACGTCGGCGATCGTCGCCGCCTGGGCGCGCCCCGGTTGAAGGCGCGAAGCGTCGGCAGCCCGCGCACGACGTCGAGGAAGTGCGTCGACAGCAACCGCAGCGCCTGCCAGCGCTCCCGCGTGCGCTCCTCGGTGTAGCGGCCGATCAGCCACATGAACACCGGCACGAGCGGGAGCGTGAGCAGCATCACCAGCGCCGACGCGGCGTCGATGGCCGCGACGAAGACGAGGACGAAGACCGGGACGATGCAGGCGAGCACGAGCTGCGGCAGGTACCGCCCGAAGTACGCCTCCAGCCCTTCGACGCCCTGCACGGAGGCGGCCACGATCTCGCCGCCATCCACCCCGTCCAGCGCAGCCGGCTGGGACCGAAGGCGCCGCTCGACCAGCGCGAGGCGGAGCTCCGACAGCACCGTCGAAGCCGCGCGCCGCCCGGCCACCTCGAACCACCAGGCGAGCACGCCCCGCGCGGCGAACGCGAGGGCGAGCAGGACGAGACCGGCCGCGACCGCGCGCAGCGACGCGCCGTCGAAGGCGCGGGCGACCACGCGCGCGAGGAGGGTCGCCTGCAGGAGCACGAGCACGGCCATGCCGACGCCGATCGCGATGTCGAGGCCGAGGAGAAGGCGCACCGATCGCGCACGCCGAAGCAACCGCGGGTCGAGAGCGCGCATTACTCGGACGGGCTGAGGCCCCAGGAGCTCGTGATCGATGCGCCCGGCTCCAGCCTGGTCAGCGCCTCCCCGGTCCGGAACGCGTTCGGCGGGCACGTCATCGGCTCGACGGCAAGGCTGCGTCGGTTGACGTCCGGAAGCGGATCTCCCGTGAACACCATCAGGTAGGGATAGGTTGCGTCGACCCAGAGCGTGAGCGCTCGGCCGTCGTCCGGGTTTCGCAGCTCGACGCGGGCAAGGCCGTCCTCGTCCCGCTCGAGGTCGGTGAAGGCGTTGTCGAGCTTTGTCGCCCCGATCGGCCGTGACTGCCGGAAGTCGTAGTCCGTGCCCTCGACGGTCGATGGTGCCGGTCGGCAGGCCGCGCTCGTCGCACTGCGACGACGGTTCGCCCCGGCACGCGCAGGAGCACAGGGTCGACGATCGCAGTGCCAACGGTCAGGTACGGGTGCGCCCCGCTGCCGTAGGGGCAGGCTGCGGCCCGACGTTCGTCGCCGTCGTCCGGACGCGAAGGCCGTCCTCCGAGAGGAGGTACTCGATGCTGAGCGCGAGCGAGAACGGGTAGCCCGGCTGGGGGTGGAGCTCGTGCTCCAGCACGACCCGGTTCGGCTCGCGCTCACCGACGGACCAGGCCGCCCAGCGGACGAGGCCGTGGATCGCGTTGCGATGCTCCGTCTCGTTGAGCGGAAGCTGGTGCCGGCGCCCCTCGAACTCGTAGCTCCCATCCTCGAGCCGGTTGGGCCAGGGGAGCAGCACCTGCCCCCGGCCGGAGGTGCTCATCTCGTCGACCTCGTACCCGTCGAGGAGCTCGCGACCCCCGATCGGAGTACGTCGCGGAGGCCGCCGCCGACCTCGACTACGACTGCACGCTGGTCTCCGAGCGCAATCTCGATCTGCTCGCCGGAGGGAGAGGTCACCGACGCCGGCCCGCTCCCGAATCTACGCCAGCCGCTCGAGCAGGTGGTCGCCGACGCGGAGCGAGTTCGCCATCGCGGTGAGCGCCGGGTTGACGGCGCCGATGCTCGGGAAGACGCTCGTGTCGACGACGTACAGGTTGTCGACCTCGTGCGCCTTGCAGTTCACGTCGAGCACCGATGTCGCGGGATCCGTCCCGAACCGGCACGTCCCGGCCTGATGGGCGCACCCCGCCACCGGGATGTCGTTCTTCATGTACGCGAAGCGGTGGATGAGGTGGCCCGGGTTCATGTCGAGCTGCCCGAGCATCGACTTGACCTTCTCGTACAGCCGCTTCTTGGCCTCCGCGTTCGTCTCCGTGTAGGTGAGCGTGAGCTTGCCGTCGCGGTCGACCGTGACCCGGTTGTCGGGCTGCGGGAGGTCCTCGGTCGAGAGCCAGAAGTCGATCGCGTGGCTCGCCATCCGCTCGAGCGTCCACTCGGGCGCGAGCTTCGTGTCCCGCGGTCGCTCGCCGCGGAACATCGCGGCCGTCGACTTGCCGACCATCTGGACGTTCCCCAGCGGATACTCGAAGTCGTCCGAGCCGAAGTAGAAGTCGTTGAGACCGAGCGTCTTCTGATAGGCGGTCAGGTTCTCCTCACGCGAGAGCGCGAGCACCGCGGTCGAGTCGTGGAACATGTAGTTGCGGCCGACCTGGTCGGAGCCGTTGGCGAGGCCGTTCGGGTGCTTCTCGTTCGCCGACTGCAGGAGCAGCTTGGCCGTGTTGGCCGCGCCGCACGCGACGACGACGACGTCGCCGGCGAACCGCTCCTCGGCCCCGTCCCGCTCGACGACCACCTCGGTGACGGCGGTGCCTTCCCCGTTCGTCTCGAGCCTGACGACCTTCGCGTTCGTCCGAAGCGTCACGTTCGGGTGCTCGAGGGCCGGCCGAACGCCGAGCACCTCGGCGTCGGACTTCGCGTGCACGAGGCACGGGAAGCCGTCGCAGGTCGCACAGCGGATGCAGGTCGAGAACGGCGGGTTCGACTCGTCGAGCATGATTCCGCACGGGGCGTGGAAGGGGTGGTAGCCCGCCGCCGCCAGGTCATCGGCGAGCTGTTGGATCCGCGGCTCGTGCGAGACCGCCGGATGTGGATAGGGCGCGCTCGCGGGCGGCTCGGTCGGATCCTCGCCACGCGCGCCGTGCACCTGGTAGAGCTGCTCCGCGAGCGTGTAGTACGGCTCCAGCTCGTCGTACGGGATCGGCCACGCCGGCGAGATCCCGTCGTGGTGGCGAAGCTCGCCGAAGTCCTCCTTGCGCAGCCGGTAGAGCGCGGCGCCGTAGAGCTTCGTCGCTCCACCGACGAAGTAGTGGACCCGGGCTGGAAGGGCTTGCCGCTCGCGTCGTACCACGTGTCCGGCGAGACGTAGCGGTTGTCCACGAACACGTCCTGGTCCGACCAGTTCTGCGGCTCGCGCGGGAGCCAGTCGCCGCGCTCGAGCAGCAGGATTCGCTTGCCTGAAGGAGCGAGGTGCCGGGCGAGCGTGCCGCCGCCCGCGCCGGTGCCGATGACGATTACGTCGTAGTGGTCCACTGTTCCTCCTATGCCGGGCTCGTTCGTGCGAGTCAGTACTGGGCGAGCATCTCCGGGACGATGATTCGCGCGGCCGCCTCGAGAAGCGCCAGGTGCGAGAACGCCTGCGGGAAGTTGCCGAGGTGCCGCCCGGTGTCGGCGTCGAACTCCTCGGCGTAGAGGCCGAGCGGCGAGCCGATCCGCAGCAGTCGCTCCATCAGGTCGCGTGCCTGCTGGAGCTCGCCGACGATGGCAAGGGCCGACACGAGCCAGAACGAGCAGATCAGGAACGTCCCCTCCTTGCCGGAGAGGCCGTCGTCGGTCTCGTCCGTGTGGTAGCGAAGGACGAAGCCGTTCTCGGTCAGGTCGGACTGGATCGCCTGGACGGTCGCCCGCAGCCGCTCGTCGTCACCGGGCAGGAAGTCGAAGATCGCCGCCAGCAGCACCGAGGCGTCGAGCGCGTCCGTCGCGTAGTGCTGGCGAAGCACACCAGCCTCGCTGACGCCATGCTCGAGGATGTCGGCGCGGATCTCGTCCGCCGTCGCCTGCCAGGAGGCCACCTGTTCCGGCACCCCCTGGATCTCGGCCAGCCTCGCTGCCCGGTCGAGCGCGACCCAGCACATCAGCTTCGAGGAGACGTAGTGCTGCGGGTCCCCGCGGGCCTCCCAGATCCCCTGGTCGGGCTCGCGCCAGACCTTCGTCGCGCACTCGGCCTGTGACTGCACGATCGGCCACAGGCGCCGGGGCAGCCGCTGCGCCTGCCGGGAGTGCAGGAGGATCGAGTCGAGTACTGCCCCGAAGACGTCGTTTTGACGCTGGTCGTAAGCACCGTTCCCGATCCGAACGGGTTGCGCGCCGGCGTATCCCGAGAGGTGGTCGAGCGTCGACTCGGTCAGATCGCGCCGCCCGTCGATGCCGTACATGATCTGCAGCGACCCGTCCTCCGTGGCCTCGACGTCGGCGACGAACTGCATGAACTCGTCCGCCTCCCAGTCGAGGTTGAGCCAGTGCAGCGCCTGCAGTGTGAAGGTGGTGTCGCGCATCCACGTGTAGCGGTAGTCCCAGTTGCGCTCGCCGCCGGGAGTCTCGGGCAGCGACGTCGTCAGCGCAGCGACGGTGGCGCCCGTGGGCATGTAGGTCAGACCTTTGATCGCGAGCGCGGAGCGCTGGATCGGGTCGCGGAAACGGTGGTCGGGGATTCGCGCTCGGCTGAGCCAGGCGCGCCAGTAGCGCGTCGTCGCCTCGATCCGCCGCTGGGCGTCATCGACGTCCGCGGGCGCCTCGAACCCTTCGGCCCAGGAGAGCGCGCAGTAGGCGCGATCGCCCTGCTCGAGCACGTGCCGGGCGCGGACGCGGTTGCCCTCGATCCCGAGCGCGAGATCGGAGACGAGCCGCATCGTCTGGCCGCCGCCGGTCGCTTCGGCGGCGTGGCGCCCGCCGTCGACGAGCGACCACTCGGCGGGCGCGCGCCCGTAGTCGAAGACCGGCTCGCAGACGAGCTCGACCTCGACGCGGCCGTCGATGCATTCGACCGTGCGGACGAGCACGTGGTCGGCGTCGTCGTCGGCCGGCGGCCTCGTGTGCGGCGTGACCGAGTCCTCGCGCTCCGTCGGGCCCATCGTCAGCGCGTCGCGGACGACGACCCAGCCGCCGGGCGTCTTCCACGTCGTCACGAGCACGTTGGTCCCGGGCTCGTACACACGCAAGGTCGGGTGGTTGATGTTGTACGGCGCGAGGCGGAACGACCCCGCCCCGCGGTCGAGCAGGCTGCCGAAGACGCTCGGCGAGTCGAAGGCCGGCACGCAGAGCCAGTCGATTGCCCCGTCGGGCGCGACGAGCGCGCCCGTGTGGCAGTTCGAGAGGAACGCGTAGTCCGCGATCGGCGGGAACGGTGACGGGCGCGGCGGCGCTCTGCGGCTGCCGCTCGGTCTCCTTGGCCGTGCTCATGATGCGATCCAGGGCCCGTGCCAGCGGCCGTGCCCCGCGACCAGCGCGTCGGCAGCCTCGGGGCCCCACGACCCGGGGACATACGCGTGAACTGGAGGCGGCGCATCGAGCAGCGGCTGCATGATCCGCCAGGTCTCCTCGACGCCGTCCTGACGCGTGAAGCGCGTGGTCTGGCCGACCATCGCCGCGTGGAGCAGCACCTCGTAGGGCGTCGCACCCTCACCGCCCTCGGCGGCGAACTCCATGTCGAGCGTGATCGCTCCCGCACCCGCCGCGTCGGCGCGGCGCGCGTCGAGGGTGAACTGGACGCCCGTCGTCGGGATCGAGCTTGACCACGAGCTGATTCGGCTCCGGACTTCGGTCGAGGACGCCGAAACCGAGCCGCGGCGGATGCTTGAAGACCAGCCGCAGCTCCGTCTGCGTCACCGGCAGGCGCTTGCCCGTGCGGATGAAGAAGGGCACGCCCGACCAGCGCCAGCTGTCGATCTCGAGGCGAAGAGCAGCGTAGGTCTCGGTGGTCGAGTCGGGAGCCACGCCGTCGATCTCGAGGTAGCCGTCGTACTGGCCCCGCACGTAGTGGGCCGGGTCCGCGGCGGCGACACCTTTGAACGCTGCGACGAGCGCGTCCTTGATCGTTTCGGGGTCGCCCCCTGCGGGGGGCTCCATCGCGGTCGCCCCGACGACCTGCATCAGATGGTTGACGACGACGTCACGCAGCCCGCCGACCGGGTCGTAGAAGTGGCCGCGGTCCTCGACGCCGAAGTCCTCCGCCATCGTGATCTGGACGCACTCGACGTAGTTCCTGTTCCAGACCGGCTCGAGCATCGTGTTCGCGAACCGGAGGTAGAGGATCTCCTCGATGCCCATCTTCCCCAGGTAGTGGTCGATTCGGAGCAGCTGCGACTCGTCGATGTACTGGTGGAGCTCGTCGGCGAGCTCGCGGGCGGACGCGAGATCGTGTCCGAACGGCTTCTCGACGACCACCCGGGCGGTCTTCGTCAGGCCGGCCTCCGCCAGGCCCTTGACGACCGTGCCGAAGAGGAAGGGCGGAATCTCGAGGTAGAAGACGGGCGTGCTTGCCCCGGCTAGCGCCTCGCCGACGCGCTCGTACATCGACCCGTCGGTGAAGTCGCCCGACACGTACGAGAATCGACTCGCGAGCCGGTCGAAGACCTTTTCATCGAGCGACTCGCCGGTTCCCACGATCGACTCGCGGGCGCGTTCGCGGAGCTGGTCGACCGTCCAATCGTCCACGGCGACACCAACGATCGGGCAATCGAGCAGCCCTCGCTGCTCCAAGCCGGTAGAGCGAACGGAAGGTCATCACCTTCGCCAGGTCGCCGGTGATCCCGAACACGACCAAGACATCAGCCGGCGGCTGCTCCGCGCCCTGCGCTGCTCGTGTGGTCTTTGGAGCCTCGGTAATGCTCACTTCCGCACCTCCCGTTTCGATCGCTGACGATTTTTTGGTCCGGAGCGCCCGCGTCCGGGTCGCTGCTCGACATCGACGCGCCCACGGCCGAAAGCGTCGATTCGGCCCCAGCGCCCGGGGATGTCGAGCAGCTCGAGACGACCGATGCCTGTGGCCAGCGCCGGATCGACGACGAGGTGGTCTCCGAGCGGCTCGAGGCCGAGCATCGTTCGCAGCAGCAGCAGCGGAGTGCCCGTCGACCAGGCCTGCGGGCTGCAGGCCGTCGGGTACTGCACCGGGTACTTCGTCACCTCACGGCCGTAGCCCCCGAACGCCTCCGGCAGGCGACCGTCGAAGAACTCGGCCGCGTCGAGAATCCCGGCGGCGACCTGCGCCGCCTCATCCTTGAACCCGTACCGCCGCAGACCCCAGGCGATGAACGAGTTGTCGAACGGCCAGACCGTGCCGACGTGGTAGCCAATCGGGTTGTAACGCCCCTCGCCCTCGGCCAGCGTACGAACGCCCCACCCGGAGAAGAGCCTGGGTCCCATGAGCTGTGCCGCAACCGCTTTGGCTTTGGACTTGTCCACGATGCCGCTCCAGAGCAGGTGGCCGTTGTTCGAGGCAAGGGCATCCACCTGGTTGCCCTCCGTGTCGAGCGCGAGAGCGAAGTACTCGCCGTCCGAGACCCAGAAGTCGCGGTTGAAGCGGCGCTTGAGGTCGGCGGCCTCCTTCTCGAGCCTGTCGGCGAGCGTCGGGTCCTTCCAGACGAGGCGCGCCAGGCGGGCGCCGCGCACCTTCGCGTCGTAGGCGTAGCCCTGGAGCTCGCACGTCGCCCGCGGGAAGCCGGGCAGCGTCCCGTCGCGGTAGGAAATCGAGTCCCACGAATCCTTCCAGCACTGGTTCTCGAGGCCCGTTTTCTCGTTGCGCCGCTGGTACCAGATGTACCCGGTCCCCATGAGGTCGGCGTACTCGTCGATCCAGTTGAGCGCTGCCCGTGCCTGCTGCTCGAGCTCGCGCACGAGTCTCGTGTCGCCGGTCCACCGCTCGTACTCGTCGAGGAGCACGACGTACAGCGGCGTGGCGTCGGCACAGCCGTAGTAGGGCGAGTGCGGCCGCTCTTCGAATGCGGTCATCTCCCCGTAGCGCATCTCGTGGAGGATCCGACCCGGGTCCTCGTCGCGAAAATCGTCGACGCGGCTGCCCTGCCAGTCCCCGAGGGCGTGCAGGGTCGCCGCCGCCAGTTCCGGCGTGAACGGCAGCGCCTGCAGGCTCGTGAAGATGCTGTCCCGGCCGAACATGGTCATGAACCACGGCAGACCGGCGGCAGGGAGGCTCCGCCCTCCGGCGACGGGTGGCGAAAAGCGCAGCGCGGCGAGGTCGACAAGGCTGCGCCGGTACGTCGCGCGGAGCTCGTCCTGGTCGCACTCGAGTTTGGGTGCTTCCGCGAGCCATCGTTCCAGGCTCAGCCCCATGCTCGGCCGCGCCCGCTTCGCTCCCCGCGTGTACTTCGGCCGTACGTACGTCCCGTCCGCTCCGGCTGCGGTCACGACCTCCAGGTCGGTCGTCCAGCCCCCGTGGGGCTCGATGCGCGCGCGGAAGGTGAGGCCGCTCTTGTCGAGCCGCGCCGGAGCCGTCGCGGAGATCGCCGTCTCCCGTCTGAACGTCTCGCGCTGGTAGCCGAGCAGAAGCCGCCCTCGCTCCACGCGCGCGGAGTACGTACCCTTCTTCGCGAGCGCATCCTTGACCTCGAAGAGGTCGGCGAAGTCGCAGCCGGCGTCGATGCGGACGACGAGGTCAACGGGCTTGTCGTCGTGGTTGAGGATCGTCAACTCCTCGTGGAAGCCGTTCCCCACGGCGCGCCGGCGGATCACCGAGAGCTTGGCGTCGATGTAGACGGTGCCCGTTCCCGGCACGAGGAAGAAACGGGTCTCGAAGTACTGCAGATCGTCGACCGAGAGCGCGCTCAGCCTCTGCCCGTCGATGGTCAGCACCCACTTCGACAGGAAGCGGGTGTCGAACGAGAAGAGACCGGTCGGGTCGGTCAACGAGGCCTCGATGTCGCCGTTCGAGTCGCTGACGACGAAGGTGTTGCCGTCGAGGATCTTGACGAGGCCGTCGCTCATGGCTTCCTCTTCGCAGTGGCGGCGCTGCGCCGCCGTTTCCGGGCCCGCGGCGGCCCGGGGAACAGCCGCTGGAACAACACGAGCAGCTGGATGTCGCCCTCGACGCCCACCGCTCCGCGCAGCATCGCCGCCAGCGCGTTCGTCCTACCACTCGCGATGCCGTCGAAGAGGGCTTTGTCGGTCGACACGACGCAGTCCGCCCCGGCGTTTCTGCGCGTCACGGTCGTGTCGCCCTTCTCGACGGCCACGAACCAGCGATCGATTCTTTTGCCATCGCGCAGATCGAAACGCAGCGTTCCGGACGCCTTTTGCAAGAGCGGTTCGTGCCCCCGCCCGCCCAGCTCGCCGAAAAACTCTGCAGTCGCGTCGGCCATCAGCCCCCCTCCTCGGTTTCCACCGTGATCCGCCCGGGGCGCTGGTGCGTAAGCCCGGCACCGGCCCAGTCGACGACGGCCTTCGCACGGTCCTCGTTGGTCGGCAGGAGCGCGAGGTGCACGGTGCCCCAGGCCAGCTGCGCCGCCTTGCCCTTCATCGTCCGCCCACCCATCATCTGAACGACCGCCGCGCCGCGGCCGATCGTCGCCATCGTGCCCTTGTCGTGGTACTTGAACGGTTCCGTCTTCTTGCCCGCGACGCGCCGGGCGATCGTTTCGCCGACGTGCTCGCCGGACTGCAGCGCGACGGACCCCAGCTGAGGGAGGACTTGATCCGTCTTCGCATCGGTGATCGCGGCGATGTCACCGACGGCGTAGAGCTCGGGATGATCTGGGACGTCGAGCTCCGGACCGACGCCGATGCGGTTTCCCTTCTGCAGGTCGAGCCCGAGCGACTGAACGAGTCGGTTGCCCTGCAGGCCGGCGCCCCAGACGAGCGTGTGCGCCTCGATCACGGTGCCCGACTTGAGCGTGACGCGGGTCGGCGAGATCGACTCGACGATCTCCCCCGTCACCACCTCGACGGTGCGTTTCCTCAGAGCCTTCTCCGTGTACTCGCGGAGGTTCGGTTTGAACATCGCGAACACTTCAGGGCCTGCCTCGACGAGGACGATGCGGGCCTTGTCTTGCGGCAGGTTCGGGTAGTCCTTGGCGAAAGCGGCGCGGTAGAGCTCGGCCAGTGCGCCGGCGGTCTCGACGCCCGTCGGCCCTCCGCCGACCACGACGACGTTCAGCGCCCCGTCCTCGACGAGCGCCGCATCCTTGTCCGCTGCCTCCCACCGCCCGAGCACATGCTCCTTCAGCCGCACGGCATCCGGGAGCGTGTACATGGGAAAAGCGTGCTCCGCGGCACCTTCGGTTCCGAAGAAGTTGACCTCTGCGCCGATCCCGAAAACCAGATAGTCGTAGGTGAGCGGCGCCATCTCCGAGAACTGCACCTCGCGCTTGGCGAGGTCGACGGCCGTCACCGTCGCCTTGTGGACGGTGGCGTTGTCCTGGCCGTGGACAAGGTCGCGCAGCGAGTGTCCGACGGCACTGGTTTCCAGCAAACCCGTCGCGAGTTGGTACAGCAGCGGCTGGAAGGTGTGGTAGTCGTGCTTGTCCACGACCACGACGTCGACGTCCGCCTTCTTCAGCTTTTGCGCCGCGCCGATGCCCGCGAAGCCGCCGCCGAGAATGACGATGTGTGGCTTCATGCGGCCGACCTCCCGTTCGCAGAAGTGATCGCCCGGGACGGCGTCGGCGGTTCCTCGCCCCCGACGCGTGCCCGAAAGACGCGGTATGTCCAGCCCTGGTAGAGCAGGACGAGCGGCGCGACGATCAGCGCCACGACGCTCATCACCTTGAGGGTGTAGTGCGCGGAGGAGGCGTTGTCGACGGTGAGGCTGTTGGCGAAGTCGTTGCTGGCGACCATTACGCGCGGGTAGAGGCTCGTAAAGATCGTGGCCACGACGAGGAACGCGCCGACCGCCGTGAGCACGAACGCCCAGCCGCTGCGGGCAAGCCGGACACAGACGACGGCGCCGAGCAGTGCGGCGATCGCGATCAGCGCGGGCAGCAGCGGTGGAAATACACCCTTGTCGTTGCGGTCGACCGCGACCGTGACGGTCCAGATCAGGTACCCGGCGCCGACGACTGCCGTCGCGATCGAGAGGCGACCTGCGGCCGACGCGGCGCGCCGGCACAGCTCGCCGGTCGTGCGCAGCGTGAGGTAGGTCGCGCCGTGGAACGCGAACAGCAGCACGACCGCGACGCCGCCGAGCAGCGTGTACGGGTTGAAGAGGTCCAAGAAGCTGCCGGCGAAGTCGCCGCTCGAGTTGATCGGCACGCCGTACAGCAGGTTCGAGAACGCGACACCCCAGATCAGGGCGGCGCCGAGGCTGCCGATCGTGTTCGCCCAGGCCCAGAGACCGAGCCAGCGCGAGTGCTCGTGCCGTTCGCGCCACTCGAACGAGAGCACGCGCACGATCAGGAACACCAGCAGCAGCAGCAGGGCGATGTAGAAGCCGGAGAACATCGTCGCGTACCAGGCCGGGAAGGCCGCGAACATCGCGCCGCCGGCGACCACGAGCCAGACCTCGTTGCCGTCCCACACGGGGCCGATCGTGCGGAACATCGTGCTGCGCTCCTCCTCGTTGCGCGGCAGGAACGGGAGTAGCAGCCCGACGCCGAAGTCGAAGCCCTCCAGCACGAAGTAGCCGCCGAAGAAGAAGCCGACCAGGCAGAACCAGAGGACTTGGAGGTCCATCTCAGTATCCGATCGCAGGCATCGGGTCTCCGGTCTCGTCGCGATCGAGCTCGGGCGGGTCGAGCTTCGCGTAGCGTCGCATCAGCCAGATGTCGAGCACGATCAGCAGCAGGTAGAGGCAGACGAACACCGCGAGGCTGAACACGAGCATGGCCGAAGAGACTGCGGGCGAGTTCGCGTCGCCCGTCTTCAGCAGGCCCTGGACGATCCACGGCTGCCGGCCGATCTCGGTCAGCATCCACCCCGCGGTCATCGCGACGAACGGCAGGAACGACGTGAAGACGGCCAGCCAGAGGAACCACCTCAACCGCTCGAGCCGGCGTCTCCAGAGCAAGAATGCACCGGCGAGCGCGACGAGCGCCACGAGGCTGCCGGCGTAGACCATCACGCGCATGCTCCAGTAGATCGTCCGCACCGGCGGCATGTAGTTGCCCGGCCCGAACATCGCCTCGTACTGCTGGTTCAGCTCCGTGAGACCCTGAACCTGGCCGTCGAGCGACCCGGTCGCGACCCACGAAAGCGCGTGCGGAATCTGGATCGAGAAAGTCGGTGTCTGGTCGTTCTCGGTGAAGCCGCCGACCTGGAACAGCGACATCGCGCACGGCTGGCACGTATCCCACTGCGCCTCGGCCGCGGAGATCTTCATCGGCTGCAGCTCGGTGACGAGGATGCCGAAGTGGCTTCCGAACCACAGGTTGAAGCCCGCCACCGGCACGAGCACGATCAGCGCGAGCTTCGCCGCTGGCCGGAAAAGCTCCTGGTTGCGGCCCCGGACGAAGTGCCAGCAGCAGACGCCGAAGACAACGGCCGCGCCCGCGGTCAGCCCGGCCAAGATCGTGTGCCCCCAGGCCCAGAACGCCCAGCGATTCGTCAGCAGATCCCACACGCTCGTCAGCTGCGCCTCACCGTTCACGATCTTGTACCCGACGGGGTGCTGCATCCACGAGTTCGCGACCAGGATGAAGAACGCCGACATCCACGTTCCGGCCACGGCGATCCAGAGCGTCGCCAGGTGCACGCGCGGCGAGAGCTTGTCCCAGCCGAAGATCCAGAGGCCGAGGAACGTCGCCTCGAGCATGAATGCCGCCAGCCCCTCGATCGCGAGCGGCGCGCCGAAGACGTTGCCGACGAACTTCGAGTAGACCGACCAGTTCATCCCGAACTGGAACTCCTGCACGAGGCCAGTGGCGACGCCGATCGCGAAGTTGATCAAGAAGAGCGTGCCGAAGAAGTGCGTCAGCCGCAGCCAGCGCTCGTCACGCGTCCGGTGCCACATGGTCTGCATGACCGCGACGATCGGCCCGAGCCCGAGCGTCAGCGGCACGAAGAAGAAGTGGTAGATCGTAGTGGTCGCGAACTGGAGGCGTGCGAGGTCGACCGTTGTCGAGGCGAGCGAGATCACGTCTCAGGCACGGGCCTGGACTCGGCGGAGAGGTTGCGAGCGATGTACTACCCCCTTGTCTCGCGCGCGTGAACGCTGATCGTTACACGGATGCAGATTCGGGTGAAAGCGGCCCGACCGAGGATCACCCGGGTGAATTCTCCGCCGATCCAGCGGAAGCACAGACCTGCCCTTCAGGCAACTCCGAGACGGAAGCCGAATCCCCAGCTCACGTTCGCAGGGCCATCTCGACGATCCCGCTGCTCCTGACCCGTGGCGGTTAGGCGGGCGAGTCGTCGTAAACGACGACGGTTCCCGCGAGGAAGTCCGGTAGTCCCCGTCGACGCTCGGAGAACAGCACCGGCACGAAGCCGGCGAACATGGGCACGATCGCGAGCACGAGCCCGACCAGGCGCACGAGCGATCGGGCGATCGAGGGAGGGGCGCCCGCGGGGCCGCGCACGCGCACGCGCAGCAGCCGCATCCCGGGTGTCTGCCCCGCGGAGCTCCAGAAGAGGACGAAGTAGGTGCCCACGACCAGCATCCAGCCGGAGGCGAGCAGCGCGCCGACGAGCCACGCCGGGCGCAGGCCCCCGACGAGCGATGCGATCAGCGCGACGATCCCGACCAGCGACATGAAGAGGACGATCGTCACGGCTGCGTCGGTCGCGAGCGCGACCGCGCGCGTCGCGATCCCGCCGTAGATCGGGCGCTCGCTTCGCGGCGGTCGGCGCACGACCTGCTCGGCCCGGTCGTCGAGGCGCGCCGCGGCTGCACGGACTCCGCCGGCAACCTCCTCGGCAAGTCCCGTCGTCTGGTGGGCGATCGCGTCCCGGAGTTCGGGGCTCGAGGCGACGTAGCGCAGAGCGCTTTGCGTCTCGTCGCTTGCGAGAACTCGGTCGGTGAGCTCGTGTGTTTGCGGGCTTCCCAGAGCGGCGGTCAAGAGGCGTTCCAGCTCGCCGCTTTCCGCGAGCTCGGCAACGATGCGTTCGAGCACGCGGTGGCGGACGAGCGAGCGCGCGAGTTCCTCCGGCAGCGAGCCGGCGAGCGCCCGGTCGACGACGCGGGCGATCTCGGGCGCCGACAGAACCTCGTCCACCGCCTCTTCGAGGGGTCCTCGCCAGACGCGCGCGGCCGCCCGCGCGGGGAAGAAGGCGGCGCGCCCGGCCGCGTCCGCCAGCCCGGAACGCTGGTCGTCGTCCTTCGACGCCATCAAAGAATTATCGCCCGCCGAAGCCAGCTCTCCGGCGACCTGCTGCGCGAAGGGAGCGGGGGCGACGAGGGGTCACCTGGCCACGACCTCACGCCATCGCCCTCCGATCCCGAACCATGTACGCCACGATCAGCGCGGCGGGGAAGAAGATCAGGCTGAAGAGGAAGTAGCCGAAAAAGCTGTGCCCTTTGCGGGCGGCAACGCGGGCCGGCCAGAAGGCGATAGCAATCCAAACGATGAAGAACAGGATCGACCCAAGCCACCAGCCTGATAGAGCAATGATCATCTCGAACTCCTTCTCTGAAATGTCGCCTCGGACGCGCCCAAGACGTCATGAAAACGCGGGGTGTGCCGGGACGCCGCGTGGCGTCCCGGCACACCCCTGCGTGACCTACGGCTTACTCCGCGGCCTCCGCCTCGAGCTCGGCGAGCTCGATCTCGATTGCGAGCGCCTGCACGATCTTGCTGGTCGCAGACGCTATGCGCGCCGTGCCGACGATCGGTGCAACTGCGGTGAGGACGCCCCGAACATCGTCGGCGTCCACGCCCGCCTCGGCGGCTGCGCCGAGGTTGAGCGAGTACGAGATCGGCGGTGCATCGACGGCGACAAGGGCCGCGATCCGGACGAGCATCAGCGCTCTCTCGTCCAGGTCCGACGCCTCGATCGAATCCGCCGTCATGCTTGCCAGCAGGTCGAGGACCGGAGTCTCGCTTGCCTGCTCTGCCATGTCGTGCCTCCTTCGGGTAGCCGCAGCGCGGTTGCGCTCCGGACGGTTGTGCCTGGATCAGCCGCCAGGCCGGCTGTGTGGGATCTTCAGTCCGAGGTAGCGCTCGCGGTTCTCCCCCTGCCGAGGTAGCTGATCAGCGACAGGAGAGAGGAGGACGTCGATCATGCGGCCGGTACCGGCTCTCCGGTTTCAGCCGCCCCGGCACGCCTCTCGGTGTCCTGAGTGTGGTACGAGGCGAGCAGTTGCTCTTCTTCCTCATGCTTCGGGAAGCGGAGGAAGACGAGCGCCGCGCCGAGCAGGATCGCGACGATGCCGGCCGTGTACGCCCACTGGTCGCCCTCGAGGAACGACGTCTTCGCCGCCGCCGTGATCTGATCGGCGTACTGCGGGTACTGCTCGGCGACCTCCTCGGCACCGTCGAACGACTTGGTCAGCTGGCTCTCGACGCTGGCCGAGACGTCCTTGCCGGAGGCGGCAATCGCTGTCCCCATCGCGGAGGCGAAGCCGGCCGTCAGCAACGCCCCGAAGATCGACTGCATGATCGCACCGCCCAAGTCACGCTGCAGGTCCGCCGTCCCCGACGCCATCCCCGCCCGCTGCACGGGCACGGAGCTGGTGAGCGAGTGCGAAGCCGGAGTGCCGGCGAATCCGACCCCGATCCCGATGAACGCATAGCCGAGCCCCACCTTCCAGTAGGAGATGTCGTCCTTCCAGAGCAGGAGCATGGTGAGGAAGCCGAGCAGGCAGAAGGCATAGCCCGTGAGCAGTGTCAGCCGAGCTCCCTGGGCCTCGACGAGCTTGGCCGAACGCGGCGCGACCACCACCATGAACGCCGCGGCCGGCAGGATTGCAAGTCCCGCTTCGAGCGTGGAATAGCCGAGGACGTTCTGGAGGAACTGCTGGCCGACGAACATCGCGCCCATGAGTGAGCCGAAGACGATGATGCCCGCGCAGGCAGCCACCCAAAAGGTAGGGCGCGCGGCGACCTCCAGGTCGTAGAGCGGATTCGGCGCTCGGCGCTGCTGCAGATAGAAGGCGACTCCTGCGGCGAGCGCGATCACCGCGAGCGCCAACACCAGGGCTCCCTCGTTCGGAACAGGAGCGAAGTTGATCGCCAGGATCAGCGCCGCGACCAGCACGACGGACAGGATCCCGCCGAGATTGTCGACCGCATCCGTGGTCTCGTTGACATGGGCCGGGACCAGCACCACTGCCAGGACGAGCGCGACAACCGCCAGCGGAAGCGTCAGGAGGAAGACCGACCCCCACCAGAAGTGCTCGAGGAGCAACCCGGAGAGCAGCGGTCCGAGGGCGGCAATGGCGCCGCCAAGTGCCGACCACAGCGCGATCGACTTCGTCCGCCCCGGCCCGGACCAGAGCGCGGTGATCAATGCCAGGGTTGTCGGGTACGCCATGCCGGCGGCGAGCCCGCCCCCGACGCGCGCCACGAACAAGACTTCGTCGGACGGGGCATACGCGGCCAGCAGAGAGAACGGGATCGCAAGGGCCGTTCCGAGGACGAGCATGAGCTTGCGCCCGTACCGGTCGCCGAGCGCCCCGAGGTAGAGCACCGACGCCGCCAGCCCGAGCGAGAACCCGACGGCGATCAGGTTCAGGCTGACCTGACCTGCGTCGAAGGCTTTGCCGATCGACGGCAACGCCACGTTCGCCACGGCCAGGTTCAGGTTGGCGACCGCGGCGACGAGGATCAGCGAGATCAGGACCAGGCCTGCGCGGGCGGGTGCGGTCGAGCTCGGATCAGCGTTCACGGCTGACACTCGCCTTCCCTCCCGCGACGGCGACGGCTGCTCAGAGCCGGTGAGCTGCGGCCCGGCATCGAACGAGCATATGACCGTGGGCGAGCCGTGACGTCTGCTCGGGCGACGGATCACCCGGGTGACGTGGCCGCCGTGCCGCTCGCCAGCCGTCCATCGGCCGTGCAAGACTCACGCCTGCGATGAAGGTTCCGAAGATCTGGAAGCGGTCGGACAGCGGCACGGCGGAGACGAAGCCGCCGCAGGTGGTCCAGATCGACATCGGCGAGGACCAGCTGCGCGAGATGTCGGCGGTGTTTGCCGCGCCACGGTGGGTACGCGACCTCGGCATCGCTGCGTGGCTGCTCGTGGGCATCGCGGCGCTGTTCGTCGGCCTCATCTGGCTGCTGGCGCTCACTGCGACGATCACCGTGCCGGTCATCATCGGGCTCGTCCTGGCCACGGTAGCGGCGCCGCTCGTGACCTGGTTGCACGGGAAGGGCGCTCCTCGAGCGCTCGGGGCGGCCCTCGTCCTGCTCGGCTTCGTCGCTCTCGGCGTCGTGATCGTACTTCTGGTCGTGGGCGGAATCGTCGGACAGGAGTCCGAGATCAAGTCGGCCGTCAACGGCGCCGCTGACACGATCCAGGGCTGGCTGGAGGATGCCGGCGTGGACGAGGCGGGAGCAGCGAGCGCGAATGAGAACACGAGCAAGGGAGTGGCCGACACGCTCTCGACGTTCGTCTCGGGCCTCGCCGGCTTCGTGGGCGGGATCACGTCGCTCGTCTTCTTCGTCGTCTTCACGGTCTTCAGCCTCTTCTTCCTGCTCAAGGACGGCCCGAAGACGCGCGAGTGGATCGACGGCCACATAGGCGTCCCGCGGGACGTCGCGCAGACGATCACCGGCAACGTGATCAAGGCCTTGCGCCGGTACTTCTACGGACGTCTCGATCGTCGCTGCGTTCAACGCGATCGTCGTCGGCGTCGGAGCGCTCATCCTCGACGTGCCCCTGGCCGGCACGATCGCCGTCGTCACGTTCGTGACGGCGTACATCCCGTTCATCGGCGCGTTCGTCTCGGGCGCGTTCGCGGTGCTCATCGCGCTTGGGCTCGGAGGGCACGCAGACCGCCCTGATCATGCTCGTGATCGTCCTGCTCGCGAACGGGCTGCTCCAGAACATCGTGCAGCCGATCGCCTTCGGCGCCACGCTGAGAATGAACCCGCTGCTCGTCCTGATCGCGACGATCGGCTGGGGCAGCATCTTCGGCATGCTCGGGCTCATCCTGGGCGCGCCGCTGACCTCGGCGGCCATCCACATCGCCCAGGAACTGGGTGAGGCACGGGCCGCTGCAGCGGCAGAGCAGGAGGCGGCGGCGACCGTGACGGACGACAGGGCCCCGCCCGCCGAGGCGGGCGACGTCGGCTTCGTCACGGGCTAGCCGCGCGCCCACGTTTCAACGTCCGCGGGCCAGCTCGTGCCACTTGAGCATCGGTAGTACGTGCGGCATCCGTCTCAATCCTGAGGCAGGCGGTTCCCTCAACCGGCTGAAGAAGCCGTGGGGATGACGCCGTCGCTCGCGTCAGAAGGCTCGAGCGCCGCTTTCGCAGCCGCGACCTGCTCGCGTCGCGCCTTCGTCAGCTCCTGCACGAAGATCTGGATGGTCGCGGCCACCGGGACCGCGGTGAGCGCGCCGAGCACACCGAGCAGGGCGCCGAACAGGGTCACGGCGACGATGATGAAGAACCCCGAGAGGTTCACCGCCTTGCCCTGGATCTTCGGCGTCAGGATGTTGTTCTCGATCTGCTGGTACGCGAGGACGACGACGAGCATGATCAGAGCCGCCGTGAGACCTTCTTCGGCCCACAACGTCGGAACGAGGATGAAACCGGCGATGGTCGCACCGATGTTCGGGATCATGTCCAGCAGGCCCGCAATCACGCCCAGGGCGATGGCGTAGCTCGATCCCAGGAGCCACGCGGTCACGCCCTGCGTCGTGCCCGCGATGACCGAGATCACGACGACCCCGATCGCCCAGCGCGAGATCGAGGTCGTGACCCTCTCCCACACGTCCAGCCAGCGCTGCTCCTCGCCGGGCATCAAAACGCTCGCGAGCCCCCGCTTGAGATTCACGATGTCGCTGAGCAGGAAGAGGCAGATGAAGAGGATCGTGAAAGCGGCGAGGAAGACGCTAAAGAACGAGCCTGCGATACCGAGCACGCGCGAGATCGCGTCCGGGATCGACACCGAGACCTGCTGTGCGCCGTCCTGGACATTCCCCGCTGCGCCGGAGTCGCCGAGCGAGGAGAGCTCGTCGGAGTCGCGGAGCTGTTGGACGATCGTCGGGAGCTCCTGGAGGAAATCGCGGACGCTTCCGACGAGAGGCGCCAGCAGCAAGAGCATGAGCAGTGTGACCACGAGTGCGCTGCCGATGACCGTGACGGTCGCCGCGAGGCCGCGCGACATATGTGTCTTGCTCATCACAAAGCGCACCGGGTACTCGAAGACGAGTCCGAGGAAGATCCCGATGAACACGACCAGGAAGGTGTCGCCGATTACCGAGAAGGCGACGGCGAGGCCGAGCGCGGCCAGCGCGATGAGCACCGTCCGCATCGGCAGGAGGAGTTCGACGCGCCGACGGTCGCCGTCGTTCATGCGGCAGCCCTGGAGTCGTCGCTAGCCATCGGTCCGATCCTCGTCGCCGTCGGCGGCGCGCGTCGCATCCTCACGGCCGTGCCCGCGGCCGAAGCGGCTACGTCCGCTCCGCTCCCGCTCCGCGCGCTTTTCCTGCTTCGTCTCCGCCCGCTGGGCCTTCTGCTCGGCCAGCTTGACCCTGGCATCGCCGTAGGACTGTCCGACGAGCTGCTTCCCGCCACTCCATCCGAACACGAGGACGACGAGGACGAGCGCGACGATGACGTTCCAGGCGGTCGTGATGAGCTGCTGGGCGGTCGAGTAGTCGATCGCGGTCGCCGTCGGCACGTTGCAACAGGTGTCGAGCGCGAGGGCGTTCGTCGCCTGTGTGATCCCGACCGCGCCGGGCGTGAAGGAGACCACGTTCGCCAGCGACCCGGACCCCGTCACCCACATGATCGATTCGAACGTGACCGGGATCGCGAACGCCGCCAGGAAGATCCCGATCACGGCGAGCTTGCACAGCCACGAAAGGAACGACGGGAGAAACGCGCGGGTCAGGTACTCCTTCGGCCGGGAGAGGATCGCGCCGCCCTGCTTGGCCTGGAGCCACAGCTTCTTCACCTGCCGCCAGAAGATCCTGACGAGGAGCACGACCAGCACGACGATCCCTGCGGCGATGACGATCGAGCCGACCGGATGCTCCGAGAGGTTTCCGAGATTCGCGTCGAACGAGCCCGGCACCGAGAGGAAGAGGTACAGGTAGACGAAGGTGCCCGCGATCGTGAAGAAGATCTTCTGCACCAGGTAGGCGGCGATCGACCCGCCGAAGGTCGCGGCGGGGATGATCGCGACGAACATGAACAGCGTGACGAACGTGCCGATGTTCGCGGGGAGGAAGTTGTTCATCGACACGCCCACCGCGTAGGCGGTCACAATCGGCCAGAACCCGACCTGATCCGGATAGGCCGCTCGAAGGATCCCGAAGTAGGAGAGCCCGGCAAGCAGCGTCTGGCCGGTCTGGAAAACGAGCGCCGCGACGATGTAGCCGGCTGGAACGTCCTGGATCTGGTGCCAGAGGTCTGTCAGCCAACCGACCACGTCGACCCCGAGCAGGTTCAGGAGGACGATCACGAGCACGACCCCCACGAGCCAGGCGCCCACCTTGATCAGGCGCCTGGGGCGGGACGGATCGTTGAATGGGAGGACGGCCGACGGATCGGGGGCGGCGGCCTCGCTCATCGGCGCACGGACTGTTCCCGCACGATTGTCCATCGCGCGCAGCGCCTGGGGGCCTCGTACATGTCCGCGAACACGCGTCAAAGTGTCTTGGCGCTCCCGGACGGACATGGTGCTGCAGATGATCCGCCGCTCGACCACTTGTTAGTCCCGATGGATCGAGGGAACCCTCACTCTCTTCGACCCTCCGTTGACGGCGGGGTCGACCATAACACCCATGCGTCGCCCATCCAGGCAACGACAGCGCCTAGGCGCCCTGTGGCGCGGGGCCTAGCCTCTCTCGGGGTCTCCGGGCGCTGCTCGCGCTCGAGGCGTGCGGTCTCCGGGCTTGTCTGCACGCCCTCCTTGCGGATGCGGAGGTCGTAGAAGAGCAGTGCGATGATGATGCCGGCCGCGGGTAGCACGAACACGTACACGAGCGCGGAGACGAGATTGATCAAGCCCAGGGACGCTGGGGTGACGAACATCATCGCGACCCCGATGATCGGCCCGAGGAGAGCCACGGTGCCGTTCACCAGTGCGGCGATCGCGAAGACCCGCAACTCGCTGCCGCGCACCAGTTCGCCGCTGCGCTTCAGGCCGGAGGTCGCTCCGCGCTCCTCGATCACGATCGACTGCAGCGTGAGCGGCCTTGCGGATGAGGTAGACGATGGCGAACGGGATCCCGATCACCGTGACGAGCAACAGGCCCGTGACGATCGTCATGCGCAGCGTCGCCCAGGCGAGCGGGATCAGCGCCGGGAGGATGCCGCGGTAGGCGTCGAGCGCATCGGGCTGCTCGCCGTCGTCGATTCGGTCGAGCGCCTCGGCGGACGCCGCATACACCAGCGTCGCGGCGATCAACGTCGTGAACACGCCGAAGAGCACGGCGGCGAACGCGCCGACGACGGGATCCTCAGCCGCAACGTCCGTGAGGGCGGATAATCCGGTCGCGCCGAACAGGAGATTCTGCGCGATCGCTGCGAGTGCTCCGAGTGGGATCGCCATCAGCCCGATCCCGATGAAGAGTGCGAGCCGGCGGCGATACACGCGGAACCCCGATCGGTAGATCTCGCCGACGTCGCGCCGCTGCCGGATCGGAGTGGGGAGAGCGGGCGACCAGTTCGTCCGGCGCGAGAGCCAGACGGCGAGCAGCACGATCGCCGCGAGGATCCCGAGCACCGCGAACGGGTTGCGCAGGAAGCGGATGTAGATCTCAGACCCCTTCTGGACCGTCGTGCAGAAGAAGCCTGTTGCCGTGGGCGCGACCGTGCTCGATGCCGGAACCTGGACGCTGTCAGGCCGCCACTCCTCGTCGACCCAGGTGATCGGCTCGGTCCACTGGCCCTTGAACGTGGGGCCGGTCGGCCCGCTGTTCGGCCCCGAGACCTCCTGTCCCCAGTGCCCGAGGTAGCCGAGCCAGGCGAACGGGTCGTCCGGGCCGGTCGCCTCCGACGGCACCACCACGACCTGCGCCTGCTCGTAGCGGGTCGGCCCACGCGTGTCGTCACAGCCGAACCCGGTCTGCGCGCTGTGCCCCAGATACAGCGACTGGACGAACTGGTTGGCGTGCGAGCCCGCGCCCGGGTAGACGACCGGGTGCCCGCCGCGCTTCTCGAGCTTCTCGTCGTCCCAGGTCGCGCTCTCGGCTCCCTCGTGCTGGGAGTAGCCGACGAGCTCAGGCGTCTTGCCTAGCGCCTCCTCCGCCGTGGGAGCGTCGAAGACGAGCTGGATCATCTCCCAGTCGCTCTCGTGCTTGTTGTTCCAGTCGTTGAAGGGGTAGTAGAACCAGTACTGGAGTGCGAGCTTCCCCTGTTCCTCGACGATGTGCGCGTAGGCCGTCGTCGCCTTGCCCGCGGCGATCCGGTCGAACCACTGCTCGTAGCTGCAGCCGGCGTCGAGCGGGTCTCCCGGGAAGTCGAGCCAGTACCCCTCGCCCTTCCCGTACAGGTCCGCGGCCGTCGGCGCCTGCTTCGCAACCGTCCCATCAGGCCCGAGCAGCACGACGTCCGATTGCCCGAGCACCGTCTCGACCGGCACCGGCCGGTAGGGCTCGCCGGTGCTCGCGCACGGCTCGTGCTCCTTGAGCCCGACGACCGGCGCGTACTTCTCGGCCAGCTGCTGCTCGGCACCGTCGGCGCCGAGGGCCGCAGCGGGAACGAGCAACGCTGCCAGGCTGGCAACGGCAAGCGCTGCGCGGACGCTCATTCCCGCGATGCTACGAGCCTGCTCGGTCGGCGCTCAACCGTCAGCCGGCCGCTGCCCACCTCCGCGAGGATGAGCCCGATCGCCTCACCTATCAGCCTTCGGCTCGCTTGTGAGTGAGCCTGCCCACGAGCAGAGCGACAACCGTAACGAGATAGAGCTGGCCCATGAGCGCCTCAGTCACGGCCGCCGTGCGGCCGAACTCCCCCGCAGCCGTGTAATCGCCGTAGCCGAGCGTCGCCAGCGTCACGTAGCTGAAGTAGTGCCGGGTCGACAGCGTGCCGTCAGTCCCTTGCGCGAAGAAGGGCTCCGAATCGAGCGCGGCCACCGCGCTGTAGACGAAGACGAAGAACATCCCGAGCAGGACGTAGATCGAGATCGCCCCCAGCACGGACTGTGCGTTGATGTCGCGCTGGTCGACGACTCCGACCGCGATCACGACGACAGCAACGAGCAGGAGCAGGACCTCGAGCAGCGCAATCAGGCCTGCCGCTGTGTCCCCACCGGTGACGAGCTCGGCGACCGCGACGGCCCCTCCGAGGCCGGCCAGGACGACGCCCGCTCTCCGGTCCTGCCAGAGGCCCGAGGTCCACAGCGCGGCGACGAGCAGCGCGCACTCGATCAGGACGATGACGCTGCGCGACCAGCTCTCGTCCGGCGCGAAGGCGACGAACAGGAACAGGGCGACAACGAGCAGGAAGACGATGCGGTAGCTGTGGCTCGCCCGGAGTCGCTCGACCCGCGCGCCGGGGCGCCAGGCCCGAACGTGAGACGTGTCGACGCCGGCGTGTGACACGTCAGCGCTCGGGCTCAGCGGCGACGCCGTACCAGCCGAGCCCGAAGCCGTCGCCGTTCGTCGTCGTCGCACCCTCACCTGAGTGCAGGCTCTGGTCGATCAGCGAATGCTTGGGCGCGAGCAGCAGCCACTCGATCGGGATCGGGTCACCCGAATACGCGAGCCAGCGGCACACTCAACCGACTTTATTGGCTGGTGAATCGAGCATCGTCAGGCCGAAGGCGAGGGCAAAGCCGAGGGTCGTGACGACACCGGTCAGCCGCCCGCCCTGCTCGAACGCCTCCGGCATCATCGTGTCGGCCAGCATCGTCAGCACGGCGCCACCCGCGAAGGCGAGCACGAAGGCGAGCGCCCCGGGGCCGGCTCCGTCGAGCAGCGCGTACCCGGCGAGCGCCGCGAGGGCGGAGACGAAGGCGACCACGGTCCAGAGGGCCGTGATCCGGCGCGCTGCCCAGCCGCTCTTCGCGAGGCCTGACGTCGCGGCGATCGACTCGGGGAGGTTGGAAAGGAACACGGCGATCACGAAGGCGACGCCGACCCCCTCGCCCTCGAGCAGGCTGAGCCCGATCACGGCCGACTCCGGGATCCCGTCGAGGACGATTCCGAGCACGATTGCGAGCGCCGACCCGCCCGCCTGTGCGCCGCCGGAGTGCTTGCGCATCTCGCCGCCCATGCGCTCGATCACCCAGTCGCCGGCGTAGAACGTGAGCGAGCCCGCGAAGAGGCCCCCCGCCACCTGCCAGGTTCCCGACGAGGCCTCGAAGGCCTCGAGCGCCAGCTCATAGGCGACGGCGCTGATCAGGACGCCCGAGCCGAATCCCATCACGAGGCCGAGCGTCCGTGGCGCGATCGCGACCCGAAGCGCGAGCGCACCACCGAGCAGCAGCGACGAACCGGCGACGAGACCCCAGAAGAACGCTTCGCCCAAAGTTGCGCGACACTATCGGCTGAGATGGGCGAACACCGCTGCTGTGCCCCGTCCGCGGGCCGCGTGGATACGACCCCGCCGGTGCTGCCAGAGACCCGAAAGGCGAGCGGCGGCGCCGACGGCATGGTTTCGATCCCCGCGGGCGAGTTCCAGATGGGCAGCGACGACCGCTGGGCCTACCCCGACGACGGCGAAGGCCCGATCCGGCGGGTCCGCGTTGACGCGTTCCGGATCGGCGCGTACGCCGTCTCGAACGCCCGCTTCGCCGAGTTCGTGGCTGCGACCGGACATGTCACCGAAGCCGAGAGCTTCGGCTGGTCGTTCGTCTTCGGCGGGTTCCTGCCCGACGACTTCCCGCCCACCCGCGGCGTGGCCCACGCTCCGTGGTGGCGGCAGGTCGAGGGCGCCGACTGGCGCCGCCCCGAGGGCCCGCACTCGACACTCGAGGGGCGCGACGACCACCCCGTCGTGCATGTCTCCTGGAACGACGCGCTCGCGTACTGCGCCTGGGCGGGGACGCGGTTGCCCACCGAGGCGGAATGGGAGTACGCCGCCCGAGGAGGGCTCGACGGAGCCGTCTTCCCCTGGGGGAACGACCTGGAGCCTGACGGGCAGCACCGGATGAACGTCTTCCAGGGCGTCTTCCCGCAGCAGAACACCGGAGCCGACGGCCATCTCGGCACCTGCCCGGTCGATGCCTATGAGCCGAACGGCGTAGGCCTTTACAACGTCACCGGCAACGTCTGGGAGTGGTGCGCCGACTGGTTCCACCCGACCTTCCACACGCGCGACACGCGGACGAACCCGCAGGGTCCGCCAAGCGGGACGAATCGAGTCACCCGCGGCGGCTCCTACCTCTGCCACGACTCCTACTGCCGGCGCTACCGCGTTGCTGCGCGGAACTCGCTGACGCCCGACTCGTCGACCGGCAACACCGGCTTCCGCTGCGTCGTCGACGGCTGACCAGCTGGGGTGGTCAGGTCGCGGTGTCCGCCCGCGTCCCAGCCGTGACCCCCACCCCCACGGCCGCCCAGAGGCAGAACGCCAGCCAGTGGATGCCGATCACGTCCGACTGAAGACCGAGGAAGAGGACGGCGGCGAATGCGGCCGCGAGCCCCGGCCAGCGGCGCAGGGCGAGCAGCGCCGCAACGCACCAGGCGACGAACGCGGCCATGCCGGCCAACCCGCTGTCGACTCCAAGCTCGGTGTACGTCGACTCGCCGGCCTTGATCTCGACGCCGGTTCGCTTCGCGGTCACACCGGCGTTGCCGAGGCCGTATCCCTGCGGATGGCGCGCGACCGTCTCCAGGCCGTCGCGCAGGTTTCGCCAGTGGCTCGCGATCGACGACTCGCCCGGTGAGAGCGGATCGCCCGCTACCTCCGGCCGGCGCTGCGCGTTCTCCCGCAGGTACTCGAGCTCCGCCTGGGTGTAGGAGGTCGACGGCCCGATCGTCGGATACGCCTTCACGAAACCGACCGCGACCACGAGGGACGCGACGGCTGCGGCAACGGGCCACCAGCGCCGCTGCAGCAGCGCGAGCACGAGGAGCCCGCCTGCGAGCGCCAGTAGCGCGGCCCGCGTGTGCGTCCAGAGGAGACCGGCGTAGCAGAGAGCCGCAGCAGCGAGCGTCCACCGGGTCGGCCGGCGAGCGGCGAGAAGGAGCAGAACGACGACGAGGACGTACGCCGTCGCCAGCGGGCTGAGGAACGTCGAGACGACACGGCGGAGCGGGTTCTCCTCGTCGCCCGTGTTGAAGACCCAGTTCTCCGGCAGCCCGGACAGGCCCCGATAGGCGAGGCCGAGCTGTTCGCGATACCAGCCGGGCACGCCGGAGTCGCGCCACCACTGAAGCGAGACGAGATAGGCGTCGGCCAGTCCCCAGACCGCGAGACCCGCGCCGACCGCCACTGCCAACCAGACGAGCAACCGTCGGTCGCGCGAGGAGACGACAAGCAGGCGGCCGAGCGCATAGGCGGCGACCGGCGTCAGGTGGTGGCGCAGCGCGAGCACTTCGCCGCGACTCGTCGCCGCCCCGTCCAGCCAGCCCTGCGGAATCAGCGCGTAGAGGACGACGATGCCCGCGTAGACGGCGGCAAGGAGGTCGGCGGCCTGCAACGGCGGCAGGCGGCGGGCGTGCCAGATCGCGGCTGCGAGGCCGACCCCGAGCAGCGCCTCCTTCCACGCCGAGACCACGTCGAGCGCCGTCCCGCGCACGCCCCAGTCCCACAGCGTCGCCATCGCCAGGTTGTGCACTGCGAGGCCGACCACGAGCACGGCCAGCACGAGGACGGGCAAGCGCCCGGTCACGTGATCGCGACGAGGGTCATGCCGAGGTTGTGAACCTGGACCGGGACCGGAAAGAGGCGGCGCAGCTCGCCTGGCCCGAGCAGGTGATTGTCCTTCGCCCAGCTTTTCCCCACGAGGTCGTAGGCACGATGCGCTGCTCGCTCCGGCAGCCAGTGCACGAGTGGCAGCCGCGTGTGCACCTCGAGCGGGAACCAGCGGTTCGGTGTGGTCACGAACACGCGTCGCGCGACGCGAAGCGCCTCGCTCACGAATGCGCGTTGGCGCTGCTCGCCGCCGACGTGCTCGATCACCGCGTTGGAGAAGTAGAGGTCGAACGCGCCGTCGGGAAACGGCAGCGCGCACGCGTCTCCCCGGACGTACCGGACCTCCGGATAGCGGCGGCGGAAAGCCGCGCCGTCGTGCAGTCCGACGGCGGTGATGCGCTCCGGCCACGGGTAGCGCTCCTCGAAGAAGTTCATCGTCGCGCAACCGGACGCGTCGCCGAAACCGAGCTCGTCTGCGCCGACGTCGAGCACCGTCGTCTCCGCAGTCGGCCGCAGCTCGTCGAGAAAGAGCCGGAGCTTGCGTTGCCTGGAGCGGAGCGAGACCCGGTCGGCGAGCGTCACGGCGCTGACGGTACCGCCTCCCGCGGCCGCCACCCGTATGCTCGCGAGGGTGATCGAGGCCGTCGTCACACCCCGTGGACGGTACGTGCTGCGGCTCTCGCACTACGGCGGCGCGGAGTGGCACGGCGCGTTGCCGGGCGGCGAGCAGGCATCGGCGCGCCAGTCGCCCGATGGTCGCATCGTCGTCCGCGCGACGAGCCCTGCGGCGTTCGAGCGCGCCCGCTTCATGCTCGCGCTCGACGACGACCACTCGGAGTTCCTCCGCCGTTTCAGGACCGACCCGCTGCTCGGGCCGACGGTGCGAGCGCTGCCCGGCCTGCGGCCGCACCGCCTCGCCACCGTCGCGCATGCGCTGCTGCACGCGATGTGCGGTCAGCTGATCCAGTCGAGCCGCGCGCGGTCGATCGAGCGGCAGATCCTGCGCGCGGCCGGTACGCGCGCGCCGGAGCAGGCCGACCTGGCCCGCTTCTCGCCTGCCGAACTGCGCTCCCACGGGCTCGCGATGGAGCGCGCGACGGCCCTCGTCCGCCTCTGCCGCACGCTCGACCTCGAGCGGCTGCGCGCACACTCCACGGCGGCCGTGGTCGCGCGGCTGTCCCGCGAGCGCACGATCGGTCCCTGGACGTGCGGAGTCGTCACGTTGTCAGGGCTCGGCCGCTGGGACCACGGTCTCGTCGGCGACCTCGGCCTCGTCAAACTCATGTCGGCGCTGCACGGCCGCTGGGTCGAGCCGGCCGAGACGGCCGATTTGCTCTCTCCGTACGCCGAGTGGCAAGGGCTCGCGGGCGTGTACCTGCTCGCCGGCTGGAAGCGTGGGCTCGTCCCCGGCGCCGACGCGGACGTCGCCCGGCTCGTCCGGGTGCGCGCTCGGCGGGCTGCCTAAACTCCTGGGCATGGCCGTCGACGAGCGCAGGATCGCCGTTCTCGGCGCCGGCAAGATCGGCGAGGCGCTGATCTCGGGCCTGCTCTCGTCGGGCTGGCGCGAGCCACGCGAGATCGTGGCCACCGGCCGCCGGCCGGAGCATCTCGCCGAGATCAAGAAGAAACATCGCGTACGCACCACGCTGTCGAACGTGGAGGCGGCGAGCGGCGCGGCGCTGGTCGTGATCGCGGTCAAGCCGCAGGATCTCGACGCCCTCCTCGGTGAAGTCGGCGGCCTGCTCTCGACCGACCAGACTGTGCTCACCATCGCGGCCGCGATCCCCACCGCCGCGATCGAGGGCAAGATCGCACCCGGCGTGCCGGTCGTGCGCGCGATGCCGAACACGCCCTCCACGGTCCACGAGGGCATCGCGGGCCTCTGCGCCGGATCGCACGCCGGCGAGGAGCACCTCCGGCTCGCGGAGGAGGCGCTGCTGCACCTCGGCGGTGTCGTCCGCGTCCCCGAGCGCTTGATGGACGCCATCACAGCCCTTTCCGGCTCCGGGCCTGCGTACTTCGCCCTGCTCGCCGAGGCGATGATCGAGGCGGGAATCCTGCTCAGCCTTTCGCGCGAGATCTCGACGAAGCTGGTCGTGCAGACGATGCTCGGCACCGCGAAGCAGCTCCGCGACGAGGGAATGCACCCGGTGGAGTTGCGCGAGATGGTGACCTCGCCCGGGGGCACGACGATCGCCGCGATTCGCGAGCTCGAGTCGGCGGGCGTGCGGGCCGCGTTCCTGAACGCGATCCAGGCCGCGATGGTGCGCGCGCGGGAGCTGGCGGCCGGCGAGCCCTAACTAGTGGTCTTGGGCGACGTCGAGATCAACGTGCTCGACGATCCCGCCGCCGCGGCGGCGGAGCTCCTTGCGGAGACGGCTCGCGCGGGCGGGCACGTCGCGCTCTCCGGTGGATCGAGGGTCGGCCGTGTCTACCGCGCCGCCGCTGCCCTGGCGCCCGACTGGAGCAGCGTGGACGTTTGGTGGGGCGACGACCGGGCTGTGCCGCCGGACGACGAGCGCTCGAACTACCGGTTGGTGCGGGAAACCCTGCTCGACCTGCTCGAGGTGGCGCCCGCCGCCGTGCACCGGGTCGAGGGCGAACGGGGCGCCGCCGAGGCGGCGCGACGCTACGACGAGGCGCTCACGGACGTGGTCCTAGACCTGGCGCTGAACGGCATCGGCCCGGACGGGCACACCGCCTCGCTCTTCCCGCACGCTCCCGCGCTCGACGAGTTCGAGCGGCGCGCGGTCGCCGCCGAGGCGGGCTGGGAGCCTTTCGTCGCGCGCGTGACGATGACGCCGCCGCTCTTCGCGGCCGCGGGCACGCTCGTCTACTTCGTCACGGGGGCGGCAAAGGCCGAAGCGGTCCGGCGCGCGTTCGCCGCCGAGCCGTCGCCGGCGACCACGGCAAGCCTCGTTCGGGGCCGGCGCACGATCGCGCTGCTGGACCGGGCTGCGGCTACGAAGCTATAACGATTCTCGCCATTGCGACAACGACGGAAGGAGGCACGATGGCGACCAAGGCGGATTTCACCGAGGACGAGTGGAAGGCGATGCAGAAGGGCGTGACGGGCGCAGGGATGCTCGTCTCGGTCAGCGACCGCGACTTCACCGACAGCTTCGGCGAAGCAGGGGCGCTCGCAAAGTACCTCGGCAAGCAGCGCGAGACGAGCGAGAGTGCCCTCATCCGCGACCTCTCGAACGTCCGCGGAACCGGGTTCGGCTTCACCGCCTCACGGCAAGACGTCGAGACGGAGACGCTCGACTCGCTGCGCTCCGCGACCGCCATCCTCGACACGAAGGCACCGGACGAGGCGGACGCCTACCGGGAGCTCGTCCTGGGGGTCGCTGACCACGTCGCGAACTCGAAAGGCGGGCTCGAGCCGAACGAGACGGTTGCGGTGGAGAAGATCAAGGAGGCCCTCGGGCCTGCGTGAGCTGACCCGCGTGCGGCAAGCGTCGCGGACGGCGCGGCTCGAGATCGGCCGGGCGTACCAGGGTTCGGAACGGCTCTGCGCAAGCATTTCTCGCGGCCGGCGAGATGACGATTGCCGCGACGGGCCGTCCTTCCTCTGCCCGGTGATCAAGCTGTAGCCGAGGGACAGATACCGCAGGTGTCTGTCCCTGAAAGCGCGTTCGGGGACAGACCCTGTCGGGATCTGTCCCCAGCCTAGGCAAGGGGACCTGCCCCCGGAAGCAGCTGCGACTCGAGCGTGGCGTCGACGCCACGCTCGACCGCGAGCGCCTGGAGTACGAGCACCGTGTCCGCGACCGGGACGTCCTCGAGGTACTGGTCGCGCGTCTCGAACGAGCGGAGCACGCTCCGGACCGCCCTGTCGTACGCGGGCGCGTCGGCGTCGGCAAGGGCGACGAGGGCGGATGCCACGTCGTCGGGGAAGTCCTCGCGTCCACTCAGTCCCTCGGCGTGCAGCGCGGCCTCGCCGTCGCGGCCGAGCGTCAACAACGCGAGCGTCGCCGCGTAGCGGCCGATCGGGCTCTCCGCCTCGGCAGCTCCCTCCATGAGGACTCGCTCGGCGTCGTCGACGGCGACGTCCGTGTTGCCGGCAAGCAACCGGCAGCGAAGCGCAGCCAGCGGGCGGCCCCAGCTTCCCGGCGGCGCGTCGTCTGCGCTGACTCGGTACTCGTCCGCCGCGCGGTCGAGCAGCGACTCAGCCTCCTTGATTCGACCGAGCATGAGTGCAGCGAGTCCGGCAGCCCAGTTGGCGCTTGCAAGCGCGGCACTCCAGAGGTCCCTGCGCCGCGTTGGAGGGCCCCTAGCCAGGAGCGCTTCGTGCCGAGCACGTTTTTCGTCCAGCACGGCGTTCCAATCCACAGGCGAAGTATCCTCGCGCCGTGGCGCGTGCACTCCGCGAGGTCGTCCTCGTCGACGGCGTCCGCACGGCATTCGGTCGGGCGGGCGAAAGCGGGATGTTCTGGCGCACCCGCGCGGACGACATGGCAGTGAAGGTCCTGCGTGAGCTGTTGCGGCGCAACCCGACCGTCCCACCGGAGCGGATCGGCGACGTCGTCGTCGCGGCGACTGCGCAGGTGGGCGACCAGGGCCTGACGCTCGGCCGGGACGTGGCGCTCCTCGCCGGGTTGCCGCAGAGCGTGCCCGGCTTTGCCCTCGATCGGATGTGCGCCGGCGCCCTGACCGCGATCACGACGGGCGCCGGCGAGATAGCGCTCGGCGCTGCCGACGTCGTGCTCGCGGGCGGAGTGGAACACATGGGCCACCACCCGATGGGCGAGGAGGTCGACTTCAACCCGCGCTTCGTCTCCGAGCGCCTCGTCGACACCTCCGCCGTGACGATGGGCGCGACCGCCGAGAACCTGCACGACGCCTTCCCCCACCTGACGAAGGAACACGCGGACACGTTCGCCGTCGCCTCGCAGCGCAAGGCGGCCGCCGCCTGGGAGAACGGCGTCATGCGCGACACCGTCGTGCCGATGTCGGTCTTCACCGACGCCGGCTGGACGATGGCCGAGCGTGACGAGTTCCTTCGCCCGGACACGACGATGGACGCCCTCGCCGGTCTGCGGACCCCATTCCGCGCCGGTGGCCGGGTCACAGCGGGCAATTCCGCCGGGCTGACCGACGGCGCCGCGATGTGCCTGCTCGCCGCCGAGGAGACCGCTGCCGAGCTCGGGCTCGAGCCGTCGCTCCGACTGGTCGGCTTCGCCTACGCCGGCGTCGAGCCGGAGCTGATGGGCCTCGGCCCCGTGCCGGCCACCAAGCGCGTCCTCGAGCAGGCCGGCGCTGACGATCGACGACATCGGGCTCTTCGAGCTGAACGAGCCGTTCGCGGTCCAGGTGCTGACCTGGTGCGAGGGGATGGGCGTCGAGCCGGACGATCCGCGGCTGAATCCGTACGGCGGCGCGATCGCGTGCGGGCACCCGCTCGCCGCGACCGGCGCCAGGCTTGCCGCCCAGCTCGCCTACGGAGCCCGCCAGCGGCCCGACGTCCGCTACGGACTGACGGCGCTCTGCATCGGCATGGGGATGGGCGCGGCCGTCCTCTGGGAGTCGCTCCACCACCGTGGCTGAGCCGGTCACAGCCTTCTATCTCCGCGCGCTCGCCACGCGTGTCGGGCCAATCGCCCTGGTCACGATCGACAACGGCGCCGACCACACGAAGCCGAACACGTTCGGCCGAGCAGCGCTCGAGTCGCTGCAGGGGCTCCTGCCCGAGCTCGAGTCGGGCGACTGGCGCGGGCTCGTCCTCACCGGCAAGCCGTTCGTCCTCGCCGCCGGGGCCGACATGACCCAGTTCCCCTCGATCACGCCCGAGCTCGCGCGGGAGGGCGGCGAAGCGGGCCATGCAGCTGTTCGGACGCCTCCGCGCGCTGCCCTATCCGACGCTCGCCGCCGTCAACGGCGCCGCGCGTCGGCGGCGGCGTGGAGATCGCGCTCCACTGCGACTTCCGGACGATCTCGTCAGGTGTCCGGCACTTCGCCTGCCCCGAGGTCTTCCTCGGCCTGATCCCCGGCTGGGGCGGGACGCAGCTGATCCCGCGGCTCGTCGGCGCCGAGACCGCGGTGAAGTTCATCGTCGAGCACCCGCTGCGCCAGAACCGCATGCTCACCGGGCCGCAGGCTTTCGAGGCCGGGTTCGCCGACGCGCTGCTCGAGCCGGTCGAGTTCCTCGACGAGTCGATCGAGTTCCTCCTCGCGGCGATCGAGACGAGCCGGTCGCCACGCGGGGAAGCCGACCTGTCCGACGTCGCCGAGGTCGTCCGACGTGCCCGCTCCCGGGTCGACGACGCCGTCCACGGCGCCGCTCCCGCCCCGTACCGGGCGCTCGACCTGATCGAAGGCGCCGCCTCCTGGTCGCTCGAGGAGGGCTACCGGGCGGAGGAGGACGCGCTCGCCGACCTCCTTCCCGGGCCGCAGGCGCAGGCGTCGATCTACGCGTTCGACCTCGTCGAGCGCCGCGCCAAGCGAGGCGTCGGCATTCCTGACGCGAAGCCGCGGCGCGTCGCGAGCGTCGGCATCGTCGGCGCCGGCCTGATGGCGACGCAGCTGGCGACGCTCTTCCTCCGCCGCCTCGAGGTCCCCGTCGTGCTGACGGACGTCGACGAGGCCCGCGTCGAGGAGGCGCTGGCGACGATCCGCGGCGACCTCGCCGGCCAGGTCGCAAAGGGCAGGCTGCCGGAGGGCAAAGCCCGCTTCCTGGGCGGAATCGTCTCGGGCGGCGCGGGCTACGAGCGCTTCGCCGGCTGCGACCTCGTGCTCGAGGCCGTGTTCGAGGAGCTGACGGTGAAGAAGGAGGTGTTCGGCGGCGCTGGAGGAGGTCGTCTCGGAGACGTGCGTGCTGGCGACCAACACATCCTCTCTCTCGGTGACCGAGATGGCGCGAGATCTGCGCGCGCCCGAGCGCGTCGTCGGCCTGCACTTCTTCAACCCGGTCGCCCTGCTGCCGCTCGTCGAGGTCGTCGCCACGCCGTTCACGGACGACGAAACGCTGGCCACCGCCTGGGACGTGACGAAGAAGCTCCGCAAGACGGGCGTGCTCGTCAAGGACGCGCCCGCCTTTGTCGTCAACCGGCTGCTTGCCCGCGTCGGCGCCGTCGTCACCGACGCGCTCGACCACGGCAACACCGTGGAGGAGACCGACGAGGCGGTGCTTCGCCTCGGGGTGCCGATGGCGCCCTCGGTCTTGACGGCGCTCGTCGGCCCGCGCGTCGCCAACCACGTGCGGCACACGCTCCACGACGCCTACCCCGAACGGTTTGCGCTTTCGGCCACGCTCGAGAGCCTGGCCGAAGGCGGCGACGTCGTCGTGGTCGAGGAGCGCCGGCAGACGGTCGACGAGATTCACGAGGCCGTCCTCGAGGCACTCGCCGACGAGACGCGGCACCTCCTCGACGAGGGCGTCGTCGACTCACCGAAGGACGTCGACACGTGCCTGCTGCTCGGCGCGGGCTACCCGTTCTTCCTCGGCGGGATCACCAGGCACCTCGACCAGACCGGGGTCTCGGAGCGCGTGGTGGGGACGACCTTCGCCGAACGTGGCGACCGTGTTCACGCCTGAGGAGCGCGTCGGCCATAGGGCTGGGCTGACAAGGGAGCGGCGCGGCCGCCGAAGGCGGACGCCTTCAGGGATGTTGGCGCGGCCGCGGATCCGCGCAAGCGGATTCGCGGCCTGCGCAGGCAGTAATCGTTAGCTGTCCGAGAATTGAGCTATTCTCTGCTGTAGCGACGCTCGACCGCTCGCTGCAACGAGCTCGCTCAAATCCTCGACGGAAAAGCAGCACGGCAGTTCCCGCGCTGCGCACATGCACGAAGCCACACTAACCCCGACAACGTCGGAACAAGCCGAGGCCCTGGCCTCGGCCGCGCGCCGCGCCCAGGACTGGTTCGGCGAGCCGTTCGTCCATGCCGGCGAGGAGCCGGCGACGGCGCTCGCCCCCGGTACCGCACGCCGCAGTGCGCTCGACGACGCGCTGGCCGAGATCGAAGCCGGCCGTGACGAGCCGTCTCCACGCTGGAAGGTGCGCTACGGGCTGATGCTCGGACTCGAGCGGGTCCTCGCCGCCGACAAGCCCACGACCGCCGCAGGCACAGACCTGCGCCGACACCAGATCGATGCGCTCGCGGGCATGCTGACCGAGCTGATCGCGGCCAACCAGCGCGAGGCCGAGGAAAACGGGAACGGCAACGGGAACGGCCAGGTCACGGCGACAGCCGAGCTCGAGGCGGAGGCCGAAGAAGACGAGGACGACGAGGACGTCGGGGTCGTCGAGGACGAGAGCGGCGACGGCTTCGTCGGGCCCGACCCCGGCGCCGCCAGGCGCTACCGCTTCCGCCACCCCACCGCTTCGGGCAAGACGATCGCGGCGGCGGGCTTCGTCGAGGCCGCCCGCGGCCTCGGCATCCTGATCCTCACGCACCGCCGCCTGCTCGTCTCGCAGTTCCGTGGCGACCTGACGACGGAGGGCTACGGCGACCGCTTCACCGACGCGATCATGCAAGGCGCCGAGCCGCCGCTCAAGAACCCGATCACGATCCAGACGTATGCCTGGTTCGCCCGGCACGGCACGGAGCTCTCCCGCACGGCATACCACCTCGTGATCTGCGACGAGGCGCACACGGCGCTCGGCGAGAAGACGAGCGCGGCGATTCGCGCCTTCCACGAGCCTCTCTACATCGGCATGACGGCGACCGAGCAGCTGATCGCGAAGCAGGTCTCGGACGTCTTTCCCGCTTCGGTCGACGACCTCCCGCTCGCGGACGCCGCCCGCCGCGGCCTGATCGCGCCGCTCCGCTGTCTCCGTGTTCCGCCCGCCGCGGCGATCAACTCCGTGCCGATCGTCGGCGGCGAGTTCGAAGAGCGCGCCCTCGCTGCGGCCCTCGACCACCAGGCCTTGAACCAGGCGGCAGCGAGCCTCTACCGCGACCGCTTCGGTTCCACGCCCGGCATCGTCTACGCGGCCGGCGTCGACCACGCCTACAACCTGGCGCAGGAGTTCCGGGCCGCGGGCCTGAAGGCCGAGGCCGTCTCGGGGCGCACGCCGCCCGTGAAGCTCGCGGAGACGCTCGCCGCCTACGAGCGCGGCGAGATCAACGTCCTGATCAACGCGCAGCTGTTGGCCGAGGGCTGGAACTCGCCCCGCGCAACCGTCTGCATGCACCTCGCTCCGACCGCGTCACGCCGTGTCTACCAGCAGCGGATCGGCCGGATCATGCGTATGCACCCGCGCAAGGAAGCCGGCATCGTCCTCGACTTCGTACCGAAGGCCGCGACACACAACGAGCGCGTCGTCTCGCTCCATTCCCTGCTCAACGCCGACTTCTACCGCGAGGGCGCACGCGTCACTCCGGCGCCCCGCCGTCGCGCGCAGCGACGCGCCCGCCGCCGGCTCTCGCCGGCACCCTGGCTCGTTCCGGTCACGCCGGACGTGGGCCGCCGGCTCGCCGTGATCCAGCGCGAGTGGCAGCGCATCGACCCGAAGTACCTCGACGACGACGAGCAGCGCTTCTGGGCCACGATCGCGGGACGCCAGATTCGCTTCGACCAGCGCGCCGAGTTCGCGCGGAAGTTCACGGAGGGAAGGGCCGGGAAGGGCGCGCTCGAGACCTTCCTCGCGGTGTGCGCGGCGGAGAACCCGAACCGGCGCCTGCGCATGACCGCGCTCGCTGACCGCGTCGCGACGCCGGTCGACCGCGCCGACTTCGACGACCTCGTCACCCTCGTCACGCAGGCGCCGCCCTGGGAGAAGGACCGCGCCGCGGGCGTGCGGGTGCTGTTACGTGCAATCGGCGAGGGGAAGGCCGTGGCGCCGGAGCAGATCCTCGCCCGGTGGACGTGGAAGCTCGCTCGGGCTACGCGGAAGATCCAGGATCGCCGCGCCAGCCAGGAATTCCCGGAGGCGAAGCGGCTGCTCGGCGCCGTCGCCAACTCGCGCGGCCACCGCCACGAGGAGAACGTCGGGGCGCTGGTCAAGGTCGCCCGAGCGCTAACGCTGCCTGTCGGCGCGGCGCTCCTCGCCTCGGCAGAGGGCTATACGCCTCGCGCCAACGGCCTCCTCGATCGCGCCCGCGAGGAGCTGGGCCCGATCGAGGAGATCGCGACCGCGCTCGCCGACAACCTGCCGCTGCCGAAGACACCCGCTCGCAAGTCGCGCCGCCGGCGCAAGAAGCGGAAGCAGACAGGCTCGCCGGAGCAGCAGCAGCAGGCCGCCGGCCCGCCGGAGCAGCAGCCGCAGCAGCAGGCCGGCCCCGAGCAGTCTCCGCCGGTCGAAGACGCGGCGTAACGAGGACTGTCCCCGAAGGGGACTGTCCGCGCTTTCCGGCCTACCCCTCGGCGGGTGGGTCGTCCCCGTTCTTCTCCCGCTCGCGCAGGAAGCGGGTCAGCTCGGCCGCGATCGAGTCGCCTGAGGGCAGCTCGTCCTCGAGGCTCCATTCCTCGATGCTGTCCGCGCGCCGCTCGAGCTCCTCGACGTAGGCGGCGGTATCCGGATCCGACGCAACGGCTTCGGTCACCTGGTCGGCGTACGCCTCCTCCGCGGCTGCGAGCTCCTCGACGTCGACCCGAACCCCGAGCAGATCGCCGAGCCGCTCGCACAGCGCCCGGGCGGCGCGCGGGCTGGGCGCGAGCGAGACGTAGTGCGGAACGGCCGACCAGAGGCTCACCGAGGGCAGGTCTGCGCGACGGCAGGCGTCGTGGAGGACGCCGACGATGCCGGTCGGGCCTTCGTAGCGAGAGTGCTGCAAGCCCAGCTCGGCGACGAGGTCGGGGTCGCTCGCCGCGCCCGTCACCGGAGCCGGACGCGTGTGCGGCACGTCGGCGAGGAGCGCACCCAGCGTGACGACGAGCTCGACGCGCAGATCGCGTGCGAGTCCCACGATCAGCTCCGTGAACGTGCGCCAGCGGAGGTTCGGCTCGACCCCGAGCAGCAGCACCGCGTCACGGTCGGCGCCGGGCACCGCAGCGCGGTAGAACGTGTTCTCGGGCCAGTCGATCCGCCGCGTCAGCCCCTCCTCGAGGCTGACGTGCGGGCGCGTCGCCTGAAAGTCGACGAAGCCCTCTGCATCGATCTCCCCGAACCGGGTCGCGTCCCAGAGCCGCGCGAGGTAGCTACCCGCGAGCGTCGCGCCCTGGCCGCCGTCGTTCCAGCCGCGGAAGGCAGCGACGAGCACCGGACGCCGCAACGACGGCCGCTCGTCGAGCCGAAGGTCGGAATTGTCCATCCTCTGAGCTTACTGGCCTACCAGCGGACTGGGAGGTCGGCGGAGCGCCCAGGCGAGCCCGACCAGCCACGACCAGACGAGACCCGCCATTCCGACGTGGACGAGCACGAGCCACCACGGCAGCTCGTTCCGCCATTGCGCCTCGCCGATTGCCATCTGCAGCAGAAGCAGGCCAAGCAGGACGAGAGCGGCGCGAAACAGACCCCGCGCGACTGCCCGCCGCCGCCAGAGCGTCACGAGGACGACGAGGAACGTGAGCCCGAAGATCGCGGTCGCCCGGACATGAATGCGGACGGCGTCGAGCAGATTCCAGAAGCGGTCGATGTCCGCTTCGTCCCCGGGGTGCGGCCCGGAGGCTGTGGAGACTGCGCCGGTGACGACGAGTACCGCTCCCAAGGCGACGAGCGCGATCCCGAGCATCCGCACCCACCGGGGAAGCGGCGACTCGGCGCGTCCGCGCAGGGCGCTCCAGCCCTCGACTGCGACGACGACCGCACCGGCGAGAACGACCAGCGCGAGCAGGAAGTGCGTCATCACCATCAGCGGGTGGAGATCGAGCCTGATCGTCACGAGGCCGAGCGGCGCCTGGGCGACCGTGCCGAAGAACGTTCCCGCCGCCAGCCACGACACCCACCCCGGCAAGCCTGGCGTCCGCCGCGCGCTGAGCCAGGCGACAAGCGTCAGCGTCAGCGGGAGCACCGCGACGACGCGGTTGCCGAACTCGATCACCGCGTGGTGGCCGCTCGCCGGGAAGAAGGAACCGGGCTCGCATCCCGGCCAGGCGTCGCAGCCGAGGCCCGAACCGGTGAGGCGCACGGCAGCCCCGGTGACGACGATCAGGTAGAGCGAGAGCGCAGACGCCAAGGCAATCTGCGCGAACCGCAGCGGCGAGACGGTCCTCCGGCTGCGCGCCTGGGCGACGGTCGTCTCCACGCGCTAGCCGATCGACACGCCGGTGCCCTCGACTATTCGCCCGATCCGAGCGATGAAGAGCCCCGCGGTGGCGAATGCCGCCTCGAGCACGGCACCCTTCTCCGCCGGAAGCGAGACCAGCAGCCCGCCGGCAGTCTGCGGGTCGTAGGCGAGCGCCTCGGCTGCGTCACCGGCGGTGCTCTCGACGTGCGGCCCGGCGTACTCGCGGTTGCGGCGGTCACCCCCGGTCCTCACGCCGGCGGTGGCAAGCTCGAGCGCGCCCGGGAGCGCCGGCAATGCCGCCGCGTCGAGCTCCGCGCGCGCACCGCTTCGCGCTGCCAGTTCGTAGACGTGGCCGAGCAACCCGAAACCGGTCACGTCGGTGACCGCATTCGGCGAGAACGGTCTCACCGCATCCGCTGCCTCGCGGTTGAGCGTCTTCATCAGCGCGACGGCGGCGTCGAGCGCGCCCTCCGGCGCGCGATCATCGCGCTGCGCCTGGAGCACGAGCCCGGTGCCGAGAGGCTTGGTCAGAAATAGGGCGTCGCCCGGGCGGGCACCGCTCTTCCTCCAGATGCCGTCCGGGTGGACGGTGCCGACGACGGCGAGCCCGTACTTCGGCTCCGTGTCGCGGATCGTGTGACCTCCGGCAAGAATGGCTCCCGCTTCGCGCACCGTCTCGCCGGCACCCGCCAGCACCTCTCCGAGCACCTCCGTCGGCAGCTCTTCCGGGAAGGCCGTCACCGAGAGCGCGAGCAACGGCGTACCGCCCATGGCGAAGACGTCGTTGAGTGCGTTGGCGGCGGCGATCGAGCCGAAGTCGTGAGGGTCGTCGACCAGGGGCGGGAAGAAGTCGACGGTGAAGACGAGCGCGCGCTCGTCGTCGAGGCGGTAGACCGCCGCGTCGTCGGCCGGGTCGAGGCCGACGAGCAGGTCATCCGAGTCGGCAGACGGCAGGCCTGCAAGCAGGGTCTCGAGGCGCGCGGCCGCGTACTTGGCAGCGCACCCACCGGCACGCGCGAGCGACGTCAACGTGGCGGTCTCGCTCACGGAGCGAGTGTTGCAGGAACGTCCGAGGCGGCGGAGAAGATACCGCCAGAGGTTCCTCCCTAACACCTCTGTCTCTCCCCCACAAGCGCGGGGGAACCCTGGTTCCCCCGCGTCCCCCCTCCTTCTCCGCTAGAAGTAGCGACAGGCCCGCAGGGCTCTCGCCCGGCCAAGCCGGGCTTCGCCCGCACAGCTGACCGGTTCGGCGAACGAACTGCTGAACCGTTGTTAGGGCCAAGCTTTCAGTGCGGGTGTGCGAGACTCGGCGCCGTGAAGTCAGCCCTCGTCACGGGCGGCTCGTCAGGCATCGGCCTGGCGCTCGCGCGCATGCTGCGCGAGGAAGGTTTCGCCCTCACCCTCGCCGCCCGCAAGCTCGAGCGGCTGGAGGCTGCGCGCGACGAGCTCGGGGCCGAGATCGTCCAGGCCGACGTTTCACGCGAGGAGGACTGCGTCCGCCTCGTCGCCGCACACGCGGAGCTGCACGGCGGGCTCGACGTACTCGTCAACTCGGCCGGCCTGGGCATCGGCCGCAGCATCGCCGAGCTTTCGACGAAGCACTGGGACCTGCAGTTCGCCGTCAACATGCGCGGGACGTTCGTCGTCACCCGCGAGTCGCTGCCACTCCTCCGGCAGGCGAAGGGCTACGTCGTCAACCTGGCCTCGATCGCCGGAACGATCCCGACTCCCGGGCTTGCCGGGTACGGGGCTTCGAAAGCCGCGGTGATCTCGTTCACGCGTTCACTCGCGCGGGAGGAGGCCGAGACCGGCGTGCGGGTGACGGCGCTCTGCCCCGGGTTCGTGGACACGCCGATGACGACGTGGACCGGGATCCCGGGCGAGGAGATGATCCAGCCGGAGGACTGCGCGGAGATCGTCCGCTCGCTGCTGCGGCTCAGTCCGCATGCGCGGGTGCCTGTGGTGGTCCTGGAGCGCGCCGGCGACAACGTGTAGGGCCGGGCTCCGCCCGGCCCGGCGACCCGGAGGGTCGCCCCTACGAAACCCTGCGAACCGCCGCGGCGAGCTCCCTCGTCGAGAACGCGCCCTCGAAGCGCGCCCGGATGACGCCGCGCCTGTCGACGACGAACGTGAACGGCTCTGTCGGCAGCTTCCACTGGCTCGACCCAGCGGTTCGTCCCGTTGGCCGGATCGTTGCCCTCGTAGATCTCGACGTGGATGAACGGCACGCGACGGTCGGAGAACTGCTTGCGGACTGCTGAGACGACGTCGACGACGGGCCCGCACGTACGGCTCTGGCAGTAGAGCGGCGTTGCAAAGGCAACGACGAACGGCTTCTTCGCCTTGAGTGCATCCGCAACCGAGATCGCGATACAGCTCCTTGTCGGGCCGCTTGGACGTCGACAGCTCTTTGAGGTTGCCGCCCGTGCTCGCGAGCGTCGGCGTCCGCGACGCGATCGCGCGGTCACCGGCGAACGGCGCCAGGCTTCGCGCCCGAACGACGAGATTGCCGATCGCCTGGATCGGCGCCTTGGCACCGACGGGCTCGGCGAGCAGCCAGTACTTCCCAGGCTTCGCCAGCCGCACGTGTGCCACGTAGATGTCGCCGGCGTCGGCGGTGGCACCGCCCGCGACGCCGATCGGCTCGCTCCGGGCGATCGTCTCGACAAACGGGGCCTGCTTCAGCCCGCGCGAGACCCAGACCCGGGCGGTCGGGGTCGTGATCAGTCGCGACTGCTTGTCGACGACCAGGAAGGAGACCCGGTTGTCGCCCGGCTCGTAGTCGGACGTCCCGGGGACGATTGCCACATCCGCGCCGGGGGCGCGCCAGAGCGCCTCGAGCGAGCCGGCCGGGGGCTTGGAGGATGTCTCCGCGTCGTCGGCTGCGGGGCTCGAGCCCCCGCAGCCGACGACGACGGACACCAGAATCGAGAGCAGAAGTGCTGCCGCAAGACGCATTCGCGCCCAAGGGTAGCCGCAGCTGGATCCGCCTCTAGTGGCCGTCCGACCAGGTGTGCCCCGCCCAGGGGGCGCACGCGCCGGCAAGGAGCGCCAGGGTGACCGCGATGCGTCAAAAGGCGTGCCTTCACGGTGTCCTCCTCTCTTAGAAGCGGATGTCTTGAAGCGCCTCTGCGGCGTTTCGGAACAAGCGCGCTGCCTCGCGGTCGTCCCCACGACGACCTGCGAGATCGCCCAACGCGACCCACGCCCCCGCCCGGTAGCTGACGGAGCCGAGTTGCTCGAATGCGGCGTCCGCAGCCCTGAAGCACTCCTCCGCCTCCTCGAGGCGCCCGCGCTCGAGGAGCGAGCGGCCGAGGACGACGTTCGACTGACCCATCTCGTGCAGGAAGTCATCCCGCCCTTGCAGCAGGTCGAGCGCCTTGCGTGCGTGCTCGTCCGCTGTGTCGTGCTCGCCGAGGTGCAGATGCACCGTCGCCAGGCTGCCGAGCGCCTGTGCCGCGTCCGGCTGCGACCCCGCCTCGACGGCGAGCTCGAAGGACGCCTTCAGGTGATCGATCGCCTGCTGGGGTTTCCCCAGGAGGAGGTTGAGGCCGCCGAGGTTCAACATCAGGCGGCCGACGTTCCGCTCGTCGTTCAGCTCTTCGTAGAGCCCCTTTGCCTGCTGCGCGTAGTTGCGCGACAGGACCCAGTGGCCCATGCGCTCGGCGACGAGCGAAGCCTGGAAGTAGGTGTTGGCGACGATCCGGCGGTCGTCCATCGCCTGAGCGAGCTCGAGCGCGTGCTCGACGTCCTCGCGCGCGGCCTCGAAGTCCCGCTGGTGCCGGCGGCAGCGCGAGCGCCAGCCGAGAATGTCCGCCCGCAGCAGGTCGCAGGGAAGGCCTGAGGCCTCTGCGAGCCCGAGCGCTTCGTCGAAGAGCCCGATCGCCGTCGCGATGCTCGCGAGCTTGTAGCGGCAGACGCCGAGCCTGAAGAGGGCGTCCGCCCGGTCGACGTCGGAGAACTGCGGCCCCTCGGCAAGCTCGCGCGCCCGCTGGAGCAGCGGGAGAGCCTCGCGCGCGTCGCCTCGCTCGGAGAGGGCCCAGCCCTCACCGGCGAGCGCGCGCAGCTCGAGCTCGGCCGAGGCAGTCGCCACGATATGCGTGCGCCCGTCTCGAAACGCGTCGACTGCCTCGTCGTGCCGGTGTGCCTCCGAGAGCGCCTCGCCCCGCGCGAGCGTCGCCTCGATCCGGCTGCGCTCGTCGACGGAGACCCCGTGTGCGAGGAAGCTCGGATCGACGCCGAGCCGCCCGGCGAGCCACGCCAGCGTCTCCTGCGTCGGGCGCGTCTTCCCGCGCTCGATCTGGCTGACGTATTCCTTCGAGCAGCGGTCGCCGGCGAGCTCTGTCTGCGTCAGGCCGGCGGCAAGGCGGAGCGAGCGCAACCGCTCGCCCACGCCGGATGCAGGCACGGCGGCAACGGCGCTGGTGGCAGCAAGGTCGTTCATACCCTCGTTCCCAGTCAAGCCATGGCCTCCGCTCCCCGCACCCCCCCGGAAGGGGGATCGTCCCAGTGAAGTGAAGCGTAGCGCAAATCACTTGACCGAGCTACTTGACTTCTTCGGACCTGGCTCGTATAGTCAGCCCACGACAGAAAGCGTGACCGGTCTCGCCAGACCGGACACGCGGGGCGCAACACCGGATCGGCGGAAGGCCCCGACGACGTGGCTGGGCCGCAGAGCCACGAAGACGACCTTTCCGCCCCCGGCAAGAGCAGCCTCATTAGAAACGTCCCCGGGAGCCGCAGCCGGGGACGTTTCATTTGAGGGGGGAACCCATGGTTCCCCCCTCGAACCCCCTCCTTCACCGCCCGCCATAGCAACGGCCGGTTGGGCTCTCGCCCGGCAAAGCCGGGCTTCGCCCGCAGCAGCGAGCCCGCTTCGGCAGACGGCAAGGCATCGGAGGTTCAGACGCCGGCTTTTTCGGCCAACGGCGGCTCAGGCATCGCGCGCACCCGCTCCTCTTGCTCGTGCGGGCGCACGAGCACGAAGGCGACGACCGCGCCGGCGAACGCGATCACCGCCGCGACCTGGAGCGCCCGCTCGAAACCGGCCATGAACGCGTCCACGCTTTGCACGCCGCCTGCTTCGTGGGCCACGATCGCACCCATCAGGGCGATGCCGAGCGACCCGCCCACTTGGCGGAACGCGTTCAGGACCGCCGCGCCGACGCCGGACTTGTCGACCGGCACGCTGCGGGTGGCAGCGGCCGCACTCGGCGTCATCGTCAGGGCCATGCCGAGACCGCCGAGCAGCATCGCCGGGAGCAGCACCCAGTAGCTGGACTCCGGCCCGATGCGGGAAAAGTAGAAGAGCTGGACGGCGACGAGCACCATGCCGACCGTCATCAGGCTGCGTGAGCCGATCCGGTCGGACGCCTTCCCCGCGATCGGCGCGATCAGGATGATCAGGATCGTCATCGGCAGAAACGCCGCTCCAGCCTGGACGGCGGAGTAGCCGAGGATCCCCTGCATGTAGAGCGAGAGGAAGAAGAAGATGCCGAACATCGCCAGCGCGACGAGGAGGATGACGACGTTCGCGCCCGTGTAGGTGCCGCTGCGGAAGAGCTCGAGCGGCAGCATCGGAGCCCGCTGACGGCGCTCGAGCACGAGGAAGGCGGCGAGCGAGACCGCCGCCACGACGAACGAGCCGACGATGCGCGCCGAGCTCCAGCCGTACGCGTTCGCCTCGATCAGCCCGTACGTGAGCGCGAAGAGGCCGACCCCGGACGTGATCAAGCCCGGTAGGTCGAGCCGCTCGTGGGTCTCGTCGCGCGACTCGTCGATGAAGAGGAAGCTGGCGACGATCGCGACCACGCCGACGGGAACGTTGACGAAGAAGATCCAGTTCCAGGCGAGGTGTTCGGTCAAGAGGCCGCCGACGAGCGGGCCGATCGCCAGCGCGAGCGCCGATACGCCGGCCCAGATCCCGATCGCCGTCCCCCGCTGCCGCGCCGGGAACGTCGCCGCGATGATCGACAGCGTCGCCGGATTCATCAGCGCCGCGCCCGCGCCCTGCAAGATGCGCGCCGCGATCAGCACGTCGCCCGAGCCGGCGAGCCCGCAGAGAAGCGACGCGACGGTGAAGACAACGATCCCGATCACGAAGACGAGGCGGCGGCCGTACGCATCGGCCAGCTTGCCGCCGCTCAGCATCAGCGCCGCGAACGTGAGGGCATAGCCGGTGACGATCCACTGCAGCTCCGAGAGGCCGATCCCCAGGTCCTCCTGGATCGACGGCAGCGCCACGTTCACGACCGTGTTGTCGAGCATGATCATGAAGAGGCCGAACGAGACGGCAGCGAGCGTGAACCACTTGCGCGTCTCCTCTGCGAAGATCCGTTCCCTCAGCTCCGGCACCTCCGAGGCATGGACCCGACCCTAGCTGCCCCCACTCTGGCTGCGCCTGGCGACTACGCCTGGGTGCCGACGCCCGAGCAGCTCGAGCGGGCAAACGCGACCCGGCTCGCCCGCGTGCTCGGCTGCGACGGCCACCAGGCGCTCCACCGCGTCTCACTCGATGAGCCCGATCGGTTCTGGCGGGCGGTCCGCGACGACATCGGCATCCCGCTCGCGCGCGACTGGGACGACGTGGTGGATACGTCTCGCGGGATCGAGTGGGCAACGTGGTTCCTCGGTGCGCGTCTCAACGTCGCCGAGGCGTGCGTCCACCGCTGGGCGGCCGAGCGGCCCGACGAGGAGGCGGCGGTCTGGGAGCCCGAGGACGGCGGCCGTCGCTCGCTCACCTGGGCGGAGCTGTCACGCGAGACACGGCGTCTGGCCGAGGCGCTGGTCGAGCTCGGCATCCGGCCGGGCGACGCCGTCGGGATCTTCCTGCCGATGGCGCCCGAGGCGGCGATCGCCTCGCACGCCTGCGCACACGTCGGCGCGATCCAGGTGCCCATCTTCTCCGGGTTCGCAGCACCGGCGATCTCCGCGCGGCTCACGGACGCCCGGGCGAAGCTCCTGATCACGGCCGACGCCACGTTCCGCCGCGGCAAGCTCGTCCCGATGAAGGAGGTCGCCGACGAGGCCCTCGCCGAGGCGCCGTCGGTGGAGCGCGTTCTCGTCTGGACGCGCTCAGGCGTGGACTGTCCCTGGAGGAACGGGCGGGATGTCCGCTGGGAGGACGCGGTCGAGGGCCAGCCAGGCGAGCTTCCGGCCGCGGAGCTCGAGGCCGAGCACCCCTATCTGCTCGCGTACACGTCGGGGACGACCGGGCGGCCGAAGGGCGCGCTCCACGTCCACGGCGGCTTCCTGCTTTCGATCGCCCGCGAGGCCGCCTACCAGGCAGACCTGAGCGCCGGCGACCGCGTCCTCTTCGCCACCGACATGGGTTGGATCATGGGGCCCTGGACGGTCGTCGGCGGCGGAGCCGTCGGCGCGACGATCGTCTTCACCGAGGGCGCGCCCGACTGGCCGGCCGATCGCCTCTGGCGCCTCGTCGAGCGCGAGCGCGTGACGATGCTCGGGATCTCGCCCACGCTCGTGCGCGCGCTGATCCCGAAAGGTGAGCCGCAGGCCGACCTCTCGAGCCTGCGCGCAGTGACCACGACCGGGGAGCCGTGGAACCGTGGGCCTTACGACTGGCTGAACGAGCACGTCTGCGGGGGCGGTCGGATCCCGATCGTGAACATCTCCGGCGGCACCGAGGTCGGCGCGTGCTTCCTCTCGGTCAGCCTGCTGGCCCCCTCGAAGCCGTGCTCACTGGGCTTTCCCGCGCTCGGCCAGGACATGGACGTCTTCGACGACGAGGGCCGTCCTCTACGCGGCGAGGTGGGCGAGCTCGTCTGCAAGCGGCCGTGGCCGGGCATGACGCGGGGCATCTGGGGCGACCCCGAGCGCTACATCGAGACGTACTGGTCGCGCTTCCCGGGGGTGTGGACGCACGGCGACTGGGCGTCGGTCGACGAGGACGGCTACTGGTACCTGCACGGGCGCAGCGACGACACGCTCAACGTCGCGGGCAAGCGGATCGGGCCTGCGGAGCTCGAGTCGGCCGCCGTCGGGCACCCGGCCGTCGCCGAGGCGGCCGCGATCGGGGTGCCTCACGACGTGAAGGGCGAGGTGCCGTGGCTGTTCTGCGTGCTCAACCCCGGCGCCGAGGTCGACGAGGCGGCGATCTCGGGCGCCGTCGCGCACGAGCTCGGCAAGGCGTTCGCGCCCGCGCGAGTCCTGTTCGTGTCGGCGCTGCCGAAGACGAGGAGCGCGAAGATCGTGCGTCGCGCGGTCCGCGCGACCGCGCTCGGAACCGACCCGGGCGACCTCTCGACGCTCGAGAACCCCGAGTCCCTCGAGGAGATCGCCTCGGTTGTCTGATCGCTTGGACGGAGTCGCGCTCGTCACCGGCGGCGGGCGTGGGATCGGCGAGCGGATCGCGCGGGAGCTTGCCTCCGCAGGAATGCGGGTGGCCGTGAGCGGGCGCACGGCTGCGCAGGTGCAAGCCGTCGCGAGCGAGCTGGGGGGCGTCGCGCTCGTGGGCGACGTCTCGCAGCGACAGGACGTCGAGGGCTGGGTGACGCAGATCGAGACCGAACTGGGCCACATCGACCTGCTCGTCAACAACGCCGGGATCGAGGTTGCGCGAGGCCCGCTCTGGGAACAGGACGCCGACGAGTGGTGGCGTGTGTTCGAGGTCAACGTCCTCGGCGCGATGCTCTGCTGCCGCGCCGTCCTGCCCGGGATGGTGGAGCGGGGCCGCGGGCGAATCGTCAACCTCGGCAGCGGCGGCTCGTACCTGCCCCGGAGCCCGACGATCGCGGTCGGCACCGCCTACGGGCCGAGCAAGGCCGCACTGGGCAGGTTCGGCGAGCTGCTGGCGGCGCAGGTGTGGGAGCTGGGCGTCCGCGTCTTCGTCATCAGCCCGGGTCTCGTCCGCACGGACATGACCGAGGCGTCGTTCGGAGACGACGCGCCCTGGACGCCGCCCGAGCTCGCGCCTCAACTCGTGCGCGTGCTCGCCTCCGGACGAGCGGACGCTCTTGCCGGCAGGTACATCCATGCCGAGCACGACGACGTCGAGGACCTGATCCGGCGAGCCGACGAGATCGTGAGACGAAGCGATCCGCTCAACGCGATTCGCCTCCGGCGCTGATCCGCGACGCGCGAGAAAACCCCTGAAGGCGTCCGCTTCGCGGCCGCGGCGCCTCGAGCCTTCGGCCGATCCGTACGATTTCGGCCGTGCCGCACTACATCTGCCCCAACTGCAAGGCGCGCTCGCGTCGATACGGACGGGTACGAGGGCTTCACCCAGCAGGTGCCGCAGTGCCGCCGCTGCGGCTTCGGCTTCCTCTTCGAGCTGCTCGAGGACTACTACCCGGCGCCTTCGACCGGTTTCGTCGTCTGTGACGCGGACGCCCGCGTGATCGCCGTCGGGCGCGGCGTCTTCGAGCTGACGGGATATGCCGAGCGGGACCTGCTCGGGCGACCCCTGGCCGATGCGCTGGCACTGTCGGATACCGCGCCACTCGAGCTCGTGCGCGAGTGGGGCGTCCGTCGACTGGGCGAGCAGCTCGAGCTCGGTACGCGGGCCGGCGTTCCGCAAGCCGGTTACCGCCGACTTCTTCCCCGCCTACGACGACGACGGCGGAGTGCTCGTCGCCTCGACGCCGCGTCGTAGGACGGGCTGCCGCCGCGAGCGACGCGAGGCGAGGCACGATCCAGACCTGGCGCGCCACCGCGAGCGGCTCGCCGTTCTCGCCGAGCAGCGCCGTGCCCGCGAACAGCTTGCGGCCTTCCTCACCCAGCGGCCAGCCGACCACGACGCACCGCTCGCCCTCGCGTGGGAGGCGATCGATGCGCGCGTCATGCGGCCGAGCACGGAGTCACCCCTCCCGGCGCGCCCACGGCGTAGGCACCGACGCAGTCGATCGCGGCCCAGACCACTGCGGGCGAGACCTCATCGGCCTGCCACGGCGCGGCGTGCACGCCGTCACGGCCGGGGACCGGCCCGGCGTGGATCTCCAGCCCGTCGCCCGTCCGGCGCGGACACCGCAGGAGAAGCACTCCCAGAACACCTCGTTGCCGAGCCGGACGTGGCGCTGCCGGCCCGCCTCCGCCTCGGCGTCGCGTGACGCGCGGCGGGTCGAGCGCGAGGTCGGCCGGCTGCGCCTCGGCGACGACGTCGTCGCCGTCGAGGAGCAGCACGCGCTCGCCCGTCCGGCGCACGTCGAGCGGACGCTCGAGCGGCGGCGGCAAGCCGAAGCGTCACTTCGACCGCGGGCGCGTCGAGAAACGGCGCGAGCAGTCCGGCGGCATAGCCGCCGTTCGCGGAAGTGAGCGGACCGCGGAAGCGGCGGTCGATCGCGATCGGTTCAGGCATCGGGTCAGTCATCCCGGTAGATGGTTTACGACTGATAGTCGAAAACATGACGGCCGGCTCCGGCGCCGCCGGGAGGATGGACGCGATGCGGATCGCGCTCGCCCAGCTGAACGTCGTCGTCGGCGATCTCGACGGCAACCGCTCGAATGATCGAGCGCGCCGTCGGCGAGGCGGAGGGCCGCAGGCGCCGACCTCGTCGTCTTCCCCGAGCTCGCCGTCACGGGCTACCCGCCCGAGGATCTGCTGCTCCGCCCCGGGTTCGTGCAGGCCGCGCGCGCCGCGCTGGAGGAGATCGCAGCCGCGCGTACCGAGTGGTCCGGCTCTCGTCGGCTGCCCGCTGGCTCGACCGGATCTCGCGAACGCGTGCGCCGTGTGCGCCGACGGCCGGGTCGTCGGGGTCTACCGCAAGCAGTTCCTGCCCAACTACGGCGTGTTCGACGAGCACCGCTACTTCGCCGCAGGGCCGCGACCTGCTCCTGCTGCGGTTCGGCGAGATGCTCGTCGCGCCGACGATCTGCGAGGACGTGTGGCAGCCGGGCCCGCCGGCGACCGACCTCGCGCTGGCGGGCGCGCAGCTGCTCGTGAACATCTCCGCCTCGCCGTTCCATGTGGGCAAGGCGGAGGATCGCGAGGAGATGCTCGTCACCCGCGCCCGCGACAACGCCTGCTACGTCGCGTTCTGCAACCTCGTCGGCGGCCAGGACGAGCTGGTCTTCGACGGACACTCGGTCGTCCTCGACGACGAGGGCGAGGTGATCGCGCGCGCACCCGGATTCGAGGAGGCGTTGCTCGTCGTCGACGTCGATCCGACCGAGGCGATCGGCCGCCGGCTCCGAGACGTGCGGCGCCGCGAGCTCGGCCGCGCGCGCGGCGGCTCGCCGGCGGCCGAGGTGATCGACGTCGGGCCGCCCCGCGGAGCGAGACGGAGAGCGCCGCGGCGCGGTCGTCCCCTTCGCGCCCGAGCTCGAGCAGATGCGGCTCGCGCTCGTCCTCGGCCTCGGCGACTACGTCGAAAAGAACGGGTTCGGCGACGTGGTGGTGGCCGTCTCGGGCGGGATCGACTCGGCGCGTGACCGCGGCCCTGTGCGCCGAGGCACTCGGCGCCGAGCGCGTGCACATGCGTTTCGATGCCGTCCCGCTACTCGTCGGCGGCAACGCGCGGCGACGCTCGCGCGGCTGGCCGAGAACCTCGGCTCCGACTTCCGCGAGATCGCCGATCGAGGGCGTCGTGGCGGCGTTCGACGAGGCGCTCGGCGGGCTGGAGGGCGCTCGGCGGCGGAGAACCTGCAGGCGCGCGTCCGCGGCACGCTGCTGATGGCCCTGTCGAACACGCACGGCTGGCTCGTCGTCTCGACGGGGAACAAGTCGGAGCTGGCGGTCGGCTACGCGACGCTCTACGGCGACATGGTCGGCGGCTTCGCGCTGCTGAAGGACGTCTTCAAGACGGACGTCTTCCGCCTGGCCCGCGTACCTCAACGAGCGCGCGGGCCGGGAGCTCGATCCCGGTGTCGACGATCGAGCGCGCCGCCGAGCGCCGAGCTGCGGGCCGATCAGCGCGACGACCAGTCGCTGCCGCCGTACGACCGAGCTCGATCCCGTGCTGGAGGCGTACGTCGAGCTCGACCGCTCGCGCGAGGAGCTGCTCGAGGAGTTCGACCACGGCGTCGTCGAGCGGGCGCTGGCGCTCGTCGACCGCGCGGAGTACAAGCGCCGCCAGGCGCCGCCGGGCGTCAAGCTGCGGCCGCGGGCGTTCGGCCGCGACTGGCGCCTGCCGATCACCAACCGCTGGACGCGGCTGACGCCGCGGTCGGTCAGACGCCGACGTCGATGGGCTCGGCGGCGGGCCGTCGCGCGAGCAACGTCCCGCACGAGCTCGGGCAGTCGGCTCGGAGCGAACACCTCGTCCGACGGCCTCGAGTCTCCGCGAGTGTCCACCAGCGGATGCCGTGACGCACTCGGCATTCAGCTGCTCCCAGGTATGGCGTGGCGCCGGGCTCGAACGCAGGCGTCGCGGACGAGGAAGTAGCGCTCGGACTGGCCGTCCCATTGACCCCCGCTGTCCGAAGACGTGCGTGCGCGTCCAGATCTCCGGGCCGAGTTCCACGTCTCGAGCCCCGCCTCCTCGGCGAGCTCGCGCCGGATCGCGTCCTCGTGCGTCTCCCCCGGCTCGAGCCCGCCGCCGACGGTCGCCCAGACCGTGCGAGCGCCTGGAAACTCGAAGCGGACGAGCAGGACGCGGCCGTGGTCGTCGACGACGAGCGCCCGCGCCGCCGATCGGATTCGCAGCTCAGGGCTCGTCCATGATGAGCTTCAGTCACTGGCGGAACTCTCTCAGCTCGCTGAACCACTGCAGCCGCTCCTCCCAGGGAACGGCCGCGTTGGCCGGTGAGGTGGAGGGGAGCACGAAGAGTGCCGTCTCCTGGAGGCGGCGCTCCTGCGGCCCGAGCGCGGGCCGTTCGCCGAAGGCGCCGCGGTACGCCTCCTTGCCGACGAACGCGATCACGCGCGGCCCCAGCTCGCGCGCGATCGTCTCCAGACGCTCCGCGGCGCCGGCGAAGTCGCCGCGACGCAGGTCGCCGGAGCCACGTGTCGTGCGGGAAGCCGCGTTCGTCAGCCCGATGCCCAGCGCGAGCAGCTCGAACTGCTCCTCTGGGCGGTAGAGCCGCGGCGTGAACCCGGCGGCGTGCAGCAGCCGCCAGAAGTCGTTCCGCGGGTTGGCGAAGTGGGCCGCCGCCGCGGCGGAAACGTGACCAGGGTTGATGCCGCAGAAGACGACGCCGAGGCCGGGCGCGAGCACGTCGGGCACGGCGCTTTCCCGCGGGCTGCCGGTCACGAGACGAGCTCGAGCACCTGGGCGACCGCGGTGACCCGCAGCCCGGACCAGTCGCGCAGCGGCTCCCAGCGGGGAGCGCACCGGCTGCGTGGATCAGCACCGGCGTCATTCCGACGCCGAGCGGCGCCTCCCAGCTCGTCGTTCGCGCCGTCACCGACGAAGAGGCAGGCGTCGGGCGCGACCGCCAGCTCCTCGCACGCCAGTTCGTAGATCCTCGGGTCGGGCTTCACCAAACCTGCCGTCGACGAGAAAACACTGCCGTCGAACGACGACGACAACGGGCCTTCCGCCCAGACCTGGACGACGTCCTCGGTGCAGTTCGTGATCAGGCCGGTTCGCACGCCGCGGCGCTGCAGCTCGGCCAGGGTCTCGAGGACGCCGTCCCGCGGCACGAGGGCTCGTCGCGTCAGCTCACGGCGCCATTCGATCAGCTCCTCGACGTCCGCATCGCTACCCACCGCAGCGCACAGCTCGCGCACGGCCGGAGCGAGGGGGCCGCTTTCACGAAGACGGTAGGCCGCGGGCTCGTACCAGAGCCGATCAAGGCGCTCGAGGGTAATGCCCAGCCGCTCCGACCAGTTCCGCCGCACCCGCTCGGACTCGGCGTGGGGCCAGTCGACGAGCGTCTCCCAGAGGTCGAAGACGACGGCGCGCGCGCTCACGCCCGCATGGTGCCCGTATTCCTAGGCTGCTTCGCGCTCGCGGCCGTCGAGCGCGGCCTCGAAGAGCAGCCGGATCCGCTCGGCGAGCACGCTCGGCGCGGCGGCGGCGGGAACCTCGCCCTGCACGACGCGGACCGTGTCTTCGGCGCCGCGCGACCCGTAGCAGCGGAGGTAGCACTCCTCCTCGCTCAGGGGCCGCAGCCGCTGCATGGCCCAAAGGTAAGCCCCGAACCGGACAGATAAGGTCAGCCGCCGTGGCCGCGAGCGCCCGCGACCTTCGAGTACGCGGTCGAGCTCGACACCGACTGGACGGCGACGAGCGACAGGGGCGGGGGCGTCCTCCCGCTCGAGGAGCCCGCGTGGAGCCCCGAGCACCTGCTCCTGACGGCGCTCTGCCGCTGCACCCTGACGAGTCTCCGCCACCACGCCCGGCGCGCCGGGATCGGCGTTGTCTCGCAGGGGCGGGCGCGTGGGATCGTCACGCGGCGCGAGCAGGACGGCCGCTTCGCCTTCGTCTCGGTCGACGCCGACCTGGTGGTTGCGCTCGACCCGCCGCCCGACCCGGACGGCGTGCGCGAGCTGCTCGCCAAGGCGGAGCGCGACTGCTTCGTCGGGGCTTCGCTGACTGCTCCGCCCACGTACCGTCTGGACCGTCAACGGGGAGGAGATCGCATGAGCACCGCCGCCGCACTCGACGTCGCCGCCGTCCGCGCGCGCTACACCGCGCTGCAGCGTCCGCTCGCCTTCTTCGACGGGCCGGGCGGCACGCAGTGTCCCGACGAGGTGATCGACGCGATCTCGACGTACCTGCGTGAGTCGAACGCGAACGTCGGTGCCCCCTACGAGACCTCCCGGCGGACGGACGCGCTCGTCGACCACGCGCGGCGCCGAGCCGCCGACTTTCTCGGCGCCGACACCGAGGAGGTGGCGTTCGGGCCGAGCATGACGGCGCTCAACTTCCTCCTCACCCGCGCCTTCGCCCGCACGCTGCGGGCCGGGGACGAGGTCCTCGTGACCAAGCTCGACCACGACGCCAACGTCGCACCATGGCTCGAGCTCGCGCATGACCTGGACATCGTCGTCCGCTTCGTCGAGGTCACCGAAGAGCTCGCACTCGACTACGACGATCTCGAGCGTCAGCTCACCGACCGGACGCGCGTCGTCGCCTTCCCCGTCGCGGCGAACTCGGTGGGCACGGCGCCGGACGTCGCGCGCATCGTCGGTCTCGCCCACGCCGCCGGTGCGCTGGCTTGGGCAGATGCCGTCCACTACGGGCCGCACGGCCCGATCGACGTTGCCGCCTGGGACGTGGATGTGCTGATCTGCTCGCCGTACAAGTTCTTCGGCCCGCACCTCGGCCTCGCCTTCGGTAAGCGGGACCTGCTCGAGAGCTGGCGCCCCTACAAGGTGCGCCCGGCCGCGAACGAGCCGGTCGGGCACCGCTTCGAGCTGGGGACGCTGCAGCACGAGCTGCTCGCAGGCTTCGTCGCGGCGGTCGATTACGTCGACTCGCTCGGCTGGGACGCGATCACGCGGCACGAGCGCGAGCTCGGCGAGCGCTTCCTCTCCGGCCTGCCCGGCGACGTCCGCCTCCACGGGCTGCCGACGATGGCGGGGCGCGTGCCCACGTTCTGCTTCGACCTCCCCGGCCTCGGGGCGAGGGAGACCGCAGAGCGCCTGGCCGAGCGTGAGCTCGCAGTCTGGTGGGGCAACTACTACGCGCTCGAGACGATGAAACGGCTCGGCCTCGACCCAGACGAGGGCGCGGTGCGCGCCGGCATCGTGCACTACAACACCGCGGAGGAAGTCGACCGCCTGCTGGCGGGGCTCTCGGATCTCGTGGCATGACCGTCTCGCTCCGGAGCGCCAGGTTCCTCAGCGGGCGCGACTTGTAGATGCAGGCGCGAGGCGCTGACGAGACTGCCAGGGAGGACGACCGGTCGCGGTCGCCCTCCCGGGCTGCGCCTCACCAGGTGGTCGGCTTCGCCTCCTGGAAGATCCAGGCGTCGAAGAAAGCCGTCAGGTCCATCCCCGACTTCTGCTCCGCCAGCGCGATGAACTGCGGCGTCGTCACGTTGCCGTAGCGGTTCTGCGTCGCCCAGTCCTTGAGCAGCTGGAAGAAGGCGAGGTCGCCGATCTTCTCGCGCAAGGCCTCGAGCGTCATGGCGCCGCGGTCGTAGACGGTGCCGTTGAAGAGCAGGGCCGGGTCGAGGAAGTTGTCGACCGCGGGCCCCCAGAACGAGGTCTGCTGAGCCGGGGTGTTGAAGTTCTGCTTGAAGTACTGCGCGGCCGACTTGTTGCCCTGCCGCTCGCTCCAGATCCACTCGGACCATGTCGCGAAGCCCTCATGCAGCCAGATGTCGGGCCACTTCACGAGCGTCACCGAGTCGCCGAACCACATGTGCGAAAGCTCGTGGACGAGCGTCAGCTCGTCGGGCACGGACGGGAAGTTCGGCTTCGTCTGCGTCTCGAGCGAGTAGCCGACGACCTTGGCGTCGTCGACGATGGCTCCGACCGCGTTGAACGGGTACGGGCCGTAGATCGACTCGTAGAACCTGACCACCTCCGGCAGCTTCGAGAGCACCTGCCCCTTCGCGAGTTGCGGGTCGACGGCGACGTACGACGGGATGCTCCCGACGCTGGAGATCTCCAGGTCGAACTTCCCGAGCGTCGTCGTCGCGAGGTACGTCGACATCGGGTCAGTCTCCCGCCAGACCCAGGTCGTCTTCCCGCCGCTCGTCGAGTTGGAGACGAGGACGCCGTTCGCCAGCGCGGTCAGCCCCGCGGGGACGGTGACGCGGAAGTCGAAGGTCGCCTTGTCGCGCGGGTTGTCGTTGCACGGGTACCAGGCCGGCGAGCCCTGCGGCTCGTTGACGACGAACGCGCCGTCGTCCGTCGGCACCCAGCCCTCGATCGAGTTGTCCGGGTCGGTCACGACGGCCGGCGTGCCGGCGTAGTCGATCGTGACGGTGAAGGTCGTTCCCGCGAGGATCCCCGTCCTCGGCGTCACGCGTCAGCTCCTGCCCGCCGTCGCGCGTGAAGGTCGCGGCTCGGCCGTCGACGAGCAGCCGCGAGATCGCGAACCCGCGCAGGTCGAGATTGAAGCTCGAAAGATCCTGCGTCGCCCGGGCGCTGATCACGGCCGTCGCCGTCAACTGGTTCGAGGACGGCGTGTAGTCGAGCGTCAGATCGTAGTGCTGAACGTCGTAGCCGCCGTTCCCGGCGTTCGGGAACATCGGGTCTCCAAGCCCCGGCGAGCCGGCGTGAAGTTGGCTGCAGACGCCGCCGCCCCAAGCGCGAGGGCGAGCACGCCGGTGCACAGCACCCTCCGTGCGAGACGCTTCGTCATTCTCTCCCCTCTCCTGTCGTCGAACCCGCGCCGTACGCTCTAGCGGGAGCGCGGCCCATCCGGTCGTCACTGTGGGCAGTCAGGCACGCGGGGAGGCTACCTCGGCCGCGGCTGCGGTGTTCCGGATCTGAAAGCTCCACAAACGGCTCCGGTTCGTCGTCCGGCTGACATGATCACCGCGTGGGTACGCGCGACTACAGCGGCACCCCGCTGTCGCGCAAGCTCGGGGCCAAGCCGGGCGTCGGTGTCGTCGTCCTCTTCACCACCTCGCGCGAAGAGCTCGAGCGGCGCTTCGCCGCGCTGAAGGCGACGCTCGACCCGGCCGACGGCCTGTGGGTCGCCTGGCCGAAGCGGGTCACCGGGATCGAGACCGACCTCGACTTCGCCGCCGTTCAGGAGGTCGGTCTGGGACACGGGCTCGTCGACAACAAGTCATGCGCGATCGACGACGCCTGGCAGGCGGTGCGGTTCGTCTACCGGGTCGCCGACCGCCCCGGCTGACACACCGCTTCGCTATACGATTGCCGCGTGGCCGTCTACGAGAAAACCAATACCGCCAACGGCATCCGCGTCCTGACGGCGCCGATGCCACACGCGCAGTCGGTGTCGTGCTTGATCATGTTTGCAGCGGGCTCGCGGTACGAGACGCCGGACACGAGCGGCATCGCGCACTTCGCGGAGCACATGTTCTTCAAAGGAACGGAGCGGCGTCCGACGGCCCGGGCAATCGCCGGCGAGGTCGACGGGATCGGCGCCGAGTTCAACGCGTTCACGGGCAAGGAGTACACGGGCTTCTACGTCAAGTGCGCGGCCGAGTCGCGGGACACCGCGCTCGACGTCCTGGTCGACATGATCAGGCATTCCCGCTTCGGAACGGAGGAGATCGACCGCGAGAAGGGCGTCATCGTCGAGGAGATGAACATGTACTTCGACACGCCGCGCGACTTCATCGGCGGCGTGCTACGAGTCGCTCCTCTACGGCGACCAGCCGCTGGGCTGGGACATCCTCGGCCGCAAGGAGACCGTGCGTGCGGCCAACCGCGAGACGTTCCTCGGTTACATCGACCGCTGGTACCGGCCCGAGCGAATGGTCGTCGGCCTCGGCGGCCGCATCGGCGATGGGCTGATCGAGCGGCTCGAGGAGCTGCTCGGCGACATCGAGCCCGGCGAGACCGGCGCACCCGCGCCCGTCGTCGATCCCCGAGAACGGCTCACCGCTGAAGGTGCACACGAAGCAGTCCGACCAGGCGCACCTGATCCTCGGCGCGCGCGGCTATCCGCTCGGGAATCCCGACCGCTACGTCGTCCAGCTGCTCTCCACGGTCCTCGGCGGCGGCATGTCGTCCCGGCTGTTCACGGAGGTGCGGGAGCAGCGCGGGCTCGCGTACTACGTCTTCTGCTCGAACAGCGGCTACACCGATGCCGGCTCGCTCCACGCGCAGGCGGGCGTCGACATCGCCCGCATCGACGACGCGGTGACGACGATCCGGGACGAGCTCCTGAAGATCGCGGCCGAGCCCGTCCCGACCGAAGAGTTGGAGAAGGCTCGGCGCTTCGCCAAGGGACGCTTCGTCCTGTCGCTGGAGAGCCCGCACAGCACGATCATGTTCGGCATGCGGCGGGAGGTGCTCGAAGGTCGGGCCGAGGAGCCCGCGGCCGTGCTCGCCGGCCTCGACGCCGTCACCGGCGAGGACGTCCAGCGCGTCGCGCAGGACATCCTCGGCAAGCGGCTGCACCTCGCCGTGATCGGGCCGTTCGACGATCCCGAGCGGTTCGAGCAGCTGCTCGCGGCCTGAAGCCGCTCGCCGCGCACGCGAGCCGCTCATGGCCCGAGGCGGTCATGTCCAGCCTCAGAGGCTGGGCATGTCTCCTGCGTACAGGGGAGGCGTCCTCGATTGGCTTCGCCATCGGGTTCCACGCCTTGACAGCGTGCGCTATCAGCGCTATCAAGGGACGATGAGCGACGAAGAGGAGTTCACGCGTCCCGCTGCCCCCGCCGCCGTTCGGCCGGCACCGCCACACCACGACGTCGTCTTCTTCCGCCGCGAGACCGCGGGCGGCGCGGGCACGAAGGAATTCGAGGACATCATGCTGCGCCGCGTCCCCCGCGAGACGGCGATGCAGTTTCGCGGCAGCGCAGGCGGCCGCGGGCTGACGCACGCGCAGTACCTGAAGGCGCTGGTCGAGCTCCACGCGCGCATCCGCGAGCGTGCCGACGAGGGCAACGAATCGACTCGCAGGCTGCTGCTCGACGAGCTCGGGCTCGCGAGCGTCACCGTCTGACGCAGTCTGCGACCGCTGTCGGTCGGCCGGACGGTCTGCCCACGCGCGCTGCTACTCCTCGGCGGGCTGCTCCGCGGCGCGGTCGGCGATCTCCGAGACGACCGCCGGGTCGGCGAGCGTCGTCGTGTCGCCGAGCGGCCGGTTCTCGGCCACGTCGCGCAGCAGCCGCCGCATGATCTTGCCCGAACGGGTCTTCGGCAGCTCCGGCGTGAAGACGATGTTCGCCGGCTTCGCGATCGGGCCGATCTTGTGGGCCACGTGGTCGCGGAGCTCCTCGAGCATCTCGACCGAGCCGTCCTCGCCGCCCTTCAGCGTGACGAAGGCGACGATCGCCTGGCCGGTCGTCGCGTCGGCGCGCCCGCAGACCGCGGCCTCGGCGACGCTCGGGTGGTCGACGAGCGCCGACTCGACCTCGATCGTCGAGATGCGGTGTCCGGAGACGTTCATCACGTCGTCGACGCGGCCCAGCAGCCAGAAGTCGCCGTCTTCGTCGATCCGGGCGCCGTCGCCGGCGAAGTACATCCCCGGGAACCGCTCCCAGTAGGTCGAGCGGAAGCGCGCGTCGTCGCCGAAGATCCCGCGCGTCATCGCCGGCCACGGGCGCTCGCAGGACGAGGTAGCCGCCGCCGCCGGGGCCGACCTCGTTGCCCTGCTCGTCGACCACGGCCGCGTCGACGCCCGGGAACGGCCGCGTCGCCGAGCCGGGCTTCGTCGTCGTCATGCCCGGCAGCGGCGTGATCAGGATCATCCCCGTCTCGGTCTGCCACCACGTGTCGACGATCGGACACGCGGTCGCCGCCGATGTGCTCGTGGTACCAGACCCACGCCTCGGGGTTGATCGGCTCGCCGACCGAGCCGAGCAGCCGCAGCGACGAGAGGTCGTGCTCCGCGGCATGCTGCGGGACCCCACTTCATGTGCGACACGGATCGCGGTCGGCGCCGTGTAGAGGATCGTGACGCCGTAGCGCTCGACGATCGCCCACCAGCGTTCCTGGTCGGGGAAATCGGGCGTGCCCTCGTAGATCACGCTCGTGGCGGCGTTGCAGAGCGGCCCGTAGACGATGTAGCTGTGGCCCGTGATCCAGCCGATGTCGGCCGCGCACCAGCAGACGTCGCGCTCGGGCTTCAGGTCGAAGATGTAGTGGTGCGTCGTCGCGACGCCGACGAGGTAGCCCGCGGTCGTGTGGACGATTCCCTTCGGCTTCGCGGTCGTGCCGGACGTGTACATCAGGAAGAGGAGGTCCTCCGCGTCCATCGGCTCACACGGGCACGACGCCGGATCGTCGGGCACTGCCAGCTCGTGGAGCCAGCGTATCGCGGCCGTCCTGCATCGGCACATCGCCGCCGGTGCGGCGGACGACGAGGCAGCGCCGACGCCCGGCGCCGCCGCCATCGCCTCGTCGGCGGTCCGCTTCAGCGGGACGCGACCGCCCCGGCGCCAGGCCTCGTCCTGGGTGACGAGCACCTCGCAGCCCATGTCGTTCATCCGGTCGGAGAGAGAATCGGCCGAGAAGCCGCCGAAGACGACGGTGTGCGGCGCGCCCAGCCGCGTGCAGGCGAGCATCACCGCAGGCAGCTCGGGGATCATCCCGAGGTAGATGGCGACGGGCGTGCCCTTGCCGACACCCAGCTCCTTCAGCGCGTTCGCCACGCGGACCACGTCGCGCTGTAACTCGGCGTAGGTGATCACGCGGCGGTCGTCCTCGGGCTCGCCCTCCCAGTAGTAGGCGACCCGATCGCCCAGGCCCGCCTCGACGTGCCTGTCGACGCAGTTGTAGGCGACGTTCAACCGCCCGCCGAGGAACCACTTCGCGTACGGCGCCTCCCACTCGAGGACGCGGTCGAACGGTGTCGTCCAGGTGACGCGGTCGCGGCCGTTCTCGGCCCAGAACTCCTCCAGCTCCCGCTCGTAGATGCCCGGCTGCGCGTTTGCCTGCGCGGCGAACTCCGGAGGTGGCGGGTAGCGCCGCTCCTCGAGGAGGAGCGTCTCGATCGTCTGCTCGGGGACCGGGCCGTCGCTAGCGGACATCGAGGTCGTACGGGAAGTCGGTGAGCACCTCGCAGCCGTCTTCCGTCACGAGGACGAGATCCTCCAGCCGCACGCCGCCGAAGCCGTGGCGGTAGAGACCCGGCTCGATCGCGAGCACGTCGCCCGGGACGAACGGCTCACCCACCCGGCCGATTCCCGGCTGCTCGTGCACCGCGAGCCCGACCCCGTGCCCGGTCGCGTGGTAGAAGCCGTCCTGGAGCACCGACCCCTCCGGCTTCGTCAGCTGCGTCGGGTGGCCGTGGCCGGCGAAGAAGTCGGACACCTTCTGGTGCAGGTCCTTCCCGTTCAGCCCCGGCCGGATCGCCTCGACGCACAGGTCGAGCGCCTCCTTGCAGAGCCGGTGGTAGTCGCGCAGCTCGTCCGGGACGGTGCCGACGACGAACGTCCGCGTCATGTCGGCGAAGCACGCCGACTCGCGGTCCTTCGGGAAGAGGTCGAGCATGACCACGTCATCCGTTGCGATCGGCCCCTCGCCCATGTCGTGGCCGACGGCGGTCTGCGACCCGTGCGAGACGATGAAGTCGTCGGCGGTGCAGCCGTGGTCTGCGAACGCGCGCTCGACATGGCTCTTGACGAGCTCGCACGTCGAGCTCGTCCCCATCGAGGGCAGTACCCGCCGTTACGCGGCTCGGCGCGCTGCAGCAGCTCGCGGGCCGCCGTCATCCCGGCCTCGGCCGCCTTCTGCGCCCGGCGGATGCCGGCCAGCTCTTGCGGCGATTTCGCACGCCGCCGGTCGTCGAAGAAGCGCTGGTCTATTTCGAGCTCGATCCCGTTCGCCCGCAGGTGGTCGGCGACTCCGAGTGGGAAGCAGCGCGGCACGACCGCCCGTTCGACCCCGAAGTCGCGCACGATCCGGAGGTAGAGCTCGTTCCGGAACGCGTAGGAGTCCAGCCCCTGGCGCGCGAGCTCCTCCGGCTTGTAGCCCTCCATGGGGCGGATGTCGGCCTCGACCCCAACCGCCCGGATCCGCTCGATCTCGAAGTTGAAGATCGCGATCAGCCGGCGGCCGCCGACCTCGGCATAGGCGAAGGGGTCTCCGATCTGCACCGGCACCTCGTGGCGCAGATCCGTCATCCGCTCGGTGTCACCAATGATCAGGACGTCGGGCATCGGGGGGCATCGTACTCACCTAGCGCGCAAGTCGGGAATCCGCTCGCGCGGACTCCCGACGCGCAAAGAAACCCTGAAGGCGTCCGCCTTCGGCGGCCGCGGGTGTCCCGCTCTTCAGCCTCTCAGTAGGCTCCCCCGATGGACGCGACCTACCAGGAGCTCCGCGCGCGGCTTGCGGAGATCAGCGATCTCGGCCGCGCGGCCGGCGTGCTCGGCTGGGACGAGCGCGTGACGATGCCGCCGCTCGGCGCCGGCGCGCGGGCAGACATGCTCGCCACGCTCAGCCGGGTGACTCACGAGAAGTTCGTCGACGTCGAGATCGGCCGGCTGCTCGATCGCCTGGCCGGGTTCGAGGAGTCGCACCCCTACGACTCCGACGAGGCGAGCCTCGTCCGGGTCACGCGCCACGACTGGGAGAAGGCGCGCCGGGTGCCGGCCTCCTTGCGAGAAGAGATGACGCGCGAGGCGGCGCACGGCTACGAGGCGTGGGTCGAGGCGCTCCGCACCAGCGACTTCGCTTCGTTCCTCCCCTACCTGCGCCGGAACGTCGAGCTGAAGCTGCGCTACGTCGAGTGCTTCGAGTGGTCGGATTCGCCGTACACCGCCCTGCTCGACGATTACGAGCCGTTCATGACCACGACCGAGGTCGCGGAGATCTTCGCTCGGTTGCGCCCGGCACTGACCGAGCTCGTCCGCGAGGCTCCCGATGTCGACGCGTCGTTCCTCGAGGGCAGCTTCCCGCCCGAGGCGCAGCGCGCCTTCGCCGAGCGGGTGCTGGCGACCCTCGGTCTCGCCGACGGCTCCTGGCGGCTCGACCGGACTGTCCACCCGTTCTGCTCGTCGTTCTCGAACCGCGACATCCGGCTCACCACCCGCTACCACGACAACGACCTCGAGTCGATCTGGTCGACCCTGCACGAGGCCGGACACGGGCTCTACGGCCACGGCATCGCCGACTCGCTGCAACGGACGCCGCTCGCGGGCTCGCCCTCGCTGGGCCTGAACGAGTCGCAGAGCCGGACGTGGGAGAACCTCGTCGGCCGCAGCCGCCCCTTCTGGACGCACTGGTACGAGCCGCTGCAGGAGACGTTCCCGCAGGCGCTCGACTCGGTCGCGCTCGACGATTTCCTTCGCGCCATCAACCGCTCGGAGCCGGGCCTGATCCGTGTCGACGCGGACGAGACGACCTACTCGCTCCACATCATCCTCCGCTTCGAGCTGGAGCAGGAGATCGTCGAGGAGCGCGTCGCGCTCGAGGATCTGCCGGAGATCTGGAATGCGCGGATGAAGGAGTTCCTCGGCGTCGACGTGCCCGACGACGCCCACGGCGTGCTGCAAGACGTGCACTGGTCGGGCGGCGGAATCGGATACTTCCCGACGTACGCGCTCGGCAACGTGATCTCGCTCCAGATCTGGGCGAAGGTGCGCGAGGCGATCCCGGACCTGGATGAGCAGCTCGCGGCCGGGGAGCCGAGAATGCTGTCCGACTGGCTGCGGGACAACCTCTACTCGCTCGGGCGCAAGCTGACGCCGCGGGAGACACTGGAGCGGATCACCGGGACGCCGCAGATCGACCCCGAGCCGTACCTCGCCTACCTGCGCGACAAGCAGGCGCGCGTCGCTGAGCCGCGTGTCGACGGCTGCTGCTCGGCGAGCCGGAGCGGGCGGCCGTCGGCGAGCTCTTCGCAGGGATCGAGCGCGATGTCGAGCTCCTGCTCGAGCTCGGCCCGTCGTCCGAGGCGGTGACGGTGATCGGCGGGCGTCGCGAGGTCGAGCCGGGCGCTGAGACGCAGCGACTCGTCGCGGAGCTCGTCGAGCTCTCCGAACACGTCAGCGTCCGTGTCGTCGAGCGCGACGAGCCGGGGCGCTACCCCGTGCTCACGATCGGGGGCGGCCTCCGCTACCACGGCCTGCCCTGGGGGTACGAGCTGTCGTCGCTCGTCTACGGGATCGCGGAGGCCGGCCGTCCGGAGCCGACGCTGGCCGAGGAAACGCGCCGAGCGCTCGCCGGTCTCGAGCGCGACGTCGAGCTCGAGGTCTACGTCACTCCGACCTGACCACATTGCCCGCCGGCCGTGTTGCTGGCGCACCGACTGCGCGCTCGCGTCGCCGCGGATCTCGGGCAGCGGCGGTCGAAGCGTCGGAGTTTCCACTTTCGGCCGACCGGCATTCGGTCTACGCCGTGCCGGCGGTGGTCGTCGACGGACGCCAGCGCTGGACGGGAATGTCCCAGAGCGCGTGTTCGTGCAGCGGCTGCTCCAGCCGCCGGACGTCGCACGTAGACTGAGATCTCGTGGACGCAATCGAGCGCGCACAGGCGCTGCTGGACGGATACGCCGCCGTCGCGCTGTCGGAGCTCCCCGAGGGAGCCGACGTCGTCGACGCGCACACGCATCTGGGGACAGACATCGACGGCATGGTCGGCGATCTCGACGAGCTGCTGGACGTCCAGCGCCGTGCGAGGATCTCGCGGTCGTTCGTCTTCTGCCTCGACGAGCCCGACCGGCGCCCGAGCTTCACTGCCGCGAACGACCGGACGCTCGACTACGCCGAGCGGGCGAACGGCGCCCTCGTCCCCTTCGTGCGGCTCGACCTCAACGAGGGTCCCGTCGAGGAGGCGGTGCGCTGCCTCGACCGGGGGGCGCGCGGGATCAAGCTGCATCCGCGGGCGCAGCGCTTCCTCCCCGACGACCCGCGGCTCGAGCCCGTGTTCGCGCTCGCCTCAGAGCGCGGTGTGCCGATCCTGATCCACGGCGGCCGCGGGCTGCCGCCGATCGCGGACTCGCTGGCGCGACTCGTCGAGCGCCACTCGTCGACGTTGATCATCGCCCACGCCGGCATCGTCGACCTCGCCGGGCTGGCACGGCATTTCTGCGGACGCGAGGGCGTCTTCTTCGACACGTCCGTCTGGAGCGCGCTCGACCTGCTCGACCTCTACCGGCTCGTCTCGCCGGAGCAGATCCTCTACGCCTCCGACTACCCCTACGGGCGGCAGCCGAACTCGCTCCTGATGGCGATGCGCACCGCCCGCGCGGCAGGGCTCGACGATGCGCAGCTGCGCGCGATGCTCGCCGAGAGCGCCCGGCGGATCGCCGACCGCGAGCCACCGCTGCCGCTGTCGCCGCCGCGCGGTCCCGACGAGGTCGCGCAGCCGATCACGTTCGCACGCATCCACCAGTACCTCTCGATGGCGGCGACCCTGCTCTGGACCCGTCAGCAGGACACGATCGGCCTGCTCGGGCTCGCGCTCAACGCCTGCGACGAGCGCTCGAACGGGCACAAGGAGGCGACGGAGCAGATCCGTCAGCTGCTCGTCGCGACCCGCGACCTGTGGACACTCGCGGCCGAATCCGACGACGAGGCGTTCCGCGTGCGGACGAACCGCGGCGCCTTCCGGCTGCTCCACCTCGCGAACATCCTCTCGGTCACGAGCTGGTGAAGGGGTCGACCCGGTCTGACCCCGAAGCGCTTCGGGTCAGACACCTTCGGTATCTGACCCCACCGCCGCGACGGCGCGTTCGACGAGCGCCGCCAGCAGGTCTCGCTTCCACGCCGATTGCGGATTGCCCGGCAGCCCCGCGAGCGGATCGCGCCGGGTCGAGTGCACGCGGGATGTTGGCGACGCCGGCGGCGACGAGCCGAACGTCCTCACCCCGGCGCGCGGCCGCCACCGAGACGAGCGGGAACGAAAATGCCTGCCGCTCGCCGGCCCGCTCGTACGCCGACGCATCGGGCGGTGCAGGCAGCCGCACCGCGGTGAGCAGCTCTCCCGGCGCCAGCGTGAGCAGCGAGCGGTCGTCGCCGGTCGGCGTGCGGTAGAGCTCGAGCAGTGGCAGCTCCCGCTCCGCGTCGCGCGATCGCACGACGGCGGTCGCGCCGCAGGCGGCGAGCGCCGGGGCGAGATCGGAGGGGTGCGCAGAGATGCAGTCGCCCGGTTCGAGCCCGTGCTTGCGGTGGTCGCCGATCTGCGCGTAGCACGTGTCGCCTCCGCCCAGCCAGCAGTGCCACTCGACCCCGCGGTAGTACCAGCAGCGCGTGTGCTGGCAGACGTTGCCGCCAACGGTGCCGACGTTGCGCAAGAGCGGCGAGGCCGCCTGCCCAGCCGCAGCCGCAACGGCTGCGTACGGAGTCGCCGAGCGCCGACGCTGCCAGGTCGGCGAGCGTCACGGTCGCGCCGATCAGCAGCCCGTCGCCGTCCTCGGCCAGCTCGCCGAGGCCGGTCGCCTGCAGGTCGACGAGCAGCGCCGGCGCGCGAATCCCGCGGTCGACCTGCCCCGCGAGGTCGGTGCCGCCGGCGAGCGGCGCGGCGCCCGGCTCGGCCAGGAGCGCGAGCGCCTCGTCGAGCGACGCCGGCCGCGCGTACTCGCTCACGAGAGCGCCTCGAGCACGCGGGCCCGCGTCATCGGCAGCGCCCGGCAGCGACGGCCGGTCGCGTGGCGGAACGCGTTGGCGATGGCGGCCGCGGTCGGGATGATCGGGGGCTCACCGAGGCCCCTCGCGCCGACGTTCGGCAGCTTCTCATCAGGCAGGTCGACGAAGTCGATCACGATCTCCGGCGTGTCGGCGATCGTCGGCAGCTTGTAGTCGTCGAGCGTCGCATTCACCGGCACGCCGGTCGTCGGGTCGACGACGAGCTCCTCCAGCAGCGCGAACGCCATCCCCTGCAGCACGCCGCCCTCGACCTGGCTCGCGGCCCCGAGCCGGTTGACGATGCGGCCGACGTCGTGGACGGCGACGATGCGCTCCGCGCGAACCTCGCCCACGGCCGGGTCGACCGCGACCTGCGCGATCTGGCAGCCGAACGTGTGGACCTCGAACCCCTGCGGATTGGGACCGCGCGAGCCCGAGCCGTCGATGGTCGCCTCGCCCAGCTTCGCGGTGATCTCGGCGACGGGGACGTCGACCGCTCCGTCGAGCGAGCGAATCCGGCCCTCCCTGGCGACGAGATCGCCGGGTGCGATCTCGAGCACGTCGGACGCGAGCTGCAGCAGGGTCTTGCGCACCTTCCCGGCACCGGAGCGCACGGCGGGCATGACCGAAGGAGTCGTCATCGAGCCGCCGGCGACCGGGCCGTAGAGGTTCGGCGCCGTGTCGCCGCCGAAGACCTGGACATGCTCGGGCAGGAGCCCGAGCTCCTCTGCGGCGATCAGCCGCGCGGCCGTCAGTGTCCCCGTCCCGATGTCCTGGATCCCGGTGACGACACGCGCGCGGCCGTCCGCGTCGAGGCGGACGGTCGCGTGCGAGGGCGGGCCGCCCCCGCCCCACCAGAGCTGGGTCGCGCAGCCGAGGCCGCGCAGGAGGCCGTCCGGCTGAGGTTCGCGCAGCCGCTCGCGCTCGTCCCAGCCGGCGAGCTCGGCAGCGCGGTCGTAGCAGGCCAGCAGGTGCTTGCTCGAGTAGGGGAGGCCGCTCATCTGGTCCGATTCGACGTGGTTGCGCCGGCGAAGCTCGAGCGGATCGACGCCGAGCGCGATCGCGAGCTCGTCCATCGCCTGCTCGAAGGCAGCCGTCCCCTCGACGAAGCCGGGGGCGCGGAACGCGTTCTGCGTGCGCCGGTTCATGCGCAGCGGGAACGTGTTGGCCCGCGCGTGCTCGCTGCGGTACAGGGTCAGCGCGGGGACGAGCACCGGGCGGAACCCAGCCGCCGAGGCCCTGGACGACGACGGCGTCCGTGTCGACCGCGACCAGCGTCCCGTCGTTGCGCGCACCGAGGCGCACGGTCTGGCGTGTCCACGCCCTGCGGCCGCCGTCGAGCTGCTCGGCGTGGCGGTCGTTGACCAGCCGCACCGGCCGCCCCGTCACGCGGGCGAGCTCGGCTGCGAGGAGCGTCTCGACGCCGGCGCCCTGCTTGGCGCCGAAACCGCCGCCGATGAACGCCGCGATCACCCGCACCTGCTCGCGGCGGAGACCGAAGCGCGGTCGCTAGCTCCTTCCGGGCGTCGAACATCCCTTGCGTCGAGACCCAGGCCGTCAGGTCGTCGCCGTTCCACACCGCGACCGCGGCGTGCGGCTCGAGCGCCGTCTGCACGTGGTCGGGCGTCTCGAGCTCGAGCTCGACGGTGACGTCGGCTGCTTCGAGCGCGGCGTCCACGTCGCCGCGGGCGAGCTCGAACGGGATCGCGCGTGAAGCGCTGCTCGCGCAACGCCTCGTCGGGATCGACGACATGGGGCAGCGGCTCGAGCTCGGCGGCGAGCGCGGCCAGTCCCGCTTCGGCGTGCTCCGGCGTGTCGGCGGCGACCGCCGCGAGCGGCTGCCCGGCGTAGAGCGCCTCGGCGACGAGCGGCGAGGCGTCGGCGAAGGTCACCGTCGATTCCGGCGTGAGCACGGCCCGCACGCCGGGCGCTTCGAGCGCGGCCTCGACGTCGAGCGATGCGACGCGGGCGTGCGCGTGGGGCGAGCGGAGCACGGCGGCATGCAGCATCCCCGGCAGGCGGACGTCGACCGTGTACTCGACCCTGCCGGCGGCCCGTGCCGCGCCGTCGAGTCGCGGGGCCTCGCTGCCGACGACGGCCAGGTCTGCGTCGGCGGGCCACGTCTCGAGGTCGTCGTCCTCGTCGACGAGTGCCCAGACCTCCTCGACGCGGCCCTCCATCTCGCGGGTGCTGCGGACGAGCCGCGCCATCAGCCCTGCGCCTCCGCGGCGCGCAGGATCGCGCGCTCGATCTTCGGGTAGGCGCCGCAGCGGCAGAGGTTGCCCGCCATCGCCACGCGGATCTCTTCCGTCGTCGGCTGCGGCGACGCGCTCGAGCAGCGCGGTCGCGCTCACGATCTGGCCCGGCGTGCAGAAACCGCACTGGAGCGCGTCCTCGGCGACGAACGCTGCCTGGAGCGGGCTCGGGCCGCCGTGCGAGAGCGCTTCGATCGTCCGGATCTCCCGGCCCTCGGCCGCGGCGGCGAGCAGGATGCAGGAGGCGACGGACCGCCCGTCGAGCAGGACGGCGCAGGCGCCGCAGGCGCCCTCGCCGCAGGCGAGCTTCGTGCCGAGGAGGCCGAGGTCGTCGCGCAGGACGTCGATCAGCCGGCGGTCGGGAGCGATCTCGAGCTCGTGGCGGCCGCCGTTGACGCGGAGGGTTACGCGCATGCGCCCCTTCCTACCACGCGGGGCCCCCGTGGGGATGGAGGAGCAGTGCGCCGGTAGGGCCGGGCTTTGCCCGGCCCTATATGTCGTCGCGGCCGCCGGCGGCACGAACGGCGTCCTCGACGATCTCGCGCACCTCCGTCGGCCGGACGAGGCCGCGGAAGTCGAGCGCGCCGCCCTCGGTGCCGGCGGTGTCGATCGACAGGGTGCCGACGCCGAAGAGCCGGTCGAGGATGCTCTGCCGCAGCGTGATGTCCTGCACGCGGCCGAGCCGCGCCGTCTCCTCGGTGACGGAGAGCAGCCCATGGCGGACGAAGATCCGCCTGTCGGTGATCGTGTACTTCCAGAAGATCGTCTCCAGCAGGGTCCAGACGAGCGTGATCAGGACGATCAGCAGGAAGGCGCCGGACCCGATGCCTGCCCACCCGATCCAGAGGAGCAGCGCGAGGACGAGGATCGCGACGATGACGCCGCCCGCGAGGATCGACATCCGAGCGCGCCACGAGGGCCTGCCCGTCCAGATCACACGCTCCTCGGGGTCCACGGCGCGACCGTACCACGGCTCCTCAGGCCTTGGCGGCGTGGCGGAAGCAGGTGACGACGTGGTCGTCGACGAGGCCCGCGGCCTGCATGAACGCGTAGCAGATGGTCGGTCCGACGAAGCGAAAGCCGCGCCGCTTCAGCTCCTTGCTCACCGCTCGCGAAGCGGGGGTCTCGGCCGGCAGTTCCGCCAGGCGCCTCCACCGGTTGACGAGCGGCGCGCCGTCGACGAGTGACCAGAGGTACGCGTCCAGGCTGCCGTGCTCGGCCTGGACCTCGAGCACGCGGCGCGCGTTCTCGACCGTCGACTCGACCTTGAGCCGGTTCCGGACGATGCCGGCGTCGGCGAGCAGGCGCTCGACGTCGCGAGCGCCGAAGCGGGCGACGGCGGCCGGGTCGAAGCCGCGGAAGGCTCGCCGGTACCCCTCGCGCTTGCGCAGGATCGTCAGCCAGGAAAGCCCGGCCTGCGCCCCCTCCAGCGTGAGCAGCTCGAAGAGCCGCCGGTCGTCGTGCTCGGGGACACCCCACTCGTCGTCGTGGTAGGCGAGCAGGAGTGGGTCGCCGAGGCTCCACTCGCAGCGCGTGACCTCCATGAGCAGAGTCCTACCAGCTTGAAGTGAAAGGAGCGCCGCGGCCGCCGAAGGCGGACGCCTTCAGGGGTTTTCGCGCGTCTCGGATCCGCGCGAGCGGATCCGACTTGCGCCAGCCAAGGCCAGCTAGCATCGCGCCGATGCGCCGCGCTCTCCTGCTCGTTGCCGCTCTTCTCCTTCTCCTCGCCGCGGGTTGCGGCGACGACGACAGCACGTCGACGACAGCGGAGCCGACGGAGACGACATCGACCGAGACGACTGCGACCACCACGGACGGTTGCACCTCGGTCGAGCAGCCGCCGGCGAAGCCCGACGGCGGCGCCACCGCGCCGAAGGAGCCGCTGGCGGCAGGCACGACCTACAACCTCGTCGTCACCACGAACTGCGGCACGTTCACGGTCGCCCTCGACCAGAAGAGCGCGCCGAAGACGGCGGCGTCGCTCGTCTCGCTCGCCCGGGCCGGCTTCTTCGACGGCACGATCTTCCACCGCATCGTCCCGGGCTTCGTGATCCAGGGTGGCGACCCGACGCAAAGCGGCACGGGCGGGCCCGGCTACACGACCGTCGACCAGCCGCCGGCCGACGCCCGCTACACGAAGGGCGTCGTCGCGATGGCAAAGAGCGGCGCCGAGCCGGCCGGGATCGTCGGGCAGCCAGTTCTTCGTCGTCACCGCCGACGACGCGCGGCCTGACGCCCGACTACGCGGTCGTCGGCGAGGTGACCGACGGGCTCGACGTCGTCGAGCGGATCGGCGCGCTCGGCGACGCGGCCGAGCAGCCGACGCAGCCCGTCGTGATCGAGAAGGTCACCGTCGAGGAGTCGTGACGCGAGTAGCGGCGGTCGTCCTGGCCGCCGGGGAAGCTTCGCGCTTCGGCTCGCCCAAGCAACTCGTGCTGCTTCCGGAGGTGCTCGCCCGCCTGGCCGAGAGCCCGGTCGACGAGATCGTCGTCGTCGAGGGCGCCCACCGGCTCGACCCGCCAAGTAACACAGTGTTGCAAGGCGTTCCTGCACGTCTCGTCAGCTGCCCCGAGTGGGCTCTCGGGCAGGGCGCGTCGCTGCGCTGCGGCCTGGGAGCACTCGGCGACGACGTCAGCGCCGCGGTCGTGGTCCTGGCAGACGGGCCTGACCTCGCCCCGGCCGCGGTCGAGCGCGTCCTCGAAGCCTGGAACGCGACTGCTGCGCCGGTGGTCGCTGCCTCGTATGGCGGCGGGCGTGGTCATCCGCTCGTGCTGGCGCGCGCGGCCTGGGCCGACATACCCGACGAAGGACTGCGCGGCCGCGAGGTCCTACTCGTTCCCTGCGACGACCTCGGCGCCCCCGGCGACGTCGACACGCCGGCACGATTTGCCGCAACGGCTGCGCTAGGGAGATTCCGGGAGTTCAGGGGGACAGTCTCTTGCGGAGACAGTCCCCGCTGCTCAGAAAGCGAGGCCTTCGCCGCGCAGTTGCTCGAGCTTCTCCATCAGCCCGGGCGGGATCCGCTCGGCGGCCGTCAAGCGCACGTAGCGGCGCAGATGTTCTTCGAAGCGGTAGCGGCGACGGCAGTAGTCGCAACCGTCGAGGTGCAACTCGGCGACACTCACCTCGGCGACGGTCAGCTCCCGGTCGAGGTACCCCTGCAGGAGCTCCTCGCACTGCTCGCAGGGGTCGAGGGTCACGACGACGACGCCTCCTCGGCCAGCATCTGCTTCAGCCGCCGGCGGCCGCGGTGCAGCCGGGACATGACGGTGCCGATCGGCACGTCGAGGATCTGCGCAGCCTCCGCGTAGCTGAACTCTCCGATGTCCACGAGAACGACCGTGTCACGGTACTCGTGGGGAAGCTCGGCAAGCGCGTCCACGACGCCATCTTGAGAAAGACGCTGGACGACGCGCTCCTGGTCGAGCACCTCTTCGCCGGCGGCCTGGGCGACCCGGTTCGCGAGGTAGTAGTCGCCTTCCTCGAGCGGCTGCGTGTCCGGTGAGCGCTGTACCCGGCGGCCGCGATCGACGTTGAGGTTGGTGAGGATGCGCAGGAGCCAGGCGCGCATGTTCGTCCCCGGCGTGAAACTGCGCCAGCTGCGGAAGGCCCTTGCGTACGTCTCCTGCACCAGATCCTCCGCTTCTTCCCGAGTGGAGACGAGCCTGCGTGCCACCCGGTAGACCTGATCGGCGAGGTCGAGTGCCTCCTCCTCGAAACGCACCCGATCGCGTGCTTCCGACGCGATCAGGCGGCTTCGGGCCTCGGGCTCGACATCACCCACCCGGCTACCGTAGCAGCGGTATGAGGGCTGTAACGGCCGTGCGGGCGCTGCTATTCCCTGGTTACGGATTCGTCGCGATCTCGTAGAAGCCGGCGCGGGCGAGCACCTCGACGAGCGCGGGACGCGACGTGCGCTCGGCGTCCCACGTCAGCTCGACCCGGCCCATCAGGTTCGCGTTCGCGGCCTCGATACCGTCGACGCCCCGCAGCGCGACGGCAAGACGGCCGACGCACCGCTCGCAGCGAACGCCGGAAACCTCGATCACGCCGGACTCCAGAGCCACGGCAGAAGCTTAGAGGGCTGACGTGACCTGGCTGCGGCCCGGCCGCGAAAGCGGCCGGCTGAGCGGCCGCCGAAGGCGGACGCCTTCAGGGGTGTTCGCGTCTCGGGTTCGCGCGAGCGAATCCGAGGCTGCGGGCCAGCTTGCGATTCTCGCGCCTGGGATTCGCGTCTCAGCGAATCCCAGGCTGCGGGCAAATCAAGGCCTGCTGCGCTCGACCAGGTCGCGCACGACCGCCTCGACGCCCTCGCGCCGGCCGAGGGCAAGCTGTCGCTCCGCCTCCGCCGGCCCTGCGAGGAGCTCCTCGACGAGCGGCCAGGTGCCAAGGGCCTTCGCCGCGTTCTCGGAGGCATCGGCGAGCGCCTCCACGGGCGCAGGCGCACGCGCCGCCTCCTCCCGCAGCCGGACGTACACCTCCCGGTCGAGCGGCTCGGCACCGCCCTCCATTCCCGCCGCCGCCAGTGCCTGAACGAGCGCGGCCAGCCCGGCCGAGCGACGAACGTCCGGCTGCGCGTCGGGCATCCGCACCTCGAGCGTCCCGAAGCGTGGGTGCGGGCGCGCGTCCCACCAGAGGCGGGTGTAGTCGCGGGCCGAAGTCGCCTCCTCCCAGTCGGCCCAGGTCGCAAACCGCGGAGGCACCGAGGCGCCGGGCAGCTCCGCGATCCGACCCGCGCGGGACGAGCGAAAGCCGGTCTCCTCGCCCTCGACGTACGGCGAGCTCGCAGACAGCGACAGGAGCGCCGGCAGCCACGCAACCACGGCCTCGTAGGCCGCGAGGCACGACTCCTCGCTCGGCATGCCGACGTGGACGTGCAGGCCGCAGACGAGCTGGCGGTCGAGCAGGTCACCCACTTCTGCCGCCATCTTCCGGTAGCGCGGCAGGTCGATGATCTCCTGCGCCCCGCCCCGCCCGGTGGGGTGCATGCCGGCGGAGAGAAAGGTGACACCTTCAGCTTCCGCCCGCTGCGCGACCTCGTCGCGCAGCCGCTGCAGCGCGTCGAGCGCCTCGTAGACGTCGGCGCAGACCGGCGTCGCCGTCTCGAGGAGACACTGGAACAGCTCGTACTTCAGTCGCTCGTCGGGCTCCGGGACGAGCGACTGCACGGCCGAAGCCGGCTCGAGCGACCGCGCGTCCACGAGCACGTGCTCCTCCTCGACGCCGAGCGTGAGTGCCCGTCCGAACGCCGTCATTGGCTGCGCGGGTCGACCAGGCGGCTAATGAGAAGCGCGGACGCCATGGACGGGCCGCCCGGCCGCCTCCCAGGCGTAGTACGACGCGCTGGGGCCGAACCCCCGCTCGTACGAGACGACGCGCGGGTTGCGCCCCACGTCCATCGCGCGCTGGGCGTGCCAGAGCAGGTTCGGGTCGTCGCGCTCCTCCCAGACGAGGATCAAGTGCGCGGCCGTCATGAACTCCGCGACGAAGCCGCAGTTGGGCGCCGGGCAGGGGAACCGGTCGGTGCGCACGCAGAACCAGCCTGCGTGGTCGCCCGACTCGTCGAGCCAGAGCTCGTGCTCGACGTCGTCGCCCACATCGTGGACCGTGCCGACGCCCGTCTGGTGCTCGGGTTGCACGCCAGCACAATACGTACATGCATGAAGGACGCGACGTGGCCCTCGTGCTCTCGGGCGGAGGGATGAACGCGATGCTGCTGGAGATCGGATTTCTCAAGCGGATCCGCGAAAGCGACCTCTGGCCGCGGGTCGGGTGGGTCTACGGAACCTCGGCCGGCGCGCTCGCGGGCGTGATGGCCGCCCTCGACCGCCTCGACGACCTGGAGCAGTTCTGCCTCGACCTCGAGCCGGACGAGACGTTCCGGCCCAACCCGCTCTGGCAGCTGCCGCTCACCGGCCTGCACGACTACACGCTCCCGGAGACGATCGCCGACCGGCTGGGCTCCGACGCCGAGCTCGCTGCCGCACTGGCCGAGGCTCCGATCGAGCTCGTCGTCTGCGTGACCGACGTCGGGGACACCGCGGGTGCCGGCGGCGACCACGCTTTCGAGCGCACGTACTCGTCGCGATCGACGCCGGCGGAGCTGCTCTGGCCCGCCGTGCTCGCCTCGGCGGCGATCAGCACTCTCGTCCTGCCCGTGCGCGTCGGCGACACGATCGGGACGGACGGCGGCTGGGTCCGGAACTTCCCGCTGGCGCACGCCTACGACAACCCGTCCGTGGAGGAGATCGCCGGGTTCCGCTACATCGCCCGCCACCCGGCGCCGAGCTCGGACGGACTCGCTCGCCTGCGCCGCCGACTCGAGCCCTTCCGCGCGGTGCCGCCGGTGAAGGCGCTGATCGGCGAGCTCGACGAGGCCGCGGCGCGCATGGAGCGGGGCGAGCCGGCGCACCTGCTGGAGATGATCGTGCGCCTGATGCGCGTGACGATCGCGCGCAACACGGCGCTGGAAGAGCGGCTCGCCGGCGAGCGTGACGCGTCGGTCGCAGAGCTCGAGTCGCTACGGCGCGACGCCGCGGCGATCGCGGCCCGGAACGCCGCACCCTGGCGTCGCGGCCGCGCGCGACGGTCGGTCGAGGAGCGGTTCGCGGCCGCGCGCTTCCCCTTCCGCCACGACCGGCGGCTGCCGACGATGATCGTCCACGGCGATGCCGGCGACCATGTGCTCGAGCCGACGTTCCGCGCCGGGCTCGACCTGGCCGGCGGAGTCGAAGCGCGCCCTGATCGAGCGCGGCTACGCGCTCACCGACGAAGCGTTACGCGCGTGACGCGAGGGCGAGGCAGAGCCTCGCCCCAACGAGGCTGTAGGGCCGGGCTTTGCCCGGCCCTTGTACGGCCGCCGAGCCCGCGCGGCCGACAGCGACCTTGCAGGCTCGGCGGCCCGCGGACGGGGCCTAAGGGGGATAAAGCCCCGCCGGTCGGGCGCTAGCGCTGAGCCGCAGCCGGCTGGCGCCCGAGCTTCACGCGGACGGTCTGCTTCTCGTCGCCGCGATAGAGCTCGAGTTCGATCGTTTCGCCCGGCTTGTGCGCGGCGAGCACGTCGCGCAACTGGGCGATGCCGGTGATACGACGGCCGGCGGCCGCGACCACGAGGTCGCCGCCGAGCCGGTAGCCCTCGCCGGCGACCACGACGTCGGTGGTGCCGCCCTTGAGGCCGGCCTTGGCCGCCGGGCTGCCGGGCTCCACCCGCTCCAGGAGGAGGCCGTTGTCGACCGGCAGGCGGAAGACCCGCGCAAGCTCCGGCGTCACCGTCGTGGCAAAGATGCCGACATAGGAGCGGTCGACGCGACCGGTGTCGAGGATCTGGGCAACGACCGTCTTGACGGTGTTGGAGGGAACAGCGAAGCCGATGCCGACGTTTCCGGTCGCTCCTTCGCCGCCCGTTTCGATCTGGGAGTTGACCCCGATCACGCGACCGTTCGCGTCGATCAACGGGCCACCGGAGTTGCCCCTGTTGATCGGCGCGTCGGTCTGGATCACATGGTCGATGGTGTAGCCGTTGGGAGCGGTGACCGCGCGCTGGAGGGCGCTGACGATGCCGACGGTGGCGGTGCGCTCGAGCCCGAAGGGGTTGCCGATCGCGACGACCTGGTCGCCCACCTGGATGTTGTCGGAGTCCGCCAGCGGCAGCGGTGCCAGCGCGCGCGCGCTCGCGTCGACCTTCAGCACTGCGAGGTCGGTGGAGGGGTCCGTGCCGACGATTGTGGCCGTCCGCGTGTCGTGATTGGAGAAGCCGATCTCGATGTCGGTGGCGCCCTCGACGACGTGGTAGTTGGTGACGATGTGGCCGGACTTGTCGATCACGAAGCCGGAGCCGAGTGCCTGCTGGCCCGGCGACTCGAAGGGCGTTCCGGAAGTGGGATCGGTCTGGACGGTGGGCTCGCTGCGGGCTGTGATCTGGACGACGCCCGGCGCGCTGCGCTTGTAGATCTCACGTACCGCGAGGGCGCCGCCGGTCAACGCGGCGGGCGCGGCGGACGACCCGCTCGTCCGTACGACCGTCGTCGTGCCGCCCTCGCCGACGCCGAGTGCGACCGCGCCGGCGAGCGCCGCGGCGCCGCCCAGAAGGGCTGCGCCGGCGAACGCCGCCAGCGTGGTCAGGGAGGGCCGGGAGGGCACGAGCCCGTTATAGCCCCAGCCTCGTGAGCACCGGGTTAGGGCGGGTTAAGGCGCCGTTGCGCCGCCTTTAAGCGTGCCAGGGACAGTTGCCGCAGGTGACTGTCCCCGAACGCGCTCTCGGGGACAGACGCCTTCGGCATCTGTCCCCTGCAGCCTTGGCAGCGTCCCTACACGGGCGCGAGCGCGAGTGTCTTGACCTCGCGCGAACGCTCCGGCCCGAGCGCCTCGTCGAGCTTGCGCTCGAGCTCGCCGCTCTCGGCCAGCTCCTCGCAGATGTCGGCGCCGCCGATCAGCTCCCCCCGCACGAACACCTGCGGGATCGTCGGCCACCCCGACACGGCGGAAAGCTCCTGCCGGATCTGCGGGTCGGGCAGGATGTCGACCGTCGTAACCGGCGCGCCCGCGCTCGTGAGTGCCTGCAGCGCGCGTTGCGAGTTACCGCACATGACGAGCTGCGGCGTCCCCTTCATGAACAGAGCCACGGGCTCGCTCTGGATGATCTCCTCGATCTGGTCGCGCAGGGTCATGGTGTTCCTTTCGTCTTGATTCGCAGCTCGTGGATGGTGCCGTCGGCGAGCGGCGCCGCGAGCGCCTCGTTGACACGACGGTGCTGCTCGAGCAGCGGCAGTCCGTCGAAGGTCCGACTCGCCACGGTCACCTGGAAATGGTCGCCGCCGCCCGTCCGGTCCTCGACGGCGATCTCGGTCGCGTCGGGAAAGGCTTGTTCGAGCATCTGCCGGAGATTCTCGGTCGCCATCGGCATGATCGTAGCGATGAGGTTTCCGCCGCACCTGGCTGCTCTCGCTGCCCGAGCGGGCGCTTCGCTCCCTCGCCGCCGTGCTCGGCGGTGTCATCCACGAGACGGCGACGCTCCTCCTCCCGCGGCTTGTGCGGCAGTCGCGCCTGTACGAGGCGACGGCGAAGAACCTGTTGCGGATCACGGTCGAGCTCGTCGGCGGCGTCGAGCCTCAGCAGCCGGCCACCGGCGAGGTGGAGCCGGATCCGGGCCGGCTCGCGATCAGGAAAGGAGCCGGAAATGTCGTCGAACTGGGCTCGATCGCGGCGTTCGGCTTCTCGCCACTCTGGCTGCTTGCAGCCGCCGCCGACGTCAGCCGCGGCTCGCGCACGTACCTCGACGCCTTCGTCTCGGAGCTTCGAGCCGCGGGGGTTCTCGGCCGCGACACTAGCGTCGAGACCCTGGACGACGTCCTCGGCGCGCTCGAGGGCGTCTCGGGCACGAGCGCTCGGCTGATCGACGTGCCGCCGCTCGAAGTGGAAGCGCTGCGCCGCTCACTCGCCGATCTCCGCCGGGACGCGTCCGGCTTGCCCTCACCCGCCGAGCTCGCGCGCGCGCTCGACGGGCTCCGCCGCACCGCGCGTCTCGAGGGGCGCAGCCTGCTCGAGGTCTCGGTCGGGATCGGCCTCGCCTTCTTCAACTCGGCGCGTCACGTCGGCCAGCAGCACGTGCTCGATCCCTACGGCGAGGACCTGCGACCGCTGGCGCGGGAGGGCTTCGGCGCCTACGCCGCGCGCGTCTCCCGCCCCTACGCACAGGCGGTCGCCCGGCATTTCGACCCGGAGTCGCGGACGCTGACCGAGCGCGGTCTCGAACGTCTCCGCCCCGACGCCGTAGAGAATGCGCGAGTGATCGATCCCGCCCGCGAGGCCGTCGAGGAGGCATTCGCACACGACCGAGCCGGCCGCGAAGCGGAGGCGATCCCCTGCTACGAGCAGGCGCTGGAGCTCGGCCTCCCCGATGCGCTGCGCCAGCAGGCGCTGCTCGGGCTCGGCAGCTCGCTGCGCAACGTCCGCCGCCACGCCGATGCGGTGCGCGTGCTCGAGGCCGCGGTGGCCGAATACCCCGACCACGGCGGGCTTCGGTTCTTCCTCGCCCTCGCCCGCTGGAGCGCCGGCGAGGAGCGATCGGCGATGCGCGAGATGGGACGGCTGGCGCTCGACGAGGCCGACCTGCGCGGCTACCAGCGCGCAGCAGCGCTCTACCTAGCCGAGCTCGACTAGAGCTTCCGGCGCAGTCGCGGATGGGCCTAGCGCGGATCCGCGACGCGCAAACCCCTGAAGGCGTCCGCTATCGCGGCCGCGGAGTCGGCTGTACCGTCATGCGCCATGGTCGTCGAGCCGAGCTTCCGCGCCTTCGTGGCGCGGATGTTCGGGGACGAGGGCCGTGCCTGGATCGCAGGGTTGCCGGAGACCCTGGCGGTACTCGCCGCCGAGTGGGAGCTCGAGCTCGGACCGGAGCTGCCGGGAGGGCTGCTGGCGTGCGTGCGGGAGGCGAAGAGCGCCGACGGTACGCCGGCGATCCTGAAGATCGCGTCGCCGTGGGACCGCCCGCGCGACGAGATCGCCTGCCTCGAGGCGTGGGCCGGAACGATCGCCCCGCAACTCCTTCGCGCCGACCCGGACCGCGGAGCGATGTTGCTCGAGCGCATCGAGCCAGCGACAACGGCGCGTGACGCCGAGGGTCACGAGGTGGGCGCGCTGCTCGAGCGCCTCCATGTGGCGCCTCCCCCGGGCCTGCGCTCGCTCGGCGAGGTCGCGCGGCGCCGGCTCGCGCGAGCGGTGGTGCAGGAGCGGGCCTCGCATGACCGGGCCGCATGGGCGCTGGCGGCGATCGAGCAGCTCGAGGCCGACGCGCCCGAGCCGGTGCTCCTGCACGGCGACTTCGACTGGCGCAACCTGCTCCGCTGCGACAAACGCGGGCTCGCGGCGATCGACCCGCTCGCGTGCGCCGGCGATCCCGCCTACGACGCCGGCTACTGGGCGCAGGCCGCTGGCGACCCGGGCCGCCGCGCCCGCACGACCGCGATCGCGGAGGCGCTCGACCTCGACGTCCGCCGGGTACGCGCCTGGTGCGCGGTCGTCGCGGTACACGGCTAGACCGAGCCGGGCAGAGCCGCAGGGTCGCCCGACGCGCTCTCGGGGCGACCCTCCGGACTCGCCCTGTCTGCTTGAATCGAGGACATGGCGCACCCGGACTCGTTCGCCGCCCGCTCGACGCTTCGCGTCGGCGAGCGCGAGTACGAGATCTTCCGGCTCGACGCGCTGCAGGCCCGCTACGACGTCTTCCGCCTGCCGTACACGCTCCGCGATCCTGCTCGAGAACGTCCTGCGCCACGAGGACGGCGCGACGGTCACGACCGACGACGTCGAGGCCGTCGCCACCTGGGACGCGAAGGCGCGAGCCGTCGCGCGAGATCTCCTACACGCCCGCGCGCGTGCTCCTCCAGGACTTCACCGGCGTGCCCGCGATCGTCGACCTGGCCGCGATGCGCGCACGCGATGGACGACCTCGGCGGCGACGCGAAGAGGATCAACCCGCTGCTGCCCGTCCGAGCTCGTGATCGACCACTCGGTGCAGGTGGACGCGTTCGCCAGCCGCCTCGCGATCGGCCGCAACGCCGAGCTCGAGTTCGAGCGCAACCGCGAGCGCTACGCGTTCCTGCGCTGGGGGCAGACCGCGTTCGAGGGCCTCTCGGTCGTCCCGCCGAACACCGGGATCGTCCACCAGGTCAACCTCGAGTTCCTCGCGCCGCGTGGTCGAGGCGCGGGACGGGCAGGCCTTCCCGGACACGCTCGTCGGCACCGACTCGCACACGACGATGATCAACGGCCTCGGCGTGCTCGGCTGGGGCGTCGGCGGGATCGAGGCCGAGGCGGCGATGCTCGGCGAGGCGATCTCGATGCTCGTCCCGCAGGTCGTCGGCTTCCGGCTCGACGGGGCAGCTGCCGGAGGGCGCCACGGCCACCGACCTCGTCCTCACCGTGACGCAGATCCTGCGCGCAGACCGGCGTCGTCGGGAAGTTCGTCGAGTACTTCGGCCACGGCCTCGACGGGCTGCCGCTCGCCGACCGGGCGACGCTCGGGAACATGTCGCCCGAGTACGGCGCCACCTGCGGCTTCTTCCCCGTCGACGCCGAGACGATCCGCTACCTGCGCCTGACCGGCCGCGGCGCGGAGCGGGTCGCGCTCGTCGAGGCCTACTGCAAGGAGAACGGCTTCTGGCACGACCCGGACGACGAGCCGACCTACTCGCAGGTCGTCGAGCTCGACCTCTCCACCGTCGAGCCGTCGCTCGCCGGGCCGCGCCGGCCGCAGGACCGCGTGCCGCTGCGCGATCGCCAAGCACTCCTTCCTCGAGGCGCTGGAGACGTTCGGCGTCGACTACGGCAACAGCGCACGACGAGGCCGTGGCCGAGTCGTTCCCGGCCAGCGATCCCGCCGCACACGACCGACCCCGGGCACGAGACCCCGCCTGCGGGCCGCCACGTCCAGGTCGGCGACCACGGCGGCGGCCACGACCCACGGCGGCGTCGAGTGCGAGATCGACGGCGAGACGGTCGTGCTCGACCACGGCTCGGTCGTGATCGCCGCGATCACGTCCTGCACGAACACGTCGAATCCGGCCGTGATGGTCGGCGCCGGGCTCGCTGGCGAAGAAGGCGGTCGAGCGCGGCCTGCAAGCGCCGGCCGTGGGTGAAGTCGAGCCTCGCGCCCGGCTCGAAGGTCGTCACCGAGTACTACGACAAGGCCGGCCTGACGCCGTATCTCGAGGCGCTCGGCTTCCACACCGTCGGCTACGGCTGCACGACGTGCATCGGGAACTCCGGCCCGCTGCCCGAGGCCGTCTCGCGCGCGATCGCCGAGGGCGACCTCGTCGCCTGCGCCGTGCTCTCCGGCAACCGGAACTTCGAGGCCCGCATCCACGCGCGAGGTGAAGGCGAACTACCTCGCCTCGCCGCCGCTCGTCGTCGCCTACGCGCTCGCCGGGCGGATGGACCTCGACCTGACGACCGAGCCGATCGGCCAGGGCTCGGACGGCGAGGACGTCTTCCTGTCCGACATCTGGCCGTCGACGGCCGAGGTGCAGGAGACGATGGCGAGCGCGATCGGCGAGCAGATGTTCCGCGCGCACCTACGCCAACGTCTACACGGGCGATCCCGCCTGGCGCGAGCTCCCGGTTCCGCGAGGGCGAGCTCTTCGACTGGGAGCCGGCTCCACCTACGTCCGCCGGCCGCCGTACTTCGACGGCATGGCACCCGAGCCGGGCACGGTCGAGGACATCGTCGGCGCGCGCTGCCTCGTCTCGGTCGGCGACTCGGTCACGACCGACCACATCTCCCCCGCCGGCGCGATCAGGCCCGACTCGCCCGCCGGCCGCTACCTCGTCGAGCACGGCGTCGAGCGCCAGGACTTCAACTCGTACGGCTCGCGCCGCGGCAACCACGAGGTGATGGTGCGCGGCACGTTCGCCAACGTGCGGCTGCGCAACCTGCTCGTCCCGGGCTCGGAGGGAACCTGGACCGTGCACCTGCCCGGCGGCGAGGAGATGACGATCTTCGACGCCTCGCAGCGCTACCTCGCCGAGGGCGTGCCGCTGGTCGTGCTCGCAGGCAAGGAGTACGGCACCGGCTCGTCGCGCGACTGGGCGGCAAAGGGCCCGAACCTGCTCGGCGTAAGGCCGTGATCGCCGAGAGCTACGAGCGGATCCACCGCTCGAACCTGCTGATGATGGGCATCCTGCCGCTGCAGTTCCTGCCCGGCGAGAGCCGCGAGTCGCTCGGCCTCAGCGGCCGCGAGGAGTTCTCGATCACGGGCGTCGAGAACGCCGAGGCGCGCGAGGTGACGGTGCGGGCGGACGGCATGGAGTTCCGCGCCACCGTCCGGCTCGACACGCCGCGCGAGCGTGAGTACATGCGCCACGGCGGCATCCTCCCGTACGTCCTGCGCCGGCTGCTCGCGTCGTAGCTGTCGTGGCGCGGGCCGCAGGTACGGCCCGCGACGCCGTGGAGCCGTAGGCTTTCCGGCGTGAGGCGAACGACGACGGTCGTGGGCATCGACCGGTGCCGGACGGCTGCGCGTCCTCGGCGCGCTCGACACCGGGCTGCTCTGGGGCAACCTCGGCGTCTCGCTGCTCGTGATCGTGGCCGGCGCGGTCCTCGTCCCCGCGCTGTCGCTCCCGGACGCCCTGGTCGCGATCGTCGTCGGCTGCCTGATCGGAAATCTGATGCTCGGCGACGGCCGCAGCGATCGGCGCGCAGGCGCGCGTGCCCGGCGATGGTGCTATGCGCGCGCCGCTCGGGCGAGCGGGCTCGTACGTGCCGACCGCGGTCAACCTCGTCCAGTGCCTCGGCTGGACGGTGTTCGAGCTGCTCGTGATCGCCACCGCCGCCGCGGCGCTCTCGGACGAGCTGTTCGGCTTCGCGCGCCCAGTGGGCCTGGACGCTCGTCTTCGGCGCGCTGGCGCTGGTGCTCGGACTGCTCGGCCCGATCGGGGTCGTGCGCCGCGTGCGTCCGCACGGTCGCGCGTCTGGGCCGTGCCGGTGGCCCTCGCCTACCTCGGCCTGGTGGGCCCTCGACGGCGGCGACCTCGGCGCGCCTGGGACACACCCGGGCGAGGGCGGCCTCTCGGTCTGGCAGGGGGCGGACATCGTCGTCGGCGTCACCGTCTCGTGGATCCCGCTCGCCGCCGACTACACGCGCTTCTCGCGCGACCGCGCGCACGCGTTCTGGGGCGCGGGCGTCGGCTATTCGTCCCGGACGTCTGCTGCTCGCGCTCGGCGCGGTGCTCGTTCTTCACGCGGGGCGTCGGCGACCCGGCGGCGCTGCCCGCCGCCGTCGCCGCGGGTGGCGCTCGTCGCGTTGCTCGCGCTGCTCGCGCTGACGGTGGCCGAGACGGACGAGGCGTTCGCGAACGCATACTCGGGCGCCGTCTCGCTGCAGAACCTGTTTCCCGCGGCGCCGCAGCCGGCTGCTGGTCGTGGTCACGACGACGCTCGGCACGCTCGGAGCGCTCGACGATCGAGCTGCTCAGCTACCAGCGTTCCTGCTCCTGCTCGGCTCGTTCTTCGTGCCGCTCTTCGCGCGTGCTGCTGGCGGACTGGCTCGTCGCCGGCCGCCGCTACGACGACGACGACATCTTCGCGGCGCCCGCCTGGCGCCCGGGCTGATCGCCGCCTGGGTCGGTCGGCTTCGCCGCTCTACCAGTGGCTCTTCCCCGACCGGCCCGCGATGGTGGGTCGAGCTGGTCGGCCGGCTCGATCCGCCCGACGTGGGGGATCGGCGCCACCATCCCGAGCTTCGTCGTCTCGTTCGCGCGTCGCGCTCGCCGTCGCCGCGGCCGCCAGCGCCGCGAAGCAGCCGCGCACGGCATCACGTACGAGCTGCGCGGCCGCCGGCTGCGGCGGCGGATTGACCGCGTTAACGTTAGAGCGCTCTAACGAAGACGGCGGCATCATGGGACGCGCACGGTACGCTCGCGCGGATTCCGAGACGCGCGTAGATCCCAGGAACGATCGGCGGAGAGGAAGGAGAACTATGAGCGAGCATGAGACGGTCGACGCGCTAGCAGGAGTCAGTCGACGCGACCTCCTCGTACGAGGTGGACTCGTCACCGCGGGCGCAACGCTACTCGGCTCGCCGGCCGCAGCATTCGCTGCGACCGGTGCAACCGACCAGGACGCCGCCGCAGCGACGATCAAGGTCGCGGTGGTCACGCACGGCGACACCGGCTCGTTCTGGTCGGTGTTCAAGAAGGGCGTCGACCAGGCGGCGAAGGACCTGAAGAGCCGCGGCGTCAGCGTCACACAGGTCTATGCGAACAACGACGTGGCGAAGCAGGTGGCCGGGATCAACGCCGCGATCGCTGCGGGCGCGAAGGTGATCGCGACGTCCGTGCCGGATGCGAGCGCGCTCGAGGACCCCCTCACGAAGGCCTCGCAGAGGGGGATCGAGATCATCACCGTCAACTCGGGCCTCGGCGCGTTCGACAACCTGTCCACCTACATGGTTCACGTCGGCCAGACGGAGGACATCGCAGGCCAGGGCGCCGGCAAGCAGTTCAAGAAGGCCGGCGCGAAGAAGGTCCTGATCGTCATCCACGAGGCGAGCAACATCGGGCTGACCCAGCGGGCGGCCGGCGTGAAGAAGATCCTCGGCGGCGCCGGTGTCAAGGTGCTGACGATCCCGAACGCGAAGTCCGACATCCCGGGGACGAAGGCCAAGGTCAAGGCGGCCTTCAACGCGGACAAGAAGCTGGACGGCTTCCTCGGGCTCGATCCCGACGTGACGATTCCGTGCCTCGACGTCGTTCCGAAGGGCACGAAGGCCGGGACGTTCGACGTCGGCGGCGCGATCAAGCAGATCCAGGCCGGAAGGCTCCTGTTCGCGATCGACCAGCAGCAGTACCTGCAGGGCTACCTCCCGGTCGTGTTCGCGATGCTGTACGTGACCAACCTCAACACGGTCGGGAACGGGGCTCCCGTCCTGACCGGCCCGGGCATCATCAACAAGGCGAACGCGGCCAGGGTCGCCGCCCTCGCCGCGAAAGGCACGCGCTAGGAACGGTCCAGCGGGTGGGCGGCGACGCGTCGTCCACCCGCTGGACCGTCGACGTGATGGCTCAGACAGCAGCTCCCACGGTAGAGCCCGACGAGCGCCTCGTCACGGTGGGATTGGTATCCCGGCTGCTCACCCGGCCGGACATCGGCGCCTTCGTGGGTGCGATCGCCGTCTTCTTCGCATTCGGGTACTTCGCCCGAGACGTCAACTGGCTCGGCGACCCGGCGATCGCGGCCGGGTGGACCGACCAGGCCGCCCAGTACGGGATCGTGGCGGTGCCGGTCGCGTTGCTGATGATCGGCGGCGAGTTCGACCTCTCCGCCGGCGTGATGATCGGCAGCTCGGGCCTGCTGCTCGGCTACCTCACGACGTACCAGGACATGAACATCTGGCCGGCGATGGCGCTCGTGCTCCTGTTCGGCCTCGCAGTCGGGTTCATCAACGGGTACACGGTCATCGCGGACGCGGCTGCCGAGCTTCATCGTCACGCTCGCCACCTTCTTCATCCTCCAGGGCGTCAACGCCGCCGGCACGCTGAAGCTGACCGGCACGACCGCGATCCAGGACGTCGACGCAGCGGCCGGGTTCGACTCGGCGCGACGCGTTCTTCGCCGGCGATCTCACCCAGTACGACTTCAAGGTGAAGGTGCTCTGGTGGATCGCGCTGACCGTCATCGGCGCGTGGCTCCTCTCGAAGTCGCGCTTCGGCAACTGGATCTACGGCGCCGGAGGCGACGCAAACGCGGCGCGCAACGTCGGTGTCCCGGTCGCGCGAACGAAGATCGCGCTGTTCATGATGACCTCGGCCACCGCCGCGACGATGGGCATCATCGAGACCTTCGAGCTGCGCTCGATGCAGGCGCAGGAGGGCATCGGGCTCGAGTTCATCTTCATCATCTGCGCCGTCGTCGGCGGCTGCCTCCTGACCGGCGGCTACGGCTCCGTCATCGGGACGTTCTTCGGCGCCGCGATGCTCGGCATGGTCCAGCTCGGGATCGTCGACTCCCAGTGGGACAGCAACTGGACCTACGCCTTCCAGGGCGCGATCCTGTTCAGCGCCGTCGTGCTCAACACGCTGCTCCGAAGCCGGGCACAGAGAGCGAGATGACCATGAGCGAGCCCGCCGGCAAAGCCCACCTGCTCGAAGTCGAGAGGCTCTCGAAGTACTACGGCAACGTCGTCGCGCTGAAGGACATCTCCACGTCCGTGAACGCCGGCGAGGTGACGTGCATCCTCGGCGACAACGGCGCCGGCAAGTCGAGCTTCATCAAGATCCTCTCCGGCTCCCACCAGCAGGACGAGGGGCGCGTGCTCGTCGAGGGCGAGGAGGTGCACTTCACGTCGCCGCGGGACGCGCGCGCGCAGGGGATCGCGACCGTGTACCAGGACCTGGCGATGGTGCCGCTGATGTCGATCTGGCGGAACTTCTTCCTCGGCGCGGAGCCGCGGAAGGGAATCGGGCCGCTGAGCTGGTTGGACAGCGCGACGGCGAAGCGGATCGTCCGCAAGGAACTGAAGGAGATGGGGATCGACATCCGCGACCCCGACCAGCCGGTCGGCACGCTCTCCGGCGGCGAGCGGCAGTCGGTCGCGATCGCCCGCGCCGTCTACTTCGGTGCGCGGGTGCTGATCCTCGACGAGCCCACCTCGGCCCTCGGCGTCAAGCAGGCCGGGCGTCGTGCTCAGGTACGTCGTCCAGGCACGCGACCGCGGCGTCGCGGTCATCTTCATCTCGCACAACCCGCACCACGCCTACCCGGTGGGCGACCGCTTCGTGATCCTCAACCGCGGCCAGATGCTCGGCAGCTACGCGAAGTCCGAGATCACAAGGGACGAGCTGATCCGGCAGATGGCCGGCGGCGCCGAGCTCGATCAGCTCCAGCACGAGCTCGAGAGCATCGGCCGCGGATGACCGACGACGGCCTCGAGCTCCTGACGGTCGGGCCGGATCGGCGTCGACCTCTACGCCGAGCAGCCGGGCGTGCCGTTCGCCGAGGCGCGCACGTTCGCAAGTCGATCGGCGGCAGCCCGACGAACGTCGCCGTCGCGGCCGCGCGGCTGGGCCGGCGGAGCGCCGTCTTCACCGGGGTCGGAGACGACGAGCTCGGCCGCTACGCCCTCCTCGCGCTCGAGCGCTTCGGCGTCGACACGCGTTTCGTCGGCGGTGCACCCGACGCTGCCGACGCCGATCGTCCTGCGCGGCGATGGACCCGCCCGAGGACCCGTGGTTCATCTTCCGCCGCGAGCCGAAGGCGCCGGACATGGAGATCCGGCTCGAGCACGTCGACCGCGACATCGCACGCACGGTGCCGATTCTCTGGATCAGCGCCGGCAGCCTCGCCGACGAGCCGTCGCGAACGACGGTGCAGACGCTTCTCGCGCGACCGCCGCCGCCGGCCGCACGTCGTGCTCGACCTCGACTACCGCCCCTCGTTCTGGGCCTCCGAGGCCGAGGCGCGGACGACGATCGGCGCCGCCGTCGACCATGCCACCGTCGCCGTCGGCAACCGGGCCGAGTGCGAGATCGCGGTCGGCACGTCCGACCCCGACGCCGCGGCCGACGCCCTCCTCGGCCGCGGCGTCGAGCTCGCGATCGTCAAGCAGGGCGGCGACGGCGTCCTCGTCGCCACCGCCGACGACCGCGACGCTCGTGCCTCCGATCGACGTGGAGGTCGTCTCGCGGGCTCGGCGCCGGCGATGCCTTCGGCGGCGCCCTCTGCCACGGCCTCCTCTCCGGGTGGACGCCGGTCGAAGCGGTGGAGTTCGCGAACGCCGCCGGTGCGATCGTCGCCTCTCGACTGCTCTGCGCCGACGCGATGCCCACCGAGCCCGAGGTGCGGGCACTGCTCGACCGGAGCCGTGCGCCGCCACTGACCTGCATCTGCCCGCGGGCACCGCCGTCGACGGAGCCGATGCGGTGGCAATCACGCCGGAGCGCGCCGGCTGGTCGTACTGCGGCCTGCGCGTCGTCCGGCTCGAGCCCGGCGAGCTCACGCGAGCTCGCGACGGACGGCGAAGAGCTCGCGATCCTCCCACTGGCCGGCTCCGCGACCGTGGAGACGGACGGACACCGCTTCGAGCTCGCGGGGCGCGACAGCGTCTTCGCCCGGATCAGCGACTGGGCCTACGTGCCGATCGACGCCGAGGTGCGCATCAGGAGCGAGCGCGGCGCGGAGGTCGCGCTTGCCTCGGCACGCGCGAAGCGGCGCTTCGACCCCGCCCACGTCCAGGCCGCGAGACGTGCCGATAGAGACGCGCGGCGCCGGCCCGGCGACCCGCCAGCTCGTCAACTTCATGGCGCCGGAGGCGTTCGACGGGCGCCGACCGGCTGATCTGCGTCGAGGTGCTCACGCCCGACGGCAACTGGTCGTCGTACCCGCCGCACAAGCACGACGACACGCCGGACAGCCTGGCCGACAACGAGGAGATCTACTACTTCCGCGTCGGCAAGACGGGCACGGCAGGCACGAGCGACGAGGGCTTCGCCCTCCACCGCACGTACACCGCAGACGCCTCGATCGACGCGACCGTCGTCGTCCGCGACGGCGACGTCTTCCTCGTCCCGCGCGGCTACCACGGCCCGAGCGTGGCCGCTCCCGGCTACCCCCTCTACTACCTCAACGTCATGGCCGGCCCCAACCCCGAGCGGACGATGGCGATCGTCGACGACCCGCCGCACGCCTGGATCCGGGAGACCTGGAACGGAATGGAGCCGGATCCGCGCAGCCCGCTGATCACGGCCGACGAGGGCGCATGAGACGGCGCGTCGGGATCGCGGTGGTCGGCTTCGGCTGGATGGGACAGGCGCACAGCCGCTCCTACGCCCGCATCCCCTCGCTCTTTCCCGACCGCAGCGCACATCCGGAGCTCGTCGTCTGCGCCGACAGCGTGGAAGCGCGCCGCGACCAGGCGGTCGAGGGGTTCGGCTTCCGCGAGGCGGTCGCCGACTGGCGGGAGGCCGTCGGCCACGCGGACGTCGACATCGTCGTCGTCACCGCCCCGAACATGCTTCATGTCGAGATCGTCGAGGCCGCCTGCGAGGCCGGGAAGCACGTCTTCTGCGAGAAACCGGTCGGCGGCACACCCGCTCAGACCGCGCAGGCGGCCGCAGCGGCGCGGCGCGCGGGAGTGATCACGGGCGTCGGCTACAACTACCGCTTCGCGCCACTCGTGCAGTACGCGAAGCGGCTGATCGACGAGGGCCGGCTGGGAACGATCACCGGCTACCGCGGCCGCTTCTTCTCGATGTACGGAAACGACCCGCTCGGCGCTCTTGAGCTGGCGGTTCCTGCAGGACGAGGCGGGCTACGGCGTCTCCACCGACCTGCTCAGCCACGCAGTCGACCTCGCCCACATGCTCGTCGGGCCGATCGGCCGCCTCGTCGGCACCCGCGCGACGACGATCGCCGAGCGCCCGCTGCCCGGCCCGGCGAGGGAACGCACTACGGGCGCGGCGGGCCCGACGACCCCACGGGCGCGGTCACGAACGAGGACTACGTCGCCATGCTCGTCGAGTTCGAGAGCGGCGTCGTCGGAACGTTCGAGTCCTCACGCGTGCTCGTCGGCCCCGAGAGCGAGATGGCGTTCGACGTCTACGGAACGCTGGGCTCGGTCGGCTGGAACCTCGAGCGCATGAACGAGCTGCGCGTCTACCTGGCCTCCGACGAGCCGCACACCGGGCTACACGACCGTGCTCGGCGGCGAGCGCTTCCCGCCGCACGGCGCCTTCGCGCCCGGCAGCGGCATCGGCATCGGGTTCGAGGACCTGATCGCGATCGAGGACTTCGAGTTCCTCGAGTCGGTGGCCCGGGACAAGCCGCACGAGCCCGGGTTCGAGGACGCACTTCGCTACGTCGAGGTGCAGGAGGCGCTCGTCCGCTCGTGGTCTTCGGGCCGCTGGGAGGAGGTCACCCGCCTGGCCGAGGTGGCCGCGTGAAGACCGTCCGGCTGACCACGGCGCAGGCCATCGTCCGCTACCTCGTCGCGCAGCGCACGCTGCTCGACGGCGAGGAGGCACCGCTCTTTCCCGGGCGTCTTCGCCATCTTCGGGCACGGCAACGTGCTCGGTCTCGGCAACGCCCTCTACGAGGCTCGCGCCGACCTGCCCACCTACCGCGGCCAGAACGAGCAGGGGATGGCGCTGGCCGCGACGGCGTTCGCGAAGGCGACGCGCCGGCGGCAGATCATGGCGGCGACGTCCTCGATCGGCCCGGGCGCCCTGAACATGGTCACGGCCGCCGCGGTCGCGCACGCCAACCGCCTCCCCCTCCTCCTGCTCGCCGGCGACACATTCCAGAGCCGGATTCCCGATCCCGTGCTGCAGCAGGTCGAGCACTTCGGCTCGCCTTCCACCACCGTCAACGACGCCTTCCGGCCCGTGACCCGCTACTGGGACCGGATCACGCGGCCGGAGCAGGTCGTGCAGTCGCTGCCGCTCGCCGTCGAGACGATGCTCGATCCGGCCGACTGCGGCCCGGCCTTCATCGGCCTGCCCCAGGACGTGCAGGCCGAGGCGTACGACTACCCGGAGGCGCTCTTCGGGCCACGCGTGCACGAGCCGCGCCGGCCGCGGGCGGACCGGCGCTCGCTCGAGGCCGCCGCCGCCGCGCTCCGCGCCGCGCGGCGCCCGCTGCTGATCGCCGGCGGCGGCGTCCACTACTCGCTCGCCGAGGAGGAGCTGGCGCGCTTCGCCGAGGCGCACGGCATCCCGGTCGTCGAGACCGTGGCGGGCAAGTCGTCGCCTCGTCGCCGACCACCCGAGCTACGTCGGGCCGATCGGCGTCACCGGCTGCGACCACGCCAACCGGCTCGCAGCCGAGGCCGACCTCGTCCTCGCCGTCGGCACGCGGCTGCAGGACTTCACAACGGGCTCGTGGACCGTGTTCGGCGAAGGGACGGCGTTCGTCGCCCTCAACGCCGCCCGCTTCGATGCGACGAAGCACTTCGCGCGGCCGCTGGTCGCAGATGCGCGCGACGGGCTGCGCCGAGCTCGAGCGAGAGCTCGCGCGGCTGGCGGGCCGACGAGGAGTGGACGGCCCGGGGTCGCGAGGAGGCGACGGCCTTCCGCCGCTTCGTCGCCGAGACGACGCGGCCCGGCGACGGCGGAGCTCACGTACGCGCAGGTCATCGGCGCCGTCAACGCGCCGCCGGCGCCCGACGACTACGCCGTCACCGCGGCGGGCGGCTTCCCCGGCGAGCTGAACGTCAACTGGCTGCCGAAGGGCGTCGCCACGTTCGACTGCGAGTACGGGTTCTCGTGCATGGGCTACGAGATCGCAGGCGCCTGGGGAGCGCGCATGGCACGCCGCGAGGGCGAGGTGATCGCCTTCGTCGGCGACGGCTCGTACCTGATGCTCAACTCCGAGCTCTACAGCTCCGTCGTCTCCGGCCACAAGCTGATCGTGGTGCTCTGCGACAACGGCGGCTACGCGGTGATCGACCGGCTCCAGGTCGGCCAGGGCGGCGCGCCGTTCAACAACCTCTTCCGCGACATCGGCCCGAACCACGTCGCAGGTCGACTGGGTCGCGCACGCGACCGCGCTCGGCTGCCGCGGCGGAGAGCGCGGAGACGATCGACGAGCTCGAGCAGGCATTCGAGCGCGCACGCGTCGCGCCGACCGCACCTCCGTGATCGTGCTCCGCACGGCGCCCGACGTCTGGACCGAGGGCGGCGCGTTCTGGGAGGTCGGCGTGCCGGAGGTGAGTGAGCGCGACGCGGTCGACGAGGCGCACGCGCAGGCTGCTCGAGGGCAAGCGCGCGCAGCGCGTCGGCTGGTGAGCGAGCGCATCCGCGTGTGGCGTGATCGGCACCGGCCGGATCGGCCGGCTTCACGCCGAGCTGCTCGACCGGAGCGTCCCGGGCGCTCGCGCTCGCCGCTGTGTACGACTCGAACGAGGCAGCCGCGGCGTGAGGTCAGTGCCGCCGCTCGGCGTCGCCGGCGCTCGCGTCGGCGGCCGAGCTGCTCGCTCGCCGGACGTGGATGCCGTCGCGATCTGCTCGAGCACGGACACGCACGTCGACCTGATCGTCGCGGCGCGCGGAAGCGGGCAAGCCGATCTTCTGCGAGAAGCCGGTCTCGCTGACGCTCAGCGAGGTCGACCGTGCGCTTGCCGCCGTCGAGCGAGGCGGGCGTGCTGCTGCAGGTCGGCTTCAACCGCCGCTTCGACCCCGCGTCACCAGGCCGTGCGCGACGCGGTCGCGGCCGGGCACGATCGGCGACGTCGCACCTCGTGCGGATCTCGAGCCGCGACCCGGAGCCGCCGCCGCTCGAGTACGCTCCGCGCCTCGGGCGGCCTCTTCCTGGACATGACGATCCACGACTTCGACATGGCCCGCTACGTCACCGGCAGCGAGGTCGTGGAGGTCTTCGCGCGCGGCGCCGCGCGCGTCGACCCGGCCGTCGCCGAGGCGGGCGACGTCGACACCGCTGTGGTCACGCTCGTGCACGAGGACGGGGTGCCTGACCGCGATCGACAACAGCACGGCAGGCCGTCTACGGCTACGACCAGCGGGTGGAGGCGTTCGGCTCGGCAGGGATGGCGACGCTCCGAGAACCCGCCCGCGCACGCGGGCGTCGTTCGCACGTCGGAGGGGTCCCGCGGCGCCAGGCTGCCGTACTTCTTCCTCGAGCGCTACGTGCCCAGCTACATCGCGCGAGTGGCAGGCGTTCGCCGCGGCGGTGGACAGCGGCGGCCCGTCGCCCGTGAGCGGCGCCGACGGCCGCGCGCCGCTCGTGATCGGCCTCGCCGCCGTCGCGGTCCGCCCGCGAAGGGCGTCCCGTGCAGGTCGCCGAGATCGGCTGACCGATGCGAGAGGCGTTGACGTGAACTCGATGCGACAGCGGCCGCGAAGCGGACGCCTTCAGGGGTTTTCCGCGCGTCGCGGATCCGCGTAGGCGGATTCGCGACTTGCGCGTGCTCATTACCGGCGGGGCCGGCTTCGTCGGCTCCAACGTCGCCGCGGTCGCGGCCGACCGCGGCCACGAAGTCGTCTGCACGGTCCGATCGGCGCCGCCTCTGCCCGACCCGCGTGCTCACCTACGTCGCTGTCGACCTCCTCGACGCCGATGCAGTGCGGGCGGCGGTGCCGGGCGGCACGCCCCGACGTGCTCGTCCACACGGCGATCCTCAACGACTTCCGGCTGCTCTACGAGGAGCGCGACCGGGCCTGGGAGGCGTACGTCGAGGTCACCCGCACCCTCGCCGACGCGGCGAACGACGCAGAGGCGCTGCTCGTCTACGTCTCGACGGACTGGGTCTTCGACGGCACGCAGCCGGTGCGACGAGGCGACGCCGCCGAATCCCGTCAACCTCTACGGCTTCCTGAAGGCGGCGAGCGAACTGGTCGCGCTGGAGCGGGCGCACGAGGCTGCCGTCGCCCGGATCTCGGGCGTGATGGGAAGGCACCGCGCTCGGCCGGAGCTCCCGCGCGCACAGGATGCGGGGTTCGGCTACTTCGTCGCGGCCCTGGTCGACACGCTCGCGCGGGGAGACCCGTTCACGGTCTGGGAGAGCGATGCGATCAACATGCGCGCAACGCCGAGCCTCGCCTCGCACTCCGCGGAGCTGATCCTGCTGCTCGCGGAACGGCGGCTCACCGGCGTCTTCCACTGCTGCGGCCGCGAAGCGGCGACTCGCATGGAGCTGGCGCGGGCGGCCGCCGACGTCTTCGAGCTCGACTCCAGACCTGCTCCGCAGCGGCCCGCCCGATCCGGCGGCCGCGGCCGCCCGCACCGATCCCGTACGACACGAGCCTCGACGCCCGTGCGACCGCCGCGGCTCTCGTCGTGGAGCTACCCGGGTTGCAGGAGCTGCTCGCCCGCTTCCGCGCCGAGCGCCTCGGCTGAGCCTCGGCGGCCAGGGGCGCCTCACTTCCCTCGCTTGAGCGGTTGACGGCGGCGGGGCGTGTGAGATAAGCAGCCTGCCCAGCGGCTCTCACGGGGAGAGAAGAGAGAGGGAAGGAGCACGGATCGGGCCAATGTCAGCGCGCTGCGAACGGTGCAGCGCGACGTGAGTGTGTCCTTATTCGGGTGCAGGCGTCGCGCGAGGTGGCTGGGGGCGACGACGGCCCGCAACGGGGACTGTTCGACCACCAGGGAGGAACAGGCGTGAAACGACCACGGTCTCTCGTCGGCTTCGCCACGCTGCTCGCGGTACTCGGTCTGGCGACCGGTATCGCGACTGCGGCGACCGGAAGCTCCGTACGGGTCGGGAAGGAGATCGATCCCGCGCTCGTGAAGAAGCTGAAGGACAATGCGCGCGGCTCCGTCGCGATCAGCACGGACAAGAGCACGAAGTTCGCAAGCTTCATCAAGGTTGGACAGAACGGCGACCTGCTCCCGTCCGAGAAGACGAAGTCGCCGGAAGGAAAGGCGCGGGGGTTCTTCAAGGAGTACGGCGGGCTCTTGGGCATCGAGAACGCCCAGACCGAGCTCGTGAAGAGCGCCACGCGCAAGGAGAAGGGCGCGACGCACCTGACCTACGAGCAGGTGTACAAGGGCGTTCCGGTGTTCGGCGGCCTCGTCCGGGTCCACCTCGACGCCGACAACGACCTGACGGCGATCAACGGCGTCTTCGTTCCCGAGCTCGACCTCGACACGAGCCCGCGGTTCAGCGCCGCCCAGGCGGCAGAGCGGGCGATCGCCACGGTCGTCTCCGACCCGCCGACGGACAACCTGGGGAACGAGGCCTCGACCGACGGGCTCACCGCCGCGTCGACCGAGCTGCTCGTCTACCGGGTCGGGCTCGTCCGGGGCGCCACGGGCACGAACGAACTCGTGTACCAGGTGGAAGTGACGAACGGGCGCAACGTGCGCGACATCGTCTTCGTCAACGCGCAGGTGGGCAAGGTCGTCAACCGCTACTCGATGGTCCACGACGCGCTGTTCCGGCGTCTGTTCGAGCAGAACACCGGTAATCAGGTCTGGCAGGAAGGCCAGCCGTTCCCAGGCTCGCTGAACCAGGATCAACAGAACATCGTCAACTTCAGCGGCCACTCGTACCGCTACTTCTTCAATGCGTTCGGCCGCGATTCGTACGACGCCTTGGGCGCCGAGCTGCGGTCGGTCAACAACGATCCGACGATCGCGTGTCCGAACGCCAACTGGAACGGCGTCACGACGAACTACTGCAACGGCGTCACGGCGGACGATGTCGTCGCGCACGAGTGGGGCCACGCGTACACGCAGTTCACGCACAACCTCATCTACCAGTGGCAGCCGGGTGCACTGAACGAGTCGTACTCGGACATCTGGGGCGAGACGGTCGACATGCTGAACGGCGTGGGTACGGACGCACCCGCTCCGGTGCGGTCGGTCGGCGCCTGCTCCACGCACACGGGTAATCCCTCAGTCGTCATCAACTCACCGGGGTCGATCGCACGGATCTGCCCCGGGGGTCGAGCCGCATTCGGGCCGGCAGTGGACGAGACCGGGACGACCGGCGACGTCGTCCTCGCCGATCCCGCCCTCGGCTGCACCGCGTTCGCAAATGCCGCGGCCGTGTTGGGTAAGGTCGCGCTCGTCGACCGAGGTGTCTGCGGCTTCGCGGTCAAGGTGAAGAACGCCCAGAACGCAGGCGCCATCGCCGTGGTGGTCGCGAACAACGTGGACGCGGTGGCGGGGATGGGCGGCGCCGATGCGACGATCACGATCCCGTCTCTGCTGATCTCGCTGTCGAACGGCAACGCGATCAAGGGCGAGCTCGCTCTCGGCAGCACGGTCAACGTCACCCTGAAAGAGGTGCCTGTCAGCGGGGCGGAGGACTCGTACCGCTGGCTGAGGGTGAGGACGCGACCGCCTTCGGCGGGGCGATCCGCGACATGTGGGCTCCGACCTGCCTCGGCGACCCGGGCAAGGTGACGGACGCCGAGTACCACTGCTTGACGACAGACGGCGGCGGCGTGCACACCAACTCCGGCGTCCCCAACCACGGCTATGCGCTGCTCGTCGACGGCGGCACCTTCAACGGCCAGACCGTCAGCGGGCTCGGCCTGACCAAGGCCGCGCATATCTACTGGCGGGCGCAGTCCGTCTACCAGACGCCGACGAGCAAGTTCGGCGACCATGCTGACGCGCTCGAGGCGTCCTGCACCGACCTGATCGGCGTGAACCTGGACGCGCTGAGCACGGGCCCGACCGATCCAGGGCCGTCCGGTCAGTCGATCACCGCGGCGGACTGCGTCGAGGTGAGCGACATGATCGCCGCGGTCGAGTTCCGGACCGACCCGACGCAGTGCAACTTCCAGCCGCTACTGCAACAGAACCCGCCGGCGCTGTGCGCCAACCAGAAGAACCCTCCGACCTTCTACGACGAGGACTTCGAAGACGGGCTGGCAGGGTGGACACTCACGAACACCGGCGTTTTCGCGGGCTGGCCCGGGCTCAACTGGGCCCAGGACACGACGCTGCCGGGCGGCCGCTCGGGTAGTGCGGCATTTGCCGCCGACCCCGACGCGGGCAACTGCGACGGCGGCGCCGGCGACATCTCCGGCGTCATGCGGATGGAGAGCCCGGCGATCCACCTGCCGAACGCCGAGATCCTCAAGCCGCGGCTGACCTTCGAGCACTACATCGCGTCGGAGACCGGCTTTGACGGCGGCAACCTGAAGATCAGCGTCAACGGCGGGGCGTACGCGCTGGTTCCCGCCTCGGCCTTCACCTTCAACGCGTACAACCTGACACTGGTGACGGCGGCCGCCGGGCAACACCAACCCGCTCGCCGGCAGCCCGGCGTACAGCGGGACGGACGGCGGCGAGGTCCACGGGAGCTGGGGCCAGTCGCAGATCGACCTGACGAAGATCGGCATCGAGCCTGGAGACACGATCAGGCTGCGCTTCGACTTCGGCATGGACGGCTGCGCGGGCATCGACGGCTGGTACGTCGACGACGTCAAAGTGCGGGCCTGCAACGTGAAGAAGCCCAACAACCAGACGGCCCGGAAGGACTGACCGGCCGAGCTGAAGCAACCTGCGAAGGGCGCCGGCAGACCGGCGCCCTTCGCGTGTCCTCAAAGAGTGGCGCGGACGCGGTGCGTGCCGAGCAGCTTCGTGCGCGGCCCGGCGATCGTCTGCTCGACGATGCGAACCAGCCCGACGCCGGGTGCGAACGTCAGCTCCTCGAGTCCGGCATCGACCAGCTTGCCGCCCTGGCGGAACACCAAGCGGACGCACCCCCGCCGGACACGCCCGGCGTTGTCTTCGACCTCGACCTGCCTCGACGCGACGGTCACGACGACCGATCGCCAGACGTCGGTCCCGCTCAGCCGCACGACGTACTTCGTGCCCGCCGGATCGCCGAGCCGGAGCAGATTCTCCCAGCGGCTGTCCGCAGCGTCCCACGCCTGGACGGTCTGGCCGACGGCGCGAACACGCAGGTCCCGCGTCCCGGGAAACCCACGCAAGACGAGGCCGCCCGATTGACGACGAACCGAAATCGCGGTCGTCGCGCCCGACTCGGCGTCGCTCAGCACCCACCGGTTGCCGTCGGCGAGCGGGAAGAATCTCGGCTGGGACGCAGAACCGGCCGTCCCTACCACGCTGAGCGCCAGCGCAAGGACGGCAAGGAACGAGCTCTGCCTCATCATCGGCCCTCCGTCGTCGACGAGTCGCCACTCGGGCGCGTTCGCCCGCCCGGACGATTGTAGACGCCTGCGGGCGCGCACTCCTCCGGAGGACTTAGGCTCCCACCGTTGCCGCGGCTCGCCGTCATCGGGAATGTCTCGCGCGACCGCGTCAACGGCGGCGAGCCGCAGCCCGGCGGCTGCCCCACCTTCGCTGCATTCGCCTTCCTCATGCTCGAGCGCGAGGGACAGATCCTGACGCGCTTCGCCGACTCCGACCGCGGCCTCTTCGAAGCGCATCTTCTGGGCCTCGGCGTTCCGGTGACGACGCTCGGAGCTCGCTCGACGAGCGCGTTCGCGCTCGACTACCACGGAGAGACGCGCTCGATGCGCGTGGACGCCGTCGGCGACCCGTGGACGCCGGCCGATGTCGCGGCCCTCGACCCAGACGTCCGCTGGGTCCACGTTGCGCCGCTCCTGCGCAGCGACTTTCCGCCCGAGACGCTGGCGGCGCTCGCCGCTTCTGGCCGGCGTGTCTCATTCGACGGCCAGGGCCTCGTCCGTGTTCCGCGGACGGGGCCGCTGACGGCTGACGCCGACTTCGATCCCGCCCTTCTACCCCCGCTTTCCGTGCTGAAGTTGGCCGAGGACGAGGCGCAGGTCGTCGCCGGCGGCCGCTTCGACGCAGACACATGCGGCCAAGCTCGGCGTCCCCGAGGTCCTGCTCACGCTCGGCTCGGCAGGCGCGATCCTCTATCTGCAGGGCAACGAGGAGGGGATACCCGTCACCGGTCCCGTGCTCGACGTCCAGGCGACCGGCGCCGGCGACGTCTTCATGGTCTCCTACGTCGCGGCGCGGAGCGACGGCGAGGACCCAGCGGCGGCGGCGCATCTCGCGGCGGAGACGGTGGCCAAGATGCTGGAGGAGCGCAAGCGCGCGGGCAGCTGATGCGCGCACTCATAGAGACCGCTCTCGGGGTGGTCACGGTCGACCTCGACGAGGACGAGGTCGTGGACGTGGAGGACGAGGGGTCGATCGACGCGACCGCGGTCGAGACCGGCCTGCCGCGCGTCGTCGACGCCGACCGGCAGGGCGCCGTCGTCGTCGCCGTCGTCGACCGCCGGCCCCCGCTCCTCGTCTCCGGCGACGCCGGGATCACCTGGCGCGAGGCCGGGGGCGGGCTGCCGCCGGGCCGGGCAGTCGCGATCTCGCCCGACCACCCGGACCTGATCCTCTATGCAGGCGAGCGCCGCCTGTTCGTGTCCACCGACGGCGGCCGCTTCTGGCGCGCGCTCGTCACGGAGCTGCCGGGAATCACCGCGGTCGCCTGGGCCGACGAATAGGAGAGAGCTGGCCACTCGCCGGGCGCAAGGCGGGGACGGACACTGCGGTATCCGTCCCCACGTCCCGGGGACAGATACTCGGAGGGTGGTCCGTCCCCGCCTTGCCGCCCTAGCCCACCAAGGTGGCACCCGTATTTACCGGCGCCCCGCTGGATCGGATTGGTCTCGGGGCGGCGACACACGATCACCTGAAGGGTGATTGGCGCCGGATTGGCGGCGTGGAATGCTCCTCGCAGCACCTCGGGGCCCGAAGCCGTCAGAACGGAGGCCAAACAGTCGAGAGGGGAATCGCCTTCCCTGCTCCCGCCGGCGTGACAGCGCCGCTTCCGCTCGGCCGTGGACCGGCGAGCGGCTGAGGGCTCGCCCAGCCGACATCCGAGAAAGGAGTCGAGATGCGACCCACCAAGGAGACCGGGATCCTCACGGTCGCGGCCGTCCGCGCGCCGCGCGACAAGGGGCCCGTCGAGCTGTTCTTCAACGAGCGGCAGCAGATCTTCGCGCTGCCCGAGCTCGAAGGCCGCGGCTCGCCGACGGCCTGCGGGAGGCTGTCGACCGCGGCACGCCCGTCAAGGCCGTGCTCAATCCCCGCCGCGGCACGGTCGAGGCTGTCCAGCCGCTCTCGGAGCGCGAGCTGCGCGAGTTCGAGAAGGAGCGCATCCTGCTCGACGCGCCGGAGCGGCCGTTCAAGGTCGACCTCGCGCGGATCGACCCGACGACGTTCAACATCGTCGACCACTACCTGAAGGTCCCGACCTTCAAGCTCTGCACGAAGACCATCCCGAGCTACAAGGTCGCGAAGGAGATCTTCGACTTCTGCGCGGCCCAGTCGTGCCACCTGCCCGGGCCGTACGCGATCTCGCACTGCATCCCGTTCCAGTACGTGCGCGACGGCTGCTACGCGCGCGCGCACCAGATGCGCCAGATCATCACCGACCAGTACGGCTACTGCTGCGAGAAGGTCTTCAGCTTCGCCAACAACTACCACGACAGGCTGGCCGTGAAGGCGGACAAGTGGGGCGGCTGCTGCGTCACCTGGTGGTACCACGTCGCCCCGCTCGTGCGCGTGCGGATCAAGATCAAGCTGCTCTCGTTCAACCTCGAGTTCGTGCTGGCGATGGTGATCGACCCCGGCATGTTCGACAAGCCGGTGCTGCTGAGCACGTGGCTGGCGGCGCAGGAGAACACGAGCTGCGACGCCAACGCCAACGTCTCGATGTACTCGATCCAGCCCGGCTCGGCGTACACGCCGGCGAACTATGCGGGGACGGGTTCACCACCGACCCGGCGTACACGGCGACGCACGCCACGCTGACCGCGTACAAGAACCTGACCACATGCCCGTAATGTGAACCGCGGTGTACCGGGAGCTGACCGTCGCGCGCGTCCGCGGCCGCGAGGAGGAGGACCACGTCGAGGTGCTCTTCCTCGAGTCCGCCCGCATCTACCGGCTGCCTCGCGCGCGGCCGGACTTCGACGAGCTGCTCGGCCGGCTGCGCGAGGGCGGGACCGTTGCGGGTCGCCTTCACGCCGCCGGACGGCGACGTCATCGACGACGTTCAGGCCCCGGCTTCACCGCAGACAGGAGAGACCGATGACTGACAACGGAGGCTCCGCCTACGGCCGCAAGGCACAGCAGGGCTGGGAGCGGGACAAGCAGGGCAAGCGGCACAGCCGCAGGCTCGAGGAGAAGCTGCGCAAGTACGAGGTGCGGGCCGAGGGCTACGAGTTCGTTCCCGCGCTGATGCACACGCTCGCCCGGTACGTCGCCGACGTTCCCGCCGACGTCGCAGACCGACCTCGATCGGCGCGTGGCGCGGGCACTCGCGGAGATCCCGGAGGCCCGGAAGCTGGTCGAGCGGGCGGTCGAGACGGACAGGGAGATCCCGATGGAGCTCAAGCGGCGAGCCTTCTCGCCGCGGTATCTCGACCTTCCCGTCGACCGGGCGATCGACGATGCCGAGGCTGCGGGGATCGTCGCGCGTGCGGCGCTGTACGAGAACCGGGCGGTCGCGACGCTCGCCACCCTGCCGGAGAGGCAGAAGCATCCCGATACCGGCGGCTGCTGCTGCCCGCCGGGTCGACCGCCCAAGGACCCACCGACCCCGCCGACCCGGCCGCCCAACAAGTACGAGCTCACCTTCACGAAGCTCTACTGCGTGGACGAGAGCGATCCGGAATGGTGGGGCAGCGACGAGCCGTACGTCGTCTTCGCCGCCATCACCGAGGAGATGGCCGAGAGCGGCACCGCGGCCGTCGCCGTGCACTCGCCGGTGTACGAGGACGTCGACGACGGCGACACCCGGCCCTCGGGTGGCGACGAGAACCTGCGCATCTTCGGCTTCACCGGCCCTCGCTCGATCGACTCCTCGGTGCTCGTCACCGGCTCGTGCTTCGAGCACGACCTCGGCGACGTGAGCGAGACGACCGGTGCGGTCCGCACGGCGCTGACCGCCGTGGCGACGAAAGCGGCGGCTGCGGGAGGCGTCGCCGGCTGGGTCGTCGCCGGCGTCGCGGTCGTCGGGATCGGTGTCTCGTACCTCGTCGACCTGATCGGCGCGGACGACTCGATCAACGGCAGCCTCGCGTTCAGCATCACGGAGGCCGACGCGGACGCGAAGACGGCGGCGGTCAACCCGTTCCTCTACGCGCCCCTGCACTTCGACGGAGGAGACGGCGACGGCATCTACGACGCCTACGTGAAGCTCCGGCGCGTCTGACGCGCTCGAAACGTTTCTGTAGGGGCCGGGCTGTGCCCGGCCCTCGGGGTCAGGCCTGGGCCTGACCCCGATCACTCCTCCCGGAGCCCCTGCTCCTCCAGCCAGGCCTTCGCGACCCGCTTCTGCGCCCGCGTCAGCCACGCCTCGCCCACCAGGTCGCGCAGCTCCTCGCGGTCGATGCGGGCGAGGTCGGGGATGCGCATGAGCACGGCGGGATAGCCGTTGAAGTGCGGCGTCGTGAAGAAGACGCCGCGCTCGTCGGCGAGCATGATCTCCTTCTCGCCGAGGTCGGCGACCCGGAACATCAGCACGTCCGCGAGCCGCTCCTTCGTCTCGGGGTCGACCGCGTCGGGCCGCCGGCCACGGTGGAAGCAGAACAGCTTGCCGTGCACGAAGTACGCCGGCCGGCCGTCGTCGGACACTTCCTTCGTCGCCTGCGGCATGGCGAGCGCGAGCTCGTCCAGGTCAGCCATCGTCGCCATGGCCCAACTTTGCCAAGCGGTGCAGCGTTCCGTCGGCTTGACATGTGTCGCTGCAAGGCCCAGGATCGGCCGGTCGTAGCGGCACGACCGAAGGGAGAGGGCATGACAAGGTTCCTTGCCGCCGTGGTCCTGACGGCGGCACTCGCTGCAGGGCTCGCGGCCGGGGCGGGCGCGACGCAGCCGATTCGCATCCCGGCGGCCGGCCCGCCGTCGCTCACGTTCCCGGCGGGGCGTGGTGTGCCCGTTCCCCGTCTTCGCCGAGGCGGTCGAGAACCGGCAGACCGAGACGACCTTCTCGAACGGCGACATCCTCTTCACCGGGTTCTTCCTCACCCGCGTGACCAACATGGCCAACCCGGAGAACACGCTGACGCTGGTCAGCCAGGGTCCGGTCCGGCTCTCGTTCGGCGAGACCACGTTCCGGATCACATCGCACGGGCCGATCATCTTCTTCTTCTTCCCGGGCGACGCGGGGCCCGGTGACGACAGCACGGGCCGCACGTACTTCTTCCACGGGCGCACGGAGACGGTCGCCGACGCGGCGACGGGGCTCTTCCTCTCGTTCAGCAACACCGGCAAGGCGGACGATCTCTGCGCAGCGCTCGCCTAGCGTGAGCTGACTGGCTTACGGCTGAACGCCACCCGCTCGAGCGGGTGGCGTTCGGCTTCGCGCTGCCGTCAAGAAGCTTCAATGCCGCCGCGGAGAAGCGGCAGCACGCGGGTGGCGAGCAGCTCGACGCCGGTGGCGGTCGTCATCCCCTGCGGGGTCCCGAACTCGACACGCGCCACTCCGGCGTCGAAGAGCCTGCGGGCGTGCGCGGCGACCTCCTCCGGGGTGCCGGCGATGACGAAGCGGTCGAGCGGCGCCGAGTCGCCGGGCTCGAGCGCGAGCGTCGGATCGAGGCCGGCGACGACCTCGAGGTACATGGCGACCTCCTCGCGTGCGCGCTCGCGCGCGAGGTCGCCGTCCTCGTCGACGACGGTCACGGCGCCGACGACGATCCCGACGGCGTCGTTGCCGATCCAGCTGCGCATCAGCCGCACCATGTCGGGATTCGCACAGCCGCCGATCTTCACCTCCTGCGCCACCTGGCCGGCGTAGGCGGCCGTGCGCGGCCGCCAGGTGCCGAGCATGAGCGGGACGGCGGTGCGGCGGGGCTCGTAGCGAAGGCCGCTGCCGGGCGCGAGCCGGAAGCGCTCGCCCTCGAAGCCGCTGCGGTCGCCCGCGAGCAGGCGGCGGACGACCTCGACCGCCTCGCGCAGCGCCGTGAGGGGTCTTGTGGGCTCGATCCCGAGCTCGTCGAGCCAGGAGCCCTGGACGAGGCCCAGGTACGCGCGCCCGTCCGAGGCGCGGTCGAGCGCGGCGATCTGGCCGGCGATCTCGACCGGGTGGAGGGTGTACGGGTTGAGCGCGGCCGGGCCGATCCGGATCCGCCGGGTCGCGGCCGCGATCTCGAGCAGCGGGGCAATCGCGGGCGGGAAGAGGAGGTCGTGATAGACCGAGATGACGTCGAAGCCCGCCTCCTCGGCGCGTCGCGCGAGGGCCGAGTACGTTCCCGGCGGCTCGTCCGACTGGAGGCCGAGGCCGACCTCGCGCCGCGCGGCTACGTCAGCTACGTCAGCTCCTCGCTCCGCATCGTGCGCTCGCCGATCCGCTCGATCCGCATCACGACGCGCTCCTCCGGGTCGGGGCAGCAGACGAGCGATTCCTGCTCGAGCCAGTCCTCGTCGGGCAGCCGCCGCTGCTTCGCCGGGAGCAGCGGCAGGACGCTCTGGAGCGCGTAGAGGCAGAAATGCCGCCCGGCCGGGATGCGGACGCGGCTCGACTCGGTCAGCTCGAAGTAGTCGCCGACCGCAAGACCGCAGACCGATCGCCCTTCGATGCGCTCGACGGTGACGCGAAGGTCGAACAGGCGCATCTCGGCCACGTCAGGAAACCGTCGCGCGTGTCGCCATCCGGCCGAGCATACAACGGGTTTCTCTTGTCTTCGGTGGAATTTCTGTCAGTGTGGCGGCATTCCGCGCGGCGCCCTTCGCAGGCCGCCGCCCACGAGGAAGGAGCATTCAAGTGGCTCACAAGTGGAAGGGGATCGCCCTCACGGTCCTCGCCGCCTGCTCGGTGCTGGCGGCCAGCGCGACGCCGGCCGGGGGGGCCGCGGCCGCGAGCGGCGCCGCACCGTGCTCGTTCTCGCTGCGCATCGGCGACGTCCTGCCGTTCACCGGAGACCTCGCCGCCTACGGGGCCAACCTGGATCGCGCCGTCAAGCTCGGCGTCAACCTGCAGAAGGCCGCGCTGCGCGCCGCGAAGCTCAACGCCACCGTTACGCTCGTCGCCTCGGAGGATGGCCAGACGCAGGCGAGCGCGTCGGTCGAGGCGGCGACGAAGCTCGTCAAGTCGGGCAAGGTCAACGTCATCATCGGCGAGATGGCCTCGGGCGCCACGATCCCGATGGCCCAGTCGGTGACGATTCCGAACAAGATCGTCCAGATCTCGCCCACCTCGAGCGCACCCCAGCTGACGACGATCAAGGACAACGGCTACCTCTGGCGGGCGTACCCATCGGACGCGCTGCAGGGAAAGGTGCTCGCCCAGGCGGCGGTCGAGGCGTTCGGGAAGGGCGCGACGCTCAACGTCGGCGCCCGCAACGACGCCTTCGGCACGGCGCTGCTGCAGCTCTTCAAGAGCGAGTACACGAAGCGTGGCGGCAAGATCGGCGCCAGCGTCTCGTGGAACCCGGATCAGGCCACGTTCGACACCGAGGCGCAGAGGCTCGTCGCGGGGAGTCCCGCGGGCTTCGTGATCATCGACTTCCCGGACACGTTCGCGAAGTTCGTGCCGTCGCTCGTCCGCTCGGGCAAGTGGAGCGCCGCGAAGACGCTGATGACCGAGGCGATGCGCAACGGCGACGTACTCTCCAAGCTCGGCACGCCCGTCAACGGGCTGCGCGGTACGGCGGCGAGCGCGGCCGGCGGCCCGGCGGGGAAGGCGTTCGCCGCGTACTGGAAGTCGCACGTCAAGGGCGCGAAGCCGTACACGAGCTTCGAGGGCACCGCGCTCGACGCCGTCAACGTCGCGTTCCTCGCGGCGGTGAAGGCGTGCTCGGCGCGGCCCGCGAGGATCAAGGCGAACCTCCGCGCCGTGTCCGGCCCGCCGGGGACGAAGGTCACCTTCCTGACGCTCGGTCGGGCGATCAAAGCGCTCAGGGCCGGCAGGGACGTCGACTACGAGGGCGCCTTCAGCCCGGTCGACTTCGACGCCAACGGCGACATCGGCTCGGCCGTCTTCGAGATCTGGAGGAACGACGGCGGCGGCAAGATCACCACGCTGAAGACGATCACGTTCCGCGGTTGACGCGGACGCGCTACCGGGAAGGCGGCGGCTTCGAGGACGCCGCCGCCTACTCCCGCGCCGTCCGTCACGGGCACCACGTCGCGGTCAGCGGAACCGCGTCCGCAGGCGGCGGCGACGCCTACGCAGCAGGCGCGGGAGGTGATCGCGCGGGCCCTGGCCGCCGCCGCGCACCTCGGCGCGCGCCCGCAGGACGTCCTCCGCACGCGCCTGCTGCTGGCGCCGGGGTGCGACGTCGACGCCGTCGTGCGCGCCCACGGCGAGGCGTTCACAGGCGTGGAGCCGGCGAACACGACCTACTTCGTCGGCGGGCTCGTGCCCGAGGGCGCGCTCGTCGAGTTCGAGCTCGACGCGGTCGTCGACGAGCCGCCGAGGTAGAGCTCGGCGACCTTCGGGTCGTGCAGGAGCTGCGCCCCGGGCCCCGAGAAGGCGTTGCGGCCCATGTCGAGCACGTAGCCGGTGTGCGCGAGGGCGAGCGCGCGGCGCGCGTTCTGCTCGACCATCACGACGCCGATGCCGAGCGCGTTGATCTCGGCCAGCTTGCCGAAGACGAGCTCGGCGGCCTGCGGCGCGAGGCCCGCGGACGGCTCGTCGAGCAGCAGCAGCCGCGGCGAGGTGACGAGCGCGCGGGCGAGCGCGAGCAGCTTGCGCTGACCGCCGGAGAGCGTCCCGGCGCGCTGCCGCGGCCGCTCGCGCAGGAGCGGGAAGAGGTTGTGGACCCGTTCGATCGCCGCGCGGCGCTCGCTCTTGGGCGCGCCGAGCGCGCCCACCTTGAGGTTCTCGGCGACGGTGAGGCTCGGGAAGACGTTGTCGACCTGGGGGACGAGGTTGAGACCGCGGCGCGTCAGCCGGTCCGGCCGCTCGCCGCCGATCTCCTCTCCCGCCAGCCGGACGCTCCCCGCCTGCAGCCGCACGAGTCCGTAGACGGCCTTGAGCAGCGTCGACTTGCCGGCGCCGTTGGGGCCGACGATGCACACGAGCTCGCCCGCGTCGGCGCGGAGCGAGACGCCGTGGAGCACGAGCGCGTCGCCGTACCCGGCCTCCACCCCCTCCACCTCGAAGAGCGGCGCGTTCACGGGGCCGTCCCGAGGTACGCGTCGACGACGCGGGGATCGGTGCGGACCGACGCCGGCGGCCCGCTCGCGATCACGCGGCCCTCGTTCATCACGACGACCGCGTCGCTCGCGCGCATGACCAGCTCGAGGTCGTGCTCGACGAGCAGGAAGGTGACACCCTCGCGCTCGCGCAGCTCGAGCACGTGTTCCAGCAGCTGGACGCGCAGCGTCGGGTTGACGGCCGCCATCGGCTCGTCGAGCAGCAGGAGGCGCGGGCCCGTCATCAGCACCCGCGCGAAGTCGAGCAGCTTGCGCTGGCCGCCCGAGAGCGTGGAGGCGAGCGCGTCCGCGTGGCCGTCGAGCCGGACGAGCGCGAGCAGCTCGTCCGACCGCGCCCGCGCCAAGCGCTCTCGCCGGCGCACGCGCCCGGGACGGACGATCGTCTCGAGCAGGCGCTCGCCGGGGTGCCCCGCCGCGGCCAGGAGCACGTTCTCGCGCACGGTCATGCGGCCGAGCGTGCGCGGCGTCTGGAAGGTGCGGACGAGCCCGGCGCGCGCGATCGCGTGCGGCGGCCGGCGGTCGATGCGCTGCCCGTCGAGGAGCACGCGCCCGCCGTCGGCGCGAAGGAAGCCGCTGACGACGTTGAAGAGCGTCGACTTGCCGGCGCCGTTCGGGCCGATCAGCGACGTGATCGAGCCTTCGTCGACGGCGAACGTGGCGCCGTCGACGGCGTGGACGCCGCCGAAGCGGCGCACCAAGCCGTCCACCTCGAGTAGGGCGGTCATTCGAGCACGAGCTCCTCGCGCCGGCCGAAGATGCCCTGCGGCCGGAAGAGGACGAGCCCGATGATCGCGAGCCCGATCACCATCAGCCGCAGGTAGGCACGCTCGGCGGAGTCGAACCACGAGAACGGCGCGAAGTCGAAGAAGCGGGTGCCGGCGAAGAGCACGCCGAAGACGACGGCCCCGACCGGCACGGCGAAGAAACGCCCGGGCCCGCCGAGGATGACGATCATCCAGGCGAAGAAGGTGAGCAGCGGGGCGAAGTCGTCCGGGCTGAAGAAGGAGAACTGCCACGCGTAGAAGCAGCCGGCGAGGCCGGCGAACGCCGATCCGATCGCGAGCGCCTGCAGCTTGAAGGCGAAGACGTTCTTCCCCAGCGAGGCAGCGGCGTCCTCGTCCTCCCTGATCGCCCGCAGGACGCGGCCCCACGGCGATCTGCCTGCCGCCCAGAGGCCGGTGCAGCTCGCGAGTGCGACGAGCCAGACGACGACAAGCATCGTGACGTCCTTCGAGCCGAGGTGGAGCGCCGTCTGCAGCCAGCTCTGGAAGCGCTCCCACTGCTCGTTGTAGGACGCTGCCTGTCCCGCGCCGGCCAGGTTGATCGTGCCCTGCGACCCGCCCGTGAGGCGGTCCTCGTTCGTCGCGATGTAGCGGACGATCTCCGAGAAGGCGATCGTCGCGATCGCGAAGTAGTCGGCGCGGAGCCGCAGCGTCGGCAGGCCGAGCACGACGCCCGCCCCGGCGGCGGCGAGGATTGCGAGCGGCGCCGCGAGCCACATGCTCCAGCCGGCCTTGACGACGAGGATCGCCATCGCGTAGGCGCCGATCGCCATGAACGCGACGTGGCCGAAGTTGAGCAGGCCGGCGAAGCCGAACTCGAGCTGGATACCAAGCCCGAGCAACGTGTAGATACCTGCGACGACGCCGACGAAGGCCCAGAACTCGCCGCTCGCGATCGTGCTCACAGCGTCCGCTCCCTGCCCAGCAGCCCCCGCGGTCGAATGAGCAGCACGCCGATCAGCACGACGAACGCGACGACCGGCTTGTAGACCGGATTCACGCCGCCGTGGAAGCCCGGCCAGGTCGAGAGCTCGGTCGCGAGCCCGAGGAGCAGCCCGCCGAGGAGCGCGCCGTACGCGCTCCCGATGCCGCCCAGCACGACGGCGGCGAAGATCGGCAGCAGCAGGGCGAAGCCGAAGTTCGGGTCGAAGCTGCTCTGCACGAGCGCCGCGAGCACGCCCGCGAGGCCTGCGAGCAGGCCGCAGACGATCCACGTCAGCGCGACGACGCGGCTCGTATCGATCCCCGCCACCGCGGCGAGCGCGCGGTCGTCGGCGACGGCGCGCATCTTGCGGCCGGCCGAGCTGCCGCTGAGCATGAGCCCCACCAGGACGATCGCGACGGCTGCGACGACGATCGCCACGGCCTGGCTGCCGGCGAGCCGCACCTCGCCGAGGACGTAGACCTTGTACGGGTCGACGTCGTACGAGCGCGGCTGCGGGCCGGCGACGAGGAAGATCGCCTGGCGCAGCACGAGCGCGAGCCCGATCGAGGCGAGAAAGAGGCTCATGAAGCCGGCGCGGCGCGCCCGCAGCGGCCGCCACAGGACGCCTTCGAGCGCGAGCGAGAGGAGCGCCGTCGCCACCATGGCGGCGCCGGCCGCCACGGCCATCGGCAGGCTGAGGGTGACGTTGAAGAGCACGGCGACGAAGGCGCCGAACGCCATCACGTCGCCGTAGGCGAAGTTGACGAACCCGAGGATTCCGTAGATCAGCGAGACGCCGACGGCGCCGATGGCGAGTATCGAGCCGATGACGAGCCCGTTCGCGGCGAGCTGGAGGAACACCTAGACGACCTGCGGCTCGGGAACGAGGCGGTCCTCGGCGAAGCGGCCCAGGTCGAGAATGCCGAGCGCCTCGTCCTCGCCGCTTCCCGCGACGGCTTCGGCCAGGATGCGGCCGACGGCCGGAGCGAGCATGAAACCGTGCCCGCTGAAGCCGGCGGCGATCCAGAGCTGATCAGCGCCGGGCACGCGGCCGATGATCGCCTGCCGGTCGGGTGTGACGTCGTAGACGCCGTGCGTGAGCACGGTGAAGTCGACGTACTCGAGCACGGGCAGCAGCTCGCGGATGGCCCGGCGGATCGCCTGCCGCCAACGCGGCGCCTCCGCGTCCGACGGGCCGACGGCGGAGAGGTCGCTCGCCAGCACGCGTCCGTTCGCGAGCTGCTTCGCGGCGAAGCGCCGCTCGGCCGAGACGACGAGCGGCTCCAGCAGGCGCTCGCGAATCGGCTCGGAGAGGAAGAGCCAGCGGCTCTCCGCCTCGATCGGCAGATCGACGCCGAGCGGTTCCAGCAGCGCGGGCGTGTCGATGCCGGCGGCGACCACGACCGCCTCCGCCTGCACGTCACCCCGCCCGCGCAGCGAGAGCCGCCAGCCGGCGCCGTCGCGTCGCAGGCCGACGACCTCCGCGAGCTCGATGCGGGTCTCGCGCGCGAACGCCTCGACCACGGATTGCGGCCGGTCGACGTAGCCGTCCTCGCCGCACCAGGAGGCGCCTGCCAGGCTGCCGGTCGCGAGACCAGGCACGAGCCGCGCGGCTTCCTCCGCGTCGACGACCCGGGACGGCACACCGGCCGCCGCCTGGACGGCCGCGTTCGCGCGCAGCCGCTCGAGCGCCTGCTCGGAGTGGGCGAGGAAGAGGTAGCCGCAGCGCGTGAACCGGAGCTCGACCGGGCCGTTCAGCAGCTCCTGGGCGCGGCCGTAGAAGCCCGCCGACTCCCGGGCGAGACGGCAGTTCACCGCCGTTCCCCACTGCTGGCGCACCCCGCCCGGCTGGACGCCCGACGCGCCGGCGGCAATGCCCTCTCGCTCGAGCACCAGCGTCTCGACGCCTCGGCGGCGGAGGTGCCAGGCGATCGAGAGCCCGATCACTCCGGCGCCGACGACGACGACGTCCGCCCCACGCACCGGCGTATCGCTGTCGGTTGCCGCGACCACGATTTCGTGACGATCACGGAAATAGCGGCGGGCCGCAAGCTCGCTAGAGCTGGGGACAGATACCCGAAGGGTGTCTGTCCCCGAATTAGGCTCTGGATCCGCGGGGCCGGGAATCCGACGCGGCTCGTCCTACGAATCCTCGGGTGAACGAAAGGGGTGACAGATGCTTGGCAGACGGAATGCCGTATGGGGTGCGGGCGCCGCCGTGCTGTTCACAGCGGGGCTGGTGGGCGGGAATCGGTAGCGCAGGCGAGGCGGAGGAAGCCGCGCACGACGGTCGGCCTGACGGCCACGCTCAACGCTCGACAGGAGGTTCCGCGACCGAAGGGCGTGCCCGCCGCTGCCCGCGGCAGCTTCGTCGCGACGTACGTGCGCAAGGGCACCGGCGGAACACTCTCCTGGCGGCTGACGTTCAGCGGGTTGAGCGGGAAGGCGAACGCCGCACACATACACCTGGGCAAGCCCGGCCGGCCTGGCCCGGTTGCCATCTCCCTCTGCGGGCCCTGCCGCAGCGGGGCACGCGGAACGGCGAAGGCGAACGCGAAGACGGTGAAGGCATTGCTCGGAGGCGGGGCCTACGTGAACGTGCACACCGCGAAGAACCCGGCCGGCGAGATCCGCGGCCAGGTGAAGACCGGCAAGCCCGTCCTGCCGCCGCCGACGACGAGCACGACGAGCACGACCACCACGACGACAACCACGAACACCATCACGGACCCGTACTAGCTGGCGACAGATACTCGGAGGGTCTCTGTCCCCGCTCGGCTTCCTTGTCGACTAGAGCTGGGGACAGATACCCGGAGGGTGTCTGTCCCCGCTTGGCTTCCTCGTCGGGCCGGGGCGCACCGACTGACCACGGACGCTCAGGACAGCACCGAGCTAGCCTGAGCCTCGGGAGACCGAGACGAAGGAGGCGAGATGGCCCCGATCGTGGAATCCGTCGAGATAGCCCGTCGCCCGGAGGACGTCTTCGCGTACGTGACCGACCCCTCGCATCTGTCCGAGTGGCAGGAGAGCGTCGTCAGCGCAAGCCGCGAGGGCGACGGCCCGGTTGCCGCAGGCTCGAGGGTGGTGGTGACGCGGCACGTCCGTCCTCGTGACATGACGATGAACATGGAGATGAGCGAGCTCAATCCTCCGAGGAACTGGACCGTCCGCGGTGTCGACGGCCCCGTCAGGGGGACGGCGAAGGGCACGATCGAGCCGCTCGAAGGCGGCCAGCGTTCGAAGGTGACGATCACGCTCGAATTCGAAGGGCACGGGCTCGGGAAGGTGCTCGTGCCGCTCGTCGTGCGCCGGCAGGCGGCGGCGGAGATGCCCAAGAACATGCAGCACCTGAAGCAACGGCTCGAGAGCGGCTCGTCGTCGCCCGCGTAGCTGCGCGGGCACCACGTCCCGCAGGACGTCGCGCGTCGGACAACGGATTGAGATCGGGCCCTACGAGCCGCTGACGGGCACGACCGGCTGCTCGACCGGCTTCGTCGCCTCGCGCGCGGGAGCGGCGGTCGCGTCGATCAGATTGCGGATCTCACGGACAGCCACGGACAGCGTCGCCAGGTCTGACGTGTCGCCGGCCTTGACGTCGGCCAGCACCTGCATGCACCGCTGGAAGGCCGCGTCGTTGGGGAGGGCGGAGATCAGCGCCCGCAGCGAGTGCAGCTCGAGGCGGTCGTCGATCGCGAAGTAGACGCCGGCGGCCTCCTCGAAGCCGACCCCCGTCGCCGTCGCCACCTCGACGAGGTCTCGGGCGGCGAGGAGCGGCTCGAGTTGCCCGACGCGACCGGCGAGCTCCTCGGAACGCCCGCGGCAACCAGCTCCTCGGCCGTGCGGCGTGCGGCGTCACGGTCGGCAGCGGACAGCACGTCGTGCCCCGCCGCCGCCAGCGCCGCCGCTCCCGGCCCGAAATCGGGGCTCGCCGCGGCGATGTCCAGAGGCCGCGGATAGTTGCGCAGGAGCCACCGAGTCGCGCCTCGAGCAGGATCCGCGCCTTGAGGAGCATGGCGAGCTGCGCATTCGCGACGACACGGCCGTCGAGCGCTTCGATCTCGTCCCACAGGCTGCCTAGGTCGAACACCTCGCGGGCCACCGTGAAGGCGCGCGCGATGTCCGGGCCGGTCGCGCCAGTCTCCTCGCTCAAGCGGTAGACGAAGGTCGTTCCCACCCGGTTCACCAGGCCGTTCGCCACCCGGCGCCGCCTTCGGTTATCTCGGTTGCAGAGCGGCCGGCGAGGGCTGAGGTGGTCGCGTGATTCGAGCGATTCAGCCCCACCGACGGCTCTCGAGATCCCGTTGCCAGATAAAGCCGTCGATGTCTATTGGCATCTTCAGCGTCTTGCGCGCGATCTCCAGGAGTTGCTTCCAGGTGAGGGCTTCTGCGTGAGAGGTGGACACTGATGCCCGTACGGACGAAGCCGTGCATCCCGCTGCGCCGATTGGCAGGCGCATGCGAATGAGCGCGACCGACCAATTTATGCCCGAGTTCACGCTCCTCCCGCTGTCGAATCCTGCGCCCTGTCCCGTCTGCCAGCGGCGCGTCGACCATGTCTGGGTCGCACGCGAGGCCGGCGCGGCCGAGCAGCAGGTCATCTGCTGTGATGCCTGTGCTCAACCCACCGAGCAGGACGCAGCGATCAAGCGCTCCGAGCAGCGCGTGCGCGAGCTCAACCGGCATCGCCGCGAGCGCTGGGAGAACGGCACGGTGGCGCAGGAGTGCTGGGCGCACGTCGGCACCGACTTCGGACATGCCCGACTACCGCAGGACCGGCGCTCTCGCGGCGGCGTGCGAGCCGAGTAGGGGCGACCGCGAGCTCGTCCACATGCGGTCGGCGAATGCGTCGAGATCGACTTGCAATCCACCTTGAGCAGCCGCGATGAGCAGACGAGGTAGGCGAGTGCCTGCGCGCGAGAGACGGCGACGTCTTCGATCAGATCGTGGCGTACGCGGCCGGCACGCCGATCAACGTCGTCAATCCGAAGGTGTTAGA
>CAVTTF010000019.1:0-88672 GCA_963737565.1 uncultured Actinomycetes bacterium
GCGTCGCCGTGCCCGACTCGGCCTGTCACGCCGGAGGTTGGGGGTTCGAGTCCCCTCGCTCCCACTCCTGCCCTCGATCCACTTCCGGCCAGAACTTGCCACTCACAGAAGGTCAATTACTGCGCAGACGACGCGCGAGGCGGATTTGCAGGACTTTTCAGAGCGGACGATGGGACTCGAACCCACGACCTTCTGCATGGCAAACGAAGCGTGCACTGGCCCACAGAGCGCCTGAAACCGCATGGTTGGGCGGAAAACTGGGGTTCTCCCCGGCGAGTCTATAGAGCTCAGATCACCGTCGATTGCGGGGGATTCCGTCCGATTGGGCAGAAGAACCTGATTTGTGCCCGACACGGGCCAGCGAACTAGGCCAGCATTCCGGCGAGCGCCAACTCGGGATCACTCGTCCGAAAGAGCGTCGTCGGGACCCCGCTATCCGGGGGCTTTTTGATGGGTCTGATGAGAAGCCCAGGGGTGGCAGTGAGCCATGGTCAGCTCTGGTCAGGGCCCAGCAGCCAGACTTACCTGGCCAATAGCGTCCACCACCAAGACGACTCCGACCGCCGAGGCGACTTATAAGCGTTACGCGGGCGAGTATACTCAAAAGGCCGCGACCTCTACAGCGAGTTGCAGGCCGGGACGGCCCGGATTGGCGATCCCCGGTGAGCCGAGGATCGCCAAGCGGATCGTCAGCGACTCACTTCCCGGGCTTCGCAGGCGTGAACAGCACCCACGCCTTGAAGTAATTGAAATTAGTGCATGAGTTGTCGAAGCAGACGACGAGCGTCTGGTTGTTCTGTACACCCGGAGGCTGGTACTGGGCGCCGGCGCGCAAGTCGACGTGCTCGCCGCCGACGAAGCAGATGCCGTACGCCACGAGCAGCGCGATGCTGTTCGACGGCGCACCGTCCAGGTCGACCACTTGGCTCATGCCTGGGTCTTCGAAATGATCACCGCAGTCCCGGACGTGCCGCATTCGATCGCGAACGTGCCGAAGTGATGGACAGGGTCGGCGGACGACGTTCCGGCGCCGACGAGGCTGAGTAGCGCAATGCCTACGACCGCAAGGAACCGCCGGATGGTTCCCTCCCCTCCGTCGACGGTGTGAGACTAAACCGAGCTCAACACGAGTCAACCGTCGTGACCTGCTCCGGGCCTCGCGAGCGCCCGTGGCGAGCAGCTCGGGTCAGCCGAGGAAGAACTTAGCCTTGAGCAGCCGCGTTTGAAGCCCGAGCTAGACGCGAGGTGGAACCCGTCGCATGATCCACAAGGCTCATGCGCCGCGACCTTCCCGCCGGCACGGTCACCTTCCTCTTCACCGACATCGAGGGCTCGACCAGGCTGCTGCACGAGCTCGGCGCCGACGCCTACGCGGAGGCGCTGGCCGAGCACCGGCGCATCCTGCGCGAGGCGTTCGCGCCGCCACGGCGGCGTCGAGGTCGACACCCAGGGCGACGCCTTCTTCGTCGCCTTCCCGACCGCGCCCGGGGCGCTGGCGGCGGCGCGCGAGGCCCGCGAGGCGCTGCGCCGCGGGCCGATCCGCGTGCGGATGGGGCTCCACACCGGCACGCCGCACCTGACCGACGAGGGCTACGTCGGGCGACGACGTGCACCGCGGCGCGCGCATCGCCGCCGCCGGCCACGGCGGCCAGGTGCTGCTCTCGGCGGCGACCGCGCGCGCTCGTCGACGGCGACGCGCTGCGCGACCTCGGCGAGCACCGGCTCAAGGACTTCGCCGAGCCGGTCTCGATCTTCCAGCTCGGCACGAGCGCTTCCCGCCGCTCAAGACGATCTCGAACACGAACCTGCCCCGCCCGGCGAGCTCGTTCGTCGGCCGCGAGCCGAGGTCGAGCGAGGTCGCTCGCTGCTTCGAGGACGGCGCGCGCCTGCTGACGCTGACCGGGCCCGGCGGCACGGGCAAGACGCGGCTCGCGATCGAGGCGGCGGCCGAGCTCGTGCCGGAGTTCAAGGCCGGCGTCTTCTGGGTCGGGCTCGCCCCGCTCCGCGATCCGGCGCTCGTCGCCGAGACGATCGCGCAGACGCTCGGCGCCAAGGACGGCCTCGCCGAGCACATCGGCGAGCGCGAGATGCTGCTGCTGCTCGACAACCTCGAGCAGGTGATCGAGGCGGCGCCCGAGCTCGCCGCGCTCGTCGAGGCGCTGCCCAACCTGCCGCTGCTCGTCACCAGCCGCGAGCGGCTGCGCGTGCAGGGCGAGGTCGAATACCCGGTCCCGCCGCTCGCCGGACGCCGAGGCGGTCGAGCTGTTCTGCGCGCGGGCGCGCGCTCGAGCCCGACGACGCGATCGCGCGAGCTCTGCCGCGCGCCTCGACAACCTGCCGCTGGCGGTCGAGCTGGCGGCCGCGCGGGCGAGCGTGCTCTCGCCGGCGCAGATCCTCGAGCGGCTCTCGCAGCGCCTCGACCTGCTCAAGGGCGGGCGCGACGCCGATCCCCGCCAGCAGACGCTGCGGGCGACGATCGAGTGGAGCTACGACCTGTCTCGACGACGAGGAGCAGCGCCTCTTCGCGCGCCTCGCCGTGTTCGCGCGGCGGCTGCACGCTCGAGGCCGCCGAGGAGGTCGCCGAGGCCGACCTCGACACCCTCCAGTCGCTCGTCGACAAGAGCCTCCTGCGCCACAGCGACGAGCGGTTCTGGATGCTGGAGACGATCCGCGAGTACGCCGCCGAGCGGCTCGAGGAGCCGGCGAGGCCGCCGACCTGCGGCGCGCGTCACGCGCGCTACTTCCTGGCTCTCGCCGAGGAGGCCGAGCCGAACCTCGAGGGCGGCCTGCTGCAGGCGGATGGCTCGGAGCGCCTCGAGCAGGAGCGGGACAACCTGCGCGCCTCGCCGACGTGGGCGCGAGACGGTGATGTCGACCTCGGCCTCCGCCTTCAGCGCTGCGCTGATCGGGCGTCCGGCATCCCCTCGCGGTCCGCTCGCCGAGGCACGCGCGCGGGCGAGGACACTGCTCGAGCGGGCCGGCGGGGAGTCGCCCGAGCTCCAGGCGAAAGTTCTCCCCTGGGTCGGCGACTGGGCCGATGGTCCCAGGGCGACTACGAGGAGGCGCAGGCGTTCGGCGAAGCCAGTCTGCGCGTCGCGCGGCAACTCGATGACCCGAGGGCGATCGGGCGAGCGCTTCACGACCTCGGCGAGGTCGCTTCCGGCCGCGGAGACTACGAACGGGCGCGCGAGCTGTACGAGCAGGCGATTTCGACAGCGAGCGAAATCGGCTACCCGGCACCGGGCTCGATCGCCAATCTCGGTCAGCTCGCGCTGATCGAGCACGACTACCAGCGAGCACACGATCTCTTCTGCCGCGGCCTGGCGCTGTTCCGAGACCAAGACAAGCCGGCGGCCGTCGCGATGGTGCTCGTCAGCCTTGCGACCGTGGAACGACGGCGGGGTCGCCCTTCCGAGGCGCTGAGGCTCGTCGAGGAGAGTTTCGAGCTGGGTCGCCGGCTTGCCTATGAGGACGTCAGCCTGTTTTGCCTCCTCGAGTTGGCGGCGCTCCTCGTTCTCCACGGGACGCGTCGGAAGCGGCTCGCCTGCAGGCGGCGTCCGATGCCGTGCTGGAGAAGCTGGGTATCGCTCTGCCGCCTCCGGACGAGGAAACGCGCAGCGAGACGCTTTCATCCGTTGAGGCGTTGCTCGACGACGACGCACGCGCCGAAGCGCTGGCCGCCGGGAGACGCATGAGCAGCGATGAGGCGATCGAGCGCGGGCTGCCGCTCGTGCGCGAGGCTGTCGCGGAGGCGAGCTGATCCTGTCCCATCGGCCTCGGCCGGCACTCGCGGAGCAGTCGCCAGACCGGCGGATGAAACCTGACGAATCCTGACTCTCCCGATTCGACGCACCGTCGATAGCGTGCTCGGCGAAAGAGAAAACCCGCCGTTTCCAGCGGGTTTCGTCCAAGCGGATGAAGGGGACTCGAACCCTCGACCTTCCATGGCAACCCGCCCCCTTAGCTTGGTTTCTGGTCTAGCAGCCGCATGGTTAAGCCAAATCGTTGAGGGAAGATGAGGCTGAATCAGGTTGAATCAGCCTCGTTCGGGAGAAAGCGGGGAGAAATCCCATGTCTAAACAGACAACAAGACCATGAACGATTTCCTTCTCGCCGTCCGTTCGGTAGCAGCCCCCGAGCTTTGGCCGCGACGCGAGCCGTGGTCACCGTCCACGCTGCGGGGGCGCGCTCGTGCCCCATTCCGCGACGACGAAAATCGCCGACGGGCCGTGACGACGGGCCGTGACATGCGCCTTTGCTCGGCGAGCGAGCGGGCAGAGGTTCATCGTTCTGACGCCGTGCACGCCGAGTCACCGTTCCGTTCGGAACGGTGACGGTGTCGTAGGGCTCAGATGGGAGACGGACAGGACTGCCGGTCTGTCACGCCGGAGGTCGCGGGTTCGAGGCCCGTCGCTCCCGTCTTCGAAGTCCCTGGAAACTGGCACTTTCTGTTGCCTTGCACGGCACGTCACGCTTTGGTCCGGGCAGCAAAACGATTCGCGACACAGGAAGCCTACGCCCTGTCGACCAGCGGTCGGGCGACGACTGCTGCGACCGTGTTGGACGGCATCGCTAGGCCGACACCGTTGCTCCCGCCTGACGAACTCCGATGTGGGCGACGAGCCCGATTGCGCTCCCGTGCGGACCCGTTGGCGCTTTCCGCGTAGACCTCGGTCAGCGACAGCTCCGTCTCGGTCACCTCGCACCTCGCAGCGCCCAGGCCGTTGACACCAGCTCAGCGGCAAGAGCGACGCCCACCATGACTGAGCTCGAGCGGGAGACGAGACGGTTCGGCGCCAGGATCTCATCCGATGGAATGCTCATGGCGTCCTCCCAGCGGTTCAGTGCCCGAGCGTTGTGCGAGTTGCTGCCTCAGCTTCGACGGGCGCGCTGGTGCGTCGCCGGAGTTCGGCTGGACACGTCAACTCCGTGGCGCAACTCCCGCAACCCGCGGCACCGGCCGACAACGGCGGTCTGAGGATGCTGGGACGATCCACGCCGCAGCTGGGTGGGGGGACCTCCGGGTTGCGCGTTACGGCTTCCGCTCGGGCGACCAGGCAGCCGAAAATTCGTCCCACGGGCTGCGCGTCAGGTTCCGCTTTCCTCTCCCGTCGGCGTTCATGACGAAGATGTCCGAGTGGCGGCCGATCCAGCTGCCGAAGGCGATCTTCCGCCCGTTGGGCGACCAGACAGGTCCGTGATCCCACGTCGAGTTGCGCGTCAGCCTCCGCTTCCCGCTCCCGTCGGCGCTCATGACGTAGATCTCCTGCCGGCTCGTGAAGGCGATCTTCCGCCCGTCAGGCGACCAGGCGGGATCCGACGGCGATGCGTTGGGCGCCAGCGTCTGCAGCCCGCTGCCGTCGGCGTTCATGACGTAAACCCCCCAGCTACCTCCGCGCTTGCTCAGGAAGGCGATCTTCCGCCCGTCGGGCGACCAGTCCCAACCGCTGTCGCTCGCCGGATTGCGGGTGAGGTTCCGCTGCCCCGTGCCGTCGGCGTTCACGAGGTAGATCTCCCAGTTGCCGTCGCGCTTGCTGAGGAAGGCGATCGTCCGCCCGTCGGGCGACCAGGCAGGGGCTTCGAGGGAAGCGTCGAGCGTGAGTCTCCGCTGTGCGCTTCCGTCGGCGGTCATGACGTAGACACCGGACTTGCCGTCGCGCTCGCGTAGGAAGGCGATCTTCCGCCCGTCGGGCGACCAGGCAGGTCCTCGGTCGAACGCCGCGTTGCGCGTCAGCCTCCGCTGCCCGCTCCCGTCGGCGTTCATCACGTAGATCTCGGAGTTTTCTGGGCCGTGGCGCCCACTGACGACGGCGATCTTCCGGCCGTCGGGCGACCAGGCAGGACGGCCTGTCGCGTTGAGGGACAGCCAGCGCGGGCCGCTTCCGTCGGCGTTTGCGACGTAGAGGATTCCGAGGGGGCCGAGGAGGCTGACGAACGCGATCTTCGCGCGTCCTTGCGCAGAGCCCGCGGCAAGCGGAGGCTCCGCGCAGAGCAGGACTCTCCCCACGGGCGGGAGGTATCCAGGAAAACCGCGGTCCGAGACGACGGCGACCCGGTCGCCCCCCTCGCTCGCGCTGACGTGCGTCTCGTAGTCGGGGAACATCACGCCGTCGTGGCCCCAGGCGCGCCCGCACGGCAGCTCGGTCGCGAAGATCCCGAGCCCTATGCCGGCAACCGACTTCTTCATCGTCGCGAGGGAGGCGTTCGACAGGAGCCGCCCGGAGAGGAGGGCGGAGTAGAAGCGGAAGAGGTCGTGTACGTTCGAGACGATTGCGCCCGCCGCCCAGGGGACAATCGGGTTGATGCCGGCGTCGTCGAGATCCGGGAGGCGGCGCGTGCCCGGCAGCTCGGTGTGCTCGAGCCCGAGCGGGCGGAAGATGCGCTGCTCGAGGGCCTGTGCGTACGTGGCCCCTGTCACCTTCTCGACGACGAGCCCGAGCGCGATGTAGTTCGTGTTCGAGTAGCTCGGCCTACTGCCCGGCTTGAACGCCAGCGGCTTGGAACCCGCGAAGCGCAAGATGTCGACCGGCTGAATGGAGGACGATCGGAGTGCCCGCTCGAGCCACGATGGGTAGTCCGTGTAGTTCGCCAGCCCCGAGCGGTGCTGGAGCAGGTGGCGGATGGTGATCTCTCCGCCGCTGGGGGCGACGCCCGGCAGGTGCTCGGCGAGCGTGCTCTCGAGCCGAAGCTTCCCTTCCTCGACGAGCTGGAGCACGACCGTCGCCGTGAAGGTCTTCGTGACGCTGCCGATGCGGAAGCGCTGATCTACCTTTGGACGGCGGGAACCCGCCGTTGCCACGTACTCCTTGCCGTCAGCGGAGACGAAGACGATCACGCTCTTGGCGCCCGAGCGTGCAAGCTCCTGGGCCACGCGTCCGACGGAGGGAAGCGCGCCGGACTCGCCGCCTGCGCCCGGCGCAGACTCTGCCCCGGAGATCACGGCCAGCCCCATCGTGACCAGGACGCGACGACGATGGACCCGAGTGAGAGTGCACGCGCATCAGTTTGTCCCTTCAATCGCGTTAGCTTCCGTTCGCCGCTCCCGTCGGAGTTCATGACGTAGACCTCGCTGTTACGGTCGCGGTTGCTGACGAAGAGGATCTTCCGCCCGTCGGGCGACCAGGCCGCTGGAGGCGCGCTGGACTCGTCGCCTCTTCCGGGCGCGGACGCGGCCCCGAAGGCTACGGTCAGGCCAACCGCGACGAAGCCGATGGCGCTAAGGTGTTGGCGCAGCGCTCGTCGCGGCCCGAGAGCTCACCGGCCGCCGCCCCGGAGCAGGAACTGGCCGTCGGGGAAGTACGGATCGAATGAGATCGTCGTTGGGTTCAAGTTGTCGACAGGCTCAGCCACGTCGTAGATCAGGCTGAGTGGCCACGGGTGCCGTGCGAGCCCGGAGACTGCGTTGGCGACCTCGCGAGCCTCCCCGGTCGTCAGCTTGGAGCAGTACGTGACCGATCGGCCTAGCACGACGGTGTACCCCTCGCGCGCTTCCACCACTTCCCCGTCGAGCTGTGTCCGGCTCTTGCCGCGGAGCAGATCCGCGGCCCGTGTCGGCAGCAAGGACAGAACCTCAGACGCGTCCTTTGGCGGCGAGGTATCGATGCACACTGCGTAGTGCGACGGCACGTACGCCCTGACCTCGCGAACGGCCCACGCGCTCGCAGGCAGCACCGACGCGGGGTCGATGAGCAGCGCCTCGACTCTGCGGAGAGCCGCAAGCTGCTCCGGCGTCGCGCTCGTGCCCTCGACGTTCTCGCGGGTCCAGGCGTCTTCCTTGGCGTTCGCTCCGACGGTTAGCCATTTGAGGCGGACGAGCTCGTCGCCGTCGGGCACTTCCACTGACCCCCCGGAGTAGTCCGGTGGAACGAAGAGAGCCGGGCCGCTGAACGGGCCGGGCCGCGGATCGTCGGGGACGGGCTCGAGAAGACTGCCACTGCGATCGACGAGTCCGACAACCGCCGAGCTCACGAGCTCGACGCCCTCCGGCGTGAGTCGTTGCTCGAGGTAGCCGGACATGAGCTCGTTCGCACCCTCGGGAACCCGCCCATCCCGCCACCAGATCACTCGCCCGTCGTCGTACACCCAAGCGTGATAGTGGTGCTTGTCCAAATACACGACGAGCTCGCCGCTCTCCGGGGCGCTGGGCGTCGCTCCCTCGGGCGGCAAGCCGATGAAGCCCCGGTCGAGGATGAAGTCGCGCACGCCGCCGATCGCGGAGGCTGTCCCGACCACGACGATGAGAGCTGCGGCAACAAGCGCGAAGACGCGCCGTCGACGCCCCTGGCGCCACCGCACACCGGGGAGCGAGCGGACGCGCCACGGCCTATCCCTGTGGGGTCGAGGCTCCGCAGCGGGGCGAAGCTCCGCGAGGAGTCGGGCGAGGAGCGCGTCCTTGAACTCGACCGTGGGAGTTGCGGGCTGGTCGAGGCCAGCGAGGACCTCAACGACCGGGTCGACGCTGTTCACAGCTCCACCTCCAGGTACGCACGCTTGAAGCTCTCGCGGCCGCGCTCGAGGAGCGAGTGGACGGCTGCGGTGCTCTTACCCAGCTCACCGCCGACCTCGGCCGCCGTGAAGCCGTCGAGATAACAGAGCACGAGTGCCGTCCGCTGCGCGGCAGGTACTGCGGCCAGCGCCGCGGCTGCTCGCTCGCGACCACCGTCATCCTGCACCAGGAAAGCACTCTCGTCGAGCGCGAGCTCGGCGTCGGCAAGCGGCTGTTCGGCCCTGGCCAGCTTCCGGTAGTGGTCGAGCAGCTTGTGTCGCGCAATGCCATAGATCCACGGAATTGGCGTCTCCGGGCGCCGCCCCTTCCTCAGCTCGTCCACCGCTGCGACGAACGTTTCCTGAGTGAGATCCTCTGCGACCGGCACCGACCCGGCACAGCGGTGGAGGAAGTAGCCGTAGATCCGCGGCAACGCATCCTCGTAGAAGGCACGAAACCTCTCCGCGTCGAGACCGAGCGCTTCGGCCTCTCGAACTGCCAGCTCCATGACGGGAATTGCGAACACGGGTTACAAGCTAAGTCGCGTCGGCGGTCACCATTTCATCGCCCTCCCGATTGGCGGATTCGAGGATCATCGGGCCCGCTCCGCTTCTACCAGCGGCGGCGTTCGTCCTCTCTGCGCTTCGCCCTGGGGCGGTCGACGCGGCTCGGGAGCAACTCAAACCCCAGATTTCGACGGTCGGCGAGTTCGGCATTCCCGTGTGCGACGAGCTCGAACTTGAGCTGCGGCCGAGAGTGGTAAGCGGTCGGTCTGCGCGCTGAGCGAACGAAACCACACCAGTTCGGCAGTCCTTAGCCCCCGGTCGAACGTGAAGCGTCGGGTCGCGGTCGTCGTGCACGCTTGTTGACGAGTCCGTGCGATGCAGTCACGAAACCACGCAGAAGCGTGACTCACGGTGCTGCCCTCGGACGAAGGGCGAGGTCGTGCGGATGAGCCAGTGCTCTCCCTACTGAGGGGTAAACGTGGCCCTTCGGCGGCCAGCCACTCTGCGAGCCTCAGCCTTCGGGATGCAAGCAGAAGGTTGAGTGCGGGGAGAAAGACCCCCGTTGCCAGTCCCGGCACAGGAGTAAAAACCCCCGTTTTGCGGGGGTTTTCGAAGCGGATGATGGGACTCGAACCCACGACCTTCTGCATGGCAAGCAGACGCTCTAGCCAACTGAGCTACATCCGCGTGGGAGGCGGAGTATAGCGGCCCTCCGAGCCTATCCCTCCGCGGCGAGGGAGCCCGGCCGACCTCCGCGAGCGAGGCGCAACCGGCAAGCCCCAGCGTCAGGTCGAAGTCGGCTCGGACGTTGCGGATCACCTCGCGGACGCCCTCCTCGCCGCCCGCCGCGAGCCCGTAGACGTACGGGCCGGCCGAGGCAGACCGCCGTCGCGCCGAGCGCCAGCGCCTTGAAGATGTCGGCTCCGCCGCGGATCCCGCTGTCGAGCAGCACGGGCGCGCGGCCGGCGACCGCGGCCACGATCCCGGGGAGCGCGTCGAGCGTTGCGATCGCACCGTCCACCTGACGGCCGCCGTGGTTGGAGACGACGATTCCGTCCATGCCGTGCTCGAGCGCGAGCCGAGCGTCGTCCGGGTGGAGGACGCCCTTGAGCAGGATCGGCAGCCGCGTCTGCTCGCGTAGGAAGGCGAGGTCGCCCCAGTTGAGCGACGGTCGCGAGAACGTCGTCGAGAAGCGCTGTACCGCCGCCCGCGGCAGCGGCGAGCGCAGGTTGGCGAGCGTGCGACCCGGATACGCGCGCGACAGCTCCCAGAACGTGTGCAGCGCAGCGAGGTTCGGCCTCCCGGTGGATGCGGGCGGCTCGCCGCCGGTGCTCTCGGCGGTGAAAACGGGGTCGCTGGTGTACTGGGCGATCCCCTTGCCCCGCGGGAACGGGCAGGTAGCCGAGGTCGAGGTCGCGCGGCCGCCAGGCGAGGAGCGTCGTGTCGAGCGTGAGCACGATCGCCTCGCAGCCCGCCGCTTCGGCGCGCGCGACGAAGCTGGCGACGACGTCATTCGAAGTGTTCCAGTAGAGCTGGAACCAGCGCGGCGCATCTCCCATGACCTTCGCGCACGCCTCCATCGAGACAGAGGCCTGGTTGGAGAAGATCATCGGCACGCGCTCCGCCGCCGCTGCCCTCGCGACGGCGAGGTCGGCATCGGCGTGGGCCATCTCGAGCACTCCGATCGGGCAGAGCAGCAGTGGGCTCTCGAGCCGGCGGCCGAAGAGCTCGACACTCGTGTCGCGCACCGACACGTCCCGCAGGACCCGGGGGACGATGCGACGGCGCTCGAACGCCTCCCGGTTCGCGCGCATGGTGGCCTCGCTGCCGGCGCCGCCGGCAACGTACGCGAACCCCTCTTCCGACATCGCCTCCCGCGCTGCTTCCTCGAGCCGGGACATGTCGACGGGCACGCGCGGACGGTTGCCGCGGATGCCGCGCACGTAGATCTCCGACTGCCGCTCCCGCCCGATCCCGAGCCGCGGAGCAGCCCCGCCCGATGTCTCCACGGCCGCGACTCTACGCCGGGTCGGCGGCAGCGTCGAGCGCTTCGTTGACGAGGCGGTCGGCCAGCTCGTTGTGCTCGCGCCGCACCGCCGTGTAGCGCACATCGCCGATCTGGCGACCGAGACGGGCGGCCTCGAGCGAAAGCTCCCGCAGCGCCTCGTTCTTGACGCGGTACTCCCCGCGCATCTGCTTCACGAGGAGCTCCGAGTCGGAGACGACCTCGAGCTCGGTGACGCCGGCCTCGACCGCGCGGCGCAGCCCCGCGACGAGCGCGCGGTACTCGGCGACGTTGTTCGTCGCGACCCCGATCGCCTCGCCGCGGGCGTCGAGCACCGTCCCGTCCTCCGCCTCGAGCACGAAGCCGTAGGCGGCAGGTCCGGGATTGCCGCGCGCGCCGCCGTCGGTGGAGAGCCGCGCCTTCATGCCTCGACGAGCGCGTAGACGTCGTATGCAGGTTCCTCGTACGGGTGCGCTGCCCTGAGGGCGGCGACGACCTCCTCCATCGTGCTCGGCGGGCACGACGGTCTCGACGCGAAGCTCGGCAACGCGCTCCTCGCTTCCGGCGGTGCCGATCGCCGGCGACGTCCTTTCACCGCCGAAAAATGTCCCCGTCCCGCCGCATACCACGAGCAACGCTCGTAGTCGCCAATCCGCCCCGCGCCCGCGGCGAAGACTGCGTCACGCGTCACGTCGAGTGCCTCGCGGGGAACGAACCAGACGAGCTTGTAGGTCAGATCTCGACCTCAGGCGCAGCGTCGGCCTCTGCATCACCGACGTTGGGCGTGCCACGCGGCTCAATCAGCAAGATTTCAGCCCCCTCGTCCGCGCGCGGGCAGTGTTCGACTCCTCGCGGCACGACGAACAGTTCCCCGGGCCCGAGCTCGACGGCCCGATCGCGCAGCTGGATCGTCAGACGGCCGGAGACGACGAGGAAGAAGTCGTCGGTGTCCGGGTGCGAATGCCAGACGAATTCTCCCTTGATCTTGCCGACCTGGATCTTGTCGTCGTTGTAGTAGCCGACGATCTTGGGCGAGAAGAGCTCGGTGAACGACGCGAGCTTCTCGGACAGGTTGACCTTGTCGTCCACTACTCGACGTTGTCGATCTGCGCGCGCTGCAGCCTGCCCGAGTAGTCGACGTAGATCGACTTCCACTCGGTGAAGACGTCGAGGGCTGCCTGGCCTGCCTCGCGATGTCCGTTACCCGTGTCCTTCGTGCCGCCGAAGGGAAGGTGGACCTCGGCGCCGGTCGTGCCGGCGTTGATGTACGTGATTCCGGCCTCGAGGTCACGCATCGCGCGGAAAGCGCGGTTCACGTCGCGGGTGAAGATCGAGGACGAGAGGCCGTACTCGATTCCGTTCGCGACCGAGAGCGCTTCGTCGAAGTCGCGCACGCGGATGAGCGCCGTCGTCGGCCCGAAGATCTCCTCCTGCGCGATCCGCATGTCGCGGTCGACGTCGGTGAAGATCGTCGGCCGGTAGTAGAAGCCCTTGGCGAGGTCGCCGTCGGTCGCCGGCTCACCGCCGGTCAAGAGCGTCGCCCCCTCGCCCTCGCCGATGCGGGAGTACTGGTCGATCTTCTCGATCGCAGCCGCGTTGATCACGGGCCCGAGGTCCGTCTCGGGCTCCCAGCCGGGACCGATCCGCATCGACTCGGCACGCTCGACGAGCCGCTTGGCGAGCTCGTCGTGGACGGCCTCGTGGACGATGACGCGGCTCGCGGCGGTGCAGCGCTGTCCCGTCGTGCCGAAGGCCGACCAGACGATGCCCTCGACCGCAAGGTCGAGGTCGGCGTCCTCCATCACGAGGATCCCGTTCTTGCCGCCGAGCTCGAGGTGGACGTGCTTGAGCTCGTCGGCCGCGTTCTTCGTCACGAGCACGCCGGTCTCACGGGAGCCGGTGAACGTGATCACGGGGACGTCCGGATGCCGCACGAGCCGGTCGCCCGCCTCCTCGCCGAAGCCGTGGACGAGGTTGACGACGCCGGCGGGGAGGCCTGCCTCGGCGAGCAGCTCGATGAAGCGCTCGGCGAGCAGGGGCGTGTCCTCGGCCGGTTTGAGCACGACCGTGTTGCCGCACACAAGCGCAGGCGCGAGCTTCCAGGCCGGGATCGCGATCGGGAAGTTCCACGGTGTGATCGCCCCCACCACGCCGACCGGCATCCGCACGCTCATCTGGAACTTGTCGCGCAGCTCGGAAGGTGTCGTGTGCCCGAAGAGGCGCCGTCCCTCGCCTGCCATGTAGATCGACATGTCGATCGCCTCTTGGACATCGCCGCCCGCCTCCGCGAGCACCTTCCCCATCTCGCGGCTCATCAGCTCGGTCAGCTCAGCCTTGTCCCGTTCGAGCAGCTGGGCGAAGCGGAGGAGGATCGTGCCGCGCTCGGGCGCGGGCACGAGGCGCCATTCGCGGTATGCGTCCTTCGCCGCCGCGACGGCACGGTCGACGTCCTCCGCGCTCGAGCGAGGGAAGCTGCCCAGCGGCTCCCCGGTCGCCGGGACGAGCGACTCGAACGTCTCGCCGGAGGCGGCGTCGACCCACTCGCCGCCGATGTAGTTCCTGAAGGTCTTGACCGCGGTCGCCATGGCGCGAGTGTAATCGCGGCGATACGCTACGGACTCCTTCGACGCGCTCCGGCGCCGGGAGGTGATGGGTGATGACAGCTCAGGGTAGGCCCGGCTCCTAGCTTCCACTTCACCGTTCGAAGGAGGACACCCATGCACGCAGCTGCGCCCGCAGGTCTCAGCGTCGTGCGCGCGGAGACCGACGACGAGCTGCTCGAGCTCGCCGCTGTTCGCCGTGCGGTCGACTCGGACGCTCACCCCAGCCTTTCCGGCCTGCGTCACACGCTGGCGACGTTCCCGCACGCCGTCTACGTCCTCGCGCGCCGTGACGGAGAGGCGGTCGGCTGCGGCTACGCGGGCTGCTTCCCCGGCTCGGAGCAGGACGAGTTCATGTACGCGAACGTCTCGGTCGTCGAGCATCAGCGCCGAAGCGGCGCCGGCTCGGCGCTCCTGGTCGCGCTGGGGAACCATGCGCGCGCGGCCGGCAAGAGCGGCTTCACGGTCGAGGTGAAGGAGGACGACCCGGACTCGCTCGCCTGGATCGAGCGCCGCGGCTTCGTCGAGGTCGAGCGGCAGAAGGGTCTCGAGTTGGACCTCGCCACCGCTCCGATCGTGCCGCCGCAGCCACCGGAGGGCGTTGTCGTCGTCCCCCGCGGCGCAGGGCACGAGCGGGCATGTACACCGTCGGCCTGGAGGCGGGCAGGGACATCCCCGGCCTCGATGCCGAGCACGACCCCAGCTTCGAGCAGTGGCGATCGTTCGAGATCGGGCGGCCGAGCCGGCGGCCGGAGCTGTGCTTCGTTGCTCTTGCGGACGGCGAGGTCGTCGGCTTCGCCTCGGTCGACGTCTTCGGCGAGTCCGACACCGGCTGGCATGGGCTGACGGCCGTCGCTCGCGGTTGGCGCGGCCGTGGAATCGCCACCGCGCTGAAGCGCTCACAGATCGAAGCGGCCCGCCGGCTGGGCCTGCGGCGGCTGATGACCGAGAGCGAGGAGCGGAACGAGCCGATGCGCCGTCTGAACGAGAAGCTCGGCTACCGCCCCGTCCCTGGGATGATCGCCCTGCGCGGCCCGCTGCCTCCTCGATAGGACGTGCCGTCACTCACAGCGACGCCAGCACCAAACGGGCGTCATGCCACTCGGACGCGCAAGTCACTGCCCTGCGGCGGCGCGAAGCAGGTGGGCATACGCCGTCGCCGTGGGCGGCCTCGGCCGCAGGCATCCTTCGCGAGCGCCCGCAGAAGCGCCCACGCGACATCGGGCGGCGCAGGCGGATCCGGCGGCTCGTCCTCGAGGTGTGCGGTGCCGACGCCGAAGAGGCTCCGGTCCGCGAACGGCGGCTTGCCCGCCAGGCACTCGAAGGCGACGCAGCCGAGGGCATAGACGTCGCTCGCGGCTGTCGCCTCCTCGCCGCGCACGAGCTCAGGCGCAAGGTAGTCGAGCGTGCCCAGGACCTGGCCTGGCCGGGTCAGGACGGTGTAGCCGGCGCCTTGGCGAGCCCGAAGTCGGTCAGCGCGGCCGAGCCGTCTTCGCGGAGCATGATGTTGGAGGGCTTGACGTCGCGGTGCACGAGTCCGTGCCGGTGAAGCGCGTCGAGCCCGCACCCACCTCGGCGACGAGCCGCAGGAGCCCGGCGAGCGGAGGGGACGCGCCCGGAGGCTGGTCGCGAGCGAGCCAGCCGTCACGTACTCGAGCACGAGGTAGGGACGACCGTCGGCCTCGCCGCGGCGAGGATCGAAACCAGGCGTCGGTGCCGCACCTCCTTGTGCCACGCGAAGCTCGCGCTCGAATCGAGACCGGAAGGCAGCGTCGTCGGCGAGGCCGGGCTGAGCAGCTTCACGGCCACGAGGCCGCCGTTCGAGGACCGAGCCCGGTAGACGACGCCGCCGCACCCTCCCCGAGCTCGTCCTCGAGCTCGTACTCGCCGACTCGCCGGATGACGGGCACGCCCTATTCTGTCCGCGGAGACGAGGGAGGCTTGATGCCGGTCAGTTCGGATCCGCGCCGCGGCAGCGAGATCGCCGGCTACCGGCTGGAGGATGCTGCTCGGGCGAGGCGGGATGGGGGCGGTGTACCGCGCCGAGGACCTGCGGCTGGGCCGCAAGGTGGCGTTGAAGCTGCTGGCGCCGGAGCTGGCCGAGAACGAGCGCTTCCGGGAGCGGTTCCTGCGCGAGTCGCAGCTGGCCGCCTCGCTCGACCATCCGCACATCGTCCCGATCTACGCGGCCGGCGAGGCGGAAGGCCAGCTGTACCTGGCGATGCGCTTCGTGGAGGGCTACGACCTCAGGCAGCTGCTCGCACGCGAGGGGCGGTTGGAGCCCGAGCGCGCGCTGGGCTGCTGGAGCAGGTGGCCGACGCGCTCGACGCCGCGCACGAGCGCGGGCCTGATCCACCGGGACGTAAAGCCGGGGAACGTGCTGATCGCGGAGCGCTCAGGCCGGGAGCACTGCTACCTGGCCGACTTCGGCCTGACCAAGCAGACCGCCTCGATCTCGGGCCTGACCGGCACGGGCGAGCTGGTGGGCACGGTCGCCTACGTCTCGCCGGAGCAGATCCGCGGCGAGGCGGTGGATGCGCGCGCGGACGTGTACGCGCTCGGCTGCGTGCTGTACGAGTGCCTGGCAGGCGAGCCGCCGTTCGCGCGCGAGAGCGAGGTGGCGACGCTGTGGGCGCACGTAAACGAGCCGCCGCCGGCGCTCAGCGCCGTCCGGCCGGAGCTCGGGCGCGAGATCGACCGGGTGCTCGGCCGGGCGCTCGCCAAGGCACCCGGGGAGCGACAAGCAAACTGCGGCGAGCTCGTTGCCTCCGCCCGGGCCGCGCTCGGCCTCCTTGGCCCAACTGCACCGGCCTTGAGGCGCCGTGGGCGGGCGCCTCGCATCGACCTGCCTCGCGGCGTCTGCGCGTGCTGCTCGTCGCGATCGCCGCAGGACTGGCAGCCACTGTCGTGGCCGCCGTGCTGCTCCGTGGCGGCACCTCGCCCGTGGTCGCGCCGCCGAACTCGGTCGCCGTGATCGACCCAATGACGAACCGTGTAATCGCGGCGATCCCAAGCGGTGCAGGCCCCGCGTCGGTCGCCGTCGGCCTCGGCTCCGTCTGGGTGGCGAACGTAGACGAAAAAACGCTGTCGCGAATCGACGCCGGGACGCGTAGCGAGCGAAGGATCGCTCTCCCGGCGACCCCGACCGATCTCGCCGTCGGCTTCGGCGCTGTCTGGGTCGCGTACGGGATTCTCGGTGATCTCGCGCGGATCGATCCACAGCGAGGTGCCCAGGTCGTGCGCCTCGATCTGGCTGCGCGAGGAAGCCAGGGCTCGGTCGCCGTCGATCCGGACCGTGACGTGGTCTGGGCGGCGTTCGGCGACGCCACCGTCGCACGTGTCGATCCGAGAACCAACCGCGCCATTTCGACGGACTTCGCAGGCGCGCCATTTGCGATCGCGGTCGGCGAGGGCGCAGCCTGGCTGGCGAATTGGCCCGAAACGACTGTCTCCAAGCTCGACGGAAGGACGGGTACGCTCGTGAGGCAGATCTCGGTCGCGAAGGGCCCGATCGACGTCGCGACCGGTGGGGGTGTCGTCTGGGTCGCGAGCGAGGCCGACGACGTCGTCACGCGGATCGATCCGGCCGTCTCCTCCCCGACGACGATCGACGTGGGCGACCGCCCGTGGGCGGTGGCATTCGGAGAGAACGCCGTCTGGGTCGCGAACCGCGGGGCCGGCACCGTCTCCCGTGTCGACCCGAGCACGCGTCAGGTCACGGACACGATCGAGATCGGGCAGGCACCGGTCGGGATCGCCGTCGGCGAAGGCCTCGTCTGGGTGACGGTACAGGCGCGCTAGCGCCTGAGGCAGACGGCGCCGAGGTTCATTCCACCTTTGCCGTTGAAGAGCAGGCAGCCGACCCGCTTCGAGACGAAGACGTGCTCGTTCTCGTGCCAGAGCGAAACGTACGGTGCGTCGTGCGTTGCGACCCGAACGTCGACCTCGCCGAGCGCGCGGAGCCGCGCATCGCCCTGAACGCTAGCCTGAGGATCACTCTCATTGCTTGAGGCACACGGTGCCAAGGTTCAGCTGGGCGCTGAATCTGTTGAAGACGAGGCATCCGACGCGCTTCGAGACAAAGACGTGCTCGTTGGTGTTGTAGAGCGGGACGATAGGTGCCTCGTCGGTTACGACTCGGACGTCGAGCTCGCCGAGCGCGCGGAGCCGCGCTTCGCCTTGCAGGCGCTCGGCACGGTCGAGTGCCCGGTTGTAGCTGCTCGAGTTGAAGTAGGAAATGTTGACGTTCTCGCGCGCACGGATGCTGCGCCCGTCGAGCAGCTGCAGAAAGTTCGACGGATCGACGTAGTCGGGTCCCCAGCCCTCGAGCGCCATGTCGAACGGCTCCCCCCTGGTGCCGAGTCGGCGGAAGAGCACGCCGAAGCCGAACTGCTTGAGCTCGACGTCGATGCCGATCTGTCGAAGGTTCGCCCGAATCACCTCGCCAAGTACGCGCTGCTGCGGCGTGTCGAAGGTGTACAGGACCGCCTTGCCGCCGCGAGTGCGCCCGCGCGCGAGCGCTTTCGCTCGCGCGACGTCGGGTTGCTTGAGCGGGTAGATGTGGGCGTTGCGGAAGCCCGGCATCGTCGTCGGCAGCAGCTGGTCCGTGGCGTTTCCATAGCGAGGGGCATAGATGCGCAGCAGCGCTGCGCGGTCGACGGCGAAGCCGACCGCCTGCCGCAGGCGCACGTTGTTCCTGAACAGCGGCCGCTCGTTGTTCAGGGCGAGGAACCAGGTGACTGGCGCACGGGCGACGAAGTACTGCGACCTGTTCACACCGTACTTGCGAATGAGCTCGTCGCGGCTCCCGATCGGGATATTGATGCCGCCGCCGTTGAACCAGTCCGCCTGGTCACGCTCCACTTCCCGGATCGCCGCTTCCCGATCCGGAGTGTCCGCCTCGCGCACGCGGAACCCGTCGACGTGCTGGGGTCTTTCGCCGCGGTAGAACGGGTTGCGTCGCGCTACGAGATCCCCGCCCCGCGCCCAGCTGGCGACGAAGTATGGCCCGGCACCGGAGAACGGAGCCCCGATCCCCTCCGGGTCAGACGGCAGCCCGAGCGGCACCGGACAGAAGAAAGGGATCGTCAGGCGCGCCGTGAAGTCGGGCGTGGGCTTCGAGAGCCGGATCACGAGCCGGTCTGCCCGTACGGCCCGGGCACTCACGACCTCCTCGACGAACTGCGCGCCCGGCGAGTCGAGCGCGGGATTCTTGAGCCGGCCGATCGCAGCGGCGAAGTTGCGTGCCGTCAGGCGGCTGCCATCCGAGAAGCGGAAGCCCTGCCTGACCGTGAACGAGTAGATCCTGCCGTCCGCGGAGACGGTCGGGTAGCCCGCGGCGACCTCGGGCACGGGGCGATAGCCAGCGGGCGGCGGGAGGTCAGGTCGGCGGAGGAGCAGCGCACAGGTCGTGTCGAGGAGAGACCACGAGGCCGTCAAGTAGGCGAAGGCCGGATCGACGGAGTCGAAAAAGCCGCGCAGGATGAGGATCCGGAACGTGCCGCCGCGCGGCGCCGCCCCGGCCCCCGCCTCAGCCGATCGGATCGCGGCGGCGAGCACTAGCAAGGCCACCCCGGCGGCGAGCATCGCGGCGTTGAGCGCCAGGCTGAGCTTCCTCGGTAGAGCTCGCTCCATTTTCCGACCCTGCGAACAGTTGTACGCTTCGGCTGCATCGAGCACAAGCAGCCACTAGCGGCCTCTATCGATGCGCGCGGGCTTGCCGCCGAAACACTACTCGACGGCGGTGGGTTTCTCGCTCTGTGCGCGGTAGTGAGCGAGGCGCTCGCGGTGCTCGTCGATCGAGTTCGCGTACAACTCCTCGAAGGCCGAGGCGACACGGGCGTAGAGCTCGCGACGTCTCGTCGGCGTCAGCGTGGTGAGAGCTGCCTCCTGGAGCAGGCCGTGCCTGAATGCGCAATGGAGCTCCGGGTAGCGCCGAACCTCGCGAACGACCTCCGCGCGCAAGAGCTGGGTGAGATCGGCGCGAGCGCTGTCGCCCGCAACGTGCTCGAGCACCACGACCGGGAACTCGCGGCCGATCACCGCCGCGATCTGCGCCAGTCTCCGCGACCCGTCCGGCAGTCTGTCGATCCGTGCCACGAGCAGGTTCTCGAGCGCAGGAGGCAGGATCAGCGAGGGCTTCAGCGTGGTCGTCCAGGTGCGGTGCCTCTGCTCGAGGCCCCCGCCTTCGACCAGCGCGCGCAGCAGTTCCTCGAGGTAAAGCGGATTGCCCTCCGCCCGCGCAACTATCTCCTCGCGCGTCGCGTCGTCGAAGGCGCCCGGCAGCAAAGTCCCGAGCAGCTCGAGCAGCAACCACGGGAGGGAGCGGTTCGAGCAACAGCTCAGTCGCACGGTGCGAGAAGTCGGCGAGCACGCGCGTCCGGAACCGCCATCCCTCCGAGGCCGGATCGCGCCGAAGTGTCGCGACGACCAGGAGCGGTGCGCGGTCGGTCAGCGTGAGCAGGTCCTCGGCCAGCTCGCGCGTCGACGCATCGGCCCAGTGGAAGTCCTCGATCGCCAGAACCACCGGCCGCTGCTCGGTCAGAGCCTCGATCCAGGCGACGTAGCCGCGGCGAATCGTGTCCGGCGCGGCTCCCGTGTCGATCGCGGCATCGGTCTCCGGCCCGAGGCGGATCCGGAGGAGCCGTCCGAGCGCCGGCAGTACGCCCGACGGGTCGTTGTCGAAGAGGGGCGCGAGCCTGGCGCGCGCGCGCGTGCGGACGACGACCTCGGCATCCGACAGCTCGACGTCGAGCCAGTGCCGCAGAACCTCGACGAAGGGCCAGGTCGGGAGTCCTCCGTAGGAGAGGCAGTGGCCTTCGAGCCAGGTCAGCTCGTCGGGGAACAGCGAACGGAGCTCGGCCAGCAAGCGGGTCTTGCCGATGCCCGGTTCGCCGACGAGCAGGAGTGCCTGTCCGCGACCGCCTTCGAGCTCGGCGACGGGCGTCCGCAGGTGAGCGACCTCGCGCGCGCGGCCGACGAGCGGCCGCGGCGTCGCGTGCGCGTGGCGTGCGCGCGGGCCGGTGAGAGGGAGGCGCGTACGGGTTCGGCGCGGCCCTTGACCGTGATGCTGCCGAGTGGCTCGAAAACGAAGCGGTGCGCGAGTCGGCGCGCTGTCTCCTCGCCGACGGCGATCGTGCCCGGTTGCGCGGCCGATTCCATGCGCGCCGCCACATTCGTCGCGTCGCCGAGCGCGACGGTCTGAGGGCTGCCTGCACCGACCGGACCCGACGCCTGCCCGGCCCGTGTTGATGCCGACGCGGACAGCGAAATCGGGGATGCCCCAGGCCTCGGCGATGTCGCGCGCGTAGTCGCCGGCGACCTCGTGGATCCGCGAGGCTGTTCGCGCGGCGCGCTCCGGGTCGTCCTCGTGGGCGTGCGGCACACCGAAGTACGCGCAGATGCCGTCGCCCTCGTAGGCCTGGACGGTGCCGCCGTACTCCTCGACCGCCCGGGCCATCTGCGTCACGCACTCGCCGACGAGCGCCTTCACCTCGTCCGGGGGGAGCCGCTCACCGAGCGCCGTCGAGCCGACGATGTCCGCGAAGAGCACGGTGACGGGCCGGAGCTCGTCCTCGGCTGCCGCGGCGTCGGAAGCTCGGCCGGCGTCGGACGGCGCCGGCGGAGCTCGAGCCGCCTGCCCGGAGAGCGCTCGTCCTGGCGGAGGATCGCGGCCTCGAGCTCTCGCAGCGCCTGCCCCGGCTGGAGGCCGAGCTCGTCGCTCAGCACACTGCGCACGGCCTGGTAGGCCTGCAGCGCCTCCGTCTGTCGCCCCGAGCGGTAGAGGGCGAGCATGAGCTGGGCGTGCAGACGCTCCTGGTAGGGGTGCGCGGCGACGAGCGATTCGAGCTCGCCGATCAACTGGGCGTGGCGGCCGAGCTCGAGCTCGGCCTCGATCCGCTCGAGTTGCGTGGTCAGGTGCAGCTCGCTCAGGCGGCCGACCTCGTGCCGCGCATGGCCCTCGAAGACGACGTCCGCGAGCGGCGGGCCCCGCCAGAGCGCGAGCGCGCGACGTCGCAGCTCGACAGCTTCCTCGAGCGCGACCGTCCGCGCTTCCTCGGTCAGTCGCTCGAACTCGAGCAGGTCGAGCGTGTGCGGGTCGAGGCGCAGCCGGTAGCCGTGCGCCTGAGGTATCGACGGTGTCGCTGCCGAGGTGCTTGCGCAGCGCGTGGACGTAGCCCTGGACGAGCTTCTCGGCCGTGGCCGGCGGTCGCTCGCCCCAGAGCTCGTCGACGAGGCGGCGGTCGAGACGACTCGTTCGCGTGCAGGAGCAGCACACCGAGCAGCGCGCGCGGCTTCGGGCCGCCGAGCGGCACCGAACGCTCCCCGTTGCGAACCTCGAGCGGGCCGAGGATCCGGAACTCCATGCGCCGCCTTCCGAGAGGACGGGCGAGGGTAGCACCGATTCAACCGGTTCTCCACCGGGGCTCGAACGGGGCTCAACCGGCAGCCGCGACCGTGTGTGCACACCGAGCTACCGAAGGAGGAAGTCATGCTCAACTCGCACTCGAAGATCTCGTACCGGCTGGCCGGACTGTCCCTGGTCGCGGCACTCGCCGCGGTGCCGAACGCGCTCGCCGTCCCTGTCATGCCGGAAGGCGGTCCGCCTTGACCCTCTCGTCGGCCCACTCACCGCCCCAACGCTGACGAGCGATCCGGCGACCGTCGTCCACGCGTCGAGTGGTTTCGACTGGAGCACGGCGGGTCTGGTCATCGCTATCGGCCTTGCCGTCCTGGTGATCACCCTCGCGATGGTGTTCGCGATTGGCCGCCACGGGAGGCAGCTCGCTGCCCGGTGAGCGTGCCTCGGGCGCTCGGCGGTCAGCCGCGATCGCCGAGCGCCTCCTTCTGACTCGAAAGGAGAACGACATGCTCTATCCGGACACCGAGACCGGCCGTCAGGGCGTCCGCGAGCGCCAGGCGGAGCTCGAGCAGGACTGGCAGCGGGCGAACCCCGCTCGGCCGGACATGGTCGAGAGCAGGCGCCGGCACCGGCGCCTGCAGCTGCGCTGGCTGCGGGCTCACCTCGGACCAGCCAGCCACATGTCGTGACGGTTGGCGCGCCGGCCAGCGATCGCCGAGCGGCTGGGCCTGCCGCAGGAGGCCGTGAGCAGAATGCACCACGGTCTCCTGCCCGGGCTCGACGCCGCCGCCGGAGCCGTTGAGACCGCCGCATCCGGACATGTCCGTGGCCATGTCCGTCGCGGCCAGGTCGTCACCGACCGGCGGGCCACGTCTTCTCCAGCCGCCACGGCGCTGAATGAGCGGCAGACCGTTGGCCGCGGTGTGGATAAAGCCTCTGAGGCTGGGCGTGGCCCTCCTGGCCGTGACCGGCCCGGCCCGCCCCGTGCGCTAGAACCGTTCGAGCTCGGGAATGACGCGGCCCGACTCGTCGAGCCGCGCGTTCCACGCGGTGTAGCCCTCATCGACGTCGGACATGTCGTGTCCCCGCTCGGCGATCCGCACCGGCTGCGCCGCCTCGGGCGGACGCGGTACTGGTACCAGGAGATGTCCCACGCGAAGGTCAGCACGGTCTCCGCGTTGACGCCGGAGAGCGGCATGATCGAGACCTGCGGCTCGCCGAGGGCCTTGGCGACACCCGTCATCGTGCGCCGGAACTGACTCGCGTTGAAGAGGTCGGCGGCCTCGACCAGTGCGATCTCGTCGTCGGCCAGGCGCCGCAGGATCGGCTCCGACGACGACGGGCTCCGCTTCGATCGAACGCGTCCCGAGCAGCGACTGCCAGAGCAGCGACCGCCGCCGGCGCAGCGGCTGCTGCAGCGTCGGCGTGAAGGGCACGCCCTCACGCACCCAGCCGTAGTCGAGCGCGATCTCCTGACAGAGCGTGCACACGTCGACGTACTCGCTGCCGTCCGGGGAGAAGCGCAGGGCGTGCTCGCCCATCAGCAGCGAGCGCTCGCAGATGGCGCAGGCCCGCGTGACGCTGGCTTTCGTGACGCGCATCGAGCGGCCCACTATAGCCCCGGTGCAGCGTTTTCCACATCGTCCACAGCCTGTGGACGAGTGCGCGCGACCTTACGCGTCGCCGTCTCCCGCTCGCGCCGCGCCTCCTCGATCACCTTCTGGGCAACGTGCGCCGGCACCTCCTCGTAGCGGAGGAAGTGCATCGAGTAGTCGCCGCGGCCGCCGGTCATCGACGTCAGGGACTGCGCATACGTGAGCAGCTCCGCCATCGGCACCTCAGCCTTGATCGTCGTCATCCCGGACGCCGGCTCCATCCCGACCAGACGCCCGCGCCGCGCGTTCAGGTCGCCGTTGACGGCGCCGACCGCCTCGTCCGGGACGGTCACCTCGAGCTCCATGATCGGCTCGAGCAGCACCGGCTCGGCCTTCTGGTAGGCGTCCTTGAACGCCATCGAGCCGGCGATCTTGAACGCCATCTCGGACGAGTCGACGTTGTGGTACGAGCCGTCCACGAGCCGGACGCGCACGCCCTGCACGGGCGCGCCCGCGAGCTCGCCGTGCGCCATCGCCTCCTGGATGCCCTTGTCGACAGCCGGCCGGAAGCTCTGGGGGATGACGCCGCCGACGATCTTGTCGACGAACTCGTAGCCGACGCCGCCCTCGATCGGCTCGATCACGATGTGGCAGTCGCCGAACTGGCCGCGTCCGCCGGTCTGCTTCTTGTAGCGCCCGTGGGCCCGCGCGTACTGGCGGATCGTCTCGAGGTACGGCACGCGCGGCGGGTGCAGCTCGACGTCGACGCCGAAACGCCGCTTCGCCCGCTCGAGCGCGACCTCGACGTGCATCTGGCTCATGCCGGAGAGGATCTCCTCGCCGGTCTGCTGGTCGCGGCGCAGCCGCAGCGTCGGATCCTCCTCGGCGAGCCGGCGAATCGCCGTCGCGACCTTCTCCTCGTCGCCCTTCGCCTTCGGCGTGATCGCAAAGCTCATCACCGGCTCGGGGAACCCGAACTCGGGCAGCTCGACCTCGATCTCGCGGTCGAGCAAGAGGTCGCCGGTCTGCACGTCCTTCAGCTTGGCGACCGCGCCGATGTCGCCCTCGCCGAACTCCTTGACGCCCGTGTGCTCCTTCCCCTGGAGCTCGAGCAGCGTGCCCATCCGCTCCTTCGAGCGTTCGCGCGTGTTCAGGAGCGTCGAGTCGGCGGAGACCGTCCCTTTGAGGACGCGGAAGAGGTTGATCTTGCCGGCGAACGGGTCGGCGATCGTCTTGAAGACGAGAGCCGCCGTGGCCGCGCCGTCGACGTCGATCGGCGAGCCCTTCTTCGCCGGTGAAGGCACCCCCTCGACGATCAGGTCGAGCAGAGCGTGCGTGCCGAGGTTCTTGGTGGCGACACCGCACGCGACCGGGAAGACCTCGCCGCGCGTCATCGCGGCCTTGAGCGCCGAGGCCACGGCATGCGGGTCGAGCTCCTCGCCTTCGAGGTAGCGCTCCATCAGCTCCTCGTCCGTCTCGACGACCGCGTCGAGCAGCTTCTCGCGGTACTCCTGCGCCGTCTCCACCAGCTCGTCCGGAATCGGACCCGAATCGCCCTCTTTCTCACCCTCCGGGCTCGAGTACGCGCACATGTGGAGCACGTCCACGATCCCTGTCAGCTCGTGCTCGACTCCGATCGGGAGGTGCACGGCGACGCACCGCGGCGACAGCTGCTCCTGGAGCTGCCTCAGCGCACGGTAGAAGTCGGCGCGCTCGCGGTCGAGCATGTTGACGAACACGACGCGCGCGAGCCCGAGCTCGTCGCCGAGCTTCCACGCCCGGGCCGTCCCGACCTCGACACCCATCACCGCGCTGACGACGACGAGCGCGCCCTCGACGACGCGCAGCGCCGTTCTCGACTCACCCTGGAAGCTCGGATCGCCCGGGACGTCGATCAGGTTGATCTTGCGCTCCTGCCAGGTTGTGCGGCACACCGTCTGCGCGATCGAGATGCCGCGCTGGTGCTCGTCGTCGTCCCAGTCGGAGACGGTCGTTCCCGCCTCGATCGTTCCGAGCCGGTTGACCTCACCCGTCTGGTACAGCAGGGCCTCGACGAGGGACGTCTTCCCCGTCCCGCGGTGACCGACGACGGCGACGTTGCGGATCTTCCCGGGCTCGAGAGCCATGTGCGCGCGTTCCTCCTCGGTTGGGATACCGGGGAATCGTAGTCGCGCCGGACGCAGCGGCTGAACGTCACCGTGAGCCGGCGGCCGCGCGACCTGCGCAGCCAGGCTATGGCTCGACGGGTTCGCGCAGCGCGGCGCCGGAGAGGCGCGCCTTCAGGCGGAGCACCGCCTTCGTGTGCAGCTGCGACACACGCGACTCGGTCACGCCGAGCACCTCACCGATCTCGCGCAGGGTGAGCTCTTCGTAGTAGTAGAGCGTGACGACGAGCTTCTCACGCTCGGGCAGGCGGGCGATCGCTTCGCCGAGCGCTTCCCGCAGCTCTGTCTGCTCGAGCGAGATCTCCGGATCAGGCCCGCTCTCGTCCTCGATCGTGTCGATCAGCGAGACCTGGTCGCCTCCGGCGCTCGGCGACCAGAGCTCGTCGAGCGCCGCCATCGACGTGCGTGAGATTTCGGCCAGGCTGTCTTCGAGCTCGACGGGCGTGAGCTCCAGCTTGGCGGCGATCTCCTCGTCGGTCGGGGCGCGCATGAGCGTCCGCTCGAGCGAGGCGATCGCGCGCTCGATCTCCCGAGCCCGCGTTCGCACCGAGCGCGGCACCCAGTCGAGGGACCGGAGCTCGTCGATGATCGCGCCCTTGATCCGCGCGATCGCGTACGTCTCGAATTTGATCTCGCGTTCCGGGTCGAACCGCTCGATCGCACCGATCAGGCCGAGCAGTCCATACGAGACGAGGTCCTGCTCGTCGACGTGCGACGGCAGTGTCGACCCGAGCCGTCCGGCGACGAACTTGACGAGTGGCGCATACGTGAGGATCAGGCGATCGCGCAGCGCGCGATCTCCGGTTTTCCGGTACTCGACCCACAGGTCATACGTATCCCCGCCGGACTTCGGCACGTCAGGAGAATACGCCGCGCATCGGCGGATTCCTTAAATCAGTGCGCGACGAGACATGTCTGCAAGCCAGACGGCGATCGCGCCCGCCGAGATCGCGACCACCCAGGCCCGCCCGCCCTCCAGCGCCGAGAGCACCGCGACGGCACCGAGCCCGGCCGCCAGAACGAGAAAGAGCAGCCCGAGCGCGCGACGCTGCGACATGGCCTGGAGGGTACTCCGGAGCCCCGCCAGTACAATCCGCGAGCGGCCCTAGGGGAGTAGCTCAACTGGTAGAGCACCGGTCTCCAAAACCGGGGGTTGCAGGTTCGAGTCCTGTCTCCCCTGTCCCCTAGGGAAAGCCGAAAGCCCCTCATTTGCAGGGGCTTTCGCTCTCTGCACGCGAATCGTGGTCACGACTAGGCGACAAGGGTCGTGACAATGTTGCCGCAACTGGTTACGGTGGAGGGGCGCGAGGCGCCGCCCCCTCGCAGCGAGCCCACCGCCGCAGGGTCGACTCGCTGTCAATGCGCCTCGCGCGCCCTTCGTTGTCGACATCGGGATCGACGAGACCTGTCTCTTCTGCCTCGACTCGCGGCGTGCGACGGCGACGGAGGTGTTACGCCGCGATGCCGGGGCGCGGTCGATCCGCCTGAACGCGCTCGCGGTTCAGTTCGAGGACGTCCGGCAAAGCGACGTTGGTCGGCAGCGACACCCGGCGCAGGACGGGCTCGTGGACCGGGTCGATCGTGGCCAGCGTCCGCGCCAGGAAGGCACGCTCAGCTGCGCTTTCGGCCTCCGCCGGAAGCCCACCGAGCCGCCGCAGGCGGCGCGCGCAGACCTCCTGAAGCCGGCCGACGCGCCGGGAATCCGTCAAGCGTGGCCCGAGGGCGATCGCAAGCGGGGGCGCACCGTTCGCAAGCAGGAGCTCTGGGACGAGGGGCCGGAACAACGGCGGCAACACGTAACCGACCTGGCGCTGCATCCACAACCATTGCCGGCCGCGGTCGTTTCGCTCCTCTCTACCGGATGATCCCAGCAGGAGCGCGCGGACCACCGCAAGCTCCCGGGTGGACGCGATCCATTGCCAGTGCTCCGCAGCGCCGTACCGCACGAGCTAGACGGTACGCCGACGTCCGGCTGGTTCCCCGCGATGTTTGACGTCCTGGCAAGACCGGGTACGCGCTCTCCGTGGCTGGAATCTCACTCGGGGGCGTTCTCGTCCTGATCGGAATCATCCTGATGTTCACCTGGAGCTTCTGGGGCGGCTTCATCGTCGCGCTGATCGGGCTCCTCGCCTTCGGCGGATTCGCCAGAGGGCGCTGGTACTAGGCCGGAAGTCGCCCTCCCACCGGCCTTGACGACGCGCCCGCCTCGAGCGGGCGCAGTCGTTCTCGGCGGAAGTCCGTGCCGACGCGCAAATGGTAGAGAATGCGCCCGTGACGGTGATCGCCACGCAGGTCGCGCGCGACGAGACGTTCGAGCGCCGGCGAGCGCGCATGACCGCGCTGGTCGCAGAGCTCCGCGAGCGCACGGCCCTCGTCGCCCGCGGCGGCGGCGAGAAGGCGCTGGAGCGGCACCGCTCGCGCGGCAAGCTCACCGCCCGCGAGCGGATCGACAAATTGGTCGACCCGGGCACCGCGTTCCTCGAGCTGAACGCGCTCGCGGCCTGGGACGTTTACGACGGGGATGCGCCTTCGGCCGGGATCGTCACCGGCGTCGGCGTCGTCGAGGGGCGCCAGTGCGTGCTCGTGGCCAACGACGCGACGGTAAAGGGCGGGTCCTACTTCCCGCTCACCGTGAAAAAGCACCTGCGCGCGCAAGAGGTGGCGGGCCAAAACCACCTGCCGTGCATCTACCTCGTCGACTCCGGCGGCGCGTTTCTCCCGCTGCAGGCCGAGGTCTTCCCCGACCGCGAGCATTTCGGCCGCATCTTCTACAACCAGGCCCGGCTCTCCGCTCGCGGTATCGCACAGATCGCCGTGGTGATGGGCTCGTGCACCGCCGGCGGCGCGTACGTCCCCGCGATGAGCGACGAGACGGTGATCGTCCGCGGCACGGGCACGATCTTCATCGGCGGCCCGCCGCTCGTGAAGGCCGCCACCGGCCAGGACGTGACGGCCGAGGAGCTCGGCGGCGCCGACGTCCACACGCAGCGATCCGGCGTCGCCGACCACTACGCGATGGACGACGAGCACGCGCTGGCGCTCGCGCGACAGATCGTGCGACACCTCGGCGACCCCACTCCTCCCCCCTGGGAGCTCGCGCCACCTGAGCCGCCCGTGCTCGACCCGAACGACCTCTACGGCGCAGTTCCCGAGGATTTCCGCCACGAGCTCGACCCGCTCGAGGTGATCGGCAGGATCGTCGACGGCAGCCGCTTCGCCGAGTTCAAGGCCCGTTACGGCGAGACGCTCGTCTGCGGGTTCGCTCGGATCGAGGGCTACCCGGTCGCGATTCTCGCCAACCGCGGCGTCCTCTTCGCCGAGTCCTCACAGAAGGGTGCGCACTTCGTCGAGCTCGCGTGCAAGCGCCGGATCCCGCTCGTCTTTCTTCAGAACATCACCGGCTTCATGGTTGGCAAGGAGTACGAGGAGGGCGGGATCGCGCGGGACGGGGCCAAGCTCGTGACGGCAGTCGCGTGCGCCGACGTGCCGAAGTTCACCGTCGTCACGGGCGGCTCGTTCGGCGCCGGCAACTACGCCATGTGCGGGCGCGCCTACGGGCCGCGGCAGCTCTGGATGTGGCCGAACGCACGGATCTCCGTCATGGGCGGGGAGCAGGCCGCGACCGTGCTGTCCATGGTCGGAGACACGGACCCCGACGAGATCCGTGCGACGTACGAGGCCGAGGGGAACCCCTATTACTCGACTGCACGACTCTGGGACGACGGCATCATCGACCCGCTCGACACGCGTCGTGTGCTCGCCCTGGGACTTGCCGCTGCAGCCAACGCGCCGGTACCGGAGACCACGTTCGGCATCTTCCGAATGTGACGCCGCCCCGGCTACGCTCCAGACCATGAAGACCATCGAGCTGACGGACGACGAGCTCCGGCTCGTCCTCGCCGCGGTCCACTCCTACCTCGACGACTTCGGTCACGACGAGGCGGACGTCCTGCGTCAGATCAAGCAGGTGCTCGCGAAGCTGCGGGCCGCAACCTAGCCGACGCCTACCGCAGGAAGAGGCTCCGCGCGAAGAAGAGCAGGTTCGCCGGGCGCTCGGCGAGCCGGCGCATCAGGTACGGGTACCACTCCGGCCCGAAGGGCGTCGCGACGAGCACCTTGAACCCGCGGGCCACCAGGTCGAGCTGCAGCTGCGGACGCACGCCGTAGAGGAGCTGGAGCTCGAAGCGGTCGCGCCCGAGCCCTTCCCGCTCGGCAAAGGCAATCGTCCCTTCGATCATCCGGTCGTCGTGCGTCGCCACGGCCGGGTACGCGCCGCCGCGCAGCGCCGCCGCGACGAGACGGACGTAGGCGGCGTCCACGTCCTGCTTGCGCGGATAGGCGAGCTCGGGAGGCTCGAGGTACGCCCCCTTGACGATGCGGAGGTTCGGCCGGAGCGGCAGCAGGCTGCGCAGGTCGTCCTCGCTGCGGTAGAGGTAGGCCTGAAGGACGGTGCCGACGTTGTCGCGCCCGCTCTCCCGGAGGCGCCGGAACACGCGGAGCGTCGCGTCGACGAAACGGGATTGCTCCATGTCGATGCGGACGAACGACCCGAGGCGGCCGGCCGCGTCGACGACGCGCTCGACGTTCGCGTACGCGAGCTCCTCGTCCAGCTCCAGCCCGAGGTGGGTGAGCTTCAGGGCGACGTTGGTCGGCAGGCGCTCGGCGATGAGTCGGGCGACGATCCGCTCGTACTCGGTCGGCGACTGCGCCGGCCTCGTGCGCGTCCTGGACGCCTTCGCCAAGCAGCGTCGTGTTGGAGTGGAGACCCTGGTCTGCAAGCCGCCGGAGGACGGGAACGCACTCGTCGAGCGTTTCCCCGGCGACGAAGCGGGCGGCTCCGAGGCGCATGCCGTAGCGGCGGACGATCCGCCGGACGGCGGGACTGTCGGCGGCGGCGAGGATCGCCGTCCGCAGCGCCCGCTCGATCACGCCGCGGCGTACCTCGTCGAGCCAGGCGTCGAGCTCCCGCACTTCATCCGCGGTGAGATCGCGCAGCGGCGCCCGGACGTCGGAACGCAGGCGGACGCCCCGGCGGGCCGCGATCCGCTTGCACGCCGCCTGACGCGGAAAGCGCTCCACGGCCGCCCGCAGCTCGCCCAGCCGCGCAGCCCCCTCAGGCGTCGGGTCGCGGACTACGGCGGCGACCTCTCTGGGGAATGCGGACGCGAGAGCCGACACAGCGCCGACGGCACCGGCGGTGAGCCCGAGGTGGATCAGTGCTTCGGGCCCGACGAAGACGTCCAGCCCCTCGATCAAGTACGGCGCGAACGACGCCCACGGGGTGTCCGACACCTTCATCCCGGCCAGGTTCGGTGCCGTCTCGGCGAGACGCGCGACGACGGCCGGCGCGACGGCGTAGCCGCTCGCCCGCTCGAACTCGTAGACGTAGAAGGGGACCGGCGCGCACGCCTCAGCCGCAGCCGTGAAATGCGCGAGTTGTGCCGGCTCGTCGAGCAGGTAGTAGGGCGGCGCGATCACAGCCACCGCGTCCGCCCCGGCCTCCGCCGCGTGGGCGGCAAGCGCGACGGTGTCGGCCGTCGTCTGGGCGCCGCAATGCGCGGCGACGAGGAGCCGGCCCCCTGCCGCGCCGACGAAGAGCTCGAGCCCGCGGCGGCGCTCGTCGCTGCGCAGGAGGATTCCCTCGCCGTTCGTGCCGAAGGCGAGCAGCCCGTCGAGACCAGCCGCGACGAGGTCGTCGACGACCGCACCGAACGCGTCCTCGTCGAGTGCCTCCCCGCCGTCGCCGAGCGGCGTGACCGACGCGGCGATGGCTCCCCGCAGCACGCCGCGACTCTATCCCGGCTGCTCTGCTCCAGGAACCTACCTTGCAACACTGTGTTACTTGGCGGGTGCACGCCGGACCGGGGCGGCGTGGCTTCTATGCTGGCGCGCGATGAGCGCGCTGCGGGTGACCCGCGAGGCCGATGTTCTTCGCGTCACGCTCGCCCGCCCAGAGACGCGCAACGCATTCGACGCGGCCCTGATCGCCGAGCTGTCCAAGGCCTTCGTCGACGTCGGCAAGTCACGCGCGGTCGTGCTGGCGGGCGAGGGGGCGAGCTTCTGCGCCGGTGCCGACGTCGAATGGATGCGCGCCTCCGTCGAGCTCGACTACGACGCCAACGTCGCCGATGCGATGGCGCTCCGCCGGATGCTCGAGGCGATCGACGCCTGCCCCGCGCCGGTGGTCGCGGTCGTCCAGGGACACGCGCTGGGCGGAGGCGCTGGCCTCGTGGCCTGCTCGGACATTGCGATTGCCCACGAACGTGCCGTGTTCGGATTCTCCGAGGTGAAGCTCGGAATCATCCCGGCCGTGATCTCGCCCTTCGCGCTGGCGAAGATCGGGGCGAGCGCCGCCAGACGGTACTTCGTCACGGGAGAGCGCTTCGACGCGGAGACCGCGCTGCGCATCGGGCTCGTCCACGAGGTGACGGACGACCTCGACGCAGCACTCGGAGGGATCCTCGCCGAGCTTCGCAGCGCCGGCCCGCGCGCCGCGCGCGCCGCAAAGCGCCTGGTGCTCGACCGGCCGGACGGGCCGGAGACGGCGCGTCGGATCGCCGAGCGGCGCACGAGCGACGAGGGCCAGGAGGGTCTCCGCGCGTTCCTCGAGCGCGAACGCCCGAGCTGGATGCCCGAGAGCCCCGCCTGATTCCCGCGTGAGCCGGCTAGCGCCCGTCGGCCAGGCCGCGCAGCGTGGCACGCGGCGAGCCTGCAACCTCGCCCATACGAGCAGGGCGAGGCAAAGCCTCGCCCCTACCGAACGATGAGCGGCGGGCTCGCGAGGCTGCGCGCCGGATACCAGAGCCGGAGCTGCATTCCCGGCGACGCGGTCACGGTCCGGGTGAGCGACCCGTTCGCCGAGGTCAGCTGCGACCCCCCGATGGCCGTCCAGGCGCTGCCGCGCCGCTGCTGCAAGACATAGCGCTGCGCTCCCGAGCCGGGGCGAACCTGGCCCCAGACGATCGTCGTCGGGCCCTTCCGCGAGACCTGAGCGAGCGGCAGCATCGCCGCCGCGAGCGCCGGCTTCGCCTTGCCTTTGACCGTTGTTAGCCCGCTCTGCCAGCGGCCGAGCGACGGTTCGTCCTGGTAGAGGTAGTGGACGAGGAGGTCGACCCGGCGCAGCAGCACGGCCCGCCGCGCCGCCTCGGCGAGGTACCGCGCCTGTCGGGCCGGCGAGACTCCGAGGAGTCGGTCGGGCGGGTTCGTCTGGTACCCGTACTCGGTCAGCCACACACGGGCTTTCGGGAATGCTCGATCGACTTCGGTGAGCAGTCGCTCGAGCGTTGCCATCGTGATCGTCTCGCAATGTGAGCAGCCCGCCGCTCGAGGGCGTCTCGTCCGGTCGCAGCGGATAGGGATGATGCGCGTAGGCGTCGAGCCTCCCTCCGGCGCGGGCGATACCGCGGATGAAGTCGACGGGCGACATCCCGCCGCTGCCGCCGCGCGGAGCGGTCACGCCGCCGCCGATCATGTCCGAGCGGCTGACCTGCTTGATCGCCCGGTAGGCGGGGTTGAGCAGGCGGCTGACGTAGGTGCCGGGCGACACGGGGCGCAGCCAGCGACTCTGGTTCGGCTCGTTCCAGATCAGCCAGTGCCGGACGAACCGGTACCGCGTCGCCGCGGCGCGGGCGAACTCCTCCATCGAGTCGCTGCGGAACGGCGCCCAGTTGGGCGTGCGCCCGCCGTTCGCCCAGCCGGGGGTGCCCCAGATCGTGACCAAGCGGAGTCAATCCGCGATCGCGAAGCGCCTCGAGGATCACGTCTTCTCGCTCCCAGTCGTACTCGCCCCGGACGCTCTCGACCTGGTACCAGTCGAGCGTGACGCGGACGACGTCCACGCCGAGCCGGTCGAGGATGCCAACCCGCTCCTCGATCGTCCCTGCGCCGAACTCGAGCCAGGCGTCGTCCTGAATGCCGAACTTCACCGACGGCGCGGCGGCCGCCGGCGCGGGTGCCGCGGCCGGCACGGCGAGTAGGCAGGCAAAGGCAACCCCGAGAGCGAGACCCCTCATCCCCTCAACGTACCCCGCCGCAGCCGGCCTCAACCGAACTCTCGGGGCTTCTTTACGATCCGCGTCGGTGGCAATCGCTCGGCTCCTGGTGGCGAACCGCGGCGAGATCGCCGTCCGCATCTTCCGCACGTGCGAGCGGCTCGGCGTCGAGACCGCCGCCGTCGCAGCCACCGACGACGCCGGAGCGTTCCACACGCGGGTCGCGGGTCGCACCGTCGCGATCGCCTCCTACCTCGACGCGGAGGAAATCGTTCGCGCCGCACGCGAAGCAGGCGCCGACGCCGTTCATCCGGGGTACGGATTCCTCGCCGAGAGCGCGGACTTCGCGGAAACGGTCGAGGCGGCCGGTCTCGTCTGGGTCGGGCCGCCGCCGGAAGCGCTCCGCCTCGGCGGCGACAAGCTGGCTGCGAAGCGGATCGCGGCGGAGGCAGGCGTCCCCGTGCTGCCGCAAGGGGAGCCCGACGAGGTCGGGCTACCCGCTGCTCGTCAAGGCGGCTGCCGGGGGCGGCGGGCGCGGCATGCGCGTGGTCCGGTCGCCCGACGAACTCGACGAGGCACTTGCAGCCGCCCGTCGCGAGGCCGAAGCGGCGTTCGGGGACGACACCGTCTTCTTCGAGCGCTACCTGGAACGGCCACGTCACGTCGAGGTACAGCTTCTGGCCGACGCCCACGGGACGGTGCTCGCGCTCGGAGAGCGCGACTGCTCCGTGCAGCGGCGCCACCAGAAGGTGGTCGAGGAGGCGCCCGCGCCGGGCCTGACGGAGGATCTTCGGGCCCGACTCCACGATGCCGCCGTGGCGTTCGCCCGAGCGATCGGCTACCGCAGCGCCGGCACGGCCGAGTTCCTCGTCGCCGGCGAGGAGATCTACTTCCTCGAGCTCAACGCGCGCATCCAGGTCGAGCATCCTGTCACCGAGGCGGTTACCGGCCTCGACCTCGTCGAGCTCCAGCTTCGTATCGCCGACGGAGAGCAGCTTGAGTTGAATCACCACAAGCCCTTCGGCGGCCATGCCGTCGAGGCGCGCCTCTACGCCGAGGACCCGCGCACGTTCCTGCCCCAGGCCGGGCGAATCGAGCGGCTGCGCCTGCCGGCGAACGTTCGCGTCGACGCGGGCGTCGAGGAAGGCGACGAGGTCGGGCTCGCCTACGACCCGCTGATCGCCAAGCTCATCGCCGCCGACCTGACCCGGCGCGGCGCCCTCGACCGCCTGGCCCGCGCCCTCTCGGAGACAGAGGTGTCAGGCGTGACCACGAATCTTCCCTTCCTGCGCTGGCTCGTCTCGCACCCGGTCTTCCGGGCGGGAGCGGTGACCACGGCCTTCCTCACCGAGCACCCGCCTCTGTCGGCGCCCCCACTGCGGCTCCCAGCCGGCCCCTGGCAGGGCGCCTGGCGGCTGAACCTGCCGCCTCCCGCGATCTCGGCCCCGCCGGACGTCGACGAGGCCTCGCACGCTCACGCCGCCCACGGCGGCGCGCAGTCCGTCGCGGCTCCGATGCCAGGCGTGGTGCTCTCGGTGCTCGTCTCACCCGGCGACACGGTCCAGCCGCGGCAAGCGCTGGTCGTGCTCGAGGCGATGAAGATGGAGCACCCGGTCACGTCGCCGTTCGAGGCGACGGTGCAAGCCGTGCATGTGGCACCGGGCGACCGCGTCGCCGGCGGCGCGACCCTCGTCGAGCTCGGCGATTCGTAGGGGCGACCCTCCGGGTCGCCCGGGCCGGGCGAAGCCCGGCCCCTACGCGGCGAGCGACCGGTCGGCCAGCCGGCCCGCGAGCCAGTTCACGAGCGAGACCACGATCACGACGCCGACATACGTCCAGAAGCCGTCGATCGAGAAGTCCGGCGCGATCCATTCCGCCAGCCCGATCATCGCGATGTTGATCACGAGCAGGAAAAGGCCGAGTGTCACGATCACGAGCGGCAGCGTCAGCAGCGTCAGGACCGGCTTGAGGATCGCGTTCGCAATCCCGAGCACGAGCCCAGCGATCAAGAGCGGCCAGAAGCCGACGATGGTGACGCTGTCGAAGAGCCAGTCCGCCAGCGCCAACGCGACCATGTTGACCGCGGTGAGGAGGACGAGCCCGACGACGAGGCCCCGAGACGACATCAGGTGCCGACCCTAACAGTCCATGAAAATGACGAAGAGCAGTACGAGCTCGATCCTGGAGAAGCCAGAGGAACGTCTCGTACCAGGTTCAACTCAGAACAGCTTCTGCAGCTTGAGCGCGGCGCCCATGTCGCCCGCGATCTTCAGCTTCCCCGTCATGTAGGCAGATGTGGCGTTCGACTCGCCGGCGACGATCTTGGCGAAGGTCTCCTCACTGGCCGTGATCGTGCAGTCGGCGTCCTCCGCCGCCCCTTCGCTCACCTCGACCGCGCCGTCCACCACCTTCACGGTCCACGTGCCCGCGTCCGCAACGTCGAAGACGTAGCGTGTTGTTCATTCCGGCGGTCTTCGCCGGGTCGACGCGCTCGGGCAACGTGTCGAAGAACTCCTGGACGGTCATCGAGCGATTCCTCCTTCGGGCTCTGACGGGACGGCGAGACCCTACAGGACGGCGCCTGTACGATCCGCCCGGCCGTGGACCTCGACCTCTCGCCCGAGCACGAGCTGATCCGCGACACGGTCCGCGCGTTCGCACGCGATCGAATCGCGCCGGTCGCCGAGGAGCTCGACCGGGAGGGCCGCTTCCCGTACGACCTCGTCGCCGAGCTCGCCGAGCTCGGGTTGATGGGCATTCCCATCCCCGAGGAATACGGCGGCGCAGGCGCCGACACGCTCTCCTACGCGATCGCGATCGAGGAGCTGACCCGCGTGGACTCGTCCGTGGCAATCACCGTCGCGGCGCACACCTCGCTCGGGACGATGCCGATCCTGCTCTTCGGATCGGAGGAACAGAAACGGGAGTGGCTGCCGGCGCTCGCCTCCGGCCGGCAGCTCGCCGCCTTCGGCCTGACCGAGCCCGGCGCGGGCTCCGACGCAGGAGCGACGCGGACGACCGCGGAGGCGCGTGACGGCGAGTGGGTCGTGAACGGCTCCAAGCTCTTCATCACGAACGCGGGTACCGACATCACGTGGGGCGTGACGATTACGGCGCGCACTGGCGCCGGACGAGATCTCGAACATCGTGGTCGAGAACGGGACGCCCGGCTACGAGATCGCAGCGCCGCTGAAGAAGATGGGCTGGCGCGCATCGGACACGCGCGCGCTCTCGTTCACCGACTGCGCGGTGCCCGAGGGGAACCTCGTCGGCGAGCGGGGCAAGGGCTTCACCCAGTTCCTCGAGATCCTCGACGGCGGCCGAATCTCGGTCGGGGCGATGGGCGTCGGCCTCGCCCAGGGCGCCTACGACCTGGCACACGCCTATGCGCTCGAACGCGAGCAGTTCGGCAAGCCGATTGCGAAGTTCCAGGCCGTCCAGTTCAAGCTCGCGGACATGGCGACGGAGATCGAGGCCGGCCGGGCGCTCGTCTACCGCGCCGCCTGGCTGAAGGACCAGGGGCGGCCGTTCGCCCGCGAGGCGGCGATGGCCAAGCTCTTCACCGGCGAGCTCTCCAACCGGGCCGTCAACTGGGCACTTCAGATTCACGGCGGGTACGGCTACACCGACGAGTTCGCGATCTCGCGCCTCTATCGCGACCAGAAGATCCTGGAGATCGGCGAGGGAACGAACGAGGTCCAGCGCATGGTGATCGCGCGTCACCTGGGGCTGTAGGGGCCGGGCTCCGCCCGGCCCCGGGCGACCCGGAGGGTCGCCCCTACCCCGGGAGCCCGGACGCGGATCGGGCAGGATGACCGCATGCGGATGCTCGCCGCCGCGGTGGTGGCTCTCGGCGCTCTGATCGTCGCGCCCGGCGCCGCAGGGCATCCGCAGTTCTGGCCCGCGTTCGTCGAGCAGAACGCAGAGACGGACCTTCTGCTGACTGCGCCGAACGAGCGCAAGGCAGCGATGACGGCGATCGAGCTCGCCGCACCGGCCACGGTCGAGCTGCTCGCCGCACGGTCGACTCCCGCCTGGCAGGCGGAGCTGACTGACGGCCGCGCGACGTGGACCGGCGGCCGGCTCGCCACCGAGAAGTGGGGGCAGTTTCCGCTGCGCCTCCGCGCACGGGGCGAGCCCGGAGGAGAGCCGTTCACGGTGAGGCAGCGTTTCGCAGACGGGAAGACGGTCGATTGGCACGTGACGCTCTCGGTCACGCCGGGAGCCGCCACGCCCCCGTCGGAGCCAGGGCCGGAGCTACGGGGTCGCGGTCGCCGCCGCTGCGGGGCTGGGCGTGGTCGCGGGAAGCCTGATCCTCCTCCTGCGGTTGCGGCGCCGAAGACCCGCGTAAAGAGGTCCAGGTCCGGACCTACTTCAAGAGAGATAGCGAGGGCCGGTGCTACCTTCGGCCGCGTGATCTTCACGCAGTTCGTCGACGACGACCTCGGGTGCGCGTCCTATCTGATCGGCGACGAGCGGGCGGGTGTCGCCGTCGTCGTCGACCCGGCCTACGCGATCGAGCAGTACCTCGAGGACGCCGAGCGGCGCGGCGTGCGGATCGTCCGCGTCCTCGAGACGCACACGCACGCAGACCACCTCTCAGGCCACGGCCGTTTCGCGCTCGAGCACGATCTCCCGATCTCGATCCACCCGGCCGCCGAGGTCGAATATCGATCCGACCCGGTCGAGGACGGCGACGAGATCGAGGTCGGCGACGTCGCGCTCCGCTGCCTCCACACGCCCGGCCACCGGCCGGAGCACTGCTGCTTCGCGGTGATCGACCACTCGCGGGCCGACGAGCCGTGGCTGCTGCTCACCGGCGATTCCCTCTTCGTCGGCGACGCCGGGCGCCCCGACCTCGCCGTCGGGGCACGAGAGGGAGCCGAGGCCATCTTCCACTCGCTGCAGCGCCTGCTCGAGCTGCCCGACGGCGTCGAGGTCTATCCGGGCCACGTCGCCGGATCGCTCTGCGGCAAGGCCATGAGCTCGAAGGCGTCGACGACGATCGGGTTCGAGCGACGCTTCAACCCCGTCCTCAGAATCTCGGAGCTCGACGCGTTCGTCGCCGAGTCGGCAGCGATCGCGGCTCCCAAGCCTCCGAACGTCGAACGCGTCGTCGGCCTCAACCGAGGCCCCTTCGTCGGCGCAGCCGCCGAGGCGGCGGAGGAAGCGGTACCTCCGGACGGTGCCCAGCTGCTCGACGTGCGCCCGGTCGCCGCGTTCCTCGACGGGCACCGGCACGGCGCGATCAGCGTCCCCGTCTCGGGCTCCAGCTTCGCGACGAAGTCCGGCTTTCTGCTCGATCCCGAGCGGCCCGTCTGCGTCCTCGCCTCCGATCAGGCCGAAGCGCAACGCGCGATCCGCGGCCTGCGCTCGGTCGGCTTCCTGGACATTCCGGGCTTCGTTCTCGGCGGCGGGCCCGAGCAGCTCGAGCCGGTCAGTGTCGACGACCTCGAGAAGCTCCTCGACGAGGGAGCCGACGTGATCGACGTGCGGGAGAAGGACGAGCGCGACGACGGCTACATCGCCGGCACGCGCAACATCCCCTACCGGCTCGTCGCGCGAGCTGGCGGCCGACGTGGCGACCGACCGGCCGGTCGTCACCCTCTGCGAATCGGGCGCGCGCGCCGCCGTCGCGGCCAGCGTCCTCGTCGCGCACGGTGTCGACGCGCGCCCCGTCGTCGACGGCGGCGTCGGCACGTGGATCGCCCGCGGCAATCCAGTCACCACCTTCCGCCGCTGCGGCGCGTAGGGGCGACCCTCCGGGTCGCCCGGGCCGGGCGGAGCCCGGCCCCTACGAGGCCGCGGGTAGGAGCTTCTCCGCCTCCACGATCAGCGCCGTCGCGCCCACCTGGCGGTAGAACGCAAGCGCCCGACCGAGCTGCTCGTCGGCCTGCGTTCGCCGGCCGGCTGCCAGGTGGGCCTCTGCTGCTGCCACGCGGGCAGCCGCCACGTGGTTCAGCGCCCCGATCTCGTCCAGCAGGTCGGCGGCGCTCTCGTACTCGCCCGCGAGGTACATGCCGCCGGCAATTACCCACCGCGAGTCGGGGGAGCGGCGACGGGCCTCTTCGAACCGGCTCCGGTCGCCGTCGAGGGCAGCAAGCGTGAGCGCGAGCTCAATCACGAACCATGTCTCAGCGAGCGGGTCGTCGCCCGCCCGTAGCAGGCTCGAGAGCTCACCGATCAAGCTCTCTGCCGTCGACCGGTCTCCTGCCAGCGTGAGGAGCGTACGCCGCGCAGGCGAGCGACGGGTGCAACGTCTGCGGGTCCTTCATCTCCCGCGCCAGCTCGACCCAGCGAACGGCTGTCGGCCCGGACGCCGTCTGTGTCGCCACGGGCCGCGCGGATCGCCCCGCGCGTATAGCGCGCGCCGACCTCCATGTAATGCGGTGTTTGCTCCGCCAGCGACGATCACGTGCTCGGCGAGTCGCAGCGCCTCGTCCCAGTCACCGAGCCGGTAGGCGTCGATCGAGAGCTCTGCCTGGAGCCAGCGCGCCTGCCAGCCGAGACCAAAACGCTCGGCGAAGCGCAGGCCCTCCTCATGGACCGACCTACCACGGCGCGCGTCGGCCCCGAAGTGAGATCGTCGTCGAGCCGAGGTTGATGTACGCGCGTGCCGCCTCGCTGGCGCTGACGTCGAGCGCGAAGCGAGTCCGGCCTCGAGCGCCTCGAGGCCGTCCGGCCGATGCAGCGCCGCCTTCGTCGAGCGCGACGGTATTCAGCGTCGCCGCGCGAATCTCCACGAGCGAGAGCTCGGCTGCGATCCCGTCGCCTCCTCGGCCAGCGGAAGTGCCTCCTCCAATCGGCCGGCGAGGACGTAGAGCCTTGCGCGCCGCCGCGAGCACCGCGGCCCGTGCCCGGGACGGCGGGAGATCCGCGACAAGGCCTTTGCCCGCTCGATGTGTTCGACCGCGAGGTCGACGAAGCCGCGCCGCCAGTGGAACGCGCCTAGCTCCGCCTCCGCCTCTGCGGCACCCGCGGAGTCGCCGAGCGCCAAAAAGCCGGCGACGCTCCGCTGCAGCTCGTCCTCGCCGCCCACGGCGTCGGTCGCGAGGGCGCGGCCAATCAAGAGCAATAGCTCCGGGTCGTCGCCGCCCAGCTCGAGCGCAGAGCCGTAGTGCCGCGCCGCGGCCGCGTAGGCGCTCAGGGCCCACGCACGGTCGCCGGCCGCGCGGCAGGCCGCTGCCGCTCGCGCCGCAAGCTCCGGCTGCTCGACGCACCGACTGCGCGGTCGTACTCGAGCGCACGAAGGAAGTGGTGCGCAAGCATCTCGGCACGATCCTCCGAGCGGTCGGGCGGCAGCGACTCGATCCAGTCGGCGGCGAGTCGGTGCCAGCGGCTTCGCTCGGAGCGCGGCATCTGGCCGTACACGACGTCGCGCACGAGCGCGTGCACGAAGGCGTACTGCTCGCCGCCCGCGACTGCGGAGCGCCGCTCACGGCGGATGAACTCCTTCCGCTCCAGCGGCCGAAGCGCCTGGACGACAGCTTCCTGCCGGTCGCCTGTGAGCGCCCCGACCGCGTCGCTCCAGAAGACCTTTCCGAGCACGGAGCCCGCGTGCAGAAGCGCCTTCTCGCCGGTTGGCAGATCGTCGATTCGCGCCGCCACGATCGCCTGCAGCGAGTCGGGCACGCCCACGCTCGTACCGTCGCCCGCCGACGAGCATCCGCGCATACTCCTCGGCGAAGAGCGGATTGCCGGCGGCACGGCCGAGCAGCTCTGCCTGCGTCTCCGCCGGAAGCAGCGCCCGGTCGAGCAGGTCGGCGAACAAGCGCGCCGTGTCCTCGTCGGAGAGCGGCGAGAGCGAGACTCGTGAGCGCGTTCCGCTTGCCGCCGCCCCAGCCCGGCCGCCGCTCGAGCAGCTCGGGGCGCGCCGTGGCGACGACCAGAAGCGGCACGCCCGTGACCCAGTCGACGAGCTCGTCGACGAAGTCGAGCATGCTGTCGTCCGCCCAGTGCAGGTCCTCGAAGATGAAGACGGCCGGCCCTCGCTCGCGAGCGCTTCGATCAGCCGTCGCCAGGCGGCGAACGACTCGCCCCGCTCGGCCGCCGCTTCCTCGCGCGCGCCGACACCTGCAGGGCGCGGAGATGCCGTTCGACCCACGCAGCCTGATCGTCGTCGGCGACGAGATCCCGAACCGCGAGCTGGAGCTTCCGCGCCGCTTCCTCCGCGCCGTCCGATTCGAGAATGCCTGCCTGTGCCTTCACCATCTCACCGAGCGCCCAGAAGGCAACGCCTTCGCCGTAGGGCAGCGAGCGACCCTGCCGCCAGAAGATCGAGCTCCTCGTCCTCCTCGACGATCCGGAACAGCTCGTGCACGAGCCGGCTCTTGCCGATGCCCGGCACCCCGACGAGCGTGACGAGCTGTGGCTCGCGAGTCTCGCGCGCCCGCGTCAGCGCGTCGGCAAGCAGGTCGAGCTCACGCGCGCGCCCGACGAGTCGGCCGCGACCAGTCTCGGAGATATCGATGCCGTAGCTCGCGCGCGGCGCGACCGCGAGCCACGCGTGCAGCGGTTGCGACTTGCCCTTCGCAGCGACGGCTCGCTCCTCGGCGTAGTCGATCACGCGCTCCGTCGCGCGGTAGGTCGCCTCGCCCACCAGCACGCCGCCCGAGGCGCGGCAGCCTGCAGGCGCGCTCCGGTGTTCATCACGTCGCCGGAGACCATCGCCTCGCCCTGCTCCGGCCGGGCGCCCAGCGCCACGAGCGCCTCGCCGGTGTTGACGCCGACCCTGACCTCTAGCTCCAGAGCCGGGTCGGCCTCGTTCAGCTCGGCGATCGCCCCCTGAATCGCCAGGCTTGCGCGGACCGCGCGCTCGGGATCATCCTCGTGCGCGGTCGGGGCGCCGAAGACGCCCACGACCGCATCGCCGATGAACTTCTCCACCGTGCCCCCGAAGCGCTCGAGCTCGCGGCGCAGCCGGGCGTGGTAGGGCGCAAGAATCGCGCGCACGTCCTCCGGGTCCAGCCGCTCCGCTCTGGCGGTCGAGCCGACGAGGTCGGCGAAGACGACGGTGACGATCTTCCGCTCCTCGCGGAGCTCGGCCTCGACGAGCGACGCGCCGCACTGCAGGCAGAAGCGAGCGTCGTCCGGGTTCTCCTTGCCGCAGCGCGGGCAGCCCAGCATCACGCGAGTCTAGAACTACGGGCTGAGGCGCTCCACGGAATAACCGTGCTCCGCCAGCGCGGCGAGGATCTCTTCGCGGTGCGCATCGTCGCGGGTGACGAGCGTGAGCTCGACCTCCGTCTGCATGACCTGCCGCTGCATGCCTTCCCGATGGTGCTCCACGGAGACGACGTTGCCGCGGCTGCGAGCGATCAGATCGAGGAGCTTCGTCAACTCGCCCGGGCGGTCGGAGATGAACGTCCGGAGGACGAGGTAGCGGCCGGCGCCGGTGAGGCCGTGCCGCATCACCGAGATGAGCACGGTCGGGTCGATGTTGCCGCCGGAGAGCAGGACGCCGACGGGCCCGTCTCCACCGGCTCTCCCGGCGAGCACAGCCGCGAGCGCGGCTGCGCCGGCCCCCTCGACGAGCAGCTTCGCGCGCTCGAGGCAGAGGACGAGGGCCTCGCTGATCTGGTCGTCGTCGACGCGAACGAGGTCGTCGAGCGTCTCATCGAGGATCGACATGGTCAGCTCGCCCGGATGCTTGACCATGATCCCGTCGGCGATCGTGAACCCCGGCTGTGCCTGCACTCCGACGATCCGCACGCCCGGCCGCACCGCGCGCAGCGCGAGAGAGATCCCCGCCGCGAGCCCACCCCCGCCGACCGGCACCACGAACGTGCCGACGTCGGGCAGCTGGTCCGCCAGCTCGAGTCCGATCGTTCCCTGCCCGGCGATCACGCGCAGGTCTTCGAACGCATGCACGAAGGCGGCGCCGGTGCGCTCGGCGAAGGCGAGAGCGTCGGCGAGCGACTCCTCGAAGCCCTCGCCGGCGAGCTCGACCTGCGCGCCATACGCACGGGCCGCTTCGACCTTCGTCATCGGCGCGTCCTGTGGGACGAAGATCGTCGCCGTACAGCCGGCCGCCCTCGCCGCCCAGGCGACCGCCTGGCCGTGATTGCCGGCGCTCGCCGCGACGACCCCCGCGCTCCGTTCGTCAGGCCTGAGGGTCGCGATCGTGTTGTAGGCGCCCCTGATCTTGAACGCCCCGGTCCGCTGCAGGTTCTCGGCCTTCAGCCAGACTTCCCGCCCCGCCAGGCGCGAAAAGGTCTCGGAGGAGTACACGGGCGTCTCGCGCGCCACGCCCGCGAGCCGTTCTCTCGCCGCCTCGATCTCAGCGAGTTCAGGGAGCGCCTGCATCCTCGTCCACGTCGAACACGCTGACCATGATCTCCCGAACGGCCGTCAGCGGGTCGAGCTCGCGTTGCTGAACCGCGTCGAGCAACCGCCGGAGCTCCGGGCTCTCGGCGACGGCCTCCTCGAGGTGTCGCTTCGCGCGGCCGGAGGCGACGGCGAAGACTTCTCCTGCGAGGTTCTGCCGGCGGCGCTCATCGAGGAGCCCGTCACGCTCGAGGAACGCGCGGTGCTCGGCGAGCTTGTCCCACAGCTCCTCGACACCTTCGCCGCGCAGCGCCTCGGTGAGGACGAGCGGCGGGCGCCATTCACGCCCACGGTCGAGCGACAGGATCGAGCGCACTTCGTTGAGCATCGTCTTCGCAGCGGGGTGGTCGGCCTTGTTCACAGCGAGAACGTCGGGAATCTCCATGATCCCTGCCTTCAGCGCCTGCACCGAGTCGCCGGAACCGGGCATCAGGACGAGGAGGACGGTGTCGGCGACCCCGATCACCTCGACCTCGCTCTGCCCCGTCCCCACGGTCTCCAGGAAGACGAGGTCCTTGCCGGCGGCGTCGAGGAGCAGCAGCGCCTGCAGCGTCGCCTCGGCAAGGCCGCCGAGGTGGCCGCGCGTTCCCATCGAGCGGATGAAGACGCCGGGGTCGAGGAAGTGATCAGAGAGCCTGATGCGGTCGCCGAGCAACGCTCCACGTGAGAACGGGCTGGACGGGATCGACGGAGACGACGCCGACCGTCAGCTCGAGCTCGCGCGCATGGCGGACGAGCGCTGCGATGAGCGACGACTTGCCCACGCCGGGCGGGCCCGTAACGCCGATCGCATACGCGTGCCCGGTTTCCGGATACAGCTCGCGGACGACGGCGTACGCACGCTGATCGCGGTTCTCGACGAGCGAGATCGCGCGGGCCAGGGCTCGCCGATCGCCCGCGCGCACGCCTTCGACGAGTGCCTCGTGGGTCCATTGTTTCCGCGCCACGGAGGCTGACTCTAATCGGCGCTTGCGCGAACGAGCCTGTTGGGGGCGGGCTTGCCTAGCCCTCAAGAACCAACTGCGGTCTTGATTCGTTCCACGATGTGAGACCCGTCGGGGACCAGCGGCTCGAGCTCGGGCTCGGGCGGTCGGTCGGTCGCCGAAACCGGTAGGCGCCGGGTCATCGCCACCGCCACGATTGCGGCGAGGACGTAGACAGCCCCGGCGAGCGCCCAGACAACCCTGCCGCCGAACGCGTCTACGAGCAGGCCGGCGCCGGCCATTGCCACCGCCATCGTGGCGTATGTGGTGCTCATCAGGACGGCGATCGCCCGCCCGCGGAGGCGGTCGGGCGACCCGCGCTGGATCAGTACCTGGTTGCAGACGATGGCCATGCCGTTGCCGACCGTGGCGACCACCACGAGCGGGACAGCGACCCAAAGCCGCGGCGCCGCAGCGGCGAAACCCCAGCCCACGGCCATGAGGACGATCGCGAAGACGTAGAGACGATGCAGGCCGAGCGACCCCATGACGACGGGTGTGGCGAAGCTCCCGATCGTCAGGCCGACGCCGCTGGCAGCGACCAGGATGCCGAAGCCGGTGCTGCCGGCGTCGAGAGATTCCGTCGCGAATACGACCTCGGCTACGTTGACCGCCGCGTTGCCGGCGATCACGACAGTCCAGACGACGAGCACCGTGCGCAGCTGTGGTGCGCGGAGCACGAGATCGATGCCGTCGCGAACGTCGCTCCAGTGTCCACGCGTCAGCGACTCCTCCGACTGGAGGCGTCGGGCCGGGATGCGCGCGACGAGAGCGGCCGAGAACGCGAACGTCACGGCGTTGATCCAGTACGCCGGATCCGGGCCGAACGCAGCAAAGATCACGCCCGCCACCACCGGGCCGACGACCCAGGCGAGGTTCTCGACCCCGATCAGGAGCGAGTTGGCCTCCGTCAGGTCGTCCTCGTCGGAGACGAGGTTCGGCACGCCCGCGTACACGGCAGGGCGGAAGAAGCCGGTCGCGATCCCGGACACGGCCGCGAGCGCGACGAGCGCCGCGGCCGCGTTCACGAACGGGAGCGCGCAGAAGACACCGGCCCGGACGAGGTCGGCAGCCACCATCAGCCGCCGGCGCTGGAAGCGGTCGACGAGCGGCCCGAGCACGAGCCCGATCACGACGATCGGCAAGAAGTCCGCGACGAGGAGGGCCGCGACCCAGGTCCCGGAGCCCGTCAAGGCGAAGATGTTCAGCGTGAGCGCGACCGCGGCGAGGTACGTGCCGAACGCCGAGCCGGCGCTGGCGAGGAAGAGCAGCCTGAAGTGGTGCCCGCGGCGCAGGAGGTTCAGGCGGCCCGAGACCCGCACGCGCGAAAGCTTAGACCGAGACTCGACTTGAAGGCAGACGCCCTCGCGCCTGGCTCAGGGCATAGACGATGCAGCCGCGCAAATGGGGACAGATGGCGTCTGCCGCGCGAATGGGGACAGATGCCGAAGACGTCTGCCGCGCGAATGGGGACAGATGCCGAAGACGTCTGCCGCGCGAATGGGGACAGATACCGAAGGTGTCTGTCCCCGACTCCGCCTTCGGGGACGGACACCTCCGGTATCCGTCCCCAGCGCTCCGCGGGTCGCGCCGGTCTAGCGAGGCTCGTAGGCGAGGTTCGGCCGCAGCCAGCGCTCGGCTTCGGCTGTCGGCGACGTTCTTCCGCGGCCGCGTAGTCCTCGACCTGGTCGCGGCCGATCCGGCCGACCGAGAAGTAGCGCGCCTGCGGGTGTCCGAGGTAGAGCCCGTTGACGCTGGCCGCGGGCAGGGTCGCAAACGTCTCCGTCAGCTCCATTCCCGCGCCCTCGGCCTCGACCAGGTCGAACAGGCGCGACTTCTCCGAGTGATCCGGGCAGGCCGGGTAGCCGAACGCGGGCCGGATCCCGCGGAATCGCTCCCCGATCAGTTCCTCGCGGTCGAGCTTCTCCTCCTCCGCGTACCACTCCCTGCGCGCCCGCTCGTGCAGCCACTCCGCGAACGCCTCCGCGAACCGGTCGGCAAGCGCTTTCGCCATGATCGCCCGGTAGTCGTCCTGCTCTGCTTCGTACCGCGCCGCGAGCTCGTCGGCGCCCTCGATCGCCACTGCAAACGCACCGACATGGTCGGCGAGCCCGCGGTCGGCCGGCGCAACGAAGTCGGCGAGGGAGCGGTTGGGACGCGAATCGCCGTGAGCGGCCTGCTGGCGAAGCATCGGGAAGCGGACGCCGCCGTCGACGACGATGTCGTCGCCCTCGGCGACGGCGGGCCAGAAGCCGTAGACCCCACGTGCCCGGAACGCGCCGGAGGCGACGATCTCGTCGAGGAGCTCCGACGCGTCGTCGTACAGCTCGCGCGCCGCCGGCAGCTCGAGAATCGCCGGGAAGCGACCCTTCAGATCCCAGGCATGGAAGAAGAACGTCCAGTCGACATAGGCTCGAAGCGCCTCGATCTCCGGCTCGACGGCGCGAACGCCGGTGAACGCCGGCACGGCCACGTCCTCCTCGCGCCAGACGACCGGTGTGCGGTTCGCGCGCGCACCGGACAGCGGCAGCAGCGGCTTCCGCTCGCGCTCGCCGTGGAGCTCGCGCAGCCGGTCCTGGTCGATGCGGTTCTCCACATCGAGCGTCGCGCGGCGCTCCGGGTCGAGCAGGTTCCCAACCACGCCGACGACTCGCGACGCGTCGAGGACGTACACCGTCGGCTCGCTGTACTCGGGCGCGATGCGGACCGCCGTGTGCTGCCGCGAGGTCGTCGCACCGCCGATGAGGAGCGGCAGAGTCAGCCCGCGGCGTTCCATCTCGCGGGCGACACCGACCATCTCGTCCAGCGACGGCGTGATCAGCCCCGAGAGGCCGACGATGTCGACGTCCTCCTCGACCGCCGTGTCGAGGATCCGGTCGGCCGGAACCATGACGCCGAGATCGACGACTTCGTAGTTGTTGCAGCCGAGGACGACACCGACGATGTTCTTGCCGATGTCGTGCACGTCACCCTTGACGGTGGCCAGCACGACTTTGCCCTGCGCGCGGCGCGCGCCCTGGCGCTCGGCCTCCATGAACGGCTCGAGGTAGGCCACGGCACGCTTCATCGCGCGGGCGCTCTTGACGACCTGCGGCAGGAACATCTTTCCGTCACCGAACAGGTCGCCGACGATCTTCATGCCGTCCATCAGCGGCCCCTCGATCACGTCGAGCGGCCGCGCTGACTGTTGGCGCGCCTCCTCGGTGTCCTCCTCGACGAAGTCGACGATCCCGTGGACGAGCGCATGCGCGATCCGGTCCTCAACCGGCGCGTCGCGCCAGGAGAGGTCGAACTCGCGCTGTGTGCCGCCGCCCTCGATCGTGCGCGCGTGCTCGACCAGCCGTTCGGTCGCGTCCGGCCGTCGGTCGAAGATCACGTCCTCGACCCGCTCCAGGAGCTGGGGGTCGATGTCCTCGTAGACGGCGAGCTGGCCCGCATTGACGATCCCCATGTCGAGGCCGGCCCGGATCGCGTGGTAGAGGAACGAGGCGTGCATCGCCTCCCGGACGGCATCGTTGCCGCGGAAGGCGAAGGACAAGTTCGAGATCCCACCCGAGACGAGCGCACCCGGACAGCGCTCCTTCAGGCGAGGGATCGCGTCGATGAATGCCTTCGCGAAGACCGCGTGCTCTTCGATCCCCGTGGCGACGGCGAGGACGTTCGGGTCGAGCACGATGTCATCGGGCGAGAACCCCTCGCCGACGAGGAGGTCGTACGCCCGGCCGAGGATCTCGACCTTGCGGTCGGCCGTGTCGGCCTGCCCGCGCTCGTCGAAGGCCATGACGACGACCGCTCCACCGAGGCGCCGGACCGCTCGGGCCTGCTCGAGAAACGTTTCCTCGCCCTCCTTCAGCGAGATCGAATTGGCGACACCCTTGCCCTGCAGGCAGCGGAGCCCGGCCTCGAGGGCCGAGAAGCGGGAGCTGTCGACCATGATCGGCAGCCGGGCGATCTCCGGCTCGGTGGCGATCAGGTTGAGGAAGGTCGTCATCGCCTGCTCCGCGTCGAGCAGGTCCGCGTCCATGTTGACGTCGAGGATGTTTGCGCCGCCGCGCACCTGCTCGAGCGCGACGTCGACCGCACCCTGGAAGTCCCCCGCCTCGATCAGCCCTCGGAACCGGGCCGACCCGGTGACGTTCGTCCGTTCGCCGACGACGACGAACCCCGTGTCCGGCCCGATCACGAACGGCTCGAGACCTGCGAAGCGCGGCGCACCGGCGCGCTCCGGCACACGCCGGGGAGCCAGTCCTTCGACGGATCTTGCAATTCTTCCGACGTGCTCGGGCGTCGTACCGCAACAGCCGCCGACGATGTTGACCAGGCCGTCCTCCGCGAACGTCCGCAGAAAGCGGCTCGTGTCCTCGGGCTGCTCGTCGTGCAGGCCGAGTGCGTTCGGCAGGCCCGCATTCGGATGGCAGGAGACATACGTGGATGCGACCCGCGCGAGCCCTTCCAGGAACGGCCGCATCTCCGTCGCCCCGAGCGAGCAGTTGACACCGACGATGAACGGATTCGCGTGCTCGACGGAGACCCAGAACGCCTCCACGGTCTGCCCCGACAGGTTCCGACCTGAGCGGTCGACCGCCGTGAACGAGACCCAGAGCGGAATGTCCGGCGCCTCCTCCGAAGCGGCGACGAGTGCCGCCTTCGCGTTGAGCGTGTCGAAGACGGTTTCGACGAGCAGGAGGTCGACGCCGCCCTCGCGGAGCGCCCGAATCTGCTCCGCGTACGTGGCACGCACCTGCTCGAAATCGACCGCGCGATACGCCGGTTCGTCGACGCGGGGCGAGAGCGAGAGCGCGACGTTCAGCGGGCCGACCGAGCCGGCGACGAACCGTGGCTGCTCAGGCGAGCGCGCCGTCCACTCGTCGGCGGCGCGACGGGCAAGCCGCGCGCCCTCGAGGCTCATCTCGTAGGCGGCGTCCTCGAGCGCGTAGTCGGCTTGTCCGATCCGGGTCGCGGTGAAGGTGTTCGTCGTCGCGATGTCAGCGCCGGCCGCGAAGTAGGCGTCGTGGATCTCGGCGACGATCTCGGGGTGAGTGAGGTTGAGCAGGTCGGGGTCGCCGCGCAGGTCGCGCGGGTGTTCGCGGAACCGCTCGCCCCGGTACTCCTCCTCGGAGAGCTCCCGCCGGTGGATCAACACGCCCCAGGAGCCGTCGAGGACGAGGATCCGCTCGGCGAGGAGTTGTGCGAGGTGCGCTCTGGTGTCCTTCATGAAAACAGCTCCCGCCTGAAGAGTCGCAGGAGCCGGAGGCTCGCAGGCTCTTTAGGCGTTTGGTAACCCGGTCGCCAAGCTGCCCAAGTGTCCAGGATGGCAGCTCTACTCCGGGGACAGTCACCGCACGAGCCGCTACGCAGCCTGGCCGACGCAGCTACTGCCGGCATCGAGTTGGCTCAGCCGGTCGTGCGGCCCGAGACGCTGAGCTGGTTCTCCGCGTGCACGATCCGCTGCTCGAGCTGCCAGCGGTCGGCCGAGGACTCGCCGGCCTCGACCTTCGCCAGCTCGGCCTTTGCCGCCTCGAGCTGCTCGCGGGCGCGCTCGTCGTCGATCTCCTTCACGTTCACCGCGTCGTCGACGAGCGCCAGCGCCTTGTCGAGCTCGATCTTGAAGAAGCCGGGGCCGGTGGCGAACTCGAGCACCTCTCCCCCGCCGACGTGCACGCGCGTCGATCCGGCCCGAAGCGTCGCCACGAGCGGGGCGTGCCGGGCGAGGATGCCGATCTCACCCGCCTGGCCGGGGACGACGAGCATGTGCGCCTCACCGTCGAACGCCGGCCCGTCGGGCGTGACGAGGGCCACGTCGAAGGTCGGATGGTCCTCGTAGGCCACGAGTCGTCGTCCTAGGCGGCGACGGGCTCGGCCTGGCGTGCCTTCTCGAACGCCTCCTCGATCGCGCCGACCATGTAGAAGGCGGCCTCGGGCAGCTCGTCGCACTCGCCGTCGATGATCATCCGGAAGCCGCGGATCGTGTCCTCGAGCTTCACGTACTTGCCGGGCGTGCCGGTGAACTGCTCGGCGACGAAGTTCGGCTGCGAGAGGAAGCGCTCGATCTTGCGCGCGCGGGCGACGATGAGCTTGTCCTCGTCGGTCAGCTCGTCCATGCCGAGGATCGCGATGATGTCCTGCAGGTCCTTGTAGCGCTGCAGGATCTGCTGCACGGCCGTCGCAGTCCCGTAGTGCTCGTCCGAGACGATCCCGGGCTGAAGCGCCCGCGAGGTCGAGTCGAGTGGGTCGACGGCGGGATAGATGCCCTTCTCGACGATCGCCCGCGAGAGGACTGTGGTCGAGTCGAGGTGCGCGAACGTGTTCGCCGGCGCCGGGTCGGTGAGGTCGTCAGCGGGCACGTAGATCGCCTGCACGGAGGTGACCGAGCCGGTGCGCGTCGACGTGATGCGCTCCTGTAGCTGGCCCATCTCGGTAGCAAGCGTCGGCTGGTAGCCGACCGCGCTCGGCATCCGGCCGAGCAGCGCCGACACCTCGGATCCCGCCTGGACGAAGCGGAAGATGTTGTCGATGAAGAGAAGAACGTCCTGGCCCTCGTCGCGGAAGTACTCGGCCATCGTGAGTCCCGAAAGCCCGACGCGCAGGCGTGCTCCCGGCGGCTCGTTCATCTGCCCGTAGACGAGCGCGACCTTGTCGATCACGCCCGACTCTTCCATCTCGAGCATCAGGTCGTTGCCCTCACGCGTCCGCTCGCCCACGCCCGCGAAGACCGACACGCCGCCGTGTTCCCTGGCGACGTTGTGGATCAGCTCCTGGATCAGCACGGTCTTGCCGACGCCCGCACCGCCGAACAGGCCGACCTTGCCGCCCTTGATGTACGGGGCGATCAGGTCGACGACCTTGAGGCCGGTCTCGAAGATCTCCATCTTCGGCGAGAGATCGCGGAACGCCGGCGGGTCGCGATGGATCGGCCAGCGCTCCACGTCGGCGGCGGGCTCGCCCTTCTCGTCGATCGGGTCACCGATCACGTTCCACAGCCGGCCAAGCGTCGGTGCGCCGACCGGAACCGTGATCGGCTGGCCGGTGTCGACGATGTCGACACCCCGCGAGAGGCCGTCCGTCGCGTCCATGGCGACCGCTCGCACGCGGTCGTCGCCGAGGTGCTGCTGGACCTCGGCCACGATCGTCGCGGTCGAGCCGTCCTCACGGGAAACCTCGATCTCGAGCGCAGCGAGGATCGCGGGCAGCCGGTCTGGGAAGACCGCGTCGAGGACGACGCCTTTGATCTCGACGATCGTGCCGACGTTTTTCTGCTCAGCCATATGTCTCCTGGACGGACTCGGGTGGCGGTACGAGAACGGCGCGACGGCGCCGGAAAAGCGAGGCAATCCTACCCGAGCGCCTCGGTCCGCCAGCCCTCCTACCGTCGCCGGCCTGCCGCTCGAGCGCCGCCGCCAGCCTGGCGGCGTGGTCGAGGTGTCAGCAGTAGGACGTGATCGTGGAAGGCTGCGCGAACACACCCACAGCGTAGTCGCGGGGTCTTACCCAGTGTTTAAGCTGGCCCTCGGGCGAGGCTCCCCTTGCGCTACAGCGGCAAGGTCAGCACAGAGCGCCCGCGGTCGATCAGCGGCGCCGGTGTCAGAGACTGGCGCTGTCGCGATGCGGATCAGGCGGTCGCTCGGTCTGGTCGCTCGCGCCGCGTCGGTACGGCGGACACCGGCGGGCCGGACGAGATCGTCATGCTCCCGGCCAGGCCGAGTGCGCCGACGACCACGGCCGCGGCAGCTCCGACGCGCAGCGCAGAGGCGCCGATGCGGCGCCGGATTGCCGGAGGCGAGATCTGCTGCAGCGGCCGCTCGAGCGGGGCCGCGCGCAGGAGCGTCGTCGCAGCGCGGGTGTCCGCGGCGAACACCGAGCACTCCGCGCAGCGGCCGAGATGCGCATCGAGGAGTGCCCGCTCGAACTCCGACAGCTCACCGTCGAGCGACAGCGACACCCAGCCGCGTGTGCGTTCGCAAAGTAGAGATCGTTGCTGCAACGTGCCCATATGTTCCTTTTGACGGCCGATCCCGCCTGAGGTTAGAGCCCCTGATCGAGGTCTTGGATGCTCGTACGTTCAGAACAAACCGTAGCGGCTGTCCGCGACGACACCGAAAACGATCAGGATGAAGCCGACCGAGATGAAGACCGCGGTCGTCGAGAGGGCGTCGGCCCGTTCCTCGGCCGTCGCCATCCGGACGCCGCGCTTGCGGCCGAGCCCAAACAGACCCTCGTCTCCGGGTTCGCCGCGGAGCCGAGTCGGGCCGCGGTTGCCCATGAAGAAGCCGGCCATCAGGAGGAACGCTCCGACGACGTAGAAGCCCACCGAGATCGCCCGTGAGAGCGACGCGCCTAGCGCGAGCCCGAGGAGAGCCGAAAGGAGAAGCACGCTCCCCGTGACCCCGCCGAGAAGAAGCAGGAAGCGGCGGGCCAGCCGCAACAAGCACTAGTCAACTCCGCAGGCTGTGGATCCGCTCGCGCGGATCCACAGCGCGAAAAACCCCTGAAGGCGGCCGCTTGCGCGGCCGCGGGCGCCCGGATCTCATCTCAAGCCTCTAGAACGCAACCCTAGGACGGCGCCGAGACCGGCTCGGACGGCTGCTCCGAGCGGCCGCGGCGCATCTCGTCGGCCGTCATCGGCCACCGCTCGAGCGGGAAGTGGCAAGCCGCCTCATGGTCGTGGCCGAACGAGCGGAGCTGCGGCTCGTCGACGTCGCAGCGGCCCTCGACGAAGCGCGGGCAGCGCGGGATGGAAGCGGCAGGCAGCGGGCGGGTTGATCGGGTTCGGGACGTCGCCCTCGAGGACGATCGCGCGCCGCTGCCGGCCGAGCTCCGGATTCGGGATCGGCACGGCGGAGAGCAGCGCGCCGGTGTACGGGTGCTTCGGCTCCCGGTAGAGGGCGTGCCCCTCCGCGATCTCGGCCACCTTGCCCAGGTACATGACCATGACGCGATCGGAGATGTGGCGGACGACGTTGAGGTCGTGCGCGATGAAGACGTACGTCAACCCGAACTCGTGCTGCAGGTCCTTCAGCAGGTTGAGGATCTGCGCCTGGACGGAGACGTCGAGCGCGGAGACGGGCTCGTCGCAGACGATGAGCTTCGGGTTGACGGCGAGCGCGCGGGCGACGCCGATGCGCTGTCGCTGGCCACCCGAGAACTCATGCGGAAAGCGGTTGTAGTGCTCAGGGTTGAGGCCCACGACCTCGAGCAGCTCCTGCACGCGCCGCTTGATCTCGGCGTCGGTGCCCAGCTTGTGCACCTCGAGAGCCTCGCCGATGATGAAACCGACCCGCTTCCGAGCATTCAGCGACGCGTAGGGATCCTGGAAGATCATCATCATCTCGCGCCTGATCGGCCGCATCTCGGCGCGCGACAGGCGCGTGATGTCGCGCCCGTCGAAGTTCACGGTCCCGCCGGTGGGGTCGAGCAGGCGAATGATGCAGCGCGCCATCGTCGACTTACCGCAGCCCGGACTCGCCGACGACTCCCAGCGTCTCGCCGCGTTTGACGGTAAAGGTCACGCCGTCCACGGCCTTCACGGACGCGATCTGCTTCTGGAAGATGATCCCCCGGGTGACCGGAAAGTACTTCTCGAGGTTCTCGACGACGAGGAGATCGTCAGCCATCGCCGCTTACCGCGCTCCCGCCAGCGTTGCGGCCAGCAGGCGGGCGGCCTCGCGGTCCTTCGTCTCCTCGTCGAGGAAGCACGCCTGCGAGTGGCCCGTGTCCCCGGTGACACCGCGCAGCTCGGGCAGCTTCTGCCTGCAGATGTCCATCACATAGGGGCAGCGCGGATTGAAGCGGCAGCCGGCGGGCGGAGACAGCAGCGACGGTGGCTGGCCGGGAATCTGGGCCAGCCGCTCGACATCGGTGTCGAGACGTGGGAGCGAGCCGAGCAGGCCCCATGTGTACGGGTGGTGGGGCCGAGTGAAGATCGAGTCGACCGTTCCCTCCTCGACGATCTTCGCCGCGTACATGACGTTGACGTCGTCGGCGATCTCCGCGACGACGCCGAGGTCGTGGGTGATGATGATGATGGCGGTGCCGTGGTCGTCCTGGAGCTTTCTCATCAGGGTGAGGATCTGAGCCTGCGTCGTGACGTCGAGCGCAGTCGTGGGCTCGTCGGCGATCAGCAGCGCCGGGTCGTTGATCATCGCCATCGCGATCATCACGCGCTGGCGCATGCCGCCCGAGAACTGGTGCGGGTAGTCGTCGATCCGCCGCTCGGCGCGCGGAATGCCGACTTCCTCGAGCGAGACGACCGCCCGCTGCCGCGCCTCCTTCTTGGAGACGTCGTTGTGCAGCAGGACGGCTTCGATGAGCTGCTTCCCGATCGAGTGGACCGGGTTCAGCGAGGTCATCGGATCCTGGAAGATCATCGCGATCTCGTCGCCGCGGATCGCGCGCAACTGGGACGACTTCATCGGCAACAGGTCCTCGCCGTTGAAGAGCGCCTCGCCGGAGGTGTCGGCCGTCTTCTTGTTGTTCAGGCCCATGACGGTGAGCATGGTCACGGACTTGCCGCAACCGGACTCCCCCACGATGCCCAGTGTCTTGCCCGGATCGACGCTGAACGTGACGCCGTCGACGGCTTTGACCACGCCGTCGTCCGTGCGGAAGTACGTCCGCAGGTCGTTGACCTGGAGCAGCGCCACTTACGACAGTCTAATGCGCGGGTCGATCGCTGCGTAGACGAGGTCTACGATCAGGTTGAAGATGATGATCGCGAACGTCGCGAAGACGACGATGCCCTGCGTCACCGGTAAGTCGTAGGCGTAGATCGATTCGATCGCGACCTTGCCGAGCCCCGGCAGGCCGAACACCGATTCGGTGAAGATGGCGCCGCCGAGCGCGAGCCCGATATCCATCCCGAGCATCGTCACGACGACGAGCAGCGAGTTGCGCAGCACGTGCGAACGCAGCACGCGCGACTCGGGGGCGCCTTTCGCCCGCGCGGTGCGCACGTAGTCCTCGTTCAGCGTCTCCATCGTGTTCGCCCGGATCATCCGCACGTACTGAGCCGAGAAGAGGAAGGCAAACGTCGCCCAGGGCAGCGCAAGATGCCACGCCCACTGCACGGGGCCGCCGCACTCCGTGGAGGGGCTCACAAGATCGCAGTAGCCGGTGATCGGGAACAGGCCCAGCTTGTAGCCGAACACATACGCGAGAATCAGGCCGATCCAGACCGGGTGCGCAGAGATCCCGATCAGGACGAATACCATCGCTCCTCGATCGAGCAGTGATCGCGGCCGGAGCGCCGAGAAGATCCCGATCGGCAGCGAGACGAGCATCCACAGCACCGCGCCGCCGAGCACGAGAGAGGCGGTGACGGGCGCGGCGTCGGCCACGACCTTGTTCACCTCCTGCCGCGTCGCGAACGAGGTGCCGAGCGAGGGCCGCTTGAACCCCCAGCCGGAGTAGTCGCCGGCACCACCCGCGACCTCCTTCTTCCCCACCGGCGAGAGCCGGTTCAGGAAGCGCGCGTACTGAACGTAGACGGGCTGGTTCGTGCCGAGGAAGCGCTCAGCGCGCTCGATGTCCTCCTGCGTGGCGGACTTGCCGGCGACAAGGGCGGCCGGGTTGGCCGGAATCACGAAGAAGATCACGTACGTGACCATGGTCACGCAGATGAAGAGGAAGAATGCCCAGAGGAGTCTGCGGATCAGATATCTGAACACTTGTGCTCTACGACGGCCGTGTTAGGAAAAAGTTTGGAGGCCGCGTGATCGGCGAGACCATACCGCAGTCCGCGGCCGGATGTACCACACGCGGCAACCGCCCGGGCAGTCGCTGAAGGTCATCCGTGACCGAAGCCTCGTGCTTCGTCGCCGAAGGCCGATTCATTCGGCCGTAGGCACGCGGAGCTGTGCTGCATCGAGCGAAGAAGGAGGGGGCTCGTGGGGGAACCATGGGTTCCCCCACGTAAAGGATCGAGGGCCGGCGATGCCGGCCCTCGATCACGGAATCCGTTGGGGTCAGATCCCTACTTCTTGCAGATCGCAACCAGGTTCAGAGCAGCGTGGACGGGCGAGACGCTGAAGCAGCCCGAGCTCTCCGAGACGTAGTAGCGACCGTTGGTGTTGATGTACGACGCAAGCGGAGCGCCGTTCTTCGAGATGTCGCGGTCGAGGTTGGCGTACGCCTGTAAGGCGCGCGTCACCGGAGAGCACCGCGGCCTGGGCCATCCGCTTGTTGAACGTCGGATCGTTGAAGTACGACTCGTTGACGTTGTTGGTCGCCTGGATGCGCGAACCGTCGAGCAGCACGTTGATGAAGTTCGCCGGGTCGGGATAGTCAGCGCCCCAGCCCGAGTGCGAGATGTCGAACGGCTCGCCGCGGGTGCCGACCTTGTCGTGCTGGACGACGCGGTCGAACAGCTTGATGTCGACGTCGAGGCCGATCTGCTTCAGGTTGAACTGGACCACCTGTGCGACCGGCGGGCCGAACGACGAGTTGAACGCGTAGAAGACGGCCTTACCGCCGCGGAGGCTGCCCGAGGCGAGCGACTTGGCCTTCGCCAGCGACGCCGCGTTGGTGCCGCCGAGCGGGTAGATCGACCAGTCCTTGTAGCCGGGCATGCCGGGCGGAAGGACCTGATCGGTGCGGCCGCCGCCCAGGAACCCGTGCTGGCGCACCATCTGCGGGCGGTCGACTGCGTAGTTCACGGCCTGGCGGAGCTTCGCATTGCCCTTGAACAGAGCGCTCTCGTTGTTCATCGCGAGGTACCAGAACACGAGGTTCTTGCGCAGGAAGAAGCGCCCCTTGTTCAGGCCGTACTGCTGGACGAGCCCCGCGACCGCAGCCGGCGGGATTCCGCCGTAGTCGATCTCGTTCTTGTCGATGCGGAGCTTGGTCGCCGCGGTCGAGTTGCCGAACGTGTACGAGATGGCGTCAACGTTCGCCGGGCGGGCCAGGGACTTCCACGGCTCCTTGGCGTTGTTCCAGTTCGGGTTGCGCGCGATCAGCGCGCTCCGCCGCTGGACCCACTCCTTGACGTAGTACGGGCCCGCCGAGACCATCGGCGCCTGGATGCCGTTCGGCTCGATCGGGAGGTTCACCGGGATGGCCGGGAAGAACTCCATCGTCATCCGGGAGAGGAAGTCCGGAGCCACCTTCGTCAGCTTGACGGTCAGGACCTGACCGGCGGCCTTGATGCCCGATGCCCTCTGGGCCTTGCCGTCGAGGACAGCCTTCGCGCCGACGATGTCCTCGATGAAGGACGAAGCGGGCGACTGCATCTTCGGCTGCAGCGACCGGTTGAGCGACGCGGCGAAGTTGGCCGCGGTCACCGGTGCGCCGTTGTTGAACTTGAACCCGGGCTTGATCCGGAACGTGTAGGTCTTGCCGTCCTTGGACACGGCGGGCAGACCGGCCGCGGCCTCAGGCTGGAGGCGAGTACCGGCCACGCCTTCCTTGTCCGGGAAGCCGAGCATGCGGAGGCCGACCGCGTTCCCCAGCTGCCACGAGTGGCTGAAGTAGGCGAGCTGCGGGTCGATGTAGTCGAAGTCGGAGGTGGAGTCGTAGCGGAACGTCCCGCCCCGTGCCTCCGACTTGGCCCCCGCCGCGGACGCGCTGCTGGCAGCACCCGCAAACGCGGTGGCTACAAGCAGGCACACCCCGACCGTCGCCAGGACGGCCGAGAGCCAATAACGGTTCTTCATGTGACTCCTTTCGAAAGACCTAGCCGGGGCACCCCAAACGGCCCCGACCCGAAAATGCATTCGCATCTCACCCCGCTTTGACGGAGCGCGCGCAGATTAGTTAGCGCGGCGTTAACGAAAGCGGAGGCATTCTAGCGGCTTCCGCCGCCGCCGGTCTCAAGGGGCGGGTCGAGGCCCTGCGCAGAACCTCGAGGCGTGAGTCGGAAAAGAGGCCCAGCGGCCGCGAAGCGGACGCCTTCAGGGGTTTTGGCGCGTCTCGGGTTCGCGCGAGCGAATCCGAGACCTGCGCGGAAACTTGCGACCTGCGCGGAAAACTATTGCGTCGAGCGGGGGTCGAACGCGTCGCGAAGGCCGTCGCCGAGCAGGTTGAAGGAGAGCGTGGTGATGAGGACCATCAGCCCGGGCCAGACCATGAGCAGCGGCTGGATGGTGTAGTACTCGGGCGCCGAGGCGAGCAGGTTCCCCCAGCTCGCGGTCGGCAGCTTGATCCCCAGGTTGAGGAACGAGAGGCCGGCCTCGCCGAGCACGTAGCCCGCGACGACGAGGGTCGAGTAGACGATGATCGGGGCGACGAGGTGCGGCAGCAGATGCGACCGGATGATGCGTCCGTCGGAGGCGCCGATCATCCGCGCAGCCTCGATGAACTCCTTCTCACGCAGCGAGAGCACCTGCGCGCGCACGATTCGCGCCGGGTAGAACCAGCCGAAGATGGTGAACACGAGCACGAGCGTGATCACGCCGGGCGCGAAGAACCCGAACGTGACCGTGTCGAGCCGGCTGCCGACGGTGGATGCCAGGGCGATGATGAAGAGGAGCGCCGGGAACGCCATCGTGACCTCGATCACCCGCGAGATGACCGTGTCGGTCGTACCGCGGTAGTAGCCGGCAATCGCGCCGAGGAGGACGCCGATCGACATCGCGCCGATCGTCGACATCACCGCCACCTCGAGCGAGACGCGGCCGCCGTAGAGGAGGCGCAGGAACTCGTCGCGACCGAGCGATCCGTCAGCGCCGAGGATGAGCAGTGTCTGCTCGCCGGTGGCAGGGTCGGTGACGTAGGTCCACGGCCCCACCGGGACGAGCCGCTCGTCGACGCCGTCGAAGAAGATGGTGTTCGGCCCGTGCCCGAGCAGCATCTCGGCGATGTACGCGCCCGGGAATGACGCAAGGATGAGGAAGACGATGAAGAAGATCGAGACGATTGCGACCCTGTCGCGCCGGAAGCGGATCCACACCTGCTCCCAGTAGCCGCGGGCCTTGATGGCCGGCGCGCCGGGATCGAGGATCGGCTCGTCGACCGAGACGACGGTGCCGCCGTGGGGATCGAGTTGGGACGGGGTCGTCGACATCGCGAAGGAGCATAACGCCGCTACGGGCGGCGTGGTCACTCGATTGGACGCTCGGACCGCACGGAAGTTGGGGCGGCCGGGGACAGATACCGCAGGTGTCTGTCCCCGCAAGCGCATTCAGGGACAGACAGCTTCGGTATCGGTCCCTACGTCAGCGCTTCGGCGCCCGCGACGACCTCGAGGATCTCCTGGGTGATCTCCGCCTGCCGCGCGCGGTTCATGTCGAGGGTGAGACGGTCGATCAGCTCCCCCGCGTTCTTGGACGCGTTCCGCATCGCCGTCATGCGCGCGCCCTGCTCGGAGGCGGTCGACTCGAGCAGCGCGCGGTAGACCTGCGTCTCGACGTACACGGGTAGGAGGCGCGCGAGGATCTCCTCGGGCTCGGGCTCGAAGATGAAGTCGCCGCGCAAGGCGTCCGCGGCGCGCTCTTCCTCGTCGGTCTCGAGGATGTCGGCAGAGATCGGCAGCACGTCCTGGTCGGTCACTCGCTGCGTCAGCGCAGAGACGAATGTGTTGTAGACGAGGACGACGCGATCGACGTCGCCGTTGACGAAGAGCTCACCCGCGCGGTGCGCGATCGCCTGCGCGTCGACGTAGCCGGGGCGGTCGGTGAAGCCGATGTACTCACCGTCGAGCGTGCGCCGGCGGAACGTCAAGGTGGAGCGTCCCTTCTTGCCGACGGCGAGCCAACGGACTGTCACGCCCTCGGCCTGCAGCGAACGCTCGAGCGCGAAGGCGCGCCGCATCACCTGGGCGTTGAACGCGCCCGCGAGCCCCCGGTCGCCCGTCAAGGGGACGAGCAGAACGGTCTCCACCGTCGCCCGCTGCTCCAGCAACGGGAGACCGCGGACCGACGAGGCCGCCCGGCCGACGCCGGCGATCAACTCGCGCATGGTGTCGGCGTACGGTCGCATCGCCTCGATCCGCGTCTGCGCCCGGCGCAGCTTGGCCGCCGCGACGAGCTCCATCGCACGCGTGATCTTGCGCGTGTTGGTGACGGAGCGAATCCGCCGCTTGTAGTCCTGGACCGATGCCATCGAGCCGTCGAGCCCCGCTAGGCGAGGAGGCCGGTCTCCTCTTCGACGCTGAACGAGGACGCGAACCTCTCCAGCGCCTGCTTGAGGGTCGCCTCCGTCTCGTCGCCGATGTCTCCCGACTCGGCGATCGCAGCGTAGATCGAGGCCTCGGCCTTGAGCGTCTCGCGGAGCTCCGCCTGAAAGCGCGGCACCTGTCCCACGGGGACGGCGTCGAGGAAGCCGTTGATGCCGGCGTAAATGGCGACGACCTGCTCTTCGACGCGCCAGGGCTGGTACTGCGGCTGGTTCAGCGTCGCGACCATCCGCTCACCCCGCGCGAGCGTCTGCTGCGTGGCCGCGTCGAGCTCGGAGCCGAACTGGGCGAACGCCTCCAGCTCGCGGTACTGCGCGAGGTCGAGCCGCAGCCGGCCGGCCACCTTCTTCATCGCCTTCGTCTGCGCGTTGCCCCCGACGCGGGAGACCGAGATGCCGACGTTGATCGCCGGCTTCACACCGGAGAAGAAGAGGTCGGACTCGAGGAAGATCTGCCCGTCGGTGATCGAGATCACATTCGTCGGGAATGTAGGCGGAGACGTCTCCCGCCTGGGTCTCGATCACGGGCAGCGCCGTCAGCGAGCCACCGCCGAGCGCGTCGGAGAGCTTGCACGCGCGCTCGAGCAGGCGCGAGTGAAGGTAGAAGACGTCGCCCGGGAACGCTTCGCGGCCCGGGGGGCGCCGGAGCAGCAACGAGAGCTGGCGGTACGCGTCGGCGTGCTTGGAAAGGTCGTCGTAGATGACGAGCGCGTGCTTGCCGTCGTAGAGGAAGTACTCGCCCATCGCGGCGCCGGCGAACGGGGCCATCCACTTGATCGGCGCGGCCTCCTGCGCGGGCGCGGTGACGATGATCGTGTACTCCATCGCGCCCTCGTCGCGAAGCTTCTCGTAGACCTGCGCGACCGTGGAGGCCTTCTGGCCGACGGCCACGTAGATGCAGATCATGTCGCCGCCGCGCTGGTTGATGATCGTGTCGACGCCGATCGCCGTCTTGCCGGTGCCGCGGTCGCCGATGATCAGCTCGCGCTGGCCACGGCCGATCGGGATCATCGAGTCGATCGCCTTCAGGCCCGTCTGCAGCGGCTCCTTCACCGGCTGGCGCTGGATCACGCCCGGTGCCTTGAACTCCAGCGGGCGCAGAGCGGCGGCCTCGATCGGGCCCTGGCCGTCGAGCGGGTTGCCCAGGGGATCGACGACGCGGCCGAGCAGACCCTCGCCGACCGGCACGGACATGACCTTTCCGGTGCGGCGCACCGGCTCGCCTTCCTTCACCTGCTCCCAGTCGCCGAAGAGCGCCACGCCGACGTTGTCCTCTTCCAGGTTGAAGGCGATGCCGACGACGCCGTGCTCGAACTCGAGCCGCTCGAGCGCGACGCAGTTCTCCAGCCCGTACACGCGGGCGATGCCGTCGCCCAGCTGCAGGACGGTTCCGACCTCGGAGAGGTCGGTCTCGACGTCGTACTGCTCGATCCTTTGCTTCAGGATCGAGGTTATTTCTTCGGGGCGTAGCTTCACTTCAGCTCCTGTCGTCGTCAGTTAGCTCGTCGCTGCCAGTTCGCGGCGGAGGCGCTCCAGCCGGCCGCGCACGCTCGCGTCCACGCGCAGCGAGCCGGCCTGGAGGATCAACCCGCCGATCAGGCTCGGATCGACCTTGCGGGTCGCCTCCACGGTCCTGCCCGACGCCTGCTCGATCTTGCCGACGATCGCGGCGGCCTCGTCGTCGGGCAGCTCGTAGGCGGTCGTCAGCTCGACGGCGACCCGGCCTTCGGCCGCGTCGACGAGCGCCTGCAGCTCCTCCTGGATCCGCGGCAGCTCTGCGGCGCGACCCTTGCCCGCGACGAGACGCACGAAGTTCTGGACGAGCTCGTCCCCACCCGCGGCGACCTGGGCAAGCACGTCGGTCTTCGTCGCCGGATCGACCTGCGGGTTCTGAAGGAAGCTTTCGAGCTCTGGCGTCTCCGCGACGGCGCGCGCGAGCGCCGCGAGGTCGTCGGCAACCTGCTCCACCCGACCCTGCTCCTGCGCGGCCTCGAAGAGCGCCCGCGCGTAGATCCGCTGCGCGGCGGCCAAGCCGGGTTAAACCTTCCCTCGCTCGAGCGCGGAGAAGTCGAGCTCCTCGATCGCCTCGTCGATCAGGCGCCGCTGGTCGGCGCTGTCGAGCACCTTGCCGACGACCCGCTGGGTCGCCTCCACGGTCAGGTCGGCAACCTCGACGCGGATCTGGTCGATCGCTCGCGCAGTCTCGGCCTCGATCTGGCGGCGCGTCTCCTCGAGCCGCCGCTGCCGCTCGGCCTCGACCTCCTCCTTCGCCCGTTGGAGCTGAGCATCGGAGACCTTCCGCGCCTCGGCCAGGATCTCCGCCGACTCGTGCTTCGCCTGACCGATCAGAGCCCGGTGCTGTTCGAGCAGCTGGCGGGCCTCCTCGCGGGCCTTCTCGGCCTCCTCGACCGCGCCGCGGATGCGCTCGCGCCGATCGTCGATCGTCTTCTGGATCGGGCCGAACGCGAACCGTTTGAGGACGAAGAACGTGATCCCGAACGCGATCAGCGTCCAGATCATCAGGCCCGGGACGACGTCGATCAGCCCCCCGGACTCTTCCTCGGGGGCGGTCGACGCCAGCAGCGTGAACAGCGAGGCCACCATCCGGTCAGATGAGCACGTAGGCCAGCAGGCCGCCGATGAGGCCGTAGAAGACGACCGCCTCGGTGAGGGCGAAGCCGAGCCACTGGATGCCCGTCAGCTCGCCACGCAGCTCGGGCTGCCGGGCCACCGCCTGGATCATCGAGCCGAAGATGATGCCGATGCCGACGCCGGCGCCCAGCGCGCCGAGGCCGATGCCGAGCGCGAGCGCGATCGCCTTGCCGGCGTCGGCGACGTCGCCGGTGGTCTCGGCGAGGAGCAGTGAAGGACGACATGTCTGGCGATTCCTCCTTAGTGGTCCGGCTCGATTGCCGAGCCGATGTAGATGGCGGACAGGGCAGCGAAGATATAGGCCTGGATCGAGACGACGATCACGACCTCGAACAGGTAGAAGGCTGTCGCGGCCGGTATGGCGATGATCGAGACAAAGACGTTCTCGAGCACGAAGATCAGCCCGATGAAGGTGAGGATCAGCATGTGCCCGGCGAGCATGTTCGCGTAGAGGCGCACGGAAAGACTGATCAAGCGCATGAACTGGCCAAGGATCTCGAGCGGCACGATCAGCGGGTACATCGCCTTCGGCACATCCGGGATCCAGCTCTTGAAGTACTTGACGGCCCCGTTCGCGCGGATGCCCTCGACGTGCGTGAAGACGAAGGTCATCAGCGCGAGCGCGAGCGTCACCGAGAGAGTCGAGGTGGCCGCGAAGATCGCCAGCGTCGGGATCTCCACCCCGCCGATCTCCCAGCGCTCGTCCGAGAGTGGCAGTGGGATGAACCCGATCATGTTCACGACCCAGATGAAGATCATCAGCGACGCCACGTACGGGAACCAGCGCCCGATCGCCTTCGTCGGCAGGCCCTGCTCGGCGACTTGCACCTGGGCGATCTCGTAGATCTGCTCCCCGAGCGCCTGCCGCTTCGTCGGGTCGCCGCCGCGCTTGATGCGCATGAACGCGATCCCGATCACACATGGAGAGCAGCGAGCCGAGCAGCAGGTAGGCAACGGCCTTGTTGATCGACATGTCGATCGGCCCGAGCTTCAGCTCGGGGCCCCAGGTCTGCAGGTTCCATTCGTGGGAGGGGTCGAACTTCGACTCGTCCGTGCTCTCCGGCGTCGAGGCGAGGGCCAGCGAGGGCAACGCCAGCAAGAGTGCGAAGGCGAGTGTGAGGAACCGCGTCACGACCGTGCCTCGCGAGCCGAAGTACGAGGCGAGGCTGAGCGCGAGCGCGAGCGTGAAGGCAAGCGCGTAGAGGAGGGCCGCCGAGAGGCCCACCGCCTCGTTTGACACGGTCACGGCGACGAGCGGAATCCCCACCGCGAACGCGCGAAAGCTCATCCCGATGCCCATCACGCCTGCGGCGGCGAGGTTACCCGCATCCCCCCGCAGCCGCGTCAGTAGCTCGCCGAGCGCGAGACCGCCGAACCACAGCACCGCGGCGAGCGCCCAGCCCTGCAGCGGCCAGCCGGCGAGCGCGAAGACGGGCAGTGCCAGAGCGACGACCACAGAGCCGGCGAGGGCCGGCAGCAGGCGGGCCGGCATCGGCCGTGGGGTGGAGAACATGCCCGTGCTCACGCCGTCGCTCCGGGCCGGGTGTAGACCTTGTAGACGACGGCGACGCCGAGTGGGATCCCGACGACTGCGCCGATCAGGAGCCCCACCTCCCACGAGCCGAACACCGCCCCGACGAGCGCCCCTACCGCCATCGCGAGCGCGAGCGACCCGAGGAGCAGGCCGGACGCGGTCGCGAGCGAGTGAGGGGCCATCCGGCGGGAGCATACCACTCAGCTTGTAACAGGTGAACGCCGCTTAATCAAAGGGAATGTAGAGAAGTTAGTGGCATCATTTAGGATGGCCTCGTGCAGCGGCTCGTTCTCGTCCACGGCAGCGTCGCCGGCGCGGCCGCGACGTGGAGCGGGCAGGAGCCGCTCGCCGAGCGCTTCGAGCTCCTCCGCGTCGAGCGACCCGGATTCCCGCCCGGACCGGATGTCGACCGGGTCGACTTCGAACAGGACGCGGAGCTCGTCGCGAGCCTGCTTCACGCAGGCGACCACCTCGTCGGGCACTCCTACGGGGGCGTCGTCTCACTGCTCGCCGCGAGCAGGGCGCCGGAGAAGCTCTCCTCGCTCACCGTGATCGAGCCGCCGTGCACCCAGGTCGCCCGCGGCAACCCCGCTGTCGACGACTTCGCCGAGCAGGGTCGTTCATGGTGGGCCGAAGGGCCGACGCAGGATCCGGAGGCATTCCTGCGCGGCTTCCTCCGTACCGTCGGCTCCGCCTTCGACCCTCCATCTCCGCTCCCACCCGAGCTGGCGCAGGGAGCTCGGACCCTGATCGTCGAGCGCGGCCCCTGGGAGGCGGAGGTCCCGCTGGACGACCTCGCCGCGGCCCCGTTTCCGAAGCTCGTCGTCTCCGGCGGCCACCATCCCGCGTTCGACGGCATCTGCGACGTGCTCGAGCGACGGTTACCGGCCGAGCGGGTCGTACTCGCCGGCTACGGCCACTCGGCCAACCGCCATCCGGAGTTCAACGCAGTGCTGGCGGACTTCGTCGACCGAGCATCGCGCCCGCGAGGCTAGAAGACGAGCCGCACGAGCAGGACGATCACGATTACGGTCGCGACGAGCAGGACGAGGTTCAGGAGACCGAAGGCAGCGAGCTTCGTAGTCTTCAGCCCTGGCGACGGCCCCGCCCGTGGCGCCGTGCCCGGTCCGGGGATGCCGGACAGCGCCTGCTCGAGCGACTGGGCGACGAACTGCTCGACCCTCTGCTCGATGCGTGCGTCAAGGTCCAGGGGCTCGTCGCCTTCAACCCGCAACGGCGGAAAATCGCCCGGTAGGCCTTCGATCGACAGCTGGTAGACGCGCTCCGCGCGATCGATGTCCTTCAGCTTGACGTCCCCGAGCTCGACCTCCCGGACGCCCTCCGGCAAGCTTCCCGCGACGAGCGCCGCGGTCGTTGACGAGAGGAGCACCTGACCGCCGTGCCCGGCCGCGCAGATGCGCGCGGCACGGTGGACGTCGATCCCGACGTAGCCCTCCTCGCCGACGACCGGCTCGCCGGTGTGCAGGCTCATCCGGACGGTGAGCGGCGCGCCGTCCGGCCACGGGTGGGCCGCAAGCGCGCGCTGCGCGGCGACGGCGGCCGCAACCGCGTCTCGTGCGCGACCGAAGCAGAAGAAGAACGCGTCTCCCTGCGTGTCCATCTCCTGCCCGCCGCGCGGTCGAAATGCGTCGCGGATCAGTCGGCGGTGAACGGCCAGCGCGTCCGCGTAGGCGTCGCCCAACTGCTTCAGCAGGGCCGTCGACCCGGCGATGTCCGTGAAGACGAAGGTGACGGTGCCCTGTGGAAGTGTTGTCACGCGGTCTTCCGCTCGCGCGCGCTCTCTGCCTCGCGCCGGCGGATGCGCGGGTTCGCGAGCTTGACGATCTCGAGCAGATACACGACGTAGGCGGAGAACGCGAGGGCGATGAGCGCAAGCGCGACGACGGCGAAGGTTTCCCACGGATGCCAGACGCCGCCTTCGCGGAAGGGGACGAAGCGCGTCGCGAGCGCCGCCGCCCCCAGCGTGCCGCACCAGGCCCACATCGTCAGCGCCGCCCGCCGCTGCGAGAAGCCGATGTTGACGAAGCGGTGGTGCAGGTGCCAGCGGTCGGCCGAGTAGACCGGTCGACCGTGCTTCAGCCGCTTGGCGACCACGAACGACGTGTCCACGATCGGTACCGCGAGCACGAGCAGCGGCAGGAAGAGGACGACCGTGGACGCGGTCTTGAGCAGGCCTGCGACGGAGACGGTCGCCAGCGTGTACCCCAACACGAGCGCGCCCGAGTCGCCCATGAAGATCCGCGCCGGGAAGAAGTTGTGCCGCAGGAAGCCGATGCAGGCGCCCGCGACCACGGCCGAGAGGATGGCGGCGTCGGCCTTCCCGAGCGAGAGCGCGAGCACCGAGAAGGTGACGCCCGAGATCGCGCACACGCCGGCCGCGAGCCCGTCCATGCCGTCGAGGAAGTTGACCATGTTCATCACCGCGACGATCCAGACGATCGTGAGCGGCACGCCGAGCCAGGCCGGCAGGTCGACGGCGCCGAGGAACGGGAACGTGAAGTGGTCGATCCACACGCCGAACGCCGTCGGAATCGCGGCGGCGACGACCTGCCCGGCCAGCTTCGGCGCCGGGGCGAGGCCGCGGAAGTCGTCGATCGCGCCGACGACGCAGGCGACGGCCGCGCCGAGCAGGACGCCGCGCATCTCGCCCGAGAGGTCGAGGAAGGCGAGTGACGGGACGATGATGCCGAGGAAGATGGCGAGGCCGCCGAGCCTCGGCACGGGACGGCGATGCAGCCGACGCCCGTCGTCGCCCGGCCGGTCGACGGCACCGATCAGGCGCGCCATTCCGCCGACGGCCGGGCGTGAGGAGGACGACGATCACGAGCGCGACGACCGCGCCGTAAAGGACTTCCGGCGTATCCCGCAGCTCGTCGAGCACGGTCCGCCCTCCTATTTCGTGCCGTAGAGCCGGTCGCCTGCGTCGCCGAGGCCGGGGACGATGTACCCCTTCTCGTTGAGGCCGCCGTCGATCGAGGCGACGACGATCGAGATGTCGGGGTGATCGCGGTGGATCCGCTCGATCCCCTCCGGCGCCGCGATCAGCGCAATCAGGCGGATCGACGTGGCTCCCGCAGCCTTGACGGTGGCGACCGCGGCGGCGGTGGAGTTACCGGTGGCGAGCATCGGGTCGAGCAGGATCACGTCCCGCTCGGCCAAGTCGTCGGGAAGCTTGACGTAGTACTCGACGGGCTCGAGCGTCTCCTCGTTCCGGTACAGGCCGATGAAGCCGACCCGCGCCACGGGGATCAGCGAGAGCACGCTGTCGAGCATGCCGACGCCGGCCCGCAGGATCGGGCAGACGGCCACCTTCTTGCCCGAGATGCGGCGGGCGGTCGTGCGTTCCAGCGGCGTCTCGATCTCGACCTGCTCGTCGCCGAGGCCCTTCGTCGCCTCGTACGTCAGGAGGAGCGTCAGCTCGCTGACGAGCTGGCGGAACATCTGCGTCGTCGTGGTCACGTCGCGCAGCAGCCCGAGCTTGTGCGCCACGAGCGGATGCTTCACCTCCGTGACCGTGCCTGCTCCCGTCGACGCGACCTCGGCGGAGGTCACGAGCCGTCACCCACGTAGGTCGTGTAGCCCGCGAACCCCGGGTAGAGCGGGCGGCGCTCGCAGAGGTCTCCACTGCGAGCGGCCAGGGCGGCCAGGTCGGGGTCGTCGGCTAGCGCAGCGCAGATGATCCGCCCAACCTCGCGGCTGTCGTCCTCGTCGAAACCGCGCATCGTCACCGCGGGGGTGCCGATGCGGATACCCGACGCGACCGTCGGGGGCCGCTCGTCGTACGGGACGGTGTTGCGGTTCACGGTCAGCCGGACCTCGTGCAGGCGCTCCTCGGCGTCCTTGCCCGTCCAGTCGGTGCGGCGCAGGTCGAGCTGGAGCAGGTGCGTGTCGGTGCCGCCCGTGAGCACGTCCAGCCCGCCTTCGACGAGCTCGTCGGAGAGCGCGTCCGCGTTCGCACGCACGGCCCGCTGGTATTCGCGGAACGCGTCGGTGGCCGCGATCCGGAAGCACGTCGCCTTCGCGGCGATCGCATGCACGAGTGGGCCGCCCTGCATTCCGGGGAAGACGGCGCGGTCGAGCGCCGTGGCGTGTTCCTCGCGGCAGAGGACGAAGCCTGCGCGCGGCCCTGCGAGCGTCTTGTGGGTCGTCGACGTGACGAAGTCGGCGTGCTCGACCGGGTTCGGGTGCAGCCCGGTCGCGACGAGCCCGGAGAAATGCGCCATGTCGCACATCAGCAGCGCCCCGACCTCGTCGGCGATCCGCCTGAACTCCCAGGTTTCGACGGTCCGTGGATAGGCCGACCCGCCGCAGACGATCAGCCGCGGCCGGTGCTCCTTCGCCAGCGCGAGCACCTCGTCGTAGTCGACGACGTTCGTCTCGCGAGAGACGCCGTAGTGGACGATGGTGTAGAGCCGGCCGGAGAAGTTGACCTTCAGCCCGTGGGTGAGATGGCCGCCGTGGTCGAGCCGAAGCGAGAGGATCGTGTCGCCCGGCTGCAGCACGGCGAGGTAGACGGCCATGTTCGCCTGCGCACCGGCGTGTGGCTGAACGTTCGCGTGCTCGGCCCCGAAGAGCTCCCGGGCGCGGTCGATCGCGAGCTGCTCGATCTCGTCGACCACTTCGCAGCCTCCGTAGTAGCGGCGCCCCGGGTACCCCTCCGCGTACTTGTTCGTGGGCACGCTGCCGACCGCCTCGAGCACGGCCGGCCAGGTGAAGTTCTCCGACGCGATCAGCTCGATCTGGCCGCGCTGTCGCTCGAGCTCCTTGCCCAGCAGCGCCGCGATCTCGGGGTCGCAGTCGGCGAGCCCGGCACGGCGCAGCGCGGCGAGCGTCTCGGCGGCGACGGCCATGGGTTGGATGCTAACTGGCGCCGGGGTCAGATCCCCACGCAGCGACCGCGCGGTCGAGCGCCTCGGCGGCCGGCACCGCGCCCTCGCGGAGAATGCGCGGCTCGGTACCGGTCAGGTCGAGGACGGTGGATGCGATACCCGGCAGTTCGCCGCCGTCGACGGCTGCCGCCGCCCCCGCCAGCAGCTCGATCGGAACGTCCGCGAGCCGGCGCGGATCGGGGCCGCCGGGCAGGTTCGCACTGGTGGCCGCGACGACTCCGGCCGCTTCGAGCAGCTCTCGGGCCGCGCCCTCGAGCACCGGTACGCGGACGTCCGAGCGCATCCGCGCGCTCGCCGCAGAGCCAGGAGTAGCGGCGGGCGGAGTTCGGAACAACGAGCGTGTACGGCCCGGGCAGGAGCGCCCGTGCCAGCGCGGCGCCGCGTCCCGCAAGCTCCGGGACGAGCTCCAGAACGAGGTCGACCGAGGCCGCGACGAGCGCCGTCGGCTGCGAGGCCGCCCGACGCTTGAGGGCGTAGAGCCGGCGCACCGGCTCCGCCGCGTGCGGCGCCGCCGCCAGGCCGTAGACGGTGTCGGTGGGGATGACGACGACCTCGCCTGCGCGAAGCGCCTCGACCGCACGCTCGACCGTGTCGCTCACGCCAGGCCCTCGACGACCCGGTCGCGCCCGGCCAGGTCGGGGGTGGCGCGGACGTCGCGATAGCCGAGCTCCGACAGCAGCCCCCGCACGCTCGGAGCCGTCCCGTCGCCGACCTCGAGCACGAGCGCGCCGCCGGGCTCGAGCACGTGCAGGGCCCCCGCGGCCACCGCCTCCGTCGCTCCCGTGCCGACAAGAGCCTCGCGCGGCTCCCAGTCGCGCACGTCCGGCTCGAGCCCGCCGAGCTCATCCGGCGCGACGTACGGCGGGTTGGAGACGACGAGGTCCCACGGCCCCGCCGGGAGGCCCGCGAAGAGGTCGTGCTGCCGGAGCTCGACCGCCAGTCCGGTCCGGGCCACGTTTTCGTGCGCGAGCGCGAGCGCCTCGACGGAGGCGTCGATGCCGACCACGCGCGCGCCTGGGTGCTCGTCGGCGAGCGCCAGCGCGATCGCTCCGGAGCCGGTACCGACGTCGAGGATGCGCGGCTGGCTCACGGCCTGCGAGCAGCTCGAGGCAGCGCGCGACCACGACCTCGGTCTCGGGCCGCGGCACGAGGGCCCGCCGGTCGACAGTCAGCGTCAGCCGCCGGAAACCCCATTCGCCGAGCACGTACTGCGAGCGGCTCGCGTGCGACCCGGCGGGCGATGAGCGTGCTCGCACTCGCCAGCTCCTCGGCCGTCACCGCCGATCGCGCTGGAGCGCGAGCTCGGAACGCGAGAGCCCGAGTGCGTGCGCGACGAGCAGCTCGGCGTCGATGCGCGGCGTGGGCACGCCGGCGTCTGCGAGCAGCGCCTCGGCCCGGCGGAGCTCCTCGCCGACGTCGCCTCGCTGCCGACTCATCGCTGCGCTGATTCACCACAAGCTGATTCAGCGGCCGCGGTGGCGGCCTCGAGCGCGCGGCGCCGCTCCTCGGCGCCGCAGCGCCTCGGTGAACTCGTCGAGCTCGCCCTGCGAGGATCCGGTCGAGCTGGTGCACCGTCAGCTTGATCCGGTGGTCGGTGACCCGGTTCTCGGGAAAGTTGTAGGTGCGGATCTTCTCGGCGCGCTCGCCGGTGCCGATCTGCGACCTGCGCGGCCGCCGCGAGCTCGGCGCGCTGCTTCTCGCGCTCGGGCTCGTAGAGGCGCGCGCGCAGCACGCGCATCGCCTTCTCGCCGGTTCTGGAGCTGCGAGCTCTCGTCCTGCATCGCGACGACGAGCCCGGTTGGGAGATGCGTGATGCGTACTGCAGAGTCCGTCGTGTTGACGCTCTGCCCGCCGGGCCCGGTCGAGCGGTAGACGTCGATCTTGAGGTCGTTCTGGTCGATCGTCGACCTCGACCTCCTCCGCCTCGGGCATGACGGCGACCGTGGCTGTCGACGTGTGGATGCGTCCCTGCGACTCCGTCTCGGGCACGCGCTGGACGCGGTGCGTCCCGCCCTCCCACTTGAACACCGAGTAGGCGCCGTCGCCCTTGACCGCGAAGATGACTTCCTTGTAGCCGCCGGCGTCGTTCTCGCTCGTCGAGAGCGTCTCGGTGCTGGAAGCCGCGCCGCTCGGCGTAGCGCTGGAGCATGCGGTGGACGTCCGCGGCCCAGAGCGCCGCCTCGTCGCCGCCGACGCCCTGGCGCACCTCGACGATCACGTCCTTGGCGTCGGCCGGGTCGCGTCTCGACGAGCGCGAGCTTCAGCTCCTCCTCGAGCGCGCCCGAGCCGCTCCTCGAGCTCGGGCAGAGCTCCCGCAGGTCGCGCGTCGGCGCGTGCCGCGTCGAGGTCGTCGCGTACGCCGCGCCATCGCTGCGCGAGCTTGTACGGGCCCTCGAGCTCCTTCAGCCGCCGCCCGGCGTCGGCCGCCTCGCGGTGGTCGTTGTAGACGGCAGGGTCGGACAGGCGCTCCTGCGCCTCCGCGTAGCGAGCGCTCGAGCTCGTCGACGAGCTGGTTCGATCGCGGCCATGGGCCGATTGTAGGGGCCACGCTCAGCCCGGTCCGATCAGGCGCTGCGAGCTGAGGCCTCGACGGTGATCTCGGGGACGCCTGCGAGCGCCTTCGAGACCGGGCAGCCTCGCTTGGCCGCCTCGGCCTGGCCTGCTGGAACGCCGTCCGCGTCGATGCCGGGAACGCGGCCGGCGACGTCGAGCGCGATCCTCGTGATTCCCTCGCCGGGCTGGAACGTCACCGTGGCCGAGGTCGCGAGCTCGCTCGGGCGGCGTGCCGGCCTTCGCGAGCCCGTGCGAGAGCGCCATCGAGAAGCAGGGGCGTGCGCGGCCGCGATCAGCTCCTCGGGGCTCGTCCTGCCCGTCGGCTCCTCGGCGCGGGACGGCCCAGCTGACGTCGAGCGGCGCCGAAGGCGCCGCTGGCCACGGAGTCGATCGTGCCGCCGCCCTCATCAGGGCGCCGTGCCAGGTCACTTCGCATTGCGGTCGGTCGCCATCGGCTACTCCTCCTTCGAGTCTGCGCGTCGACGGAAACCTCTGCGCTCGCCTGGATCAGCGCCGAGAAGCGGACAGCCTTCGTCGGCTTCGCGCGCGACGCGCTCGAGCAACTCGCGCGTCGATACCTGGCACCCGCGCCGCGCGTGCGATCGCGGACGCGACGATCCGGTGCGTCCGCCCTCGACCTCGTCGATCGTGACGGTGCACCGTGACGTCGATGTCGCTCCGGCGGCGTGCCGGCGCGCGCCAGCTCGCTCGCGAGCGACGTGGCGAAACAGGCGGCGTGCGCCGCGGCGAGCAGCTCCTCCGGGCTCGTCTTCCCCTCGTGTACGCTCGATGCGCGAGGCGAGCGAGTATCGGCAGCTCGGCGAACGCGCCGGGCGAGCGGCGGTGAGCGTCGCCGCGCCCGCGGGCGACGTTGCCTTCCCAGGTCGACGTCGGCCTCGCGGACGATGCACGCTGGCAGTCTACGCCATCACTTCGAGCGTTGCGCTCACGCCCTGCGATCCTCGGCCTCTCGCGTCCGTCGAGCACGCAGCACTTCCTTGAGCGCGCGGATCGAGACCTCGATCTGGTCGAGCGACGGCTCGCGCGTCGTCAGGCGCTGCAGCCACAGGCCCGGCGCGAGCAGCGTCATCAGGATCCGGTTGTCCTGGTGCTTGCCGGCGAAGCGGATCAGCTCGTACGCGAGCCCGGCGATGACGGGCAGGAGCAGGATGCGGGTCGCGATCAGCCAGTACCAGACCGGCCTGCCGAAGAACGCGAAGACGAAGATGCGCGATCACCATCACCCAGAGCAGGAACGCCGTGCCGCACGCGGGTGGATCAGGCTGAAGCGTCTGCACGATGTCCGGCGTCGAGCTCCTCGCCCGCCTCGAGCGCGTTGATCGCCTTGTGCTCGGCGGCGTGGTACTGGAAGACCCGCCGCAGGTCCGGGAAGCAGCGAGATCAGCGCGAGGTAGGCGATGAAGATCGCCACGCGGATCACGCCCTCGACGATCACGAACGAGCCGGTGTCGTCGATCGGCAGCCAGTCGTCAGGAGCGCCGGGCCGACCTTGAAGAGCATCAGCGCGAACCCGATCGCGATCGCGAACGAGAAGAGGATCTGGCCGCGCGTGATCTCGGTGTGGACCTCGCCGTCCTCGCCTTCCTCCTGCGCCGCGTAGTTCGCGGAGATGGCGAGCGCGCGGAAGCCGATCGCGAGCGACTCGCCGAGCGCGATCACGCCGCGGATCACCGGCAGCCGCCAGATCGCGGCGCCTGGCCATCGGCGAGTTGATGTCCTTGACGACCTCGGCGATGCCGCCGTCGTTCGTGCGCACGGCGACGGCCCAGGTCGACGGGCTGCGCATCATCACGCCCTCGAGGACGGCCTGACCGCCGATGGTCGTTCAAGTGGCGGACTCCTAGCCGCGGCGCCGCGCCGCCGGCCTTCTCGAGCCGGCGCTGGAAGCGCTCGACCCGGCCGCCGGTGTCCACGCAGCTTCTGCTTGCCCGTGTAGAACGGATGGCAGGCCGAGCAGATCTCGACGTGCAGCTCGGCCTTCGTCGAGCGCGTCGTGAACTCGTTCCCGCAGGAACACGTGACGTGCGCGAGGACGTATTCGGGGTGGATGTCCGCCTTCATGACCGGGCCAGGATAGCAGCGGCCGTCTCGGCCGCGACGTTGCCGCCTGACACCACGACGCCCACTGGACCGGCATCGATGCGGCCCGAGAGGAGGGGCGCGAGAGCCGTCGCGGCAGCAGCCTCGCAGGCGAGTTTCGCGCGCGTGTAGAGCCACCTGAACGCCTCCTCGATCTCCTCCTCCGAGACGAGCACGCTCTCCGCGCCGTGTGCCGTGAGCGTGGCCAGCGCGCTCTCGCCGGCGAAGGGCGCGGACAGCCCGTCCGCGATCGACCGTCGTCTCGACCCGGACCGGCGAGCCCGCTGCGAGGGCTCGAGTGGACCGCCGTCGACCCCTCCGGCTCGACGACGATCACGCGGGCCCGGCCCGCCGCAGACGCGGCGACGCCTGCCGAGAGCCCGCCGCCGCCAGCCGCGACGAGGATCGTCTCCACCTCAGGAGCGTCCTCGAGCGATCTCCAGTCCGACCGTCCCCTGGCCGGCGAGCACGAGCGGGTCCGTGTGCGGGTGCACGAGCACGCGACCGGTCTCGGCGATCGCTGTCTCGAGCCGCTCGAAGGCCTCGGCGGACGTCAGCCGCCTCGAGGTCGACGGCGGCGCCGTAGCCCCTCGTCGCCGCCACCTTCGTGGGACTTGCGATCGCGGAACATGACGACGAGGCAGTCGAGCCCCTCCTGCGCGGCGCCCCAGGCGAGCGCCTGCGCGTGGTTGCCGGCCGAGATCCCGATCAAGCCGCGCGCCTTCTCCTCGGGTGTGAGCGAGGCGAGCTTGTTGAGAACACCGCGCGGCTTGAACGACCCCGTGCGCTGGAACAGTTCCGCCTTCAGACGAACGCCGGGTCCAAGGCTCGTCGCGGTGAGGACCGGAGTCCGATGGACGCGCCCGCGCAACACCTCCGCGGCGCGCAGGACATCCTCGCGCTCCACGCACGCGTCGACCGTCTAGCGTCCAAACGATCGGACGCGATCGTACCGACGCGGCCCGGATAATGCGCCCGTGGAGCAGCGCCCGATCCGTGTCGTCGTCCGCGACGACGACCTGACACGGCCGCGCCTGACGGTGATCTTCCGTCTGCTGCTCGCGATCCCGCACCTCGTCTGGCTGACGCTGTGGGGCATCGCCGCGTGGACGGTCGGGTTCGCGGCCTGGCTGGCCGTGCTGATCGAGGCGCAGGTCCCGGCGATCCTGCACGACTTCCTCGCGGCCTACGTCCGTTACTCGCTGCACGTCAACGCATACGTCTTTCTCGGCGCCCAGGAGTACCCCGGGTTTCGCGGCCGGCCCGGATACGCCGTCGACGTCGAGATCGACCCGCCTGCGCGACAGAGCCGCTGGAGCGGCGGCTTCCGCCTCGTGCTCGCGCTGCCCGCCCTGATCCTTGCCGTTTTCGTGGCGAGCGGGCTCGGCGTCGGAGGCGGCCTGCCAATTCCGAGCTGGAGCCTGGGGGTGCCGCAGGGACTGCCGCATTCCTCGGCTGGTTCGCCTGCCTCGCCCTGGGTCGCATGCCCGCGCGGCCTGCGCGATCTCGTCGCCTACGGAATCGGCTACGGCGCCCAGGTCGGCGCGTACGCCCTCCTGGTGACGGGCCGATACCCGGACTCGAACCCGGAGCTCGTCGAGCCCCGGCCGCAGCTGCCGCCGCACCCGGTGAGGATCGCCGTGCGCGACGAGTTGCGGCGCTCGCGACTGACGACGTTCTTCCGCCTCGCCCTGGCGCTGCCGCACTTCGTCTGGCTGGCCGGGTGGTCCGTCATCGCCTTCCTCGCATCGATTGTCGGGTGGCTGGCGGCACTCGTGCTCGGCCGCCTGCCCGAGTCGCTGCACCGCTTCCTCGCCGCCTACGTGCGCTACGCCTCGCACGTCTTCGCCTTCGTCACCCTTGTCGGCAACCCGTTCCCGGGCTTCGCCGGCCGCCAGGGCTCGTACCCGATCGACATCGAGATCGCGCCGCCTGTGCCGCAGCCTCGCCTCGTGACGCTGTTCCGCCTCTTCCTCGCGTTCCCGGCGCTGATTCTCGCCGGCGCACTGCAGAATGCGCTCCTCGCCGTCGCCGTGCTCGGCTGGTTCGCGGCGCTCGTGACGGGCCGCATGCCCGGCGGAATGCGCGACCTCGGCGCGATGACGATCCGCTACAACGCGCAGGCCTACGCCTACCTGCTGCTCGTCACGGCCGGTTATCCGCACGCCTCCCCCGTCACTGCGCCCACCAGAGCCGTCGTTTCCCGAAGCCCCCGCATCCTGAGTATCCGGTTCGTCACCCTCGCCGTTCTCGCCTTCGCCTGGGCGGCGGCGATCTGGCTCCTCCTGCCCACGGTCGTTCCGGACGATCTCGCGCTGCCGCCAGTCGACGTCGACGAGGTCTTCGGCCGCCGGTTCGTGGAGCGAGCCGAGGACTACGAGCGCTTCTTCTACGTCGACTGGCTCCTCTCCCAGGTCGCGCTGCTCGCCACGCTCGGGCTGTACGCGCGCTACGGCGGACGCTTCGTCCGCGAGTCGGCTGCCGGCCGGATCGGCACCGGGATGCTGCTCGGGATGCTCGGGCTCGGACTGGTCTGGCTGAGCCAGCTCCCGTTCGGGCTCGCCGCCCATTGGTGGCAGCGGCGCCACGACCTGACCGAGGCCGGCTACCTGGAGTGGGCGGTGTCGAACTGGGGGATGCTCGGCGGTGCGTTCCTCTTCATCTGCCTGGCGCTGCTGATCGTCATGGGACTCGCGGGCCCGTTCGGCGACCGCTGGTGGATTCCGGGCGCGGCGGTCTTCGTCGCGCTCGGCGCGACGTTCGCGTTCGTCCTGCCCTGGCTGCCGGCGGGCGACACCGAGCCCCTACGCGACCCGCGCCTTGTCGCCGCCTCCAAGCGGCTCCAGCGAGCGCAGGGCATCGAGGGCGTGCCGGTCCGGGTGGAGAACGTGTCGGACGACACACCGGTCGTCAACGCCTACGCCGCCGGGTTCGGCCCGTCCAAGCGCATCGTCCTCTGGGACACGCTCGTCGACGGCTTCCCGCGCCGTCAGGTCGAGGTCGTGCTCGCGCACGAGATCGGCCACCACTCGAGCGACCACATCCCCAAGGGGATCGCCTGGTACGCCCTGTTCGCGCTCCCGGGCGCGTACCTGATCGCCCGCTTGACGCGACGCCGCGGTGGGATGCGGAGCCCCGAGGCGGTGCCGCTCTCGCTCCTCGTGATCGCCGTCCTCCAGCTCGCCGCGCTGCCCGTGACCAGCGCGATCACCCGGCGCATGGAGGCCGAGGCGGACTGGAAGGCGCTCGAGTCCACGCGCGACCCTGCGGCGGCGCGCGGTGCCTTCCGCGGGCTGGCGCGGACGTCGCTCGGCGACCCGGACCCGCCGCTCCTGCTGCACCTGCTGCTCGACAGTCACCCGTCGCTGGCGAAGCGCGTCGCGATGGCCGAGGCCTGGGAGGCGACGACCGGGCCGGTAGTCGAGGGCGACCCGGAGGGTCGCCCCTACGAGCCTCGTATCGGGCGACACGAGGCTCCGCCTCGGGGCCGGCTCGCCCGGCCGCCTCACGTCAACGTGTACTCCGGGCCCGAGCCGCCCTCCGGCGGGGTCAGGCGCCCGCCCTTGGCCGAGATCGCGCCGCACTGGACGCAGTTCGACGGGGTCACCTGCACCGTCACCGTGCCGTCGCCGTCGGCCTCCCCCACTTCGTACACGTGTGCTGGGCACATCCAGACCCACGCCTCGGCAAGGTCGCGCGGCACGCGGGTCCGCACCCGGATGTGGCTCGGCTGGTCGTCGCGCGTCCGGTTGCCCGACGCGAAGACGGAGGAGAGCTTGTCGAAGCTGTACGCCCCGTCGGGCGGCGGATACCGCCGCGCACGGCGAGTCCGCTGCAGCGGCGACGCGGCGTTGGGCTCCGAGTCGTAGTCCTTCGGCGGGAAGTGGCCCTTCGAGACAGTCATCGCGCTTGCGAGCGCACCGCCCATGTAGAAGCCCTTGTCGAAGACCTGCCGCATGTTGCGCACCTCGCGGAGCTCCTTCCAGACGTAGCTCTCGCGAAGCGACTCGTCGTAGGCGTCGAGCGCGCCGAGCCGGGCTGGGGCTCTCTCCGCGCTGGAGCGAGCGGAAGACGGCCTCGGCGGCAAGCCGCCCCGACTCGACGGCGTAGTGGATGCCCTTCAGGCGCGGGACGTTGACGAGGCCGGGCCCCTCGCCGACGAGCAGCAGACCGGGGGTGTTGAGGCGGGTCGGGAGGGAGAGGAAGCCGCCCTCGGTGATCGTCTTCGCTCCCCAGGCGATCCGCTCCCCTCCTTCGAGGATGCGGCGGATCAGCCTGTGCGTCTTGAACTCCTGCAGCAGGTCGTGGGCGGAAAGCTCGACATCGCGGTACTCGAGCCCGACGACGAAGCCCACCGAGACCATGTCCTCGCCCATCGGGTAGACGAACGAGCCGCCGAACTCCCTGTGCTTCCGGCCCTTCCGCAGCGGCCACCCCATCGTGTGGATCACCTTGTGCAACGGCTTCGGGACGCGCCACACCTCCTTGACGCCGAGTGCCCACACCTGCGGGTTTTGCCCCTGCAGGCCGAAGTGGTCGATCGCCGCCATGGTCAGGTGCCCGGCAGTGCCTTCCGCGAGCACCGTCACGCGCGCGACGATGTCGGAGCCGGGCTCGAAGGCGCCGAACTGCTCGCCGTTCCTGCCCCGGCCCTTGTCACCGGTGCGGATGCCGACAACACGGCCGTGCTCGACGAGCAGCCGGACGGCGCTCGTCTCCGGCAGCAGCGCGACGCCTCCCTCCTCGGCGTGCTCGGCGAGAAAGCGGCCAAGCTCGGAGATCGAGACCACGTAGTTGCCGTGGTTGCGCATCGTGGGCGGCGGCGGGATCCGCAGCGCCGTTCCCTTGGTCAGCAGGTAGACGGCCTCGCCGTGGACGGGCCCGTACGTTGGGGATGTCCTCCATGCGCAGGCGGTCCTTGAAGAGTCGCCGCAACGCCCGAGGATCGACGACGGCCCCCGAAAGGAGGTGCGAGCCGGGTTGCTTGCCCTTCTCGACGAGCGCCACCGGCACGTCGCCGAGCCGCTCCGCCACCTCAGGCTGCTCCTCGAGCAGCTGACCGAGCCGGATCGCGCAGGCGAGGCCGCCGGGGCCGCCGCCGACGATCAGGACGCCGACCTCGATCCGCTCGTCCGCGGGATCGGTCGGCGCGCCGACCACCTCCGAGCTCGAGAACGGCGGCGGATAATCCGCCGGCCTGACGCTCACCCTCGCCGTTCCTTCACGAGCTCGTCAGCTTCGGGACGATGGCGTGCAGATCGCCGACGACGCCGAAATCGGCGAAGTCGAAGATCGGGGCGTTCGGGTCCTTGTTGACCGCCACGATCGTGCCCGACCCCTGCATCCCGACCTTGTGCTGGATCGCTCCGGAGATGCCGAGTGCGATGTAGAGCTTCGGCGCGACCGACTTGCCGGTCTGCCCGACCTGGGCCGAGTACGGGTACCAGCCCGCGTCGACGACTGCACGCGTCGCCGCGACGGCGCCGCCGAGCGCTTGCGCGAGCTGCTCGCAGAGGCTGAAGCCCTCGGGCGCGCCGAGGCCCCGGCCGCCGGCGACGATCACGTCGGCGTCCTCGATCGCGGCGCCACTCGTCTCCTCGTGCGCCTGCTCGATCATCTGCGCGCGCGCCGAGAAGTCCGCGATCTCGGCGCTGAACTCCTCGACCGCCGCTTCACCGCCGGTCTCGACCGGGTCGAACGAGCCAGAGCGGAAGAGCGCGAGCCGGGGCGTGCCCCTGCCAGCCGACCTCGGCGACAACCGTGTCGCCCAGCGCCGGCCGCGTGCCGACGAGCTCGCCGTCCCGCAGCTCCAGGTCGGTCAGGTCCCAGTTGAGCCCGGCGTCGAGCCGGGCGGCCAGGCCGGCGGCGATGTCCGCGCTGAGCACGGACGCGCCGAAGAGCACCGTCTCCGCGGCGGTCTGCCGCACCAGCGCCTCGAGCGCATCGACCCGCGGCTGCGGGAGCGGCGCCTCGAGCGCCGGGTCGTCCAGACGTAGACAGTGCCCGCGCCGTAGCGTCCCGGCTTGCGCTGCCGTCTCGCGCACCCCGGAGCCGAGGACGACGCCGGCGACGTCGCCGCCGAGCGACGATGCCTTCGCGAGCACACCGAGGCTGCCCTTCTGCAGGGCGCCATCGTGATGCTCCAGGAAGACGAGGGTCGTCACCGAGCTGCCACTCAGATCAGCCGCTTCTCCGCCAGATAGGCGACGATCTGCTCGGCCGCATTGCCGTCGTCTTCGATCTTCACCTGGTCGCCACGCGGCGCCGGTGGGGCGAGCGCGAGCGACCGTCGTCCGCGAGCCGGCCTCGCCTGCGCGCTCGGCTTCGACGCCGAGGTCACCGAGCGACAACTCCTCGGCCGGCTTCTTCTTCGCGCCCATGATTCCCTTCAGCGACGGGTAGCGCGGCTCGTTGATCGCGTCGGAGACGGCGACGACCGCGGGCAGCGGAGCCTCGATCACGTCGTAGCCGAACTCGGTCTGCCGCTTGCCGCGCACCGCACCCACCCTCGACAGTCACCTCCGCCGCCTGCGAGATCACCGGGAGCCGCAGCCGGTCGGCGACGGCCGCCCAGAGGACGGCCCCGTCGGCATCGCTCGAGGCCTGGCCGAAGAGGATGAGATCGGCAGACTCGCGCTCGAGCGTCTTTGCCAGCGCGTAGCTCGTCGCGACGAGATCCGAGCCGGCCGCCGCTTCGTCCGCGACGAGGACGGCGCGGTCGGCGCCCATCGCGAGGGCTTTGCGCAGGGACTCCATCGCCTTCGCGGGGCCGAGCGAGACGAGGACGACCTCGCCGTCGCCCTGCGCGTCCCGGACGCGGAGCGCCTCCTCGACGGCGTTCAGGTCGGTCGCGTTCAGCGCGCCCTCGCCGGAGCGGTCGAGCCGGTTCGTCGCCGGGTCGAGCCGCCGCACCACGGTCGCGTCCGGCACCTGCTTCACGCAGACGGCGATCTTCATCGGCGACAGGACTCTAACGAAGCGCGCGGACAGATCCCCGGAGCGGATCCGTCCGAACGCTTGAGGGTCAGACCGCCTGCGGCGTCTGACCTCCCGCGGACCAGCTGCGACCGTCAAGGCCCGGTGACGGCGCGCCTCGGACCGGAGGGCCGTCGATCTCGAGGCGCCGGGCGAGCCAGGCCAGCTGATCCCGGTAGGCGGTCGTGTTCAGGTCGTGGCCGGCGGCGTACCAGCGCACGTCGGTGCCGCTCGGCGCCGCGTTCGCGAGGCCGTTCAGCGCGTCTCGCGGCACGATCTCGTCGCGGCGACCGTCCTGGAGCAGCAGCGTCCCGGGACGCGCGTGCGAGATCGTCTGCAACGGGTCGACCTCGACCGAGCAGCCGGCGCACGTCGTCCCGGAGCGTCCGGAGGCGCCTCGGCCGCGTACTCGGACACCGGTGTCGCGCCGCCGGACATGAGCACGAACGCGCGAACTCGTCGCTCGACTCCGGCGAGCAGCGCCCCGGTCCGCGCCCCGGCGCTCCAGCCGACGAACCCGAGCCGCGAGCCGTCGACGTCCCGACGGGCACGCAGGACGTCGAACGCCCGTCGAACGGCCAGCACGTCGGCGACGGCGAGGTCGCGTTGCCGTGCGCAGCGCCTGCGCGGCCGAGAGCCCGGACTGCACGCGGCGCCTGCTCGGACGGCGCCGTGATCGCGAGCGTCACCGCGCCGCGACCCGCGAGCCAGACGGCGTTGAACGAGCAACTGTCGCGCGGTCGCCGCCCGATCCGTGGAGGAAGACTGCCGCCGGCCGGCGTTGCCTGACCTGGCGGAACAGCCAGGAAGCCCTGGACCCGCCGACCGCCGCTCGCGAACGAGACATCCCTGACCGCGATCGGGTAGTTGCTGTTGACCCGCCCGGCGTCGCGAACGGCCAGCGGCTGGGTCGCGTCGTAGGCGAACGGCGAGCGCTGCGCCACCTTGGCTGAGGTGCACCCTCGTCGCCGGAGCCGCCACAGCCGGCGCCGGCGAGCGGGAGAGCTGGCGAGGGCGAGCAGGAGCGCGGTGGTCAGACGACCGGCCACGCGGCGAGCGTAGCTGCGCCGCATCCGGCCTCCGGATCGAGTACCCTCTGCGCCGCTTCGAGCGCGAACCGGAACCCGTGAGACGTCACCGGACGACAGCCCGAGGGATCATCTTCCTCCTCTTCATCGCCGCCACGCTGGCGGGCGCAGCCGTCGCGCAGACACCGCCGCGGGGCTTGGTCAAGGGCAAGCCGATCGTCTTCCCGCTCGTCGGCACGGCCAAGCTGACCGGGAGCTGGGGCGATCCTCGTCCGCAGGGACGCCACGCGGGCGAGGACATCATGGCGCCCCGCCGCGCGCCCGTCCTCGCCGCCGAGGCGGGCCGGGTCAAATGGTGGACGACCTCCTCGCTGGCCGGGTGCATGCTCTATCTCTACGGCGAGAGTGGCACGACGTACCTCTACATCCACCTGAACAACGACCTGGGCCAACGCAACGACAATTCCGGCGGCTGTAAGAGCGGAACGACGTACGTCGCGGCGAGTGGGGCCAAGGTCGACGCCGGTGAGCTGATCGCTTGGAACGGGGACTCAGGCGACGCTGACGGCAACCCGCACCTGCACTTCGAAGTGCACCCGAAGGACGGGCCGGACGTGAACCCGCTGCCGTACCTGAAGCAGGCCGTGCGCTATCTCTTCCCGGCCCGGGTCGGCTCGAGCTTCACGCTCGGGCTCCGCGGGACGATGACCGCGGCCGGCGACGGCGAGCTCGAGCTCCGCTCGACCCATGTGCGCTGGTGGCCGAACGGGCGCTGGACGGAGCTCGACCCGCGCGCGATCACCCTCACCGTGCCCGACGAGGCGGCGCTCGACGCGGACATCCTCACCGCCGTGCAGGGCGGCCCGCAGCGATTCCCCAGCGGACGGAACGCGTCGCGCTCACCGTCTTCACGGCTCCGGCCGTCGCGACCGAGGCGATGCTCCGCGGCGCCCCGGCGCGCTCGACCGTGACGCGCGTCACGAAGCGCTAATGCGCGCTCGGTCGCCAGACGCCCTCCGGCATCGGACCCGCTGCGTCAGACTGTGACGGCTCCGCGCAGGAAGTCGACGATCTCGCTCGTCGGTGCGCCCGGGTGTGAACACTTCCGCCACGCCCATCGCCTTCAGCTCCTCGGCGTCCTCGGTCGGGATCGTGCCCCCGACGACCACGAGCACATCCTCGGCTTCGTTCGCGCGCAAGCCCTCGAGGATCCGCGGTACGAGCGTCATGTGCGCTCCGGAGAGGATCGAGATGCCGACCGCGTCCGCATCCTCCTGGATCGCCGTCTCGACGATCTGCTCGGGCGTCTGATGGAGGCCGGTATAAACCACCTCCATGCCCGCGTCCCGCAGGGCGCGTGCGATGATCTTCGCGCCTCGGTCGTGGCCGTCGAGCCCCGGCTTGGCGATCACAACCCGGATCTTCGCGTCCACGAACGGCAAGGTATACGAAGGTGAAGCTCACGGTCATCGGCTCGTCCCCCGCCTGGCCCAACCCGGGCGGAGCGCACTCGGGGTACCTGCTCGAGTCGCGAGAGGGCGAACGGCTCCTGCTCGACTGCGGCCCGGGCGTGCTCTCGCGACTGCGGGCGGCGGAGGAGTGGCCGCGCGTGGACGCGATCGCGATCACGCATTTCCACCTCGACCACTGGGGCGATCTCGTGCCCTGGGTGTGGGGGAGCATGTACCGCGCGACGAACGGCAAGGTCGCCCGGCCGACGCTCTGGGTCTACGAGGGTGGCCGCGAGCATCTCGAGGGACTGGGCACGCGGCTGGGCTTCCCGGACATGTTCGAGCGCGTCTTCGAGCTCCGCGAGTACCGCGACGGGGAGCCGTTCGACGCGGCCAGCTTCGAAGTGATTCCGCTGCGCCTCCCCCACTACACCCTGGAGACGTACGGGTTCCGCGTCATGCGGGACGGCACGACCGTCGCGTATTCGGGCGACTCCGGCCCGAGCGACCGTCTCACCGAACTGGCGCGCGACGCCGATCTGTTCGTCTGCGAAGCGACGCTCATGCGCGGGGAGGACGACGGGCTTCCCCGCGGTCACCTGTCACTCGACGAAGCGCTGGCGGCACATCACAGCTCGGGCGCGCGGCGGCTGCTGTTGACGCACCGGCCCGCCGAGCTGCCGCTCGAGAACGGGTTCGAGCTGGCCTACGACGGTCTCGAGCTCGAGCTCGACCGCTCGGCGCGGTAGGCCCGTTCGGCGCGCGCGTCGGCGCGTCGCTCATAGGCCATGTGCAACAGCCCGAAGGCGAGGCCCGAGAGCAGCAGTGCGAACGGGACCGCGAGCCAGATTCCCGACATGCGGCCCGAGCGGGCCGGCGGCGGCGCGCTGTTCGTCCCCACGGCGGCGGCCGGACCGGCAGCGGACGACCACGACTGCGTCGCGGCGGAGGAACTGGGGCTCGCGCCCGGCCTCGGCACCCAGGAGTCGACCAGCCACGCGCCGGACGGCGCCCGCGTGAGCGAGAGCAGGAACACCATCGGGGAGAGCGCCTCGCCCCGGTCCGGGATCACGTACACCGACAGCCCGACCTCGTCGCCGTAGGTGTAGTCCATCTTCCAGCGCGCGGCGTCGACGGGATACGGCTGCACCGGGATGTCCCCGTTCGCCCACTGGCGGCGCGTGTACCCGCTGCGCAATTCCGCGCTGACCAGTTCGAAGGACTCCACCGTGCGCTCCCGGCGCACGGCAGTTCGGACGAAGCGGGCAGCGGTGTCGAGAACCTGCCGCGCGCTCGTCGACGGAGAGGGCGACGTTCTGCTTCACCTCGGGGACGATCCCCGGCTCGTTGGGCCTCACCGGCGTGTCGAAGTTGCGCCCTGTGTTCCAGAAGAGCACCGCCACGACGAGCGGCGGCACCTGCGACGACGGCGAGCCCGGACAGCCTCAGCGCTCGACGGCGAAAGCGGGGCGACGACAGTCTGCCCGCCACGCCGCGCGCCTCTAGTCGCTCGTCACCGGGACCGCGATGGACGAACGCGGCGCCCAGTAGTCGACCAGCCACTTCCCCTTCACCTTCTTGAGGCCGATGAAGAAGATCTGCGGTTTCACCTCGGCGCCGTCCTTGGGCACGAGCGCCACCTCGAGCAGCGCCTCGTCCGCGTGCGACTCGTCGATCTTGAACGTCGCCGTGTCGATGGCATCTGCAGGGTAGTACTGAACGGGGATGTTGCCCGTTTCCCATTCCTTCAGCGACATGCCCTGGCGAAGCTCGGGATGGGTCAGCTCGTACGACTCGGCCAGATGCTCGCGCGCGACGGCGGTCAGGATGAAGCGCCCTGCGACTTGGCGCGCGGAGGGGTCGAGGACGACCGTCGCCTTTTGCTCAGGGACGATCGCGGCGCCCGTCTCGCGCACCGTGATCTTCTCGTCGGCGCTCGTTCCCGTGTCGAACAGGTAGACGGTCGAGAAGGCGACGATCCCCGCTACGAGGACCAGGCCCGCCACCCACGGCAGGGCCCTGGAAAGTGATCTCTTGGTGCTCTGCTGCATCGGTTCCTCAGGGTAGACGACGGCTTTCCGAGCAGAGTTAGCGCCGGGTTAAGCGCCGTAGGAACAGTGCCCTTCGGGCGAGGGCCGGGCAAGCCCGGCCCCTACACCGTTCGTGCGCTCCGTGAAATGCGTAGGGGCGAGGCTTGCCTCGCCCTCGCCGGGCGAAACCCGGCGCCTCAGAAGACCGGTGTCTCCCGCCACACGCCCCACACCTCGCGCAGCGCGTCGCACATCTCGCCCATCGTCACGTAGTCCCGCGCGGCGTCGACGATCAACGGCATCAGGTTGACGTCCTCGCGCGCGGCGGCCGCCTTGAGCGCGGCGAGCCGCTGCCTCGACGGCGGCAGCGTCGCGTCGCGACCGTACGGCCTGGACATCTGCGATCTGCTTCGTCTCGAGCGCGGGATCGACCTTGAGGAGCGTCAGCGGCTCTTCGTCCTCGAGGACGTACCGGTTGACGCCGACCACGACGCGGCGCCCGGATTCGACCTCCTGCTGGTAGCGGAAGGACGCCTCGGCGATCTCGCGCTGGGGGAAGTTCTGCTTGATCGCCTCGACCATGCCGCCGAGCTCCTCGATCCGGCGGAAGTAGTCGTACGCCTCCGCCTCGATGCGATTCGTCACGGCCTCCAGGTAATAGGAGCCACCGAGCGGGTCGATCGTGTTCACGACCCCGGTCTCGTGCGCGATCACCTGCTGCGTGCGCAGCGCGATCCGAACGGCGTCCTCGGTCGGCAGGGCGAGCGCCTCGTCGTACGAGTTCGTGTGCAGGCTCTGCGTGCCGCCGAGCACGGCCGCAAGCGCCTCGATCGCGGTGCGGACGATGTTCACCTCGGGCTGCTGAGCCGTGAGGGAGACGCCGGCGGTCTGCGTGTGGAAGCGCATCAGCCACGACCGGGGGCTGCGCGCTCCGTAGCGCTCGCGCAGCTCGCGCGCCCAGATCCGGCGGGCCGCTCGGTACTTGGCGATCTCCTCGAAGAAGTCGAGGTGGGCGTTGAAGAAGAACGAGAGCCGCGGGGCGAAGTCTTCGATGTCGAGCCCGCGCGCGATCGCCCACTCGACGTAGGTGAAGCCGTCGGCCAGCGTGAACGCGAGCTCCTGCGCCGCGTTCGAGCCGGCCTCGCGAATGTGGTAGCCGGAGATCGAGATCGGATGCCACAGGGGCATCTCCCGCGTACAGAACTCGACCATGTCGGTGACGAGCCGCATCGACGGCTCGGGCGGGAAGATGTACTCCTTCTGCGCGATGTACTCCTTGAGGATGTCCGTCTGGATCGTCCCGCGGAGCAGGTCGCGCGAGACGCCTTGCTGCTCGCCGACACACAGGTAGAACGCGAGCAGGATCGCCGCCGGCGAGTTGATCGTCATCGAGGTCGACACGTCGGCCAGCGGGATCCCCGCGAACAGCGTCTCCATGTCGGCGAGCGAGTCGATCGCTACGCCCTCGCGCCCGACCTCGCCCAGCGAGCGGCCGTGGTCCGAGTCGTAGCCCATCAGCGTCGGCATGTCGAAGGCCGTCGAGAGGCCCGTCTGGCCGTGGTCGAGCAGGTAGCGGAAGCGGCCGTTCGTCTCCTCGGCGGTGCCGAAGCCGGCGAACTGGCGCATCGTCCACAGGCGCCCCCGGTACATGGACGGGTACACGCCGCGCGTGAACGGGTAGTCACCCGGGTACCCGAGATCGCGGTCGTAGTCGACCTGAACGTTCTCGGGGGTGTAGAGCGGCTCGTTCTCGGCGCCCGAGATCGATGACGTCAGCTCGTCGCCGCGCTCCGGCGAGGCGCTGTAGGCCGTCAGCCATTCGGTGAGGGAGCGCAACAGCCCTCGATCCTCGGTCCTGGCCATGCGGCGCATTGTAAGGGGGCGCTCTCCAGCGGCTTGATCCCGACTTCGAGGGATGAGAGTCCCTCGAAGGAGGTCGATCCACGCGGTGTGAAGGTCGCACACCTCGGTGTGATTGCAGCCCTCGCCGCGATTGCCGCGTTCGCAAACGGCGTCGCGAGCGCCGGCCCGGTTGGCTGCGGCGCGGGCAGCCACGGCTCCAACGGCTACGCGTACGCCGGACACCAGGCCAAGGTCAAGGGACACGGCGTTCGCGCGCGCATCACGGTGCTGGAACGCCCGCAAGTCGAAGCCGGGCACGCCGCTGCGTGGATCGGCGTCGGCGGCCCGGACGCCGGCCCGAACGGCGAGGATGAATGGCTGCAGGTCGGCATCGCGACGTTGCCCAACATGGATCCGATGCTCTACGCCGAGATCACGCGTCCCGGCGTCGGCCCCGAGTTCGTCCCACTCGAGG